>JBLZZJ010000051.1:0-41352 GCA_050282285.1 Pseudomonas sp.
AGCGGTAGTTCAGTCGGTTAGAATACCGGCCTGTCACGCCGGGGGTCGCGGGTTCGAGTCCCGTCCGCTGCGCCATTTTTTCTCCTTGCTTCATCCTCGCTTCATTCCCCTCGTGACACACGCTTCATTCCTGCAAAAAATCGTTTAAACACCTGAACTTATGTACGCCGACCGGTTCGTATCCTGGTAGCCAGCGATCACGGCAGCCTGCTAAGCTCGCGTCTTCATTCGATTGCCCGCCGGGCGCCCCGAACAAAGGAATAAGCATGAAACAGCATCGTTTAGCAGCGGCGATTGCCCTGGTGGGTCTGGTCCTCGCGGGCTGCGAGTCGCAAACCAGCGAAGTGAAACTGGAATCCCCGGCGCAGAAAGCCTCCTACGGTATCGGCCTGAACATGGGCAAGAGCCTGGCCCAGGAAGGCATGGACGATCTGGATTCGAAAGCGGTAGCCCAGGGCATCGAAGACGCCATCGGCAAGAAAGAGCAGCGCCTGAAAGACGAAGAGCTGATCGAAGCCTTCGCCTTTCTGCAAAAGCGTGCCGAAGAGCGCATGGTCGCGATGAACGAAGAGTCGGCCAAGGCCGGCAAGAAATTCCTCGAAGAGAACGGCAAGCGTGAAGGCGTGACCACCACCGCCTCCGGTCTGCAGTATGAAGTTCTGACGAAAGCCGAAGGCGCCCAGCCGAAAGAAACCGACGTGGTGACCGTTCACTATGAAGGCAAGCTGACTGATGGCAGCGTGTTCGACAGCTCGGTCGAGCGTGGCAGCCCGATTGATCTGCCGGTCAACGGTGTGATCCCGGGTTGGGTCGAAGGCCTGCAACTGATGCACGTAGGCGAGAAGTACAAACTCTACATCCCGAGCGAACTGGCCTACGGCGAGCAGAGCCCGAGCCCGGCCATTCCGGCCAACTCGGTACTGGTCTTCGAGCTGGAGCTGCTGAGCATCAAGAATGCTGAGGCACCTGCCGAACAGCAGTAACACATTCTGATTCACCTCAGCGCCCCGTCTTGACGGGGCGTTGTCGTTTCTGGGTGTTCACAAGGCGAACGCGAGGGCGACTGGCGGGTCTGAAAAGAGGAGAGCGCGCGGGAGGTGTTACGGTTATGCACATTCCTGCATGGATTCTCATTTAGTCTTTTTCAGCGCAGCAAGGAAAACTTTGACTTTATTAACATATTGATTTTGTTGATTTTTATTGGCTGAGTAAAAAATGTCCGATCTGTACCCAGGCCCCATGGGGCCTGGGTTTGGTACGCTCATTCAGAATCTGTTCACAAGGTTATCCACAGCTTTCGTGGATAACTCAAGCCAGCCCAGCAGTCATGCGGGCTGACAAGGAGCGAGCATGAAAATGCCTCGGAATTTTGCCCGTTACCTGCCCTTGGCCCAGCGTTTTATCGTTGGCGGGCGGCTGCCCACGTTGCTGCTTGCGGTCGCTCGAAAGAGTGGCAAGCAAGGCCAGCGCTTTGCCGGCCTGAAGGATGATCTGCGTTTATTGCAGGGGCTGTGCCTGGCCTGGTGGCGGGGCGAGTACCGGGCGATCAGCTCCCAGGCCCTGTTGGCCGTTGTGGCGGCGCTGTTGTATTTCGTAACACCCCTGGATGCGGTGCCCGATTGGCTGCTCGGTGTGGGGTTTGTCGACGACCTTGCCGTGCTGGCCTGGGTACTGAGTACCTGGCATGAAGAGCTGGCGGCTTTCCGTACCTGGCGTGACGGGCAGACGCCGGAAACGCTGGCGGTCATCGAGCGCCTGCCTGATGGCCTGCCGGAGAAGATGGAGCCCTGACCTTTCCACAGCTGCCACGCCCTGTGGCAGTGACTCCGTTGCGCAGAGCGCGGACAGATCACGCCGTTTGTTGATAACGGCTGTTAATATGGCGATCTGCACGGAAGGTCCGGTACGGCTTCCAACGGAGAATTGAACATGAATGTGCAAGTGATCAAGCGCGACGGCGAACCGGAGTACGCGGTGCTGTCGTGGGCCGATTACCAGGCGCTGCTGGCGGCAGCGGGTACGCCTCAGGAGGTGGAGCCAGTTGCGTCGGTCGAGCCGGTCGTTGCGGTCGCGCCACCGCTGAGCCAGTTGAGCAGCCTTCGCGAGGCCAAGGGCATGACGATCGACGCCCTGGCGAGGTCGGTGGGGATCAGCCCGCATTACCTGGGCATGATCGAGAGCGGCGAGCGCCAGCCTGATGCGGCGATCCAGCGTGCGCTGGCCTGGAATCTCGGCGTCAAGGGTTGGGAGCCGGGCTCTTGAGCGTTCGCATCAGTCGCGTGCATTGGCAGGCGCTGCTCAACGAACTGGCGGAGGCGCGTCGTCAGCGTCACCTGCTGACCTATCGTGCGCTGATCGAGCGTCTTGAGTTGCCCAGCCCGGCCATGCAGACCCTGGTCGCTGCGCTCGAACACCTGGCGGCACTGGATGCCCGCGCCGAACGCCCCCTGCGCAGCGCGCTGGTGATCAGCCAGGGCGCGAGCCGCCTGCCCCGTACCGGTTTCTTCGATTGTGTCACCCGCCTGGGCCGCTTCAGTGGTGCGCCGGATGGCGTAGCGGCGGCCTCCTGGCATGCAGCCGAAGTGGTGCGGGTATTCGAATTCGATTACTCCGAGGACGTGTAAATGCTGTGGCGCCTGCGTGCCCGAGTGACTTACTGGCTGGCTCGTCGTTTGTTTCACTGGCAATGGTGGGTCAAGCAACCGCGCGGCTGGAAATGGCTCGAAGGGCAGTTCGCCCGCATGGCCGCCCTGGGCGATGTACCCGCACAGAGTTTCTATGGCCATATCCTGCTGTTTCGCGGCCAGGGGTTTGGCGCCCGTGAAGAAGGCATTCGCCTGCTGCGCCTAGCGGCTCAGGGCGGGGACGGCAAGGCTGCCTACCAGCTGGGTGTGCTCAGCCTGGCGGGCGATACCCGCACTGCACCGAATGCCGAGGAGGCCGTGCGCTGGTGGTCGATGGCGGCGCAAGCCGGTCATCCCCTGGCGTGCCGCCGTCTGGCCACGCTCTACCGTGAGGGTGGCCAGGGGCTTGTCGCTGACGAAGCGCGTGCCGCCCATTTCGACGCCCTGGCCAGCCAGCACGGCCTGTAGGTTCGACGCATTTCAGGCGTTTTCGCGGGCAGCGCTCAGTTGCCGGGTATCGATGATGTGCAGGCTGTAGCCCGGCACATTTTTCGCGTGACGCTTGGCTTCCGACGCCAGGCCGGCGAGCTGGCTGGCGTCCAGGTCCGCACAGTTCTCCGGGTGCAGGTGCACCACCCCCAGCGACAGTGACAGCAGCGCGAACTCTTCGCGTTGCCCCTGGCGGTTGTGGGAAACGAAGCAGCCTGCCTCTAGGTCCTCTTCCCGGTAAAAGCGCCGGCACTGTCCCTGGAAGTCTTCCAGCAGGTAGTTCAGCCGCGCGCGCCAGTCTTCGGAGCCCAGTACCAGCAGGAAATCATCCCCGCCGATGTGGCCAACGAAGTCCCGCGCCGGATCGACCCGTTCGTTCAGGCACTGCGCCAGGCACAACAGGACTTCGTCGCCCTTGGCGTAGCCGTAGAGGTCATTGAAGGGCTTGAAGCTGTCGATATCCACGTAGCACACCACGGCCTCTCGGGATTGCTGCAGCAAACGCGCCAGGCATTGCTGGATCGGCACGTTGCCGGGCAGCAGGGTCAGCGGGTTGGCGTAGCGGGCCTGCTGGATCTTCAGTTCAGTGATCAGTTTGAGCACGTCGATCACCCGGCCAAGACCCTGGTAGCGGCCATCGAGGGTAATGATGAAGTCTTCTTCGATGCGCTGGCGGGCACGGCTGGTCAGCAAGCGGCTGACCTTCTGCAGTGATTGCCCCAGCTCTACGGCGAGGAAGTCGTCGCTCATCAGGCGGCTGATCGGCTTGCGTGCGAACAGCTCGGTGGCGAAGGGTTTCAGCAGGGCATCGGACAGCGAGTGGCGGTGCACGATACCCACCGGTTGCTGCTGCTCGTTGAGCACCGCCAGGGAGTTCAGGTTGGCCTGGGCACGAAAGGCTTCCAGCACTTCGGCGATGGGCGTGTTCAGGGCGACGGCGATCTGCTCGTTGAGCAGGGCGGACAGGTCGCTGCCCTCGTCGTTGAGGCTGGCCGGGGCGCTCTCCAGCTTGGGCAGCAGGGCGCGGGCGTCCTTGGGCGGGTTTTCCTGGGGGCGGCACAGCAGGTAGCCCTGCAGCAGGTCGATGCCCATCTCCGACAACACGGCCAGTTCTTCAGGGCGTTCGATGCCTTCGGCGATGACTTCGGCACGAGACGCCTTGGCCATCTGCAGGATCGAGCCGACGAACTCGCGCTTGACTGCATCCTGATGGATACCGTCGATGAAGTGCCGGTCGATCTTCACGTAGTCCGGACGCAGTTCTGACCACAGGCGCAGGCTGGAGTAGCCGGCACCCAGGTCATCCAGGGCAATCGAGAAGCCCATGGCGCGGTAGTGGTGCAGGGCGGTGTCGAGCAGGGCGAAGTCTTCGGTGGGGGATTGCTCGGTCAGCTCGATCACCACCTGGCTGGGTGGGATGCCATAGGCCTGGAGCAACTGCAGGGTGCGCCCGGGCTGGTGATTGGCCTCAAGCAGAGATTCCGGCGAGACGTTGAGGAACAGCTTGCCTTCCAGCTTCAGCTCGCTGAAACGGCGGCAGGCGCTCTTGCGACAGGCCAGTTCGAGTTCGCTCAGGCGGCCAGCATGGCGGGCCACGGCGAACAGGTTGATAGGAGAGTGCAGCGGGCTGTTGGACGGGCCGCGGGTCAGGGCTTCATAGCCAAGGATGCGCCGTTCGGACTGGCACACGATGGGTTGGAAGAGGCTATGCAGGTCGCCGTGAGCGAGGATATGGCCTAGCGCGCTCAACTGATCGGTGACGGTCATGAGGGGGTCTCTATATCCAGAAAAAGCAAAGGGCTGATATCGCTATCAGCCCCTGCATTTCACGACAGATTAGTGACCGTTTGATGACTGTCCGGCGTTAGTGTTTCGCGACCTTGGCATTCAGGCCGAGGTAGTCGAGCAGGATGCGTCCGGTTTCCGCCAGGAAAGCATCGTCCTCAGGCTTGGTTTTCTCAGGCTCGACCGGAGCGGCATCTTCGTCTTCTTCCTTCAGCTCGGTCAGCAGGGTTTCCCCCTTGGCCTTGCGACGGCTGTTCTCGATCGCCAGTTGCTGGGCTTCGATATCGGCCTGCTGGGCACGGCGCTTGGCTTCGTTGAGGCTGACGGTTTTTTCATTCATCAGCTTCTGGGCCAGGGCCAGGCGTTCACGGGTGAAGGTGAAGTCCGGGTTATTGGCCGTACGCGAGTCGTAGCGCGTCTGGAGATCGGCGAGGAACGGCTTGATCGGGTCGAGCTCGGGCTTGATCGCCGGACGGATGCTGTCCCATGGCAGGGCCTCGGGCAGGGCGCTTTCGCCGATGTCCTTGGTGTCCATCACGTCGGGATACTTGATGTCCGGAATCACGCCCTGGTGCTGGGTGCTCTGGCCGGAGACGCGGTAGAACTTGGCCAGGGTCAGCTTCAGCTCACCGTGGTTGAGCGGCTGGATAGTCTGCACCGTGCCCTTGCCGAAGGTCTGGCCACCGATGATCAGCGCGCGGTGGTAGTCCTGCATGGCACCAGCGAAGATCTCCGAGGCCGACGCGGACAGGCGATTCACCAGCACGGCCATCGGGCCTTTGTAGAACACGCCGGTGTTCTCGTCGGCCAGCACGTCGACGCGGCCGTCACTGTTGCGCACCAGAACAGTCGGGCCCTGGTCGATGAACAGGCCGGTCAGCTCGGTGGCTTCCTGCAGAGAGCCACCACCGTTGTTGCGCAGGTCGATGACCACGCCGTCGACTTTTTCCTTCTCCAGCTCACCGAGCAGGCGTTTGACGTCGCGGGTGGTGCTCTTGTAGTTCGGATCGCCAGCGCGGAACGCTTTGAAGTCCAGGTAGAAGGCCGGAATCTCGATCACGCCGAGCTTGTAGTCGCGGCCCTCATGCTCGAGTTGCAGGACGTTTTTCTTCGCTGCCTGTTCTTCCAGCTTCACCGCTTCACGGGTGATGACCACCACTTTGCTGGTCTGGTCGTTTGGCGCATTGCTCGCCGGGATCACTTCCAGGCGTACCTTGGAGCCTTTCGGGCCGCGGATCAGCTTGACCACTTCATCCAGGCGCCAGCCGATCACGTCGACCATCTCGTCGTCGCCCTGGGCCACGCCGGTGATCTTGTCCGCCGGTGCGATTTGCTTGGTTTTCTCGGCAGGGCCGGCCGGAACCAGGCGCACCACCTTCACGTGTTCGTTATCGCTCTGCAACACGGCGCCGATGCCTTCCAGCGACAGGCTCATGTTGATGTCGAAATTTTCCGCATTGTCCGGAGACAGGTAAGTCGTGTGCGGGTCGTAGGACATGGCGAAGGCGTTGATGTACGCCTGGAAGATGTCCTCGCCACGGGTCTGCTCCAGACGCGCCAGCTGATTCTTGTAGCGCTTGGTCAGCAGTTCCTGGATGGCCTTGGATTCCTTGCCGGCGATCTTCAGGCGCAGCACTTCATCTTTCAGGCGCTTGCGCCACAGGTCGTCGAGTTCGGCAACGTCCTTGGCCCATGGGGCTTTCTCGCGGTCGATCAGCAGGTCTTCATCGACCGTGAAATCAATGCTGTCGACGCCTTTCTCGAGTTGCGCGAGGGCGAACTGCAGACGGCCCTGCAGACGTTCCAGGTGGCGCTTGTAGATGGTGAAGCCCGGCTCCAGGTTGCCGTTCCTCAGGAAGTCGTCGAACTTGTCGTGCCACTGATCGAACTCGGCGATGTCAGCGGCAGTGAAGTAGCTGCGCGACGGGTCGAGCATCTTCAGGTAGCTCTGGTAGATCTTTTCCGAGCGTTCGTCATTGAGCGGAGGCTTGTTGTAATGATGACGCTTCAACAGTTCCACGACGTTGAGGCTGGCAATCACTTGCTCGCGATTGGGCTGCAAGTACTCCCAGTGATCGTCGCCCGTGGTCTTGGCGGCGAGAGGCAAGGCACCCAAACCGAGGGCAAGGGCGAGGGTGGCGCTGAGGAAGGAACGCTTCATGCTGATTCGACGCGGGGACAGTTGATAACGCATATTAGGCCGTCTTTAAGGGCGCCAGGTTCCATCGGCGCAATGCAAAAGCCCGGCGCATACCGCCGGGCTCGGTTCAAATGCACTATGGAGGCAGCGTGAAGGCATTGCAAGGCGTGGAAGGCCGTGTGGCGTGGGTAGAACAGCCCGCACCGGCCTGTGATGTGGGGGAAGTTCGCATTCGTGTCGCGGCTGCGGGCCTCAATCGAGCCGACCTGTTGCAACGCGCGGGCTTGTACCCGCCACCGCCCGGTGCGAGTGAAATCCTCGGGCTGGAGTGCGCGGGAGTGATCAGCGAAGTCGGGCCTGGTTGCGACTGGCAGGTGGGCGATCGGGTCTGCGCGCTGCTGGCCGGTGGCGGCATGGCAGAAGAAGTGGTGGTCGATGCCCGCCATGTTCTGCCGGTGCCGGAAGGCATGTCGCTGGTCGAGGCTGCAGCACTGCCTGAAGTCTATGCCACCGCCTGGCTCAATCTGTTCCAGCTGGCGGCCCTCAAGCCCGGCGAAAAGGTGCTGCTGCACGCCGGCGCCAGCGGCGTCGGTTCCGCAGCTATCCAGCTGTGCAAGGCGTTTGGCAGCCCCGCGTGGGTGAGCGTCGGTTCGGCCGACCGACTGGCCTATTGTGAAGCACTGGGCGCCCAGGGTGGTGTGTTGCGTGGCGACGATCTATCGGCGCTGCGTGACTTCGGCCCCTTCGATGTCATTCTCGATCCGGTGGGCGGCAACTACGCCGCGCTCAACCTCGAGCTGCTGGCCCGTGATGGTCGCTGGGTAAACATCGGTCTGATGGGCGGGCGCAAGGCGGAGCTGGATCTGGCCCTGGTGCTTGGCAAACGTATTCAGTTGACCGGCTCGACCCTGCGCAACCGTGACGATGCGTTCAAGGCCGACCTGATGCGCGACCTGCACGCAACCGTATGGCCACTGTTCGCAGAAGGGCGTTTAAAACCGCAACTGGCGCGCAGTTTCCCGGTCGAAGATGCGGAAGCCGCATTTGCTACCTTGGCCGACAATCAGGTCAACGGCAAACTGGTGCTTGTCATCGCCGATAGTCTGGTCTAATCAACTAGGCTCGAATGCGCGAAAGAAAGGCCCGGAGGCGGTGGTTTCCGGGTTTTTCGAATTTCTTATCTTGTTGTTTTCAAATGAGTTTATAAATCTTCGATTGAGCTGCTCAATCAGCTTCATGGGTTCAATCAATAGGATTTTTAGCTCGTATGGGAATAAGATTCGTCTTGTAAATTTCCTAACCCTCGAAGGAGTTCACTGATGTCTTTGATTAACACTCAAGTCCAGCCGTTCAAGGTCAACGCTTTTCACAATGGCAAATTCATCGAAGTCACCGAGCAGAGCCTGAAAGGCAAGTGGTCGGTACTGATCTTCATGCCGGCAGCCTTCACCTTCAACTGCCCGACCGAAATCGAAGATGCTGCCAACAGCTACGCCGAGTTCCAGAAGGCTGGCACTGAAGTGTATATCGTCACTACCGACACCCACTTCTCCCACAAGGTATGGCACGAGACTTCCCCGGCCGTTGGCAAGGCTCAGTTCCCGCTGATCGGCGACCCGACTCACCAGCTGACCAACGCTTTCGGCGTGCATATCGCTGAAGAAGGTCTGGCACTGCGCGGCACCTTCGTGATCAACCCGGAAGGCGTGATCAAGACCGTCGAAATCCACTCCAACGAGATCGCTCGCGACGTTGGCGAAACCCTGCGCAAGCTGAAAGCTGCTCAGTACACCGCTTCCCACCCGGGCGAAGTGTGCCCAGCCAAGTGGAAAGAAGGCGAGAAGACCCTGGCTCCTTCCCTGGACCTGGTCGGCAAGATCTAAAAAACGACCCGGAAGCCTCGGCTTCCCGATGGTCAGCTCCGGGGGATGCAACCCATCCCCTGGGGCCCGGCGCCCGGGCGTAACCCGTCCGGGCGTTTTATTGCCCGAATTTTGTCATTGAGGACACGTATATGTTGGACGCCACGCTCAAAACCCAGTTGAAGGCTTACCTGGAAAAAGTCAGCCAGCCGTTCGAAATCGTCGCGTCCCTCGATGACAGCGACAAATCCCAGGAGCTCAAAGGTCTGCTCGATGACATCATCAGCCTAACCGACAAGATCACCCTGAAGACCGATGGCACCGATGCCCGTGTACCGTCGTTCGCCCTGAACCGTCCGAACGGCAACATCAGCCTGCGCTTTGCCGGTCTGCCGATGGGGCACGAGTTCACCTCGCTGGTGCTGGCCCTGCTGCAAGTCGGCGGCCACCCGTCGAAGCTGGCGGCTGAGGTCATCGAGCAGATCAGCAGCCTCGAAGGCGAATTCAACTTCGAGACCTACTACTCGCTGTCCTGCCAGAACTGCCCGGACGTGGTCCAGGCGCTGAACCTGATGGCTGTGCTCAACCCGAACATTCGCCACGTCGCCATCGACGGTGCGCTGTTCCAGGAAGAAGTCGAGTCCCGCCAGATCATGTCGGTGCCGAGCATCTACCTGAACGGCGAGCTGTTCGGCCAGGGCCGTATGGACGCCGAGCAGATCCTGGCGAAGATCGACACCGGTGCTTCGGCCCGTGACGCCGCCAAGCTGAATGCCAAGGACGCCTTCGACGTGCTGGTCATCGGTGGTGGCCCGGCCGGTGCTGCGGCAGCCATCTACGCCGCCCGTAAAGGCATCCGTACCGGTGTTGCGGCCGAGCGTTTCGGTGGTCAGGTGCTGGATACCATGGCTATCGAGAACTTCATCTCGGTGCAGGAAACCGAAGGCCCGAAACTGGCCCGCGCCCTTGAAGAGCACGTCAAGCAGTACGACGTCGACATCATGAACCTGCAGCGCGCCAGCGCCCTGGTCCCGGCGACCAGCGCAGGTGGCCTGCACGAAGTGAAGTTCGAAAGCGGTGCCAGCCTCAAGGCCAAGACCGTGATTCTGTCCACCGGCGCACGCTGGAGAGAGATGAACGTGCCGGGCGAGAAGGACTACCGCAACAAGGGCGTGGCGTACTGCCCGCACTGTGACGGCCCGCTGTTCAAGGGCAAGCGTGTGGCGGTGATCGGCGGGGGCAACTCCGGCGTGGAAGCGGCCATCGACCTGGCCGGTATCGTCGCCCATGTCACCCTGCTGGAGTTCGACAGCAAGCTGCGCGCCGACGCCGTTCTGCAGAAGAAGCTCTACAGCCTGCCCAACGTCAAGGTGATCACCAGCGCCCTGACCAGCGAAGTGAAGGGTGACGGCCAGAAGGTTACCGGCCTGGTCTACAAGGATCGCAACTCCGACGAGTTTGTCCCGGTAGAGCTGGAAGGCATCTTCGTGCAGATCGGCCTGCTGCCCAACTCCGAGTGGCTGAAGGGTTCGGTTGAGCTGTCGGACCGCGGCGAGATTATCGTCGACGCCCGCGGTGAAACCTCGCTGCCGGGTATCTTCGCCGCCGGCGACGTGACCACCGTGCCGTACAAGCAGATCGTCATCGCCATGGGCGAGGGCTCGAAAGCGTCGCTGAGCGCCTTCGATCACCTGATCCGCAGCTGATCCACGGGCCTGTCACCAGGCTCCAGGCCTCCGGCCTGAACGAAGCGGACAACCTGCAAAGGTTGTCCGCTTTTTTTGTGCCTGCAATTTGGCCGGTTGAGTCGCTCACGCCTTATCAATAGTGGTCCTCGGAGCGGCGAAGATTTTTATTATGATCGACATATGATTTTTATATTATGTGTGTAATATTATTTGCCGCACTATACCTCCAGACACGGTCCATCACGCTGAAACCCCGAGGAAACGAGCAATGAGCACACACAACGTAAAAGGTACTGCCCTGATTACTGGCGCGTCTTCGGGCATCGGCGCGACTTATGCCGAGCGTTTGGCGCAACGTGGTTATGACCTGCTGCTGGTGGCGCGCGACCTGTCGCGCCTGGAAGCGCTCTCAGCGCGTCTGAGCAGCACATTTGGCGTGAAGGTCGAGGTCCTGAAGGCCGACCTGACCGACAAGGCCGATCTCCAGGCCGTTACCCAGCGCCTGCGCAGCGACAGCAGCATCAGCCTGCTGGTGAACAACGCCGGTATGGCCATGAACGGCAAGCTAGCCGAGGCCGACCTCGACACCGTGGACCGCATGATCCTGCTCAACGTGGTGTCCCTGACCCACCTGTCTGCTGCTGCCGTGACCAACTTCACCGCTGCAGGTCGTGGCGCGATCATCAATATCGCCTCGGTCGTGGCCCTGGCGCCGGAGATGTTCAACGCGGTGTACAGCGCCACCAAGGCCTATGTACTGAGCCTGAGCCAGACCATGTATGGCGAGGTGAGCGCCCAGGGCGTTCAGGTGCAGGCAGTATTGCCCGGCATCACCCGCACGGAAATTTGGGAGCGCAGTGGCATGGACGAATCCGCACTGCCGGCCAGCATGATCATGGAAGTGGGGGAGATGGTTGACGCCGCCCTGGCCGGTTTCGACCAGCGCGAATTGATCACCATCCCTTCGCTGCCGGATGCCGCCGACTGGCAGGCCCTGGTCGGCGCCCGTGGCAAGCTCGGCCCGAACCTGTCGCGCAACACGGCGGCGGCTCGCTACAAGTAATCGCCACGCCAATGAAAAAGCCCCGGGTGGACACACCCGGGGCTTTTTCATGCGTTGCCGGCCAGGGAAGAGGGCGGCGTAGCCAGGCCACTCTTGGCCGGTCAGGTGCAGATCGCGCATCAGAATGCTCGCGGCTAAAGCCCCTCCCACGGACAGGATCGCTCTGTGGGAGGGGGCTTTAGCCGCGACGGCCATCAGTTATTGTTTTGCCGCCACCTCGTCGGTGTTCTGCTCGATCAGCAGGCGGCGGGTGGTTTTCAGCAGTTGGTCGGACAGCTCGGGGTCGCTGACACTGCGTGACAGCAGCAGGGCGCCGACCATGGCGCTGAGTATCAGGACGCTCTGATCGTCCGCGCCTTCACCGTTGAGGCCTGCCTCGATGGCGGCCAGGCGACTGCGTATCGTCTCATCGGTGATCGGGCTGGGTTCGCCACGCTGGCCGAGCTCGGCGGACATGGTCGGCAGCGGGCAGCCTTCGCCCGGATTCGCCCGGTGGGCAGATGACAGGTACTGACGGATCAGGGTGGCGAGCGGTTTTTCGCCTTCGGCAATTGCCTTGGTCGAGACCCTGAGTTTCTCGACGCTGTGCCGCAGCGCCGTTTCCACCAATTCATCTTTCGATTTGAAGTGGGCGTAGAAGCCGCCGTGGGTCAGGCCCAGGGTTTTCATCAGCGGCTGCAGGCCTGTAGCACCAACGCCATCGCGACGGAACATCCGCGCGGCTTCTTCGATGATGCGTTGATGGGTCTGGGCCTTGTGGTCTTCTGAGTAGCGCATGGAGTTCCTGCCCGTTTGATTTCAGATGTTGGATAGCATCTTACGCCCATCGCCCCATCCTTTCAGCGCCGGATGCGCTGTTCGCAGCCGACGCACGACGGATGGGCGCAGCCCTCAGTTGTCCACCGCTTCCAGCAAGGTTGCGACACCCTGGCCGCCCGCTATGCATTGCGTGGCGATGGCGTAGCGGCCGCCAGTACGCTGCAGCAGGCTGGCGGCCTTGCCGGTGATGCGTGCGCCCGTGGCCCCCAGGGGGTGTCCGAGGGCCAGGGCGCCGCCGTCGAGGTTGACCCTGGCCATGTCCAGTCCCAGCTCGCGTACGCAGGCCAGGGACTGGCTGGCGAACGCCTCGTTGATTTCCACCAGGTCGATGTCCTGGATGCCCAGACCGGCGCGCTCCAGCACCTTGCGGGTTGCCACCACCGGGCCCATGCCCATGATGTCCGGTGCGCAGCCGCCCACCGCGACGGCCTTGATGCGGGCAAACATGTTCAGGTTGTGGCGTCGGGCAAAGGCTTCGGTGCATACCAACAGCGCCGCGCTGCCATCGGTGAGTGGGGAGGCGGTGCCTGCCGTGACCGAGCCACCGAAGGCCGGTTTTAGCTGGGCGAGGGCCTCGATGTTGGTGGCGGGGCGGATGCAACCGTCGGCCTCGACCAGGCCTTCGGGCGTAATGATCGGCACGATCTCATCGATGAACAGCCCCAGCTCCCGGGCGCGACTGGCCTTGGCATGGGATTCCACCGCCATGGCGTCCTGGTCGGCGCGGCTGACCTCGAAGCGCTTGGCCACCTCTTCGGCGGTCTGGCCCATGGTCGCGTAGACCGCGGGAAAGTCGCGCATCAGCGTCGGGTTCGGTGACAGGTTGAAGCCACCCATGGGCACGCGGGTCATCGACTCGACCCCGGCACAGATAAAGGCATCGCCGGCACCGAGCATGATCTGCCCGGCGGCGAAGTGCACGGCGGTCATGGACGAACCGCAGAAACGGTTGACCGTCGCGCCGCCCAGTGTCTCGGGGAAGCCAGCCCGGAAGCTGGCGATACGGGCGATGTTCATGCCCTGTTCGGCTTCCGGGTAGGCACAGCCCATGATCACGTCTTCGATGCTGGCGGGATCGAGGTCGAGGTTTTCTACCAGCCCCTTGAGGACCTGGGCGGCCAGGTCATCCGGGCGCAAATTGATCAGAGCGCCTTTTTTCGCGAAGTGAAAAGGCGAGCGTGCAAAGCCGGCGATAACGATGGAGTGCATGGCGGTCATCCTGTGCAGGCAAAGGCGTGAGCGCGTGGCGTCACGCGGAGCGGGATAAAAGGGTGTTCAACTGGGCGTGCCGAGAATCAGGCAGGTGGTCGAGCCCACGGCGTACAGGCGGTCGTCCACGTCATAGATCCGACCTTCGGCCAGGGCCGTGGAACGGCCGAGGTGGACGATGCGGCCTTCGGCGCGAATCGGCCCGACCTTGCTGGTCAGCGCGCGCACATAGCTGATGCGCAAGTCGGTGGTGGTATAGCCCTGGCCGCGCTTGAGCTGGGTATGAATCGCGCAGCCCATGCAGGAGTCGAGCAGGGTGGCGGCGTAGCCGCCGTGAATACTGCCCAGCGGGTTGTAGTGGCGCTCATCCGGCGTGCCCTGGAACAGGAAGCGACCGGCTTCCCATTCCATCGGGATGAAGTCGATCAGGTTGCCGAACGGCGGGCTGGGCAGGTCGCCGTTGCCGATGCCGTCAAAGAATTCCTGGGGCTGCAGTTCACTGACCTGGGCCAGGGTGAGGGTGCCGGGTTTGCCCAGCCTGGCGCGCATGGCCTGTTCCGCTGCCAGCCAGGCAGCCAGTTTCTCATCGCGTGTCGGGGTGTTCATGGTGTGGCACTCCAGAGTGGGGGTGGTGGCTTATTAAATGATTGTCAACATCTAACAATTGAATTATGGTCGAAATATAAATGCCTGGCGAGCCCCTTCGTCGGCTTGTTCCGCAGGACCTCAATCATGCAAACCTATCCAACACCGTCGCGGGCGCTGTTGCTGATCTTGGTGGCTCTGACCGCCCTGGGTGAGATATCCACCCAGTTGATCATTCCCAGTCTAGGCGCCATCGAGCTGTTCATGGCGGCCAGTACCGGAAGCGGCGTGCTGGCGCTGTCGGCGTTCGTCGCGGCCTTCGGCCTGGGGCAATTACTGCTCGGGCCGTTGTCCGACCGTATCGGTCGGCGCCCGGTGCTGATTGCCGGCCTGCTCGTCTATCTGCTGGCGACGCTGTGGATGCTGTTCGCCAGCAGCATGAACGAGTTCATTGCCGCCCGCGTGCTGCAGGGCCTGGGCGCCTGCGCCGCGCTGGTGCTGGCGCGAGCCATCGTGCGCGACGTGTGGCAGGCCCAGGCGGCGCCGGCCCTGGCACTGACGGTGATCGGCATGCTCTGCGCGATTGTCGTGTCGCCCATTATCGGTGGGCTGCTGACCGCGCGGCTGGGCTGGCATGCGCCCATCGTGCTGGCCATTCAGGTCGGTGGCGGGGCGCTGATGGCGGTGCTGATGCTGTACCGGGAAAGCAATCGCAACCTCGACCCACAGGCCGGGCAATTGCGCAGCCTGGCCGGTAACTATGCCGACCTGCTGGCGGCGCGTTCTTTCCGGATGTTCGCCGTGGTCCTGGCCTGTACCTACGGCGCCATGTTCGCGGTGATCGCCGGTTCCTCGGCGGTCTATATCGGGTTGTTGAACCTGACCGCTGCCGAGTACGGCCTGACGTTCGGCGCCATCGTGTCCGGGTTGATCGCCGGTGCCATCTTCACCCAGCGCACCGTCATGCGCCTGGGCCCTCAGAAAATCGTCGGTATCGGCGTGACGCTGGTGGCCACTGGAGCGCTGAGCACCTTGCTGGTGTATCAACTGGCCGGGCTGTCCGTGCTGGGCCTATCCCTGCCGCAAGTGCTGGTGACGCTGGGCGGCGGCATGCTGTTGCCGGCGTCTGTGGCCGGGGCGGTCATCCCCAATGCCCAGCGCGCCGGCCTGGCGTCGGGCTTCATGGGTTTTGCGCAGATGGCCGGGGCGACCTGCAGCGGCGTGCTGCTGGGCGTGCTGCAAGATGGCAGCGCGTGGCCTATGTTGATTCTGCACGGCGTATTCGCCTGTGCGGCTTTCGTTGCCTTTCACCTGCTACGCCCGCGGCCGCCTGTGACGGCGGCGCTGGCTGCGCAAAAACTTCCCTGTGACCTTCGGAGCGTTCCATGAGCAGCTATGACGTCGTGATAATCGGTGGTGGGCCAGGCGGCTATAACGCGGCCATTCGCGCCGGCCAGTTGGGCCTCAAAGTGGCTTGTGTGGAAGGGCGCGACACCCTGGGCGGCACCTGCCTGAATGTCGGCTGCATGCCGTCCAAGGCCCTGCTGCATGCTTCCGAGCTCTACGAGGCGGCGGTGGGCGGCGAACTCGCCACCCTGGGCATCGAGGTCACGCCGACGCTCAACCTGCCGCAGATGATGAAGCAGAAGGACGACAGCGTGGGTGCCCTGACCAAGGGCATCGAGTTTCTCTTTCGCAAGAACAAGGTCGAGTGGATCAAGGGCTGGGGCCGCCTCAACGGGGTGGGCAAGGTCAGTGTGACCCAGGCCGATGGCGCTCAGCGCGAGCTGAGCGCCAAGGACATCGTCATCGCCACCGGCTCCGAACCGACGCCGCTGCCCGGGGTGACGATCGATAACACGCGCATCCTCGACTCCACGGGCGCCTTGTCCCTGCCAGAGGTGCCCAAGCACCTAGTGGTCATTGGTGCCGGGGTCATCGGCCTGGAACTGGGCTCGGTGTGGCGCCGCCTGGGCAGCCAGGTCACCGTGGTGGAATACCTGGACCGCATCTGCCCCGGGCTGGATGACGAGACCGCCAGAACCCTGCAGCGCACCCTGACCAAGCAAGGCATGAGCTTCAAGCTGGCAACCAAGGTCACCGGCGCCAAGGCCACCGCCAAAGGCGTCACCCTCAACCTGGAACCAGCCGCCGGTGGCACCAGCGAGGAGCTGAAAGCCGATTACGTGCTGGTTGCCATCGGCCGCCGCCCCTACACCGAAGGCCTGGGCCTGGAGACCGTCGGCATTACCCCGGACAAGCGCGGCATGCTGGACAACCAGCAGCACCGCAGCGGCGTGCCGGGCATCTGGGTCATTGGTGACGTCACCTCCGGTCCGATGCTGGCGCACAAGGCCGAGGACGAAGCGATCGCCTGCATCGAACGCATCGCCGGGCATGCGGCGGAGGTCAATTACGGGGTGATTCCTGGCGTCATCTACACCAAGCCGGAAGTCGCCACCGTTGGCCAGAGCGAGGAACAGTTGAAGGCGCAGGGGCGGGCCTACAAGGTCGGCAAGTTCCCCTTCACGGCCAACAGCCGGGCCAAGATCAACCACGAGGCGGAAGGCTTCGTCAAAGTCCTGGCCGACGAGCGCACCGACCAGATTCTCGGCGTGCACATCATCGGCCCCAGTGCCGGTGAGCTGATCGGCGAGTACTGCGTGGCCATGGAGTTCTCTGCCTCGGCCGAGGACATCGCGCTGATCTGCCACCCGCACCCGACCCGCTCGGAAGCCCTGCGCCAGGCCGCCATGAACGTCCACGGCTGGGCCATGCAAGCCTGAGTGACGGCGCGAGGCTGCGGCGGCCGCCGCACGGCTTTGCGACACCGGTGGCAAAACAGGCACGGCCGGAGTGACCCATTGCTCATTCCGGTCGATGCCCGGGCTATGGCCGTAGGCCAGCAGGGTAGGATTCCTGGCTCGGGCGGTACATGCCCGTTGTCACGGACGCAGAGCTTACCCTTATGGACATGTCTTACATCTACCACTTCGCCTATGTGCAGGATCGCAACACCATCCGCTCCATCGCCCAGGTCACCTTCGCCGCGAAACTGGGCGCGAAAAACAGCAGCACCCTCAAGTGCGTGCGCTCGGTCGAAACCGGCGAATGGCAATGGCAGCCGCCTTACCATTCCAAGCTGTTGCTCACGCGGATGTGTCACACCTTCGATCCAGAGATCCTGCTGTTCCTGATCACCCCCGATGGGATTTGCTCGATCGGCTCGCTCGCCGGGCAGTTCGATGAAGTGATCGACGACTCCAGGGACGGCCCGGCCGGCCGCGGCGAGCTGCGTGATATTCAGATGATCGGTGGCGTGCCCTATGTGGTCGGTATGAGTCGCCAGGTCTATCGCCGTAATGGTCCCGGCAGCTGGAGTCGCCAAGACGACGGCGTGGTCACGCCCCGTGGCGCCAAAGTGATGTGCGGCTTCAACGCGATCCATGGCCTGAGCGAGGCCAACCTCTATGCGGTCGGTTTCAACGGTGAAATCTGGCAGCGCCTCGACGGGCAGTGGCACCAGCAGGTGCAACCCAAATGGTGCGTTCTGCATCACGTGCGGATGGTTCGTGAGGACCTGATCTACGCCTGCGGCCAGCTCGGCACGCTGTTGCGTTCGACCGGTTCTAGCTGGGAAGAAATCCCCCACGGCGTGACCGACAAGGATTTCTGGAGCATGGCCTGGTTCAACGACGCGCTGTACCTGGCCTGTGATGATGGCGTCTTCCGCCTCGGTGCCGATGACCGCCTGGTGAAGGTCGATATGGGCCAGGACTTCGAGCCGACCTGCCGTCACCTGCATGCCAATGACGGCGTCCTGCTGTCCGTCGGGCCGAAGCACCTGATGCGCACCGAAGACGGTGAAACCTGGTACCCGGAAGACCCCGAGGCCGACGAAAAGCGAGCGCTGGCGGCGCAGTCGTAGCAGGCGGCCATTCAATTCAAGGAGAGCGACACAGTGTCCACGGAAAGGACGACTTCCCCCCTTGAGGGGCTGGTCATTCGAACGGCAGCCGTCCGCGATGGCGGCGTCGGTTACCTTTACTGCGGCGATCCCGTGCTGGAAAAACAGGGCCGGCCGCACGCCATCTCGTTCCGCGTGCAGGCGGGCGAATTCGCCCGGGGCGATGCCAACTTCGACATCAGCACCTGCTGCATCATTTCGACGCCTTGCCCTGGCCTGATGTCGGTGGCCGGCACCGGCTACTACTCGGTGCTGACCGCTCAGGGCAATGACACCGGCGATATTTTCGCCGATAGCAAGCCCAGACCGGAGACGCCGCGAACAGGTGGCATTCGCCAGATTGCCGAGATCGACGGCATGGCCCATGCGGTTGGCCTGCGAGGCTGCGTCTACCGCTATGAGGCGCGCACGACCTGGCGGCGTATCGACGAGGGCCTGCCGTCGTCCTTCGACGGGCAGGCCATTCACGGTTTTTCTGCCGACGATCTGTACGCCGTCGGCCGCAGCGGTGCGATCTGGCACCGCGATGCCGCAGGCTGGCACCACTGCCAATCACCGACCAACGCCACCTTGACCTCCGTGATCTGCGCCGGGGATGGCCGGGTGTATGTCGCCGGGCATCACGGTGTGCTGTTGCAGGGTGGCGTCGATGGCTGGGCGCTCATCGAGCACACCGCCACCGACGACACGATCTGGGACCTGGCGTGGTTCCAGGGCGCGCTCTATGCGTCGACGCTGAACACGGTCTACCGCCTGCAGGAGGGCAGGCTGGTGCCTGTCGATTTTGGTACGGACCGTCCCTTGTCCTGTTACCAGCTCAGCACCTGCGGCGAGGCGATGTGGTCGAGCGGTGAATTCGATGTGATGCGTTTCGATGGCCAACGCTGGACGCGGATCGCGGGAGTTCAGCATGCCGGCGCCTGACACCTTCCCCTGGCGGTTCATCGATGCCGTGGCGGTGCGCCAGGACCGTGCCTTCTTCGCCGCGTGCCATAAGGCCGCGGATACCTCGGACGCTGCCGTCAGCGGTGTGCTCAGTTGGGATGGCGACTGGACCCGCAAGGCCTTCGACCTGCAGGTGGTTTCCCTGTGCCTGCTGACGGAATCCGAACGCGCACTGTTGCTGCTGGGCCGTGATGGCCAGGTGGCGTGCTGGGGCAGTGAAGGCTTCAGCTGCGAACGGATCGAGTCGGGCGAGACGCCGCTGATCCTGCGCGAGGTCCGCTCGATTGCCGGGCAGGCCTATGCGGTCGGCATGGGGCGTCGGGTATTCCGCCGTGATAGCGCTGCCAGCTGGCGAGCTATCGACCGCGACCTGCGGGCGGACCTGGCGCTCGATACGGAGTCGGGCCTGAACAGCATCGACGGTTTTGCGCCTGACGACCTGTACGCCGTGGGCTGGCAAGGTGAAGTCTGGCACCACGACGGCGTGACCTGGCAGCGCAAGAACAGCCCGGTCGCCCTGGCCCTGAACAAGGTGATCTGCGCGCCCGATGGCTTGGTCTACATCGTCGGGCAGGCGGGCCTGATCCTGCAGGGCCGGGCAGACCACTGGCGCGTGATCGACAACGACCTGACCCGCCGCACCTTCACCAGCGCCTGCTGGTTCAACGGTCACCTGTACGTGCTGAGTTCCCACGGCCTGTTCCGCCTGGAAGGCGAGCGATTGCGAGCCATGCAGACCGTGCCCCATCTCGATACGCAGCAGGGGCGGCTGTCGGCACTCTCGGCCTCGGAGGAGGCGATGTGGCTGATCAGCGACCGGATGGCCGTCGTCACCGTCGATGGCCTGACCTGGCGCGAAGTCGCCTATCCATGACTCCCTTTCCCCTTACCTGATGATTCTTCAAGGATGACCATGACAACGACGTTATCCCCCCTCGACACGGTTGTGACCGGCGTCGTGCGCTACCGCGACCTGGCCTACGTATCGATCCTGAACGATGAAAATCTACCCGCTACCGAGTACACCTACCTCTACGGCTGGGATCTCACCATGGAGGGCGGGCCCTGGGGCGCCTGGACACTGCAGTGGCCAACCGCGTCGATGACCGTGAGTCTCCACCCGGTCGAGCAGGCCTGCGTGGTGAGTCCCCATGGCGATGCGTTCTTCGTTGGCAGCCACCAGGAGAACGAAGAACGCATCTGCACGCCGGACAGCGATCCCCTCGACCGTGGCCATGTTCGCCATGTACGCACCATCGGCGACCGGACTTTCGCGGTCGGCATGGGCCGGCAGGTGTACCGCCGCGAAGGCCTCGGCCAGTGGATCTGTCTGGACCAGGCGATTCGCCCGGCCATCGGCGAAACAAAAGGCTTCGAGTCGATTGACGGCTTCAGCCCCTCGGACCTCTACGCCGTCGGCTGGGACGGCGAGATCTGGCACTACGATGGTGCCGCCTGGAGCCAGAAGAACAGCCCCACGGACCGGGTCCTGACCGGCGTACTGTGCACCGAGGAGGGCGTCGTCTACGCCTGGGGGCGTCGTGGCCTGCTGCTGCGCGGGCGCGGCGATGACTGGGAGCACGTCACCGGTGAGGACTTCATCTGGTCGATCAGCGACCTGTGCGCCTTCGAGGGTGAGCTCTATGTGGCCACCGCCAGCGATCTGTACCGGCTCGAAGGCCGCGTGCTAGCGGCGCTGACGGAGGCCGACTTCGGCGGTGAGAAGCCCGGCGCTTTCGGCGCGCTCAGTGCCCGTGACGGCATGCTGTGGTCGATGGCCGGCAAGCACATCTTCGCCTTGGAAGATGGCACCTGGAGGCGCATCGAATGAGTTTCGTGTTCAAGGACATCGGCTACCGCTACCGCAGCGGCGCGGTTCGTCTGAACGACCTGTGCTACGTGCTGTGCATCGACCCCGGTCTGCAGGAGGACGGTTTGCCGCACACCAGTTTCTATGCCTACGACTGCGGGCTGTGGGGCATGTACGAAATCGGTCGGTTCGATGCCCATTCGCTGTGTGTGGTGCAGCAGCCGAAGCAGCAGGCCATTGGCCTCGGGGCGTGCGGCACGGTCCGGGTCATGGGCAACAACGACGACTACGACGAACGCATCAGCGTCCCCGGGGTGAGCCTGAGCACGCTGCGCAGCATCAACTGCATCGGCGGCCATGCCTACGCGTGCGGTATGGACCGCCAGGTGTTCAAGCGCCTGGCGCCCGGCGAGTGGATCGCCCTGCACGGCGATATGCCCGAACAACCGGCCGACGACCTGGTGTTCGGCTTCGAGGCCATTCACGGCTTCAGCGAAAGCGACCTGTACGCAGTGGGCTGGCACGGTGAAATCTGGCAGGGCGACGGCGAGCGCTGGCAGCGCTGCGTCAGCCCGGTCCATTCCATTCTCAGCGACGTGCATTGCGCAGGGGATGGCTGGGCCTATGCCTGTGGCCAGAACGGCGTGCTGCTCAAGGGGCGGGCAGGGCTGTGGACGGCGATTCCTCATGGGCAGAACGGTACGGATTTCTGGAGCCTCAACTGGTTCCAGGGGCAGCTCTACGTGGCGTCGCTGCAGGGGATTTATGTGCTGGAGGGGGACGCGTTGATCCTGGTCGATACCGGCGATGTGATCCCGCGTAATTGCCACCGGCTCAGCTCGGCCGATGGCCTGCTGTGGTCCGTCGGTGCTGACGATATTCTCAGTTTCGATGGCCTGAGCTGGAGTCGCGTCGAGTGAAGGCGGCAGCTGTGCGCCAGATGCCCACAGGAACCTTGCCGTGACAGGGCGCGGTAGGCTGTGCATCGCGCTTCTTCTTGGGCTTCTCGCACACGGGCAATCCGCCATGGCATTTTCGAAAACACTGCACCTGTTCTCGGCAGTCGAGGGCACCGTCTACCTGAACGGTCAGCCGGTCTCGGGCGTCGAGGTGGAGCAGGCCTACCACTGGCACTGGAAGAACGAGCAGCGCACGGTTTCGACCCGCACTGCTGCGGATGGCAGCTTCAGCCTGCCGGCGATCAGCGGTCAGTCCTTCACCTCGCGCTTCCTGCCCCACGAGCCGGTGATCGGCCAGCGCATCACCCTTCGCTACCAGGGGCGCGAGCACAAGGCCTGGGTATTTACCAGGCACAACTACGACGCGCTGGGCGAAGTGGCCGGTCGCGAACTGGTGTTCAGCTGCGAGCTGAGCGACGAGCCGGTGGCCCACCCGGAGACCGAAACCTTCGGCATCTGCCGGCTGCTGCCTCGCTGATTTCCAAGGTCTGGCAGACCTGCGTCGATCAGACCGGGACGTCACCCAGAATGGTCGCCCGGTGCATCACCCGCCGCTGCGGACGGTAGTCGTCCACGGCGTAGTGCTGGGTGATGCGGTTATCCCAGAAGGCGATGTCGTTCTCCTGCCAGCGCCAGCGCACAGTGAATTCCGGGCGGGTGCTGTGGGCAAACAGGAAGCGCAGCAGCGCATCGCTTTCCTCGTCCTGCAGTTCATTGATGCGTGTGGTGAAGCCGTCGTTGACGAACAGCCCCTTGCGCCCGGTCACCGGGTGCGTTCGCACCACCGGGTGGGAGAGCGGCGGGTGCTTGCGCTGGACCTCGTGGTAGCGCGTCAGGGCGTCTGGCGTGTTGCCGTAGCGCTCCAGCGGGAACGAGTGGGTGAAGTCATGGGTGGCAGTCAGGCCATCGAGCAAAACCTGCAGCGGCCTGGACAGCGCCTCGAAGGCCGCGCTGCTGCTGGCCCACAGGGTATCGCCGCCGAGGGGCGGCAACTGCTTGGCCGCCAGCACGGCGCCCAACGCCGGGGTCGGCAGGAAGGTGACGTCGGTGTGCCAGATGGCGTTGTCGCGCACGTCGGTGACGGCGGTATCGAGCACCAGGACTTCCGGTTGTTCGGGGATGTTCGGGTAGATCGGGTGAATGTGCAGGTAGCCGAAATGCGCGGCAAACCGCGCCTGCTGCGTCGGCTCGATCGGCTGGTTACGGAAGAACAGCACCTGGTGCTGGAGCAGGGCCTGTTCCAGTTGCTGATGGTTGTCCGCAGTCAGTGGCTCGCGCAGGTCGATGCCTTCGATCTGCGCACCCAGTGCCGGGCTCAGCGGTGTGATGCGAATGCTCATGGCTGGCTGTCCGAATCAGTGTGCCTGGCCATGCCAGGGCACCAGCTTGCGCTGCAGGGCGCGCAGGCCCATTTCCAGGGAAAAGGCGATCAGGGCGATGACCAGAATGCCGAGGATCACCACATCGGTGACCAGGAACTGCGCCGCCGACTGCACCATGAAGCCCAGGCCACTGGTGGCGGCGATCAGCTCGGCGGCGACCAGGGTCGACCAGCCCACGCCGAGGCCGATACGAATGCCCGTGAGGATCTCCGGCAGCGCGCTGGGCAGGATCACGTAGCGAATCAGTTGCGCCTGGGTGGCGCCCAGCGATTGGGCCGCGCGGATCTTGTGCGGATCTACGTTGCGCACGCCGGTGGCCGTGGAGATGGCGATGGGGGCGAAGATCGCCAGGAAGATCAGCAGCACCTTGGACAGCTCGCCGATGCCGCACCAGATGACGATCAGCGGCAGGTAGGCCAGCGGCGGAATAGGGCGGTAGAACTCGATCAGCGGGTCGAAGATGCCGCGGGCCAGGCGGTAGCGGCCGATGGCGATACCCAGCGGGATGGCGGTCAGTACGGCGGCGATCAGGCCCAGGCCGATGCGCTGCAGGCTGGCGGCCAGGTGCTGCCACAGGCTGGAATCCATGTAGCCCTGGGTCAGTACCAGCCAGCCACGTTTGGCCACGGCCTGCGGGCTGGGCAGGAACAGTGGTTCGATCAGGCCGGCACTGGTCACGGCCCACCAGGCCAGCAGCAGGGTGAGCACGCTCAGACTGCTGATCACGCCCAGGCTCAGCTCGCGGCGGGCACGGACGGGGCGGGTGATCGCCCGTTTTTCCGGCAGGGAAATATCCAGGCTGCTCATGCAATCCTCCTGTGCCGCTCGGCAAATACCTGACTCAGTACGTGCTCGCGGGTGTCGATAAAGGCGGGGTCCGATTTGATCGCGCGGGCGCTTTCGCCGGCCGCATAACGCTGGCCGAAGTCCAGGTGCAGGCGTTCGCTGATGCGCCCTGGGTTGGGCGACAGCAGGATCAGGTCGGTGGCGAGGAATACCGCTTCCTCGATGTCGTGGGTGATCAGGAATACCGGCTTGGCGGTGCGCTGCCAGGCCTGCAGCAGCAGTTCCTGCATCTGCTCGCGGGTAAACGCATCGAGGGCACCGAAGGGTTCATCCATCAGCAGCACACGGGGTTCGGCGGCCAGAGCGCGAGCCAGGCCCACGCGTTGCCGCTGACCACCGGAAAGCTCCCAGATGCGGCGCTGCTCGAAGCCGGCCAGGTCCACCAGGTTCAGCAATTCCAGGGCCTTGCGCTCGCGCACGTCACGGGCAACCCCAGCCAGTTGCAGGCCGAAGGCGACGTTCTCCAGCACGGTCTGCCACGGCAGCAGCGCGTCGTCCTGGAACACAACGCCGCGCTCGGCGCTGGGGCCGATGACCGGGTGCTGGTCGAGGCTGATGCGCCCGGCGCTGGGCGCGACGAAGCCCGCAATCAGGTTGAGCAGAGTGGTCTTGCCGCTGCCCGACGGCCCCAGCGCCACCAGCAGTTGCTGAGGGCCGAGGCTCAGGGAGATATCCGCCAGTACCGGCTCGGCCGCGCCGGGGTACTGTGCGCTGATGCGCTCCAGTTCAAGTAAGGCCATGATCGTGCTTCTCGTCTGGGGCGCCCGCTCGCCAGCGAACGGGCACCGAGCGGATTAAGGGAGGTAGGCGTCGCTGACGTAGGGCGAGTAGTCGCTCAGCACGCCGTCGGCCTTGCCTTGTTCCTTGAGGAAGATCGCCGTGGCGGCAATGTCCTGGGCAGTCTTGCCACGCAGCAACTGTGCTTGCTGGCTGGCATCCGGGAAGGCCGACCCGGCCAACAGTTCCGGAACGTCCTGCGGGGCAGCGCCGGTCAGCCTGGCGATCTTCTGTACAGGCTCCGATTCAGCGTTCCAGCTGTCCTTGTTCGCCGCGTAGTCGGCGAAGGCATCGAGGCTGACCTGGGCGAACTTGCTCAGCAGCTCGGGATGCTTCTCGGCGAAGTCCTTGCGGGCGACCCATACCTCGAAGGTCGGAGCGCCCCAGGTGCCGACCTGCTCGGCATCGGTCAGCACCTTGCCGTCCTTCTTGATCTCGCCCAGGGCTGGGGACCAGACGAAGGCGCCGTCGATGTTGCCGCGCTTCCAGGCGGCCGCGATTTCGGTCGGATTGAGGTTGACGATCTTCACCTTGGAGGGCTCGACCTGCCAGTGCTTCAGGGCGCCCAGCAGGCTGTAGTGCGAGGTGGACACGAACGGCGTGGCGATGGTCTTGCCCACCAGGTCCTGCGGGCCATTGATACCGCTGCCATTGCGCACCACCAAGGCTTCAGCCGCGTTGATCTGGGCCGCGACGAAGAAGGTCACGATCGGCAGGCCACGGGTGGTGGCGGCAGCCAGCGGGCTGCTGCCGAGGTTGCCGATCTGCACGTCACCCGAGGCGATGGCGGTGACCACTTCGGCGCCACTGTTGAAGCGGCGCCAGTCGATCTTCTGGCCCAGGGCCTTGTCGTAGGCGCCATCGGCCTGCGGCACCTTGGTGGGGTCGATGCCCGTCTGGTAGCCGATGATCAGGTCGTCGGCCTGGGCCGCGCTGCTCAGGCCTGCCACGACCACGGCCGCCAGCAGGCGGCGAAAGGAACGGTGCGTCATGCTGCGAACTCCGGAAAGGGGAGGCGGCCGTGGTGCGCCTGGGCGTCAGCCACGGCTGCTGATCGAGAGGGTCAGTTGCTCAGGTACTGCTTGCTGACGTAGGGCGCGTAGTCCGGCAGCACCGCGTCGACCTTGCCTTGTTCCTTGAGGAACGCGGCGGTATTGGTGATCGCCTGGGTGGTCGGTGCGTCGAGTGCCGTCACCTGGTCGGCGGCCAGCGGGAACACGTTGCCCTGCAACAGCAGCGGGATGTCCTGGGCCTTGGCGCCGGAGAACTTCACCACCTTGTCGATGTTGGCGCTGTTGGCCAGCCAGGCTTCGGGGTCCTTGCGGTAGTCGGCGTAGGCATCCAGGGTGACCTTGGCGAATGCGCGGACCACCTCGGGGTGCTTCTCGGCGAAGTCCTTGCGCACGATCCAGGCATCGAAGGTCGGTGCACCGAGGTCGCTCAACTCGCCGGAGGTGATCAGCACCTTGCCGCTTTCCTTGGCCACGCCCAAGGCCGGGTCCCACACGTAGGTGGCATCGATATCGCCGCGCTGCCAGGCGGCGATGATCGCCGGCGGCGCCAGGTTGAGGATCTGCACCTTGGACGGATCGATCTGCCAATGCTTCAGCGCTGCCAGCAGGCTGTAGTGACCGGTCGACACGAAGGGCACCGCAATCTTCTTGCCGACCAGATCGGACGGACCCTGGATGCCACTGCCATCGCGCGCGACCAGCGCTTCTGCGGCGCCGATCTGGGTGGCGATCAGGAAGGTCTGGATCGGCAACTGGCGGGTGGCCGCCGCGGCCAGCGGGCTGGAGCCCACATAACCGATCTGCACATCGCCCGAAGCTACTGCGGTGATGACCTCCGCGCCGCCATCGAACTTGCGCCAGTTGATCTTGGCGTTACTGGCTTTCTCATACGCACCATCTGCCTGCGCCACCTTGGCCGGGTCGACAGTGGTCTGGTACGCCACCGTGAAATCGACGGCCTGGGCACCCAGGGCAAAACCACTCAAGGCGATGGCCGCCAACAGACGTTGCGGCAGGAACTTGCTGAGCATGACGTGACACTCCTGGACAGCCGGCCGGCTGCAAACGCAGGAGGGCCGGATCACGGACGAAATTGGGGTTCGATCAGAAGTCCGGTGATCCGGTGGAAGTAAGTTAATCGATCTAAAAAATAGCTAATAAATACTATTTGGGAATATGTATATGAGGGTTGGAGAGGGTGTGAGCGCGGTGTGTGGGAGAGGCGTCAAGGATGGGTGTTGGCGGGATAGGGAGGAGTGGTAGAGGCGTTGTACCAGGCGGCCTGACGCCCCTGTGGGCGCGCTCAGGCCAGTGGATTGAAGCCGAAGTGAATCTTGAGTTGGCCGATCACCATGCTGATCCAGAAGACGGTCAGGCTGATGCACGTGAAGTACAGCCACACGGCCAGGGAGCTGCTGATGGTCGGACGGTTCAGGCCCAGTGTGTAGAGAAAACTGTAGCGATGCATCCGGCAGAAACGGTCGAACGGGCTGTACGACTCTTGCTCGAAATCCGGCAGCTTCGAGAAGTATCGATCGAAGTGGCGAATACCGTGGAAGCAGAGGTAGATACCGTTGAAGCCCCCGGCCACGAACAGGAAAACCCACCCGAACACCAGAATTCGCTCCAGTAGCGAGGCGTCACTCATGGTTGATCCGATTGTGCACTTGCAATGCCTCTCGCTGCACTTCACCGCTAGCCAAAGGCTGCAGTGTGCCCCACCAAGCTAATGTCGCGAATATCAAAAAGGCGAAGCGCTGCCGATGGTGGGGACTTTCTTTATGTCTGGGTTGCCTTGCAGGCGTTGGGCGAAGGGGTGAACAGTAGCTTGCCTCATACCAGCCCTTGCTCCCGTTCCAGATCAACTAGCCGACTATTCGGACCGTTCGGGCGCAGGCGCTCTTTTACCAGTGCCGGCCATTGGTTACGGGCACGACGCTTGGCGATAGTGTATGTGAAGTTTTGCAGGGTATTGAGCGGTGCTAAAAGCAAGCTACATAGCAACATCATGACGCGGGAGAAAGTAAGAAAATTACGGCCATTGTTCTCTCGGTACTCCTCTATCAACCGTCCCCAATGTAGGCGGGACCATTGCCCTTTGCTTTTACGTACCTCCAGCAGGCTCTGAATAAACGCATCCGATTCACTGTGATTACCCTGTTCGTCAAACCAGGGGCCCTTGTCCATATAAGTACGCAGGTACTCCCAGAAGCCCAGCTGCATGTCCAGGCTTTTGCTAATGGGGCTGCCCAGGTTGATCACCACCTGCTCCTGAGGATGGCCATAGCGATGTAGCAGCGTCTCAAGGGCCGCGTGGCGCATGCCGGCGGTATAGGGGCCAATAGTTGCAAAGCTGTAGGCGGCCGCAGCGATCCCATCCCAAGGCGTGTGGTACAGCTCGCCGTCCTGTTCGAAGTAAAGCTCGCGGGTGCGACGATTGAGCAGGATAGGCAGTGGCATGGGGCGCAGAACTTCCCAGAGAAAAGGCATTACGAAGCAAGCGAAGGCGATGAGGAGACTTTCTAGAGCATCTTGGCTATAACCGTCGCTGTATGAAATCAGCGACATAACACAGAAGAGTATTCCTAATACTCCTCCCAGCGCTCCAGTCAACATTCCACGGTCCGCGCTTTCCCCATGTTCGATGGCCAGGTAATGCTCAGCCTGTTCCTCGACCTCGGGAATACACAGCAGCTCCGCCCCGGTCGAGTGGTCGGCATGAAGCAAACTGCTCTCCGGGCTGCCTTGCAGGCGCTGGGCGAAGGGATGCGATGTGGGCGTTTCGGTCATGGCTCAACTCAAATCGATATGGATGGGTGGCAGGTAGAGGTTCTCAATGGGCTGATAGGTCAGTTTGCCCTCCACGCGTGTCAGCGTGCTGAGTCCGTCGTCATGGTAAGCGCGGCGCAGGCGCACGCTGCCATCCGGCTCCGGGACTGAGCGGGTGCCGTTATCCAGGTCGAAGGGGATGGGGTCGTCCTCGCTCCAGACCGGCGGCACACAGCGGTTGTTCGAGTGGGGCAGGCCGGTAGAGCGTTTCCATTCCTCGTAATCATCGAAGCTGACCATGCCTTGCCACCTACTCTTGGCCTTGCTCCAGATCCACCAGCCGATTGGTCGGGCCATCGGCACGCAGCCGCTCTCGAATCATCTGCGGCCACTGGCTGCGTGAGCGGCGTTTGGCGACGGCATAGGTGAAGTTCTGCATGGCATTGAGTGGTGCTAAAAAGAGACTGCCGACCAATAGCACGACGTCAGAGCCACTCAGGAAGTTGCGGCCACCACTGGCTTGATATTGCTCCTTGATGTCACGCCACTGCAGGCGCGTCCAGTGTCCACGGCGCTTGCGTACGGCCAGCAGGCTCTGATTGAACTTGGGCGACTCAGTGTGCCGCCCTTGTTCATCGAACCAGGGGCCATTGTCCATATAGGCGCGCAGGTATTCCCAGAACCCCAGTTGCATATCCAGGCTTTTGCCCGTAGGTGAGCCGAGATTGATCACCACCTGCTCCTGAATGTGGCCATAGCGATGAAGCAGGGCTTCGAGTGCAGCGTGGTGCATACCGCCCGTATAAGGGCCCACCGTGCCATAGGCGTAGGCCGCAGCAGCGATACCGTCCCAGGGGGCGTGATAGATCTCGCCCTCCTGCTCGAAGTACAGCTCGCGATTGCGACGGTTGAGCAGGATGGGGAGTGGCATGGGACGAAATACTTCCCAAATAAACGGGATCAAGAAAGCTATGCAAATAGTTGCAAGAAACGCAAGTGCGGGCTCGGGTCTACCATCCAAGAAAAAGGCGAACGAGAAGCCTCCGAATATAACGGCCATCCCTCCCCCCAAGGCTCCAGTCCACATTCCCCTATCCGCACTGTCAGCATGTTCAATAGCTAGATAGCCTTCAGTCTGTTCTTCGACTTCCGGCATGCACATCAACTGTGCGCCTGTGGGGTGATCGGCATGGAGCAAGCGAGTGTCCGGTAACTGAGCCAGGCGTTGGGCGAAAGGATGCTCGGTAGCGTTGGTCATGATCAGCTCAGGTCAATATCGATGGCGGCTAGGTAGAGCTCTTCGATGGGTTGGTAGGTCAGTCTGCCACGGATGGCGATGAGATCCTCGCCATCCGTGGCAGGCGCAGACGTACGCTGCCATCGGCTTCGGGCTGCACACGGGTGCCGACGTCGAGGTCGAGCGGAATAGTGGGGGCCACATCATCATGACGAATGAGCCAATGCTGTATGAGCCGATATCGAGAAACACCTCGTTCTTGCGCCAGATGGTATTGAGCACATCCTTTGGCGGTTGGCTGGTGGGAATGTGCGGCGGAGCCAGATAGTCGTCACGGAAGAACAGGCCTTTGCGGCTGTTGCCGGCTGCGGGTTGGCTCATGCGGTGGCCTGCTCGCTGGCCAGTTCAGCCTCGCGTTTGGCAATGGCCTGTTCCAGCTCAGGCGAGCGCCTGGCCCATTGCTCTGGCGGCAAGGGTTGCGACCATTCGATGATTTCGGGGGCGCTCAGGTCGGGAGGGGGGGCTAGTTTTTGAACCTGGAGGTAAACGGCCAAAGGTGCGCCCAGGCAGACAATGAAGAACAGATCATAAAGGACTCCGGGGACATCCCCCCCTCTTAGCTTGCTTCCAACCTGCTTCAGCGTCATCCACAGCACTGAGAGAAAACCCTGGCGCTTCGTTTCATCGTAAGTGCAGTCAGGAACTGCATCTGGCCCTGCCTCCATATAACTGCGGATGCATTCCCACATGACCATCGCAGTCCTTCCGCCACCGCAGCTCAGTGCCAGGGAATATTCCTTGTTCTCGCTGGAATTGCCGTCCCAGTGCGGATTGGGAAAGCCAATGACCAACAGGCCTTGAGTCGAACGGCCATGCTGACCGACTGATGAAACCGCCGTACCGACGGCGTTCACCGATTCCCAGGGTACGAACCAATAAACGCCGTCCTTCTGCGGAACGCAAACTTCGCGGCGTTGGCGATTGAAACGAATGGGAGGGGGGACTGGTTTTGTGAGGCCGTAGAGCAAAATCATGATCGGAATGCCGAGTATTATTCCAAAACCAATCAGCAACTCTTGCGCGGCTAGGCCCCACCCAATCCAGATAATAAAGATCGCTGTAATAAACCCTAACCACAGCACCATCACAGCCGATCCTAACGCCCATGACCCGATATCGATAAAGACGTCGTTCTTGCGCCAAATAACATTCAGCACATCAGACGGTTTTTCGCCTGTGGGGATAGCCGGTGGGGCGAGGTAATCGTCTTGCCAGAGAGGGCCGGATCGGCTCGTGCCGGTTTCGGGTAAATCACTCATCGCGTGCTGTTGTCCTTGGGTGTCAGCTGCTCTGGCGTCAGGGTGACCAACTCACAAGCCTCCAGGCGGGGCGTGGGGTCATCGGCGTAGAGCGGTGTTACCAGGCCGTCTGAGGTAATGGCGAAACGTATGCCTCGTGGGCCGCCGATGATGGCACCGCTGAGCAGGGGCAGTGGGCTGTGGTAACCCACCTGTATCTCCAGTCGCGATACGGGGCGGACAAAGCGCCCGGTCAGCAACAGGCCCTAGCCTTGGTCAGCGGGTATCCAGGCGGCGCTCAGGCAGCCCTGCCCGTACCTTCCGCTAGCTCAGTTTCGCGTGCCCGTATGGCGCGCTCCAGTTCCGGGGAGCGTTTAGCCCATTGCTCTGGCGGTAGAGGTTGTGACCATTCGATGACTTCGGGGGCGCTCAGGTCGGGAGGAGGGGCAAGTTTCCAGTTTTGTAGTTTTTCAGCCCAGTAGCTGCCGAGCACGATGACAAAGAACAAACCATGGAGGACGTCTCCAATATCACCCTTCTTCAAACTGGTAATGATCGAGCCGATTTGAGTTTCATGGTAAGGGCGATGCCCTAAACGTGTATTCGGAACTGCATCTGGCCCTACCTCCATATAACTGCGGATGCATTCCCACATGACCATCGCGGTGACACCGCCACCACAGCTCAGAGCCAGGGAATATTCCTTGTTCTCGATGGACGTGTCGTCCCATTGCGGATTGGGAAAGCCAATGACCAACAAGCCTTGAGTCGAACGGCCATGCTGACCGACCGACGATACCGCCGTACCGACGGCGTTCACCGATTCCCAGGGTACGAACCAATAAACGCCGTCCTTCTGCGGAACGCAGACTTCGCGGCGTTGGCGATTGAAACGAATAGGAGGGGGGACTGGTTTTGTGAGGCCGTAGAGCAAAATCATACTCGGAATGCCGAGTATGATTCCAAAACCAATCAGCAACTCTTGCGCAGCTAGGCCCCACCCAATCCAGATAATAAAGATCGCTGCGATAAACCCTACCCACAGCACCATCACCGCCGAGCCCAACGCCCACGACCCGATATCGATGAATACCTCGTTCTTGCGCCAGATGAGGTTCAATACATCAGACGGCTTCTCGCCTGTGGGGATGGCGGGCGGGGCGAGGTAATCGTCCTGCCAGAGGGGGCCGGATCGGGTAGTGCCAGTTTCGGGTAAATCACTCATCGCGTGCTGTTGTCCTTGGGTGTCAGCTGCTCTGGCGTTAGGGTGACCAACTCACAAGCCTCCAGGCGGGGCGTGGGGTCATCGGCGTAGAGCGGTGTTACCAGGCCGTCTGAGGTAATGGCGAAACGTATGCCGCGTGGGCCGCCGATGATGGCATCGTCGCCTTGCGAGCCGCTGAGCAGGGGCAGCGGGCTGTGGTAACCCACCTGTACCTCCAGCCGCGATACGGGACGGGCAAAGTGCCCGGTCAGCAACAGCCCCTGACCATCGTCTGCGGGTATCCAGGCCGCACTCAAGCTGTTCGCCCACTCGCGAGCGAGGTCCCGCTCACCATAGATGCGCACGCCCACCTTGGCCGAGCCTGGCTCGGCAGCGGGCAGCGCCAAGGTCAGACTGCCCAGTGCCTGGGTATAAAGCGGTGCATGAGGGCGTGTAGCGATACGCGGGTCGGTTGATGGCACCGAAACGCTTTCGGCCTGCACCTGAGGGCTGTAGAGCAGTTGCAGGAGCGCAAGAAACTCATCGCTCTGCCCCTGGGGGCTGTCGTCCCAGCGGCGGCGACTTTTATCGGCGCCCCAGCAACACTGGCTCAGGAAGCTTTGCAACCCTGTTTCCTGTTGCCACCAGGCGTAGAGATAGAGCCCGCCTGCGGCCAGCAGCAGCCAGTTGAGTGGCGCCATACCAAGGCGGAAGTATTTGATGGCCTCTGTTGTGGACAGCATGCCAGCCATACGCATGGTGGTAAGGCTAAAGCCCAGCAATGCCTGCGAGCCATAAAATAGTGTCTGACCGTCGACAGCAAACCGGCGCATATCCAAATATGGATCTATGCCTGCCTGGGCCTGAGCCAATTGTTTACGCAGACTTTTTCCTTCCAATATTGCAGCGCCCCCAGACAAAATACCTACAACTCCACCAAACAAAGTCATCGTAGGTGCAACCACTCCAGCCCGGACAAACTCGTTTTTCTTCATCCCCTCTAATACAAACGTCTGCATCACCGAGGCGAGTGCCGCCCCGGTATACAGATAAGCCGATAGCCGCTCGGCCTGGCGTTGCGTGCCTTCTTCCTCCAACGCCTCGCTGCTGCGTGCATAGGTATAGGCGTTGGCGATATTCAGTGCGAGTACCGTCAATGGTAATACACCGCCGGCGCGCTTGGCGCCGTCCCAGCGTTGTACCTGCCGCAGCGTGCCTTGCTTGATGCCATCAGCCACCTGATCGGTGAAGGCCTTCAGGTTATCGGCCAGTTCTCCGGTAACCCTCCATGCCTTGGTGCCTTGTGCAAGCTTTTTGGTGCCACTGGCAACGTCCCTGACAAAATGAGCCGCACCGCTGAGTCGCACAATGATCATTGGGCCGAGCAGCGGCTCCGTTCGCTTGACGATTCCGGCGGCAATACGCGCTATAGCCAAGCCCCAGAGACCATTCAAATTGCTGGCCAGGCGTGACAGCGCCGCAACCTCGGCAGGGTCCATCATTGCATTGAGCATGGCCCGGGTATCGGCCACGTTTTCGGCAGCCAGGGCGTTCTCTAGCTCCCCCAGGCGGGTGCCGTCATTGAGCAACTCGCTCAGGCCCGGGCTCCAGCCATTGATCAGCAGGCTGAATACGCCCCCCCCGGTGTTATCGCGCACCATGTCGTAGGCTTGCATGGCGCCCTGTTCACGCACGCAGAGCGCGCTCAGGCAGGCATAAGTCAGCTCGCCCAGCCAATCCTGATGCTCGGTTACACGATGGTCGGCAAACCAGGTGCCCAGCACATGCCTCGGCAGAAAGCTCTGACGGTCGGCATAGAGCAGGGTATGGCGGCGCTCGACGAAGGCATAGTGCGCAGGGGCCTGGTTATCCAGCCAATCGTCCATTCGCCACAGGGCAATACGCTCGGCGATTTGTGCCGAGCCGTGGCCGCTGGAGAGGTTATCGATCTTGTTGTAGCGATATTCCCTTACCACGGCCAACGCTTCACCTTGCAACTCGTCGGGCAGGAAGGGCCGTACTCGACTCAGCTGCGCCTCACGGCGGCCAGCCAGTTCAACGGCGCTTTCATCGAGCAGAGAGGGATCCTGATTGCCTCGCAATAACGGATGGTCCTCTCGCTGCAAGGCGGCCTCCTTGGCACGAATACCAAGAATTTCACGCTGAACGTCCATCATGGTGTCGCCTTGCTCAGGCGTCATGGCGATGTCGTGTTCGCGGTAGCGATAGTTGAGCATGCCTGCCACTTCGGCACCGTCGGCACGGGTCAGGCTGCGGATAAAACCTGCGATGGCGGTGCGATGGGCGTTTTCGCCAAGCCAGGCTTCGTGGCGCGCCTCGGTCAGCTCCTGTTCATGATTGAGGTCACGTAGCACACCCAGGTCATCGTCCAGGGCTGCGAATATTCCCCAAAGTGCACCGGCCTGGCTGTGTGCCTGGGTAAGCCAGGCATCCACCTTGGGGATATTCCATTGCACCGCACTCCAGTCACCAGGCGCGAAATCAGCCGCTTCAGGATTGTTGGCAGCGGCCTGCTCCGCTTCACGCAACCAGGTGGCGCTATGGACATAGGCGTCGATATTTCCCTGGGTGGGATTGGCCATGGCCTGTTGGCCGAGGGTGTCGACATCCTTGTGATGCTGGTCCCCATTGGCGGCGTAATCATGCGCCAAGGCCAGCTCACGCACCTTGGGTATGAGCTCGGCAATGACCTGTTCGGCGCTTTTCAGCGGCGGACAATGCTCGGCTTCCAGGCACTTTGCGACGTTTGCCAAGGCGAGACGGCGCATACGCTGACGGCGCTCAGCCTGGTCGCTGGACAGGCGCTCATGAGTTGCCGGGGGCAGCGGCCTTTCGCTGTAGAACAGCCAGGCGTCGTGGGCCTTGTTCAGTGCAAGCCCCGCTAGCGCGCCGCTGGAGATCTCGGCATGAGCATCATCCAGCCCTTGTTCCAGCAGCTTGCCATCGGCGGCCACCGCATAGCGTTTGAGCGGACCTTGCTCATGCCATAGGTAAAGGTAACCAGGCCGCAGTTGGCGTAGAGCCATTGCGTGGCTTTGACTGGCACAGGCCGGTTTTACGCAGGGATGCTCTGCGGGTAGTTCAGCCAAAGCATAACGCACCGGCACCACGAACACTTCCGCCTGCCTGGCCGGGCAAGCGCTTACCGAGCTGCCCAGGTCTTCCCCGCGGAAATTCTGCTTGGCGGCCTGGTTGGCCGCCGCCAAGTTGAGCGCCTGATTCTGATTCGAGGTGGTCATGCGGTGACTTCCTTGTCGGTCAGCAGTTGCCGTTGCAGTTCCAGAGCGAGCCGCTCCAGGCGCTGTTGGGGATTCAACTGCGGAGTATCGAGTATCTGTCGATAGGGCTGATGCGCTGGCGCTTGTGGAAAGTCCACACCCAGCACGGCGCACAGGTTGGCCCACTGTACGACTTGATCAGCGCTGCCGTAGCCGTGGGCGTTGGCACTCAGTCGGCAGTTCTGTGCCCAGGCCTCGCGGGCGGCACTAGCCTGGCCCGTATGGCAGTTGGGGAAGTAGTGATCGATATGGGCCAACACCTGTTCATCAAAGGTTTCCAGATGGGCCTTGTTCAGGCGTTCGACTGTATCGTCACTCAGGTGCAGCCAGGGCACATCGTCATAGCGGGCAGCAGGTGACGACATCTGGCGTTGCAGCTCGATTGGTTCGTCACCAACATTACGAGGCGCAAGGCGAATTCGCTGAATTGGCCCCATCAGATGGTCGCGCTCTTCGCTGGGACGTTCGACCAGCCAATGGCGCATCACTCTCGGGTCGTAGTAACGCAGCAATACCGTCACGCCTTGTATGCTGGCGTGCACCAGGCTGCGCAAGTGCTCGACCAGTTCCTGCGTATTAGTATCGCTTTGCAGCCACACACCCGCCGTTGCCTGCCAATGCTCGGTGAAGTGAGCCTCCAGCCTGCTGTCTGGCGAAAGCTCGACCAAGATCGGGCTAGTATCGGCCAAGGAGTCGTAAAGAGTGCCCTGATAGAGCCGGTGAAGAGCTGGAACATCTTCCAGTTGATAGAGCTGAGCCAACAGGTTGTCGATCTGCGCACCATCGAGCAGCAGGTATTGCCGGGGCTGTTCGCTCATTACTTCTGCTCCATCTGCTGGCAAATGGCACAGAAAGGTTGGGCCTGGCTGGCGGCACGTTGCAGTGCCTGTTTCTGGGCCTGGATCAGCAGTTCGCCGGCCTTGTCGGCATCCGCCGGCTTAACTAGCCCCGGCAGTATCGGCTTGGCGCCCGATCCCGCTCCTGCGGATCCCCCCGAGTTCATCTTGATCGTCGCGCCGCTGAGGGTGACGCCGCTGGGGTCGAGTTTGAGGAAGCTGCCGCCGCCGTTGGCGGTGAGTTCCATGCCGGCGTCGATCACGACTTTGCTGCCGGCCTTGTAGTGGATTTCGTTGCCGACTTCGATGAACAGGCCGGTGCCGATTTTGGTGTGCTGGGTGGTGGCGACGGTGAGGTGGTCGTTGGCGCGGATTTCCACCTTGCGGTCGAGGTCGGTGGTGCGGTGTTCTTCGGCGCGCATTTCGGTGTGGGTGTTGGCTTCCACGGTGTCGTGGCGTTCGTGGCCGACACGGATCTTCTGGTCGTTCTCGACGTTTTCGTCCCAGTCGCGCTGGGCGTGGATGTAGATCTGCTCGGCGCCCTTGCGGTCTTCGATGCGGAATTCGTTGTAACCGCCACCACCCGGGCTGCTCAGGGTCTTGAACAGGCTACGGGTCTTGTTCGCCGGCAGGTCGTAGGGCACCACGTGTTCGGCGTGGTAGAGGCAGCCGGTGATCAGCGGTTGGTCGGGGTCGCCTTCGAGGAAGGTGACCAGCACCTCCATGCCGACTCGCGGGATGGCGACGCCGCCGTAGGCATCACCGGCCCAGTTGGACGCCACGCGCAGCCAGCAGCTGGATTTGTCATCGCCCTGGGCCTCACGGTCCCAATGGAACTGCACTTTCACGCGGCCGTACTGATCGCAGTGGATTTCTTCGCCGGCCGGGCCAGTGACCACGGCGGTCTGGCTGCCCAGTACCTTGGGTTTGGCGTGTTCCAGTTGCGGGCGGAAGGGGATGTCCCAGGGCGTGGCGGTGAAGCGGTTGCGGTAGCCCTGCTGGAAGCCGTCACCGGCCTTGGTGTTGCTGGTGACCGACTCTTCCAACACTTGCGGCTGCTTGCCTTCGTGGATGACTTCGGTGAGTAGCCAGAGGTCGTTCCATTCGTTGCGTGGGTGTTTCGCCAGGGCCAGGAAGTGGCCGCAGACCAGGTAGGCGTCAGCGCGGCCTTCGGCCAGTTCGTAATCCGTGCGCAGGCGTTCCAGGCTGCGCTTGGCCAGGTGCTTGCCGCGGGTGCGATCGGTGAAGCGGCCGGGGTAATCGTAGACCTCCAGCTCCGGAGTGAACTCACTCTTGAGGCCGCCTTCCATCAGCAGTTTGGGCTGTTCGAAGTCGTAGTCGCGCCAGGTGGCCTGGGTGCTGCGGGTCTCCAGGCGCACGCCGAAGGCGCGTACCACTTCATGGGACGCCGCGAGGCCGCTGTCCTGCTGGTAGTTGAGTGGCTCGAGCTTGGGGAACACGCTGGCATCGTCGCCGAATACCAGCACATGGCCGTCTTCGCTGTGCTGGAAGTGAAAGCTGATGCCTTCCTCTTCGCACAGGCGCTGGATGAAGTGCAGGTCGCTTTCGTCGTACTGCACGCAGTAGTCGCGCTCGGGGTAGATGTAGCTCAGCTGGAAGCGGTGGGCATCGGCCTGGATGCCGTGGTCTTCGAGCACCTGGCTGATGATGTCCAGGACCGTCAGGTGCTGGAAGATGCGCTGGTTAGTGCGGTGGGCCAGGTAGGCCAGCTGCGGTCGCAGGCTGATGCGGTAGCGGGTCAGGCGTTTGCCGGAGTCGCCTTGTTCGATGCTGTAGATCACGCCGTGCGCGCCTTTGCCGGAGGGGCCGAAGCTGAGGTAGGCGGTCTGGTTGATCAGGGCATCGAGGTCGAGGTCGGCGCGTGGGCTGACCAGGTCGATATCGAAGCAATAGGGCTTGTTGAGCATTTCCCTGCCGGTGAACGCGAGCACCTGGAGTTCGGTGTCGACGGCGGGTATAGCGAGGGCGATGTGCGCCTGGTTTGCATCCAGCATGGCGGTTTCCTTCCTTGATCCGGGCCGGGCACAGGTTGCCCAGCCTGGCCGGAGGATTCAATGCTAGCGGGGCGCCAGTATGATCTGTGTCACGCTAATAAAACGTTTCAGCCCATGACAGGCCTTCGCCGTCCGTGCGGCCAGGGCCGGTGGCTGGATGGGGCCGTTGTAGAGGGAATGGACGTCGATCCGCGCGCCGCTAGCGTTTGAGCAGCGACGAATCCAGGCGCCCGTAGCAGTGCACGATGCGGTCGCGTTCGACCGTGGGAAATGCCTTGTGCGTCACCTCGACCAGGAGCACCGGCTTTACCCGCCCGGAGCGCAGCAGGCGCTGCATGTGCGCCAGGAGTTCGTCGTCGGTGACCGTGGCTGGATTGTCCATGGCTTGATGGCGTCAGCGCGCCATTTTCTCCTGCAGCCGTGCCCTGACCTCGGGCCATTCCGGATCAATGATGCTGAAACGCACCGAGTTGCGCTTGCGCCCGTCGGGCATGATCCGCTCGTGGCGCACGATGCCTTCCTGCTTGGCGCCGATGCGCAGGATCGCCGCCCGGGATTTTTCGTTCAGCTCGTCTGTGGTGAATTGCACGCGCACCATGTTCAGCGCGTCGAAGGCGTGGGTCAGCAGCAGGTACTTGGCTTCGGTGTTGAATCCGGTGCGCTGGGTCGAAGCGCTCAGCCAGGTGTGGCCGATTTCCAGCTTGCGGTTGACCCGGTCGATCTTCCAGAAACGGGTGCTGCCGATGACCTGCCCGGTGTCACGGCGGACGATGACGAAGGGCATCATCGTCCCCGCTTCCCGTCCGCGCAGGGCCGTGTCGATGTAGCTGTCGACGGTCTGGGCGTTGGGAATGATGGTGAAGGTCATGTTCCACAGTTCGCCGTCGGCGGCGGCCTCCAGCAGCTGAGCGCTGTGGGTGGCATGCAAGGGCTGGAGTTCGACCAGGTCACCCACCAGGGTCGGTTGTGCTGCCGTTGCGCTCATGGATGTGTTCCGAAAAAAGGGAGGCGGTGGCGGGACTATACAGGGCAGCGGTGCTGCCGAGCAGCACCCGCAGCGCGGCTGCACAAATCTTCCAGACAGGTGCGCCCAGGTGGTTAAGATGTCCGCTGCCAAGCAGCGCACGTGGGTAGGCACAAGTGGGTGCTCATAGCTGGATCAACCTGAACCGCGACCTTGAAACGGGCATCGAGACTATTCGTGCCCATTTCGAGGGGCATGCCTACGACCCGCATTGGCACGACAGTTACCTGATCGGCTTCACCGAGCAGGGCGTGCAGCAGTTTCATTGCCGCAAGGTCTTGCACAACAGCACGCCGGGCCAGGCGTTTCTGCTGGAGCCTGGGGAGCTGCACGACGGCCATGCCCCTACCGAAGGTGGTTTCACCTATTCAATGCTGTACCTGGATCCGCACTGGATTGAGCGCGAGCTGCGGGCCCTGCATGAAGACGCGCCGAGCGATTGCCTGCCCAGCTTCGCCAGCACCCTGAGCGACGAACCCGCGCTGATCAGCCTGATCGCCGATGCCTGCCAGAGTCTGCAGACGCTCGAGCTGCGCATCGTTCGCCAGACCGCGCTGGACGCGCTGCTCGGCAAGCTCTCAGCGCACCTGCGCTGGCGACCCACGCTGGCGCACAATCCGCGCTTGCCTCTGGTGGCCCTGCGGGCGCGGGATTACCTGCACGCACACCTGGAACGGGATATTGGCCTCGATGATCTGGCGCTGGCCACTGGGGTCGATCGCTTTCGCCTGTCCCGGGCGTTCAAGTCGGCGTTCGGCCTGGCGCCCCATGCCTATCTGATCCAGCTGCGCCTGAGCAAGGCGCGCAACCTGCTGGCCCAGGGGCATGCGCCGGCGGATGTGGCCATGGCCCTGGGCTTTGCCGATCAGAGCCACCTGGGGCGCTGGTTTCGTCGCTCCTATGGCCTGACGCCAGCGAACTACCGCAAGCGCTGCTCGAATCTTCCAGACAGCTAGGGCGCGGGTTGCGATAGTCGGTTCCTGTCGAATCGAGTGAGCTGTCGGTCATGTCCTGTGTTGTTCCCGCCTCAATCCCGCCGTTCCCACTGATACCGTTTCAGCGCCCGCTCACAGGGTGGTCGGTATGAGCCAGTTGCTGCCCTTCGTGCTGTTCGCGTTCGTGGCCTCTATCACGCCGGGGCCGACCAATATTCTGGTGCTCAGCAACAGCGCCCGCTACGGGCTGGGCAAGGCACTGCCGATCATCCTGGGGGCGTGCATGGGTGCAGCTGGCCTGGTGCTGGTGGTCGGTGTCGGTCTGGGCGAGCTGCTGTTTCACTACCCGTTGGTGCAGCAGGTCATGGCCTGGTGCGGGTGCGCCTGGCTGACCTACCTGTCCTGGCAGTTGTTTCGCAGTGCCGGGGCGAGTATCGACGCGCAAAGCCCGGCAAAACCCCTGGGCTTTGCGGGCGCCGCAGGGTTGCAGGTGGTCAATCCGAAGACCTGGATGATGGCGCTGGCCGTGGTCAGTGTGTTCGTCGGGGAAGAGGCCAGCCCGGCTCGTTACGGGTTGTTCGCGCTGGTGTTCTTCCTGGTGGCGATCCCGTGCCTGATGACGTGGGCCTGCATGGGTGTCGGCGCGGCCAGGTATGTGCGTTCGGCGGTGGCGATGAAGCGTCTCAACCAGGGCCTGGCGATTCTGCTGTTGCTCGCCACCTGGGTCAGCTTGCTGCGGTAGGCGGGGCGCTTGCGCGAGTGTTTTCGGCGT
>JBLZZJ010000052.1:0-6165 GCA_050282285.1 Pseudomonas sp.
TCGGAAAACACTCGACTTCGATACGCCCGCCCAACGCTTTAGCCAATCTGTTGCGTCGACCGGTTGAGTCCACAGCCGAAAGCGGACATCTTGGATAGTCGTTAGAACGGCCTTAAGCCCTGTAGCCAGAAAACCCTGCTACAGCCTTGCCCTTCCAGCCACCCTCACGCTAAAGTCCCTCCGTCGCGGTCAATCCCGCGGCCGGGTGTGGTAGCCCGGAGTTTTCACGAAGGCGCGGTAGCGCCATAGCCGAGAGCAGGCGCTTTTTTTGTGCCTGCTGTTTTCTCGTGCAGTTATGGCGGGCCGTGTGAGGCAGGCTTCGGCCTGGCCGGCGTTCCTTCGTGAGCTGGTCTACCACCCTTGCACGGTCCGCCTCCATTCGTGTGGTAGCGAAAGAGGCGGTCTTTACCAACACGAAGGAGCATTAAGGAAAATGCGCTATCCCCCTTTTACCCAAGGGCTCCACCTTGGTCTGTCTGCTTTTCCATCAACCTCCAGCCTGGAGGTATGTCATGTCTGATCGCACGGTCATTCCATTTCCTCTCAATCACCGAACTACACCCGAACCCGGCACGGCCGATTGTCCGTTCCAGGCCCAGGCCGAGTTGCGGCTGGCGATGTTGTGCCGGTTGTTCAAGGCGCTGGCGCAAGCCCGGATTCGGCCTGAGTTGGCGAGCGATATGGAGGCGCAGTGTCGGTACGCCCGTGAGTTGCTGCGCGAGGTCGCGGAGTTGTACGGCAATGCCTTGGCCGAGGCCGAGAGGAGGGCGCGTGATGCATAGGCCCTTCGATAGTCATCTGGTCAGCCATGACGGCCATGCCGGGGCGTCCATCGCCTGGTCGCAGGATTGTCAGCAGGCGTTCAGCGACGGGGTGGCGTGCGCCAATACCTGGCTGGACAGCGACGGTTCGGGCTGGCTGTGGGCCAACCTGATCGTGGAGCGCGATGCGTTGCCCGGTGGCATTGAGCGGCGGGCATTCGAGGTGGGCTTTCTCAGCCGTGTGCACCAGCGTCTGTGTTCGCCGTTGGGTGGCAATCACCAGGCGCGGCAGACGCTGCTGAGGCTGTAGTGCAGCAGGGCGCTCGCGCCGAGCGCCCTACATTTCCACCCGTTGCTGGTGCACGCAGTTACCGCTGCACTCGCCGGGGCAACTGCAGCCGGTGCGGCTGAGGCGGGTGGCGCGCTCCATGCGGGCGGCCACTTCCGGGTCGTCGGCGAAGGGCAGCATGCGCGCTTCATCGAGGCTGCGCTGGCTGCGGCCGCCCAGGCAGTACTGCACGGCGCAGAAGAACAGGGTGAGGCAAACCAGCCACCAGATCTCTTTCATGGGTGTGCTCCCGTGCATGCCGTATCAGGCGATGCGTGCGTTGAGGCGTTCGGTGACCATGTCCGGTTGGCGCACGGTGCGCCAGGTGTTGTAGGCCATCAGCACCATGCCCGCGAGGAAGAACATGCCGCCGACCATGCGCACCACGAAGCCGGGGTGGCTGGCTTCCAGCGCTTCGACGAAGGAGTAGGTGAGGGTGCCGTCCTCGTTGACTGCGCGCCACATCAGGCCTTGGGTGATGCCGTTGACCCACATGGAGGCGATGTACAGCACGGTGCCGATGGTTGCCAGCCAGAAGTGCAGGTTGATCAGGGCGATGCTGTGCATCTGCTCGCGGCCGTAGATCTTGGGAATCAGGTGGTACAGGCTGCCGAAGGTGATCATCGCCACCCAACCGAGGGCGCCAGCGTGCACGTGGCCGATGGTCCAGTCGGTGTAGTGGGAGAGCGCGTTGACGGTCTTGATCGCCATCATCGGCCCTTCGAAGGTGGACATGCCGTAGAAGGCCAGGGACACCACGAGGAAGCGCAGGGTCGGGTCGGTGCGCAGTTTGTCCCAGGAGCCGGAGAGGGTCATCATCCCGTTGATCATGCCGCCCCAGCTCGGCGCCAGGAGGATGATCGACATGGCCATGCCCAGGGTCTGGGCCCAGTCCGGCAGGGCGGTGTAGTGCAGGTGGTGCGGGCCGGCCCAGATGTAAAGGGTGATCAGCGCCCAGAAGTGCACGATGGACAGGCGGTACGAATACACCGGCCGGTTCACCTGCTTGGGCACGAAGTAATACATCATCCCCAGGAAACCCGTGGTCAGGAAGAAGCCCACCGCGTTGTGGCCGTACCACCATTGCACCATGGCGTCGGTGGCGCCCGAATACACCGAGTAGGACTTGAACCAGCCCACCGGGATGGAGAGGTGGTTGACGATGTGCAGCATGGCGATGACCAGGATGAACGCGCCGAAGAACCAGTTGCCCACGTAGATGTGCTTGGTCTGGCGGCGCATCACGGTGCCGAAGAACACCACGGCGTAGGCCACCCAGACGATGCCCATGACTATCGCGCCGGTGAACTCGATTTCGGCGTATTCCTTGGTGGTGGTGTAGCCCAGCGGCAGGGTCACCAGCATGATCACGATGACCGCCTGCCAGCCCCAGAATGTGAACGTCGCCAGGGCCGGCGAGAACAGTGGTGTCTGGCTGGTGCGCTGTACCGCGTAGTAGCTGGCGGCGAATTGCGCGCTGCCGGCAAAGCCGAAGATCACCAGGCTGGTGTGCAGCGGGCGCAGACGGCCGAAGCTGGTCCAGGGCAGGTCGAAGTTGAGGGCCGGCCAGACCAGTTGCGAGGCGATCAGCAGCCCCGTGGCCATGCCGACGACGCCCCAGAAAATGGTGGCCAGGGTGAACTGGCGGACGATCCGGTAGTTGTAGTGCGTTGCAGGATTCATGGCAGACCTTCCTGATCGGTCGTCGAGCGCGTCGTGGCGTCGAGAGGGTGTTGAGATGGGCGTACTGTAGAAATGCGCCGTCAAACAAAACAGACTCAGATAACGCTGCGAAATACGGATCAGGCCGGGCAGTTTGGTCGTTCAGGGAGCCCAGATGGGGCGCTGCTACAGGCTACACGCGCCGGTTTGCGGGGCTTGGCGTGAGTGAGGCGGCTGGGCGGATAAGTACCACGGACCTGGGCAAACACCAGAGGTTGGCCCGCGATACGCCAATGCACCTCGGCTGGCGGCTGCAGGCCTGTCTATTGGTGACCCCGCGATCCGGGGCGGTTGACGGGTTGGTCATAGTGACCATCTCGTGTCTTTTTGACCGTATGAAAGTCGGGTTATTTGGACTATTTGATTTTCAAACTATTGAATTTTAAGTAAAAAATTATTGGCATGATTCCTGTAGTGACAGCGATGTGATCGTTTTAGATCGTTCGCTGCTCTGGAGGCGTCATGTTCAAACCTGCTCAACCTGTGCACCGTGCCCTGGCCTTTGCCGGGCGGGTATTCGCTATCTCGGCCTCCATCCGCGTCGCCGTCGTGGAGGCCTGCCATGCAAGTGCTTGAGCGCTCGGCAGCCCTGGCCATCAAGCCGTTGTGGCGCCTCGGGTTTCGCCCCTTCTTTTTGTACGGCTCGCTGTTTGCGGTGATCGCCGTCGCCCTGTGGATGGCCTCGCTGCATGGCTACCTGCGGTTCTGGAACCCCACCGGTGGCAGCCTGGCCTGGCACCGCCATGAAATGCTGTTCGGCTTTGGCATCGCCATCGTCGCCGGTTTTCTGCTGACCGCCGTGCAGACCTGGACTAGTCGCCCAGGCCTTAGCGGGCGGCCGCTGCAGGTGCTGTTCGCGTTGTGGCTGGTGGCGCGCCTGGCCTGGTTCGTCGAGATGCCGGTCGGGTTGTTGGTGGCGATCCAGATGAGTTTTCTGCCGTTGATGGCGTTGCAGTTGGCGCGGCCGATCATCGCCACGCGGCAACGTAACAACTACCCGGTGATTCTGGTGCTGAGCCTGATGATCCTGTGCCAGGGCATGACCCTGTACGGGCTGGTGAGTGCCGATGACGAGTTGCAGCGCCGTGGTGTGTTGGCGGCCTTGTGGTTGATCGCCGGGCTGATGGGAATCATCGGTGGCCGAGTCATCCCGTTCTTCACCCAGCGTGGTCTGGGCCGGACCGAGCCATTCCCGGCCCGGCCGAACCTGGACCGCCTCGGGCTGGGCTGCTCGCTGCTGATCGCTGGCGTCAACGCGGCAGGCTTCAACCTCGCACCCCATCTGTGGTTGGCGCCGTTGTTCCTGCTGGTGGCGGTGCTGCATGGCATGCGCCTGGTGCGCTGGTACGACGCTGGCATCTGGCGCGTGCCGCTGCTGTGGTCGCTGCACGTGGCCTACGCCTGGCTGATGTTCGCGGCCCTGGGCATGGTGCTGTGGCATGTGGGCGTGATCCACCAGCCGAGTTCGTCGACCCACGCGCTGTCGGTGGGGGCCATGGGCGGTCTGATTCTGGCGATGCTGGCGCGGGTGAGCCTTGGCCACACCGGGCGCGCGTTGCAGCCGCCGAAGGCGATTGTCGCGGTGTTCGTCGCGCTACACCTGGCGGCCATTTCCCGGGTTTTTCTGGCCGTGCTCGATGCGCACTGGCTGTGGTTTTCCGCGCTGTGCTGGAGCGTCGCCTTCCTGCTGTTCCTGCGGCATTACGCCTACATGTTCTGTACCCCACGAGTCGATGGCCACCCTGGCTGAGGAATGAAACACCATGAGTAACCTTGAACTGGTCCCGGGCGGCAGCCTGATCACCCCTGATGCCGAAAGCGGCCGTCGCCTGGCGGTCAAGATGGCGCGGCTGTCGATCAAGTACACCCAGCCGGACGACGCCGTGCGCCAGCGCCTGCGCCCGATCTACGCCGAAGACCCGGCGATGCTGCTGCAGATCTCCCACATCATCGCCACCGAGTTCGCCGTCATCGCCGCCGCCAACGGCTACTGGCGTTAACCGGAGGCACCCGAGCAACACTCTCTCAGCTGTATCGATGCTCCTTGCGGCGGCGCTTCTCCGTACTGAACGACAGAGACAGTTTCCTCCGTATAGCCCGCGCCTTACCCCTTCAGGCGTGGGCTTTTTTTTGCCTGGGATTTGTGGGCGTGAGGGCGGTTGGTGGGGAGAGGGGGGCTTGGTGTTGTACAAAATGGATGTCGGCAAAGCCCCGGGTGTCGCTGCGCTCGACCCAGGCTACGGGCTGTTCCCCTGTAGGAGCGGCTTCAGCCGCGAGCCCGGCGATCTGTGGCTCTCGCCGTTATAGCGGCGTGCCGAAAAGCTCGCGGGCAAGCCCGCTCCTACGAGTTATCGCTCCACGTGCTGGCTTGATCGCGGGTGGTTGAGTGTTATGTCGGACGGCAGGCGACAAGCCCCGGGTGTCGCTGCGCTCGGCCCAGGCTACGGACTGTTCCCTTGTAGGAGCGGCTTCAGCCGCGAACCCAGCGATCTGTAGCTCTCACCGTTGTGGCGACGCATCGAAAAGCTCGCGGGCAAGCCCGCTCCTACGGGTTATCGCTCCACGTGCTGGTTTGAGCGTACCCACGCTCCGCGTGGGTACGCTTAGTGGGGAGTGGGGGGTGAGTGTTATGTCGGACGGCCGGCGACAAGCCCCGGGTGTCGCTGCGCTCGACCCAGGCTACAGGCTGTTCCCTTGTAGGAGCGGCTTTAGCCGCGAATCCGGCGATCTGTGGCTCTCACCGTTGTGGCGACGCACCGAAAAGCTCGCGGGCAAGCCCGCTCCTACGGGTTATCGCTCCGGGTGGGCACGCCGCCCGTGACGCTCTGCGTCATCCTCGGCGCTGTGGGTTAGCACGTCTTTGTGCTTGATCTCTTCCCCACAACAAAACAAAAACGCCCCGGCGCGTGAGCGGCGGGGCGTTTTGGTTGGGGCGGGTTACTGCAGGTTGGCTTTCAGTGCTTCAGCCGCTTGTTGCATGGCACTGCGGGTGCCTGGGATCTGGCTGATCACGTTGAGCAGGCCGAAGTCGTGGATCATGCCGTTGTAGCGCACCGAGGTGACGTTGACGCCGGCGGCATCCAGTTTGCGGGCGTAGGACTCGCCTTCGTCACGCAGTACGTCGAACTCGGCGGTCTGCACCAGGGCCGACGGCAGGCCTTTCAAGCGTTCCACCGGAGCTTGCAGCGGCGAGGCGTAGACCTCGGCGCGCTGTTTCGGGTCGGTGGTGTAGTTGTCCCAGAACCATTGCATCAGGCTCTTGCTGAGGAAGTGACCATCAGCGAACTGGTTGTAGGACGCGTTGTTGAAGTTGGAGTCGGTCACCGGCCACATCAGCACCTGGAACTTGATCGC
>JBLZZJ010000053.1:0-99269 GCA_050282285.1 Pseudomonas sp.
TGGTGGGGCACGTGGGGGGAGATGCCGCACACCAGGACCCTTGAGTATTGGTGAAGATTGCCCATCGTCCAGGCTCGATTGAGCGTTTTTTAAACAGATTTGGAATACCCGCGAGGCTGCTGAGTCCTCATCCTGTTGCCAGCTGCTTCAACAGCCCCAGGGTCTCATCGATTACTCGGGGGGCGGTGTAGAAGTGCGGGGAGAGGCGGATGCCGCCGCCGCGGGGCACACAAATGACCTGCTCGGCCTTCAGCCGCTCGAACAGCGTCGCATTGTCCCAGCCGTCCAGCGTGAAATTAACGATACCCGCCCGGTGCTGCGGGTCGATGGCGCTGATGACGCTGGCACCTGGAATGCCCTGCAGGCCATCGATAAGCCACTGCACGCGGCTTTCCAAGGCCTTGCCGACTTCCACCATGGTGACTTCTTCCAGCAGCGAGAGACTGGCTTCCAGTGCCATGGCACCGAGCATGTTCGGGCTGCCGCATTCGAAGCGGCGCGCGGTGCGAGCAGGCTGCCAGTCCGTACGCTGGTAGTCGCCGGCATGTTCGAGCATATGCCAGCCGTACTCATGCAGCTTGAGTTGCTCACGCAGGTCGCTGCGGCAATAGAACACCCCCAGGCCTTCCGGGCCGAGCAGCCATTTGTGCCCGTCGGCCATGGCGAAGGCGCAGTCACAGGCCTGCGCGTCGAAGGGCAGGGCGCCCAGCTGCTGGATGGCGTCTACGCAGAACAGCACATCGTTCTGCCGGCAGCCCTTGCCGAGGCGTGGCAGATCCAGACGCAGGCCGCTGGCGAACTGCACCGAGCTGATCGACATCAGACGTGTACGAGGCCCGCAGGCCGCCAGCAGTGCGCCTTCCGGGTCGCCGTTCTTCAGGCTGACCTGAATCACCTCGACCCCCATGGGTTTCAATGCTTCCCAGACGATGCGGTTGGACGGGAATTCCTCGTCGCTGATCACGATCTGGTCACCGGGCTGCCAGTCCAGACCGAAGGCCACGAAGGACAGCGCTTCTGACGTGTTTTTGACCAGGGCGATGTCAGCAGTGGACGGTGCGTTCAGCAGGCGTGCTAGGCGTTCACGCAGGCGCTGTTCAACGCCAAGCCAGTCAGAATAGTCCCTGGCGCCGGTCAATACGTTCTCGGCCGCGAACGCCGTAACCGCCTGAACAGCGCGTTTCGGCCAGGGAGCGACGGCGGCGTGGTTCAGGTAGCGTAAGTCAGGATGTTGCGGAAATTCGTCTTGAATGGCATACATGGTCGGATGATCCGTGCAATTTAGCGGCATTTAGGCATAATACGCGGCTTCGCTTTTCGACCCTTTAGTCTCTTTATGCAGAAAGAACCCCGTAAAGTTCGTGAGTTTCGTCGCCGCGAACAAGAAATCCTCGACACCGCCCTGAAACTGTTCCTGGAGCAGGGTGAAGACAGTGTCACGGTCGAGATGATCGCCGATGCCGTGGGTATCGGCAAAGGCACCATCTACAAACATTTCAAATCCAAGGCGGAAATCTACCTGCGCCTGATGCTCGACTACGAGCGCGATTTGAACGAGCTGCTGCATTCGGCCGACGTCGACCGTGACAAGGAAGCCCTGTCCCGCGCCTATTTCGAGTTCCGCATGCGCGACCCGCAACGCTATCGGCTGTTCGACCGCCTGGAAGAAAAGGTGGTCAAGGGCAATCAGGTACCGGAGATGGTCGAGCAACTGCACAAGATCCGTGCTTCCAACTTCGAGCGCCTGACCCAGTTGATCAAGGGCCGGATTGCCGAAGGTAAGCTGGAAGACGTGCCGCCGTACTTCCACTACTGCGCTGCCTGGGCGCTGGTGCACGGCGCTGTGGCGCTCTATCACTCGCCGTTCTGGAGCAATGTGCTCGAGGATCAGGAAGGGTTCTTCCAGTTCCTGATGGACATCGGCGTGCGCATGGGCAACAAGCGCAAGCGCGACAGCGAAACTCCTTCCAGCTGATCGCTTTCAATCGGTGCCGGGTGCATGCAGTGCATGTGCTCGGACCGGTTGCAGCGATATACTCCGAGCTACCACTCGCCGGAGCTCTTCATGATCGTCGACCGCCAGGGCAGACGTTTCCGTAACCTGCGTATCAGCCTTACCGCTGCTTGCAACTATGCCTGCACCTACTGCGTGCCGGACGGCAAGCGGCTGGTCGCTGCCCAGGATGAGCTGTCTGCCGAGGCCATGGTGCGTGGCGTGGCCTACCTGATCGAGGCTGCCGGTATCGAGCGCCTGCGCGTTACCGGTGGCGAGCCGCTGGTCAGCCCCAAGCTCGAACCGTTCCTGCGTGAGGTGGGGCGCCTGGGGCTGGCGGATATCAGCCTGACCACCAATGCTCAGTTGCTGCAGCGCAAGCTGCCGATCCTGGTGGACGCCGGCATTCGCCGTCTCAATGTCTCACTGGATACCCTGGATCCGGACGCCTTCCGCCGCATCGCCCGAGGCGGCGACCTGGAGACGGTGCTGGCGGGAATGGCCGAGGCCCGTGCGGCCGGGATGAAGATCAAGGTCAACATGGTCCCCCTGCGCGGGCAGAACCTTGACCAGGTCCTGCCGTTGCTCGAGTACTGCCTGGAGCACGGTGACGAGCTGCGCTTCATCGAGCTGATGCGCATGGGGCACCTGGCACGCGCCGGTAACGATTTCGTCCAGCAGTTCGTTGGCATGCCGGAACTGCTGAGCATGATTGGCGAGCACCATGAATACACCCAGGCGGCCGCACCGCTGGACGCCACCGCGCTGCGCTACGAAATTCCGGGGCAGGGCTTCTTTGGCGTGATTGCCAACGAAAGCGTGCCGTTCTGCCGTACCTGCTCGCGCCTGCGGCTGTCGTCGACCGGCTGGCTGCATGGCTGCCTATCGTCCAGCAACCGCCACTATGTCGGCGACTTGCTCGACAAACCCCGTCACCAGGCGCTGCCAGCCTTGCAACGGCTGCTGGTCAGGGCGTTGGGCGACAAGCAGGACATCGCGTTCGCCGGTGGGGCAACCGTGATGAAGATCATTGGCGGCTGATCGCTGGCGAGCGGTTTTCCCCTTTTCGGCATGCTCCCGATCTTTCTTTCTTCCTGCTGCACGCTCGTTGTACGCCGAGCCGTGGCCCTGGGCATTCCTGGCTGGCGTGGATTCTGCATTGCTGTCCCATCCGCCGGTTTTCCGTCACCGGCAGCGGGAGAGCTGAAATGCGTAATCTGATTGCCGTGCTGGCGTTGTTGACCCTGGGGGGCTGCATGAACGTCAGCGATATGGTCTCGGGCACCGAGTACCACCTGCGTGATGCCGGTTTCCTGGATCATGGCCGCACCGAGCGCATGGCGTCGCGCCGCCTGCAGCAGGATTCCTTCATCTACATTGCCCAGGGGCATTTCGTGCCGCCTGGCGGCGCTTACCCGCGCCCCAATGTGGTGGCGGAAGAGGCGTTCAACGGCTTTGTCGAGTATTTCCCCATGGTGCGCCGCGCGCGGTTCCCAGTCGGCCTGGAAGAAGCCATGAGCGAGGCCCGTGCCGCCGGAGCGCATTACCTGCTCTACACCCGCTTCGCCTATGCGGATGACCGCATCGGCACCCAGGAAGAGTGGGAAGAGGAGGAAGAGCTGGATCGTCTGGGCACCGATCGCAGCGTGTTGCAGTTGATGCTGATCGAGACCAATACGCGCTACCTTGTCGACACGGCGCGCATCCGTAGTCGCGGCGGTTTCCTGACGTTCTATGATGCCCAGCCGGAAGACCTGCTGGGGCCACCCCTGCAGGATTACGCCCGCAGCCTGCTGGGGCTGCAACCGTAAGGAGTTCCAGATGACCGATACCGGCAAAGCCAACGACCTGCTGGCGCAGATTCCCAAGAGCGAAAAGGGCTTGCCCCCTGTGCATCTGTGGAACCCGGACTTCTGCGGGCACATCGACATGCGCATCGCCCGGGACGGTACCTGGTATTACATGGGCACGCCGATCGGTCGCAAGCCCATGGTGCGCTTGTTCTCCACCATCCTGCGTCGGGACGGGGACGACTATGTGCTGGTGACGCCGGTGGAAATGGTCGGAATCACGGTCGATGACGCGCCCTTCGTTGCTGTCGAGGTTCGGGTGGAGGGCGAGGGCGGAGCCCAGTGCTTGCGCTTCATCACCAACGTCGAGGATGAGGTCGTGGCCAGCGCCGAGCATCCGCTGCGGGTCGAGCTGGATGAGCAGACCCAGGAACCTTCGCCGTATGTGCACGTGCGCAGCAACCTGGAGGCGCTGATTCACCGCAACGTGTTCTACCAGTTGGTCGAGCTGGCTGTGCCGCGTGAGATCGAGGGTCAGGCCTGGCTGGGTGTGTGGAGCGATGGACAGTTCTTTCCCATCGGACCGCAACCGGACTGAATTTTTTGGCAGGGCGCGGGGTGCACTGCTCCTGGGTATCGCTGCGCTCGACCCAGGCTACGGTCTGCGACTGGCCACTAAAGAAAAAGGCTCCCGAAGGAGCCTTTTCTGTTCTTACATGTTGGGGTAGTTCGGCCCGCCGGTGCCTTCCGGCGCCACCCAGGTAATGTTCTGGGCCGGGTCCTTGATGTCGCAGGTCTTGCAGTGCACGCAGTTCTGCGCGTTGATCTGGAACTTCTTCTCGCCGTCTTCCTGCGTCACGATTTCGTACACGCCGGCCGGGCAGTAGCGCTGCGCCGGTTCGTCGTACAGCGGCAGGTTCTTGGCCAGCGGAATGCTTGGGTCGGTGAGCTTCAGGTGGCAGGGCTGCTCTTCCTCGTGGTTGGTGTTGGAGAGGAACACCGAGGAGAGTTTGTCGAAGCTCAGCTTGCCATCCGGTTTCGGGTAATCGATACGCTTCGATTCCGACGCCGGCTTGAGGCAGGCATGGTCCGGCTTGTTGTCGTGCAGGGTGAACGGGATCTTGCCGCCGAAGATGTTCTGATCGATGAAGTTGAACGCACCGCCTGCCAGGGCGCCGAACTTGTGGATCGCGGCGCCGAAGTTGCGGCTGCGGAACAGTTCGTCGTACAGCCAGCTGGCCTTGAAACCATCGACGTAGCCATTGAGCAGGTCGCCGCCCTTGCCGTCAGCCAGCAGCACATCGGCCACGGCGTCGGCGGCGAGCATGCCGGATTTCATGGCGGTGTGGCTGCCCTTGATCTTGGCGAAGTTCAGGGTGCCCAGGTCGCAACCAATCAGCGCGCCGCCCGGGAAGACCATCTTCGGCAGGGAGTTCAGGCCGCCTTTGCAGATCGCGCGGGCGCCATAGGCCACGCGCTTGCCGCCTTCCAGGTATTTGGCGATCACCGGGTGGTGCTTGTAGCGCTGGAATTCGTCGAACGGCGACAGGAACGGGTTGGAGTAGGACAGGTCGATGATCAGGCCGACGACCACCTGGTTGTTTTCCAGGTGATAGAGGAACGAGCCGCCGAGGTTCTCATCGTCCAGCGGCCAGCCGGCGGTGTGCACCACCAGGCCTTGCTCGTGCTTGGACGGGTCGATGTCCCAGATTTCCTTGATGCCGATGCCGTAATGCTGGGCGTCGGCTTCGGAGGCCAGGTCGTATTTGGCGATCAGTTGCTTGCCGATATGACCACGGCAGCCTTCTGCAAACAGCGTGTACTTGCCGCGCAGTTCCATGCCGGGGGTGTAATAGCCTTCTTTCGGATTGCCTTCGCGGTCAACGCCCAGGTCACCGGTAATGATGCCGCGAACCACGCCATTCTCGTCGATCAGGGCTTCCTGGGCGGCGAAACCCGGGTAGACTTCCACGCCCAGGCCTTCGGCCTGCTGGGCGAGCCAGCGGCACAGGTTACCCAGGGAGATGATGTAGTTGCCTTCGTTGTGCATGGTTTTCGGCACGAACAGGCCGGGAACCTTGACGGCGGAGTCAGCGTTTTTCAACATATAGATGTCGTCACGCGTGACCGGGGTGTTCAGCGGCGCACCGAGCTCTTTCCAGTCCGGGAACAATTCGTTCAGGGCGCAGGGTTCGAACACCGCACCAGACAGGATGTGAGCGCCGACTTCAGAGCCTTTTTCGACCACGCAGACGCTGATTTCTTTACCCGCTTCGGCGGCTTTCTGCTTCAGTCGGCAAGCGGCGGACAAACCGGCAGGGCCGGCGCCGACGATGACGACGTCGAACTCCATAAATTCGCGTTCCACAGGGTTATCTCCTACTCAAGGCTCTATCTAGTTATATGGCGATCAGGCGCGTTCCATGTGCGATGCCGGCGCATTATATCTACACCCTCTCAATGGTCCAATACAAACGTTTGTTTGAATTTTCTGTAGGCCTGCTAGAATCCTACTACATCGCGGATGACTGGCCGGTTCGCTGTATTGACCGGGCTAGGTCGTGCGGTCAAGATACGGGCGGTTTTGCGTTCGCCGTCTGAGCATGAATCGGTCCCGGCCGATGAGCATCACCCGCATGTTCGCCTTGGCGACATTCCTATTCACCGGAGAGTAACGAGGAATCCATGAAGGTTCTTGTAGCTGTCAAACGAGTGGTCGACTACAACGTCAAGGTTCGCGTCAAAGCGGACAACAGCGGCGTTGATCTTGCGAACGTCAAGATGTCGATGAACCCTTTCTGCGAAATCGCCGTGGAAGAAGCCGTACGCCTGAAAGAGAAGGGTGTGGCGAGCGAAATCGTCGTCGTTACCATCGGCCCTGCCACTGCTCAAGAGCAGCTGCGCACGGCGTTGGCACTGGGCGCCGACCGCGCCATCCTGGTTGAATCCGCTGACGAGCTGAACTCTCTGGCCGTGGCCAAGCTGCTCAAGGCTGTCTCCGACAAAGAGCAGCCGCAGCTGATCATCCTGGGCAAACAGGCCATCGACAGCGATAACAACCAGACCGGCCAGATGCTGGGCGCGCTGACTGGCTTCGCCCAGGGCACCTTCGCCTCCAAGGTCGAAGTAGCCGGTGACAAGGTCAACGTCACCCGCGAGATCGATGGTGGCCTGCAGACCGTCGCGCTGAATCTGCCGGCGATTGTGACCACCGACCTGCGTCTGAACGAGCCGCGCTACGCGTCGCTGCCGAACATCATGAAGGCCAAGAAAAAGCCGCTGGACGTCGTGACTCCGGACGCCCTGGGCGTTGCCACTACCTCCACCGTGAAAACCCTGAAAGTCGAAGCGCCTGCTGCTCGCAGCGCCGGCATCAAGGTCAAGTCCGTGGCTGAACTGGTCGAGAAACTGAAGAACGAGGCGAAGGTAATCTAAATGACTATCCTGGTTATCGCTGAACACACCAATGCCGCCCTGGCACCTGCCACGCTGAATACCGTTGCAGCTGCTCAGAAGATCGGTGGTGACATCCACGTTCTGGTTGCCGGTGCCGCTTGTGGTGCTGCTGCCGAGGCTGCTGCCAAAGTCGCTGGCGTCGCCAAGGTGCTGGTTGCCGACAACGCCGCTTTTGCTCACCAGCTGCCGGAAAACGTTGCGCCGCTGGTTGCCGAGCTGGGCAAAAGCTACAGCCACATCCTGGCTGCCGCTACCAGCAACGGCAAGAACATCCTGCCGCGCGTCGCTGCGCAGCTGGACGTCGATCAGATCTCCGAGATCGTTGCCGTTGAAAGCGCCGATACCTTCAAGCGTCCGATCTACGCCGGTAACGCCATTGCCACCGTGCAATCCAGCGCGTCGGTCAAGGTCATCACCGTCCGTAGCACCGGTTTCGATGCCGTTGCTGCCGAAGGCGGTAGCGCTTCCGTCGAAGCCGTATCGTCGGGTGCCGACGCTGGCAAGTCGTCCTTCGTGGGCGAAGAACTGGCCAAGTCGGACCGTCCTGAGCTGACCGCTGCCAAGATCGTCGTTTCCGGCGGCCGTGGCATGCAGAACGGTGACAACTTCAAGCACCTGTACGCCCTGGCCGACAAGCTGGGTGCCGCAGTGGGCGCCTCGCGCGCTGCTGTTGACGCAGGCTTCGTACCGAACGACATGCAGGTCGGCCAGACCGGCAAGATCGTCGCACCGCAGCTGTACATCGCGGTCGGTATCTCGGGTGCCATCCAGCACTTGGCCGGTATGAAAGACTCCAAGGTGATCGTTGCGATCAACAAGGACGAAGAGGCGCCGATCTTCCAGGTTGCCGATTACGGCCTGGTCGCGGACCTGTTCGAAGCTGTGCCTGAGCTGGAAAAACTGGTGTAACCAGCGCTTTCAGCACTCACAAAAAACCCGCTCATCGAGCGGGTTTTTTGCTTTCAGGCCTTTGGTCAGCTCTGGGGCGAGCGGGGTGCCTCAGGCTCGGGATCAATGGCGTCGAGGAATGCCTGGTAGTGCGCGGCGGTTTCCTTGGGACGCTCGATCATCGGTGCATGTCCGCAGTGCTCCATGACCACCACGCTGGCGCGCTGCAGCAGGGGTTGCATGACCTCGATGCTGGAGGCGTCCAGCACGCGATCCTGTTTGCCCCAGAGCAGCAGGGTGGGTGCCTTGATCTTGGGCAACTCCGGCTCCAGCGGGATGTAGCGCGAAACCAGTTGCTCGAATACGGCCTGGTAATGGTCGGCGTTGCCGGCAGCGCGCTCTGCCAGGTAATGCCTGACGCTCGCCGGCAAGGCTGGCGGTTCCACGAAGACGAAATCCAGCAGCGCCTCGAAATCTTCCGGCGTGCGGACCACCAGCGGATTCGGCTCGCCGTTTTCCAGGCGGGTGAAAAGCTCGCTTTTGTGCGGCGCGTGAATACCGCTGGGAGCGAACAGACCAAGGGACAGGATCTGCTGCGGATAGCGCGCGGCATACAGGGCGCTGATATGCCCGCCCATTGAGTTGCCGACCAGGTGCAGGCGTTGGATGCCCAGGGCCTGGGTGAAGGTGGCGAGGCGCTCGACCTGGGTGCCGACGTCATAGCTGGCGCGTGGCCGATCACTGTTGCCAAAGCCTGGAAGGTCGACTGCAATGACTCTGTAGCGGGTGGTGAAGTGGCGTGCGAAGCGCAGCCAGTTGTCCTTGTCGGCGCCGAAGCCGTGAACCAGCAACAAGGTCTCGGCGGTGGTTGGACCGCCCTCGTAGTAATGAATGCTAAGATCGCCGACAGTGAGTTGCTTGCTGCTGAGCCCGGCAAGTTGTTGCTCGACCAGGCGCATGCTGCCTACCAGTGCCGCAGGGCTCAGGTAGAGCACACCTGCTGTGCCGACGAGCAGCAGGATCAGGCCGAGTATCAGTTTTTTCATAGCGTGTCCTTATTGCTAATTATTATTTAGCGGTTCTTACGCTAGCATGAACAGAGCCGCCCCCGCAGTGCGTCAACGGGGCCATCACAGGTTGAGCCGGGAAGTTCGCTAATGCTTGAACGTGGTCTACAGAAACTTCTGCTGCTATGGATTGGCGTGACGGTTCTGTCAGGCTCGGTGATGGCTGCTGGCAAGTGCGAACGCATGGTGGCGACCGGCAACCCCGAGTATCCGCCATACCTCTGGCGTGACCCGCAGAATCCTCAGCAGCTGATAGGTGCCAATGCCGATCTGCTGAAGCACCTGGCCGAGGAGCTGGGTGTGGTGATCGACGTCATCTACACCGGTCCCTGGTCGCGGGCGCAGGATGAAGTGCGCACCGGCCGTGTCGATCTGATCGCCGGCGCCTTTCTGACCCTCCCTCGTCTTGAAAGCATGGACTACGTTCACCCAGCCTTTTACTGGACCCCCAATGTGGTCTGGGTGCGCGAGGGCCAGGGCTTCCCCTACGCCGGTTGGGAGGACCTTCAAGGCCACACGGGCGACACGCTCGTTGGCAACAGCTTCGGCCAGCAGTTCGATGCATACGCCAAGGCCAACCTGACCCTTGAAGGGGTGTCCAGCCTGACCCAGGCCTTCCAGAAGCTGCTCCTCGGGCGTACCGATTACGTGCTGTACGAGCGTTACCCCGGTCTTGCCCTGGCCGAGACACTGGGCATGCAGGATGATCTTGAAATGCTGGAACCTCCGATTTCCAGCGAGGGTCTGTACCTGACCCTGTCGCACAACTCCGCGTGCAACGAGCCCTGGCTGCGCGGACAACTGGCGAAAAAAATGACAGAATTGGCGGCTGACGGCCTGCCGGAGACCCTGTTGCAACGCAATCTCCTGCGTTGGAAAGAGCAGCAGTTGCAGCCTGTCAGTGCCCCGAATCCGTAGGAAACCCTTTTGACTATCCGATTTTCATACGCCGCTCTGGCATTTCTGGTGCTGGCCGGTTGTGCCAATGATCCTGCCCCGATCGAACAGTTGCGCCTGACCGAGCAGGCGGTGACACAGGCTCGCGCCGTGGGCGCCACCGAGCAGGTCGAGGAATTGCGCCTGGCCGAGGAAAAGTTGCAGCAGGCCCAGGCCGCCATGGGCAATGAGGCCTTCAAGGAGGCACGCGTTCTGGCCGAACAGGCCGAACTGGATGCCCGCCTGGCCGAAGCGCGTGTGCTTACTCAGAAGAGTCAGGATCAGCTGCGTGAACTGAACGAACGCATCAACCGTCTGCGTCGGCAACTGGGGGAAGTGAAATGATCATTCGCCCCGTATTTGTTGGCTGTGTCCTGCTCGCACTGGGTGGCTGTGCCAGCCAGCAGCAGAGCAGTACCGACGCGCTGGAAAGTGCGCGCAGTCAGTTCCAGACGGTGAAGGAAGACCCCAGTGTGCTGCGCAGCGCGCCCAAGGATGTGATTCGTGCCGGTGAGTCCCTGGGCCGAGCCGATCGCCTGTCGAGCTATTGGGGCAGTACCCACGACGTGGCGCACTATGCCTATCTGAGCCAGCGCTACAGCGAGATTGCCGCCGAGAAGAGCAGCCTGCTGATCAACCAGGAGCGAGCGGCCAAGCTCGAACTCGAGCGCCAGCGCCTGCAACTGGCCCTGCGTGAAGCCAAGCTGCTCAGCGTCCAGGAGCAGAGCAACTGGCTTGAAGAGCAGATGGTCAGCCTGGCCACGACCGAAACCGAGCGGGGCCTGGTCATGACCCTTGGCGATGTGCTGTTCGACACCGGCCATGCAGACTTGAAAGCCTCGGCCAACCGCACCGTGCTCAAGCTGGTGCAGTTCCTCCAGCTCAACCCGCGGCGCATCGTGCGCATCGAAGGCTACAGCGACAGCAGCGGTGACAAGCAGGAGAACCAGGCACTGTCCCGGGCCCGTGCGCAAACCGTGGCCGACGTGCTGGTGGACCTGGGCATCGATGCCAAGCGCATCGAGGTGCAGGGCTACGGCGAACGCTTCCCGGTGGCAGAGAACGCTTCGGAGAAGGGCCGCGCGCAGAACCGTCGTGTGGAGATCGTCTTCTCCGACGAGCAGGGACGTCTGGGCGCCAGCCGCTGATCCTGTTTCTCGTCACCTGAAAGCCGCTCACCGTTCTGGTTGAGCGGCTTTTTCATATCCGCTACGTCCAGACGATGGCTGCCGCCAGCTCTGCAAGACACAGTTACGTCTGCAAAATCACTAGACCGATACAGTCAGTGGCGAATGAGCACTGTATCGTCCACAATCACTTTATCTGTACCGGTGCAATTATGTTTCAGCCGGTTACTGTTACGGTTCAGTAAAGTGAGAACGCGGCCATGACCAATCTGTTGCTCTATCAACGCATTGCCCAGCAACTGGCGGAGGACATTCGTCGGGGGGTGTACCAGCCGGGTGAGCGGGTGCCGTCTGTGCGCAAGATGAGCACGCAGCTGAACGTCAGTCATGCTACGGTGTTGCAGGCCTACGCCAACCTGGAAGACCTCGGGCTGATTCGCGCCCGCCCACAATCCGGTTTCTACGTGCACCAGAGCCCGGCCCTGACTGCTCCGACGCCGGATATCGCCCGTGTCGAGCGGCCCGGTCTGGTCACCCGCAGCAGCATCATCAATCAGGTACTCACGGAGTCGCGGCGTGAAGGGGTGTTCCCCCTGGGCGCGGCCGTTCCCCATGTCGACTACCTGCCCGTGCGGGCGTTGCACCAGCAACTGGCCAAGGTCACCCGTTTCCACAGCCCGCGGGCGTTCAGCTACATGTTCAGCCCCGGCTTCGAGCCGCTGCGGCGGCAGGTGGCGATCCGCATGCGCGATGCCGGCGTGCTGGTCGACCCTTCGGAAGTGGTGATTACCCATGGCTGTGTCGATGCCTTGCAGATGTCGCTGCGCGTACTGACCAAGCCCGGCGACCTGATCGCGACCGAATCACCGACCTATTACGGCCTGCTGCAATTGGCGGACCTGCTGGGGCTCAAGGTCATCGAGATCCCCAGCGACCCCGCTACCGGCATCAGCCTGGAAGCCCTGCAACTGGCAGCCAGCCAGTGGCCGATCAAGGCGCTGGTGCTGACTGCGCGATTGAGCAACCCCCTGGGCGGCACCATTCCCGAAGAGCGGCAGAAACACCTGCTGCGCCTGGCTGAAGATTTCGACATCCAGATCATCGAAGACGATATCTATGGCGAGCTGATGTTCGACCAGAGCCCGACCAAGGCCCTCAAGTCCCATGACCGGGAAGGACGGGTGGTGTACTGCTCGAGCTTCTCCAAGACTCTGTCGCCCGGGGTGCGTATCGGCTGGATCATCGCCGGTAAGTACCAGGATGAAGTGCAGCGTCTGCAGATGTTCAGCACCCATTCGGCGTGCAGCGTGACGCAGATGGCGGTAGCGGCCTACCTGGAGAATGGCGGCTACGATCGCCACCTGCGCTATATCCGCCAGGAGTACCGCAAGAACCTAAGTGCCTTCCAGCTGGCGGTGCAGCAGTACTTCCCCGAAGGCACGCAGATGACCCGGCCCAATGGCGGTTTCATCCTCTGGATCAGCCTGCCGGCGCGGGTCAATACCAAGGACCTGCACGTACGTGCGTTGCAGCAGGGCATCAGCATCGCGCCAGGGCTGATTTTCAGTAACACCGAGCAGTTCAACCACTGCGTGCGGCTCAACTGCGGCATCCCGTGGAACCGCGAGGCCGAGCGGGCGCTGATGACCCTGGGCATGCTGGCCAACCAGCTGTGTCAGGAAGCAGCGTTCTAGAATTTTCGGGGGCTTAACCCGAACCGCGCAGCGGTTGCGTCTACTGGGACGAAGCGTTCTTTCATCCCAGGAGATGCACCATGCGCCCGCTCATTCACCCCGCTGTGCTGTGTGGTTTTACCGGTACCCTGCTGCTGGCCCTGACCGCCTGCAGCGTCAGCTCGCCGGAGGCCGAGACCGAATCGGCCAAGGCAGCCAAGGCAGACGCCGCTCCGGCCGTCCTGCACGAATCATCTGCCCACCGCTCCCAGATGACGCGCTACGCGCCGGCGGCCATCGCTGCGATGCCCGCGGCACCCATGGTAGACCAGGTCCTGCCGGGCTATCACGACGCCAACCGCGAGCAGTACCAGACCCTGACGGCCAACCCGGTGCACGCGGTGAGCGAGGCGCCGGTCTCCACCTTCAGCCTCGACGTCGATACCGGCAGCTACGCCAACGTGCGGCGCTTCCTCAATCAAGGGCAGTTGCCTCCCGCCGATGCGGTACGCCTGGAAGAACTGGTCAACTACTTCCCCTACGCCTATCCGCAGGCCACCGGTGACGCACCGTTTGGCGTGGCCACCGAGCTCGCGCAGACGCCCTGGAACCCCAACAGCCGACTGCTGCGCATAGCCATTCGTACCGAAGACCGCAGCGTAGCCCAGTTGCCGCCTGCCAACCTGGTGTTCCTGGTGGATGTCTCCGGCTCCATGGACCGCCGCGAAGGCCTGCCCATGGTTCAGGGCACTCTGAAGTTGCTGGTGGATCAGCTGCGTGCCCAGGACAAGGTGTCGCTGGTGGTCTATGCCGGTGAGTCGAGCGTGGTGCTGGAGCCCACCGCCGGTTCGGACAAGGCCGCCATCCGTGCTGCCATCGAGCAACTGCGCGCGGGCGGTTCGACCGCCGGTGAGTCGGGCATCCAGTTGGCGTACCAGCAGGCCCAGAAAGGCTTTATCAAGGGCGGCATCAACCGCATCCTGCTGGCCACCGATGGTGACTTCAACGTCGGCGTCAGCGACTTCGACACGCTCAAGGCCCTGGCTGCCGACAAGCGCAAGACCGGTATTTCCCTGACCACCCTGGGCTTCGGCACCGACAACTACAACGAGCAGTTGATGGAGCAACTGGCCGATGCGGGTGACGGCAATTACGCCTACATCGACAACCTGCGCGAGGCACGCAAGGTACTGGTCGATCAGCTTGCCTCGACCCTGGCGGTGGTCGCCAAGGATGTGAAGGTGCAGGTCGAATTCAATCCGGCCCAGGTCGCCGAGTACCGCCTGCTGGGCTACGAGAACCGCATGCTGCGCCGCGAGGACTTCAGCAATGACAAGGTCGATGCCGGCGAGGTCGGGGCAGGGCAGAGCGTGACCGCGCTGTATGAGATCGTCCCGGCTGGCGGCAAAGGCTGGCTGGAGCCGCTGCGCTACCAGAACAAGGCCGAGGCGACCGGGCGTTCCGGCGAGCTGGCGCTGCTGCGCATCCGCTACAAGGCGCCGGAGCAGGCCAGCAGCCGTCTGCTGGAAATTCCGGTCGAGGCGCCGCGTGAGGTGGCATCGATCCGCGAGGCCAGCGAAGACCTGCGCTTTGCCACTGCCGTGGCCGCCTTCGCCCAGCAGCTCAGGGGCGGCCAGTACACCGGCTCGTTCGACATGGCCGCCAGCGCCGAACTGGCGCGCAGTGGCAAGGGCGAAGACCGCTTCGGCCTGCGCGGCGAGTTCGTGCAACTGGTCGAATTGGCCCAGAGCCTGCAAACTCAGCACCCTGTCCCCGACACTGCCAAGGCCGACTGAGTGTGACCACCCCTGTAGCGAGTATTCCCGGCGATGACGACGCGCACCTGCTGCGTCGTTACCGGCAAGGCGATGCCGAGGCGTTTGCGCAGCTGTACCAGCGCCATCGCCTCGGCCTGTTCCGTTTCCTCTGCGGCCTGTGCGGCGACCCGAGTGTGGCCGAGGAGGTCTTCCAGGAAACCTGGATGAGCCTGATCCGCAGCGAGTCCGTGCAGCGCGAGGCGGTGCTGTTCAAGACCTGGCTGTACCAGATCGCGCGCAACCGGCTGATCGATCACTGGCGCAAGCATGGCAAGCAGCAGGGCCTGAGTGAGGCCTACGACGAGCAGTTGCACGACCAGCCCAGCAGCGAGGCCAACCCGGAACAGCAACTGGGCCTGAGCCGCGATCAGGAGCGCCTGCAGGCCGCCCTGGATGATCTGCCGGCGGAACAGCGCGAAGTGTTCCTGCTGCGTGCCCATGGCGACCTGGAGCTGCACGAGATCGCCGAGTTGACCCGCACGCCTGCGGAAACGGTGAAAAGCCGTCTGCGTTATGCGTTACAGAAGTTACGTCGGCTGCTGGCTGACCCAGCCGCCGAAGAGGTGTCCGCATGAAAGACCCACACGATCTGACGCCCCATGAGGAGCAGCAGGTGCTGCAGCACTACCGCGCGCACAGCGACGCCGAGCCGTCGGCCGATCTGGATGCGCGCATCCTGGCCGCAGCTGCCCAGGCCACCCGGCAGGCCGAGCCGGTGAAAGGTCCGCTGGCCCGTTTGCATGGCTGGTTGTTCGGTGGCGCGGGACGCCCCCGCTGGTCGGTAGCCTTCGGTAGCCTGGCGCTGCTTGGCCTGGGCCTGGGTTTGAGCCTGAAAACCCTGGAGCAGGTGCCGACGGTGTACGACAGCCCCGAACCTGCCCCCGCAGCCGCCATGCAGCGTTATGCCCCAGCGGCGTCGATGGAACGCAAGGCACTGGCTGAATCGTCGGACGAAGGCGTCAGCGCCATGGCCGACTCGGCAATGCCCGAAGCGCTGCGCTCCAGCCCGCCCGCCGCCGCTCCGCTGGCACGCAGTTCGTCGGAAACCGAAGCCTGGGTACCGGCGTTGCAGGAGGTGCTGGCGCTGCGCAAGCGAGGCGAGCAAGCCCAAGCCACTGCGCTGCTTGAGGAGATTCAGCGCCGTTATCCGCAGCAGGATATGGACGAACAGCTGCGCCATCTGCAGGAACAGGATCAGTGATCCAGGCCTTGTCACATGGCGCCTGGCGGGCGAGCATGGCGCGATCGTTCCAAATAGCTCCCCAAATAGCCCCGAGTTCGTCATGAGTGCACCCCGTTATCTGGCCCTGTTGCTGCTGGTTCCCTTGCTCACTGCGTGCAATCCGGAAACCGAGCCAGCCAAAGTCGTGCCGGAAAAAACACCGCCCGCCGCGGTCGAGCAGAAACCGGTAACCCAGGTCGAGAAGCCTGCCCCTGCGGTCGCCAAGGTCGAAGCACCGGCCAAGCCGGCTCCGGTGGTGGCGCCCAAGGCACCAGCGGCCGCGCCGAAACCGCCAAAAGTGGCCGCCAAGGCCCCGGAGGAGCCGCCCAAGACCAAACTGGACCTGTCGCTGCCCAAGGACCTGGCCGAACAGCTGAATGCCGAAGACCAGGGCGACGCGGCCCTGGCGCCGCTATTGCCGCCGCTGTTCGAAGAAAAGAAACCGGCGCAGAACCCCTTCCAGGTCAGCGGCAAACTGCTGACCAACGAGGTGGACAAGGACTATTGGGATTCGGTCGAAGGCGCCGAGCTGCAGTTCGAGTTCAAGCGCTAGAACCGATGGTGCTGGGCCTGGATCGCCTCGAAGGCGTCCATGTCCAGCGGCTGGAACGCCCCGGCGCCCGGTAGCCGTGCCAGCAGCGGATCGCCGACCTGGCTCGGGTCATAGCCGGCCTGCTTGAGGTCGGTTTTCTTGTATTTGAAGGTCCCGGTGGTTTCCACTTCGCTGAGCAGGCGGATGAACAGCGGGGCGGCGTAGGCCGGTAGTTCCCGGTCCAGAAACCGCGCCAACGCTTCGCCATCCAGTGCCTGTCCCGGTTGCAGGCGCAGTGCGGCCATGCCGCAGCGGCCGTTGGTGCCGGGAATCTCCACGCCATACACCACCGCATCCTCGACCCCCGGGTAGCTGCCCAGCACGTTTTCCACTTCCGTGGTCGAGACGTTCTCGCCTTTCCAGCGGAAGGTGTCGCCCAGGCGGTCGACGAACTGGGTGTGCTTGCAACCGATGTCGCGCATCAGATCGCCGGTGTTGAACCAGGCATCGCCTTTCTTGAATACGTCCCGCAGGATCGCCGCTTCACTCTTGCTCGGGTCGGTGTAGCCGTCGAACGGCCACTTGGCGCTGATTTCGCTGATCAGCAAGCCGGGTTCGCCCTTGCGGGTTTTTTCCAGAAAGCCCTTGGCGGTGCGGATGGCCCGGTCGTTTTCCAGGTCGTAGCGGACGATGGCGTAGGTGGCCGGTGAGAAGCCCACGGTGTTGTCGAAATTGAACACGTTGGTGAAGCCGATGTTGCCTTCGCTGGAGGCATAGAACTCGGTGATCTGTTCGATGCCGAAGCGCTGCTTGAACTCGGCCCAGATCGAGGGCCGCAGGCCGTTGCCGATCATGCAGCGCAGGCTGTTGTGGTGTTCTTCAGGGCATTGCGGCTGGTTCAGCAGGTAGCGGCACAGCTCGCCGATGTAGCCGAAGCAGGTGGCGCGGTAGCGCTGCACGTCCGGCCAGAAGGCGCTGGCGGAGAACTTGCGGCGCAGGGCGATGGCGGCGCCGCCGGCCAGGGCCGCGCCCCAGCACACGGTCACGGCGTTGTTGTGGTAGCAGGGCAGGGTCAGGTACAGCACGTCCTGATTGTTCAGGGTCAGTCCGGAGTGGCCGAAGCCGCCGTAGGCCTTGATCCATTTGCCGTGGCTCAGGATCGACGCCTTGGGCAGCCCGGTGGTGCCTGAGGTGTAGATCAGGAAACACGGGTCCTTCATCCGCACCTTGACGCTGTCCGGCGGGTTGTTTTCGGCCTGGCGGCGGGCCAGGGCCATCAGGTTGTTCCAGCCATCCGGCGACTGCCCGGCGTCCGCCAGGCAATCCTGGTCGGCGATCCAGTAGCGGCCCAGCGCCCGGTTGTTCAGTTGTTCCGCAATGTCCATGAACGGTGCGAGCAGCTCATCGCCGACCACCGCGATATCGGGTTTCACCAGGTTCACGCTGTGGGCCAGCACGTTGCCGCGCTGGGTGGTGTTGAGCAGGGCCGCGACGGCGCCGAGCTTGCTGAGCGCGGCAAGGATCGCCAATTGTTCCAGGCGATTCTCCAACATGACCGCTACCACGCTGCCATGGCGGATGCCTTCTGCCTTGAAAGCCCAGGCCAGGCGGTTGGCCCAGCGGTTGAACTGGGTGTAGGTCAGCAGACGCTGCTCATCCATCAACGCAGGGCGGTCGGGGTTCTGCACCACGGCGCGTTCCAGCGCCCAGGCCAGCGACAGGTTTTTCTCTCTGTTGCGGATGCCCGCGTAGTACAGTCCCTGCAGCATGCGCGGCACCCGGGGCAGGTGCACCGGCAGGCGAGCCAGGAAGCGAAGTGGGGAAATCAGGTCGTCTTGGGTCATGGGATTCACACGTGTCGCTGGGGGACACCTGGAACTCTAGACCGCCGCTCCGCCGGCCGGTATGGCCCTGGCGCGCGCGGCGCCGGGCAGATCGGCAAATAACCGGCGACCCGCTGCACGCGGGCCGCCTGGGCAGGTCAGTCGACAAACAGGTCGGGAATCAGCGTGCCGCCTGCCGGATCGAAGCGGTACTGCTCGAAATCGGTCTGGCCGTTCTCGCGCAGGATGTCCTCGTCGATCAGCAGACGCCCGGTCACGCTGCGGCCCTGGCTGGAAAGAATGGCGTGGGCGGCGTCGGCCATGATCTGCGGTACCCGGGCGCGCTTGAAGGCGTCGCGGCTGCCCAGCTCGAACTCGATGGCAGCGGTGGCGATCATGGTCTTCGGCCACAGCGAGTTGACGCTGATACCGTACTTCTTGAATTCCTCGCTCATGCCTAGGGTAAGCATGCTCATGCCGTATTTGGTCACGGTGTAGGGGCCGTGCTGGGCGAACCACTTGCTGTCCAGGTTGAGCGGTGGCGAGAGGTTGAGGATGTGCCCGCCGGCGCTCTTCTTGAGGTACGGCAGCACTGCCTGGCTGCACACCATCACCGCCCGTGTGTTGATCTGATACATCAGGTCGAAGCGCTTGGGCTCGAGTTTCTCCACGCCCACCAGCTTGATCGCCCCGGCGTTGTTGACCAGGCCGTCGATGCCGCCGAAATGCTCGGCTGCCTGGGCCATCGCGGCCGCCACGGCCTGCTCGTCACGCACGTCCAGTTGCAGGGCCAGGGCCTTGCCGCCGGCCTGCTCGACCTCTTTGGCAACGCTGTGGATAGTGCCTTCCAGTTTCGGGTGCGGCTCGGCGCTCTTGGCCGCGATGACGATGTTGGCGCCATCTGCGGCGGCCTTCAGCGCGATCTCTCGGCCGATGCCACGGCTGGCACCGGTGATGAACAGGGTTTTGCCTTGCAGGGACATGGGCGTGCTCCGTCTTGTTGTTATTGGGGCCGTGGAAAGGGCCGGGTGGCAATCGGCTTCAACTGCGACGAACAAGGCTCGCGGCTGAAGCCCCTCCCACGGTGATAAATAAGCCTCATCCGCCCGGCGATCACGCCTCGGCGGCTTCGATCTCCACCAGCAACTGCCGGTTCTTGACCTGGTCGCCCTGGCTCACGCCAATGCGGCGGATCACGCCGTCGACCCCGGCCTTGAGCGGGTGCTCCATCTTCATCGCTTCCAGCACCACCAGCAGTTGGCCCTTGGCGACCGTTGCGCCTTCCTCGACCAGCACCTCGACGATGGCGCCATCCATCGGCGCCTTGACGCTGCCGGAGGCTGCCGCGCTGCTGCCGGTGGCCGGGGCGTGGGTGACGTCGTGCAGTTCCAGGTTGCCGTTGTGGCCGTAGAGCCAGAGTCCGTCGCCGTCCAGGTGGTAGGCCAGGCGCTGGCGTACGCCATCCAGTTCGATGCGGGCCCAGCGCCCGTCGCTGTCCAGCAAGGCCAGCTCGGCCGTCTGCTCGCCGATGGTGGCCTGCAGGCGCGGTTGAGCGCCGTCACGCAGGACCTGTAGCTCCACCTCGAAACGCTGTTCCCCCTGTTTCAACACGAAGCGCCACGGTGCGCTGCCAGCGCTGCGCCAGCCGGCCAGCTCATGCTGGTGCGCACGGCTACTGGCCGAGCGCTGGTAGAGCAGGGCTGCGGCGACGGCCAGCTCGCGGGCCGACGGCGCTTGCGGGCTGAGGCTGGGGTCATCGGCAAAGTGCTCGCCGATGAAGGCGGTGGTGGCGTTGCCAGCGGCGAATTCCGCGTGCCCCAGTAGATTGGCGAGGAACCGCTGGTTGCCGTTCACACCCAGCAGCACGCAGTCCTCGACGGCGCGCAGCAGCTTGCGTCGGGCCTCGTCGCGGGTGGCGCCATAGGCGATGACCTTGGCCAGCATCGGGTCGTAGAAGGGGGTGATGGCCTGGCCTTCGACCAGGCCGTGGTCGATGCGGATGCCGTCGCGCAGGGCCGGCTCCCAGCGCAGGGCGGTGCCGGTCTGCGGCAGGAAGTTGTGGGTGGCGTCCTCGGCGTACAGGCGCACTTCCATGGCATGGCCGGTGAGGCGGATGTCCTCCTGCGCGAGAGGCAGGGGCTGGCCTTCGGCAACGCGGATCTGCCAGGCCACCAGGTCTTGCCCGGTGATCAGCTCGGTCACCGGATGTTCCACCTGCAGGCGGGTGTTCATTTCCAGGAAGTAGAAGGCGCCGCTGGCGTCCAGCAGGAACTCCACGGTGCCGGCGCCCACGTAGTTCACCGACGCTGCCGCCTTCACAGCGGCTTCGCCCATGGCCTGGCGCAGGTCGGGCGTCATGACCGGGCAGGGCGCTTCTTCCACGACTTTCTGGTGGCGGCGCTGCACCGAGCAATCGCGCTCGCCCAGATAGACGATGGAGCCGTGCTGGTCACCGAACACCTGGATTTCCACGTGACGGGGCTGGATCACCGCGCGTTCGAGAATCAGCTCGCCGGAGCCGAAGGCGTTCTGCGCTTCCGAGCGGGCGGTGCGGATCTGCGCCGCCAGGTCGTTGCTGTCCGTGACCAGGCGCATGCCCCGGCCGCCGCCACCGGCGCTGGCCTTGATCATCAGTGGGTAGCCGATGCGGCCGGCTTCGCGGGTCAGCGTCGCTTCGTCCTGGTCCGCGCCTTCGTAGCCGGGAATGCACGGCACGCCGGCTTCGAGCATGGCGATTTTCGACAGACGCTTGCTGCCCATCAGGTGGATGGCTTCCACGGTCGGGCCGATGAATACGATGTTGGCGGCTTCGCAGGCACGGGCAAACTCGGCGTTTTCCGAGAGAAAGCCGTAGCCGGGGTGGATGGCGTCGGCCCCGGTCTTGCGCGCGGCCTCGATGATCGCCTCGATGCGCAGGTAGGACTGGTTCACCTGGGCCGGGCCGATGCACACGGCTTCGTCCGCCAACTGCACGTGGCGCGCGTCGGCGTCGGCCTCGGAGTAGACCGCGACGGTGCGGTAGCCGAGGTCCTGGGCGGTTCGCATCACCCTGCAGGCGATCTCGCCGCGGTTGGCGATGAGGATCTTGTTGAATGCGGGCATCTTCGTGCTCCTGCTGTGCGGCCTGGTTGGTCTGTTTCCGGATTACATCCCGGCTGCGGTCTGTCGATTTTGTTGTAGGAGCCAGCTTGCTGGCGATCCTGGTTCGAGCTGATCGCGAGCAAGCTCGCTCCTACAGTTGCTAGTGTGTTACTGCGCCCACTTCGGCTTGCGTTTCTGCACGAAGGCCATGGTGCCCTCAACGCCTTCGGCCCCGGTGACAGCGGCGGCGAACTGTTCGGCGGCGCGGTCGAGCAAGGGGCCGAGGGCCTCGTGCTCGCTGGCCAGCAGCAGGGCCTTGGTCTGGGCGTTGGCCTGGGGCGCGCACTGGCGAATCTGCCCGATCACCTCGGCCAGGCGGTGCTCCAGCGCGGCGTCGTCGGTTTCGCAGTAGTGCACCAGGCCCAGGCGCAGCGCCTCGGCGCCGTCGAAACGGGCTGCGGTGAGCGCCAGGCGGCGGGCCTGGGTCAGGCCGATACGGCGCACCACGAACGGCGCGATCTGCGCCGGGAGGATGCCGAGGGTGGTTTCAGGCAGGCCGAACCTGGCACCCTGGGCGGCGATGGCCACGTCGGAGACGCAGGCCAGGCCGAAGCCACCGCCAAGCACGGCGCCTTCCAGCACGGCCACCAGCACCTGTGGCGTGGCCTGGGCTTCTTCCAGCAGCGCACCGAAGGCGCGGTTCAGTTCACGGTAGGCGTCGCCGCCGCGGGCTCTGGCGCCGGCCATGTCCTTGATATCGCCGCCGGCGCAGAAGTGCCCGCTGGCGCCGCGCAGCACGATGGCGCGCACGCTCGGATCATGGCGCACGCTTTCCAGCGTGGCGCGCAGCTCGCCGACCATGGCCAGGCTCATGGCGTTGCGGCTGTCCGGGCGATTGAGGGTGACGTGCAGCACGCCGCCTTCGAGGTCCAGCAGCAGAGTGTCGCAGTGGGGCAGGTCGCTCATGGGAATACCTTTGAATCCAGCGGTTCGCGGCTGAAGCCGCTCCTACGGTACGCTATGCGGGGTGGCGTCCATTCCACGCATCAGCCCTTGTGATGGCTCCCGCGCGACGCGTGGGAGCCATCGGCGAGTCAGCCTTTCTTCTTGCCCGGCAGGGTGCCCATCAGTTTGCAGATGATGCCGAGCATGATTTCGTCGGCACCGCCGCCGATGGAAACCAGGCGCACATCGCGGTAAGCGCGCGACACCGGGTTGTCCCACATGAAGCCCATGCCGCCCCAGTACTGCAGGCAGCTGTCGGTCACTTCGCGGCCCAGGCGGCCGGCCTTGAGCTTGGCCATGGAGGCCAGCTTGGTTACGTCGCGGCCCTTGATGTACATCTCGGTGGCCTGGTAGACCAGTGCGCGCAGCGCTTCGATCTCGGTCTGCAGCTCGGCCAGGCGGAAGTGGATGACCTGGTTGTCGATCAGCGGGTTGCCGAAGGTCTTGCGCTCACGGCAGTACTCGATGGTGCTGTCGACACAGTGCTCCAGGCCCTTGATCATGTTGGCCGCACCGAACAGACGCTCTTCCTGGAACTGCAGCATCTGCATCATGAAGCCGGCGCCTTCGTGACCGATGCGGTTGCGCTGCGGCACGCGCACGTTGTCGAGGAACACCTGAGCAGTTTCCGAGCTGCGCATCCCCAGTTTGTCCAGGTGCGGGCTGACAGTGATGCCCGGGGTGTTCATCGGCACCACGATCAGCGACTTGTTGATGTGCGGTTTGTCGTCACTGGTATTGGCCAGCAGGCACATGAAGTCGGCGGACGGCGAGTTGGTGATCCACATCTTGCTGCCGTTGATCACGTAGTCGTCGCCGTCCTTGCGGGCGGTGGTTTTCAGTCCGGCCACGTCGGAGCCGGCGCCGACTTCGGAGACGCCGATGCAGCCGACCATCTCGCCGGTGATCGCCGGGCGCAGGAACTCTTCGCGCAGCTCGTCGGAGCCGAAGCGCGCCAGGGCCGGGGTGCACATGTCGGTCTGCACGCCGATGGACATCGGAATGCCGCCGCAGATGATGGTGCCGAACTCTTCGGCAGCGACGATCGAGTAGCTGTAGTCGAGGCCCATGCCGCCGAATTTTTCCGGCTTGGAGATGCCCAGCAGGCCAAGGTCGCCGGCCATCTTGAAGATCTCGTGGATCGGGAAGCGCCCGTCCTTTTCCCACTGCTCGACGTTGGGGTTGATTTCTTTATCGACGAAGTTGCGCACGGTGCGGCGAAGTTCTTCGTGTTCCTGGGTAAAGATCATTTTTCTTGTTCTCCGTGAGATCTGATTCAGGGGCGGGCCGCGGCCCGCCGAGCCGGTAACGGGTTAGAAACGTGCCACGCCGAAAATGTTGGATTTGAGCGGCCGGACCTCGGCTTCGGCACAGATATCCAGCAGGAAGCCGAGCAACTTGCGCGTGTCACGCGGGTCGATCAGGCCGTCGTCCCACAGGCTTGCCGTGCCGTAGAGCGCGGTGGACTGGCTGTCGAGCTTCTGCGCGGTGACCTGTTCGATCATGTCGAGCATCTTCGGATCGGCCTCCTTGCCTTCCTTGCGGTGCTTGTCCTCGGTGACGATGCGCAGCACTTTGCCGGCCTGCGCGCCGCCCATCACGGCGGTCTTGCTGTTGGGCCAGGCGAAGATGAAACGGGGATCCAGGCCCCGGCCGCACATGGCGTAGTTGCCGGCACCGTAGGAGCCGCCGACAACGATGGTCAGCTTCGGCACGCGGGCGTTGGCGACTGCCTGGATCAGCTTGGAGCCGTGCTTGATCACACCGTTCTGTTCCGACTCGGTGCCGACCATGAAGCCGGTGGTGTTGTGGAAGAACAGGATCGGCGTGTTGCTCTGGTCACACAGCTGGATGAACTGCGCCGCCTTGGCTGCGCCGCGCGGGGTGATCGGCCCGTTGTTGCCGATGAAGCCGCAGGGTTGCCCCTCGATGGCCAGGTGGCCGCAAACGGTTTGGCTGTCGAATTCGTTCTTGAAGTCGAGAAAGGCCGAGCCATCGGCGATGCGCGCGATGATTTCGCGCACGTCGTAGGGCTTCTTGGCGTCGGACGGCACGATGCCCAGCAGCTCTTCTGCCGGGTACAGCGGCTCGTTGTAGGTCTTGGCCGGGCGAGCCGGCAATTGGGCGTTCCACGGCAACAGGCCGGCGACCTCGCGGGCGATGCGCACACCGTCGGCGTCGTTCTCGGCCAGGTATTCGGCGGTGCCGGCGACCTGGGCATGCATCTCGGCGCCGCCCAGCTCCTCGTCGGTGGCCACTTCACCGGTGGCCGCTTTCAACAGCGGCGGGCCGGCGAGGAACATCTTGGCCTTGCCGCGCACCACCACCACGTAATCCGAGAGGCCGGGCTGGTAAGCCCCGCCGGCGGTGCTGGAGCCGTGCACCACGGTGATCTGCGGCAGGCCCATGGCGGACATGCGTGCCTGGTTGGCGAAGCCCCGCGCACCTTCGACGAAGATGTCGGCGGCGTAGTTGAGGTTGGCGCCGCCGCTCTCGGCCAGGGTGATCACCGGCAGTTTGTTCTCGAAGGCGATCTGCTGCAGGCGCAGGGATTTCTTCAGGCCAGTGGGCGAAATGGTGCCGCCCTTGATCGCGCTGTTGTTGGCGATCACCAGGCAACGCACGCCGGCGACGTAGCCGATGCCGGCAATGATGCCGCCGCCGGCCTGGGTGCCGTCCTTGTCGTCGTGCAGCTTGTAGCCGGCCAGCGAGGCCAGTTCGAGGAACGGCGCGCCCGGATCGAGCAGCAGGTTGATGCGCTCGCGTGGCAGTAGCTGGCCGCGTTTGATGAACTTGGGCTTGGCCTCGGCGGCCTTGTCCAGGACCTTCTGTTCCACGTCGCGGAAGCTGGCGATGGTTGCCAGCATGGCCTCGCGGTTGCTGGCGAACGCCTCGCCGTGGACATCGATGTCGGATTGGATGACGGGCATCGACTTACTCCTTCAGGACCGCAGGCACGTAGGCCCGGTGGAAACCGTTGTAGGACTCGCTGTTTTTCGCCTTGCCGAGGGTCCAGGCACGGGTGCCCTGGCTGGCGGCGCCGTCGATGCGAATGGTGTTGCCGCTGATGAAGTTGGCCCCCGGGGTGAGCAGGAAGACGATGGCCGCGGCCACTTCCGACTCGGTGCCGATGCGTTGCAGCGGCACGTGGTCCTTGAGCGAGCGGATCATGGCTTTCATCGACTCGGGGTAGGTGTCCATGCCGCTGGAGGCGATCCAGCCCGGTGCGACGGCGTTGACTCGGACGCCGGCGTGGCCCCACTCGTAGGCGGCGGTCTTGGTGAAGTTCTCCATGCCGGCGCGGGCGGCGCCGGAGTGGGCCATGCCGGGCATGCCGCCCCACATGTCGGCGAGCATGTTGACGATGCTGCCGCCGTGCTTGCTCATGCTCTGCAGGAAAACTTCCTTGGCGATCAGGAAGCCGCCGACCAGGTTGGTGCGTACCACGGTCTCGAAGCCTTTCTGGTTGATGCCGATCAGCGGGGCAGGGAACTGGCCGCCGGCATTGTTGACCAGGTGATGGATCTGCCCGCGTTCGGCGATCACGCTGGCGACCAGGGTTTTCACCGCTTCTTCGTCGCGGATGTCGCAGGTCTGCAGGCTGGCGCTGCCGCCGTCCTCGATGATTTCGCCACGGGTGGCTTCGAGTTTTTCCAGCTTGCGCCCGACCAGCACCACATGGGCGCCAAGGTGGGCCAGCTCATGGGCGACGCAACGGCCGATGCCGCTGCCACCGCCGGTGACCAGGATGGTCTGGCCGGCGAACAGGCCAGGTTTGAATACGGAGTCGTAGCTCATTGTTGTTGTCCTTCGGCTCTCTCGGGCATCGCCTGTTGTCCCTGTAGGAGCGAGCTTGCTCGCGATGTTTTGGTGGTGTTGATGATCGCCAGCAAGCTGGCTCCTACAGGTTTTCTGCCAGTGCGCGTGGCACCGGTACCGGAAATTCCAGAAGCTGCTGGGCGAATGCCTTGCCCTGCGGATCGATCCGCAGGCTGGCGACACCGCCGCCGCCCAGGGCGTTTTCCAGCAGGAAGTTGAGGCTGTGGGTGCCCGGTAGGTACCAGCGGCTGACGATGCCGCTCTTGGCATCGAGCACATGGCCCAGCCATTCAGCCACGGCGTCCTCCGTCAGCGCAGCCGCGATCCATGCCAGGTACTCGGGCTTTCTGGCCATCACGCCGATGTTGCTGTGGTTGCCCTTGTCACCGGAGCGCGCCACCGCGAGCTTGATCAGCGGCACCGAGGTGTCGGCGCTGCCGGTGGGCTGCGGAATGTCGCTGGCCGGGCCGGCGCCATCGAACGCATCGAGGGTCGGCAGGGCAACCGGCAGTCGCTGGTCGCCGAGTTCGACCTCCAGGCTGCAGCTGGATTTGTCGGCCAGGAACGAGAACAGGCGGATCACCGGGTACACGGTGGGGCGCCCGCCAACGATGCCGGTCAGGCCCGGGGCCATGCCGGTGGCGGCCTGGGCGATTTCCCGGGAGAACAGGATCAGCGCTTCTTTCTTGGCGTGGCGCACGGCGATCTTGATCACCACTTCGCGGGTGTCCCGCCGGCGGCCGTGGGGGCCGTAAGTCGTTTCGCTGCCGAGCAGTTCGATGCTGACTTCCGTGTAACGGCCCCAGCCGCGCTCGGCGAATATTTCTTCGGTCTTGGCGATGATCGCCTGGCTGACGCGCTCGGCTTTCTTCACCGCATCGATGCCGGCGATCAGGCAACTGGCGGTGCAGCGGAATCCGTCCGGGTAGGTGGCGCTGACTTTGTAGCTGGCGGTCGGCGGCAGGCCCTTGGCGCCTTTTACCGCTACACGGTTGCTGCCGGCCTGCTCCAGGCTGACGTGGGTGAAATCGCAGACCACGTCCGGCAGCAGGTAGGCGCGGGGGTCGCCGATTTCGTACAGCACCTGCTCGCCCACGGAGAAAGGCGTGACCAGGCCACCGGAACCTTCTGGCTTGCTCACGCAAAACGTGCCACCGGCCTCAACTTCGACGATGGGGAATCCGATGTGTTCGTAGTCCGGCACGCTTTCCCAGTCGGTGAAGTTACCGCCGGTGCACTGTGCGCCGCACTCGATGATGTGCCCGGCCAGCGCGGCCTGGGCCAGCTTGTCGTAGTCGTTCCAGGCCCAGCCGAATTCATGCACCAGCGCGGCGCTGACCACGGCGCTGTCGACCACGCGGCCGGTGATGACGATATCGGCCCCCTGGTTCAGCGCGTCGACGATGCCGGGGGCGCCAAGGTAGGCGTTGACCGACACACAGAAGGGCGGCAGCGGCGCGCCGCTGAACATTTCCACGGTGCCGGCTTTGCCCAATTGACCGAGGGCCGGAAGCAGGTTGTCGCCATGCAACACGGCGATCTTCAAGCTGACGCCCGCTTTCTCGCAGGCATCGGCCAGGGCCTTGGCGCAGGCCTGGGGATTGACCCCGCCGGCGTTGCTGATCACGCGGATGTTCTTGCTGGCGATATCGCCGAGCAGGGGCGCAAGAACCTCGACGAAGTCGGTGGCATACCCCTGGTCGGGCTTTTTCATTTTGGCGCCGGCCATGATCGACATGGTGATCTCGGCCAGGTAGTCGAACACCAGGTAATTCAGTTCGCCGCCACGGACGAGCTGGGCGGCAGCGGTGGAGGTGTCGCCCCAGAAAGCGGAGGCGCAGCCGATGCGTACGGTTTTTGTCATTGGAAGGGTCCGCAACACACTGAGAAGGTGAAATGAACACTACCAAGCAAGCGCTTGGTTTGAAAGCCCCGAATGCGATATTTCTTGCGGAAATATGGCCAAGCGCTTGCTTGGTAGGCTTGCGAGGCATAAATTTCACCAATAACGACAAGCACTTGCCGGAATCTTTGCGCGGGCGTCATGGCCTCGCAGCGATTCGTCGAGTGAACAGGGGCAGGGGAGTAACAGCGTGGATGATCGACAAGCTCAGGCAGTAATGCGCGATCTGGTGGCCCGTGGGCAGATCACCGACCCGGAATGCGCACGGGGCAAGCTGTTGCAGACCGCTGCGCACCTGTTTCGCAGCAAGGGCTACGAACGCACCACGGTGCGTGATCTGGCCAGTGCGGTGGGCATTCAGTCAGGCAGCATCTTTCACCACTTCAAGAGCAAGGACGAGATCCTGCGCGCGGTGATGGAAGAAACCATCCTCTACAACACGGCGCTGATGCGGGCTGCGCTCGGCCAGGCAACCAGCCTGCGCGAACGGGTGCTGGCGCTGATCCGCTGCGAGCTGCAATCGATCGTGGGGGGCACCGGCGAAGCCATGGCGGTACTGGTCTACGAATGGCGTTCGCTGTCGGAAGGCAGCCAGCAGTACATCCTCGATTTGCGGGACCAGTACGAGCAGCTCTGGCTCGGCGTGCTGGAAGAGGCCAAAGCCGAGGGTTACTTCAAGGCCGACCCCTTTATCTTGCGACGCTTCCTCACTGGTGCCCTGAGCTGGACCACCACCTGGTTCCGCCCCGAAGGTCCGATGACACTCGATGAGTTGGCGGAAGAAGCCCTGTCGCTGGTGCTCAAGGAAGCCTGAGGCCGGGCACCGGTGCATTTGACCACGTACAAATGACCTGTTCTTCGCATATCAGGTCGCTTAAATGAACGAAATTGCTCTATTCGGTCAGGTTTTGCTGGAGTAGGCTAGCGGCACACACTGATAGGGATGTTGTGCTGTATGCCGCCTTCGATGCGTAGGTTCGTTGCTGCGTGGGTCGCTCTGGTAGGCGCCATGATCTGTGCGCCCGTCATGGCGCAGCAAGTCGTCCACGTGGGCGGCGTGTATTTTCCGCCCTATGTCTACAAGGGCGAGCAGGCCATAACCCGTGGCTTGTTGCCGCAGCTGGTCGAGGCCCTCAACCAATCCCAGGCGGATTTTCGTTTCGTCATCGTCCCCACCTCTATCCCGCGACGCTTCCGTGATTTCGAAGACGGGCGCATCGACCTGGTGTTGTTCGAAAATCCATCGTGGAATCTCTGGGTGGAGATTCCACACCAGGCTGTAGACATGGGGTTGGAGGACGCCGAAGTCTTTGTCGCCCGGGTCGAGGCAGACCGCGACCAGCGGTATTTCGAGCGGCTGCAGGGCAAGCGGCTGGCGTTGTTCAACGGCTACCACTACGCCTTCGCGGCCTTCAAGTCGGACCCCGAGTACCTGATCAAGACCCACAACGCCGCAGTGACCTATTCCCATGACAGCAACCTGCTGATGGTGATGCGCCGTCGGGCCGATGTCGCCCTGGTCACGCGGTCCTACATCAGTGGTTTTCTGGAACGTTACGGGCAGTACAGCGGGCAGTTGCTGGTGTCCGAGCGGGTCGACCAGATCTACCAGCACCATGCGCTGGTGCGCGAGGGCGCGCCGATCACCGCCGCGCAGTTCGAAGCCTTGCAGGAGCAGTTGCGAGTCGACGGCACCCTCGAACGCATCTTCGCGCCGAAGCAGATCCAGGTCAGACCGGCAGCCGCAGCGGATAGCTCAGCAGCAACAGATGCAGCAGATTGACCGCCAGGTGCAGGGCAATGGCCCAACTCAAGCGCCCGCTGTAATGGAACACCAACCCGTAGCCCAGGCCGGCCACCCCGGCGATCACCGCGAACAGCAAGCTGAAGGGCGCGTGCACTGCACCGAACAGCACGGCGGTGAGCAGCAGCCCCGGCCAGACACCGAGCCAGCGCACCAGACGGGTCTGTAGCAGGCCGCGGAACAGCAGCTCTTCCGCCAGCACCGTAACGCCAAGGTTGATGGCCAGCCACAGCAGCAGCCATTGCGCATCGGGCCACTTCGGCTGCCAGCCCACCAGGCCCAGCGCCAGTGCCAGCAATGGCACCGCCAGCAGTGTCAGCAGCGCCACGCCCCAGGCCTTGCCGGTTTCCTGTCGGAGTGGGTGCGACTGGCTCAGCCACCAGGCGAACAACGTCAGGCCCAACAGCAATTTGTCCCACGACAGGCGCAGCCCATACGGCGGCGCATCCTCACTGAGGCGCAGCGGCGTCCACAGTGCCCAGGGCTGGAAGCCGGGCACCAGGTGGGCGGCCAATGCGACGCCGAACACCAGGCTCAGGAGCCACCAGAGCGGCTCCGGCAAGGGCTTTTCGGCGAACAGCAACAGGGCGATCAGCAGCACGCCCGCGAGCACGCCAATGGGTTGGATGAAGCCCAGGGCAAGGCCCATCCCCAGTCCGAGGCCGGGGAACAGCAATCTCAGGTGCAGCGGCATGGTGCCTCCTTATCGAGGCGGCAGTGTAGCGGGGCGTTTCGGCGGTGCTCAAGGCATACGGGCGTGGCCTGCCAGGCGCGTGATGCGGTTGGCACGGGCCATGTATCGGCCGGTCGGCAGGGCGCCCAGGCAGCTGTTGCGGCTACCTGGGGAGCGAGTCAGCGCTGGCTTGCGTCCTTGGCGTCCTGGGCTTCCATTTCAGCCTTGCGCTTGCGGACGATCTGCAATTGCTCGTCGGTCAGGGGCAGCGGTTTGGCTGTGCGCAGCAGAACCATCAGGCCGCCGACGATGGAGCCCATGACGAGGATGATCAGTAGCCAGATATACCAGGGCATGGTTGGCATCCTTTGCGAGGGAGAGTCTTCACCTTATCCCTGTTGAAGCGATTTGTCAGTCAGCGTGGCCGTGCGCTGGCCTAGACCACTGTGACCAAATGATGACCGCCAGCCCGCTGTACGGCGCAGACGTGAAAAGTGTCACATGATGGCAACTTGCTGCTGTTTGAATGTCGGCTTTCCATCGTCAGGGAGAGCCACCCCAATGACCACTGCCAGCGCTCTGGCGCGCTTGCTCAGGCCGGTTGCAGGCTTGCCATCGGACATGAGCATCGCGGATGTCGCGGACCGCTTGCTGACCCCGGAACACAAGGCGTTCCTGTCCCTGCCCATCGTCGATGGTGCAGGTCGCCCGCTTGGGCTGGTCAGCCGCACCACCTTGCAGGACATCTTCATGCAGCGCTTCGGCCGCGACCTGCGCGGGCGACATCCGGTGCGCGAGGTGATGAACCCCAGGCCGCTCACCGTGAGCATCGACACCAGCCTGGAAGACGCGGCCAAGCAGATCACCGGGCAGCTGAAATACCCGATCACCGAGGATTTCATCCTGGTCGACCAGCAGGGGCTTTACCAGGGACTGGGCACCGTGCTCGACCTGCTCAAGGCCATGGAGGCGCGCATCGCTCAGCGCAACGGCGTGCTGCGCAAGGCGCTGGTGGAGCTCAAGGAATCCCAGACCCAATTGGTGCAGTCGGAAAAGATGGCATCGCTCGGGCAGATGGTGGCCGGTGTCGCCCATGAGCTGAACACGCCCCTGGGCTACGTGAAGAACAACGTGCAGCTGTTGCGCGAACTCACCGCGCCGCTGTTCGAGCTGGCCGAGGCCCAGGCGAAATTGGCCGATTGCCTGGCCGACCCGCAGTGCGACGAGTCACGCCTGGCCAGTGCCCTGGAGGCTGCCGCAGAGGCCCGGCAGAACGCAGCACCGGAGTTGCTGGCCGACGACCTCAACCAGCTGTTCGGCGACACCCTGTACGGCCTGGCGCAGATCGCCGAGCTGGTGGTCGGGCTGAAGAACTTCGCTCGCCTGGACCGCGCCATGAGCGAAGAAGTGGACATCAACGAGTGCATCCGCAGCGCCCTGGTGATCGCCCGCAACAGCGTCAAGGACAAGGCCGAGGTCGTGCTCCTGCTGGGCGACCTGCCGCGTATTCCCTGTGCGCCCTCGCAGATCAACCAGGTCCTGCTCAACCTGCTCACCAACGCTGCCCAAGCCATCGACGGCTTTGGCCAGGTGCTGGTGAAAACCTGGGCCGATGACGGTGCGGTGCTCATTTCGGTGCAGGACAACGGCCGGGGCATGCCGCCCCAGGTGCTGTCGAAGATCTTCGATCCGTTCTTCACCACCAAACCGGTCGGCCAGGGCACGGGCCTCGGCCTGTCGATCAGTTTCAAGATCATCCAGGACCACGGCGGCCAGATTCGCGTGGCGTCCGAACCGGGGCGCGGCACGCGCTTCCTGATCCGTCTGCCGCGGCCTGAAACGGCCGTGGCGGTTCCCGAACTGCAACGGAGCGCCTGATATGACTGCACCGATCCGCATCCTGTTTGTCGATGATGAAGAGCGCATTCTGCGCAGCCTGGCGATGCAGTTTCGTCGCCAGTACGAAGTTCTCACTGAAAGCGACCCTGTCCGCGCTCTTGAGCGCCTGCGCAGCGAGCCGGTGCATATCATCGTCAGCGACCAGCGCATGCCGCAGATGACTGGCGCCGAGTTGCTGACCCAGGCCCGGGAGATCGCCCCGGAAACCCTGCGCATCCTGTTGACCGGCTACTCGGACCTGGATGCGGCGGTGGAGGCGCTGAACAGTGGCGGCATCTTCCGCTACCTGACCAAGCCCTGGGACCAGCAGGAAATGGCGTTCACCCTGCGCCAGGCGGCCGAGATCGCGGCACGCCAGGCCTTGGCTCCGGTGCTGCCGACCACCAGCCGGCTGGCAGCGCCCTTGAGCGTGCTGTTGCTGGACGACGATCCGGAAACCCTGACCGCCGTGGGCGAGTTCTGCGTGGGCGGCGGCCATACCCTGCTGCGGGTGCGCAGCGTGCCGGAGGCGGTGGAGGTGCTCAACAGTGAGTCGGTGGACCTGCTGGTCAGCGACCTCAAGGTCTCCGGTGAGGATGTCGGGCCGCTGCTGAAAACCCTAGCCCAGGCACACCCGCGCCTGCTTAGCCTGGTGGTAACGCCGTTCTGCGACACCCAGGCGTTGCTCAAGTTGATCAACGAGGCACAGATCTTCCGCTACCTGCCCAAGCCGATCCGCCGTGGTCTGTTCGAAAAGGGCCTGAAAGCCGCCGCCGAGCAAGCCCTGTTGTGGCGCGAGCAGCCGGCGCAGGTGGTGACACGCCTGGCCGACCAGCCCCGCGAAGACCGCGACCGGGAAAAGGTCGGCAGCCTGATGGGCATGCTCGGGCGATTGCGTGAGCGGCTGATTGCCTGAGGCAGCATTCATCGCATGGTGCGCTTCCGTAGGGTGGATCACGCCTCACCGATGCACCGTAGTGACCCGACGGTGGATGTAAAGAGCGACATCCACCCTACGAACGGCGTGCCCCGCATTGCCTGTGGAACGGCTTTCTGTAGGAGCGGGCTTGCCCGCGAGCTCTTTGTTCTGCCGCGGGCTTGGCGTGAGGCATAGATCACCGAACTCGCGGCCAAGGCCGCTCCTACAGGAGTGCGGTCATCCTGCGATGGCGCTGCGGACTCTGCCCTTGTAGGAGCGGGCTTGCCCGCGAGCTCTTGGTTTTGCCGCGGGCTCGGCGTGAGGCATAGATCGCCGAGCTCGCGGCCAAGGCCGCTCCTACAGGACTGCGGCGGTGTACAGGAGGACGCGGGTAAGGCCCACGCCGCTTCTACGGGCGCCCTAGCGGCGCACCTGCTTGAGGGTTTCGGCGATGAGGAAGGCCAGTTCCAGAGACTGGTCGGCGTTCATCCGTGGGTCGCAGTGGGTGTGGTAGCGATCCGAAAGGCCATCTTCGGTGATCGGGCGGGCGCCGCCGATGCATTCGGTGACGTTCTGCCCGGTCATCTCGATGTGGATGCCCCCGGCGTAGCTGCCCTCGGCCTGGTGCACGGCGAAGAACTGCTTCACTTCGGCAAGGATCTGCGCGAAGTCGCGGGTCTTGTAGCCGCTGCTGGCCTTGATGGTGTTGCCGTGCATCGGATCGGAGCTCCACAGCACGTGGCGGCCCTCGCGCTGCACGGTGCGGATCAGGCGCGGCAGGCCGGCTTCGACCTTGTCTGCGCCCATGCGCACGATCAGGTTGAGGCGACCGGGGTCGTTGTCCGGGTTGAGGATGTCGATCAGGCGGATCAGGTCTTCGTCGGTCATGCTCGGGCCGACCTTGACCCCGATCGGGTTGCCGACACCGCGCAGGAACTCGACGTGGGCACCGTCCACCTGGCGGGTGCGGTCGCCGATCCACAGCATGTGCGCGGAGCAATCGTAGAAGCCACCGGTCAGGCTGTCGCGGCGTACGAAGGCTTCTTCGTAGTTGAGCAGCAGCGCTTCGTGGGCGGTGAAGAAGCTGGTTTCCCGGACCTGCGCCGAGCTGTCCATGCCGCAGGCGCGCATGAACGCCAGGGTCTCGTCGATACGGTCGGCCAGGGCGCTGTACTTCTCGGCCAGTGCCGAGTTGGCGATGAAATCGAGATTCCACTGGTGCACCTGGTGCAGGTCGGCGAAGCCGCCCTGGGCGAAGGCGCGCAGCAGGTTCAGGGAGGCGGTGGACTGGTGGTAGGCCTGCAGCAGGCGCTCCGGGTCCGGCACGCGGCTGGCGGCGTCGAAGCCGATGCCGTTGACGATGTCGCCACGGTAGGCCGGCAGGGTCACGCCTTCGATGGTTTCGTCATTGGCCGAGCGCGGCTTGGCGAACTGGCCCGCCATACGCCCGACTTTCACCACCGGGCAGCCGGCGGCGAAGGTCATGACGATGGCCATCTGCAGCAGCACCTTGAAGGTGTCGCGAATCTTCGCCGCGCTGAACTCGGCAAAACTCTCGGCGCAATCGCCACCCTGCAGGAGAAACGCGCGGCCCTGGGTCACTTCGGCAAACTGGCGGCGCAGCTCACGGGCTTCACCGGCAAACACAAGCGGCGGATAGCCGGCCAGGGCCTGCTCGACCTTTGCCAGGTGGGCGGCGTCGGGGTACTGCGGTTGCTGCTGGATGGGCAGGGCTCTCCAGCTATCGGGACTCCAGGGTTGCGACATCGCGGCTCTCGGTTCAGGACAATTTGGGCGGACAGGCATGGTAACCGATCAGCTAGGCGCTTCAAGGTGATTGCCCTGACAGAACCGGCGCATCAACGGCCTGGGTAAAGCAGCAGGACCCCGGCAATCAGCAGCACCAGGTAGATGATGACGCGGAACTGTCGTTCGTTGAGGTGCCGGTGCAAGCGTTCGCCCAGGCCGACGCCCAGCAGTAGCAATGGTGCATAGGCGCCTATTTGCGGCAGCGCCGGCAGCAGGCGTCCGTCGAGCAGGAAGGCCAGGGTCAATACGCTGTTCAACGTGAACCAGACGCTGATCAGCGTTGCGCGCAGGCGCGCCTTGTCCAGGTCCGAGCCGGCGAGCGCATAGACCAGCAGCGGGCCGCCGGAGGCGAACAGGCCATGGCAGATACCCGCCGCGCCGGTGGCCAGGCGCATAACCCAGCCAGGGGTACGGCCCGGTGCGGGTGCGCGGTGATACAGGCGCCAGAGTTCGCGCGCGGCGAACCACAGGATCAACACACCAAAGCCGCGCTTGAGCGCCGCCGCATCCAGCCAGGGCAGCAGGGCGTAGCCGGCCAGGGTGCCGAGCAGCATGCCCGGCAGGATCATCCTCAGCAGCAGGGGGCGGTCGATCAATCGGCGATAGCGCCAGGTGAGGTAGCCGCTCATGCAGATGTTGAGTGGCACCAGAATCGGCAGCAGATGGTCGATGGGCAGCAGCAGGGCACCCAGGGCCAAGGCGATTACCACGCTGCCGAAGCCGGTGATCGCTTCGAGGGTGTAGGCCAGCAGGATGATGATGCCCAGGAGTGCCCAGGCGGCCTCCATCAGTCCATCTCCGTGGCGAAGCGTCGAGCCATCTGCTGGTAATAGAACCCAGGTGCGATGCGCCAGAGCAGGCTGGCCAGCAGGCTGCCGGGATCGGGGAACAAACGTTCGCGGCGCTGCGTCTGGGCGTCGAGAATGCGCGCGGCCATCCAGTCGGCGCCCCTGACCCGGCCGACCGTCGAGCGCGCGTGGCGTGCCGGCTGCCCATCCGCGCCCAGTGCGTGTTGTTCGATGGGCGTGTCGAGAAAACTCGGGTAGACCATCAGCAAGCCGATGCCGTCCCGCGCCACTTCCGCCCGCAGCACTTCGAAACCCTGGCTGAGCGCTGCCTTGGCGGCGCAATAACCGGCGCGACCGAGCACGGGCATCCAGCCGGCCATGGAGCCGATAGTGACGATCTGCCCTTGGCTCTGGCGCAACAGGGGCAGGGCGCTCAGGGTCAGCTCCAGCGGTGCCTGGTAGTCCACGGCCATGACTTGGCGGAACACCGCAGGCGATGTCCGGCAGGTCGGCGAGCGGTGGGTGATGCCTGCGTTGTTGATCAGCAGGTCCAGGCCGCCGAGCTGTGTCGAACAGGCCTGCAACAGCTGTTCATGCAGCGCAGGATCGGTGATGTCCCCGGCAATGCCCAGGGCGCGCTCGCTGCCCAGCTCGGCTACGCGTTGGGCCAGCCCGGCGGCGTTGATGTCCGTCAGCAGCACGGAATCGCCACGCCGATGGCAGGCTAGCGCGAGTTGCCAGCCGAGGCCGCTGGCGGCCCCGGTGACCAGGGTGACGGTCATGGCTGGGGCGCCTCGCCCAAGGCCGCCGTGCATTCACCCTTTGGAGGTCGGCGTGACCAGAACAGCGCCAGGGCCAGCCCCGAGATCAGTTGCCAGCAGCCCCAGAATGCCGCGATCAGCAGCATGCCGCCGGCCTGCGGAAAGAACGTGAAGACCAGTGCCATGCCCAGGCCCGAGTTGTGGATGCCGGTTTCCAGGGTGAGAGCCCTGACGTCCGCTTCCGCCAGGCCCCAGAGGCGCGCGCATACGTAGCCCAATATCAGCGCGAGGCTGTTGAGCAGCACCACCAGCCAGAAGAACAGATGGAAGTACTCGGTGAACTGCTCGAGGTTCTTGCTCAGCGCGACCCCGACGAACACCAGCATCACCAGCAGGGAGAGCTGGCGCAGCGGTTTCTCCAGGCGCTGGGCGACCCGTGGCCAGCGGCGGCCGGTGAACATCCCGGCGACCATGGGCAGTACCAGGACCAGCAGCACCATGATTACCAGCTCCAGCGGATCGATGCTGATTTCGGTCAGCAGCGCCCGGGTGTCCGGGTTGAGGCCCGCATACAGCGCGAAGTTGAGTGGCGTGAGCACGCCGGCGCTGACGCTCGACACCGCTGTCACGCTGGCCGACACCGCCACGTTGCCACGGCCCAGCCAGGTCATGATGTTGGAGAAGGTGCCGCTGGGGCAGGTGGCGACCAGGATCATGCCCAGCGCCAGGCTCGGGTCGATCGGCAGCAGGACGGTCAGCAGGCAGGTGCTGGCCGGCAGCAGCACGAATTGCACCAGCATGCCGATCAGCGGGGCCTTGGGCGCACGCACGATGCGTTTGAAGTCGTCGGCGCGCAGCTCCAGAGACACGCCGAACATCATCAGCGCAATGATCGCGTTCAGGGCGATCATTGCGCCGGGCGAGAACTCAAGATTGACGGCTGGCATCGAGGCGTTCCTTGGCGATAGGGGTAGTGCCGCCGGACGGCTGGGCCAGCGCGGCACTGTGCTGGCGGATGGCCTGGCGGTAAGTGTCCTTGTGCACGTAGTAAGCCATGCGCTCCAGTTCCAGGTACTGGTAGCCGCCATCCAGGCGCACGCTTGCCCGTTCGCGCTTGATTGCCTGTAACTCCCGTGCCGCACTGCTGCCAGCTTGCAGCTGGCGGATATACAGCGCAACCAGTTCAGCCTGCTCGTCACGGCCCTGCCAGCCGAGGCCCGAGGCCTCGACCATGCCCATCATGAACAGATCGTCGTATTCGGGGTGGAACACGTTGAGGTACAGCTTGGGTGCCCCGGCATTCTCCGGCCAGTTGAGGTGGGCACGGTCGATGAACGGGTAATCGAGGGTGTAGCCGGTGCCCTGCAGGATCAGGTCGTATTCGGCGTGCTCGCCGTCACTGAAGGTCACGCGCTTGCCCTCGATCCGGGCAATGTCGCGGCGCGGCTTTATGTCGCCATGACCCAGATGGTGCAGGACCAGCGAGTTCATCACCGGATGTGATTCGTAGAGCTTGTAGTCCGGATCAGGCAGGCCGTACTGCGAGGGCTTGCCGACCAGCGCCCGTACCAGCAATCCGTCCAGGCGCTGCTTGAGCGGGCGCGGCAGACGGATCGCGCCGCCGAAGGTGTCGGTCGGGCGGCCGAGAATGAACTTGGGCAGGAAGTAGTAGCCGCGCCGTGTCGACAGGTCGACCGAGGCGGCGCGGTGCACGGCGTCCACGGCAATGTCGCAGGCCGAGTTGCCACAGCCCACCACCAGCACCCGCTTGCCGGCGAACACATCGGCGGAGCGGTAGGCGCTGGAGTGCAGCAACTCGCCCTCGAAGTGGCCGGGCAGGGCAGGCTGGTTGGGGGTATGCAGCGTTCCGTTGGCGATGAGTACGCCATCGAACAGCCATTCGCGCTGCACGCCGTTCTGTTCGCTGATCAGCTTCCAGCCTTTTTCCAGGCGCTGGATAGTCACCACGCGGGTGTTGAATTGGTAGTGCTTGTACAGCCCGAAGCGCTCGGCGTAATCGCGGAAGTAGCGGCGCATCTCGCTGTGGTGCGGATAGGGCGCCACGTCGTCGCGCATGGGGAACTCGGTGAATTGCGTGGTGCCTTTGGACGAGATCAGGTGGGCGGACTCGTACATCGTGCTGTGGGGGTTATCGATGTCCCACAGGCCGCCGACATCGGCATGCAGTTCGAACCCGACGATATCGATACCCTGCTTGAGCAGTTGCCGTGCTGTGCACAGTCCCATGGGGCCTGCACCGATAATGGCGTACATACGGATAACCTCGATTGGCATTTTGTTGTTATGGCACGCTGACCGCTGGGCAAATTATCGCGTGACCGGCCCATGCCCCATCAATGACAATCGGCGCCTTTCCCTGGCGCCGTCTGGTCGGGGATGTCACGGTGGAGAAAGAGGGATGCCAGGTTTACCTCCGGTAGACGAAATGCAGGATGAACTGGTGCTGGCCGAAGTGCGCGATGCCTTCGGGGTGATTCGCGTGGTGGAGATCGGCGAGTACCGCTTCCTCGAGTTCGGCGATGCGATCGAGCAGAGCTGTGTGTTCATGGCCGACCCGAGCTGGCTGGAGTACGACTACACCCGGGCCATGCTGCTGGGTGCGCTGTGCCATGAGCAGCCGGAAAGCGCACTGTTCCTCGGCCTGGGCGCCGGCAACCTGACCCAGGCGTGCCTGGAGTTCCTGCCGCTGGACGACGTCGAGACCATCGAGCTGCGCGCCGATGTGCCGCGCCTGGCGATGGAGTTTCTCGGCCTCGATGATGATCCGCGCCTGACCATCCGCATCGGCGACGCCCTGGAACTGCTGCCCACGGCGGAAACCGCCGACCTGATCTTCGTCGACCTCTACACCGACCACGGGCCGGGCGTCGGCCACCTGGCCTGGCGCTTTCTCGATGACTGCCACAAGAAGCTCAACCCTGGCGGCTGGCTGATCATCAACCAGTGGGCGAGCAACGACGGCAAGCCGCTGGGCGCTGCGCTGCTGCGCGGGTTGTACCACCGGCATTACTGGGAGTGCCCGGTGAAAGAGGGCAATGTGGTGTTGCTGGTGCCGGCCGACCTGGACCAGACCCTGGACCTGGACGAGCTGCGCCGCCGTAACGAGATCCTGGCCCCGCGTCTGGGCTACTCGATGGAATCGTTGATCGGCGCGTTGCGCCCGGCGAGCTGAGCCGCCGCCGGGCGCTAGCGCCTGGCATCAGCGACCCTTGAAGTCCCCTGGGCGGCGCTCGACCATGGCGCGCACACCTTCCTGGGCATCTTCGCTGGCCATCAGTCGTGTGACGGTCGGGTGCAGGTTGCTGATTGCCGCCGCTTCACCGTCACGAACCGCTTCCCGCGCCGACGCCAGGGTCGCGCGCACCCCGAGCGGTGCCTGGGCGGCGATGCGCTCGGCCAGTTTCAGGGCGCGCGGCATCAGCTCTTCACTGGCCAGCACTTCCTGCACCAGCCCCAGGCGGTAGGCTTCGTGGGCATCGAATTCGTCACCGGTGAGCAGCCAGCGCATGGCGTTGCCCCAGCCCGCGTGCTGGTGCAGGCGCAACGTGGCGCCGCCGAACGGGAAGATGCCGCGCTGGACCTCCATCTGGGCAAAGCGCGTGTTGCTCGCACAGAGGTTGATGTCCGAGGCCAGCATCAATTCGATGCCGATGGTGTAGCAGTAGCCGTGTGCAGCGACGATCACCGGTTTGCTGACCCGTGGCCCGCCGAACACGCCCCAGGGGTCGCAACCGCCCTCGGGAATCGCCCAGCCTGCGGCGAAGCTGGCGGCGACATTGGCCAGGTCGAGCCCGGCGGTGAAATGCTCGCCGTGGGCGAACACCAGCGCTACGCGTGCATCGTCGTCACGCTCGTACTCCCCGTAGGCCAGGCACAGGTCATTCAGCAGGTCGAGGTCGAAGGCATTGCGCTTGGCGACGCGGTCGATGCCGATCAACAGTGTGTGGCCGCGCTTCTCACGGCTGACGCGGCTGCGAGTGGATGAAGTCATTGCAGGAGGTCCTTGCACAGGGAAAGGGGAGCGAGTGGGAGCTGTATAGCCGTCTCGCCGAAGCTTGTCCAAAGGTTCCTGAGGGCGGCGAATGGCGGGCATTTTTCCGCCGGAAAAACCGACGAAAGGATGACCGTCCAGCGGTGCAGGCGTTTAATTCGGGGAAAACCAGCACATGCGTCAGGTTTTCCGGTATAGTGCGCGCCGGCCAATTCATGGCCACGTTCAGGTAGTGCAACTCGCTCGAAGGCTATCTTCGGCAGCCAGTCCGCTCAGCGGGCTATCCTTGACGATTCATTCATCACCGTTTTCGCAAATCCCCGCCGACATGGCTGCCAGGGTGACTCTAGGGTCTTACACGGCATGCGCAGCTTTGGAGCATGGGTCTTTGCGGATGCACTCAGAGGCAGACCCATGACCCAGGAAATCGGCGGCTTCGCCGCGCTCGGACTTCACCCCAATATTCTCACCGCTCTGGCCGCTGTCGGCTACGAAGAGCCGTCGCCCATCCAGGCGCAGGCTATTCCCGTCATCCTGTCCGGCCAGGACATGATCGGCCAGGCGCAGACCGGCACCGGCAAGACCGCCGCGTTCGCGCTGCCGCTGCTGTCCAAGATCGACCCGTCCAAGCGTGAGCCGCAGGCGCTGATTCTCGCGCCGACCCGCGAGCTGGCCCTGCAGGTCGCTACCGCGTTCGAAACCTATTCCAAGCAGATGCCTGGCCTGAATGTCGTCGCCGTCTACGGTGGCGCACCGATGGGCCCGCAGCTCAAGGCCATCCGCCAGGGCGCCCAGGTCATCGTGGCCACCCCGGGCCGTCTGGTCGACCACCTGCGTCGCGACGAGAAAGTCGTGTCGACCATCCAGTACCTGGTACTGGACGAGGCGGACGAAATGCTCAAGCTGGGCTTCATGGACGACCTCGAAGTGATCTTCGAAGCCATGCCGGCCACCCGCCAGAGCGTGCTGTTCTCCGCGACCCTGCCGCACTCGATCCGCGCGATTGCCGAAAAGCACCTGCGCAACCCGCAACACATCAAGATCGCGTCCAAGACCCAGACCGTGACTGCCATCGAGCAGGCGCACCTGATGGTCCACGCCGACCAGAAGCACGCCGCCGTGCTGCGACTGCTGGAAGTTGAAGAGTTCGACGCCCTGATCGGCTTCGTGCGCACCAAACAGGCCACTCTGGATCTCGCTGCCGCGCTGGAAGCCAAAGGCTATAAAGCTGCTGCTCTGAACGGCGACATCGCCCAGAACCAGCGTGAGCGTGTGATCGACTCGCTGAAAGACGGCCGTCTGGACATCGTCATCGCCACCGACGTTGCGGCCCGTGGTCTCGACGTACCGCGCATCACCCACGTGATGAACGTCGACATGCCGTACGACCCCGAGTCCTACGTGCACCGTATCGGTCGTACCGGCCGTGCAGGCCGTACCGGTCGCGCACTGCTGCTGGTAACGCCGCGCGAGCGCCGCATGCTGCAAGTGATCGAGCGTGTGACCGGTCAGAAGGTCGGCGAAGTGAAACTGCCGAACGCCCAGCAAGTGCTGGATGCTCGCATCAAGAAACTCACCAGCAGCCTGGCGCCGCTGGTTACCGATGCCGAAGCCAGCCATGGTGATCTGCTTGATCGCCTGACCGCCGAAATCGGTTGCAGCCCGCGTGCCCTGGCCGCAGCCCTGCTGCGCAAGGCCACCAACGGTCAGGCACTGACCCTGGCTGAAGTCGAGCGCGAGCAGCCGCTGGTGCCGGGTAGCAGCGGCCCGCGTGAACGCAGCGAGCGTTCTGAGCGTTCCGACCGTCCTGAGCGTAGCGACAGCCGTGAGCGTCGCGCGCCGGTGCCGCTGGCCGAAGGCCGTGCGCGTTGCCGGACTGCCCTGGGTGCTCGCGACGGTATCGCCGCGAAAAACCTGCTGGGTGCGATCCTCAACGAAGGTGGTCTGGCCCGTGACGCCATCGGCCGTATCCAGGTGCGTGAGAGCTTCAGCCTGGTCGAGTTGCCGGAAGACGGTCTCGATCGCCTGCTGACCAAGCTGAAAGACACCCGTGTCGGTGGCAAGCCGCTCAAGCTGCGCCGCTACCGCGAAGATTGATTCGCGACGAGTGACAAAAAGAACCCCGCCAATGCGGGGTTTTTTTATGCCTGTTCAGGCTATCGAGGCAGCACGCCCGTGGGCCTCAATCATCCCGTGTAAGGACTTCCAGCAGCTCGATTTCGAACACCAGGTTCGAGTTGGGCGGAATGTGATCCCCCATCTTGCGGTCGCCATAGGCCAGGTGCGCCGGTACGAACAACTTGCGCTTGCCACCCACTTTCATGCCTGCCAGTCCCAGGTCCCAGCCCTTGATCACACGGCCGGTGCCGATCACGCACTGGAAGGGTTTGCCGCGCGCGTAGGACGAGTCGAAAGGCGTGCCATCCTCGAGGGTGCCGCTGTACTGGGTGGTGATCAGCGCACCCTTTACCACGGCCTTGCCTTCGCCCAGCTGGATGTCCTCGATCTGCAGTTCGCTACTCATTGTCCCCTCTCATTGGTTTGCCCGTTGGCCGGGCTGCGTTTTCTCAGGAAATCATCTGCCTGGCAAGTGTGCCAGAGGGATGAGCGGACTTAAGAAGATTCCTATGTGGCGCGCGAAGTCGCCGGCGGCATTTTAGGAGTTCTCCGGATTGTTTTCGAATGTGTGGGCGAGAAAATACGAGGCCTGGTTTGTCTCCGAGTTTTCCGCATGTGTAGGCCGTGCGCAGCGACGATTCCCCCATGCAACCGCTCGTATTTCAAGAGACAGGCCAGCGTTTGGGCAGGAAGCCCGGAGGGTTGTCTGGCGCGGGTCGGCCAGGCCGTCTGTTTTTCTTCGAGGATGCTGGGAGTGATCGATGAGTCGTGAGGAAATGCCCACCAGCCACGCGTTATTGATGCTGTTGCCGCGCTTGCGGCGCCACGCCCTGGCGTTGGTCGGTGACGCAGGCGTCGCCGATGAGCTGGTGCACGACACGCTGGAGTCTTTCCGCGAGGCACCGCCATGTGCCGGTGACCTGCGCAGCGAGTTATTGAAGTTCATGCACCGTGTTCACCGTGAACCGGCAGTCAGCGAGCGTCCTGCAGCGTGTGCGTTCACCCCTCACGTCGACGAGGCGCTTCAGTTGCTATCGCTGGCACAGCGTCAGGTCATTCTGCTCGCCGTCCTGGAAGACCTGCCTTACGAGCAGGTCGCCATGGTCCTCGATATTCCAGTCGAAAAGGTCGCCTCCCTGCTGTCACAGGGGCGCGCCAGGCTGCACGCCATCATGAAGGGGCCGCGGTCCCTGGCCATCGTGAAATGACGCCTGACGCCATCGCCGAGACCACGCTGCACGCCTATGTCGATGGTTGGTTGACCTCCGAGCAGCGGGCGCAGGTTGAGGTCCGATTGCTCCAGTGCGCCGCTGAGGCGGCACGTGTTCGTGACTATCTGGCGCAGCGAAAGACCATCAGGACCTATGCCGGTGGCGGCCAGGACGACGTCTTGCCCCATTACCTGATTCAGAGCGCACTCGGAATGCCCTGTCACCAACGGTTGTGGGCCTGCGGTTGCGTTGCGGCTTTCGTCTTGGGCGTTGCGCTGGGGTGGTGGGCTCAACACGTCAACGCCGCAAGGGCTATCGACGCCGCCCCGAGAGTTGGAATCGCTGCGCAGACATCCTGCCCTGTGTGCCGAGCGCAACACCCCTGACAACGATGGGCATACGGCATCCCGGCAGCATCGATCATTTCCCAGACAGCAAGGACATTCATGTATCCACAGGTTTTGATGCTAAGTGCTGAAGAAGGGCAAGACGATTACGTGGCGGAGTTGCTTCAGCAACTGGACGTTGAAGACATCCTCGAGGCTCGCAGTGGCAAACAGGCCATGGAAATCCTGCAGCAGCGTGGTGGGGTGGACGTCATCCTCTGTGATCTGGACTACGGCGGTATCACCGCGCTGGAGTTTCTGCACGCCGAGCGCCAGCTTCAGCAGGTTCGTGCCGTGATCATCTGCGGTGATATCGATGGCAGCGATTGTCGGAGGGTGTTGCAGATCGTCGACCTGACCGGTTTGCAGTTTCTGGGAGCGCTGGCCTCTCCGTTGCAGCCGTCCATGCTGAAAAAGGCATTTCAACGCTACAAATACCCTGAGGTTCCGTATCCCTCTGTTGGTTTGCCTCCTTGCAACCGGCTAAGTGAACGCGATCTGCAGCAAGGCCTGGCCCTGGGTGAGTTCACGATCTGGCTGCAGCCGAAAGTGGACATGGACACTGGGGCCCTGATCGGCCTGGAGGCATTGGCGCGCTGGAATCATCCGCGGCGCGGGGTGCTGTTACCCCAGGATTTTCTGCCAGCGATACTGGCCCACGACCTGCTCGATGAGCTGTTCAGGCAATTGCTTGAGCAGGGTCTGCAGCTGATCCAGGCACTATCGGGCGAGGCGCGGCTGCCGGAGATAGCGTTCAACCTGCACGCCACTCAACTGACTCGCATCGGTCTGGTCGACCTGATCGCAGAGCTGCTCGAGCAGTATCAGGTGCCGGCTGCGGCACTGATGTTCGAGATCGCGGAGCATGACCTTCTCCGCATTCCGCGCACCGTTCGCACGCAACTGCATCGGTTGTACGCCCTTGGGTGCAGGTTGGCGATCGATGATTTCGGCAGCGGATTTACATCATTGAAACAGCTGTGCCAGCTCCCGATCACCCAACTCGTACTGGGTCAGGAGTTCACCAGTGACTTTGCCAAGCAGCGCAATCGGGCGGTGGTGCTCAGTGCGGTGTCGATTGCCGAATCCCTGGATGTTCGCATGGTCGCCAAGGGCGTCAGTACCGAGGTGGCCCGGGACAATCTGCTCGCCATGGGTTGCCTGATCGGGCAGGGCTTCTACATGGCCCGGCCGATGTCCGTTGCGGATTTCGTCGAGTGGCTGGCGCAGCGGGAGCAGGAAAAAGGAGGACCACAATGAGCACGGCGATGATCGTGGATGACCACCCGCTCATCCGGATGGCCGTGCGGATGGCGCTGCAGGAGGAACGCTATGACGTGATCGCCGAGTGTGGTGATGGTGTCGAGGCCATGCAGTCGATCCGTCAGCAAGTGCCGGACCTGATCCTGCTGGATATCGGCATGCCAAAGCTCGATGGGTTGGCGGTAATCCGGCGTGTGCGGACGCTGGGTTATTCCTGCAAGATTCTGGTCCTGACCTCCCAGTCGGCCCAGTGTTACTCGGCGCGCTGCATGAAGGCTGGTGCCAATGGCTTTCTCTCGAAAACAGATGGCGCAACCGAGCTTCGGCAAGCCCTGCGCGCCGTCATGTCGGGGTTTATCTACTTCCCCTGTTTATCGGGCCAACCGCTGGCAGGAGGAGAGTCGAGCACTACCGAACAGGCGCTGATAGAGCGCTTGTCCAACCGCGAGCTAGCCATCCTGCAGCATCTGGCGCGGGGCTACAGCAACAAGGAAATAGGCGATCTGATGTTGTTGAGCAACAAGACGATCAGTACCTACAAGACACGCCTGATCGACAAGCTGCAAATCAAGTCGGTGGTCAATCTCGCCGAGTTCGCCAAGCGCAACAGCCTGGCCTGAACAACACCTGTGCAGCAGCGCTGTCCGTGGTTGTTCAAGGCTTTTCTGCGTCCAGGCGGTCCCACATGCCTGCGGTTATCCGTTGCCGACGGGCATATCCCTTCCACGGGTCAGTCTTCAGTCCCGCCAGACGCTCCGGCAGGCTGCCAATATCCCACTGCTGTGCACTGTGCAGCGACGGCAGTTCTTCCCGGCTGATCGGCACCGACACCGCAAACCCCGGCCTGGCCCGCACTGAATACGCCGCTACCGTACTGGCGCCACGGGCGTTGCGCAGGTAGTCGACGAAGATTTTCCCCACCCGGTTTTTCGGCCCCATGGTTGCGGTGAAGCGTTCCGGCAGTTGCCGAGCCAGGAACTGCGAGATGGCCTTGGCAAACGCCTTGACGCTGTCCCAGTCGTCCTTGCGTGCCAGCGGCACGACCACATGCATGCCCTTGCCACCGCTGGTTTTCAGAAAGGCCTTGAGCTTGAGCTCGTCCAGCACTGTCAGGGTCAGCTGGGTCGCCTCCAGCATGCTTTTCCACGGTAGGGCCGGATCCGGGTCAAGGTCGAGGACAAACAGATCAGGGTGTTCAATCTGATCCGTGGTGGCGCCCCAGGTGTGCAATTCAATAGTGCCCATCTGCACGGCGCCAACCAGTGCCTCGACGCTGTCGATCTCCATCAGGCGGGCGTGCCCGGGGTCCAGAGACGGGTCCAGGTGCTTGATATGCGGGATGTCCAGGCGCTCAGCGTGCTTCTGGAAGAACTGCTCACCTTCTGCGCCCTCCGGCGCGCGCAGCAGGGACACCGGGCGTTCCCGCAACTGCGGCAGCAGCCAGGGGCTGATGGCTTCGTAGAAGGCTGCCAGTTGCAGTTTGGTCGTGCCGCTTTGCTTGTCGATCACTCGGTCCGGGTTGCTGATGCGCACACCGGCCACCGTGCTGTCCCTACGGCTGCCCGAACTGGCTGAAGCGGATTTTACGGCGGGCTTCTGTGTCGGCGCTTGCGCCTGTTCGCGGACGATTTCGCTGGCAGGCTTGTCCGTGCGCAGGGCGACGAAGGCTGCCTGGCGCACCACGCCCTCGCGGGTCCATTCGGCGAACTCGACCTCTGCGACCAGCTCCGGCTCGATCCAGTGAACGCCGCGTGCCTGGGACGATGTCAGTGGTTTGCTCAGAGGGGAGGCGCTGCGTTCACGCTCGCGCATCGTTTCATGCAGGTGCTTCAGCATGGCCTGGTCAAAACCAGTGCCCACGCGGCCGGCATACGTCAGCCCGTCCGGGCCGTTGACCCCCAGCAGCAGTGCGCCAAACCCACTGCGCGAACCCTGCGGGCGGGTGTAGCCGAGGACCACGAATTCCTGGCGCAGCCGGCACTTGAGCTTGATCCAGTCCGGGCTGCGTCGCGACACGTAGGGGCTGCCCGCGCGCTTGCCAATCACGCCTTCCAGGGACAAGGCACAGGCACTTTCGAATATGTCCTGATGGTGAGCGGCGAACGCCTCGCAGAAGCGCAACAGCTTGCCGGATTTGCGTCCCAGTGCCTCTTTCAGGGCGGCGCGCCGTTCTTCCACTGGCCGTTCGCGCATGTCTTCACCCTGCAGAAACGGCGCATCGAACAGGTAATAGATGATGTCCAGGCTGCGACCCGTTTCGAAGGCGTTCTGCAAGGCCTGAAAGTCCGGCAGGCCATTGTCGTTGAGCACCACCACTTCGCCGTCCAGCCAGCTGTCATCCAGCTTGAGTGCAGTAAGCGCCTTGACTTGCCGGGGCAGTCGCTCTGTCCAGTCGTGCCCGTTGCGGGTCAGCAGTCGAACCTGACCATCCTGGATGCGCGCCATGATCCGGTAGCCGTCGAGTTTGACCTCGTAGTGCCAGTCACCACTGGGCGCGCTATCCACAAGCGTCGCCAGTTGTGGTGTCAGTTGCTCGGGCAGGGCCGCGCTGGTTTTTTTGCGTTTGCCTGGCGCGCGTTTGGCCGGGGGCTTGGGTTGTTTGTCACCGACCGAGGCGCCGCTCATGATGCTGTTGGGCTGGGCCTGCAGCACATCGTATTCGCCCAGGGGACGAGCCTGCTGGTCGTTCTCCTTGATCAGCAGCCATTGTTGCTTGTCGCTGCTCCCGCGCAGGCGCGTGCGGACCAGGGTCCAGTCGCCCGCGAGCTTTTCGCCGATCAGGGTGAATTTCAGCTTGCCGGCAGCGTAGGCCGCCTGCGGGTCGCCATGAGGTTGCCAAACGCCGTGATCCCAGACGATGACATCGCCCGCGCCGTACTGCCCTTTCGGGATCGTGCCCTCGAAGCTGCCATAACTCAGCGGATGGTCTTCGACATGCACCGCCAGGCGTTTCTGTGCCGGGTCCAGGCTGGGCCCCTTGGGTACCGCCCAGCTTTTCAGGGTGCCGTCGAGCTCCAGGCGAAAGTCATAGTGCAGGTTGCGCGCGTCATGTTTCTGGATCACGAAGCGCAGTGCCGACACCGCCTTTTTGCGTTTTCCGGTTGGCGCGGTGTCAGGTGGCTCTGAGGTGATGTCGAAGTTGCGTTTGCGGTTGTATTCGCTCACTGACTTGGCCATGGGGGCACACCTTTAAACAGGCACGTATCAGGCTTGGGATTTTTTCGCGGGCTTCTTGGCCGGGGCCGGCTTGGCTGCGGACTTGCTGGTCTTGCTCGAGGTTTTGCTGGGCGCCTTGCTGGACGGCCGGCCACCGAGGCTGCGCTTGAGCATTTCGGTCAGGTCGATGACATCCGCAGATTTGCGTTCCTGCTGGCCAGGCGTGCTTTCCACGTCTTCGATCTTGCCGGCGCGGGCTTTCTTCTCGACCAGGGCCATGATCTTGTCTTCGAAACTGTCGCGGTACTCGTCCGGTTGCCAGTCGGCGCTCATGTCCTCGACCAGGCGCCTGGCCATGTCCAGTTCACTCTTGGCTAGCTGGGGTTTGACCACATCATCGCCCAGCTCCAACTGGTCCAGGTCACGCACTTCGGCGGGCCAGCGCAGCATCACCAGGATCAGCGCCGAGTCCAGCGGCATCAGCGCTGCCAGGTGCTGGCGGGTGTGCAGCACCACGTGGGCCAGTGCGACCTTGTCGGTCTTGCTCAGGGTTTCGCGCAGCAAGGCGTAGACTTTGCCGCCACGCTTGTCTGGTGCCAGGAAGTAGGGCGTGTCGATGTTCTGCAGAGGAATCTGCTGGCTGTCGACGAAGGCGAAAATATCGATGGTCTGGGTGGACACCGGGTGGGACGAACGGATCTCGTCTTCGCTCAGTACCACATAGCGACCTTTTTCGTATTGCACGCCTTTGACGATGTGCTCCTTGGTGACTTCCTTGCCGGTGACCTTGTTCACCCGCTTGTAGCCCACGGGGTCCATGCTGCGTTTGTCCAGCCAGTCGAAGTCGACGCCCTGGGAAGAGGTGGCCGAGACCAGGGCCACCGGGATATGCACCAAACCGAAACTGATCGCGCCTTTCCAGATTGCCCGTGCCATTGCTGTGAATCCTGAAGGTGACTGGTGTTCTGGTGACCCGAGTCGCGGCGCAAAAGTTTCAGGTTTTTCAGCGCATGCCTGGCGAGCCAGAGCGCTGGATCGCCCAGCAGAGACCAGGTGCATGCGGGCCAGCCTGGCGCCCTGTCACTGGGCCGGCAGCGGGTTGAACGAGGGAAGAAGTTTCCTACATGGCGCCCGGAATCGGACTCTACGGGGCGGTGTCATCGAGCCTTAGCCTGAATTCCCCTTTGCCGGATTGCAGGCTTGCTCGTGAATAAATCGATGCGGATTCTCGTGGCTGATGCACTCCACACCAACCGGTTGAGCATCGAGGCCGTGCTCAACCGGCTTGGCCAGTACCGGGTCATTCTGGTGAGTCACTTCGATGAGGTCCGTCTGCGGGCCAGGTACACCGATGAGCCCTTCGACCTGATGATCATCAATGACGAGCTGCCGCGCAGTGCAGGGATAGAGGCGATCAGCTTTCTACAGGACAACGCGATGGTGCTGCACGCACTGGTCTACAACCGCACCGGCTTGCCCGGAACCCATATTCCCCGACGAGAGGGCGAGCCGATGATGGTGACGCTGGCAGGGCTGCCTGCACTCGAATCCATTCGGACCCTGATACACACCATTGAAATACTTACCCATGCCGATGAGGCAATCCCGGTTGATCGGTGAACACTGCAACGCCTGGTTTTGAGCCTGTGTGACGTTCAGTCAGCCCGCAGGCGTTACTCCGCAAGCCTTCTGCCAGTATCCCCAGCGGCCAGCAAAACCACTTATCATTCAACGGTATACACCACGCCCTGGATGAAAACATCGAATGCGGTCTGCCGTAGCACGCTACAAATCTTTGCTTTCCACTGCGCTGGCCCGCTATTTCCCACGAACGGCGGCCTACCTGCAGGCGGAGCGTGATGCCGCCGAGCTGCAGAAAAAGCCCACACCTCGAAAGCGCAAAGGCGCCGCAACACCTCGCAAGGCAGGCGAACGCAAGGCCAAAGCCAAGAGCCCGACGTCCCGACAAGCCATCTATGGTCCAGGCCTGATCCGTATCGAGAGCGGGCAGGTCAGTGCAATGCGTGAGCAGGTAGCGCTCGCCGTGACGGCCGGTGTTGTCAGTGCACCCTCTGATGAGCAGTGGGCTATGATCCTCGGCGATCATCCCCTGACCCGGGTGTTTGCCGGGGCCGGCTCCGGCAAATCCACGACTCTGGTTCTGCGCGTGGTGTTCATGCTGTGTCACCTGAACATCGATCCGGCCAGGGTGACGGTCATTTCCTTTACCAACGCTTCCTGCGCGCAACTGCGCGAGCAGTTGCTCAAGGTGCTCGCCTTCTGGTCGTACCCCTTCGATACGGCCCAGGCGCGCCAGTGCGTGCGCACTTTCCACTCGGCCATGGGCGCACAGGCCAAGGCGCTGCTGGGAAACCCATCGTGGTTCGAATTGCTGGATGACAAAGGGGCGGCCAAGGCAGAACTGGACAACCCCCTCGCGTCATCGCGGCTTGGCGCGGCGCAGCAGCGTCTGCTGAGGCAGGTGTATCAGCAGTGTTACAGCGATGAGCCGGGTTTTCGCCTGCGGGTGCACGAGTTGCTCGATTTGCCTGCTCCGTCGGAGCCACTGCGCAAGAACGCCAAAGCGCCTCTCGATGCCTACAAGACGCCTGGCGAATTCAGTGCGGTGCCGCTGTTCGAGGCTTTCCATCAGCAGGCGAGTTTCATGGAGAGCATCGGCCTGTGTCCGGAGCGGGTGGACGCCAGCGCGCTGAACTGTTCGGCCAGGGAGCGTGCGTTCACCGACGCCCTGATGATGTTTTCCAGGGCATTCCATGCGCACTTGCAGGGGCAGGGGGTGATGACCTTCAACCGTGCCTTCGAGGCGCTCACCCAGCACCTGGCAAAGGACGGCGGAGCGGACAATGAGTCGTCGCTGACCTCCTGCACGCACCTGCTGATCGATGAGTTCCAGGATATCTCGCCGAACATCGTGCAATGGCTGCAGGCCGTGCAGCGTCGGTTGGCGCGCGGGGGGCAGGCCGTGACGCTGATGGCGATCGGTGATGACTGGCAGTCGATCTATGGCTGGCGGGGCAGTTCGCCGGAATTGTTCATGGACTTCGATCGGCATTTTCCGGGCAAGGGGAAAGCCGGGAAGAGCGCCGTGCTCAAACTGGAAACCAACTACCGTTCCATCGAGCCGGTCATCCGCGATGCCGAAGCGGTGCTGGCGGGCGTGACGCTCAAGCAGGACAAGGCATCCCGGGCCTTCAAAAGCACTGAATCGGGGGATCACGGGGTAAAGGTCATTCAACGGTTTTCCCTGAAAACCCAGCTGGCGGTGTTGCTCAAGGAAATCGAGGCGCAGTGCGTCCATGTTGCTTCGCGGTCAACGGCGGAACGCACGGCGGTGCTGGTGCTCAGCCGGCGTAATGACGCGCTCCAGAGTATTCAGGCGCAGCTCGACAAGCGCTTGCCCGTCAAGGCCTACACCATCCACCGGGCCAAGGGGTTGCAAGCGGAAGTGGCGATCATCGTCGACGACTGCCAGCCGCCGGAATCTCACCCCCTGCGCAATGCCTGGTATGCCCACTGCGGCTTCTTCAGCAACAGTTACGACCAGGCGATGCGCGATGAAGCGCTTCGCCTGGCCTATGTGGCGGTGACCCGCGGTGTCAGCCGAGTGCTCTGGTTCACCCAGAAGGCCCAGGGTGCGGCCCAGCTCCTGGCCGATCGCTCGGGGCGCCGAGGCAGCACCGGCGGACAATGACGCCGTGGCGTTACCCGAAGCGGTAGATGTCCATGCCCAGTGCGCCATAGGTGAAACCGCTGTGCTCGATGTGGAATGCGCCACCTGCGCCGCGGGCAAAGAACAGCGGTAGCAGGTGTTCGTCGCTCGGGTGGTTGCGGGCCGCTTGCGGCGCCTGGTGGCGGTAGTCGTGCAAGGCGCTTTCGTCATTCTCTTCGAGCTTTTCCACGATCCAGTCACGGAATGCCTTGGCCCATGGTGTGATCACCTCGGGGCCGGCCCTCCAGTCGAGCTCACCCAGGTTATGGGTGATGCTGCCAGAGCCGACCAGCAGCACGCCCTGTTCGCGTAGCGCGGTCAGGGCGCGCCCGACGCGTGTCTGCAGGGCTGGCCCCTGGCGACTGGGCAGCGACAGCTGGACGACCGGTATATCCGCCTCGGGGTACATCAACGACAGGGGCACCCAGGTGCCGTGGTCGAATGGACGTTGTTCATCGAGCCGCGCGGGCAAGCCTGCCTGTGCCAGGTGCTCGGCAATCTCGGCGGCGAGTTGCGGCGCGCCGGGTGCGGGGTACTGCACCTGGTAGAGCGGCCTCGGGAAGCCGCCAAAGTCATGCCAGGTTTCCGGTTGCGCGGCACTGCTGAGCAACAGTTCCTGGCTTTCCCAGTGGGCCGATACCACCAGGATGGCCCGAGGGCGCGGCAGCTCTGCTGCCAGCCGCGCCAGGGCCGGCCCACTGGCGCCGGGCTCCAGTGCCAGCATGGGGGAGCCGTGAGAGATGAACAGGCTGGGTAACATGGCGAACTCCTGAGGAAGTACAGGGATCTTCAATCAGGTATTCAGCGGAAGCAAACGGGAATCCGCGAGGATTTTATCGGCTGCTTCGATGGGTTATGGCAGGCTTTCCCCGAATGCCGCTTCGATATTGACGCCGAACGTCATGACCCCGAGGAAGCGTCCGTCCTCGGGGTCATGCAGTGGCGCGCTGATCTGCGCCTGAAAACTGCGGGTCGAACCGTCGTAGGCGATGGGCTCGATGAACAACTGCCCTGTGGGAAGCAGGCGAGTGCTGGTGAACTTGGCCTCGTCTCCCTGCCAGTAATCACTGGTTGCCGGGCTCATGCCCACGGTAACGCCCCGACTATCGGTCAGAAACAGCTCATTGAAGAGTGGTCGGTACTGGTTATGGATACCCTCCAGAAACCGTGACGCCGGCTGTTGGCGAATGCGATCGATCAGGGGTTGCTGGCTACGCAGGTACTCGTTCATCCACTGGGCATCGAGCTGCTCGATTTCGCTCTCGCTGAGTGGCTGAGCCTTGGCTGCACGCAGCGCGTCCAGCAGCACAGGCTGCCGACCCCAGCGCTGCAGGTGCACGCCGATCAGCTGGCTGAGGTAGTGCTGCTCGGACGCCGTGAGCGGTGTGCTGGGCGGCGCGCAGTCCTGTACATGCAGGTTGAACGCTTCGATAAAGCCCGGGTGACGGTTCAGGAAGGCGTGTGAAAAATAGACCCCGAGCGGCGTATAGCGAACGAAGCGCTGTTCCAGGGCGAGCGTACCTTTTTCACTGTTCATCACGCTCTGGTCGGCGAGGATCAGGTCGATGCGTTCGCGTTGCAGCAACTGGATCAGTTGGCTGAGCTTGGGCACCTTGTACTGCACGACAATACCTCGCCGTTCCAGCCAGGTCAGGGTGTTGCTGCCGAGCACGGCGCCGATACGCAGGCTGGGGTCCCAGGGCGGGCGGTTGAGTACCTGGGGACTGCTCGAGTACCAGTACCACTTCTCCACCAGAAGGGGAGCCGACAGCCGGGCGAAGGCGTCGGTTTCCACGTCCGGGGCAGAGCTGAAATACCCTTCTGCAATCTGATTGCTGACATTCTGCTTGGCCCGTTTCCAGGACGTCAGCTGGATGCTGTGTGGGTATTCGAGGTGCTTGAAGATGCAATCGAGCACGGTGATGGACAGGCCGCTGAGCTGACCGTCGACAAACAGCTGATAGGGGTCTTCCTGGCTGGTATCGAGGCGGATGGTCGCCAGTTGTGAGGCCTGGCCGGGCAGGCAGAGCAGGGCGCTACAGAGCAGGGCACCGCGCAGCAGGCTAAGCAGGGCAGTCCTTGGCATTCGGGCATCCAATCTGTGGCCTTTGCCAAGAGTTTAGGCGAGGATTGCCCGAGTCACGCAGGAAGGAACAATCATGCACGCAGAGTTCTGGCAGACGCGCTGGTCGCGTAACGAAATCGGTTTTCACCTCACTGAAATCAACCCCTATCTGCAGCGCCACTGGGCATCGCTCGGGCTTCCCGCAGGGGCGCGGGTACTGGTGCCGCTGTGTGGCAAAAGCCTCGACCTGGGCTGGCTGGCCGCCCAGGGCCATCGCGTGGTCGGTGTCGAATTGTCGGCACGCGCGGTGGCGGATTTTTTCCATGAGCAGCAGATTCAGCCAGAGATCGAGCAACTGGACGGATTCGTGCGCTACCAGGGGGCTGGGGTGGAGGTGCTGTGCGGGGACTTCTTCGCGCTGACCACGTGTCATACCGGGCATTGCGCTGCCTTGTACGACCGGGCGGCGCTGATCGCCTTGCCGGTGGACATGCGTGCTGCCTATGTGGCGCACCTGAAAACCTTGCTGGCGCCAGGCACACCCGGTTTGCTGGTGACCCTGGATTATGACCAGGCGCAAATGAGCGGGCCGCCGTTCTCGGTTGACGACGGCGAGGTCAAGGCGCTGCTGTCCGGACACTGGACGCTGGAAACCCTGGAAGAGGGGGACGTGCTGAAAGACAACTGGCGATTTCAGCAGCGCGGCCTGACGCGGCTAGAGGAGCGAGTCTATCGGCTGGGCGCATAATCGCCGGTCATGAAAAAGGCGACCCGAGGGTCGCCTTTTTTGTTCGTATCGAACTTAGCCGCGCTGACGCAGGGCTTCGATACGCGCTTCCAGCGGCGGGTGGGTCATCAGCAGGCCGGCCAGGCCGTTCTTCAGGCCACCGTTGATGCCGAAGGCGGTCAGGCTGTCAGGCATCTGTACCGGAACACCTTGTTCGGCACGCAGGCGCTGCAGTGCGGCGATCATCGCGCCAGTACCGGCCAGGCGGGCACCGGCTTCGTCGGCCTTGAACTCGCGTTTGCGCGAGAACCACATGACGATGATGCTGGCCAGAATGCCCAGAACCAGTTCGGCGAAGATGGTGGCGACGAAGTAGCCGATGCCATGGCCGTCTTCGTTCTTCAGGATCACCTTGTCGACGAAGTTGCCGAAGATACGGGCGAAGAACATCACGAAGGTGTTCACCACGCCCTGGATCAACGCCAGGGTGACCATGTCGCCGTTGGCGACGTGGCCGATTTCGTGGGCCAGAACGGCGCGCACTTCATCCGGAGAGAAACGCTCCAGCAGGCCCTGGCTGACCGCAACGAGGGCGTCGTTCTTGTTCCAGCCGGTGGCGAAGGCGTTCGACTCGTAGGCCGGGAAGATACCGACTTCCGGCATCTTGATGCCGGCATCGCGGGACAGCTCTTCCACGGTCTGCAGCAGCCATTGTTCGTGGCGAGTGCGCGGTTGGGTGATGATCTCGGTACCGGTGCTCATCTTCGCCATCCACTTGGAGATGAACAGCGAGACCAGCGAACCGGCGAAGCCGAATACGGCGCAGAAGATCAGCAGGCTGCCATGGTTCTGACCAGTGAAGCGATCAACCCCCAGCAGTTTGAGGGTAATACTGGCGATAATCAGCACCGCTATGTTGGTGCCCAGAAACAGCAAAATGCGCATCATGGTGTGAAACTACTCCTCACGGAAAAAAGACGTACTGGTAATGCGGGCTATATAAGGGTGCGCCCCTGGCATCTTCAACTGAGGGACTATTTCAAACTGTGTCGCCCGAGCCAGGCAGGGTGCTTTCGAAAAGCAGGCGGGTCAGTCGGGCAATCCGTTCGCCATGTTGCTGGGCCAGGGATTCGCGCAACTGGAAGGCCAGAGTAGCCTGCACGCGGCGCACGCTGGCGGGCAGTGGCTCGCCGTCGCGCAGGGCGTGGGGCACCCCGCGACTCAGGCGCAGAAAACCTTTTTCGGTCAGCACGGCCTGGTCGAGGGCGTCGTAACCGATGGTCGACTCGAAGCGGATGTAGCCTTCCTCGGCCAGCCACAGCAGGGCGCCCAGGCAGCTCTCGTGGCGTTTGCTCGGCAGACCGAACTCGTCGGGCTCCTCCCGGCCGATCAGGTCTTCGATGTACAGCGCCATCTTGCGTGGGAAGGCCTGGTACAGCGCCAGCAGGCCGCTGGCAGCATCCTTGTAGAAGTCGTCGATCTGGAGATCCATCAGAACCTGGCCAACAGAGAAGTAGGGAGCAGCGGCAGCAGGCGGCCGATCAGGGCCCAGGGCCAGCCCGGGACATAGGCGCTGCGGGTGTGTGCGTCGATGTGGCCGGCGATCAGCCTGGCGCCGCGCTCGACATCGATCAGGAACGGCCGGGAGCCGGCGTCCTGGTTGATCGGGGTGTCGATGTAGCCCGGCAGCAGCAGGGTGGTTTTCACAGGGCTGCGGTGCAGTTCCAACGCCAGGGATTCCATGTGGCTGATCAGCCCGGCCTTGCTGGCGCTATAGCCTGCGGTGGCAGGCAGCCCGCGTTTGCCGGCGACCGAGGCGATGGCGACGAGGTGGCCGTGGCCCTGCTCGCGGAACAGCTCGGTCGCAGCGTCCAGGCAGGCGATGGCGCCCAGCAGGTTGGTTTCGATGGTCTGCCGGTAGCGCTCGAAACGACCGCTGCCGGCTTTGCCGTTGAGGCCGATGCCGGCGTTGGCGATGATCCCGTCCAGCCCGCCGAGCGCCTGCCGGGCCAGGCCGATGGCATTCTGGCAGGCGGCGTAGTCGGTCACATCCAGTGGCAATACCACGGCCTTGCAACCGAAGCTCGCCGTCAGTTCAGCGGCCAATTGCTGCAGGCTGTCCTCGCGGCGCGCCGCCAGGGCCAGGTCGTAGCCCCTGGACGCCAGCTCGCGGGCCAGGGCCTCGCCAATGCCGGAGCTGGCACCGGTCAGCAGGTAACGTCTGGCCTGGCTCATGGCGATCCCTTACTGACGGTAGGACTTGAGGAAGTTGCCGATGCGGCCGATGGCCTGCTCCAGGTCGTCGACACGGGGCAGGGTCACCACACGGAAGTGGTCCGGCCACGGCCAGTTGAAGGCGGTGCCCTGGACGATCAGCAGCTTTTCGGACAGCAGCAGGTCGAGGACGAACTTCTCGTCGTTGTGGATCGGGCAGACCTTCGGGTCGATCTTCGGGAAGGCATACAGCGCACCCATCGGCTTGACGCAGCTGACCCCTGGAATGTCATTGAGCAGTTCCCAGGTGCGGTTGCGCTGTTCCAGCAGGCGGCCTTGCGGCAGCACCAGGTCATTGATGCTCTGATAACCGCCGAGTGCCGTCTGGATCGCATGCTGGCTCGGAACGTTGGCGCACAGACGCATGTTGGCGAGGATGTCGATGCCCTCGATGTAGCTCTGGGCCCGGTGCTTCGGCCCCGAGATCGCCACCCAGCCGGAGCGGAAGCCGGCTACGCGGTAGGACTTGGACAGGCCGTTGAAGGTCAGGCACAGCACGTCGGGGGCCAGGGAGGCGGTGGAGATGTGCTGGGCTTCGTCATAGAGGATCTTGTCGTAGATCTCGTCGGAGAACAGCACCAGGTTGTGCTGGCGCGCCAGTTCCACGATGTCCATCAGGACTTCGCGCGAGTACACCGCGCCCGTGGGGTTGTTCGGGTTGATCAGCACCAGGGCCTTGGTGTTCGGGGTGATCTTGGCGCGCATGTCGGCGATGTCCGGGAACCAGCCGGCCTGCTCGTCGCACAGGTAGTGCACCGGCTTGCCGCCGGACAGGGCCACGGCGGCGGTCCACAGCGGATAATCCGGGGCCGGGATCAGCACTTCGTCGCCATTGTTGAGCAGGGCCTGCATGGCCATGACGATCAGCTCGGACACCCCGTTACCCAGGTAGATGTCCTCGATGCCGACGCCTTCGACCTGCTTCTGCTGGTAGTACTGCATCACCGCCTTGCGGGCGCTGAACAGACCCTTGGAGTCGCTGTAGCCCTGGGAGGTCGGCAGGTTGCGGATCACGTCCTGGAGGATTTCTTCCGGGGCTTCGAAACCGAACGGCGCCGGGTTGCCGATGTTCAGCTTGAGGATGCGATGGCCTTCCTCTTCCAGGCGTTTGGCGTGCTTGAGCACGGGCCCACGAATGTCGTAGCAGACATTGGCGAGCTTGTTCGATTTGCTGAGTTGCATGTGAGTGATCCCGAAATAAGGAAAGACTGCGCGACACCCGGGTGTGCTGGCGGTCGTGGGAAGAACCTGGAAGCGACGCTGGGGCGGCGAAACGATGCCACTGTTTCGCTGGGTGATCAGCCTAACCGCGTGCTCTGGTCTTACCGCGATCCGCCAAGTCTTGGCAGGGTGTGATACCAGTGACAGACTGGGGGCGAATGATACGTGGCAGCCCGACCTTGGCAAAGGTACAGCTCGGGCTTTTTTCAGTTGAGGAGACCAGCCTGTGGACAAGCTCGAAAAACCGCTGGAAGCCTGGCGCGATGAACTGTCGGATACGCAGTTCCATGTCTGTCGTCTGGGGGGCACCGAACGTGCCTTTACCGGTGAATACCACGACAGCAAGACCCCTGGCCTCTACCACTGCGCGTGCTGTGGCACGGCTCTGTTCGATTCCGATGCCAAGTTCGACTCCGGCAGCGGCTGGCCGAGTTACTTCCAGCCGGTCAGCGACAGCGCGATCAAAAGCCTGGATGACTTCAGCCATGGCATGCACCGCATCGAGGTGAAGTGCGCCAAGTGCGACTCGCACCTGGGGCACGTCTTCCCCGACGGGCCAGTGCCCACCGGCCTACGCTATTGCATCAACTCGGTGTCGCTGAAGCTGGTGCCGCGCGAGTGACCGGGTGCTGCAGGCAATAGTCGAGACACAGGCCCGCTATCAGCGGGCCTTATTTTTTGGCAATTGAATTGCACACAATTAAATTGCTCGCTACTTTGAGCGCACCTTCTTTCTATCAGGGCCACCTCCATGAGCAACGAACTCTTCGCGATTCCGGTCATCACCATCCAGGGCGAGCAGAAAACCCTGGGCGATTTCGCCGGTAAAGCCGTGCTGGTGGTCAACACAGCCAGCAAGTGCGGCTTCACGCCCCAGTACAAGGGGCTTGAGAACCTCTGGCAGCAATACAAGGACCAGGGGCTGGTGGTGGTTGGCTTCCCGTGCAATCAGTTCGGCAAGCAGGAGCCGGGTAACGAAGGTGCGATTTCCGAGTTCTGCGAGCTGAATTTCGGCGTGACCTTCCCGCTGTTCAAGAAGATCGACGTCAACGGCGCCCAGGCCCACCCGCTGTACGTGCAATTGAAGAAACGCGCGCCGGGCCTGCTTGGCAGCCAGGGCATCAAGTGGAACTTCACCAAGTTCCTGGTCAGCGCCGATGGCAAGCAGGTCAAGCGTTTCGCCCCGACCACCAAGCCGGAAGACCTGACGGCCGAGATCGAAGCCCTGCTCAAATGACCGATCCGCTGCCTGATCTCGACGCGGCACTGCAGCTGGACAACCAGCTGTGTTTCAAGCTCTACGCCGCGTCGCGCACGGTCATTCGCGCCTACAAACCGATGCTCGACCAGCTCAACCTGACCTACCCGCAGTACCTGGTAATGCTGGTGCTGTGGGAATGGCAGGGCGCGCCGCCGGCGCAGCCGACGGTCAAGGCACTGGGCGAGCGGCTGTTGCTGGATTCCGGGACGCTGACGCCGCTGCTGAAACGCCTGGAGCAGCTTGGTTTCCTGTTGCGTACCCGTTCGCGCAGCGACGAGCGCGAAGTGCACCTGGGCCTGACCGAAACGGGCCAGGCCCTGCGCGACCAGGTACTGCCGCTGAAGAACCAGTTGCTGTGCGAGCAGGGCGTGAGCCCGGACGAGCTGGCCGGGCTGCGTGATCAGATTGGCGTGCTGCTTGACCGTTTCATCACTCGGCGTTGACTGGTAGCCACTGGTCGAGCAGGGCGGCCAGTTCTTCGCGGCGGAACGGCTTGGCCAGGTAGTCGTTCATGCCCGCCGCCCGGCAGCGTTCGCGCTCGTCAAACAGCGCGTTGGCGGTCAGGGCAATGATCGGCAGGTCCGGATGGCGACCGCTCTGGCGGATGCGTCGGCTGGCTTCGTAGCCATCGAGGACCGGCATGTTGCAGTCCATCAGCACCAGGTCCACGGCCTGGGTTTCCAGCTGGCTCAAGGCCTCGCCGCCATGATTGGCCAGCAGCACCTCATAACCCAGTTTGCTCAACATGCCTTTGGCCACCAGCTGGTTGACCGGGTTGTCTTCCACCAGCAGCACCCGCGCTGGACGCTTGGCGTTGGGCAGGCTCTGTGTGGCGGGTGGCAGGCGATCCGTTTGCTGGCCGAGGTTGCGCTGCACCGCCTGGAACAGCGCCTGGCGGGACAAGGGGCGTGCCAGTTGCTCCAGGGGCGCCAGCTGCTGCGCCTGCTCGGAGGTCAGGAAGCTGCCATAGGCGGTCACCAGCAGAATCGGTACGTCCTTGGCCGGGCGCAGGCCGAGCAGGCATTTCGGGCAATCGCTGATCAGCAGGTCGGCCTCGTGGCTGGCCGGGCTCCCGTCGGTGTCGAGGCGCTGATAGTCCAGACCCCAGAGCGGCAGCAGGGTGCCCAGCAGTTCGCTGAGTCCGGAGCTGGCGGAACACAGTGCGACCACGCGGCCGTGCAGCTTCGGCTCTGCCGGGGTGGTCGTGTGGGCCGCCAGGGGCAGCGTGGCCGTGAACTGGCTGCCAAAACCTTCCTGTGATTTCAGGTCGAGGCGCCCGCGCATCGCCTCGCACAGCTTGCGGGTCAGGGCCAGGCCCAGCCCTGTGCCGCCGAACTGGCGCGTGATGCCGACGTCGGCCTGGGCGAAGGGGTGGAAGATTCGTATCTGGTCGGCTTCTGCGATGCCGATACCGGTGTCGCGGACCATGATGGCGATTTCGCTGCCGACCTTTTCCACACGCACATCGACCCGGCCCAGGCGCGTGAATTTCAGGGCGTTGGACAGCAGGTTGCTGACGATCTGCCGGACCCGGGTCGGATCGCCGATTACCTGGGCGGACAGCCGCGGGTCGATCAGGCAGGTCAATTCGACGCTGGGCGTGGCGTTTTGCGAGAGCAGGCTGGCGGTGTCCTCGACCAGGGCGCCGAGGTCGAAGGGGATCTGTTCCAGTTCCAACTGACCGGCTTCGAATTTCGACAGATCGAGAATGTCGTTCAGCAGCTCCACCAGCACCTTGCCGGAGTCATGGGCGATCGACAGCTGCTGGCGCTGCTCGTTGTTCAGCGGGCCGTCCAGGGACAGCGCGAGCATGCCCAGCAGGCCGTTGAGCGGAGTACGGATCTCATGGCTCATGTTGGCCAGGAAGGTCGAGCGGGCCTGGGCCATTTCCATGGCGATGCGCCGCGCCTGTTCCAACTCCTGGTTGGAGTCCACGAGCCGCGCGTTGGTCGCCTTGAGTTCGGCGGTGCGGGCCGAGACGATGTTCTCCAGTTCGCCCAGGTACTGGGTCAGGCGATCCTCGGCAGTGCGGCGTTGCTCGATTTCCGTGGCGATGCTTTCCAGCTGCTGGTTGGTGACGTTGACCAGCACGCCGATTTCATCGTGCTCATGATTCGGCGGGCAAGGCAGCTTGCTCGGGTTGGGCGTGCGCAGGTCGCGGCTGCTGAGGCCACGGATCACTTCGACCAGGGGTTTGGTCAGCATGAAGTAGAACAGCACCAGCAGAATCAGCGAGAGCAGCAGGCTGCGGGCGAATCCGGTGACCAGGGTGAGCACGGCGCGCTTGAGGAAATGGCTGCCGAAGGCGTAGGTGTCGACCTCTAGGCGCAGCATGCCGAGGTCTTCCTCGGGGGCGTGGCTGACGAACAGTGGGCTCTGGAACAGGCGGCGCTCGCCGAACAGCGAGTCGCTGAACACCCGATAGCGGCTTTCGCTGGGCGGGCGACTGACGCTGGCCAGCGTCATGTTGCTATTGTCGATAATTTCCGCGCGGATCACCGCGGGTGAACGCAACAGCCCCAGCACCAGTTCCTGGGCCAGCTCCGAGTCGATGTTGTAGGCGATACGGGCTGCGGGATTGTGGCTGATCTCCATCAGCGCGTTGATTTCGCGGTTGATGGAGGCATCTTCACTGGCATAATCGATGCCCACCTGGATCACGCTGAGTGCCGTGCCAAGGATAAACGCCACCAAAACGGTCAGGCCTGCCTGTTTGAATGACAGGCGCTGGGTAAGCGGAATATCCATGAGTGAGTGCGTTGCCCCGTATCCGTTCGCCTGCCTAGCATAGCCCAACTCCCCCCTCCCTCGGCAGGGGGCAAACGTGGCGCTTAGAAACCCTGAGGAAGAAGTCATGGATTCCCAATTGAACGCTTTTCTGCAGCGTGCCGAGCGCGTGCTGATTCGCCTCGAACCACTGCTGCCGGCTGAGCGTGATGCCATCGACTGGCAGCACACGCTGGCGGCCCGCTGGCATCGCGAAGGCCGCAGCGGTTATCTGCAACCGCTGCAGGTCAGCCTCGATCTGAATCTGCATGATCTGATCGGTGTGGATAACCAGCGCGAGCAACTGGCGCGCAATACTCGCCAGTTCGTCCAGGGCCTGCCGGCCAACCATGCGTTGCTCTGGGGCTCGCGCGGGACGGGCAAGTCCTCGCTGGTTCGCGCCCTGCTGGCGGCCCATGCCGCCGATGGCCTGCGCCTAATCGAGATCGAGCGCGACCACCTGGCCGACCTGCCACGGGTGGTCGAGCTGTTGAGTAAGCTGCCGCAACGCTTCGTGCTGTTCTGCGATGACCTGTCGTTCGAGGCGGGCGAGGGTGATTACCGCGTGCTGAAAAGCGTGCTGGACGGCTCGCTGGAGCAGTCGCCGGAGAACGTCCTGCTGTACGCCACCTCCAACCGCCGCCACCTGGTGCCGGAGAAACAGAGCGACAACGAAAACTGGAAGATGGTGGACGGCGAGCTGCACCCCAACGAGGCGGTGGAGGACAAGATCGCACTGTCTGACCGGTTTGGCCTGTGGCTGTCGTTCTACCCCTTCAGCCAGGAGCATTTCCTCGACGTGGTGCGTCACTGGATCGACGTGCAGGCCGCTCAGGCTGGCTTGCAGTGGCAGTGGGACGAAGAGCTGGAGAAGGCGGCCATTCGCTGGGCCCTCGGTCGCGGCAACCGCAACGGCCGTTGCGCCTATCAATTCGCCCGACAGTGGGTCGGGCTCAAGATGCTGGAGAATCCATGATCGATCTGAATCAGGCGGGCCAAGGCCTCGACGGCTATCCGCTGCTGGCGGCACAACTGCAATCGCTGTTGGCCGATGAGCGTGATTTCATCGCCAACGCCGCGCAGTTTTCCGCGTTTCTGTTCCAGGAACTCGAAGACCTCAACTGGGCGGGTTTCTACCTGGCCCGCGGCGAGGAATTGGTGCTGGGCCCGTTCCAGGGCAAGGTGGCCTGTGTACGCATCCCGTTCGGCCGTGGCGTATGCGGCGCGGCGGCGGCCAGCCGCCAAACCCAGCGGGTCGAGGACGTGCATGCTTTCCCCGGGCATATCGCCTGCGACAGTGCCTCCAACAGTGAGCTGGTGGTACCGCTCGTGAAGGACGGTCGACTGATTGGCGTGCTGGACCTGGACAGCCCGCGCCTGGCGCGTTTTGCGGCGCAGGATCAGGCGGGTATCGAAGCGCTGGCGGCAATCTTCCTGGCGGCTACCGACTGCTGAAGGGGAAATGAACGGCCAGGTCCATAGGCCTGGCCGTTCTGGTCTGAAAGACGGCGGGGCCTCAGATCTTGCTGATCAGATTGCCGGCGTGCAGGCCACATTCTTTCTGCGTGGCTTCTTCCCACCACCAGCGACCTTCGCGCTCGTGCTGGTTCGGCAGCACAGGGCGGGTGCAGGGCTCGCAGCCGATGCTGATGAAGCCACGCTCGTGCAGGCTGTTGTAGGGAATCTCCAGCATGCGGATGTGGTTCCACACGTCTTCGCTGCTCATCTGCGCCAGCGGGTTGAACTTGTACAGCGGCTTGTCCGGCGTGGAGAACGCGCCGTCGATCTCGACCACCGCCACCTGGCTGCGGGTACCGGGGCTCTGGTCGCGGCGTTGACCGGTCGCCCAGGCGCTGACGGTGGACAGCTTGCGGCGCAGCGGTGCGGTCTTGCGAATGCCGCAGCACTGGCCATGGCCATCCTTATAGAAGCTGAACAGGCCCTTTTCCTTGACCATCGCTTCCAGCGCGGCGGCCTCGGGGGAGAGCACTTCGATGGCGATGCCATAGTGGTCGCGCACCTGCTCGATGAAACGGTAGGTTTCCGGGTGCAGGCGGCCGGTATCCAGGCTGAATACCTTGACGTTCTTGTTGAGCTTCCAGGCCATGTCGACCAGAAGCACGTCTTCGGCGCCGCTGAATGAAATCCAGAGGTCGTCGCCAAAGTGCTCGAAGGCGAGTTTGAGGATGTCCTGCGGCGACTTGCTGGCGTAGGTAACCGCCAATTCCGCAGCATCGAAGGGAAGGCTCATCAGGCTGTATTTCCTAGTTATGGTGACGTCGGGCGTCTTGTGCGGCGATGGTAGCAAAAGCGCGTTATACGGCTAAATAACCAAACACCGTAGTGCACCTTCTTTTTGGGAATAAATGACGGGCGCCTGCCTTGGCCGTGCACCACTGCGCCGAACCGGTGACACCTGGCCCTGGTTCGACTTTCCCGGCCTTGCGGCTTGCGCTGAAACCGCAACAGCACCTAGAGTGCGGCCTTCTTTTCAGCCCAACCTAGGAGTGTCCTGTGGAAATCGCGTGTCTTGACCTGGAAGGCGTGTTGGTCCCGGAAATCTGGATTGCCTTTGCGGAAAAAACCGGCATCGAATCGCTGAAAGCGACCACCCGGGACATTCCTGACTACGACGTGCTGATGAAGCAGCGCCTGCGCATCCTCGACGAGCACGGGCTGAAGCTGTCGGACATCCAGGAAGTGATCGCCACCCTCAAGCCGCTGGACGGTGCGGTGGAGTTCGTCGACTGGCTGCGTGAGCGCTTCCAGGTGGTGATCCTGTCCGACACCTTCTACGAATTCTCCCAGCCGCTGATGCGCCAGCTGGGCTTCCCGACGCTGCTGTGTCACAAGCTGATCACCGACGAAACCGATCGCGTGGTGAGCTACCAGTTGCGTCAGAAAGACCCCAAGCGTCAGTCGGTCGTGGCATTCAAGAGCCTGTACTACCGCGTGATCGCCGCTGGTGACTCCTACAACGACACCACCATGCTCAGCGAAGCCCATGCCGGCATCCTGTTCCATGCGCCGGAGAACGTGATCCGCGAGTTCCCGCAGTTCCCTGCGGTGCACACCTTCGAAGACCTCAAACGCGAGTTCCTCAAGGCGTCCAACCGCGAGCTGAGCCTGTAAGCGCCAGCCCGTCAGCAAAAAAGGCCCGCATCTGCGGGCCTTTTTCATTTCAGCGGGAGGCGCACCTGCAGGAGCGACTGGGTGGTATTCCGCTTGCCCGCGAGCGTCCAGCTCCTTAACCCTGAAAGCGCTCCAGGGTTTCGAGCAACACCTTCACCTTGGTGATCGACTCCTGGTACTCCGCCTGCCAGTCCGAGTCGGCGACGATGCCGCCACCTCCCCAGCAACTGATCTGCCCGTCCTTGGCCAGCAGGCTGCGGATGGCGATCGAGCTGTCCATCTCGCCGCGCACGTCCAGGTACAGCAGCGAGCCGCAGTACAGGCCGCGGCGCGTGGGCTCCAGCTCATCGATGATCTGCATGGCACGGATCTTCGGCGCTCCGGTGATCGAGCCGCCTGGGAAGCTGCCGGCGATCAGGTCCAGCACATCCTTGTCCGCCGCCAGCTCGCCGGTCACGGCGCTGACCAGGTGGTGCACGTTCGGGTAGCTCTCCAGGGTGAACAGCTCCGGTACGCGCACCGAGCCCGTGGTGCAGTTGCGGCCGAGGTCGTTGCGCAGCAGGTCGACGATCATCAGGTTCTCGGCGCGGTCCTTGAGGCTGCCCAGCAGCGCCTGGGCCTGCGTGTCATCCTCGATGGGGTCTTTTCCGCGCGGGCGGGTACCCTTGATCGGCCGGGTTTCCACCTGCCCCTGGCTGACCCGCAGGAAACGCTCGGGCGACAGGCTGATGATCGCTTCGTTGTCGTCCAGCGCCTGGAAGCCCGCAAAGGGCGTGGGACAAGCGCTGCGCAGCGCCAGGTAGGCCTGCCACGGATCGCCCGCATAGTTCGCGCGAAAGCGCTGGGCAAAGTTGACCTGGTAGCAGTCGCCCGCCTGGATATAGGCCTGAATGCGTTCGATGGCCTGGCGGTATTGGTCCGCGTCGAGGTCGGCGCTAAAGCCTTCCAGCAACTGGAAGGGCTGTGTCGACGGCTGCTGCGCGGCCTCGAACAGTTCGATCAGGCGGTAACGTTCGGCGGCGGGCAGTGTCGGATGAAACAGCAGGTGGCTGGTGGCCAGCTGGTGATCGCTGATAAGCGCCCAGGCGTACAGGCCCAGCCGAGCATCAGGCAGGGCGAGATCGTCGACGGCCTGCTCGGGCAGGTCTTCCAGGCGTCTGCCGAAGTCATAGCCGAGGTAGCCGATCAGCCCGCCGGTAAACGGCATGGCGCAGCCTTCGGGGGCCGCGGCAGGGCCCAGTTGCTGCAGGGCGGCGCGCAGGCGATGCAGGAAGTCGTTGGCCGATTCGTCGGCACCCGGCGCCAGTACAGCCAATGGCCAGGCGCTCATAAGGTCATAGCGTCCACGTTGGGCCACTGGGCGTCCTGCATCGAGCAGCACGGCACCGGGCGCCTGGCGAATGACGCTGAAGTAGGCTGAAGGATCAGCGCTGTAGGGCAGGGGGTGAAGGTCGCAGGTTGGCATGCAGGGTTTTCAGCGGTGCGCGGACGCCGATTGTAGAACGCGGCCAGCGGGCCTGCGAGTGGTTTGCTCGGGCGGCCCGGGCTGATTAGTATGAATAGGTCCCCAATATGCTGAACGTTCGTGCAAAAACAATAATTAACAAGGGATCAGCCATGGATGACGTTCTGGACCCAGCCGCTGGAAGCCTGTTGCGCTCCAGACTCACGCCTCCCCAGGCATCGGCTGACCACCTGGCCCGACCCCAGGTCGAGGCCGCACTGTGCGCCCATCCCCAGGCCCGCCTTCTGCTGGTATGCGCGCCGGCGGGTTTCGGCAAGACCAGCGCCCTGGCGTCACTGGCCCAGTCACGTATCGACGCCGGCCAGGCGGTTGCCTGGGTGTCCCTGGGCCCGGATGACGATGAGCCGTCGCGTTTCTTCCGCCAACTGATCGAAGCGCTTTCCCACGTGGTGCCCGGTCTGGGCGACGAAGCCCTGGCCTATCTGCAGAACACCATGCGGGTGCCGGTGGCGGCGGTGATGGAAAGCCTGCTGGTCGAGCTGTCGACGCTGGAACAACCGCTGCTGCTGGTGCTCGATGACCTGCACCTGGTCCAGGATGCCGAGCTGCTGAGTGCGCTCAATCGCCTGATCAAATTCGCCCCGAGCGGCTTCGTCCTGGCCATTGGCAGTCGCTCCCAGCCGGCCCTCAACCTGGCGACACTGCGGGCCAAGGGATTGCTGGTCGAGCTGGGCGAGCAGGACCTGCGCCTGAGCAAGGCGGAAACCCATGAATACCTGTCGCGTGGAGGTCTGGAGGTCGACGCCGTGGCCCTCGGCGCGATCTACAGCCAGACCGAAGGCTGGATGGTCGGGGTGCACCTGGCCGGCCTGTGGCTGCGTCACCAGCCCCAGGCCTTTGACCAGCAGATCGAGCTGGGCACTGACCAGGCGGCGGTTGGCGAGTACCTGCTGCGTACCGTGTTCGAGCAGTTGCCGGTCGACAAGCAGGAGCTGCTGCTGGCCCTGGGAGTGGCCCAGCAGTTGAGCGGCGACCTCGCCAATGCATTGACCGGCCGCCAGGATGGCCAGCAACTGCTGGAAGAGCTGGAGGCCATGCAGCTGTTTCTGTTGCCGCTGGACCATGAGCGCCAGTGGTACCGCTTCCACAACCTGTTCGCCGAGTTTCTGCGCGGGCGCTTGAAGGACCGCGATCCCGAGCGCCTCAAACACCTGCATTTCAATGCCTGCCTGTGGTTCACCAACCACCACATGCAGAACCTGGCCATCGAGCATGCCTGCCTGGCGGAGGACTCGGAAATGCTCGCGGCCCTGGTCGATGGCTGTGGCCTGGAGTTGATCAATCGCGGGCAACTGAACCTGATCTACAAGTGGCGCCAGCATGTGCCGGACGCGATTGCCGAGCGCTTCCCGGTGCTGGTGCTGGCCGATGTCTGGACCCGCGCCGCCGAGCTGGGGCTGCCGGAAGCCAACCGCATGCTCGACGAGTTGCTGGAGCGCTGGGGTGACAGCCAGGCCAGTGAGCCCCTGAGCGACAAGCTGCTGGCCACGCTGGCGGTGAAGTCGGTCATCGCCCTGCAGAAAGATGACCTGGATACCTGCATTGCGCTGGCGCGCCGGGTCGAAGGGCAGCTGGGGCAACACACCGCATTTCTTGAAGTCGCGATGCTGGTGGTCGGTGCCCTGGCCAACGTGGTGCTGGCCCAGCCGGAGCAGGCGCGGCGCCTGCTGGCCCTGGCCCAGCAGCGCAACCACTTCCTGGAAGGGCGTTACCTGGACATGCAGCTGGGCAACGTGGAAATCCTGCTGTGCCTGGAGCAGGGCCAGGTCAAGCAGGCAGAGCTGCTGTTCGGCCAGTTGCGGGCGAAGATCATTCCCTGGTTTGCCGAGCGCTCCCGAGCCCTGGCGCTGCCCACCATCACCGAAGCGCTGATTGCCTACCACCAGGGCCGCCTGGAAGGCATCGAAGAGCGCCTGCGCTGGGCGCTGGCCACGGTCGATGTGATCAACCCTATCGACCTGTATGCCCAAGGCATGCTGTGCATGGCCCATGTGCAACGCCGGCAGGATGCCCCCAAGGACGCCTATGCCAGCCTGGTGCTGATGCAGAACCTGGCCGCCCGCAACCACTCCTGGCGCTTCTACGCCCAGGCCGTGGGCGATGAGGTGGCACAGATACTCCAGGAGCCCGCCACCGACCGCCTGAAGCGCGCCGAGCAGCGTCTCAAGAGCGTCGACTGGCCGAAGCTGGCCGAGCATTACCAGGGCCTGCGCTTCAACCCGGTGAGCTGGGTGCAGGGGCTGACGCGCATTCGCCTGCAGCAGGCCCGGGGGCATTTCAGCGAGGCGCTGCACGAGATCACCCAGTTGCGCAGCCTGCTCATCGACGACTGGCATGGCCTGCAGCGCCTGCGTCTGGACCTGCTGGCGGCACTGAGCTATCAGCGCCTGGGCTACCAGGAACGGGCCCAGAGCTTACTGGTGCAGTGCCTGATCGGGGCCGAGCGCGAAGGGGTAAGAAGCCTGTTCGTCGAGGAAGGCGAGGCCATCCGGTTACTGCTGCAGCAACTGGAAGCTGCCGAGCGGCAGCCGGCCTTGCAGGGTTTTATCCGTTCGCTGCTGGCCGGTTGGCCGGGGCACGCGGCGCGCGCTGCCCTCGATCTGACGGAAGAGGGGCTGACCGACCGCGAGCGTGAGGTGGTCTGCCTGGCGGCGCAGGGTATGTCCAATGACGAGATCGGCCAGCAGTTGTCGCTGGCCCTGGGCACCGTCAAATGGCACCTGCACAACATCTACGAGAAGCTCAAGGTTCGCAATCGCACCCAGGCGATTCGGCGTGCCCGCGAGCTGAGCCTGCTTGAATCATGAACAGTCACACTCAGCCACGCCTGCGTTCCGTGCCCTTGCTGCGCACCAAGCTGTTTCCCGCCGATTCGGGGGATGGCGTGTTGCTGGAGCGGGCGGCGTTGATCGATCGTCTGTTCGCTGCCCGAACCTGCCGCGCCATCGTCCTCAGCGCCCCGGCGGGGTTCGGCAAGAGCACGGTGCTCAGCCAGTTTCGCCGGCGCTTACAGGCATCGGGTGCGCTGGTGGCCTGGTTGTCCTGCGACGAGATGGACAGCGAGCCGCAGCGCCTGCTGCAATACCTGATCGCGGCAATCGACGCGCAACTGCCGGGTTTTGGCAACACCACCGCGCGCCTGCTGCAGGAAAACCTGAACCTGCCCAACCAGGGCCTGCTGGATGCCTTCGTGGCGGACCTCAAGCGTGTCGAGGGCGAGCTGTACCTGATCCTCGATGACTTTCATCGGGTGCGTCATCCGGCGCTGGGGCCGCTGGTCAATCACCTGATCGAACACGTGCCGGCCAATGTCCGCCTGATTGCCAGCACGCGCTTCAATTCGATATTTGCCGATGAACACCCGGCGCTGATGTCCTGGGGCCTGTGGATTCGCGCCGAAGACTTGCGCCTGACCAAGGCCGAAACCCAGGCCTATTTTTGCGACGTCAAACAGATGCCCCTGAGCGAGGCGGAACTGACCGCGATCCAGGCCCGCACCGAAGGCTGGATCACCGCGTTGCACCTGGTGTCCCTGGCCCTGGCGCGCCATACCGATCGTGGGCAGTTTCTGCGTGGCTTATCCGGCAGCGAGCGCAATATTGCCGACTACCTGGCTGAAGATGTGCTCGACGGTTTGCAGCCGGCATTGCAGCAGTTCCTCGAACAGACGTCGGTGCTCGATGAGTTCAACGCCGAAATGTGCAATGCCCTGACCGGGCGCAGCGATGCCAACGAGATGCTGCTGCGCCTGCAGCGCAAACAGCTGTTCATCATTCCGCTGGATGCCCAGGGGCAGTGGTTCCGCTATCACCACCTGTTCGCCGAGTTCCTGCAGGGGCGGCTGGCCCGGCATGGCGATCCGACGCATCTGCTGCATGCTGCCGCGCGATGGTGCGAGAACCACGGCCAGGCCGACAAATCGATCAAGTACGCGTTGCGGGCCAGGGACTACGGTTTTGCCGCCGATCTGCTGGAGCGCCAGGGCGCGCGGTTGATCGCCGGCAACCGGGTGTACGGCATCCTGGCGATCCTCAAGGAGATGCCGGCGGAGGTGATTCGCGAGCACCCGGTATTCCAGATTTTCTATGCTTGGCAGCTGGCGTTTGAGCAGAAGTACGCCGAAGCCGAGGCGTTGATCGAAGAGGTCAGTACCCGCCTGCTGAAAGGGCGCGGCAAGCTCCTGCATTTCGGCCTGGCCGAGTTGCTGGCGGCGGCCCAGGTGCTCAAGGCCCTGGTGCTGCTCTACCAGGACAAGCTGGAGGACTGCCTGAAGGTGGCCCGGCACTGGTTGAGCCTGGTGCCGGACAACCAGCCGGTGTTCCGTGCCAGCCTGTGCTGCATCCAGGCCGCGGCCTACGCGCTGATGGGCGAGTTCGGCGATGCCGCCAAGTCGATCAGCGTGGCCCGCGACAATCTGCGCCAGACCGAAAGCGAATACCTGCACGTGATGGTCAGCCTGATCGAATCGCTGATCTGCAAGGAGCTGGGTGAACCCGAGCGCGGCCGCATTCTGGCGGAAACCGCACGGGCCCGGGTCGAGCAGGTGTTCGGGCGCCGCAGTCGGGTCGGCGGGCCGCTGTCGTTGGCCTATGCGGACCTGCTGTATGAGCAGGATCGACACGCCGCGATCCTCGCCGAACTGCCGCTGGCCACTACCTGGCGCGACGTGGCCACGCCCATCGAGCTGATCAGCCGCGGCAAGCTGGTCATGGCCAAAGCGCGTTTTTTCGCCGGAGAAGGGGAGCAGGCCCTGGCCGAGCTGGACGAGTGGCTGGCCAGTCTGCATGGCCCGGGGTATGAGCGGGTATATGCCCTGGGCATGAGCTGCAAGGTGCAGTTCCTGCTGTGGCTGAAGCGCCCCAACGAGGCCGAACGCATCTGCCTGCAGTTGCAGCGTCACCTGGAGGCGCTGCCGGCCGACCGCTATACCGACGCCGGCACGGCGCTGGTGCTCAGTGAAGCGCGGCTGGCGCTGGTGGAACGACGTGCCGACAAGGCCCAGGCCGTGCTGGAGGCCTGCCTGTCCAAGCAGTCGGCGGAGCATCAGCGTGATCGCAGCCTGCGCCTGTCGTTGCTGCTGGCGGTGGCGTACTGGCGTAAAGGCAACAGCGAAAAGGCGTTCGCCTTGCTGCAACCGACCCTGGAAGAAGCCTGGCGCGAAGGGTATCGGCGCATGTTCCTTGATGACGCCCTGTGGCTGCTGCCGCTCTGGGATGCCTGGCACGCCGCCGAGCCGCAGACGTCTGGGGCCTGGCACGGGTTGGCCGAGCAATTGCGCGAGCAGTGCCGGCGTCTGGATGTCGACCTGGAGACCTTCGAGGACAATCAGGATGTCAGCCATCGCGAGCGAGAGATCCTGCGTTTCGTCGCGGCGGGGCTGTCGAACCGTGATATCGCCCAGGCGGTGCATCTGTCCGAAGCCACGATCAAATGGCACCTGCACAACCTGTTCGCCAAGCTCGGGGTGCGCAGCCGCACGCAAGCGGTGTTGAAAGGCAAGAGCCTGGGGCTGTTGAGCGAGGCCTGAGCCGCCTTGATGGCTGTAGGGTGGATGGCGCTTCACATCCGCCGCGGCATCTGAAGGTGGATGGGAAAAGCGCCATCCACCCTACGGTTCGCTGACGCCCTTGGCCCACAAAAAAGCCCGGCACATGGCCGGGCTTTTTCATGGGCGGGAAGTGCCTTAGAGCGGGGCGGCCGGGATGTGGCCGAACAGCTCCTGGGCGAAGCGCATGCGCTCTTCCGGGGTTTCCTTGATGCTTTTTGCAGCCAGTTCGACCAGTCGGGCTTCCACGGCATGGGCGCGGTGGGTGAGGCCGCAGTCGTTGGCGATCTGGATGTTCAGGCCAGGACGGGCGTTGAGTTCGAGAATCAACGGGCCCTTTTCCTGGTCGAGCACCATGTCGACACCGATGTAGCCAAGGCCGCACAGCTCGTAGCAGCCGGCTGCCAGCTTCATGAAGCCATCCCAGTTCGGCAGCTGCACGCCGTCCACCGCGTTGGTGGTGTCCGGGTGCTTGGTGATCTTGTTGTTCAGCCAGGTACCGCGCAGGGTCACGCCGGTGGCCAGGTCCACACCGACGCCGATGGCGCCCTGGTGCAGGTTGGCCTTGCCGCCGGACTGGCGCGTCGGCAGGCGCAGCATGGCCATGACCGGGTAGCCCATCAGCACGATGATGCGGATGTCCGGTACGCCTTCGTAGCTGATGCTCTTGAAAATCTGGTCCGGGGTCACGCGGTATTCGATCAACGCACGGTCGCGGTGACCGCCCAGGGAATACAGGCCCGAGAGGATGCTGGAGATCTGCTGCTCGATTTCCTCGTGGCTGATGATCTTGCCCGAAACAGTCTTGTAGCGGTCCTCGAAACGGTCGGCGATAACCAGGATGCCGTCACCGCCGGCACCCTGTGCCGGCTTGACCACGAAATCGGTGCGCCCGCCGATGATCTCGTCGAGCTTGTCGATTTCCTTCTCGGTGGAGATCACACCATACATTTCCGGGACGTGAATCCCGGCCTGGATGGCGCGCTCCTTGGTGATGATCTTGTCATCGACGATGGGGTACAGGTGCCGTTGGTTGTACTTCAGCACGTAGTCCGCATTGCGTCGGTTGATGCCCATGATGCCTTTGGCTTCGAGGGCCTTCCATGTCTTCCACAGACCGATCATGGCTCAATCCTTCAGGAAGGCTTTGAAGCGGAACAGTTCGGTCAGGCGGTAGCCGCGGTAGCGACCCATCGCCAGCATGAAGCCGACCAGAACCATCAGCACAGCCGGGAAGGTGAACACGAAGTAGACCAGTTCCGGAACGCTCATCAGCAGATGCGCCAGGGTCGCGGCGAACAGGGTGCCGATGGCGACCTTGAAGGCATGGCTGCCGCCACGTTCTTCCCAGGTGATCGACAGGCGTTCGATGGTCATGGTCAGAATCACCATCGGGAACAGGGCGACCGACAGACCGCGCTCGAGGCCGAGCTTGTGGCTGAACAGGCTGATGGCGGCGATCAGTACCACCACGAAGGTCAGAACCACCGACAGTCGTGGCAGCATCTGCAGCTTCAGGTGTTCCAGGTAGGACCGTAGCGACAGGCCCAGCGCGGTGATCACCGTGAACAGCATGATGCCGAAGCCCAGCTGCGTTTCACGGAAAGCCAGGGCGATCAGGACCGGGGTGAAGGTGCCCAGGGTCTGCAGGCCGCCGAGGTTGCGCAGGATCAGGATGACCAGTACGCCGATCGGGATCATGACCATGATCATGAAGGTCTGCTGGGTCTGTAGCGGCAGGCCGTACAGCGAGTACTCGAGGAAATCGGCGTCGGTGTTCTCGTCGGTCAGCTTGGCCAGGCGGATGGCGTTCATCTCGCTGTTGTTCAGGCTGAAGCTGACTTGCGCCTGCTTGCCGCCTTCCAGGTTGACCAGGTTGTCGTCGCCGATCCACCAGACCAGTCGGTCGGCCGGCATGCCTTGCTCACCGGTCTCGGGGTTGAAGTACAGCCATTTGTCGCCGTTGAAGCTGCGCAGCCACAGCTCGGGGCTCTGCTGGATTTCAGCGGCCAGGCGGATGGTGTGTACGCGTTCCATCGGCACGTGGGCGATGGACAGCAGCAGCTCGATGGCCTTGGCCTTGTTGATGGTCGAGGCGTCGCCCGCCAGCAGCAACTTCACGTTGTCGTCGTTGGCGTTGTTGAAGCGCTTGATGGTTTCGCTGATGAAGGTCTCGACGTCGGCCGAGTGCTGGCGAATGGGGGCCAGCAGCGCTTCGGCGGCAATCTTTTCCGGGCCTTCGACGGGAATGCTGTCGCGGAAGATCGGCCCCTTGGTGGTGGCCTGCTCACCGCTGTAGCGCTTGGTCAGGACCAGGCGGTAGTACAGGGTCTGCTTGCCGCTGGCACGGCGCGCGGACCAGGTCACGCGGCGGTTGCCGTCGGCGCGGTTGATGCTCACGCCGTAGTTGTTCGATATGAAGCTCTCGTTGAGGCTGACGTAATCCTGGTTGAGCGGCGGCACGAACATCTGCAGCTTCACCGGCTCGCGCGGGTTGGCCTGGAATTCGACTCTGGCATCGATGTTCCACAGGTCGTCGGTTTCATCCTCGGTGACCGGGATGCCGAGGATGAAGATTTGGTACGCCGTAATCAGAATGCCCAGGCTCACCAGGAGCGTGATCAGGACTTTCAGATGCAGGGTTAGAGAGCGCATGGAAATTACTCGCCAGGGTTTGCGTCGGTGGCACAGCCAGGTTTCCCTGCTGCGTATTTAAGGCTTGGATCGACCAGTGCGCTGAAGCGTTTGAGGGCTTCGGAGCCAATCAACAGCGGGTATTGGAATGCACTTCGGTCGGTCAAGTTCACTTCGATCGTGCGCAGGGCTTGGCCCATGCAGACATCCATTTCGATTACCGGGCGTGCGGTATAGGTCTTTTCTTCATCAGGATCATAGTCACCGGCACGGCGCTTGATCTTGCTGATGCGCGCCAGCGGGCGCTCGATGGGGTGGGCGTGGGCATCATCGATGGCCAGGTAGAAACGCACCCAGGTTTCGCCGTCACGCTTGAAACGCTTGATGTCGCGTGCGCTGAGCGAGGCCGTCTTGGCGCCGGTGTCGAGCTTGGCCGCAACCTCGAGGTCGATGGTGTTCAGGCGGACGTATTCGTTGAGGCCATAGATGGTCTTTTCCGCGGCAAGTGCCAGGCCGGGCGACAGAAGCAGGCAAAAGAGCAGGGCGAAGGGCTTGAGTCTCATAAGTCCTGGTGGGTGCTCGCTATCGATGGATCAGGGGAAGACCGGCGGGGATGGCACTAGTGGCCCCGCGCTTTTGGCTTGGAGTCTAGCAGGCATGTCGAGCGTGCTCGCCAGGCCGAATTGGGCGGCATTCTACCATGGGGTTTTTCTGCTGCGACAGACGCTTATGGGGGTTTCTGCAAGTAAGGTCAGCGAAGGCGTCGAAATAATCGTGAATCATCAGATTGTCGACAATGTTGTCTTGTGGTTTGACAGTAATGGCTTTGCGGGGTAATTTTTTGCGGAAATCAGATGGCTGTGTTGACAATATGCTGGACGCTATCGAAACGCCCCAAGTGCTTCAGGATGATTCGGAAACCTTGTCCGAAAACGTCTTCCGGCGCATTCAATCGGCCATCGTCAAGGGTGAAATCGCCCCCGGCAGCAAGATTTCCGAGCCGGAACTGGCGCGCACCTATGGCATCAGTCGCGGGCCGCTGCGTGAAGCCATCCACCGCCTGGAAGGGCAGCGGCTGCTGGTGCGCGTGCCGCACGTGGGCGCCCGGGTGGTGTCGCTCAGTCATGCCGAGCTGATCGAGCTCTATGAAATCCGCGAGTCCCTGGAAGGCATGGCCTGCCGCCTGGCGGCGGAGCGCATGAGCCAGGTCGAAATCGACGAGCTGCGCCAGGTGCTGGAGTTGCACGAACGCGACGCTGCGTTTCAGGCCGGCGTCGGCTACTACCAGCAGGAAGGCGATTTCGACTTCCACTACCGGATCATTCAGGGCAGCGGCAACCGCACCCTGGTGCAGATGCTCTGCGGCGAGCTGTATCAGCTGGTGCGCATGTACCGCCTGCAGTTCTCCGCCATCCCCAACCGCCCGCGCCAGGCCTTTGCCGAGCACCACCGCATCCTGGATGCCATTGCCGACCGCGATGGCGAGCTGGCCGAACTCCTGATGCGCCGTCACATCGGCGCTTCCAAACGCAATATCGCGCGTCATTACCAGGACGCCGATACCCAGACTGTCGATCAACGAGGTGATGCATGAGTCAGCCTTTCAAGCCCGATACCCCCGGTCAGCGTTTCCGTGATGCAGTCGCCGCCGAACACCCGCTGCAGGTGATCGGTGCGATCAACGCCAACCACGCGCTGCTCGCCAAGCGCGCCGGGTTCAAGGCGATCTACCTGTCAGGCGGCGGTGTGGCAGCCGGGTCCCTCGGCGTGCCGGACCTGGGCATTACCGGGCTGGATGACGTGCTCACCGACGTGCGCCGTATCACCGACGTCTGCGACCTGCCGCTGCTGGTGGATGTCGACACCGGCTTTGGCGCCTCGGCGTTCAACGTTGCGCGTACTGTGAAGTCGATGATCAAGTTCGGCGCCGCCGCCATTCATATCGAGGACCAGGTGGGGGCCAAGCGTTGCGGGCACCGGCCGAACAAGGAAATCGTGTCCCAGCAGGAAATGGTCGACCGGATCAAGGCCGCGGTGGATGCACGCACTGACGACAGCTTCGTGATCATGGCCCGTACCGACGCGCTGGCCGTGGAAGGGCTCAATGCCGCCCTGGACCGCGCCGCCGCCTGCATCGAGGCGGGTGCCGACATGATTTTCCCGGAAGCCATCACCGAGCTGGCGATGTACAAGACCTTCGCCGATCGGGTAAAGGCGCCGATCCTGGCCAACATCACCGAGTTCGGCGCCACGCCGCTGTACACCACCGAGGAGCTGGCGTCGGTCGACGTGTCCCTGGTGCTGTACCCGCTGTCGGCGTTCCGCGCGATGAACAAGGCTGCCGAGAACGTGTACATGGCCGTGCGCCGCGACGGCACTCAGAAGAATGTGGTCGACACCATGCAGACCCGCATGGAGCTGTACGAACGCATCGATTACCACGCGTTCGAACAGCGCCTCGATGCCCTGTTCGCCGCCAAGAAATAAGCAGTTAGCTGCCTCGAAGACTGACGCATAACAACAATATCCCACCGGATCGGATGAGGAGAGACACCTGATGAGCGCTACCCCCGAGAATGCCGCGCCCGGCTTCAAACCGAAGAAATCCGTCGCCCTGAGTGGCACCGCCGCTGGCAACACGGCCCTATGCACGGTCGGCCGTACCGGCAACGACCTGCATTACCGTGGCTATGACGTGCTCGACTTCGCCAATCGCTGCGAATTCGAAGAGATCGCCCACCTGCTGGTGCACGGCAAGCTGCCGAACGCTGCCGAGCTGGCGGGTTACAAGTCCAAGCTCAAGGCCCTGCGTGGCATTCCGGCCGCCATGAAGGCGTCGCTCGAGCAGCTGCCGCCGTCGGCTCATCCGATGGATGTGATGCGCACGGCCGTGTCCGTGCTCGGCTGTGTGTCGCCGGAAAAGGACGACCACAACCACCCCGGTGCCCGTGATATCGCCGACAAGCTGATGGCCTCGCTGGGGTCTGCGTTGCTGTACTGGTACCACTTCAGCCACAACGGCAAGCGCATCGATGTGGAAACCGACGACGACTCGATCGGCGGCCACTTCCTGCACCTGCTGCATGGCGAGAAACCCCGCGAATCCTGGGTGCGCGCCATGCACACCTCGCTGAATCTGTATGCCGAGCACGAATTCAACGCCTCCACCTTCACCTCGCGGGTGATCGCCGGCACTGGCTCCGACATGCATTCCTGCATCGCCGGCGCCATCGGCGCGTTGCGCGGCCCGAAGCACGGCGGCGCCAACGAAGTGGCCTTCGAGATCCAGAAGCGCTACGACAACCCGGATGAGGCCGAGGCCGACATCCGTGCCCGCGTCGAGAAGAAGGAGGTGGTGATCGGTTTCGGGCACCCGGTCTACACCGTGTCCGACCCGCGCAACAAGGTGATCAAGGAGGTCGCTCGCGAGCTGTCCGCCGAGCAGGGCAGCACCAAGATGTACGACATCGCCGAGCGCCTCGAGAGCGTGATGTGGGAGGTCAAGAAGATGTTCCCCAACCTCGACTGGTTCAGTGCGGTCAGCTACCACATGATGGGCGTGCCCACCGCCATGTTCACCCCGTTGTTCGTTATCGCCCGCACCTCGGGCTGGTCCAGCCACGTCATCGAGCAACGCATCGACGGCAAGATCATCCGCCCGAGCGCCAACTACACAGGCCCTGAAGACCTGAAGTTCGTGCCGCTCAAGGACCGTAAATGACATGAGCATGAACAGCCTCTACCGAAAGCCGCTGCCTGGCACGGCGCTGGATTACTTCGACACCCGCGAGGCGGTCGATGCCATCGAACCCGGCGCCTACGCCCGGCTGCCCTATACCTCCCGGGTGCTGGCCGAGCAGCTGGTGCGCCGCTGCGAGCCGGCCGCGCTGACCGACTCGCTCAAGCAACTGATCGAGCGCAAGCGAGACCTGGATTTTCCGTGGTACCCGGCGCGGGTGGTCTGTCACGACATTCTCGGCCAGACCGCGCTGGTCGACCTGGCGGGGCTGCGTGACGCCATCGCCGACAAGGGGGGCGACCCGGCCAAGGTCAACCCGGTGGTGCCGACCCAGCTGATCGTCGATCACTCCCTGGCGGTGGAATTCGCCGGTTTCGATCCCGATGCGTTCGAGAAGAACCGCGCCATCGAGGATCGCCGCAACGAGGATCGCTTCCACTTCATCGAGTGGACCAAGACTGCGTTCAAGAACGTCGACGTGATCCCGGCCGGCAACGGCATCATGCACCAGATCAACCTGGAGAAAATGAGCCCGGTGATCCAGGCCCGTGGCGGCGTGGCGTTCCCCGACACCTGCGTCGGCACCGACAGCCATACCCCGCACGTGGATGCCCTGGGCGTGATCGCCATTGGTGTCGGCGGCCTGGAAGCGGAAACCGTAATGCTCGGCCGTGCGTCGATGATGCGCCTGCCGGATATCGTCGGCGTGCAGCTCACCGGCAAGCGCCAGCCGGGGATCACTGCTACTGACATCGTGCTGGCCATCACCGAGTTCCTGCGCAAGGAGCGGGTGGTCGGTGCCTATGTCGAGTTCTTCGGCGAAGGTGCCAACAGCCTGTCCATCGGCGACCGTGCGACCATTTCCAACATGTGCCCGGAATACGGCGCCACTGCCTCGATGTTCTACATCGACCAGCAGACCATCGACTACCTCACGCTCACCGGTCGCGAGCCGGAGCAGGTGGCGCTGGTCGAGCACTACGCCAAGACCAACGGCCTGTGGGCCGATGCCCTGGTCACCGCCGAGTACGAGCGGGTGCTGAGCTTCGATCTGTCCACCGTGGTGCGCAACATGGCCGGCCCGAGCAACCCGCACAAGCGCCTGCCGACCTCGGCGCTGAACGAGCGCGGCATCGCTGATGAAGCCAAACTGGCAGCCGCCAAGGCGGAGGAGGCCAGCGGCCAACTGCCGGACGGCGCGGTGATCATCGCCGCCATCACCAGCTGCACCAATACCTCCAATCCGCGCAACGTGGTGGCTGCCGGCCTGGTGGCGAAGAAGGCCAATGCCCTGGGCCTGCTGCGCAAGCCGTGGGTCAAGACCTCCTTTGCGCCGGGTTCCAAGGTCGCCAGGCTGTACCTGGAAGAGGCGGGGCTGCTGTCGGAGCTGGAGCAGCTCGGTTTCGGCATCGTCGCCTATGCCTGCACCACCTGTAACGGCATGTCTGGCGCGCTGGACCCGGCGATCCAGCAGGAAATCATCGACCGTGACCTGTACGCCACGGCGGTGCTGTCCGGTAACCGCAACTTCGACGGGCGCATCCATCCGTATGCCAAACAGGCGTTCCTCGCTTCGCCACCGCTGGTGGTGGCCTACGCCATCGCCGGTACCGTGCGTTTCGATATCGAGCAGGATGTGCTCGGCCACGACCCGGCTGGCAATCCGATTACCCTGAAAGACCTGTGGCCGAGCGACGAGGAGATCGACGCCATCGTCGCCGCCTCGGTGAAGCCGGAGCAGTTCAAGCAGGTGTATATCCCGATGTTCGACCTAGGCAGCTTCGAGGAGGCGGAAAGCCCCCTGTACGACTGGCGGCCGCAGTCCACCTACATCCGTCGTCCGCCGTACTGGGAAGGTGCCCTGGCTGGTGAGCGCACGCTCAGGGGTATGCGCCCGCTGGCGGTGCTGCCGGACAACATCACCACCGACCACCTGTCGCCGTCCAACGCCATCCTGCTGGACTCGGCCGCTGGCGAATACCTGGCGAAAATGGGCCTGCCGGAGGAGGACTTCAACTCCTACGCTACCCACCGCGGCGACCACCTCACCGCGCAGCGCGCCACCTTCGCCAACCCACAACTGGTCAACGAGATGGTGGTGGTCGACGGCCAGGTGAAAAAGGGCTCCCTGGCCCGCGTCGAGCCGGAAGGCCAGGTGATGCGCATGTGGGAAGCCATCGAAACCTACATGAACCGCAAGCAGCCGCTGATCATCGTTGCCGGTGCCGATTACGGCCAGGGCTCGTCGCGGGATTGGGCGGCCAAAGGTGTGCGGTTGGCCGGGGTCGAGGCGATTGCCGCCGAGGGCTTCGAGCGCATCCACCGCACCAACCTAGTCGGTATGGGCGTGTTGCCGCTGGAGTTCAAGCCGGGCACCACCCGCCTGACCCTGGGTATCGACGGCACCGAGACCTTTGACGTGATCGGCGAACGCAAACCCCGTGCGGACCTGACTCTGGTGATCAACCGTCGCAACGGCGAGCGGGTCGAAGTCCCCATGACCTGCCGTCTCGATAGCAACGAAGAGGTGTTGATCTACGAAGCCGGCGGCGTACTGCAACGCTTCGCCCAGGATTTCCTGGAGGGCGCCGTCGCCTGATCGCCAAGTGGATGAGGTTTGCCAATCCACCGTTGCCGCACCGATGGTGGGTCGATGAAGCGTGACCCACCCTACGAGACGCCGCAGTGCCCGTAGGGTGGATGACGCTTTTTTCATCCACCGGGCAAGCACCGCGGTGGATCGCTAACGCGGTTCACCCACCTTTTTTCATGTCACTGTCAGCCAGGAAGCAATCATGGCCTCTCAAGCGCAGATCAAGATTCCCGCCACCTACCTGCGTGGCGGTACCAGCAAGGGCGTGTTCTTCCGCCTGCAGGACCTGCCCGAACGCTGCCAGGTGCCGGGTGAGGCCCGTGACCGGCTGTTCATGCGGGTCATCGGCAGTCCCGACCCGTACTCCGCGCACATCGACGGCATGGGCGGCGCCACGTCGTCGACCTCCAAGTGCGTGATCTTGTCCAAGAGCAGCCAGCCGGACCACGACGTCGACTACCTCTACGGCCAGGTTTCCATCGACAAGGCCTTCGTCGACTGGAGCGGCAACTGCGGCAACCTCTCCACCGGCGCCGGGGCGTTCGCCCTGCACGCCGGACTGGTCGATCCGGCGCGCATCCCGCAGAACGGCACCTGCGTGGTGCGCATCTGGCAGGCCAACATCCAGAAAACCATCATCGCCCACGTACCGGTCAGCAATGGCCAGGTGCAGGAAACCGGTGATTTCGAGCTAGACGGCGTGACCTTCCCGGCGGCGGAGATCGTGCTGGAGTTCCTCGACCCGTCCGATGACGGCGAGGAGGGTGGCTCGATGTTCCCCACCGGCAACCTGGTCGATGATCTGGAGGTGCCTGGTGTCGGCACGTTCAAGGCGACCATGATCAGAGCCGGCATCCCCACGGTGTTCGTCAATGCCGAAGACATCGGCTACCAGGGCACCGAGCTGCGCGAGGCCATCAATGGCGATCCGCAGCAGCTTGCGCGTTTCGAGAAGATCCGTGTGGCCGGCGCCCTGCGCATGGGACTGATCAAGACTGCGGAGGAGGCTGCGACTCGCCAGCACACGCCGAAAATCGCCTTTGTCAGCCCGTCGAAGTCGTACACCTCGTCGAGCGGCAAGACGGTCGACGCCAGCGAGGTCGATCTGCTGGTGCGCGCGCTGTCCATGGGCAAGCTGCACCACGCGATGATGGGCACTTGTGCGGTAGCCATCGGCACGGCGGCGGCGGTACCCGGGACCCTGGTCAACCAGGCGGCTGGCGGCGGCGAGCGCAGCGCAGTGCGCTTCGGCCACCCCTCCGGCACCCTGCGTGTCGGCGCCGAGGCCAGGCAGGTGAATGGCGAGTGGACGGTGACCAAGGCGATCATGAGCCGCAGCGCCCGCATCCTGATGGAGGGCTGGGTGCGCGTGCCCGGTGATGCTTTTTGAATAGGCCTGGGTGTGATGCTTGGGCCTTGAATATGTCGAGATCGTTATGCCTGGCATGATCCTGCGTGCCGCTGTGGCTGCGGATATCCCGGCGGTAGCCGCTATTTACGCTGATCACGTACTGAACGGGACGGCATCGTTCGAAATAGAGCCGCCAAGTGTCGACGACATGCACCAGCGTCACGCCGCCGTTCTGGCCGCCGGTTTGCCCTATCTGATCGCGGAGCGCGACGGCGAGGTGCTCGGCTATGCCTACGCGACTCCCTACAGGCCGCGCCCGGCCTACCGGCACACCGTCGAAAACTCTGTGTATGTCGCGACCGACCAGGCGGGCCAAGGCATCGGCCGAGCCCTGCTGGGCGAGCTGATCGGCCAGATGGAGCGGGGCGACTGGCGTCAGATGGTGGCTGTGATTGGCGACAGTGAAAACCGCGCCTCGATTGCGTTGCACGAGCGCCTGGGGTTTCGTCGGGTGGGCGTGTTCGAGTCGGTAGGCTTCAAGCATGGGCGCTGGCTGGACACCGTGCTCATGCAGCGCAGCCTGGGGCAGGGCAACCGAACGCCTGGCCAGGCCTGATCTGCGCGAGGGGCGGTACGGGGCGGCTTACTTGAAGCGCCGCTCGACGCCCTTTTCCACCAGGACCTTGGCGGAAATCTCTTCCACTGAAAACGCCGTGGAGTTGATGAAGTTGATGTTTTCGCGGCGGAACAGGTTTTCCACTTCGCGCACCTCGAACTCGCACTGGGCGTAGCTGGCGTAGCGGCTGTTGGGCTTGCGCTCGTTGCGGATCGCGGTGAGGCGGTCGGGGTCGATGGTCAGCCCGAACAGTTTGTCTTTGTACTTCTTCAGGGCGCTGGGCAGTTGCAGGCGCTCCATGTCTTCTTCGGTCAACGGATAATTGGCCGCACGAATACCGTATTGCATTGCCATATACAGGCAGGTGGGCGTTTTGCCGCAGCGCGAGACCCCGACCAGGATCAGGTCGGCCTTGTCGTAGTAGTGCGTGCGGGCGCCGTCGTCGTTGTCGAGGGCGAAGTTCACCGCCTCGATACGCTCCATGTAGTTGGAGTTGTGCCCGATGGAGTGGGATTTGCCGACCGAATAGGACGAATGGGAGGTCAGTTCCTGCTCCAGGGGAGAAAGAAAGGACGAAAAGATGTCAATCATGAAGCCGTTGGACTGCGCCAGGACCTCGCGAATCTCCTGATTGACAATGGTGTCGAAGATGATTGGCCGGGAGCCGTCTTTCTCGGCAGCGTTATTGATTTGTTGTACCATTGCGCGCGCTTTTTCCACGCTGTCGATGTACGGTCGCGTGAGTTTGGTGAAGGCAATGGTTTCGAACTGCGCCAAGAGGCTCTGACCCAGGGTTTCGGCGGTGATGCCGGTGCCATCGGAGATGAAGAAAGCGGTTCGTTTCATTTGCGCCATGGGCCTTAAGCTGAGGACGATTCTTGGCTATCATAGGCCCGCTTTTGCTGGCCTGAACGGGTTGGCATTGTTACTTATTTTCCAGGGCCAGGCCACAATCGTGCGGACATGTCCGCCGAACTTTCCCAGCCCCAGAGAGCCGGTTCGAGGCGTGCAGCAGGCCGTGAACCGATTCTGAGCGTTTCCCATACTTCAGTGGAGAGATCACCTTGGTAGAGTACGTAGTTTCCCTCGATAAGCTCGGCAATCATGATGTCGAGCACGTAGGGGGCAAGAACGCCTCCCTGGGCGAGATGATCAGCAACCTGGCCGGTGCCGGCGTATCGGTTCCCGGTGGTTTTGCAACCACCGCCCAGGCCTATCGGGACTTTCTCGAACAGAGCGGCCTGAACGCGCAGATCCACGCCGCGCTGGATGCTCTGGACGTCGACGATGTGAACACCCTGGCCAAGACCGGCGCGCAGATTCGCCAGTGGGTCATGGATGCACCGTTCCCAGCCGAGCTGGACGCACAGATCCGTACTGCCTTCGCTGCCATGTCTGCCGGCAACGAGAACATGGCCGTCGCCGTACGCTCCTCCGCTACCGCCGAAGACCTGCCGGACGCCTCGTTCGCCGGCCAGCAGGAGACTTTCCTGAACATCCGTGGCGTGGACAACGTGATCCGCGCTGCCAAGGAAGTATTCGCCTCGCTGTTCAACGACCGCGCCATCGCCTACCGCGTGCACCAGGGTTTCGACCACAAACTGGTCGCCCTGTCCGCCGGTGTGCAGCGCATGGTGCGTTCGGAAACCGGCACCGCCGGCGTGATGTTCACCCTCGATACCGAATCCGGCTTCCGTGACGTGGTGTTCATCACCGGCGCCTACGGCCTCGGCGAGACCGTAGTGCAGGGTGCGGTGAACCCCGACGAATTCTACGTGCACAAGCAAACCCTGGAAGCGGGGCGCCCGGCCATCCTGCGCCGCAACCTGGGCAGCAAAGCCATCAAGATGATCTACGGCGAGGAAGCCAAGGCCGGCAAATCGGTCAAGGTGGTGGACGTCGACCGTGCCGACCGTGCCCGTTTCTGCCTGAGCGACGCCGAAGTCACCGAATTGGCCAAGCAGGCGCTGATTATCGAGAAACATTACGGCCGCCCGATGGACATCGAGTGGGCCAAAGATGGCGACGACGGCAAGCTGTACATCGTCCAGGCCCGTCCGGAAACCGTGAAGAGCCGCGCCAGCGCCACCGTGATGGAGCGCTACCTGCTCAAGGAAACCGGCACCGTTCTGGTCGAAGGCCGTGCCATTGGCCAGAAGATCGGCGCCGGCAAGGTGCGCGTGATCAACGACGTATCGGAAATGGACAAGGTCCAGCCGGGCGACGTACTGGTTTCCGATATGACCGATCCGGACTGGGAGCCGGTGATGAAGCGCGCCAGCGCCATCGTCACCAACCGCGGAGGCCGTACCTGCCACGCGGCGATCATTGCCCGTGAGCTGGGTATTCCGGCTGTCGTGGGTTGCGGCAACGCCACCCAGGTCCTGAAAGATGGCCAGGGTGTGACCGTTTCCTGCGCCGAAGGCGACACCGGTTTCATCTTCGAAGGCGAACTGGGCTTCGACATTCGCAAGAACTCCGTCGACGCCATGCCGGACCTGCCGTTCAAGATCATGATGAACGTCGGCAACCCGGACCGCGCCTTCGATTTCGCCCAGCTGCCGAACGAAGGGGTGGGCCTGGCTCGCCTGGAATTCATCATCAACCGCATGATCGGCGTGCACCCGAAAGCGCTGCTGAACGTCGCCAGCCTGCCGCCTGAGGTCAAGGACAGTGTCGACAAGCGCATCGCCGGCTACGACGATCCGGTTGGCTTCTACGTCGAGAAGCTGGTCGAGGGCATCAGCACCCTGGCTGCAGCGTTCTGGCCGAAGAAGGTCATCGTGCGTCTGTCGGACTTCAAGTCCAACGAATACGCCAACCTGATCGGCGGCAAGCTCTACGAGCCGGAAGAAGAAAACCCGATGCTCGGCTTCCGCGGCGCGTCGCGCTACATCAGCGAATCGTTCCGTGATTGCTTCGAGCTGGAATGCCGTGCGCTGAAGAAAGTACGCAACGAGATGGGCCTGACCAACGTCGAGATCATGGTGCCGTTCGTACGCACCCTGGGCGAGGCCAGCCAGGTGGTTGACCTGCTGGCGGAGAACGGTCTGGTCCGTGGTCAGGATGGCCTGAAGGTCATCATGATGTGCGAACTGCCGTCCAACGCCATCCTGGCCGAAGAATTCCTGGAGTTCTTCGACGGCTTCTCCATCGGTTCCAACGACCTGACCCAGCTGACGCTCGGCCTGGATCGGGATTCCGGCATCGTGGCGCACCTGTTCGATGAGCGTAACCCGGCGGTCAAGAAGCTGCTGTCGAACGCCATTCAGGCCTGCAACAAGGCTGGCAAGTACATCGGCATCTGCGGTCAGGGCCCATCGGACCACCCGGATCTGGCGCGCTGGCTGATGGAGCAGGGGATCGAAAGCGTGTCGTTGAACCCGGATTCGGTACTCGACACCTGGTTCTTCCTCGCGGAAGGCCAGCAAGCCTGATTCGCCGTTAACCAATGTGTTCAAGGGCAGGTTAATCCTGCCCTTTTTTGTGGTTTGCAATCCCTGACGACCGCTTGCGGGCGGCCGCCTGGGGACCTGAAAGATTGCCCCGGCAATCTTGTGTACCAGAGCGAGAGTGATGCAAAGCAGCAGTGAGCTATTTCCCGTCGCCTTGATCAGTGCGGAATTGCGCGGTGATCTGAGCGAGGACGTGTATCGCCTGAAGCCGGGCAACAGCAACGATTTCACCGTCGAGCTGGCGCTCACCCGTCTGGGCCGTGCCGGCCAGGAGGGGGCGCGTGGGGTGCCGGTGGTCCTGATTCCCGGCAGTTTTTCCAACCGCCGCTTCTGGTACTCGCCCAAGTGCATCGGCCTGGGGCCGTACCTGGCGCGTGCCGGTTTTGACGTGTGGATCGCCGAGATGCGTGGCCATGGTCTGTCGCCGCGCAACCAGGCCTATCGCTCGAACCGCGTCAGTGACTATGCGCGTTATGACCTGCCGGCTATCGCGGACTTCATTTACGAGCAGAATCCGCAGAAGGCCCACTGGCTCGGACACTCCCTGGGTGGCGTGACCCTGGCGGGCGCGTTGGGTGGGCACTACCTCGACGAGTCGCGTATCGCCTCGGTCGCCCTGTTTGGCAGTCAGGTGAGCCGCACCTATTGGCCACTGAAGATCCCACCGGTGGAGTGGGTTGCGCGGCTGCTGCTCAAATGCTGCTCCGTGCTGTCGGGTTACCGCCTCAAGCGCGGCCCGGAAGACGAGCCGATCGGTGTGGCGCTGGAAAGCCTGCGCTGGCATGGGCTGTTCGGCCGTTTCGGTGATGGCGAGCGCGACTGGTGGGCCGGTTTGACCGAGGTGCGGGTGCCGGTGATGGCAGTGACCGCCATAGGGGACGCCCAGGACCCGGCGTGGGCCTGTCGCAAGCTGCTCGATCAGTTTGGTTCTGCCGTCCGCGAGTACCTCTGCCTCGGCAAGAGCGAGGGATTCACCAGCGATTTCGGCCATGTCGAGATGCTGGTGAGCAAAGAAGCGCAGCAGGAAGTCTGGCCGCTGGTAGCGCAATGGCTGGACAAAAGCCCGTTGGTGGCAGCAGAGGCGGAAATGGCCGCTCTTGAGCGGGAAACAGGCATTTCGCCGGAGCCTTCATCCGGCTAATATGTGACGCCAGATGGTCTTCTGGTCATTTTCTGCGGGCGGGCTGTCGCCGTGTTCGTCGTATCGCCCCTCAGGGCCATGCCCGGACCGGCCAGAGATCGCCACGAAGCGCACTGTGAACCCTGTACCCACGAGGAGTTTTGCCATGCATTACATCACGCCTGACTTGTGTGACACCTACCCGGACCTGGTTCAGGTCGTCGAGCCGATGTTCAGCAACTTCGGTGGCCATGACTCCTTTGGCGGCGAGATCGTCACCGTCAAATGCTTCGAGGACAACTCGGTGGTCAAGGAGCAGGTCGACCAGCCCGGCAAGGGCAAGGTGATGGTGGTGGATGGCGGGGCGTCGATGCGCTGCGCACTGCTGGGCGACATGCTGGCAGAAAAAGCTGCGAAGAATGGCTGGGAAGGCATCGTGGTGTACGGCTGCGTGCGCGACGTGGACGTGCTGGCGCAGACCGAGCTGGGTATCCAGGCCTTGGCCAGCCACCCGAAAAAGACAGACAAGCGCGGTATCGGCGACCTCAATGTGCCGGTCACCTTCGGTGGCGTGACCTTCCGCCCGGGCGAGTACCTGTATGCCGACAACAACGGCATCATCGTCTCGCCAAGCACGCTGACCATGCCGGAATAACCAGGCGATTCGGGAGTGAGGATGCAGCAACACGACACGGCGCAGCACGGGCTGGTGCACGCCTTCGTCCTGGACGGCCAGGGCGGGGCACGGCTGATCACGGCCGAGCAATTGGCCGATCTGCAGTTGCGCGAAGAGGAAAGTCTCTGGCTGCACTGGGACCGTGGTCATCCCCACACCCAGCGCTGGCTGCGTGACGAGAGCGGCCTGAGCGGTTTTGCCAGCGGTCTGCTGCTGGAGGAAAACACGCGTCCGCGCCTGCTGCCGCTGGCCGAGCAGGCGCTGTTGCTGTTCCTGCGCGGGGTCAACCTCAACCCCGGTGCCGAGCCCGAGGACATGGTGTCGCTGCGGATCTACGCCGATGCGCGTCGGGTGATTTCCCTGCGCCTGCGTCCGCTGCGGGCCACCGAAGAGCTGATCGCCGACCTGATGGTCGGCAATGGGCCGAAAACCTCGTCCGAGCTGATCCTGAGCCTGGCGAACTACCTGACGGACAAGGTCGATGCGCTGGTGACCCAGTTGTCCGAGCAGGTCGACGAAATAGAAGAACTGTTCGACCGCGATGCGCGCTCGTCCATCGACCACGGCGGCCTGATGCACATGCGCCGACGCGCAGCCGGCCTACGGCGTTTCCTGGCGCCCCAGCGCGATATCTATGCGCAACTGGCGCGCAATCGTCAGCCCTGGTTCGTCGAGGACGACACTGATTACTGGAACGAGCTGCACAACCGCCTGACACGTTACCTGGAAGAGCTGGACCTGAGCCGCGAGCGGGTCAATCTGGTGCTGGAGGCCGAGAACCGGCGCATGGACGAGCGGATGAACCGCACCATGTACCGCTTCGGCGTGATTACCGGGATTTTCCTGCCCATGAGCTTTCTCACCGGGCTGCTGGGCATCAACGTCGGCGGTATTCCTGGCTCGGAAAGCGACTACGGCTTTCTGATCGCCTGCCTGATCATCGGGGTCGTGGCCCTGGGGCAGTTGTGGCTGTTTCGTCGCTTGCGCTGGGTCTGATGTGACTTCGCGCATGCTCCTTTTATCTAAACGACACATCCTGTGAGGTGCGTCATGCACGATCCATTCGAAGAATCCCTGCGTGATCTGCTCAAGTCGCCGTCGTCCAGCCATGACGATGATGCCTGCCTGCATCGCGTACTCAAGACCGCCAACCGCCAGGTCGGGGCGGGTGATCTGTTTGCCCTGATGGGGCATTGGGTGGGCGCCCTGATGATCGCCCTGAACCAAGGTTCGTCTCACGTGGCGCCGGTTTCGCGCCGCACGACCTCTGCTCGCTCTACTGATAAGGCTGATTGAAATGGAACTCGACCCCTGGACCCAAAGCCTGATCAGCGCAATGACCGCGCTGTGGACCAAGGTTGCCGGCTTCATCCCCAATTTGTTCGTAGCGCTGATTCTCGTGCTGCTGGGCTTCGTCGTGGCCAAGCTGCTGGATACGCTGCTGTCCAAGCTGCTCGGCAAACTCGGCCTGGACCGCCTGATGGCGGGTACCGGCCTGACCAAGCTGCTGAGCCGCGCGGGCATCCAGGTGCCGGTGTCGACCCTGATCGGCAAGATCGTGTACTGGTTCGTGCTGTTGATTTTCCTGGTCTCGGCGGCCGAGTCCCTGGGGCTGGAGCGGGTTTCCGCCACCCTCGACGTGCTGGCCCTGTACCTGCCCAAGGTCTTCGGTGCTGCACTGGTGCTGGTGGCCGGCGTGCTGCTGGCGCATCTGGTCAGCGGGCTGGTCCGTGGCGCGGCGGAAGGCGTCGGCCTCGACTATGCCAATGGCCTGGGCCGCATCGCCCAGGGCCTGGTCATCATCATCAGCATCTCGGTGGCCATCGGCCAGCTGGAGGTCAAGACCGACCTGCTCAATAACGTCATCGCCATCGTCCTGATTTCGGTCGGGCTGGCGGTAGCGCTGGCCCTGGGGCTGGGCAGTCGGGAAATCGCCGGGCAAATCCTGGCAGGCATTTACGTAAGGGAGTTGTACGAGGTTGGGCAACAAGTTCAGGTCGGTGATGTCGAAGGGCAGATCGAGGAAATTGGCACGGTCAAGACTATCCTGTTGACCGATACGGGCGAGCTGGTTTCGGTGGCCAACCGAACCCTGCTCGAACAGCGTGTAAGCAGCCGCTAACGCGCCAATCCCTGCTAATGTATGCCGCCGTCCGCAGCCTGATAAACCAGGCGATGGCGGCTTTCGTCCTGACTGTCGGCCCGACTCGTTTTGAATAAGACCCAATCGTTGTCTATGCGTTACGACCCCCGCGCGCTCTCGGACGAGGAGCTGGTGGCGCGTGCGCATGACGAGTTGTTTCACATTACGCGTGCGTACGAAGAGTTGATGCGCCGCTACCAGCGCACATTATTTAACGTGTGTGCGCGATATTTAGGGAACGATCGTGACGCTGACGATGTCTGTCAGGAAGTCATGTTGAAAGTTCTTTACGGTCTGAAGAACTTCGAGGGCAAGTCGAAGTTCAAGACATGGCTTTACAGCATCACGTACAACGAGTGCATCACCCAGTACCGCAAGGAGCGGCGCAAGCGTCGCCTGATGGATGCACTCAGCTTGGACCCGCTGGAGGAGGCCTCGGAAGAAAAGGCGCCGAAAGCTGAGGAACGAGGAGGTTTGGACCGCTGGCTCGTGCACGTCAACCCGATCGATCGGGAGATTCTGGTGCTGCGTTTTGTCGCAGAACTGGAGTTCCAGGAGATCGCCGACATCATGCACATGGGGCTCAGCGCAACGAAGATGCGCTACAAGCGCGCATTGGACCGGTTACGAGAGAAGTTTGCTGGTGTTACCGAAAGTTAGTTCGGGGCAAATGGTCTCTTACGTAAGGACAAGTTTCTATAAACTTGTCGCTGTATTACGTGTCTACCTGCACGTAGCACAATCAATCACCAAGATGGGGATTTAACGGATGAAATTGAAAAACACCTTAGGCGTAGTCATTGGCTCTCTTGTCGCTGCTTCCTCCATGAGCGTGCTGGCTCAAGGCCAAGGCGCAGTCGAGGTGGAAGGCTTCGCCAATCGCTATTTCACTGACTCGCAGCGTGGCTACGATGACGACCAGGGCAACCTGTTCGGTGCTTCGATTGGTTACTTCCTGACCGACGATGTTGAGCTGGTTCTCGGCTACGGCGAGTACCACGACATTCGCGGCGAAGAGTCGCTGGGTAACAAGGACATCAAGGGCAGCCAGACTGACCTGAAAGCCCTGTACCACTTCGGTACCCCAGGCGCTGGCCTGCGTCCGTATGTCTCCGGTGGCTTCGCTCACCAGAGCATCAGCAACACCACTTCCGGTGGTCGTAACCACTCGACACTGGCTACCGCCGGTGCCGGTGCGAAGTACTACTTCACCGAAAACTTCTACACCCGTGTAGGTGTGGACGCGCTGTACAACATCGACCAGGGTGACACCGAATGGCAAGCCGGCGTGGGTGTCGGTCTGAACTTCGGCGGCGGTTCCAAGCCTGCTCCGGCTCCGGTCGTAGCTGCTGCTCCTGAGCCGATCCCTGAGCCGGTTCCGGCTGAAGAGCCTGCCCAGGTTGTTCGTGTCGAGCTGGACGTCAAGTTCGACTTCGACAAGGCCCAGGTCAAAGAAGAAAGCTACGGCGACATCAAGAACCTGGCTGACTTCATGAAGCAGTACCCGCAAACCACCACCACTGTTGAAGGTCACACTGACTCCGTCGGTACTGACGCCTACAACCAGAAGCTGTCCGAGCGTCGTGCAAACGCTGTTCGTGACGTGCTGGTCAACCAGTACGGTGTTGAAGGTGATCGCGTCAACGCAGCTGGCTACGGTGAAAGCCGTCCGGTTGCTGACAACGCCACCGACTCCGGCCGCGCTGTTAACCGCCGCGTAGAAGCTGAAGTAGAAGCCCAAGCCCAGTAATTGGTCTTGGCTTCATGAAAAACCCGGCCTCGGCCGGGTTTTTCTTTGCCTGCGAAAAGGTGCCTGCGTCATGAGAGTAGCGGCGCGAACACCGCGGGGCTCGAGGCCAAGGTCTCTCCAGCGAGAAAGATCTCCGCAGTTCCCGTAGGGTGGATGACGCTTTATCCATCCACCGTGCATGGCCAACCGATGGTGGATGAAAAGAGCGTCATCCACCCTACGTGCAATCGTATTCGTAGGATGAGTTGAGCAGCGCGATACCCGTCAGCGATTTCCCGGGTATCGCTGCGCTCCACCCTGGCTACGGCTGGCGGTTGCCGTGTGGATGACGCGGAGCGTCACGGGATGCATGCCCACGCGGAGCGTGGGAACGATCAGAAGGCGGAGTCCTGTAGGAGCGGGCTTGCCCGCGAGCTTTTCCCCACAGATGCCCCAATTTCACAGGCATCCCCAAGGGCTCATGGGCGAGTTTTTCCGTCAGGCACCCGATTTCGCCAGGCAATCCAAAGAGCTCGCGGGCAAGCGGAATGCCGCCCAGCCGCTCCTACGGGAGTGCGCACCTACTGGATTCAGGCGCTGATGGCCATCGCCTGGGCCTGCGCGGCTGCCGCCACATCACCGATTACCAGGATGGCCGGGCTTTTCAGCTCGAAGGCCTGGGCGGCCTGCTGCATGTCGGCCAGGGTGCTGCGGCATTCGCGCTGGTGGGGCAGGGACGCGTTTTCGATCATCGCCACTGGCATGTCGGCGCGCATGCCGCCGGCCAGCAGGCTTTCGCGGATTTCCGGCAGCTTGGCCACGCCCATGTACACCACCAGGGTGGTGCCGCCCTGGGCCAGGGCCTGCCAGTTCAGGCTGCTGTCGTCCTGGGTATGGGCGGTGACCAGGGTCACGCCGCGTGCTACGCCGCGCAGGGTCAGGGGAATACCGCACTGGGTGGCGCCCGCCAGCCCGGCGGTTATGCCGTTGACGATTTCCACGGCGATGCCGTGTTCGCCCAGCCAGTCGGCTTCTTCGCTGCCACGGCCGAAGATGCACGGATCGCCGCCTTTCAGGCGCACCACGCATTTGCCCTGGCGCGCATAGCGCAGCATCAGGCGGTGGATGAAGGCCTGGGGTGTCGAGCGGCAGCCGCCGCGCTTGCCCACCGGGACCACGCGCGCGCCGGGGCAATGCTCCAGTACGGCCGGGTTGACCAGGTCGTCGATCATCACGATATCGGCCTGGTTCAGCGCCTTGACCGCCTTGAGGGTCAGCAGCTCCGGATCGCCAGGGCCCGCGCCTACCAGCCAGACTTTGCCATTCATGGTGTTACCTCCAGCATGTTCCCCACGGGAAACTCAGGCGTTCACTGCCACTGGCCGAGCGGCCAGCAGTCTTTTTATTTCGGGCACGCAGGAGCCACAGCTCGTGCCGCATTTGAGTTCGTGTTTCAGGCCGTCGAGGTCGAGCCCCCGGGCGATACCGGCACACACTGCGCCCTCGCTGACGTTCAGGCAGTTGCACAGGGTCTTGCCGCGGGGTGAGGCGCCGGCATTGCCCGGTGGCGTTGCCAGCGGTGCCAGCAGCCAGCGGCGCAGGTCGGCATCGGCCTTGCCGTCCTGCCACAGGCCTTTCAGCCATTCCCGGGCGGCGGTTTCCCCGGCCAGGCGAATGCTGACAATCCGACCTTCTTCGATGCGCACGCGCTTGCCGACCATGCGCCGTGGGTCGTCGTAGGCCAGCACCGGGCCGGCATCCACTGCCAGCAAGGCGTCGATGCGGGCCAGCAGCTCGGCCTCCGGCGCCACCGCACTGGCAGCGCGGATCAGCAGGGCCGGGCGTTCCCGACCGGTGAGGGTGAAGCTGGCGTAGGCAAAATCGTCGAACAGCGGGCGCAGGGCAGTGAGACGGCGCTGCACATCGCCTTCCACCAGGGCGAACAGGTGCCAGGGCAATTCCACGGCACTGACCTCGATACCGGCGTGCTTCAACTCCGGCTGCTTGGACAATGGGTCGAACGCCGGCAGGGTCAGGACGTTGGTGCCCAGGCCCTTGAGGAAACGGTTGCCCCAGTGCATCGGCAGGTAGGCCTGGCCGGAGCGGATGGCGTCATCGGCCTGCACCGGAAGGATCAGACTGCCGCGGCGGCTGCGCACTTTGACCAGGTCGCCGGCCTGCAGGCGCCGCCGGCGCATTTCGTCCGGGTGCAGGCTGAGCACCGCTTCCGGGGCATGACCAAACAGGCGCGCGGCAGTGCCGGTGCGGCTCATGCCGTGCCACTGGTCGCGCAGGCGGCCGGTGTTGAGGGTCAGGGGGAAGCGCGCCTCGCGTTTCTCCTTCGGCGCCCGGTACGGATCGGCATGGAAGCGCGCCCGGCCGCTCTCGGTGGGGAATATCCCGTCGCCGTACAGGCGCGCTGTGCCCTGGGTGGCGCCGCTCGGGAACGGCCATTGCTGGGGACCTTGGCGGTCGAGGAGCGCGTAGCTGATACCCGAGAGGTCCAGATCGCGATCGCGGGTCAGGTGTTTGTACTCCTCGAACAGCGCTTCGCTGTTGTCGAAGGCGAACAGGCTGGGCAGGCCGGGGCGGAGCAGGGTTTCCAGGCGACGGGCGAAATCGGTGGTGATCGCCCAGTCCGGCCGCGCCTCTCCGGGCGCTGGCACGGCGCGGCGCACATGGCTGATGCGGCGCTCGGAGTTGGTCACGCTGCCTTCTTTTTCACCCCAGCTCGCGGCGGGCAGCAGAAGGTCGGCGTAGTGGCAGGTCTCGGTGGTGAAGAAGGCTTCCTGCACCACCACGAACGGGCAGGTGGCCAGGGCTTCATGGACCTTGCTCTGGTCCGGCAGCGACTGTGCCGGGTTGGTGCAGGCGATCCACAGCGCCTTGATCTTTCCGGCATGGACCGCGTCGAACAGTTCGATAGCGCTCAGGCCCGGGTTTTCCGGCAGGGAATCGACACCCCAGTAGCGGGCGACCTCGGCGCGGTGCTCGGCATTACCGGCTTCGCGGTGGCCAGGCAGCAGGTTGCTCAGGCTGCCGGTCTCGCGGCCACCCATGGCGTTCGGCTGGCCGGTGAGGGAGAAGGGGCCGGCACCGGGTTTGCCGATCTGCCCGGTGGCCAGGTGCAGGTTGATCAGCGCGCTGTTCTTGGCGGAGCCGGCGCTGGATTGGTTGAGCCCCATGCACCACAGCGAGAGGAAGCTGGGCGCCTTGCTGATCATCTCGGCGCAGGCCTGCAGCTGGGCCAAAGAAATGCCGCAGATGTCCGCCACGTTGCCGGGGGTGTAGTCGCGCACCAGGTTCTTCAGCGCGTCGAAGCCTTCGGTGTGCTGCTCGATGTAGGTGCGGTCGATCCAGCCTTCCCACATCAGAATGTGCAGGATGCCGTGGAACAGCGCGACGTCGGTGCCCGGCAGGATCGCCAGGTGCAGGTCGGCCAGGTCGCAGGTGTCGGTGCGCCGTGGGTCGATGACGATCACCTGCATCTGCGGGCGGCGCGCCTTGGCTTCTTCCAGGCGGCGGAACAGCACCGGGTGGGCGTAGGCCATGTTGCTGCCGGCGATCAGCAGGCAGTCGCTCTGCTCGATGTCTTCGTAGTTGCACGGCGGCGCATCGGCGCCGAGGCTGCGCTTGTAGCCGACCACGGCGGAGGACATGCACAGGCGCGAATTGCTATCGATGTTGTGGGTGCCGACCAGGGCCCGGGCCAGCTTGTTGAACGCGTAGTAATCCTCGGTCAGCAGTTGCCCCGAGATGTAGAAGGCCACGCTGTCCGGACCGTGCTCGCGGATGGTTTCGGCGAATACGTTGGCGGCGTGGTCCAGGGCGCTGTCCCAGTCGCTGCGGGCGCGGGCCAGGCCCTTGCCCAGACGCAGCTCGGGGTACAGGCCGCGGGCGTCGAGGTCGCCGGTCAGGTGCAGGGTCGAGCCCTTGCTGCACAGTTTGCCGAAGTTGGCCGGGTGCGCCGGATCGCCGGTCACGCCGAGAATCGTCTCGCCGTCGTGCTCGATCAGCACGCCGCAGCCGACGCCGCAGTAGCAGCAGGTGGAGGCGGTGACTTGAGTGGGGCTGGCCATATTCGCAATTCCTAGCGGAGGCGGGGAAGGGGTGGGAGGGGCTTTAGCCGCGACAGTCGCCGCTGAAGCGCCTCCCACGAGGCGAGCTAGTTGCGTTGCGTGAATGTCAGCAGCACCCGGCCGTTCTCGACCTTCGCCGGGTGGCGATGGGCGCAACCCACGTCCGGGGCCACGGCTTCGCCGCTGTCCAGTTCGATCTGCCAGTTGTGCAGCGGGCAGGACACCCGCTTGCCGTAGATCAGCCCCTGGGACAGCGGGCCGCCCTTGTGCGGGCAGCGGTCATCGAGGGCAAACACGTCGTCGTCACTGGTGCGGAAGATGGCGATGTCGCCCTTGGGCCCGGCGATGATGCGCGAGCCCAGCGGGTTGATCTCGTCCAGGGCGCAGATATCCAGCCAGCTCATACGGTTGCCTCCTCGAGTTGCACCAGGTTGATGCGGTCGAACTCTTTCTTCAGTTGCGGGGTTTCGATGCGCTCTTTCCACGGGTCCTGCTCGAACGACAGGGAGAGCTGCAGCCGGGCGTTGAGCGCCTTGCGATTCTCCGCGTCTTCGAGCACGGCTTTCTTGATGTGGGCCATGCCGACGCGCTGCAGGTAGTGCACCGTGCGCTCCAGGTAGAAGGCTTCCTCGCGGTACAGCTGGAGGAAGGCGCCGTTGTACTCGCGCACTTCCTCGGCGGTCTTGACCTTGACGAAGAACTCCGCGACCTCGGTCTTGATCCCGCCGTTGCCACCGATGTACATCTCGAAACCGGAGTCCACGCCGATGATGCCGACGTCCTTGATACCCGCCTCGGAGCAGTTGCGCGGGCAGCCGGAGACCGCCAGCTTGACCTTGTGCGGCGACCACATGTTGAACAGGTCGTGCTCCAGGTCGATGCCCAGCTGAGTCGAGTTCTGCGTGCCGAAGCGGCAGAACTCGCTGCCCACGCAGGTCTTCACGGTACGGATGGATTTGCCGTAGGCGTGGCCGGACGGCATGTCCAGTTCCTTCCAGACCGCCGGCAGGTCTTCCTTGCGGATGCCCAGCAGGTCGATGCGCTGGCCGCCGGTGACCTTGACCATCGGCACGTTGTACTTGTCGGCGACGTCGGCGATGCGGCGCAGCTCGGACGGGTTGGTCACGCCGCCCCACATGCGCGGTACCACCGAGTAGGTGCCGTCCTTCTGGATGTTGGCGTGGGCGCGTTCGTTGATCAGGCGCGACTGCGGGTCGTCCTTGGCTTCGCCCGGCCAGGTGGAGATCAGGTAATAGTTCAGGGCCGGGCGGCAGGTGGCGCAGCCGTTGGGCGTGGTCCAGTTGAGGAAAGCCATGGTCTGCGCCAGGCTGGTCAGGTGCTCGTCGCGAATCGCCTTGCGGATCTGCCCGTGGTTGAGGTCGCTGCAGCCACAGATGGCCTTTTCACTCTTGGGCTTCACGTCCGCCGCGCCGCCCACGGTGCTGATCAGGATCTGCTCCACCAGCCCGGTGCAGGAACCGCAGGAACTGGCGGCCTTGGTGTGCTTCTTCACGTCATCGATGGAGAACAGGCCGTTTTCCTGGATGGCCTTGACGATGGTGCCCTTGCACACGCCGTTGCAGCCGCAGACTTCCATGCTGTCGGGCATGTTGGCGGTCTTGTCGGCGCCCTGGTGGCCGACGTCGCCGATGGCGTTCTCGCCGAACATCAGGTGATCGCGGATCTCGCTGACGTTGTAGTTCTCGCGGATCTGCCGGAAGTACCAGCCGCCGTCGGCGGTGTCGCCGTACAGGCAGGCGCCGACCAGCACGTCGTCCTTGATCACCAGCTTCTTGTAGACGCCGCCGATGGGGTCGGAGAGGGTGATGGTCTCGGTGCCTTCGGCGCCCATGAATTCGCCGGCGGAGAACAGGTCGATGCCGGTGACCTTGAGCTTGGTGGAGGTCACCGAGCCCTGGTAGCGCGAGTAGCCGAGCTGGGCCAGATGGTTGGCGCAGACCTTGGCCTGTTCGAACAG
>JBLZZJ010000054.1:0-39588 GCA_050282285.1 Pseudomonas sp.
CGCCAGCCCGGCATAAGCTGTCTGAACTGCGCACAAAGCACGCGACTCTCTAACCAGGTCCCCTCGGTAACCGCATCGGCAAACGGCCGTGGCTCGGTGGAGCAGGGGGGGGTGATCAACCTGAACCCTGGAGAGGCCGCATGCAGAAGTGCCCAGACGCAACCACGCAGTCCGAATTTCCCATCACCCGGCGCAACCTGCTGGCCGCATCGGCTGTGCTGGGCCTTGGCCTGGGCGTATCGCCGCTGATGGCGGCCGAGTCGTTCCCCGTTCGGCGCCTGCGGGTTCAGGTCAACGGTGAATCCTTCCATGTGATCGAACAGGGGCAGGGGCCGGCGGTGCTGTTCTGCCATGGCTTCCCGGACACCGCCGAAACCTGGCGCCAGCAGATGCAGGCGCTGGCCGAGGCCGGCTACCGCGCCATCGCCCTGGACATGCGCGGCTATGGCGGCAGCTACGCTCCGGCCGATCCTACGCTCTACACCTCCCACCACATCGTCGGCGACCTGGTGGGCGTGCTCGATGCCCTCAACATCCAGTCCGCCGTGCTCGTCGGCCACGACTGGGGCGCAGACCACGCCCAGCGGGCCATGCTCATGCGGCCCGACCGCTTCCGGGCACTGGTCAGCATCAGCATTCCCTACGCGCCGCGGGTGGACATCAACTACTGGGACGAGCTGCGCAAGCAGGGCCTGGGGGAGCGCTACTACGCCTTCGACATGATGAAACCGGACGCCGAGGCGCGCTTCGCCGACGCCAGCAAAACCACCCCGAGCGTGCTCTATTGGCTCTCGGCCAGCCCGCCACCGGAGGCACGCTGGAACCCCGCCGAGCCCGAATTGAACATGCTGCGCCCAGCCCCCGTGACCGTGCCCAGTTGGGCAGACCCGGACTACGTGGCCCACACCATCCGCACCTTCGAGAAGACCGGCTTCCGCGGCGGGCTCAACTACTACCGCGCGCTACCGACCACCTTCGACCTGACGCCCGCCTTCAAGAATGCCGTGATCACCCAACCGTCCCTGTACATCTGGGGCGCCGCCGACGGCCTCTGCCAATTCTTCCACCCCACCACCCCGACCCTCGAAGAACTGCGCCGCGTACAACCCGGCCTGGTTGGCCAGGTTCGCCTGGAAAACGTCGGGCACTGGGTCCAGCACGAAGCCGCCGAGCGGGTTAATGCCGAGCTGATCAAGTTTCTGGCGGCGGTGAAAGCGGCGTAAGGGCTGGCGACCGTGGAAGGGACGCGGAGCGTCCCGGGATGCATGCCCACGCGGAGCGTGGGAACGATCAATAATTGCGGACACCAGCGTGGAGATTCTTGTCGCATTGAGGAAATGCCGTCAGCAATATTGAGACAACCGCCTTGCTTGGTTTTGGCAAGGCGAACTCAATAGCGTCAACAATTTCCAGAACATCCTGCTTTTGCTGAAAAATGGTTCAGACTTTGTATGGCCTAACGTAAGGCGTCGATGTATTCACGTAGGGTAGTGTCGGTATTCACAATTTTTGTTGATTGGTCAGTCGAGTGATTGTTAATGCGAGCGTTATGGCCAGTAGTTTTTAGGTAATACGATCGGCGCGCTGCCGAGCCTCCGAAAGTCTGCTATTCAGAAAGCGATTTCGCAGCGTGCTTCAGAGCCCTGGATTCGTAGGGTAAAACCAGACTCGAATTGCACGACGAGATGATGATGGGTTTGGATGTTATCTGTGAGGAAGAAGGACTGCGTCTCGGCGTCGGGCTCCACTACCCCAATGGCATGGATAACGCAATCATCGTCATTATTCGGTTTTTCATGCCGGCTGCTTGCCGAAAAGTGGTCGACCCCATGGAAGCTGATAGTGATCTTCTGCGCTTCTTCGGCCGGCACCCAAGATTCGATCCGACGAGTAAAACTGAGTGCGACCAGTCGATTCATGATGTCGTAATTGATGCTGCTCGCTTGATAGAAGTTATGTAGATCGTACGCACGGTCTTGAATCTCAACTTCGATATGCCCGAGCGCGAATCCATGAAATTGCATGGCTAACTCCAATCGCTTATCTGTGGGCGTTCATCGTAACGCATCGTTGCAAGTTGGCTCTTGCCCAACCCCCTTGACCCTCTCCCATCACCACGCCTACTCTCCGCCCGCTCCGTGAAAACGACGGAGACGGGTTTAGCAGCCTGAAATACCCATCGACTCGGTAACGCTTGAGCGTTCGCTGACGACTGTGTTCGTCCGGTGAATGTTCGTTATGGCGGGCCGCATGGGGAGACCTTCGGGTCTGCCGGTCTCTTTGGGTTCCGGTCTGCTAACCCCGTGCGGTTCGCCTCCAGTACCGATTAGCAGCGGTTGGTGGCGATTGTTCGAAACCCAAAGGAACTCTCACCATGGACGACGCTTTCTCCCATTCCCCGCATCTCTTTCTCTTCCATCGCCGCCCGCTCCGTGTCGTGCTGATCGACGATCAGGTCTGGCTGGTGCTGCGCGATTTCACGCGGTTGCTCGGTTATCCGCACCCGGAGCGTTTGCTCGATCGGCTGGAGCCGGATCAGGTGCGTAATCTGTCGCTGCACCTGGGGCCGGATGGGCCGGTGGAGGGCTGGTTGATCAGCGAGTCGGCGGCCTATGGCGCGCTGGTGCAGTACGGCGGTGCGAAGCACCAGGCGTTGCGGCGTTGGTTGGCGGTGCTGGTGGTGCCGACGGTGCGCAGTCGTCATGCTGGGCGCGAAGACGCGCCGCGTGCGGTGCAGATGCAATGGCAGCGGCAGACGGTGCAGGCGCTGGATTGGCAGGGGCAGTTGTGGCTGAGCGTGGCCGAGTTGCCCCGGGTGTTGGCGGTGCAACCGGGGCCGTCATCTGTGCCGGGCTGGCGGCGCTGGGCGCGGCGCCTGCTGGAGGGCTGAGCCGGCCCGTCAGGCCGGTGCGCTGGAGGCGCCGCGCAGGAAGAAGCTTTCCAGCAGGGTGGCCATGCCGGCGCGGGCCACGCGGCCGCGGCGTTCGGCGTCGACCATGCCGAACAGGGTCGAGGCGAAGAGTTCGGTCATTACGGTGGCGCCGATGTCGATGCGGAACACGCCTTCGCGCTGCCCACGCAGGAAGAAGTTGTCCAGGGCGTCGGAGTAGGGCTGCCAGCGGCCGCCGCTGGCGCACTCGTCGAGGCTGTCCGGGCACCACTCGAAGGCGATGAAGGTCAGCAGCTCGCGGTGGGCGAGGTGGTTGTCGATCAGGTCGTGCAAGGCCACCAGGGGTGGGGCGTTTTCCAGATCGGCCTGGGCGATCACCCGGTTCAGTACGGTGGAGCTGTGGTTGAGCAGCATCTCGACCAGGTTGTCCCGGGTGCCGCAGTAGCGGTTCAGGGTCGCCTTGCTCACGCCGGCGGCCTGGGCGATCTCTTTGAAGGTCCCCCGGGGTTTGTCGACGATGGCGACAGCCAGGGCCTTGAGCAGTTTTTCCTCGGAGGCAGGTAGGTCCATGTGACGGGTCTCATCGGGGCAGTGGGCAAAACGCCGCGCATTTTGCAGAAAAAGCCTAGTTTCTGAAAGGGAATGCGCAAATTTGTCCACAAATGTGTCATGTGAGTCAATATTGACTCATTTGCATATTTGCAAGGATCATACGCGCCTTCGAAAAACTATGGGCAATGCCCGGGTGAATCATGAGTACCTTGCGTGAGTGGCGTGTGTTGTCGGTTATCACTGTGCTGGCCGCAGTGGTTCTTGCCGGTTGTAGCGCCGAGGAACAGGGGCACGGCGCGCCGCCGCCACGCGAAGTGGACACCCTGACAGTCAAGCCCGAACCCTTTACCGTGACCGCCGAATTGCCGGGGCGTATCGAACCGGTGCGCGTGGCCGAAGTGCGCGCGCGGGTGGCGGGGATCGTGCTCAGCCGCAAGTTCGAGGAAGGCGCCGACGTGAAGGCCGGCGACCTGCTGTTCCAGATCGACCCGGCGCCGTTCAAGGCGGCGCTGTCCCGCGCCCAGGGCGAACTGGCCCGGGCCGAGGCACAGCTGTTCCAAGCCCAGGCCACGGTGCGTCGTTATGAGCCGCTGGTGAAGATCGATGCGGTCAGCCAGCAGGATTTCGACACCGCCAAGGCCGCGCTGCAAAGTGCCCAGGCGGACAAACGTTCGGCCCAGGCCAATGTGGAAACCGCACAGCTGGACGTCGGCTACGCCTCGGTGCGTGCGCCGATTGCCGGTCGTATCGGCCGTGCCCAGGTCACCGAAGGTGCGCTGGTCGGGCAGGGCGACGTCACGCTGCTGGCCCGCATCCAGCAACTGGACCCGGTGTACGCCGACTTCAGCCAGCCGGCGGCCGATGCCCTGCGCCTGCGCGCAGCGATTGCCGAAGGCCGCATGGCCGGTGCTGGTGAAGAGCCGCTGTCGCTGCGCGTGGACGGCACCGACATCGAGAGCCGCGGCACGCTGCTGTTCACCGATGTGGCGGTGGACCGCAGTACCGGGCAGATCGCCCTGCGTGGCCGCTTCGACAACCCGCAAGGGGTGTTGCTGCCGGGCATGTATGTGCGGGTTAGCACGCCGCTGGGCATGGACCAGGACGCCATCCTGGTGCCGCAGCGCGCGGTGAAACGCACCACCGACGGCCAGGCCCAGGTGCTGGTGCTCGGCGCCGAGAACGTGGTCGAGGCCCGTCCGGTGAAGACCGGTGCGATGCAGGGCGCGCGCTGGCAGGTCAGTAAAGGCCTGAAGGCCGGGGACCAGGTGATCGTCAGCTCGCTGACGGCAGTCAACCCGGGTGACACGGTGGTGCCGCGGCAGAATGAATCCGCTGCCCAATCCACTCCGCAAACCCAGGCGCAGTAAGCGGCTTTCGAGGAAACGACATGTCCCTGTTTTTCATCAGGCGGCCCAACTTCGCGTGGGTAGTCGCGCTGTTCATCTCGATGGCCGGTTTGCTGGCCATCCCGTTCCTGCCGGTGGCGCAGTACCCCAACGTGGCGCCGCCGCAGGTCACTATCACTGCCACCTACCCGGGTGCTTCGGCCAAGGTGCTGGCCGACTCGGTCACCAGCGTGATCGAGGAAGAACTCAACGGCGCGAAGAACCTGCTGTACTTCGAGTCCACCAGTAACGGCAACGGCATTGCCGAGATCACCGTGACCTTCCAGCCGGGCACCGACCCGGAGCTGGCCCAGGTGGACGTGCAGAACCGCCTGAAGAAGGCCGAAGCACGCATGCCGCAGGCGGTGCTCACCCTGGGTATCCAGACCGAGCAGGCCACGGCGGGCTTCCTGCTGGTGTATGCGCTGATCTACAAGGATGGCGGCAAGCACGACAACACCACGGCCCTGGCCGATTACGCCGCGCGCAACATCAACAACGAGATCCGCCGCGTACCCGGCGTCGGCAAGCTGCAGTTCTTCGCCGCCGAAGCCGCCATGCGCGTGTGGATCGACCCGCAGAAACTGGTGGGCTACGGCCTGTCGATCGATGACGTGAACAGCGCCATCCGTTCGCAGAACGTGCAGGTGCCGGCCGGTGCTTTCGGCAGCACGCCGGGTTCCAGCGAGCAGGAGTTGACCGCGACCCTGACGGTCAAGGGCACCCTGGATAACCCGGACGAATTCGCCGCCATCGTGCTGCGCGCCAATCAAGACGGCTCGCGCCTGACCCTGGGCGACGTTGCGCGGATCGAGGTGGGCAGTCAGGACTACAACTTCGGCTCGCGCCAGGACGGCAAGCCGGCCGTGGCCGCTGCCGTGCAGTTGTCGCCGGGGGCCAACGCCATTCGCACCGCCGAGGCGGTCAAGCAGCGCCTGGACGAACTGTCGGTGAACTTCCCGGACAACGTCGAATACTCGGTGCCGTACGACACCTCGCGTTTCGTCGACGTGGCCATCGACAAGGTGATCTACACCCTGGTCGAAGCCATGGTGCTGGTGTTCCTGGTGATGTTCCTGTTCCTGCAGAACGTGCGCTACACCCTGATTCCGTCGATCGTGGTGCCGGTGTGCCTGCTGGGTACGCTGACCTTCATGTACCTGTTGGGCTTCTCGGTGAACATGATGACCATGTTCGGCATGGTGCTGGCCATCGGTATCGTGGTGGACGACGCCATCGTGGTGGTGGAGAACGTCGAGCGGATCATGGCCGAGGAGGGGCTGGCGCCGGTGCCCGCGACGATCAAGGCGATGGGGCAGGTGTCCGGCGCGATCATCGGCATCACGCTGGTGCTGTCGGCGGTGTTCCTGCCGCTGGCGTTCATGGCCGGCTCGGTGGGCGTGATCTACCAGCAGTTCTCGCTGTCGCTGGCAGTGTCGATCCTGTTCTCCGGGTTCCTGGCGCTGACCTTCACCCCGGCGCTGTGCGCCACGATTCTCAAGCCTATCCCTGAGGGGCATCACGAGAAGACCGGTTTCTTCGGCTGGTTCAACCGCCGCTTCACGGCGCTGACCGGCCGCTACACCAAGCTCAACAAGGTGCTGGTGCCGCGTGCCGGGCGCTTCATGTTCATCTACCTGGGCATCGTGATCCTGATGGGCTTCTTCTACCTGCGCCTGCCGGAATCCTTCGTGCCGGTGGAAGACCAGGGCTACATGATCGTCGATATCCAGCTGCCGCCGGGTGCCACCCGCGAGCGGACGTCGGCCACCGGTGAGGAGCTGGAAGAATTCCTGATGTCCCGCGATGCCGTGGCCACGTCGTTCCTGGTGCTGGGCTTCAGTTTCTCCGGCATGGGCGAGAACGCGGCCATTGCCTTCCCACTGCTCAAGGACTGGTCCGAGCGCAGTGACGATCAATCGGCCGAAGCCGAAGCCGGGGCGGTCAACCAGCGGTTCGCCAACCTCGACGACGGCGCGATGATGGCGGTGCCGCCACCGCCGATCGAAGGCCTGGGCAACTCCGGTGGTTTCGCCCTGCGCCTGCAGGACCGCGCCAACCTGGGCCGCGAAGCCCTGCTGGCCGCCCGCGACGAGGTGCTGGGCAAGGTCAACGGCAACCCGCTGTTCCTCTACGGGATGATGGAAGGCCTGGCCGAGGCGCCGCAGTTGCGCCTGGCCATCGACCGTGAGCAGGCCCGCGCCTTGGGCGTGAGCTTCGAGTCGATCAGCAGTGCGCTGTCCACTGCCTTCGGTTCGTCGGTGATCAACGACTTCGCCAACGCCGGCCGCCAGCAACGCGTGGTGGTGCAGGCCGAGCAGGGCGAACGGATGACCCCGGAAAGCGTGCTGCGCCTGCATGTGCCCAACGCATCTGGCGACCTGGTGCCTCTGAGTGCCTTCGTCACCACCAGCTGGGAAGAAGGTCCGGTGCAGATCGCCCGCTATAACGGTTATCCGTCGATCCGTATTTCCGGTGACGCGGCGCCGGGCGTGAGTACTGGTGAGGCCATGGCCGAGCTGGAGCGCATCGCCGCCGACTTGCCGGAAGGCATCGGCTACGAATGGACCGGCCTGTCCTACCAGGAGCAGGTGGCGAGCGGGCAGGCGAGCATGCTGTTCGCCCTGGCGTTCGTGGTGGTGTTCCTGCTGCTTGTAGCGCTGTACGAGAGCTGGGCGATTCCGCTGGCGGTGATGCTGATCGTGCCGGTGGGTGCCCTGGGCGCCGTGCTGGCGGTGACGGCGGTAGGGCTGCCGAACGACGTGTATTTCAAGGTCGGCCTGATCACCATCATCGGCCTGGCGGCGAAGAACGCGATCCTGATCGTCGAGTTCGCCAAGGATCTGTGGGAAGAGGGCTACTCGCTGCGTGACGCCGCCATCGAGGCCGCGCGCCTGCGTTTCCGCCCGATCATCATGACCTCCATGGCCTTCATCCTCGGCGTGGTGCCGCTGGTGATCGCCACCGGGGCCGGCGCCGCCAGCCAGCGCGCCATCGGCACCGGGGTGATCGGCGGCATGCTCAGCGCCACGCTGCTCGGGGTGATCTTCGTGCCGCTGTTCTTTGTCTGGGTGCTGTCGCTGCTGCGCAGCAAACCCGCTTCGTCCCCATCCCCGGACGGCCAGACCGCCCGGACCGAGGAGCCCGCATGATGCCGTCTTCCCTGATTGTGCGGCCCGCGCTGCTGGCGCTGGCCGTGACCCTGGCCGGCTGCTCCTTGGCGCCCAGCTACCAGCGCCCCGAGGCGCCGGTGGCCACTGCCTGGAATGCACCGGTGGAGGCGACCTCCAGTATCGCGGCCGATGCCCTGGACTGGCAGACCTTTATCGTCGACCCCGAGCTGCGCCGCGTGGTGCAGGCCTCGCTGGACAACAACCGCAACCTGCGCCAGGCGCTGCTGGATATCGAAGCCGCCCGCGCCCAGTACCGGGTGCAGCGTGCCGACCGCCTGCCGTCGGTGAATGCCACGGCCAATGGCAATCGTCAGCGTCTGCCGGCGGACCTGTCCAACACCGGGCGTTCGGAAGTGGTCAGCAGCTACCAGGTCGGCCTGGGCCTGACCGAGTACGAGCTGGACCTGTTCGGCCGCGTGCGCAACCTGTCCGAGTCGGCGCTGGAAACTTACCTGGCCACCGCCGAGGCAACCCGCGCCACGCAGATCAGCCTGATCGCCGAGGTGATCCAGGCTTACCTGACCCGAGACGGTGCGCAGCGGCGTCTGGCGCTGGTGGAGCAGACGCTGGAGACCCGCCAGAACTCGCTGGAGCTGATCACCCGTCGCCGCGAGGCCGGCACCGCCACGGCCCTGGATTACCAGGAAGCCCTGGGCCTGGCCGAGCAGGCCAAGGCCGAACGCGAAAGCACTGAGCGCCAGTTGCGCCAGGCGAACAACGCCCTGGTGCTGCTGATCGGCACCGTCGATGCCCAGCAGTACCTGCCAGCCCAGCCCCGTGACACGTTGCTGGTGCTGCAGGACATCGCCCCCGGCACACCGTCGGCGCTGATCGAGCGGCGCCCGGACATCCTTGCCAGCGAGCATCGCCTCAAATCGCGCAATGCCGACATCGGCGCGGCGCGGGCGGCGTTCTTCCCGCGGGTGTCGCTGACCGGTTCGGTGGGCAGTTCCAGTTCGGAATTGTCCGGCCTGTTCGACGGTGGTTCGCGCTCGTGGAGTTTTGCACCGACGCTGTCGCTGCCGATCTTCGCCGGCGGTCGCAACCGCGCCAACCTGGACCTGGCGGAAGTGCGCAAGGATGCGGCCATCGCCTCCTATGAGGGCACCATCCAGGGCGCCTTCCGCGAAGTCGCCGATGCCCTGGCCGCCACCGACACCCTGCGCCGCGAAGAAGCGGCGCGGCGTGCCCTGGCGGATTCCAGCGAAACGGCCATGGCCCTGGCCAAGGCCCGCTACGAAGGCGGGGTGGACGACCACCTGCGCTACCTGGATGCCCAGCGCAGCAACTTCAACGACCAAGCCACGCTGATCCAGATCAGCACCGACCGCCAGATCGCTCTGGCCGACCTGTTCCGCGCCCTGGGCGGCGGCTGGTCGCGGGAAGATCTGGCCCAGGTGCAGCGATAACGAAATCCCGTAGGGTGGATCCCGCTTCACCGATCCACCATGGGGGGCGTGGTGATCCCGTGGTGGATGTGAAGAGCGACGTCCACCCTACGGTCGTTTCGTAGGGTGGATCCCGCTTCACCGATCCACCATGGGGACGCGGTGATCTCATGGTGGATGTAAAGAGCGACATCCACCCTACAGTCGCTTCGTAGGGTGGATCCCGCTTCACCGATCCACCATGGGGGGCGTGGTGATCTCATGGTGGATGTAAAGAGCGACATCCACCCTACGGCCGTTTCGTAGGGGGGGCACGCTTCATCGACCCACCATGGGGGCGTGGTGATCTCATGGTGGATGTAAAGAGCGACATCCACCCTACGATCGTTTCGTAGGGTGGGTCACGCTTCATCGACCCACCGTGGCGGTTGCCGGCGGTCGGCCGCGACAGCCGGTAGCAGGGCTGGCGGCCCGCTGTCGTTGACGCCCGGACGTGCAAACCTCTACCCTGCGCGCCTTGCAACAGGTGCCCCCTCGCGGGGTGAAACTGGGAAGTCGGTTCCCTGGCCCTCGTGCCAGCCATTCCGACGCTGCCCCCGCAACGGTAGACGAGTCGAATCAGCGCATTCAGCCACTGTGCCCCGGCATGGGAAGGCGCGCCTGACGGTGGTCCGCGGACCATCACTCGTAAGCCCGGAGACCGGCCTGCTGCACCACGGTATCGCGGAGGGCGTTGCCAGGCGCCGGGGTGACCCGCGTGCTGTCCGCCTCCGCCTGCCTTTTTCTGTCTAGGTCGCACGGGTGAGAGCGACGGAGCTACAACGGGATGACGACATCTTTCCTGACGCCTGCAGTGATCGAGCTGTGCGGCGTTTCGTGCTTTTCTCGGGTTCAGGTCCTGTACCGTGACCGGCGTGCTGCCGGCTCGCGGACGAGCGCCTGTGTCCGGGTGCGCAGCCCGTTGTCCGAGCGGTTGAGCCAGGCCTTGGCGGCCAGGCAACTGCTCCCCCTGCATGTCGAGGTGAAGTGATGACTGAATCGAGCGAACGCGATGCACGGCACAAGGCGCGGATGGCGCGCAAAAAAGCCCTGATCGACGAAAAGATTGCCCAGGCCCAGGACGAATACGGCCTGCTGCTGGTGCACAGCGGCAACGGCAAGGGCAAGAGCAGCTCGGCCTTCGGCATGGTGGCCCGGGCCCTGGGCCACGGCTACAAGGTCGGCGTGGTGCAGTTCATCAAGGGCGCGGCCAGCACCGGCGAAGAAACCTTCTTCCGCCGCTTTCCTGAAGAAGTGAGCTACCACGTCATGGGCGAAGGCTTCACCTGGGAAACCCAGGACCGCCAGCGCGACATCCAGAAGGCCCGCGAAGCCTGGGCCGTGGCACGCGAGCTGCTGAACGACCCTGCCATCGGCCTGATCGTGCTGGACGAGCTGAACATCGCCCTCAAGCACGGCTACCTGGAACTGGACGAGGTGCTCGCCGATATCGAGGCCCGGCCGATGCTGCAGCATGTGGTGGTGACCGGGCGTGGCGCGCTGCCAGGGATGATCGAGGCCGCCGACACGGTGACCGAGATGAGCCTGGTCAAGCACGCGTTCAAGTCCGGGGTGAAGGCACAGAAGGGCGTGGAGTACTGATGCAGGACAGACAGTGCCCGGCGATGCTGATCGCCGCACCGGCCTCCGGCCAGGGCAAGACCACCGTCACCGCCGCACTGGCGCGCCTGCATCGGCGCCAGGGCAAGCGCGTGCGCATCTTCAAGTGCGGGCCGGATTTCCTCGACCCGATGATCCTCTCCCGGGTCAGCGGTGCGCCGGTGTACCAGCTGGATTTGTGGATGGTGGGCGAGGACGAAAGCCGTCGCCTGCTGTGGGACGCGGCGGGCGAGGCCGATCTGATCCTGATCGAAGGGGTGATGGGGCTGTTCGACGGCTCGCCCTCGGCCGCCGACCTGGCGAAGCGCTTCGGCGTGCCGGTAATGGCGGTGATCGACGGTTCGGCCATGGCCCAGACCTTCGGCGCCCTGGCCCACGGCCTGGCGACCTTCCGGCCGGACCTGCCGTTCGCCGGGGTGTTCGGCAACCGCACCGGCAGCCCGCGCCATGGCGAGATTCTGCGCGATGCGCTGCCGCCGTCGATCCGCTGGTTCGGCGCCTTGCCGCGCAGCGCCGCGGTGGAGCTGCCGAGCCGCCACCTGGGCCTGGTACAGGCCGATGAATTGTTCGACCTCGACGCGCGTCTGGACGCGGCGGCGGATGCCCTGGCTGTCAGCACCGATGGCGAGTTGCCGCAGCCGGTGACCTTCGCCGCGCCGGCGCCGCGCGACATCACCCCGGGTCTGGATGGCGTGCGCATCGGCGTGGCCCGCGACAGCGCCTTTGCCTTCCTGTATCAGGCCAACCTGGACCTGCTGCGCACCCTGGGCGCCGAGCTGGTGTTCTTCTCACCGTTGAGCGATACGCAATTGCCCGAGGTGGACAGCCTGTACCTGCCCGGCGGCTACCCGGAACTGCACCTGGCGCGGCTGGAGGAAAACCAGGCCATGGCCCAGGCGATCCGCGATCACCACGCCGCCGGCAAACCGATCCACGCAGAATGCGGCGGCATGCTCTACCTGCTGGACCGCCTGACCGACAAGCAGGGCAACAGCGGGCGCATGCTCGGTCTGGTGGCGGGCGAAGCGGTGATGCAGCCGCGGATGCAGGCCCTGGCGCTGCAAGACGTCGCGCTGCCGGAAGGGCAACTGCGCGGCCACACCTTCCACTATTCAGCCCTGGAATCCACCCTGGAACCGTTGGCCCGCGGTGTGTGCCCGAGCTACAAGCGCACCGCCGAGGCGGTGTATCGCCTGGGTCGCCTGACCGCGTCGTACATCCACTTCTATATGCCGTCCAACCCGCAGGTCACTGCCGCGCTGTTTCTGCCGGACGCCCGTTCATGAGTGATACCCACGCTTTCAGCGAGGCCGAGCGCGCTGCCGTTTACCGGGCGATTGCCGAGCGCCGCGACATGCGCCATTTCGCCGGTGGCAGCGTGGCGCCGGAGGTGCTGGCACGCCTGCTGGAAGCCGCGCACCAGGCGCCCAGCGTCGGCTTGATGCAGCCGTGGCGGTTCATCCGCATCACCCAGGCGCCGCTGCGCGAGGCGATCCACGAACTGGTGGAAGAGGAGCGGGTGCGCACTGCCGAAGCACTGGGCGAGCGCAGCGACGAATTCATGCGCCTCAAGGTGCAGGGCATCCGCGAATGCGCCGAGCTGCTGGTGGTGGGCTTGATGGACGGTCGCGAGGCCCATGTCTTCGGGCGACGTACTCTGCCGGAAATGGATATGGCGTCGTTGGCCTGCGCCATTCAGAATCTCTGGCTGGCCGCCCGCGCCGAAGGCCTGGGCATGGGCTGGGTGTCGCTGTTCGAGCCCCAGGCCCTGGCCGATCTGCTGGGCATGCCGGCCGGCAGCAAGCCGCTGGCGGTGCTGTGCCTGGGCCCGGTGGAGGCGTTCTACGACGCCCCGATGCTGGCGCAGGAAGGCTGGGCCGAGGTGCGGCCGTTGAATGAATTGCTGTTTCAGGACCAATGGGGAACCCGGACGCCATGAGCGACCCGCAACCAATCGCCTGCCAGGCTGCTGGCGCCCGTGAGGCACGATCGTGAGCCTGGTGGTCAGTGCCGTGGCGGGCGTGGCGCTGGATGCCGCCCTGGGCGAGCCCAAGGGCTGGCACCCGCTGGTGGCCTTCGGGCGGTTGGCCGAGCGTCTCGAACAACGCTTCAACCCGGCCGGTGGTGGCTGGCGCAGCCATGGCGTGAGCGCCTGGTGCCTGGCGGTGCTGCCGCTGACGCTGCTGGCGGCGTTGCTGGTGCACCTGCCGGGCATCGGCTGGGCCGTGGAAATCCTTGCGCTGTACGCCGCCCTCGGCCTGAAGAGCCTGGGCGAACACGCGCAACCCGTGGCCCAGGCCCTGCGCCTTGGCGACCTGCCCCTGGCACGCCGCCGGGTCGGCTACATGGTCAGCCGCAACACCACCGCGCTGGACGCCACCGGAGTGGCCCGCGCCGGCACCGAGTCGGTGCTGGAGAACGGCTCGGATGCCGTGTTCGCCGCGCTGTTCTGGTTCCTCGTGGCCGGTGCGCCCGGTGTGGTGCTGTACCGCCTGAGCAACACCCTGGATGCCATGTGGGGCTACCGCAACGAGCGCTTCGAGCGCTTCGGCTGGGCGGCGGCGAAGATCGATGACGTACTCAATTACATCCCAGCGCGGCTGGTGGCCCTGACCTACGCCGTACTCGGTCGCCCGTGGCGCGCACTGGTGTGCTGGCGCCGCCAGGCGCCGCAGTGGGACAGCCCCAACGCCGGCCCGGTGATGGCGGCTGGCGCCGGTGCCCTGGGCGTCAGCCTCGGCGGTGCGGCGGAGTACCATGGCGAGGTGCATGAGCGCCCGCAACTGGGCGAGGGCCCGCAGCCCAAGGCGCGGGATATCGAGCGCGCGATGAACCTGGTCAACGGCGGCGTGCTGCTGTGGCTGGTGCTGCTGATCGCCCTGGAGGTGCTGCGTGCTTGAACACGGTGGCCGCCTGCGGGCGGCATCACAGCGCCACGGCATTCCTCTGGATGAATGGCTGGACCTGTCCACCGGTATCGCGCCCTACAGCTGGCCGCTGCCGCCGATCGAGCCCGACGCCTGGCACCGCCTGCCGGAACTGAACGACGGCCTGGAAGAGGCTGCCAGGGCCTACTACAACGCCCCGGCCCTGTTGCCGGTGGCCGGCTCCCAGGCGGCGATCCAGGCCCTGCCGCGCCTGCGCCGCCACGCCACCATCGGCATCGTCTCGCCGGCCTATGCCGAGCACGCGGCGGCCTGGCAGCGTGAAGGGCACCGGGTCATGGAGATCAGCGAGGCGTCGGTCAACCGCGCCCTGGATCGCCTGGACGTGCTGCTGCTGATCAACCCCAACAACCCCACCGGCCGGCGCATCGACGAGGCGCAACTGCTCGCCTGGCACGGGCGCCTGGCGGAGCGGGGCGGCTGGCTGATCGTTGACGAGGCTTTTATCGATTGCACGCCGAACCTGAGCATGGCGCCGTTCACCCAGTTGCCGGGGCTGATCGTGCTGCGTTCGTTCGGCAAGTTCTTCGGCATGGCCGGTTTGCGCCTGGGCTTCATGATCGCTCCGCCCGCGCTGCTCGATCAGGTCGCGGAGCTGCTCGGCCCGTGGGCCGTCAGTGGCCCGGCGAGGGCAGTGGCCAAGGCGCTGTTGCAGGACCACGCCGGGCAACTGGCGCAACGCGAACGGCTGAATGCCGATGGCGAACGCCTGGCCGCGTTGCTCACCGCCCTGGGTTGGACGCCTACCGGCGGCTGCGCCATGTTCCAGTGGGTGATCAGCGAACAGGCCGGCGCCGTGCACGAATTCCTCGCCAGCAACGGCATCCTCGTCCGCCTGTTCGACGCGCCGTCCAGCGTGCGCTTCGGCCTGCCTGCCGACGAAGCCGGCTGGCTGCGTCTGGAGCGGGCCCTGCAGGCCTTCGCCAAGGAGCACGCATGAGCGTCACCCTGATGGTGCAGGGCACCACCTCCGATGCCGGCAAGAGCACCCTGGTGACCGGCCTGTGCCGTTGGCTCAAGCGCCAGGGCGTCAGCGTGGTGCCGTTCAAGCCGCAGAACATGGCGCTGAACAGCGCCGTCACCGCCGACGGCGGCGAGATCGGCCGCGCCCAGGCGGTGCAGGCCCAGGCGGCGGGGCTGGAACCGCACACCGACATGAACCCGGTGCTGCTCAAGCCCAACAGCGACACCGGCGCCCAGGTGATCATCCATGGCCGCGCGCAGTGCACGCTGAATGCGGTGGCCTACCACGACTACAAAAAGGTGGCGATGCAGGCGGTGCTGGTCTCGCACCAGCGCCTGAGCGCGGCCTACCCGGTGGTCATGGTCGAAGGCGCCGGCTCTCCGGCGGAAATCAACCTGCGCGCTGGCGACATCGCCAACATGGGCTTCGCCGAGGCGGTGGATTGCCCGGTGATCCTGATCGCCGACATCAACAAGGGCGGCGTGTTCGCCCACCTGGTCGGCACCCTCGAATTGCTCAGCCCGTCCGAGCAGGCGCGGATCAAGGGTTTCGTCATCAACCGCTTTCGCGGCGACATTGCCTTGCTGCAACCAGGCCTCGACTGGCTGGAGCAGCGCACCGGCAAACCGGTACTCGGCGTGCTGCCGTACCTGATGGATTTCCACCTGGAGGCCGAAGACGCCATCGACACCCGTCAGGCTGCCAAGGCCGACGAGGTGATCCGGGTGGTGGTGCCGGTGCTGCCGCGCATCAGCAACCACACCGACTTCGACCCGCTGCGTCTGCACCCCCAGGTGGAGCTGACTTTCGTCGGTCCGGGCCAGACGATTCCGCCGGCTGACCTGATCATCCTGCCCGGCTCCAAGAGCGTGCGTGCCGATCTGGCGTTCCTGTGCAGCCAGGGCTGGGAAGCGGCCATCCGCAAGCACCTGCGCTACGGCGGCAAGCTACTGGGCATCTGCGGCGGCCTGCAGATGCTTGGCCAGACGATCGCTGATCCACATGGCCTGGAAGGCGCCGCTGGCGACAGCCCGGGCTTTGGCCTGCTGGCGTTCGACACGGTGCTGGAGCAGGAAAAACAGCTGCGGACCGTGCACGGGCGATTGAGCCTGGAAGGCGCGGCCGTGAGCGGCTACGAGATTCACGCCGGCGTCAGCACCGGCCCGGCGCTGGACAACGCCGTCGTGCAACTCGACGACGGCCGTTGTGACGGCGCGCTGAGTGACGACGGCCAGGTGCTCGGCACCTACCTGCACGGCCTGTTCGAGTCGAGCGAGGCGTGCGGCGCCCTGCTGCGCTGGGCCGGCCTGCGCGACGTCCAGACGGTGGACTACCATGCCCTGCGCGAACGCGACATCGAACGCCTGGCCGACCTGGTCGAACAGCACCTGGACACCCGGGCCCTCAAGACCCTGTGCGGCCTGACTCTGTAGGAGCGGCCTTGGCCGCGAGCTTCAGCGGTTGCCGATACGAGAAGAGCTCGCGGGCAAGCCCGCTCCTACGGGGTGGCGGCTGACGTTACGTAGGGTGGATGTCGCTCTTCACATCCACCGTTGCATCGCCACGGTGAAGCGTGATCCACCCTACGAGGTGAGCGACGCGAACCTGTAGGAGCGGCTTCAGCCGCGAACTTGATCCGCGTGTGGCACGTCACCACCGAGCGCCATACCACTGACTGAGAGATGGACATGCATGAATTGATTCTCGGTGGCGCCCGCTCCGGCAAGAGCCGTCTGGCCGAGCGCCTGGCTGCCGAGTCGGGCCTGGCGGTGACCTACATCGCCACCAGCCAGCCGCTGGACGGCGAAATGAGTGCACGCGTTCGCCTGCACCGTGACCGCCGCCCGGCGCACTGGGCCCTGGTGGAAGAACCGCTGGAACTGGCCCGGGTGTTACGCGAAAACGCGGCGGCCGACCGCTGCCTGCTGGTCGATTGCCTGACCCTGTGGGTCACCAACCTGCTGATGCTGGAGGACGACGCCCGCTTGCAGGCCGAGCGCGATGCGTTGTTGAGCGCGCTGGCCGACCTGCCGGGGCGCATCATCCTGGTCAGCAATGAAACCGGACTGGGGGTGGTGCCGCTGGGCGAACTGACCCGCCGCTATGTCGATGAAGCCGGCTGGTTGCACCAGGCGGTGGCCGAGCGCTGCCAGCGCGTGGTGTTCACGGTGGCGGGGCTGCCGATGGTGTTGAAGGGGGACGCAGTATGAGTTTGCAATGGTGGCAGGGTCCCTGCCAGCCGCTGGACCACGTGGCGCGCAGCAAGGCTCTGGCCCGTCAGCAGCAACTGACCAAACCGGCGGGCTCGCTGGGCCAGCTGGAACACCTGGCGGTGCACCTGGCGGCGCTGCAGGGCCGTGAGCGCCCCAGCGTGACTCAGCTGTGGATCAGCATCTTTGCTGGCGACCACGGGGTGGTGGCGGAAGGGGTGTCGGCCTACCCGCAGGAAGTGACCGGGCAGATGCTGCGCAACTTCGTCACCGGCGGCGCGGCGATCAGCGTGCTGGCGCGGCGGCTGGACGCGGCCCTGGAAGTGGTAGACCTGGGCACCGCCGTGCCCCTGGAAGCACTGCCAGGCGTGCGTCACTTGCATGTCGGCGCGGGCACCCAGAATTTTCGGCGTGGCCCGGCGATGACCCCGGCCCAGGTGCTGATCGCCCTGGAAGCCGGCCGCGACAGCGTGCAGCGCGCGCGACAGGCCGGCACCGAGCTGTTTATCGGCGGTGAAATGGGCATCGGCAACACCACCTCGGCCACGGCCCTGGCCTGCTATCTGCTGGACTGCCCGGTGGCGGAACTGGTCGGCCCCGGTACCGGCCTGGACAGCGCCGGTGTCGCGCGCAAGCTGGCAGTGATCGAGGCTGCCCTGGCCCTGCACGGCCCGGCAATCGACGACCCGGTGCAATTGCTGATGCGCCTGGGCGGTTTCGAGGTCGCTGCGCTGGTCGGTGCCTACCTGGGGTGTGCCCAGCTCGGCCTGCCGGCGCTGGTCGACGGTTTTATCTGCAGCGTCGCCGCACTGGTCGCGGTGAACCTGAACCCGGCGTGCCGGGAGTGGCTGATATTCGCCCATGCCGGTGCGGAGCCGGGCCACCAGCGGGTGTTGGACGCGATGCAGGCCGAGCCGCTGCTGGCCCTGGGGCTGCGCCTGGGCGAGGGCAGTGGCGCGGCGCTGGCGGTGCCGCTGCTGCAGCTGGCCTGTCACCTGCACAACGACATGGCGACCTTCGCCGAAGCCGCCGTCGCCGAGCGCCCGGCATGATTCTGCACCTGGAGCTGCTGCGCCATGGCGAGACCGAGCAGGGCGGCGGGCTGCGCGGCAGCCTGGATGATGCTTTGACCGAGATCGGCTGGGCGCAGCTGCGTGCGGCAATGATCGATGCCGGGCCCTGGGATCGGCTGGTCAGCTCGCCCTTGCAGCGCTGCGCCCGCTTCGCCGAGGAACTGGCCGCGCGCCATGGCCTGCCGCTGAGCCTGGAGCCCGACCTGCAGGAGCTGCATTTCGGCGAGTGGGAAGGGCGCAGTGCCGCCCAGTTGATGCAGACCGATGCGGATGCCCTCGGGCAGTTCTGGCGCGAGCCTTACGTGTTCACTCCACCGGGTGGCGAACCGCTGCTGGCGTTCGAGGCACGGGTGCTGGGGGCGTTGCAACGCCTTCACCAGCAACACGCCGGCGAGCGTCTATTGCTGGTGACCCACGGCGGCGTGATGCGCCTGCTGCTGGCCCGGGCCCGGGGTTTGCCGCGCAATGACCTGCTGCAGGTCAATGTGGGCTATGCCGACCGCTTCCGCCTGCACTTGGACGCCAGCGGCGGCCTGCAGGAGCAGCCATGATCCCGCTGCTGATCGCCGTGCAGTTCCTCACCCGCCTGCCGGTCAGCTTGCCGGGCATGCCGACGCCCGAGCAGGTCGGCCGTTCGCTGCTCTGGTACCCGCTGGTGGGTGTGCTGATCGGAGCGTTGCTGCTGGGCGCGCAGTGGCTGCTGGCCGATGCGCCGCTGCTGTTGCAGGCCGCGTTGCTGCTGGCGCTGTGGGTCGGCCTGAGTGGCGGGCTGCACCTGGATGGTCTGGCTGACAGCGCCGACGCCTGGGTGGGTGGCTTTGGCGACAAGGAACGCACCCTGGCGATCATGAAGGACCCGCGCAGCGGGCCGATCGCGGTGGTGGTGCTGGTACTTCTGCTGCTGCTCAAGTTTGCCGCTCTGGTCGCAGTGCTGGAGGCTGGAAACGGTGCCTGGCTGCTGTTGGTGCCCTGGTTGGCCCGGGCCGCGTTGCCGCTGTTGTTTCTCACCACGCCCTATGTGCGGGCCGGTGGCCTGGGGCAAGCCCTGGCCGAGCACCTGCCGCGCCGGCAACTGCCCTGGGTTCTGGCGGCGCATGGTGCGGCGATGCTGCTGTTCGGCACGGCCGCGCTGCTGGCCCTGGCGGTCGCCGCCGTGCTGTTTTTCTGGCTGCGGCGGATGATGCAGCAGCGCCTGGGCGGCACCACTGGCGATACCGCCGGTGCACTGCTCGAACTGCTCGAATGCGCTGTGCTGGTGGCCCTGGCGCTCTGATTCCACAGTCTGGTTTTCCCATGGCCGGGTGATTTTCACCTTGCCAATACGCCAATGCGGGTATATACACGTATCTATGTTGCCAACTCACTGCCTCTGTACCAAGTTGCGCCGCGCCAGTCGCGGTGTCAGCAAGTTCTACGACGATGCCCTGGCTGGCGTCGGGCTCTCGGTTGCCCAGTATTCGCTGCTGAAGAACCTGCAACGTCTGCAACAGCCCAGCATTACCAGCCTGGCGGATGCGGTGGGGCTTGAGCGCAGCACCCTCGGGCGCAACCTGCGGGTGCTCGAAGGCAAGGGCCTGGTGCTGCTGGAAGGCGGCGAGGACCAGCGCAACCGGCTGGTGCTGCTGACTGAACAGGGGCGGGTGTGCCTGGAACAGGCGCTGGCCGCATGGGAGCAGGCGCAGGAGCAACTGGCCGCACGTATCGGCCCGGAGCAGAAGGCAGCGCTGCTGGCAGTACTCGATCAACTGGAAACACTCGACTGATTGGCGGGCGTGACCCGCATTGGAATTCTTATGACTGACGTCTGGCGCAAGAGTGTGTGGATTCTCCTCGGTGGCTCGCTGATCCTGGCCTTGTCCCTCGGGGTACGGCACGGGTTCGGCCTGTTCCTGCCGCCGATGAGTGCCGAATTCGGCTGGGGGCGTGAGGTGTTCGCCTTCGCCATCGCTTTGCAGAACCTGATCTGGGGTCTGACCCAGCCGTTCACTGGTGCGGTGGCGGATCGCTTCGGTGCGCGGCGCACGATCATCATCGGCGGCGTGCTGTATGCCGCCGGCCTGCTGCTGATGGGCATGGCGGATTCGGCATTGTCGTTGTCGCTGAGCGCCGGTGTGCTGATCGGTATCGGCCTGTCCGGCACTTCGTTCTCGGTGATCCTCGGCGTGGTGGGGCGTGCCGTGCCGCCGGAGAACCGCAGCATGGCCATGGGTATCGCGGCGGCCGCCGGCTCGTTCGGCCAGTTCGCCATGTTGCCCGGCACCCTGGGCCTGCTCAGTTGGCTGGGCTGGTCGGCAGCTTTGATGGTCCTGGGCATGCTGGTGGCGATGATCGTGCCGCTGGCGAAGATGGTCAAAGACGTGCCGATTCCGGTGGCGGCCCACGAGCAGACGCTGCGTGAAGCGCTGCGCGAAGCCTGTGCTCACTCCGGTTTCTGGCTGCTGGCCCTGGGCTTCTTCGTCTGTGGTTTCCAGGTGGTATTCATCGGCGTGCACCTGCCGGCCTACCTGGTGGACCAGCACCTGCCGGCGTTGGTCGGCACCACGGTGCTGGCGCTGGTGGGGCTGTTCAATATCTTCGGCACCTACATCGCTGGCTGGCTCGGCGGGCGCATGTCCAAGCCGCGCCTGCTGTCGGCGCTGTACCTGGCGCGTGCGGTGGTGATCGTGGCCTTCGTGGTGACCCCGCTGTCGGTATGGACCGCCTATGCCTTCGGCGTCGCCATGGGGCTGTTGTGGCTGTCCACCGTGCCGCTCACCAACGGCACCGTGGCAACGCTGTTCGGCGTGCGCAACCTGTCGATGCTCGGCGGTATCGTGTTCCTGTTCCACCAGCTCGGTTCGTTCCTCGGCGGCTGGCTGGGCGGCTACGTCTATGACCACACCGGCAACTACGACCTGGTGTGGCAGATCGCGGTGGTGCTCAGCCTGGTGGCGGCGGCGTTGAACTGGCCGGTGCGCGAAGTACCGGTGGCGCGCCTGCAAGGGGCAGGGGCGTGACAGCCCGCACCTGGCTGCTCGCGGCGGCGGTTCTGGGCACTGCCGTGCTGCTGGGCGCGATCGCTTTGGCCTGGCGCCACGGTGGCCTGGCGGTGCTGCAGTTGGGCATGGGCGCCTGCTGACCTCGCAGCGAATTGCCCACCGTGGATTGCCGAAGGCCGTGCACACGCGTAGCGTGACGGTATCGCTTACCCGAGGTGTTGGTCATGTCGCTGCGTCGTTTGCTGATTCCCGCTTTTTCCCTTCTGCTGGCTGGTCCCGTGCTGGCGGCCGAGTGCCCGGCGCTGCTGCAGGGCGAGTTGCCCAAGCTGCGCGCCAAGGAAACCATCGACCTGTGCCAGTTCGCCGGTAAGCCGCTGGTGGTGGTCAACACCGCCAGCTTCTGTGGCTTCACCCCGCAGTTCAAAGGTCTGGAGGCGCTGTACCAGCAGTACAAGGGACAGGGGTTGGAAGTGCTGGGCGTGCCGTCGGACGACTTCATGCAGGAGTCGAACGATGCCGAGGAGACCGCCAAGGTCTGCTACGTCAATTACGGCGTGACCTTCACCATGACCGAAACCCAGCCGGTGCGCGGCAGCGATGCGATTCCGCTGTTCAAGGAACTGGCGGCCCAGAGCGAGGCGCCGGGCTGGAACTTCTCCAAGTACGTGGTCGATCGCCAGGGCAAGGTGGTGGCGCGCTTTTCCAGCCGCGTGAAGCCGGATGATCCGAAGCTGATCGAGGCGGTCGAGAAGGCCATCGCCTCGGCACCCTGAGCCGGTGACCCGAATGAAAAAGCCGCCGTGGGGTAACCCACGGCGGCTTTTTTACGTGCAGCGATGGATCAGAAGCGGTAGGTCACCTGGGCACCCAGGCCATGGGCCGAGTTCTTGTAGGTGGAACTGTAGGCGCCGCGGCTGGCACTGACGTGGTTCACGTCGACTTCTTCTTCGCGCAGGTAGGAGTAGGCCACGTCGATGGTCATGTCATCGTTCGGGCTCCAGCCGGCACCCAGGCTGAGGATCTTGCGATCCCCGGTGGGGATGCGTGGCGAGCGGTCGACGTTGTTGACCGGCGATTGGTCCACGGCCAGACCGGCGCGCAAGGTCCACTGCTTGTTCACCTTGTAGGACGCACCCACGGCGTGGGCCCAGGTGTCGTGCCAGTTCTGCTCTTCGACGATGTTGCCGAAGTTGCCGGCCAGCGGCGCGGGAACGCCTTCGTTGACCACGCGGATCTCTTCCAGGCGACTCCAGCGGGTCCAGGTGCTGCCGGCGTAGACGGTCCAGCGATCGTTCAGCTCGTGGGTGATGGACATGTCCACCGACTCCGGCGTCTTGAGCTTCAGCTCGGCGTCGTACTTGTTGCCGTCGAACGGGCCGAAACCGCTGCCACGGACCAGGGTGTCGCCTTCGAGCTTGTAGTCGACCATGGAGTGGTAGGTCAGACCGAAGCGGGTCTGCGGGGTGATTTCGAACAGGAAGCCGATGTTGTAGCCGAGGGCGGTGTCGTTGCCGCGGATCTTCACCTGGCCGTCGTTGGTGGTCGGCGTGGCCGGGTTCAGGGTCGCCGAGGCCAGCTCACCGTCGATGCGGTTGATGGTCGGGCCGAAGCCGATCGACAGGTGATCGTTGAAGCGGTAGCTCAAGGTCGGTTGCAGGGTGATGACCCGCACTTCGCTGCGCTCGCCGTAGTAGCGGCCTTCGAAACCGCGCTCGTAATCGGTCATCAGGCCGAACGGCACGTACATGCCGAGGCCGAAGGTCCAGTTGTCATCCAGCGGCTTGACGTAATAGCCCATGGGGGCGGCGACCAGCGGCACCATGTCGCCGTCGTTGCTGCCACCGGCGCTGAACGGGCCGACGGCGCTGGAGGCGTTGTCGATATCGGTCTTGGCGTGGATCAGGGCGAAACCGCCGCTGACCTGCTCGCGCTTGAGGCGCGACATGCCGGCAGGGTTGCCGAATACGGTGGTGGCATCATCGGCGGAGGAGGAGCGGCCCGCGAAGGCGGTGCCCATGCTGCTGACGCTTTGTTCGTTGATGGCGAAGCCGCTGGCGAGGGTGTGGCTGGATGCAGCGACGATGGCGAGGGCCAGGCTGGTCTTGAGGACTCTTTTGATCACGTGGAACTCCTTGAAAAACGGGGGCGCAACCTATCAGGAATTCCTGACCCCCGCAAAGCCGATGAAGTTCCAGAAATTTATCCCTCAAATGCCGGTGATAGACGCAGTTTCCCGCTTTTTTGTCCTACAAGATTTCAGCTGCGGACTTCGGTCAGGCGACCTGACTGAGCGTGCCGATGCAGCGTTGCCAGGCATCGACGAATTCCCGGGGGCGCCCATGGGGCTGGAATACCTGGCGCCAGATCCGGGCCAGGCCGAGCAGGTCATCTGCTTCCGGCATCGAGGTCTCCTGGGCTTCGATCAGCATCCAGGCGATGGCGGTGGCGTAGCGCAGATTGACGGTCAGCTCCAGGTGCGGCGCGGCGAGGAATGCATGCTGGCTGGCCAGCCCACGCACCTGGCTGGCCAGGTCGGGATCGCGCGCCAGATGCAGGTCCCAGAGCTGCTGATGGCGCGACTCCGCAATACGGTAAAGGCCATGGCCGCGGCGGTCGTCCAGGGCATGGCCCAGGCCGGATTGGCAGGCCGCGATACCCAGCAGCAGGGCTTCGGCGGAAGAGGAGTGGCGCCCCAGGTAGAGGAGGGTAGGGCGGATGACGTATTGGCTCAGCTCGCAGGCGGCGATTCCCATATAGCCCTCACAAAAGTGACCGGTGGGGCCGGGGCGCATGGCAGCTTTTGTCGATCGGGGTTCTTCTACGAAACAGGTCGTCGCTCGCCGACCCTTCGTTCAGAACCTATAAAGGCCCCACCGGAAGCGGGGTTAGCCGCTTGTTTTGAAGTGTAGTGCGACCTTTGCGATGTAAAGGGCTGTTTTTAAATTGTTTTAGGCTTTCGGTTATTGCCGATATTCCTGGGAGTGCTTAAGGCGCACCGCCCTGGCCCTTGGGGTTCGAGCGGTATGCGGGCGGTGGGGCTTTAGTCGCCGGTAGCAACCGGGCGCGACGGATCAGTGATCCATTCGCTCCAGGAGCCGGCGTAGAGCGGGGCCAGCGGGTAGCCGGCCAGGCTCAGGGCGAACAGGTTGTGGCAGGCGGTGACGCCGGAGCCGCAGTAGGCCACCAGCTCGCTGGCCGGGCGGTCGCCCAGTTGGGCGGCGAAGCGCTGGCGCAGGGCTTCGGCTGGCAGGAAACGGCCATCACTGCCCAGGTTGTCGGTGAACACCGCGCAGCGGGCGCCCGGAATGTGTCCGGCCACCGGGTCCAGGGGCTCCACCTCACCGCGAAAACGCGGCAGGGCGCGGGCATCGAGCAGGGTCAGTTGCGGGTTGTCTAGGCGTTGCTGCAACTGGCTGGCACTGAGCAGCAGGCTGGCGTCTGGCTGCCCGTCGAAGCTGCCGGGGGCGACTGTGGTCGGCTCGGCGCTCAGCGGGTAGCCGGCAGCGCGCCAGGCGTTCAGGCCGCCATCGAGCAGGAACACCCCGTTGCGTTTGCCCAGCCAGGCCAGCAGCCACCAGGCGCGGGCGGCGAACGCCCCCGGGCCGTCGTCGTACAGCACCACGGTGCTGTTGTCGTTCACACCCCAGGCGCGCAGTTTCCGGTTCAGTTCGACGGGGTCGGGCAGTGGGTGGCGGCCGGTGACACCTTTGTGAATGGGGCCGGACAGATCTTGCTCTAGATCGGCGAACTGCGCCCCTGCGATATGGCCTTCACCGTAGCTGCGCTGACCGTAGGCCGGGTCGTCGAGGGCGAAGCGGCAATCGAGCAGAATCAGATCGGCGTTGTCTAGGCGGGCGTGCAGGTCGGGGGCGGTGATCAGTTGGGCAAGCGGCATACGGCGACACCTATGGCAGGGGCGAGAGTGTCGAGCATCATAGCCTCAAGGCCGCGCCAGAGGGACTGCCTGCCGGTATGACGGTCATGAAGCGGCGGGCCAGGGATGCAAGATTTCGCAGGCATAGGAAAAGTCAGGTATTTGCACTGTTTTCGTGCCTGTCGCGGGTTTAAATGGTGCGTTATGATGGGTTTTTGCGGGATTCCCCTGTATGCATGAGGTGAGGTCATTTTTGTGTCGCACTAAAAAGTTTCACGAAAGCGACATTTTGATCTGTTTTGGTGCTTTTGCGCCTGATAGAGTGCCGCGCATTCTGTTTTCCGTTGCGCTGAGGTTCTCATGTCGATGTCCGTTGAAGCTTTCCTGTCTCGCCTCAAGCAGCGCGATCCCGACCAGCCTGAATTCCACCAGGCGGTGGAAGAAGTAGTCCGCAGCCTGTGGCCCTTCCTCGAAGCCAATCCGCGCTACCGCGATGCCGGCATCCTCGAGCGCATGGTCGAGCCGGAGCGCGCGATTCTGTTCCGCGTGCCGTGGGTCGATGACAACGGCCAGGTGCAGGTCAACCGTGGCTACCGCGTGCAGATGAGCAGCGCCATCGGTCCCTACAAGGGCGGCCTGCGCTTCCATCCGTCGGTGAACCTGGGCGTGCTCAAGTTCCTGGCCTTCGAGCAGGTATTCAAGAACTCCCTGACCTCGCTGCCCATGGGCGGCGGCAAGGGCGGCTCGGACTTCGACCCCAAGGGCAAGAGCGAAGGCGAAGTGATGCGCTTCTGCCAGTCGTTCATGAGCGAGCTGTACCGCCACATCGGCGCCGACCTCGACGTGCCGGCCGGTGATATTGGTGTTGGCGGTCGCGAGATCGGTTACATGTTCGGCCAGTACAAGCGGCTGTCCAACCAGTTCACCTCGGTACTGACCGGCAAGGGTCTGACCTACGGCGGCAGCCTGATCCGCCCGGAAGCCACCGGCTACGGCTGCGTGTACTTCGCCCAGGAAATGCTCAAGCGCCTGGACCAGGGCTTCGAAGACAAGCGCGTGGCGATTTCCGGTTCCGGCAACGTGGCCCAATACGCCGCGCAGAAGGTCATGGAGCTGGGCGGTCGAGTGATCTCGCTGTCCGACTCCGAAGGCACGCTGTATGCCGAGGGCGGCCTGAGCAGCGAGCAATGGGATTACCTGATGGACCTGAAGAACGTCCGTCGTGGTCGCCTGCGCGAGATGGCCGAGCACTACGGCCTGCAATTCCTGGCTGGCCAGCGCCCGTGGAATCTGCAATGCGACATCGCGCTGCCATGCGCGACCCAGAACGAACTGGACGGCGATGACGCTCGCACCCTGCTGAAGAACGGCTGCATCTGCGTGGCCGAAGGCGCCAACATGCCGTCGACCCTGGAAGCGGTCGACCTGTTCGTTGAGGCCGGCATCTGCTACGCCCCTGGCAAGGCCTCCAACGCCGGCGGCGTGGCCACCAGCGGCCTGGAAATGAGCCAGAACGCCATGCGCCTGCACTGGACCGCTGGCGAGGTGGACGAGCGCCTGCACGGCATCATGCAGAACATTCATCATGCCTGTGTGCATTACGGCGAAGAGAATGGCCGCATCAACTACGTGAAGGGCGCCAACATCGCCGGCTTCGTAAAAGTCGCCGACGCCATGCTGGCCCAGGGAGTGGTCTGATCGGGCGTCGATACGTCGATACGTCGATACGTCGCCATGTCGCTCCAGCCTGCTAGACCCCAAGGCCCCGTGTGAAAACGCGGGGCCTTGTCATTTCTGGACGCTGTGTCAGTGAGCGGCAGGTCGACGGATTCCCGCCCCTTTCTGCTCGGCTTCAGGCATGCTGCCGCCCTGTTTTTCGTTCTCAGGTTCTCGCCCCATGAAGCGCTTCGTTTTGCTCGACACCGCCCCGATCCCTGGCACGAACGGCGCCCTGTGCCTGTTCGAATACGGGGAGGATTTTGTCATCAAGATCGCCGGCGGCGACGGCGGGCAACTGATGAACACGCGCATGCACGGCTCCGAAGATGCTTTGGCGGCGTTGCCCTGCAAGCAGGTGGCGAGCCGCCCGCAGGCGCGGGTGCTGATCGGCGGGCTGGGTATGGGCTTCACCCTGGCCTCGGCCCTGCAGCACCTGGGCGCCGACGCCGAGGTGGCGGTGGCCGAGCTGGTGCCCGGGGTGGTGGAGTGGAACCGTGGTCCGCTGGGCGCCAAGTCCGGCTACCCGCTGAACGATCCGCGCACTCGGATCCTCCAGGAAGACGTGGCCAAGGTGCTGCAGGCCTCCAGTCAGGCCTATGACGCGATCATGCTCGACGTCGACAACGGTCCTGAAGGCCTGACCCAGAAGGGCAACGACTGGTTGTATTCCATGGAGGGCCTGCGCCAGTGCGCCAAGGCCCTGCGGCCCAAAGGCATGCTGGCGGTGTGGTCATCCAGCGCCGACCGGGCGTTCTCGGACAAGGTGCGCAAGGCGGGCTTCAAGGGCGAGGCGGTCCAAGTCTATGCCCACGGCAACAAGGGCACGCGGCACACCATCTGGATTGCCCAGAAGGTGTAGCTGGGCGCACGGGCAGAGCGTTTGCCTCAACAGATTTTTTGAGCGTCTCGCGAGCTAGAGACATGCAAGGGCTGGGCGCCCCCGTAAAAACAGGCGAGGAAGCGGAGTTTACTGGTGTAAATGAGCATTCCGAGCCTGTTTTTAACGCAGCAGGGCTGACGCGCAGCAGACGCTGAGCCGGATCAGCGAATCTTCAGCTTGCCGATCCGATCGTTGTCCAGACTACCGAAATACAGGTAATCGCCCACCGGCTTCACCGACGTGACCATCCGCAGGTGGGTGCCGCTGGTGTCGTGCAGGCTGCGCACGATTTCACCCTGTTCGTTGAGGGCGATGGCGAAACCGTAAGGGATCGCTTTCGGCCACAGCGCGCGCGGCAACTTGGCCATCTGCGCCTTCAGCCACGGGTGGCGGTGCAGGAAGTCCGCGTCTGCCTTGCGCGGGGTCGGCAGCGCTACCCAGAAGGTGCCCTGGCGGTCGCCCTGCAGGTTGTCCGGCAGGCCCGGCAGGTTGTCGATGAAGATGTCGTGGGTGCCGGCTTTCTCGCCCTTCAACCAGTAACGGGCGATGCGGTAGCGGTAGGTCTCGTTGACCAGCACGAAGTCTTCGTTGGCCGACAGCGCCACGCCGTTGGCGAAGTACAGGTCCTTGACCAGCACCTTGGTTTCGCCGCTGGCCGGGTCGTAGCTGAGCAGGCGGCCGTGGGGGCGGGCCTCCAGCAGGTCGAGCAGGTAGTCGGGCTGCTCGAAGCGCGAGCTGGCGTCGGTGAAATAGATGACGCCGTCGCTGCCGATATCCAGGTCATCGGTGAACTTGAACGGCACACCCTCGGCTTCGGTGGTGAGCACGCTGATCGTGCCCTGCGGGTCGATGCGCAGCAGGCCCTTGTAGGCGTCGGCGAGGATCAGGTTGCCGTTGGCGTCGAAGTCCATGCCCAGCGGGCGGCCGCCGGTTTCGACGAAGGTTTCCACGCTGCCGTCGGCGGTGATGCGGATCACCCGGCCGTCATGCAGGCCGGCATAGACGCGCCCTTCGGCGTCGACCGCAGTGTCTTCCGGGCCATGGATCTGGCCGCGGGCCAGCAGCTCGGCCTTCATCAGGGTGTCATTGGGTTCCAGCGCGCCGGTCATCGGCGGGGCCTCGTCAGCCTCCCAGGCGAGCGGGTCGATGGGGCTGGGCGTCACGGCCAGGTACACGGCCGCCGCAGCGACCACCAACACCAGCAGGCCAAACAGTTTTTTCATTATTGTCATTCCTTGTGCGCAAGCGAACCGGGGGAAACCGGCGCAAGCGTACACGGGCCGGGGAACGGCGGCGAGTGGTGGCATATCGGGCGCAGCTTCGGCGCCGGGCGATATATACTGCGCGGCATTCTTGATGGGAGTGCCGTGTGGCTATTGATATTCACTGGATCCGTGACGACGCCAGCCTGGCCGAGCACTGTGCCGCCTGGCGCAAACTGCCAAGCGTGGCGGTCGACACCGAATTCATGCGGGTCGACACCTTTTACCCGATTGCCGGGTTGCTGCAGGTCAGCGACGGGCTGCGGGCCTACCTGATCGATCCGCTGCTGGTCCGCGACTGGGCGCCGTTCGCCGCGCTGCTCGAAGACCCGGCGGTGATCAAGGTGCTGCACGCCTGCAGCGAAGACCTCGAAGTCTTCCTGCGCCTGACCGGCAGCCTGCCGGCGCCGCTGTTCGACACCCAGCTTGCGGCCGGCTACCTCAACCTCGGCTTCTCCATGGGCTATTCGCGTCTGGTGCAGGCCGTGCTGGATATCGAGCTGCCGAAGGGCGAGACCCGTTCCGACTGGCTGCAGCGGCCGTTGTCCGAGACCCAGATCAGCTACGCCGCCGAAGACGTGCTGCACCTGGCCGAGGTCTACGCCAGGCTGCACGCGCAACTGAGCCCGGAAAAAAATGCCTGGGTCCTGGAAGACGGCGCCGAGCTGGTGGCCAACCTGGGGCGCGAAGTCGACCCGGAAGACGCCTACCGCGACGCCAAACTGGCCTGGAAACTGTCGCGCCAGCAACTGGCGGTGATGCGTGCACTGTGTGCCTGGCGTGAGCGTCAGGCCCGGGCTCGCAACCAGCCGCGTAACCGGATCATCCGCGAGCATTCGCTGTGGCCGCTGGCCCGCACCCAGCCGGACAACCTGGTTGCCCTGGCGCGAATTGAAGACATGCACCCGAAAACCGTGCGCCAGGACGGTGAATTCATCCTAAACCTGATCAAGGAAGCCGGCAGCGTGCCGCCTGCCGAGTACCCGGATGCGCTGCCCGAGCCCCTGCCGATCGAGGCGGCGTCCCTGCTGAAGAAACTGCGTGCCATTGGCCAGCGTGAAGGCGAGCGGCTGAACATCGCCCCCGAGCTGATGCTGCGCAAGAAGACCCTCGAAGCCTTGCTGAAAACCGGCTACCCGAGCGGTCCGTACCAACTGCCGGATTCCCTGCGGGGCTGGCGTCGCGAATTGATGGGCCAGGCGTTGCTCGATTGCCTGGCCGCCCAGGGAGAAAGCGCGTGAAACGCATCTGTTCCATCTACAAGAGCCCGCGCAAGAACGAAATGTACCTGTACGTGCTCAAGAGCGATGCGCTCAAGCGTGTCCCGGAAAACCTGCTGCTGGCGTTCGGTGCGCCGATCCACACCTTCGACATGGTGCTGACCCCGGAGCGCCAGCTGGCCCGTGAGGACATCACCAAGGTCCTGGGCAACCTGGACGAACAGGGCTACCACCTGCAGATGCCGCCGGCCGAGGACGAGTACATCGAGCACCTCCCGGAAGAGCTGCTGCGCCGCAACGATCCGGTGTGACCCATGCGCCTGCTGCTGGCTGCATCCGCCCACGCCGAATACCGTGCCCTGTTGCACGAGGCCATGCCCGACCTGGTGATTCAGGCCAGTGCCGACCCGGTCGAACTGCAACAGTGGGCTGCTGAGTGCCCGCTGTGGCTGGGCCAGCCGGACCTGCTGGCTGCGCTGTTGCGCCAGGGCCATACGCCGCGCTGGATGCAGTCGACCTGGGCCGGCATCACGCCATTGCTGGCGAGCGACTTGCCCCGCGACTACGTGCTGAGCCGTGCGGTGGGCATCTTTGGTCAGGTCATGGCGGAGTATGTGCTGGGCCATATCCTGGCCCATGAGCGTCAGTTGTTCGCCCGCCTGGCGGCCCAGGTCGAGCAGCGCTGGGACAATACGTTGCCGCGTAGCCTGGCGGGGCGTCGGGTGCTGATCGTCGGCACCGGTGATATCGGCCTGCGGGTGGCGGCGTTTCTGGCGCCGTTCGGTATCGAACTGAGCGGCGTCGCCAGCAGTGCTCGGGATCTGCCGCCCTTTGCCGAAGTGGGCGCCATGGCCGACCTGCCGCGCTTGGCCTCTGAGGCTGACTACCTGATCAACCTGCTGCCCGACACCCCGACCACCCGCGATCTGTATGACGCCCGCCTGTTCGCCGCGCTCAAGCCGAGTGCGCTGTTCATCAACGCCGGACGCGGTGTGGCGGTGGTCGACGCCGACCTGGTGGTGGCGCTGGAGCAGGGGCACCTGGCGGGCGCAGTGATCGACGTCTGTCGCCAGGAGCCACTGCCGGCCGGCCACCCGTTCTGGACCGCGCCGCGCCTGCTGCTCACCGGTCACAGCTCGGCCCCCACCGATCCACGCCTGATGGCCCGCCTGTTCATCGACAACCTGGCTCGCTACCAGCGCGGTGAACCGCTGGCCGGGCAGGTGGATTTCGCTCAGGGTTATTGAGCCTCTGGCGCGTTCCCCTGTAGGAGCGGCTTCAGCCGCGAGCTCGGCGATTGACGCCTGACCGCGATCTTGCGGTGTGAATGAAAAGCTCGCGGGCAATCGGAACGCCGCCCGGCCGCTCCTACACCGAGTCCGCGCCTCGAAGCCTGACCGCGTCACCCACGTAGGAGCGGCTTCAGCCGCGAATGCGGTCAGCATCGCCATTCGGCATGCTGACCTTGGCCGGCGGCAGGCGCCACGCTAGACTGCCGGCCTTTTCGCCCCTCACTCGTATTGTCTTGCCATGGCCGCCAAAGTCGAACCCTTCTGGAAACGCAAAACCCTCGCTCAGCTGGACCAGGGGGAGTGGGAGTCGTTGTGCGACGGTTGTGGCCTGTGTTGCCTGCAAAAGCTCGAAGACGAGGATGACGGCAGCGTCTACTACACCCGCATCGCCTGCAAATTGCTCGACCTGCAGACCTGCCGCTGCACCGATTACCCCAACCGCGTGCAGTTCGTGCCCGATTGCATCCAGCTCACCCCGGCCCAGGCCGACCAGTTCCAGTGGCTGCCGCCGACCTGCGGCTACCGCCTGGTCAGCGAGGGCAAGGACCTGCCGCTGTGGCATCACCTGGTGTGCGGTGATCCGGAGGCGGTGCATATCGAGCGCATTTCCCAATCGGGTCGTATGCTCAGCGAGAAGAACGTGGCCGAGGACGATTGGGAGGACTACCTGATCTTCCGCGCCGGTTGAATTGCCACGTCGTTTTTCGGTCTACGACAGAACCGCCCAGCCAACAAGGAGTTGCCCATGCCGATTCGCCGTTTGTCGTTATCTGCCGTTCTGCTGTGCCTGAGCGCCCCGTTGTGGGCGGCCACGCAGAAGGTCGACCTGGATTACCAGGTTAAATTTCTCCCGGACAGCGATCAGGCCGAGGTCAGCATCACTCTGGAGAAGGGCGACCGGGTGCATTACTTCGATTTCGACCTGGGCGAGAAAGGCTATTACAGCGATTTCAGCGGCGACGGCGAATGGACCCAGAAAAGTCCCGAGCGCGGCACCTGGAAGCCGGCCAAGGGCAAAAGCACCCTGAGCTATCGGGTGCGCATCAACCACCCGCGTGACGAAGGGCGCTACGACGCGCGCATGACCGAGGACTGGGCGCTGCTGCGCGGCGATGACCTGGTGCCGAGTGCGCGTTTCAGCCAGCCGGACAACGTCGAACTGGTCACCCGCCTGACCTTCGACCTGCCCAAGGGCTGGGGCGGCGTGGAAACCGGTTGGCCGCGAATCGGCAAGAACAAGTTCCGCATCGACAACCCGACCCGCCAGTTCGACCGTCCGACGGGCTGGATTCTTGCTGGCAAAATCGGCACCCGTCGCGCCAAGCTTGGCGAGACCGATGTCACCATTGCCGCGCCGGTGGGCGAGGGCATGCGTCGCATGGATGTGCTGACTCTGCTGACCTTCGTCTGGCCGGAAGCCCAGGCGGTGTTCCCCCGCGATCCGGGCAAGCTGCTGGTCGTGGGTGCCGGTGACCCGATGTGGCGCGGCGGCCTGTCGGCCCCCAACTCCTATTTTATGCACGCCGACCGCCCGCTGGTCAGCGAGAACGGCACCAGCTCCCTGGTGCATGAGCTGGTGCACGTGTTCAGCCGCATCAGCGATACCGACAAGAGCGACTGGATCAGCGAGGGCCTGGCCGAGTACTACGCCATCGAGCTGATGCGCCGCGCCGGTGGCCTGAGCGAAGACCGCTACCAGAAGGTTCGCGAGCACCTGATCAAGTGGAGCAAACCGGTGGACTCGCTGCGTACGGAGAACTCCACCGGGCCGATCACCGCCCGTGCCGTGCTGATGTTGCAGGAGTTGGATCGGGAAATCCGCCAGGCCACCAAGGACGCCCAGCCGCGTTCGCTGGATGACGTCACCCGCGGCCTGATGCGCCTGGACAAGGCCAGCACCAAGGACTTCATCGAAATCACCGAGAACGTCATCGGCGGTAAATCCAAGGTGCTGGATACCAAGCTGCTGCGCTGATCGCCTCGTTGTGGCGCCAGCCTGTCCGACAGGCTGGCGCCCTTGTTTCCCTGTCTTTCTGCACCTGGCGGCTTGACCGCCACCCATGCGTCGCTATCTAATGACAAGCATTCTCATTTGGCGCTTGTCGATTCGCTGCATCCTGCTGCGTTTCCCGGTTGCCTGTGGTCGGGAGCAGGGGTGTGGCGGCAGTATTCAACAGCGTGGCGGTCGGGCATGGATGAGCAGTTCCGTGGCTCGGTGTCCGGGGCCTACCGCGCCTTTCACGCTGAGCTGCTGAAGTTCCTCGGCAAGCGCCTGGGCAGTTCCGCCGACGCTGCGGACCTCGCTCAGGACGCCTTCACCCAGTGGCTGGACTGGCGCGACCGGCGCACCGTCGAACAGCCCCGCGCCTTTCTCTTTCAGATTGCCCGCAACCTGCTGCGCGATCACTGGCGCCGTCAGCAGGCGCGCCCCCAGGCCAGCGACGACCTCGACACCGGGCACATGCTGGACGCCATGGTCGATGAACAGGGAGCGAGCCCCTTGGAGAAAGTCGAACAGCAACAGCGCTTGCATCTGCTGGCCCGCGCGCTGGATGATCTGTCGCCGCGCCGACGCGAGGCCTTCGTCCTGCACAAGTTCGATGGCCTGTCCCAGGTCGAAGTGGCGGAACGCATGGGGATTTCCCTGAGCATGGTGGAAAAGCACATTGCCAGTGCGCTGCTGCATTGCAAGCGGCGCGTGGAAGGCGAATGCGTGGTGGACGAAACATGAGTGAGCGCATGCAAAAGGATTTCCCGGTGTCCATCGACGAACAGGCGGCGGCCTGGTTCAGCCGGCGCTCCGGTGGCGGCCTGTCGGCTGACGAGCAGCATAAGCTGGACGCCTGGCTGGCGGCCGACCCGGCCCATGAGCGAGCCTTCGCCGACCTGGATTTGATCTGGGCCGACTTCGACCAGCTCGAACGCCCGGCGCTGCACCGCGGGAACGTGACGCCGCTGCGTCCGCGCAAGCGCTGGATGCCTCCGGCACTGGCGGCCTCGGTGGTGCTGGTCGGTGCGCTGCTGGCGCTGTCCCAGGGTGTATTCATGGCCAAGCCGACCCAGGAACTGAGCCTGTTCAGTGTGCCGGGCGAGCAGAAGCAGGTGACGCTCGATGACGGCACCCGGATCGATCTGAACGTCGACACCCGCCTGCAGGTGCGCCTGTATGAGGACCGTCGCGAAGTCGAGTTGATCGCCGGTGAGGCGTTCTTCGCCGTGGCGCCGGATGCCGAGCGGCCCTTCGATGTGATCGCCGGTGAGGGCCGGGTGCGGGTGGTCGGCACGCGGTTCGGCGTACGCCGGAGCAACGAGCATCTGGCCGTGGCCGTGGAGAGCGGCAAGGTGGCGGTGCAGCCCGAGGCCGGCCACCAGCAGGCGATGCTGGGGGCGGGCGATGGCCTCGACTATGACTACCGCAGCGGCACCCTGCAGCAACGCCGCCTGGGCAATGAGGAAATCGCCAGTTGGCGACAGGGCCAGCTGATTTTCCGCGATCGGCCCCTGGCGCAATTGCTCGATGAACTGTCCCACTACCGTCCGGCACCGGTCGAACTGGCCGATGCCAGCCTCGCCGAGCGGCGCGTGTCCGGCAGCGTGAACATCGCCCGCCCGGATGCCTTCCTCGTCGCGTTGCCGCAACTGTTGCCGGTACAGGTCGAGTACCTCGCCGGTGGTGTGGCGGTGGTCCATGCACGCTGAGCCCGGCGCGCGTTTCTTTTCCGTTTGATCGATAGGTCTCTGGAGCCGCTCTGGCGCGGGGTTCTGTCGCGACCTTCGAGTTGATGCAAATATTTTTCATTTGCATATGCGGGTTTTGCCGAGCGCTGCGTCTTCCTGATGTCCGCCGCATGCCATGGCGGTTTTGCAGTACTTGGGGAGATTTGCATGAAAACCCGCACCACCCGTTTCGCGCTGCGCCAGCTCTGTGCCGGCGGTGCCCTGGCGACCCTGCTGCTCAGCGGCAGCGCCCTGGCCCAGGAATACGCCTTCAGCCTGCCGGCACAGCCGATGGCCAACGCCCTGACCGCCCTGGCCCAGCAGAGCCAGTTGCAGATTCTGTTCGACGAATCGCAACTGCGCGGCCTGAGTGCGCCGGCGCTGTCCGGGCAGTACAGCGCCGAAGTCGCCCTGCAGCGTCTGCTGACCGGCTCCGGCCTGGAGTTGGTGTCGACGGGTGACGGCTTCGTGGTGCGCCGCGGTCCGCAGAAGGACAGTGCGGACAACGCGATCCAGCTGGATTCGCTGACGGTGGTGGGCAGCGGTACCCAGGTCGATGCCAGCAGCGTGGGGCGCTCGACCCTGACCCGCAAGGAAATCGAACGTCAGCAGGCCGACAACATTCCCAGTCTGCTGCAGACCCTGCCCGGCGTGACCATGGGCGGCTCGTCCAAGCCTGGCGGCCAGACCGTGAACATCTGGGGCCTGGGCGATGCCGAGGACGTGCCGTTCACCCTGGACGGCGCCTCGAAGAGCGGCTTCGAGCGCTACCAGCAAGGCACCGTGTTCATCGAACCCGAGCTGATCAAACGCATCGAGGTGGAGAAGGGCCCGTACTCGGCCTTCACCGGCAACGGCGGTTTCGGCGGCACGGTGCACATGGAAACCAAGGACGCCCCCGACCTGCTGGAAGACGGGCGCAACGTGGGCGCCATGCTCAAATACGGCTACCACAGCAACGACCAGCAGAAGATCTACAGCGGTGCGGTCTATGGCCGTACCCCGGATGGCAGGGCAGACGGCATGGCGTACCTGACTACCCGCGATGGCCGTGACATGAAGCTGGCCGGCAACATCCAGTTGGAGCCGGGCTACGAATACCCGCAGCGCTACCCCTACACCGACCAGAAGCTGGACGGCGCGCTGTTCAAGGGCAACTTCCAGGTCACCGAGGAACACGGTTTCGGCCTGACCTTCATGCGCTCGCGTACCGAGCAGTTCTCCTCATTCAGCGCCGCCAGTTTCCTGATTCCCAGCAAGTTCAGTATCGACCGTGCCGGCGGCCTGGAGGAGGCCATGCGTCGCAACATGGGCGACCGCGAGGTGGAGGACACCACCTGGGCTGGCAAGTACACCTACCAGCCGCTGGATAATCGCTGGATCGACCTGAAAGTCACGGCCTCCTACTCGGAAACCGAACAGATCGACGAGCGCCGCGAGGGTGCCAACTACGCGATGACCTCCGGTGGCCGCTGGATGCGCACCGACTACCAGGACAAGGTCTTCGAGGTGCGCAATATCAGCCGCTTCGAGACCGCAGCCCTGGAACACGAGCTGACCACCGGCGTGGCCTGGCACCATCACACGCGTGATGTGCTGATGAACCTGCCAGGCACCGCCTACAACAACCCGCGCTACAACTACGGCTGGTACCAGCCGTACTTCATGCCCCGTGGCGATCAGGTCACCCGCAGCTTCTACGTGCAGGACGCCGTTACCCTGGGGGACGTAACCATCACCCCGTCGCTGCGTTTCGATGCGGTGCGCAACGAGGGCAAGGAGAACCTGGCGCCGATCTACAACAACGCCGCCCTCGGCCACGACTACAGCGCCCAGGAGTACTCCGGCTGGTCGCCGCGGCTGTCGCTGTACTGGCGGGTGACCGAGAACGTCGGGCTGTTCGCCGACTACGCCAAGACCTGGCGGGCGCCGGTGATCGACGAGCAGTACGAGGTGCAGAACAGCACCACCTTCGGCGGCACCAGCCGCGGCCTGGACCCGGAGCGCATGCGCGGCCTGCGTGGCGGCAGCGTGGTCAGCTTCAACGACGTGTTCAACGATGAAGACAACCTGCAGGTGCGCACCACGCTGTTCCACCACAAACTCGACGACGAGATCTTCAAGTTTCGCAGCATCGCCTGCGAGCGGCAGGCCGCAGAGGGTGGCAGCATTTCCGCCAAGTGCGCCGAGCTATTGCCGCTGCCCAACTACCGCAACCTGAACGCGGTGACGATCAAGGGCTTCGAGGTGGAAAGCTACTACGACAGCACCTACCTGTTCGGCAGCGCATCCTACTCCTGGGTCAGCGGCAAGCACGACGGTGCCTACAGCAACCCCTGGGGGCCAGACGTCTGGGCCCGGGATATCCCGGCGCCGAAGTGGGTGCTGATGGCCGGTGTGAAGCTGCCGCAGATCCACACCCGCTTCGGCTGGCAGAGCGAGTTCGTGCGCAAAAGCGACCGCGCCCCGGGTGATCTCTACAACGTGAGCGGCGAGTCGGTGTGGAACGACTACAAGAACGACAGCTACGACACCCATCGCTTCTTCGCCGAATGGGCACCGCAGCGGGGCGAGCTCAAGGGCACGCGGGTCAACCTGACCGTGGACAACGTGTTCAACCGTTTCTACCGGGCCAACCTCAGCGGCGACAGTGCCTACAGCCAGGGGCGCAACGCCAAGATCAGCATCACCCAGTTCTTCTGAACCGGGCTCGGCCGTGCCCCAGGGTTACTTGAACTTGGGGCCGGAGCGGGTGTTGTTACCCTTGGCCATGCGGTCGTAGAGCACCACGTTGACCGTCGCCGCGAGGTTCATGCAGCCCTCGGTGGGGATGTAGATGACGTCCTCGCACCAGGCGCGGATGTCTTCGTCCAGGGAACCGTCTTCCGGGCCGAAGATGTACAGCGCGCGGTCCGGGTGGGTGTACTGCGGCAAGGGGCGGGCGCCCTCGACCAGCTCCACCGCCACCGGCGTGCAGCCCAGGGGCAGGATCTTTTTCAGGTCATCGATGCCGATCAGGGGAATGTCCTGATGCACGCGTTTGGTGTCGGTGATGAAGTCCCGCGCCCGCTCGTAGCGGGTGCCGGTGTAGAACACCGAGGCCACGCCATAGCAGCCGGCGGCGCGCATCACCGAGCCGACGTTTTCCGGGGATTTGGGGTTGTACAACCCGATGCAACTGTACCGTTTGTTCGCCACGACGCTGTGCCAATGCAGAAAATGGCGGCGATTATACGGCCTGGCGCCAGGGGGTGTTGGCGTTTCATCGCCCTGGCGTGGCCGCCCGTGAAGCGCCAGTGCCTCGGAACACGGCGCGAAGGCAAACGGCTGAGGTAGCATGTGCCTCGCGCGCCAGGCCGGAGCAGGGCGCGCGCCACTTCCCGAGTCTGCCGGATGATCGCCATGGACAAACTGTTGGCCCTCAAGTTGTTCGTCGACACCGTCGATGCCAAGGGATTTTCCGCGGCAGCGCGCAAGGCAGGTGTGGCGACCTCGTCGGTGACGCGCCTGGTGGATGCCCTGGAGGCCGAGCTGGGCACGGTGCTGCTCAACCGTTCGACCCGGCAGATCAGCCTGTCCGAGGCCGGCGCGGCGTATTACGCCAGGGCCCGGGCGATTCTCGATGCGGTGGCCGAGGCCGACGCCCAGGTCGCTGATCGGGGCGAGGAGCCGGTGGGCCTGCTGCGGGTCAGCGTGCCGGTGGAGTTCGGCCGCCGCCTGATCGCCCCGCACCTCGGGCGCTTGCTCGCTCGGCATCCGGGGCTGGAACTGAACCTGACCCTCAGCGACGACATCGTCGACCTGCTCGGCGAGCGGATCGATGTGTCGATCCGCCTGGGCAACGCCCTGCACAACGAGGACATCGTCAGCCGCCCCATCGGCCAGTTCCAGCGCTGGCTGGTGGTCAGCCCGGATTACCTGGCCACGCACCCGCTGCCGACCGTGCCCGAGGACCTGCTGCAGCACCCGTGCCTGCGCTTCGACTACGGCACGCCCCAGCAGGACTGGACCTTCCAGCGGGCAGGGGAGCGCCACTCTGTGTCGGTCAACGGCCGGTTGCGCAGCAACAATGCCGACATGCTGCGCGAGGCGGCGCTGTCCGGTGCGGGTGTCGCGCTGCTGGCCGATTGGCTGGTCAGGGCGGATGTCAGCAGTGGCCGGCTGACCCGCCTGCTGGAGGACTACGAAACCAACCCCGGCCAGGCCCGCACCTCGATCAACGCCCTGTACCTGCCCAACCACCGCGGCTCGCGCCGGGTGAATGCCTTTATCGACTTCCTCGAAGAAATCCTGCGCGACACCCTGTAGGAATCCACGTGCTCCAAGTCGCACGCATCGTGTAGGAGCGGGCTTGCCCGCGAGCTTTTCTTTGGCGATGTTTCGGTGTCTACCCAGCGATAGCCGAGC
>JBLZZJ010000054.1:39598-76010 GCA_050282285.1 Pseudomonas sp.
CAAGCCCGCTCCTACGGGGTATGACTGTGCCCAAGCTATAGGTGTTTCTCTGGCGGGGACGGTGTACGGCGTTCCGATTGTCCGTGGGACGTTACCTGGGCATCGGGTGTGGTCGCGATTTCACTGTAGGAGCGGGCTTGCCCGCGAGCTCTTTATTCTGGCCGTCGAATTGATGTTGGGGCGTAAGCCGCCGAGCTCGCGGGCAATCGGAATGCCGCCCAGCCGCTCCTACGGGGAATGACTATGGCCGAGCGATGTGCGTTCCTCTGCCGAGGCGGGTATGCGGTATCCGGTCTGGCTCACCATTGCGCCCCACGCAACGCTGAGTTGCGACTCGGGCCGATTCTCCCGATTCCTGTGGCGCTCTACTGTGATGGCACCTTCACCCGTGCGGTGAATTCGGCGAGGGCGCGCAAGTGCTCTTGCCGTTACTCACCACCTCTCGAGAGAATCATTGTCATGACCCACCCCGTGTTCGAACCAACGGCTTTCGGCTCCAGCCACTTCAACCCTTGCCCGGTGTTGGCCGGCTTCGTAACCGATGTGCAGGCGGACAGGCCATGACCGATCTGACAATCACGCGCCTGCCCCAGGCGCCGCACACCCTGACTCGCGGCCTGGTGCTGCTGTTCGCCTTTTGCTGCGGCGCCATCGTTGCCAACCTCTATTACGCCCAGCCGATCGTGGAGCTGATTGCGCCCTCGGTGGGGTTGTCCGCCCAGAGCGCCAGCCTGATCGTCTCGCTGACTCAGATCGGCTACGCCGCCGGGCTGCTGTTGCTGGTGCCCCTGGCCGACCTGGTGGAGAACCGCAAGCTGATGATCGGCACCGCGGTCATTGCTGCCGCCGGCTTGCTGGCAGCGGGGTTGTCCAGCGAGCCGAACCTGTTCCTGATGCTGTCGTTGCTGATCGGTTTCAGCTCGGTGTCGGTGCAGATGCTGATCCCCCTGGCCGCGCACCTGGCGCCGGAAGAATCCCGGGGCCGGGTGGTGGGCAATATCATGGGTGGCCTGCTGCTGGGCATCCTACTGGCGCGGCCGCTGTCGAGCCTGGTGGCGGATCACTTCGGCTGGCGCATGGTGTTCATCGCCGCTGCGCTGCTGATGCTTGCCATCATTCTGGTCATGGCGTTGACCATTCCGTCGCGCACACCGGCGCACAAGGCCACCTACGGGCAACTGATGGGCTCGCTGCTGACCCTGCTGCGCACCCAGCCGGTGCTGCGCCAGAGGGCGTTCTACCAGGGCCTGGTGTTCGCCAGCTTCAGCCTGTTCTGGACGGTGGCGCCCATCGAGCTGTCGCGCCACCACGGGCTGTCGCAGACGCAGATCGCGCTGTTCGCCCTGGTCGGCGCCATCGGTGCGTTCGCTGCGCCCATGGCGGGGCGCCTGGCGGATGCGGGGCACACGCGCAAGGCGTCGATCGTCGCCCTCACGGTGGCATCGCTGTCGTTTCTGATCGGCTGGGAAGGGCCGGGCTACGGCGTGATCGGCCTGGCGCTGACCGGCGTGTTTCTCGACTTCGCCGCGCAGATGAACATGGTGCTCGGTCAGCGCGAGGTGTACGCCCTCGATCCGGCCAGCCGGGCGCGGCTCAATGCGCTGTACATGACCAGCATCTTCATCGGCGGCGCCATCGGGTCCGCCCTGGGCAGCCCGCTCTACGAGGCCCTGGGCTGGCCGGCGATCGTCATGGCCGGTGCGGCGCTGCCGGCCATTGCCCTGGTGGCCTTGCTGCTCGGTGGGAGAGGGCGCTAGTCGCCCTTGTTCATCAGCGCCGCCAGGTTGGCGAAGGGGTTGTGGGTGACCTTCTTGCCGGTGGGGGTGCTGGTGGAGCCTTCGCTGAAGTACTGCTGGTCGGTGTAGCGCGCGTGCTCGTTGTCGTGGCAGAACAGGCAGAGCAGCTCCCAGTTGGAACCGTCCTGCGGGTTGTTGTCGTGGTTGTGGTCGCGGTGGTGCACGGTCAGCTCGCTGAGGCGCTTGCCGGAGAACTCGCGGGCACAGCGGCCGCAGACATGGGGGTACATCTTCAGGGCTTTCTCGCGGTAGCCTTCTTCGCGGTTGCGCTGGGCCTCGGCGAGGATACGGTCGAGCTTGCCGGTGGGGGTGTTGCTGCTCATGGGGATTCTCACGGTGGGTGCGGTAGAAAGTGACAGTGTAGTCCTGCCGGTGGTCGGCGAACATGCCCCGCTGGCGGCATGTACCGGGCACTTATCGGGCCGCGCACGGCCCAATGCACAGGTCCACTGGAACAGGAGCCCACGCATGCGCGTTTTCCTCTGCCTGGCCGTGAGCCTGCTGATGCTGGCAGGCACCCAGGCCAATGCCCAGAACTACCAGCCATCCACGCCCCGGCAACCGGCCGCCGGTTCGCCCGGCACCGCGACGCCGCAACCCTATTCGCAACCGGTGCCGCGCAACGTGCCGAAGGCCGCACCGGGCTCGGCGCCGCTGCTCAACCCCGGCACCGGTAGCGATACCAACAACGGGACGCGCTCCTACACGCCGCGCGACAACCGCACCCCGCGCGACAGCGATTTGCCGCTGCTGCAGGAGCAGCGCGAACGCAACAACCAGGGGTTGGGTGACGAGCGCCGCGAGGCGCAATGATCAGAGCTGGTGCTCGACCAGTTGGCCATCGACCATACGCAGGCGCTTGGACATGGCCACGGCGATGGCGCGGATGACATTGGCCGCCGACTTGGGCGCCTCGCTGAGCATCTTGTCCAGCGACTCCTTGCTGAGGACCAGCAAGGTGCAATCGCTGACCGCGATGCAACTGGCCGAACGGCGTTCGCCATCCAGCACGGCCATTTCACCGAAGGCGCGGCCCTTGCGCAGCTTGGCGATCTCCACCACCTCGCCGCTGGAGTGGGTCTTGCGCACCGACACCGCGCCGAAATGGATGATGCACATGAAGGTGCCCGCATCGCCTTCGCTGCAGATCACCGCATCGGGCTCGTACTTGGCGATGCTGAAATAGCCCGCCGCGCTGAGCACTTCGCTGGCATGCAGGGTGTTGAACAGCCCGCTGTCGAGCAGCATGTCGCGGATTTCGTCGATCAGGTAGGAAATGTCAGGCATGGCGCTCTACTGCAGGGAGGGACGGCGGAGGTGGCAGCGACGGTATCCGGCGGCAGCGGCCTTGCCAACTGCCACTCGCCGGAAGTTGTGACGCGCCGCCAACTGCGTCACGCGATTTTCAGCACCTTGAACAGGAAGGCGTACTCCAGGGCCACGTCCTTGAGCGCCTGGTAGCGCCCGCTCATGCCGCCGTGACCGGCGCCGAGGTCGGTTTTCAGCAGCAACAGTGCGTCGCCCTGGCGGGTGGCGCGCAGCCGCGCCACCCACTTGGCCGCCTCCCAGTACTGCACGCGGCTGTCGTTGTAGCCGGCCACCACCAGCATCGGCGGGTAGACCTGGGCACTGACGTTCTCGTAGGGCGCATACCCCTGGATGCGGGCGAACACCTCGGCCTCGTTGGGATCGCCCCATTCGTCGTACTCGGTGACGGTCAGCGGCAGGTCGGGGTTCTGCATGGTGTTGAGCACGTCGACGAAGGGCACTTCGGCAATCGCCGCGCCGAACAGGTCGGCGCGCTGGTTGAGCACCGCACCGATCAGCAGGCCGCCGGCGCTGCCGCCGCTGATGGCAAGCTGGGCCGAGGTGGTGTAGCCGCCGGCGATCAGGTGCTCGGCACAGGCGATGAAGTCACCGAAGCTGTTCTGCTTGTGCGCCAGCTTGCCGGCGCGGTACCAGGCTTCGCCCAGTTCGCCGCCGCCGCGCACGTGGGCGATGGCGAACACGAAACCGCGATCCAGCAGGCTCAGCCGGGCATGGGAGAACCAGGGGTCGAGGCTTTCGCCGTAGGCGCCATAGCCGTAGAGGTAGAGCGGCGCCGGACTGCCCAGGCGGTCGCGGCGGGCTACCAGGCTGATCGGCACCTGGGTGCCGTCGCTGGCGGTGGCCCACAGGCGCTGGCTGACGTAGGCATCGGCATCGAACACGCCTTCCACCGGGGTTTCCTTGAGCACCTGCTGCGCACCGTCGGCCAGGGTCAGCTGGCGCACCTGGGCCGGGCGGTTGAGGGCTTCGTAGCGCAGGCGGATCACCGGGCTGGCGAACTCCAGGGTGTCCTGCACGTACAGGCTGTAGGCCGCGTCGGGCAGTTGCACGCGGTAAGCGGCCTGGCCGTGGGGCTGCACCTCGATCACCGGCAAGCCGCCTTCGCGCAGGCTCAGCACCAGGGCGCTGGCCGTGAGGCTGATGCCTTCGAGCATCACCTGCGGGTCATGGGGGCGGCGCAGTTGCCAGTGCGCGCGGGTCGGCTGGGCTTCGCTGGCCTGGTAGAGGGCGAAGTTGATGCCGCTCTGGTTGCTGCGGATCAGCCAGGCCCAGCCCTCGGCCAGGCGGCCGTGGTCGACGTAGTACTCGTGGCCTTCTTCGCGGGGCGCCAGGCAGGTGAAGGCGGCTTCCGGCGTGCTGGCGTCCAGCACCCAGGCTTCGCTGGTGGTCTTGCTGCCCAGGGACAGGACCAGTTGGCGCTCGGAGCTGGCGCGGTAGCAGTGCAGGAAGAAACGCCCGTCGGTTTCGTGGAACACCAGCTGCGCGTCGGCGCTGCCCAGGCGGTGGCGGTACAGCTTGTGCGGGCGGTGGGTGTCGTCCAGTTCGCCGAAGAACAGGGTCTGGCTGTCGTTGGCCCAGGTCATGCTGCCGTCGCAGTCGTCGAAGGGCAGGTCGTCGAGGCTGTCGTCGTCCAGGTCCTTGACGAACAGGCGGTAGATCTCGTCGCCGCTGGTGTCCAGGCTGTAGGCCAGGCGCCGGTGATCGGGGCTGATGCTGAAGGCCCCGAGGGACAGGAAGCCGCCATTGGCCAGGGCGTTGGGGTCGAGCAGCAGTTGCTCCGCGGCTTCATCCACCTGCAGCGAGCCGTCGGCCGGAAGTGGGCAGCGGTAGTGCCGGGGGTACTCGTCGCCAGCCACGGTGCGCTGGTAATACAGGTATGGGCCCCAGGGCGTGGGCAGCGACAGGTCGGTCTCGCGGATGCGCCCCTTGATCTCCTGGAACAGCGCCTCGCGCAGCGCCTGCTGGTCGGCCAGGGCGTCGTCCAGGTAGGCGTTCTCGGCCTTCAGGTAGTCGAGCACCTCCTCGGCGTCGCGGTTCTCCAGCCAGCGGTAGGGATCGTGGCCGGGCTCGGTACGGGCGATGGGGGCGAACGGCATGCGGAACTCCAGATTGGGCAACGGGCGACGGCAGGGGCGCCGGACCGGTGAAAAGCCGTTATCATAAGCCCCACTTCGTCCGCCCCGCCATGTGTCAGGGACCCCGCGTTTTATGATCGAGAGCGACTATTTACTTGCCTGGAGCGCCTACGCCGTCGCGGCGCTGGGCTGTCTGCTGGTGTGGTTCCGCATGACCGGCTGGATGTGGCGCTACCTGCGCGAGCCGCTGCGGGTGCTGGTGGCGGTGCTGCTGTTCAGCCCGACCATCATCGATCCGGTCAAGGAGCTGTTCGCCCCGTCCATCGCCATCGCTGCGCTGGACATGCTGTTCAGCGTCGGCAACAACGCCCTGCGTGCGGTGGCCGACCTGGCCCTGTTCGGGGTGATCGCCTTCGGCCTGTACCTGGTGTTCGTCGCGGTTCGCTGGCCCATCGAGCGCTGGTGGAAAGGCCGCCAGGGCCCGGAAGCCGAGGTGGACGACGAGCATTCGCCGACCTTGCGCGAGCTGATGCGTCGCGAGGATGAAGAACACGATCACGACCGCTACGCCCCACGCTCGTCGCGCAACCTGCGGGTCGAACCGCGTCTCTGATCCCGGTTGCGATGCCGTGCGGCGACGCTTGCACGGATTCCTCCAGACGTTCAGCATTGGCCTTCCCGCAAAGGAGGGCTTATGGACTGTGTGTTCTGTGCGATTGCCGGCGACCGTTCGCCGGCGCACCGCGTCTTCGAAGACGAGCACTTCATCGTGCTGCTGGATATTTTCCCGCTGCGCCCGGCCCACGTGCTGATCGTCAGCCGCGAGCACGCCCCCTTTCTCAAGGACCTTTCCCATGCCGGCCGTGATCGCCTGCTGGCGCTGAGCGAGCGCGTGGCAGCTGCCCTGCGCGCAACAGGGCACGGGCGCGACGGGATCAACCTGATGATCAACGACGGTCCGGCGTCCAACCAGCATGTGCCCCATCTGCACCTGCACCTGATCCCCCGCCAGTCCGGTGACGTGCTGTCGCTGGTCTGGCGGATAGTCACGCGCTTCCTGCCATTCGGGCGGGCGCGCATCGAATCGCGCCTGCAGGCGCATGCCGAACAATTGCGTTCGGCGCTGAACGAGTCTGATCGACATGTGTGAATTGCTCGGCATGAGTGCCAACGTCCCCACGGACATCGTGTTCAGCTTCACCGGGCTGATGCAGCGCGGTGGCCGCACCGGGCCGCACCGCGACGGCTGGGGTATCGGTTTCTACGAAGGCCGCGGCCTGCGCCTGTTCCAGGACCCCCGGGCGAGCAGCGAGTCCGAGGTGGCGCAACTGGTGCAGCGCTTCCCGATCAAGAGCGAGGTGGTGATCGGCCACATCCGCCAGGCCAACGTCGGTCGGGTGTGCCTGGCCAATACCCACCCCTTCGTCCGTGAGCTGTGGGGCCGCAACTGGTGTTTCGCCCACAACGGGCAGCTGGCGGATTTCCACCCGGAGCCGGGCTTCTACCGGCCGGTGGGCGATACCGACAGCGAGGCGGCGTTCTGCGAGCTGCTCAATCGCCTGCGTACGGCATTTCCCGAGCCGGTGCCGGTCGACACCCTGTTACCCAAAGTGGTTGAAGCCTGCGCGGCGTTTCGTCAACAAGGCGTGTTCAACTGCCTGCTCAGCGACGGCGACTGGCTGTTCAGCTTCTGTTCCACCAAGCTGGCGCATATCACCCGCCGGGCGCCGTTCGGCCCGGCGCAGTTGAAGGACGCCGACATGCGCGTGGACTTCCAGGCCGAGACCACGCCCAACGATGTGGTGACGGTGCTGGTGACCGATCCGCTGACCGATAACGAGCAGTGGAACCTCTACCAGCCCGGCGAGTGGCGCCTGTGGCGTGGCGGTGAGTGTGTGGCGCAGGGGCAGGTTGCCTGAGCGGCAGCCTGGCGTGACGGCCCGCCGAAGAACGGGCCGCTTTCGATAATCGGGGAGTAGGGGATGTTTAAAAGTTATCTGCGCCTGGCGCTGTTCGCCCTGGGGCTGCTGGTCGGCGTACAGGTGCCGGGTTTCATCGACGACTACAGCAAGCGCGTCGAGGCGCACCGCCTGGAGTCCGAACAGAGCCTGAGCGGCTTCCGCGAGACCGCCCGGCGCTTCTTCAAGGGCGACCTGGAGGCCCTGGTGGCGCATTACCAGGCGAGCAAGGACGAGGTCATGCGCAGCGACGCCCAGAGCGTCTCGCTGCTGGTCGACCGCGCGGCATTCCTGGAGCGTGAGTCGCAGGCGATGCAGGGCCCCTGGTACGGCCAGCTCTGGCACCTGTCGACCGCCGCCGACATGGACCTGGTCGAGGAGACCTACGCGGCCTACCGCTACCAGGTGCTGCTGGCGCCGGAAGCGATTGCCTGGGGCATCGCCTGCGCGCTGTTGCTGGCCTGGCTGGTCGAGCTGCTGCTGTTGGCGATCGCCACGCTGTTCAGCGGCAACCAGACCCGGCAGGCACAGGCCCGCCACTGGCGCTGACCCGCCTCAAAAGCTCAGCACCAGCTCCGGCCCCAGGTAGGTGTTGGCGGTGCTGATGTCGTCATCGCCGAGCAGGCCCACGGCCGCCGCCAACTGCAGACGGGCCAGCAGGTAACGCAGCTTGGCCTCCAGCAGATCGCGGCGGGCGAGGAACACCTGCTCCTCGGCATTGAGTATGTCGACGTTGGTACTGGACCCGGCGAGAAAGCCTTTCTTCGCCGAGTCCTGGGCCCGTTCGCTGGACTCCACAGCCCGCTGCAACGCGCGAATCCGCGCCTGGCCGCTCTGCACGCCCCGGAACTCCCGGGTGGTGGCCGAAAACACTTCTTCGCGTGTCGCCTTGAGCTCTTCACCCGCCTGGTCGCGGCTGGAAACGGCCTGGCGCACACGCGCGCTGACCGCGCCGCCCGAGTACAGCGGCATGTTGAATTCCACCCCCGCGGAGGCGTAGCGGTTCTGCTGGTCGATGGTGGAGATCGAGTCGCTTTCGCTGTCGGTGTAGCCCAGCACCAGGTCCAGGGTCGGCCAGTGCCCGCTCTCGGCCCGGTTGACCTCTTCCTCGGCCGCGCTCTGGCTGTAGCTGCGCGCCCGCAGTGAAGGGTTGTTGGCCTGGGCCTGGTTCAGCCAGGCCTGCAAGCTGCTGGGCTGCAGGGTCGGGGTGGGGAACTCCTCACGCAGCGTGGCCACGTGGCGAGGCTCTTCGCCGAGCATTTCCTGCAACAGGCGCAGGGCGACCACCAGGTTGTCCTGGGCCTCGATCAGTTCAGCCAGGGCCAGATCGCGGCGAGCGGTGGCCTGGTCGATGTCGGTGACGGTGCCATCGCCCAGATCGAAGCGTCGTTGCGAGGCCGAGACCTGTTGCTCGAAGGCTTTGAGCTTGGCATTGGCCAGGTCGATGGTCTCGCGGGTCAGCAGCACATCGAAGTAGCGGCTGGCCAGGCGCACCGCGACATTCTGGGTCTTGGCATCGAACACCGCCGCGCTGTAGTCGGCGCGGTGCTTGCCCTGGCGGTACTCGGCCATGCGCTGGCGGTTGAACAGCGGCTGGCGCAACTGCAGGTTGAGGTTCTGCGAGTCGTAGTCCAGGTCGTTTTCCACCGAATTGCCCAGCAGGTTGTCCTGCTCCTGGGTGCCGTCGACCCGGCTCTTGCTGGCGCTGGCATTCAGTTGCGGCAGCAGCCCGGCCTTGCCCAGGGCGCGGTTTTCCAGGCCGGCGTCGCGCTCGTGCACGGCGGCGCGGTAGGTCGGTCCCTGCATCTGCATGATCGACCAGGCGTCCTGCAGGTCCAGTGCGAATACAGCCTGGCTGGCGAGTGCGGCCAGGCACAACAGCGGCATGCGGGTGACCATTTCATTGCTCCTTGAAGGCGCCGTCGACACGTTCGAGCATGGGTTTCATCAGGTAGCTGAGCAGGTTGCGTTCACCGGTCTTGATCGTCACGGTGGCGGGCATGCCCGCGCGAATCCGACTGCTGCCGAGTTTTTCCATGCCCGCTGCGGTGACTTCGACCTGGGCGAGGTAATAGGGCTGTTTGTTGGTTTCATCGATCAGTCGGTCTGCCGAGACGGTCAGCACGCGGCCGGGGATGTTGGGGGTCTGGGCGTGGTTGAAGGCCGGGAAGGTGATGTCCACCGGCAGGCCGGGGGCCAGCTTGTCGATGGCCTGCACCGGCACCATGGCGTCTACCTGCAGCGGCTCGTTGGCCGGCACCACGTCCATGATTTCCGAGCCGGCCTGGATCACCCCGCCGACGGTCGAAACATTCAGTCCCAGGATCACCCCGTCGATGGGCGAGCGGATCACCGTGTTCGCCACTTCGTAATCCAGCGCGCGCAGGCGATCGGCCAGGGCGGTGGCTTCCTTCTGGGTGTCGGTGAGCTGGGACTGCACCTCTTTCTGGTGGTCCTGTTCGAGCTGCAGGATGCGCAGCTTGAGCTCGGCGATCTGGTTGCGGGTGCGGCCGATGTCCGCGATGTTCTGCGCCATGGAGGCGCTCATCTCGGCGGCGTTGCGCTCCAGTTCGAGCATGCGGTTGCGCGTGACATAGCCCTCGGCAGCCAGGCTGCGCACGCCGTTCAGCTCCTGGTCGAGCAGCTTGATCTGGGCGTTGCGGGCGCCCTGGATCTGCCGCAGGCCCTTGAGCTGCTCTTCGGCGCCGAGGATGTTCTCGCGCAGGATCCCGGCTTCGCCGAACAGCGCCGCCCGGCGTGTGTTGAACAGGCGTTGCTGCAGGTTGAGGGCCGATTCCAGGCGCGGGTCGCCGTCGAATTGCGCCAGCAGCTGCGGGTCGAAATGCACCTCGGTGTTGCCGTCGCGTTCGGCCTGCAGGCGGTTCTCCACGGTGCGCACCACGATGTACTGGGCACTGACCACGCCCTGTTCGGCGATGGCCCGGGTCGAGTCCAGTTCCACCAGGGCCTGGTCGCGTTTCACCAGGTCGCCTTCGCGAACCAGGATGGCGCGCACCGAGCCCCCGGTCAGGTGCTGGATGGTCTTGCGGTTGTCGGTGACGTTGACCGTGGCGTTGGCCACCACGCCGGCGTCCAGCGGGGCCAGGCTGGCCCACAGCAGGAAACCGCCGAAACCGGCCACCACCAACCACACGCCCCAGCGCCCGGGGCGGCGGTCGTCGAGGTCGAGGGTGGTGTCCTGTTCACTGGGGTAGGGGATCAGGCTCTTGCGTTCGAATTCGAGGTTGGACATGACGCATCACTCCTTTGTCTTCACCGACGCCAGGGTCGGGCCGCTGCCGGGGGCGATCACGCTGGCCTGGCGCAGGGCGGCGAAGACTTCGTCGCGGTTGCCAAACATCTGCACGCTGCCTTCGCGCAGCAGCAGCACCTTGTCCACCATGTTCAGCACGGTTGGCCGGTGGGAAATCAGCACCAGCGTCTTGCCGCGCCGCTTGAGGTCGAGCAGGGCCTGGACCAGGGCGGCCTCGCCGACGTCGTCGAGGCTGGCATTGGGTTCGTCGAGGATCACCAGCGACGGGTCGCCGTACAGCGCCCGGGCCAGGCCGATGCGCTGTTTCTGCCCGCCGGACAGGGAGCCGCCATCCACGCCCAGGTGGGTGTCGTAGCCCTGGGGCAGGCGCAGGATCATTTCGTGCACGCCGGCCTGCTTGGCGGCGAGGATCACCGCTTCGCCGTTGATCTCGGCGAAACGCGCGATGTTTTCGGCGATGCTGCCTTCGAACAGCTCCACGTCCTGGGGCAGGTAGCCGAGCCAGGGGCCGAGTTCTTCCTTGTTCCACAGGAACAGCTCGGCGCCGTCGAGACGCACCTTGCCGGCCTGGGTCGGCCAGATGCCGACCAGCAGGCGCGCCAGGGTGGATTTGCCCGAGGCCGAGGGGCCGATCACGCCCAAGGCTTCTCCCGGCGCCAGGTTGAAGGTGATGCCGCGCAGGATGCCATTGGCCGAGCCGGGCGCATTGGCGAAGGCCGACTCCACCGACAGCATGCCCACTGGCTTGGGCAGCGGCATGGACGGCCGGTGCGCCGGGAAATCGCTGAGCAGGGTGTTCAGCCGGTCCCAGGCCGAGCGGCTGGAGAGCAGTTGCTTCCAGGCGCCGATCACCTGTTCCACCGGGCCCAGGGCGCGGCCGGAAAGGATCGAGCTGGCGATCATCATGCCGGCGGTGATTTCGCCCTTGATCGCCAGCAATGCCCCCGCGCCGAGGATCAGCGACTGCAGGGTGATGCGCACGAAGCGGGTGGCGCCGTTGATGTAGGCCGCGCGGTCGGAGGCCAGGGTCTGCATTTCGAGGATGCGCAGGTGGCTGCCGAACCAGCGCTTGCGGATCGCCGGCAACATGCCCATGGCCTCGATCACTTCGGCGTTGCGCAGGTTGTTGTTGGCGAAGCTGCCGGAGGCCAGCGAGGCCTGGTTGGCTTCGGCCAGCGGTTTGCGGGTGCTGATTTCGGTCAGGTAGCCCAGGCCCACCAGCAGTGCCGAACCGATCAGGGTGATCAGGCCGAGCAGGGGGTGCACCAGGTAGATCACCAGCAGGTAGATCGGCGTCCATGGCGCATCGAAAAAAGCGAAGAGCCCGTTTCCGGTGAGAAATTGACGCACCTGGGACAGGTCTTGCAGCGCCTGCGCCGGGTTTCCGCCGGTGCGCCGCAGGTTGCGCTCGAAGGCGGCGTTGAAAATGCGTTTGTTGAGCATCATGTCCAGGCGGTTGCCGACCCGGATCAGCACGCTGGAGCGCACCACTTCGAGCAGGGCCATCAGTACGTAAAGGCCGATGACCAGTACGGTGAGCATCATCAGGGTGGTGACGTTGCTGCTCACCAGCGCACGGTCGTACACCTGCAGCATGTACACCGCCGGGGTGAGCATCAGGACATTGATCACGCCGCTGAACGCGGCAAGCACATAGAAGGTACGGCGTAGGCGAAACAGGACCTCGGTCAGTTCGGAGCGAGGGGACGGCAACATGTCCATATAGAACCTCCAGTACTGCTGCGGTGCACCGAGAGACCGGTGTCGATTCTCTGGCGTTTTTTCTTGTGTGCGGAGCATTGCCGCCCGAGCGGGCGTTGAGAGGGGGCTCGCCACCTAGGTATAGATGGCGGTTTCAGGCAGTGAAAGGCTGGGATTAGACCGTTTTTGAATTATTCGATGTTGTTTATTCTGTTTTCCAACAGCAACTTAGCTATTCAAAGATAAATATGTGGTCAGACCGACGGTATCTTGACAAGGCGGAGGGCCGGGACTTTAGTCTAATCGTGTGAAAACGCCCGATGAGGCATGCGGCGCAGGAGAGGGTGTCGCGGCTTGTGTCGGGCGAGAACGCAAGAGAAGGATCATGAGTACGACATTGCGTCAGTGCATCAGCAGGGTCTCATCGCTAGGGCACTTTTCGATCCGCAGTTCCACGGGCCACCCCAGGCCTGATCTCCAACCGGTGTCGTTACCCGGTGCTGAAGGGAAACAGCCAGACGCCATAGCACCGCCGATCGTGATCACGGCGGGACGGGCAGGGTTTGCCCGGTTTCCCTGATTTTCATTTTTTGTCATGCGACGCCAGGCCGCGCTCAGGCGAGGTTCGTTTGTACGTGGTGGGTTGTTTTCGCGTTTTTGCCTATACGCATCGAGGACACTGAATCATGGCCAATTTCATCAAGTCCGATCTGGAATTCATTCTTCAGCAGATCTTCATCGCCGAGGCCCACGCCAACGGCACCAGTCTCGCCGACCTGTTACCCAATTCCGAAGTGCCGTTCGGCCTGCGCACGGTGGACGGCAGCTTCAACAACCTGGTGGACGGCCGCTCGCTCTATGGCGCGGCGGATCAGCCGTTCCCGACGGCGGTGGGCCAGCACTTTCTCAACGACCAGGATGGCGACAGCATCGATATCAACGGTCCGGCCCCCGGTGTGCTGACCAATACCAACTACGCCTCCACCAGCAACGTGGTGGACGCCGACCCGCGGATCATCTCCAACCTGATCGTCGACCAGACCATCACCAACCCGGCTGCCGTGCAGGCGTACGTGGATGCCGGTCTCGGCACCCTGGATGGCAACGGCGTGCTGCTGGGCCTCGACGGTGTGCCAATTCCTGCCGGGCAGCCGCTGTTCATCCCCAACACCGCCCCGGACGAGGGCCTGTCTGCCGGTTTCAACACCTGGTTCACCTTCTTCGGGCAGTTTTTCGACCATGGCCTGGACCTGGTGGGCAAGGGCGGCAACGGCACCATCTTCATTCCGCTGCAGCCGGACGACCCGCTGTACGACCCGACGTCGCCGCAGACCAACTTCATGGTGCTGACCCGGGCCACCAACACCGCGGTGAGCGCCGGTGACGACGGTGTGTTGGGCACTGCCGATGACGTGCACATGCACGTCAACTCCACCACGCCGTTCGTCGACCAGAACCAGACCTACACCTCCCACGCCTCGCACCAGGTGTTCCTGCGCGCCTACGAGCTGGATGCCGATGGCCGCCCAATGGCTACCGGCAAGCTGCTGACCAACCGCGACATCGGCCCGGACGGCGTGTTCGGCACGGACGACGACGTGGAAATCGGCGGCATGGCCACCTGGGGCGTGCTCAAGGCCCAGGCCCGGGACATCCTGGGTATCGAGCTGGACAACTTCGATGTGGGCCGCGTGCCGCTGCTGGCCACCGATGAGTACGGCAACTTCCTGCCTGGCGACAATGGCTTCCCGCAACTGGTCACCGCCGGTGGCCTGGTGGAAGGCAACCCGCTGGCACCGGTCGATGCCACCAGCGCACTGGCCACCGGCCACGGCTTCCTGGATGACATCGCCCACTCGGCCAACCCGTTCAGCAGCCAGACCGGCGCAGCGCTCACCGCCGACAGCGACACCGTGGTTGGCGGTGTGCAGCCGGCGGGCACCTTCGACAACGAATTGCTCGACGCCCACTACATTGCCGGTGACGGACGGGTCAACGAGAACATCGCCCTGACCACCGTGCACCACGTGTTCCACTCCGAGCACAACCGCCTGGTCGAACACACCAAGGCCGTGGTGCTGGAGTCCGCCGCCACCGACCTGGCGTTCCTCAACCAGTGGCTGCTGGTTTCGGTGACCGAAGTACCGGCTGACCTGTCGACCCTGCAGTGGAACGGCGAACGCCTGTTCCAGGCCGCCAAGTTCGGCACCGAGATGCAATACCAGCACCTGGTGTTCGAAGAATTCGCGCGCAAGGTACAGCCGCAGGTCGACGCCTTCCTGGCGCCGGACGGTTATGACGCCACCATCAACCCGGCGATCATGGCCGAGTTCGCCCACACCGTGTACCGCTTCGGCCACTCGATGCTGACCGAGACCGTGGACCGCCTGGACCCTGATTTCGTCTCCAGCGAGATGGGCCTGATCGAAGCCTTCCTCAACCCGCTGGCCTTCGCCGCCAGCGGTCCGGACGCCGACACGGCGGCCGGCGCCATCGTGCGCGGCACCACCCGGCAACTGGGCAACGAGGTCGACGAATTCGTCACCGAAGCCCTGCGCAACGAACTGCTCGGCCTGCCGCTGGACCTGGCGGCGATCAACATCGCCCGGGGCCGCGACACCGGCGTGCCGTCGCTGAACGCCGCGCGCGCCGAGTTCTACGCGATGACCGGCGACAGCCAGCTCAAGCCCTATGCCAGCTGGCTGGACCTGATGCAGAACCTCAAGCACCCGGCATCCCTGGTGAACTTCATCGCCGCCTACGGCATCCATGCCAGCATCACCGGTGACATGACGGCGCGGCGTGCTGCGGCCGCCGACCTGGTGTTCGGTGGCGGTGCGGTGTCCGACGTGGACCGCATGGCCTTCCTCAACGGCCCGGCCGCCAGCACCGGGGTCAATGACATCGACTTCTGGATGGGCGGCCTGGCCGAGCGGCAGATGCCGTTTGGCGGCATTCTCGGGTCGACCTTCAACTTCGTCTTCGAGACCCAGATGGAGGCGCTGCAGAACGGCGACCGCTTCTACTACCTGGCGCGGCTGGCCGGCATGAACTTCCTGACCGAGATGGAGAACAACTCGTTCGCCAAGCTGGTCATGCAGAACACCGATGCCTTCCACCTGCCGGCGGACATCTTCTCGACCCCGGGGCTGATCCTCGAAGTCGACCAGAACCGCCAGTTCAACGGCGAGCTGGGCAGTGCTGACCCGGTTGGCGACAACCCGCTGCTGGCCCTGGTGATCCGCGACGATCCCGGCACCCCGGGGGCGGAAAGCAACTACCTGCGCTACACCGGCGACGAGCACGTGGTACTCGGCGGCACCAGCGGCAACGACACCCTGATCGCCAGCATCGGTGACGACACCCTGTGGGGCGACGAGGGCAACGACCGCCTGGAAGGCGGCGACGGCAACGACACCATCGAAGGTGGCGCCGGCGACGACATCATCACCGACTGGGGTGGCGACGACGTACTCAAGGGCGGCGACGGCAACGACGTGATCCACGGCGGCAACGGCGCCAACCTGATCCTCGGTGGCGCCGGCAGCGACTTCATCATCACCGGCGAGGACGTTTCGGAAACCTTCGCCGGCCCCGGTAACGACTTCATCCTCGGGGCCAAGGGCAACCTGCAGACCGCCGGCAACGAAGGCGACGACTGGATCGAGATCGGCACCCAGGACGGTGCGCCTGGCGACAACTTCGACACCTTCGCCACCGACCGCATCGATGGCCATGACGTGTTCGTCGGCGGTGGCGGCTTCGACGAGTTCATCGGCGAGGGCGGCGACGACATCTTCGTCGGCTCCGACGGCGAGGACCACTACGACGGCATGTCCGGTTTCGACTGGGTGACCTACAAGGCCGACCGCTTTGGCGTGACCTCGGACATGAACGTCGATGATTTCTTCGAACCACCGGTGGCGCCGTCCAGCGCCGGGATTCTCGACCGCTTTGCCGAAGTCGAAGGCCTGTCCGGTTCGGCCCACGCCGACGTGCTGCGCGGCGATGACGCCGACGCCGACCTGATTGCCAGCGCCGGTGCCAAGGGCAGCGTGCTGACCGCCGAAGGCATCGCGCGGATCGCCGGGCTGCAGCAGTTCCTTAACGAGGCGCTGGGTGGCACCGTCACCTCCTTCGGTGCCGGCAACATCATCCTCGGCGGTGGCGGCAGTGACATCATCGAAGGCCGTGGCGGCGACGACCTGATCGACGGCGACCGCATGCTCAATGTGCGCGTCTCGGTCACCGGCCACCCGACCATCACCAGCGTCAACAGCATCGCCGAGCTGGTGCCCTACATGCTGTCCGGCGAGATCAAGCCGCAGCAGCTGAGCATCGTGCGCGAAGTCATCACCGGGCCGGCGGCCTATGACACGGCGATCTATTCCGACGTGCGCGACAACTACACCATCCAGACCAACGGCGCCGGCGTGACCACGGTCACCCACCTCAACGGCGGGGCCGATGGTATCGATCGGCTGGTCAACGTCGAGCGCCTGCAGTTCGCCGACGAAGCGGTGGTGCTGGCGGGCGGCAACAGCGGCCCGGTCGGGCAACTGGTGATCAGCGGCGACGCCGAGATCGGCAGCCTGCTGACCGCCTCGATCGCCGGCGTCACCGACGCCGACAACGTCGGTGGCGTGATCACCGGGCCGGTGGCCTACACCTGGCAGGCCGAGCGCGTCGCTGGCAGCGGGATCTTCACCGACATCGTCACCGAAGGCGGCGACAAACCGGCCTCGGCGGTGGGCAACAGCCTGCGCGTTACCGCCGACCTGGATGGCCTGGCCCTGCGCGTGCGGGCGATCTACAAGGACGCCGACGGCACCCTGGAAAATGTCTTCTCGCAACCGACCGACCTGGTGACCGGCGACATCACGCCACCGGCACCGACCGCGCCGCTGCCTGAGGAAACCCTGGTGGCCAGCCCCGGCATTCACCTGATCCGCGCCGACCTGCAGTTCATCCTCGACCAGATCATCATTGCCGAGCGGCATTCCGCAGGCGAGAGCCTGTATGACCTGATCCCCAATGCGCGCCTGGCCTATGGCCTGCGCACCGTGGACGGCTCGTTCAACAACCTGGAACAGGGCCAGCACCTGTATGGCGCGGCCGACCAGCCGTTCCCGCTGCTGCTCGACCAGGTGTTCCGCAACGAGCAGGACGAAACGCCGTTCTTCGGCGTAGGCAACACCAACTACGCGGCCACCGGTCCTGGCGGCAACGTGGTGGACTCCGACCCGCGGATCATCTCCAACCTGGTGGTGGACCAGACCCGGGGCAACCCGGTGGCGGTGGCGGCCTTCGTTGGCGCTGGCCTCGGCACGCTGGCCGATGGTACCCAGCTCGACCCGCAGGGCGCAGCGTTCCCCATCGGCACGCTGCTCGACCTGGACGGCAACGAGATTCCCGCCGGGCAACCGCTGTTCATCCCCAACACCGCGCCGGACGAAGGGCTGTCCGCCGGATTCAACTCCTGGTTCACCCTGTTCGGGCAGTTCTTCGACCATGGCCTGGACCTGGTCAACAAGGGCGGCAACGGCACGGTGTTCGTACCGCTGGCCAATGACGACCCGCTGGTGATGGGCGCCGACGGCATCTTCGGCACTGCTGACGACCTGGCGGCCAGCCAGCGCTTCATGTTGCTGACCCGTGCCACCAACGTGGCGGTGCAGGCCGGTGGCGATGGCGTCTTCGGCACCGCGGACGACGTGCACCTGCACAACAACCAGACCACGCCGTTCGTGGACCAGAACCAGACCTACACCTCGCACTCGTCGCACCAGGTGTTCCTGCGCGAGTACGCCCTGGACGAGAACGGCCAGCCGGTGGCCACCGGGCGCCTGCTCAACGGCGCCGACGGCGGCCTGCCGACCTGGGCGGAGGTCAAGCAGCAAGCCCGGGAAATGCTCGGCATCCAGCTGGACGACCTGGACGTGCTCAACCTGCCGCTGGTGGCCGCCGATGCCTACGGCAAGTTCATCCCGCACCCGGTGACTGGCTTCGCGCAGATCATCACCCAGGCCAACGGCCTGCAGTCGGGCACTCCGGCGGCGCCGATCGACGCCTCCCTGGCCGGCCGCAGCGGGCATGCGTTCCTCGATGACATCGCCCACAGCGCCAACCCGCGCAGCAGCCAGACCGGACAACCGCTGGTAGCCGACGCCGATAACGTGGTCGGCGGCGTGCAGCCGGCGGGTACCTACGACAACGAGCTGCTCGATGCGCACTTCATCACCGGTGACGGCCGTGGTAACGAGAACATCGGCCTGACCGCCGTGCACCATGTGTTCCACTCGGAGCACAACCGCATGGTGCAGCACACCAAGGACGTGGTGCTGGCCTCTAACGACGTCAGCTTCATCAACCAGTGGCTGCTCAATCCGGTGACCTCGTTGCCGGACACCCCGGCGGAAATCGCCGCCCTGGACTGGAACGGTGAGCGGCTGTTCCAGGCTGCGCGGTTCTCCACCGAGATGCAGTACCAGCACCTGGTGTTCGAGGAGTTCGCGCGCAAGGTGCAGCCACAGGTGGACGTGTTCTTCAACGCCACCCAGGTGTACGACACCGAGATCAACCCGGCCATCGTCGCCGAGTTCGCCCACGTGGTGTACCGCTTCGGCCACTCGATGCTGACCGAGACCGTGGATCGCTTCGACCCCAACTTCGTCTCCAGCGAAATGGGCCTGATCGACGCCTTCCTCAACCCGCTGGCGTTCAACCGGCTGAGTGACGGCAATGGCGGCTTCATCACCGTCAGCGCCGAAGACGCCGCCGGGGCCATCGTGCGCGGCATGACCCGGCAACTGGGCAACGAGATCGACGAGTTCGTCACCGAGGCGCTGCGCAACAACCTGCTCGGCCTGCCGCTGGACCTGGCGGCGATCAACCTGGTGCGCGGTCGTGACACCGGCATCCCGTCGCTGAATGCGGCCCGCCAGGAGTTCTACAACGCCACCGGCGACAGCCAGCTCAAGCCGTACACAAGCTGGGTGGACTTCGCCGTCAACCTCAAGCACCAGATGTCGGTGGTCAACTTCATTGCCGCCTATGGTACCCACAGCGAGTTGCTGGCTTCCGACGTCAACACCCTGGCCGAGAAGCGTGCAGTGGCCATGGCGCTGGTGTTCGGCGGCACGGCGGTGATCAACGAGGGCACCGCTCAGCAGCGGGTGTTCGATGCCGACGGGGTGGGCGTCAATCGCCTGGACTTCCTCAACGGTCCGGCGGCCAGCACCGGGGTCAATGACATCGACCTGTGGATCGGCGGGCTGGCCGAGCGGCAGATGCCATTCGGCGGGCTGCTGGGCTCGACCTTCAACTTCGTGTTCGAGAACCAGATGGAGAAACTGCAGGACGGCGACCGCTTCTACTACCTGGAGCGGGTCAACGGCCTGAACTTCCTCACGGAGCTGGAGAACAACTCGTTCGCCAAGCTGATCATGGCCAACACCAATGCCACCCACCTGCCGGGCGACGTGTTCTCGACCCCGGGCTTCACCCTCGAGGTCAACCAGCTGTTGCAGTTCACCGGGCTGGGTGTGGACGGTCGCGCCGATCCGACGGGCGACAATCCGTTGCTGCCGCTGGTCATCCGTGACAACCCGGCGACCCCGGGCGCGGACAGCAACTACCTGCGCTACACCGGCGACGAGCACGTGGTGCTGGGCGGTACCGCCGGCAACGACATCCTGGTCTCCAGCATCGGCGACGACACGCTCTACGGCGACGGCGGCAACGACCGCATCGAGGGCGGCGACGGCAATGACCTGATCCGCGGTGGTGCCGGCGACGACATCCTCACGGACATGGGCGGTGACGACAACATCCAGGGCGACGACGGCAACGACGTGATCCACGGCGGCAACGGCCTCAACCTGATCCTGGGCGGCTATGGCAACGACTTCATCGTCTCCGGCCTGGATTCCTCCGAGATCTTCGGCGGTGGCGGCAACGACTACCTGCTCGGGCACCGCGCCAACGAGGCGGTGTTCGGCGGCGAAGGCGATGACTGGCTGGAACTGGGCGGTGTCGACGGCGCGTCCGGCGACAACTTCCACCCCTTCGGTCTCGACACGATCATCGGCAACGACGTGTTCATCGGTGAGCGTGGTCTGATCGACCGCATGGACGGCGAGGGTGGCGACGACATCATGCTCGGCAACGGCGGCGACGGCGATCGCTACATCGGGATGTCCGGTTTCGACTGGGCGGTGTTCCGCGATGACCCGTTCGGGGCCAACGTCGACTTCACCCTGCGGGCCTTCGACGAGGCGCCGATTCCGGCTTCGAATGCCTCGGTGCTGGCGCGTTTCGAAGCGGTGGAAGGGCTGTCCGGCTCGCACCACAGCGACATCCTGCGCGGTGACGACGCGGATGCTGCCGGCATCGCTACGGCCGGCGCCACCGGCAGCGTGCTGACCAACATCGACCTGATCGACGGCCTGCAAGAGTTCCTCGACAAGTTCCTCGGGGCCGGGCAGACCAGCTTCGGGGCGGGCAACATCATCCTCGGCGGCAACGGCAGCGACATCATCGAAGGGCGGGGCGGCGACGACCTGATCGACGGCGATGCATGGCTCAACGTGCGCATCAGCGTGCGCGCCAACCTCGACGGCACTGGCGCCGAACTGCGCTCGGTGACCAGCCTCACGCAACTGATTCCGGACATGATGTCCGGCGCGATCAACCCGGGGCAGCTGGTGATCGTCCGCGAGATCCTCAACGCGGCGCCTGACCCGCTGAACATGGGTCATTCCTTCGACACCGCGGTGTATGCGGGCCTGGCGGCCAACTACGAGGTGATCGAGAACGGCGACGGCACCTACACCGTGGTCGACCTCGGGCCGGATGGCCTGGGTGGCGGTGAGGACGGCACCGACCGGATCACCAACATTGAGCGCATCCAGTTCAACGACCAGGTGCTGGTGCTGGTCGACGGGCTGAACGCCGAAACCGAAGGCGCGCTGCGTATCAGCGATGGCTCGCCGGCTGTGGGTCAGGTGCTGACGGTGTCTGCCGACCTGGTGCGTGACGCCGACAACATCAGCGCCACCAACGTCAACGGCGCGCTCCGCGGCCCGGTCAGCTACTACTGGCAGGTCGACCTCGAGGGGGATGGCACCTTCGAGGACATCGTCACCGAGATCGTCGGCGGCGAGGCGGCCCGGGCCACCGGCCCGAGCTTCACCGTCACCGCTGACCTCGCCGGGCTGGCCCTGCGGGTCAAAGCCATCTACCAGGATGCCCATGGCGTGCTGGAGACGGTGTTCTCCGCACCGACTACCGCGGTGGTGGTCGGTGGCGACCCGAACGACCTGCCGGTGGGCAGCGTGGCGATCAGCAACAGCACGCCGTTCACCGGTCAGCAGCTGTCGGTCAACAACGCCTTCACCGATGCCGATGGCCTGGTCGGGGTGCAGTTCTCCTACCAGTGGCAGTCGGGCACCGGCGGCAATTTCGTCAACATCGCCGGCGCCACGGGGGCGACCTTCACCGCACCACAAGCCCTGGCCGGGCAGCAGCTGCGGGTGATCGTCAGCTACACCGACAACGGCAATACCCTGGAGTACCTGGTCTCGGCGGCCACCGGCGCGCTGCTGCTGGGCATCGTGGGCACCGCCGGCAACGACGTGCTCAACGGCACCGCGGGCAATGACATGCTCGACGGCCTGGGCGGCAACGACATCCTCAACGGGCTGGGCGGCAACGACCTGCTGTACGGCGGCACTGGCGACGACGCGCTCAATGGCGGCACCGGTGACGATGCGATGTTCGGCGGTACCGGCAGCGACACCTACCAGGTCGACAGCGTGGGTGACAGCGTGACTGAAGCGCTGAACGCCGGCACCGACACCGTGCAGACCACCCTGGCCAGCTACACCCTGGGCGCCAACGTCGAGAACCTGACCTTCACCGGCAGCGGCAACTTCAGCGGCACCGGCAATGGCCTGGCCAACGTCATCACCGGCGGCGCCGGCGACGACACCCTGGTCGGCGGGGCGGGCAACGACACCCTCAACGGACTGGGCGGCAATGACCTGCTCGACGGCGGCGAAGGCAATGACAGCATGAACGGCGGCACCGGCAACGACACCTACGTGGTGGACAGCGCCAGTGACAGCGTGGTCGAAGGCACCAACGCCGGCACCGACCTGGTGCGCACCGCCCTGGGCAGCTATGTGCTGGGGGCCAACCTGGAGAACCTGACCTACATCGGCAGTGGCAACTTCGTCGGCGTCGGCAACGGCCTGGACAACGTTATCACCGGCGGCATCGGCAATGACGTGCTCAGCGGTGCCGGTGGCAACGACACCCTGGCAGGTGGCGCCGGCAACGACGTGATGATGGGCGGCACCGGCAACGACACCTACGAAGTCGACAGCAGTGGCGACGTGGTGGTCGAGAGTGCAGGCGAGGGCAGCGACCTGGTGCGCACCGTGCTCGGTGCCTACACCCTGGCGGCCAATCTGGAGAACCTGACCTACACCGGCAGCGGTGATTTCACTGGGGTGGGCAACGCCCTGGCGAACATCCTGGTCGGCGGCATCGGCAACGACAACCTGAATGGTGGCAGCGGCAACGACACCCTGGAAGGCGGCGCCGGCGACGACCTGCTCGACGGTGGGGTCGGCAACGACGCCATGAGCGGTGGTGCAGGCAACGACACCTACGTGGTCAACAGCGCCACCGATACGGTGATCGAGGGCCTCGGTGCCGGCATCGACAGCGTGCAGACCAGCCTGGCCAGCTACACCCTGGGCGACAACGTGGAAAACCTGAGCAAGACCGGCGCCGGCAACTTCAGCGGCACCGGCAACGGTCTGGCCAACGTCATCGTCGGCGGCACTGGCAATGACACGCTGAACGGCCTGGCCGGGGATGACACCCTCAGTGGCGGAGCCGGCAACGACACCCTCAACGGCGGGCTGGGGGCCGACGCCATGTTCGGCGGCCTGGGCAACGACAGCTACGTGGTGGACAACGTTGGCGACGTGGTGGTCGAGGAGGCGGATTCCGGCACCGACAGCGTGAGTACCGCACTGTCGAGCTACAGCCTCAGCGATCACGTGGAAAACCTGACGTTCACCGGTGTCGGCGCCTTCACCGGCGTGGGCAACGCCCAGGCCAACACGATCACCGGTGGCAACGGTGCCGACAGCCTGGATGGCGGCGCGGGCGTGGACCGCCTGGTCGGCGGTGCCGGCAACGACACCTACTACGTCGACCTCGCCGGTGACGTGGTGGTGGAAGCCAGCACCGGCGGCATCGACACGGTGCGCTCGACCAGCGCCAGCTACACCCTGGCCAACAACGTCGAACACCTGATCCACGTCGGCAGCAACGCCACGGTGGCCACCGGCAACGGCCTGGCCAACCAGATGCAGGGCGGCATCGGCAACGACACCCTTAGCGGTGCCGGCGGCGACGACACCCTGGACGGCGGCGACGGCAACGACAGCCTGGACGGCGGCGCCGGTGCGGACCTGCTGCTGGGCGGGTTGGGCGACGACAGCCTGAACGGCGGTGCTGGCAACGACAGCCTGGAAGGCGGCGACGGCAACGACACGCTGCTCGGCGGACTGGGCAACGACCGGGTTACCGGCGGGGCGGGCAACGACCAGATGGATGCCAGCCAGGGCAACGATATCTTCGTGTTCGGCCCCGGCTTCGGCAGCGACGTGATCACCGGCTTCGACGCGGTGGCCACGGGCGGCCAGGACCTGCTCAACATCGGCGCGTTCAACCTCACGGTGGCGACCTTCGCCAGCCGCGTGTCGATCCTCGATGCGGGCAACGACACCGTGGTGTCGATCAACGGTGCCGATGGCGGGAACATTGTGCTGGTGGGTGTGACGGACCATACCTCGGTCACCACCGCCGACTTCCAGTTGGTATGAGGACAAGGGGCAGGGAGGCTGTGTAACGAAACGACCGGTGCGGGCGCAGGCCTGTACCGGTTTTTCGCTGGCGCTCTGGCTTCGTCGTGTGGCGGGGCCGGCCAGTCACCCAGTGGGGAGGTTGCTTCATGAATGACAGGATCAGGATCGCCATTGTCGATGATCACCCGCTGCTGCGGCAGGGCGTGGCCACGACTCTGGGCAAGGTCATGGACTTCGATGTGGTCGAGCAGGGTGGCTCGGCGGACGAGGCAAGGGAAATCGCGGCACGCTGCATGCCGGATGTGCTGCTGATGGACGTCAACATGCCCGGCGACACCTTTGCCGCCGTGCGCGCCATCAGCAAGTCGCAGCCGGCGACGCGGGTCATGATGCTCACCGTGTCCGAGGCCGAAGACGACGCCTACAGTGCCCTGGAAAGCGGCGCCCAGGGCTACGTGCTCAAGGGCGTCAGCGGGCCGGACCTGGTGCAGGCGATCCGCAATGTGGCCAACGGCGAGACCTTCATCACCCCGGCCTTCGCCAGCCGCCTGCTGAGCCATTTCCGCCAGCACGAAAGCGAACGCCGCGGCGTCGATTTGACCCATCGCGAGGAGCAGATCATCCGCGAAGTGGCCAAGGGCCTGACCAACCGCGAGGTGGCCGACAAACTCAACCTCAGCGAGAAGACCGTGAAGTACTACATGACCAACGTCATGCAGAAACTCCACGCCCGCAACCGCGTGGAAGCCGTGACCGCCGTGCAACGCTACTGGGAATCCCAGAAAACCTGGCGCCTGGACATCCAGGCGCCCTGAACACATACGCCATTCAACCGTAGCCTGGGTTGAGCGCAGCGATACCCGGGGGCTGGGTGGCGATGGGTGTCGCTTAGCTTTAGCCGCGACCGGCCTAGGCCGACAGTGCAGTCGGCTGGGTTGAGCAATGCGATACCCGGGGCGGGGTTTTGATGTGCTCAACCTGCGCGGCGCGAGCCATCCCAGTGGGCTCGCGGCTAAAGCCCCTCCCACAGGGCACATACCGTGTGGGAGGGGCTTCAGCCGCGACGGGGCGGCGACTGGCCTACGCCGGCAGGGTGAAACGCGCCTTGATGCGGGTGCCCTGGTCGGGGGCGGATTGGATGCTGAACTGGCCGCCGAGGGATTCCACCCGGTAGCGCATGCCCACCAGTCCGAGGCGTGAGCGGCCGCGGCGTTGGGCCTGGAGGGCGATGTTGGCGATGCCGCCGCCGGCGTCTTCGATCTGCACTTCCAGGTCGCCGTCACGAACCGTGGCGCTGACCCGCTGCTGTTTGCCGCCGGCGTGGTGAAAGGCGTTGTTCAGCGCTTCCTGAACCAGGCGGTAGATGCAGATCTTGTAGGGCAGCGGCACGTCGTCCGGCAACTCGCCCACGTGCAGCTCGACCTTGCTGTCGGTGCGCTGTTCGTGGCGCTGCACCACCAGCTCCAGTTCCTCCCCCAGGCTCAGTTCGTTGATTTCCGGCAAGGCCAGGCCACGGGACATGTTGCGGATTTCCTGCAGGCTGTCCTGGGCGGCGCTGCGGATGGTTTCCAGGGCGTCGTTGTCGACGCTTCCGCCGTATTGCAGGTAGTGGTCGCGCCACTCGGCGACTTCGTCCAGGCGCAGCAGGATCAGCGTCAGCAGCTGCGCCGGGCCGTCGTGCAGGTCGGCGCCCAGGCGGCGGTGGGTCAGTTCGTTGATGGTGGAGAACTCCTGGGTCGCCAGGGTGACTTTGTGCTGCAGGGCGACGTTCTGCCGGTGCAGCTCGGCCTGTTCCTGCATCTGCTGGCGCAGGGTGATCTGCTGCTGTTCGATGATGCGGTCGCCGCGGCGCACCACGACGAACAGCACCAGCAGCATGGCCATGGTGGCCACGGCGATGATCGCCCAGACCTGCTGGTGGATGCTGTCGATCTCGTGTTCCATCTCGTAGAACTCGCCGATGGCGACGATGCGCCCGCTGCCGAATTCGCGCAGCGGCACGTAGGTCTCGTACAGCGGGATGCCCAGGCTGCGTTCGTAGTCATGCTCGGCATGCTCCAGCGGGCTCAGGCGCGTGACGATGCGGCCCTGCATCACCTGGTCGATGGGCTCCTGCGGGTAGTTGCGGTACACCGCCAGCTTGCTGGTGCTGTAGACGTTACTGCCGTCCGGCAGCCAGATTTTCACCGAGACGATGTGCTGGTTGAGCGAGGTGTCGGCCATCAGTTTGTCGATGGCCGCGGTGCTGGCTGGCGACAGCGCGCGGGCGTTGGCCAGCTCCTGGACGTACTCGTCGAGGTAGGCCTCCATGTAGATCGCCGCGCCTTCGCCAGCGCTCTGCGCCGCGGCCAGTTTGATCTGCTGGCTGACCCGGATTCCGACGAAGGCCATGGTCAGACCCATGATCAGCGTGGCGGTAATGAGGAATTGAGTCGAGCGATTGAGGCGGCGCAATTTGCCGGCAAATCGACGCCAGGTCGTCGCCGCGACCAAGGTCGAATGGGTGTCCTCGACCAACGTCTTTGAATTTGATTCGACCTTCGCATCTGTGCCCATGAACCCCACTCCCTGATCCTTTCGACAAGCGCTGGAAAAGGTTGGCGATGCCTGCATCGCGAGGCCTTTCCAACACGCTAGTTCAGGTTGCGTCGCCCGGTTGGTTTTCCGTACTTCGGGCGCGTATTCCGGGCGGCTCGCGCGAGTGCAGTGGCTTGATAAGGCCCAGTGAAGGGGCCTTGTACTTATCAGGTAGGACCCGGGCCGTGGCTTGCGCAGGAGAGGGCGCCGCGACGATCACCGGGTGCAACGAGGAGTGCACCATGGACCGCAGTACCGGCCGCAGCGACGCGGCATCGATGTTTCCCGGCGCATTTCCCCTGCGCTTTCACGGGCCACCCGTGGCCTGATTCACGGCGCCCAGGCGCCACCCCCGGTACGGCGTTTACTCGTCAGCTTGCCGTCCCTGTTCAGTCTTCCGTTTTGTTCGTTCATCTCCAGCCACGCCGTTGCATCGTGTTGCCGTATGCATGTGGTTTTTCTGACGTCTAGTCGGTTTTATTCCGCACTGAGGGAACAAGAAAATGGCCACCTTGACCATCATCAGGACAGACCTGGATTTCATCCTCCAGCAGATTCGCATCTCCGAAGCCCACGCCGCTGGCACACCGCTGCTCGACCTGGTGGGCAACCCGCTGTTGCCCTGGGGCCTGCGCACCGTCGACGGCACCTACAACAACCTGGTCGCCGGCCAGGAACACTACGGCTCGGCCGACCAGGTCATGCCGCGCCTGCTCGATCCGGAGTTCATCGATGCCGAGAACGGCATCGACGGCCCGGGCTCGCCGCCTGGCTTCCCCGGCTCGAACACCCAGACCTCCTACCAGCAGACCAGCGGCTACGTGGTCGACTCGCAGCCGCGCACCATCAGCAACCTGATCGTCGACCAGAGCCTGGGCAACCCGGCGGCGGTGATCGCCGCGCTGGACTACGCAGGCTCCGAGGATTCCTACGGTGACGCGCTGCTGGTGGCCGAGGCCAACAGCACCGCCAAGGCTGCGGCGGCGGCAGCCCTGGCGGCCAATTCCGGGGTTGCGGCCAGTGCGGCGACGCTCGCCGCATCGAGCGCTGCCGCCTCAGCCGCCGCGGACAGCGCCGCTGCTGCGCAAGCGACTGCTGCTGCCGATGCCCAGGCGCACAGCAACGCGGTTGCCACCTCGAATGCCGCGTACGCGACCCAGACAACGGCGTTCAACGCCTACATCGCCGCACTGGCCACCCCGGATGCTGCCGACGATGGCCCGGCCCTGACTGCCTTCGTCGCGGCTGCTTCCGCCGCGTCTGCCGCGGCAGCCACTGCCGCCGCCCTGGGCGAGGCGTCCCTGGCCTCCAATGCGGCGGCCTCGGCGGCAACCGCCAACGCGTCGGCCGCCGCCGCGCAGTTGGCCACCGACAGCGCCGCCCACGATGCCGTGCTGGCCAATGCGACCGCTTCGGACGTCGCCGCCAGCGCCGCAGCCGCCAACCTGCAGCAAGTGCTGGACGACTTCGGCATCGTGGTCGAGAACGGCACGGTGGTGATCCCCAACGTGGCGCCGGACGAAGGCCTGAGCGCACCGTTCAACTCCTGGATGACCCTGTTCGGCCAGTTCTTCGACCATGGCCTGGACCTGGTCAACAAGGGCGGCAGTGGCACCGTGTACATCCCGCTGCAACCGGATGACCCGCTGTACGTGCAGGGCTCGCACACCAACTTCATGGTGCTGACCCGCGCCACCAACCAGCCGGGTGCGGACGGTATCCTCGGCACCGCCGACGACGTGCGCGAGCACGTCAACCAGACCACCCCGTTCATCGACCAGAACCAGACCTACACCTCCCACGCCTCGCACCAGGCGTTCCTGCGTGAGTACGTGATGGTCGACGGCAAGCCGGTGGCCACCGGGCACATGCTCGAAGGTGAAAACGGTGGCCTGGCCACCTGGGCCGACATCAAGGCCCAGGCCCGGGAGATGCTCGGCATCAACCTGACCGACGCCGACGTGACCAACATACCGCTGCTGGCCACCGACCAGTACGGCCAGTTCATCCGTGGCGAGAACGGCTTCGCCATGCTGGTGCGGCCGGGCAACCCGCCGATCGAGGTGGAGGGCGATCCGCTGAGCCCGATCAGCACCGTGGGCGCGGTGCGTACCGGCCATGCCTTCCTCGACGACATCGCGCACAACGCGGTGCCGGTGGTGGTTGGCGGGCAACTGATCGCCGATACCGACACCGTGGCGGGCAATACCGTGGCGGTGAATCCGCAGAGCGGGCGCAACCTGGAGTACGACAACGAACTGCTCGATGCCCACTACATCACCGGTGACGGGCGCGGCAACGAGAACATCGGCCTGACCGCCGTGCACCACGTGTTCCACGCCGAACACAACCGTCTGGTGGAGGCCAACAAGGCGACCATCCTCGAGACCGGCGACCTGGCGTTCATCAACGAATGGTTGCTGGTGCCGGTCAGCAGCGTGCCGAGCGACGCCGATGCCCTGGTGTGGAACGGCGAGCGGCTGTTCCAGGCCGCGCGTTTCATCAACGAAATGCAGTACCAGCACCTGGTGTTCGAGGAGTTCGCCCGCACCGTGCAACCGCTGGTGGACCTGTTCACGTTCTCCAACACCATCGACATCAACCCGGCCATCGTTGCCGAGTTCGCCCATGTGGTGTACCGCTTCGGTCACTCGATGCTCACCGAAACCGTCGATCGCCTCAGCAACGACATGCAGTCCAGCGAGATCGGCCTGATCGAGGCCTTCCTCAACCCTGTCGAGTTCACCCAGGGCGGCACCCTCAGTTCCGAGGAAGCGGCCGGGGCGATCATCCGTGGCATGACCCGGCAGACCGGCAACGAGATCGACGAGTTCATCACCGAGGCGCTGCGCAACAACCTGGTCGGGCTGCCGCTGGACCTGGCGGCGATCAACATCGCCCGGGGCCGCGACACCGGCATTCCGTCGCTGAACAACGCCCGTGCGCAGTTCTACGAAATGACCGGCGACAGCCAGCTCAAGCCCTATGAGAGCTGGACCGACTTTGCCCTGAACATCAAGACGCCGGCCTCGATCATCAATTTCATCGCCGCCTACGGCACCCACGACAGCATCACCGGCACCCTGGAGCAGAAGCGCGATGCCGCCATGGCCCTGGTCATGGGCGGTGCCGGGGCGCCGGCTGACCGCGATGCCTTCCTCAACGGCACCGGGATCTACGCCGGCAACAAGGGCGGCCTGAACTTGGTGGACTTCTGGATCGGCGGCCTGGCCGAAGCCAAGATGCCGTTCGGCGGCATGCTCGGTTCGACCTTCAACTTCGTCTTCGAAGTGCAGATGGAAAACCTGCAGAACGGCGACCGCTTCTACTACCTGAGCCGCACCCAGGGCATGAACCTGCTCAACGAGCTGGAGGGCAACACCTTCTCCGCCCTGGTGATGCGCAACACCGACCTGGGCAACCCGAACGCCTCGCACCTGCCGGGCAACCTGTTCCAGTCGGTCAACCACATCCTCGAACTGGACATGAACCGCCAGCAGTTCGCCGACCCCGTGGGCAACAACCCGTTGCTCAACGCCCTCAATCCACTGGTGATCCGCCGCGACCTGGATGGCGACGGCGACAACGACTACCTGCGCTACACCGGGGAGGATCACGTGGTGCTGGGCGGGCGTGACGACGAGGACGACACCCTGATCGGCGGCGCCGGCGACGACACCCTGTGGGGCGACGGCGGCAACGACCGGCTGGAAGGCGGCTACGGCATCGACCACATCCACGGCGGTGCCGGCGACGACATCATCACCGACATCGGCGACGCCGACGTGATCCACGGTGACGATGGCAACGATGTGATCCACACCGGGCCGGGCCTCGACCTGGTGTTCGGCGGTGGCGGCAAGGACTTCATCTACGGTGGCCCGGACGGTAAGGAGATCTTCGGCGGCCGCGACGACGACTTCATCTTCAGCGGCAACGGCCCGAGCTTCATCCTCGGCAACGAAGGCGATGACTGGATGGAGGGCGGAGACGGCTTCGATACGCTGGCCGGCGACAACTCCGAGCTGTTCTTCAACAGCCCGATCATCGGCCACGACGTGATGAACGGCGGCGGCAACGACAACGACTACGACGGCGAGTCCGGCGACGACATCATGTTCCAGGGCGCCGGTATCCACCGTAACGAGGGCATGTGGGGCTTCGACTGGGCGATCCACAAGAACAGCCCGGTGGGCGCCTACGCCGACCTGGCGATTCCGATCTTCACCTCGGTGGAGGCCGATATCCTGCGTAACCGCTTCGACCAGGTCGAAGGCTTGTCGGGCTGGCGCCACAACGACATCCTGATCGGCGACAACCGTGGCGAGGACGTGGTGGCGGGCGAGAACTCGCTGTTCAACCACGAACTGACCCAATCCGGTGTTGACCGCATCGCCGGCCTCGAAGCCATTCTCGGCAGCGCCATCAACCCACGGGCCAACCCGCTGAACCCCAGCGATCCGGTGGTGTTCAACGGCGGCAACATCCTGCTGGGTGGCGGTGGCAACGACACCATCACCGGGCGCGGCGGCGACGACTACATCGACGGCGACAACTGGCTGAACGTACGCATCAGCGTGCGCAGCAAGACCGACCCGAACGTCGAGCTGTTCAGCGTCGACAGCATGGCGGAGATCCAGTCGCGGATGTTCTCCGGCGAGATCAACCCGAGCCAGCTGCATATCGTCCGGGAGATTCTCAACGGCAACCAGGTGGGCGATATCGACACGGCGGTGTACACCGGCGCCTTCGCCAACTACGAGATCATCGAGAACTTCGACGGCACCTACACGGTGGTCGATAACGTCGGCAACGACGGCACCGACCTGATCCGCAACATCGAACAACTGCAGTTCGCCGACCAGTCGATGTGGCTGGTGGATCGCCCGGCGGTGGGCAGCGTGACCATCGACGACAGCACCCCGGCGGAGAACCAGTTGCTGACGGCCACGGCGGCCATCACCGACCCCAACGGCACGGCGGACGCGGTGTTCGTCTACACCTGGCAGGCGGACGTGGCCGGGGTCTGGACCAACGTCGGCAGCGGCCCGACCTTCCAGCCGGGCGATGCCCAGGTGGGCCTGGCGCTGCGGGTGGTGGTGACCTTCAACGATGACTGGGGGAACCCGGAAAGCGTGATCTCGGCGATGACCTCGGCCGTGACCAACGTCAACGATGCACCCACCGGTCTGCCGACCATCAGCAACACCTCGCCTACGGTCGGCCAGGCGCTGATCGCCTCGACGGCGGCGCTTGCCGACGCCGACGGCCTGGTGGGTGTGACCTTCGCCTACCAGTGGCAAGCCGGCACGGGCGGCACCTTCGCCAATATCGTCGGTGCGACCGCCCAGGCCTTCACCCCGACGGCGGCCCAGGCCGCGCAGCAGGTGCGGGTGGTGATCACCTACACCGACAACCGCGGCACTGTGGAATCGGTTACCTCGGCCGCCACGGCGCTGGTGGCCAGCACGGTGATCATGGGCACGGCGGGCAACAACACGCTTACCGGCACCAGCGGCGATGACATCATCTTCGGCCTGGGCGGCAACGACGTACTCAATGGTCTGGCCGGCAACGACACCCTGGACGGTGGTGCCGGCAACGACACGCTGGACGGCGGTCTGGGAGCCGATGTGCTGCTGGGCGGTGCGGGCAACGACACCTATATCGTCGACAACCTCGGCGACCAGGTGGTGGAAGGGCAGGGTGGCGGTACCGACACGGTGCAGACCACGCTGTCGAGCTACGCCCTGGGCAACAACGTCGAGAACCTGACCTTTGCCGGTGCCGGCAACTTCACCGGGTTCGGCAACGGCCTGGCCAACACCCTGACCGGTGGTTCGGGCAATGACAGCCTGGACGGCGGGGCGGGCAACGACCGCCTGGTGGGCGGCGCCGGTAATGACAGCTACTACGTCGACACGGTGGGCGATGTCATCGTCGAAGCCACGGGCGGCGGCACCGACACGGTGTTCTCCACCGCGGCGCTGTTCACCCTGGCGGCCAACGTGGAAAACCTGGTGCACACCGGCAGCAACGGCACGGTGGTCAATGGCAACGGTCTGGCCAACGTCATCCAGGGCGGAACGGGTGACGACACCCTCAATGGCCTTGGCGGCGACGACACGCTGCAGGGCGGTGCCGGCAACGACACCCTGGACGGTGGTGCCGGTAACGACACCCTCGACGGCGGGCTGGGCAACGATACGTTGCTGGGCGGAGCGGGCAACGACAGCCTGAGCGGCGGCGATGGCAACGACACCTTGGATGGCGGGTTGGGCAATGACGTGGTCACCGGCGGTGCCGGCAACGACAGCATGAATGCCAGCCAAGGCAATGACATCTTCGTGTTCGGCGCTGGGTTCGGCAACGACACCATCACCGGCTTCGATGCCTTGGCCACCGGCGGTCAGGACCTGCTGAACCTGGCCTACTTCAACCTGAATGCCGGGACCTTCGGCAGCCGCGTGAACATTGCCGATGCGGGCAATGACGTGCTGGTGACGGTCAACGGCGCGGACGGCGGCAGCATTCGCCTGGTGGGGGTGACGGACCACACCTCGGTGACCATCGCCGACTTCCAGCTCGCATGAAGTAGCGCGCCCTGATGGTTGGGGCGCGTCATCCACCTGAACCACGACGTATCGCCCGGAAGGTCGATGCGTCGTGGTTTTTGGCTATCCATGTAACAAAAGATTGCGAGAAAGGCGGGTTGCCATGCTAACGTCCGCCCGCTTCAACGCTTCCCTCACACTGATGATCTGGAGTTTCAATGTCGATCAAGGACCCGATCCTGGCAGCTTTGCTTGCCGTTTCCCTTTCTTTCTCCGTTGCCCACGCGGCGCCGGAAAGTGCTTCCACCGAACCCGTTTCTGCCCAGCAGGACGAGGAACTGGCCGCTGACGAAGAGCAGTGGCAGACCCCCGAAGAATTCGTCGCCAGCCTGGAATTCCAGAGCGGCAAAGTGGTGATCGGTGATGACCTGGCAACCCTCGACCTGCCGCAATCGCTGGTATTCCTCGATGGCGAAAATGCCGAGCGCCTGCTGGTTGACGCCTGGGGCAACCCACCGGATGACGTGCTGCCGCTGGGCATGATCCTGCCAGCCGGCATCTCGCCGCTGTCCGACGAATCCTGGGGCGTGACCGTCGAGTTCGAAGCCAACGGCTACGTCTCCGATGAAGACGCCGCCGACATCGATTACGCCGACATGCTCAAGGACATGCAGTCCGACATGAACGAGGCCAACGCCTGGCGTGAAGAGAACGGCTACGAGCCGGTGCACCTGGTCGGCTGGGCCGCCGAACCGCACTACGACGCGGTCGGCAAGAAGCTGCACTGGGCCAAGGAACTGAAGTTCGGCGACAGCGAGACCAATACGCTCAACTACAACATCCGCGTGCTGGGCCGTAAGGGCGTGCTGGTGCTGAATTTCGTCGCCAACATGGACCAACTGGCGGAGATCGAACAGAACCTCCCGGCGGTGCTGGCCATGACCGACTTCAACCCAGGCGAGCGTTACGCTGAATTCGACCCGGACCTGGACACCGTGGCCGCCTACGGCCTGGGCGCGCTGGTCGCCGGCAAGGTCGCGGCCAAGACCGGCCTGCTGGCGCTGCTGCTGGTGCTGCTGAAGAAATTCTGGATCGTGCCGCTGCTGGCGTTCGGCTGGCTGGGCAAGCGCGTTTTCCGCAAGAAGGCGCCGCAGGCTGAAACCGTACAGCCCCAGGCCGCTGCCCCGCAGCCAGAGCCCGTCGTGCAGCCGCCAGTGCGTACAGTGATGGACCTGGACAAACCCGACGGCGACGACAAACGCTGACCCCCCTGTAGAAACGCCGCTCCTACGGGGATCGCACTCCGTCTGGGTGGACCGGCTTTGCGACATGGAACAACACCGCACAAACAAAAAATGGCCCTGATGGGCCATTTTTCATGGGGCAAAACCGTCAATGCGTAGCCTGGGTTGAGCGAAGCGATACCCGGGTAATACGACGCTTACTTGGACAAAAACCGCATCCCGTCTTCCAGGCCCTGCAGGGTCAGGGGGTACATCTGGTCGTCGATCAGCTCGCGGACCAGGCCGGTGGAGGCGGTGTAGTTCCAGGTGTCCTTGGGGTAGGGGTTTATCCAGATCAGGCGCTTGTACTTCTCCATGAAGCGCTTGATCCACACATAGCCCGCTTCTTCGTTCCAGTGCTCGACGCTGCCGCCGGCCTGGGTGATCTCGTAGGGCGCCATGGCCGCGTCGCCGACGAACACCACCTTGTAGTCGGCGCCGTACTTGTGCAGCAGGTCCTGGGTGGAGAAGCGCTCCGAGGTGCGGCGCAGGTTGTTCTTCCACACTGACTCGTACACGCAGTTGTGGAAGTAGAAATACTCCATGTGCTTGAACTCGGTCTTGCACGCCGAGAACAGCTCTTCGCAGACCTTGATGTGGGCGTCCATCGAGCCGCCGATGTCGAACAGCAGCAACAGCTTCACCGTGTTGCGGCGCTCCGGGCGCATCTGGATGTTCAGCAGGCCCCCGTCCTTGGCGGTGTGGTCGATGGTGCCGTCCAGATCGAGCTCGTCCTGGGCGCCCTGGCGGGCGAACTTGCGCAGGCGGCGCAGGGCGACCTTGATGTTGCGTGTGCCCAGTTCGACCTGGTCGTCGAGGTTCTTGTACTCGCGCTGGTCCCAGACCTTGGCCGCCTTGCCCTGGCGCTTGCCGGCATCGCCGACACGGATGCCTTCCGGGTTGAAACCGCCGGAACCGAACGGGCTGGTGCCGCCGGTGCCGATCCACTTGTTGCCGCCGGCATGGCGTTCCTTCTGTTCTTCCAGGCTCTTCTTGAATTCTTCGATCAGCTTGTCGAGACCGCCCAGGGATTCGATCTTTGCCCGCTCTTCGTCGGTCAGCGAACGCTCGAATTCCTTGCGCAGCCACTCATCGGGGATCAGCGCCTCGATGTGCTGGTTGAGGTTTTCCAGACCCTTGAAGTAGGCGCCGAACGCCCGGTCGAACTTGTCGAAATGACGCTCGTCCTTCACCAGAATGGTGCGCGACAGGTAATAGAACTCGTCCATGTCGGCGAACACCACGTTGTGCTTCAACGCGTTGATCAGGTCGAGCAGCTCGCGCACCGACACCGGCACCTTGGCTGCACGCATTTCGTTGAACAGGTTGAGCAGCATGGCTGCACCCTCTCAGGATATTGCGGATAGTTCCCTCTCCCTTGGGAGAGGGCTAGGGTGAGGGTGCAAGTTGGCAACACCGAGTGGCCTGCAAGAGCCCTCACCCCCGGCCCCTCTCCCGGAGGGAGAGGGGAGGCAAATCTGCTTAGCGGCTGGCGCGGCGGCTCATGAACGCCAGGCGCTCCAGCAACTGCACATCCTGCTCGTTCTTCACCAGGGCGCCGGCCAGGGGCGGGATGGCTTTGGTCGGGTCGCGTTCGCGCAGTACGGCTTCGCCGATGTTGTCGGCCATCAGCAGTTTCAGCCAGTCGACCAGCTCGCTGGTGGAGGGCTTTTTCTTCAGGCCTGGCACCTTGCGCACGTCGAAGAACACGTCGAGGGCTTCGGCCACCAGGTCTTTCTTGATGTTGGGGTAGTGCACATCGACGATCTTCTGCAGGGTCTCGCGATCCGGGAAGGCGATGTAGTGGAAGAAGCAGCGGCGCAGGAAGGCGTCCGGCAGCTCTTTCTCGTTGTTCGAGGTGATGATGATGATCGGGCGCTGCTTGGCCTTGATCGTCTCGTTGGTCTCGTAAACGTAGAACTCCATCTTGTCGAGTTCCTGCAACAGGTCGTTGGGGAACTCGATGTCGGCCTTGTCGAT
>JBLZZJ010000055.1:0-30854 GCA_050282285.1 Pseudomonas sp.
CCGCCGTGCAGGTTGACGATGTCCATGGTACCCATGGCCAGGCCGGCACCGTTGACCATGCAGCCGATGTTGCCTTCGAGGGCGACATAGTTCAGTTCGAACTTGGCAGCGTGGGCTTCGCGCGGATCGTCCTGCGACGGGTCATGCATGGCGCGCAGTTTTGGCTGGCGGTACATGGCGTTGCTGTCGATGTTGATCTTGGCATCGAGGCAGTGCAGGTTGCCGTCGGCCTTGATGACCAGCGGGTTCACTTCCAGCAGAGCCAGGTCGTAGTCCTGGAACAGCTTGGCCAGGCCGACGAAGATGTGGGTGAACTGCTTGATCTGGTCGCCTTGCAGGCCCAGTTGGAAAGCCAGATCGCGGCCCTGGTACGGCTGAGCGCCGACCAGCGGGTCGATGGTGGCCTTGAGGATTTTCTCAGGGGTGTCGTGAGCGATTTTCTCGATGTCCACGCCACCTTCGGTGGACGCCATGAACACGATGCGACGGCTCGAACGATCGACGACGGCGCCCAGGTACAGTTCCTTGGCGATATCGGTGCAGGACTCGACCAGGATCTGGTTGACCGGCTGACCATTGGCGTCAGTCTGGTAAGTCACCAGACGCTTGCCCAGCCAGTTGGCGGCGAAGGCCTTGGCGTCTTCTTTGCTCTTGACCAGCTTCACGCCGCCCGCTTTACCGCGACCACCAGCGTGGACCTGAGCCTTTACGACCCACTCGGTGCCGCCGATTTTGTCGCAAGCTTCTGCGGCTTCTTCCGGACTGGTTACGGCGAAGCCCTTGGATACGGGCAGGCCGTATTCAGCGAACAGCTGCTTACCCTGATACTCGTGGAGATTCATGCTTGTCTACCGTCTTCGTTTAGGTATTGCGCATACGGTGCTGCACTTCTGGTGCCGCACCACCTGTGACTGCCTTGCAGAGCAATCCGCCGGGCATTCCGCATCAAAACCGAGGCTCGATGCGGGCAACCCGCCGTGGTTCTTCTAACAAGGCCGCCGGGTGACCCCGTTGGCCTTGCCAACAACTTCTTAGCGCTTCTTGCGGTTGGCGATGTGGATCGCGCCACCGTTCACGGCCAGGGCTGCTTCATGCAGTGCCTCGGACAGTGTCGGGTGCGAGAAGACCATCATGCCCAGGTCTTCGGCACTGGTGCCGAATTCCATGCCGATCGCGCCCTGCTGTACCAGCTCGGCCGCGCTTGGGCCGATCACGTGTACGCCCAGTACGCGGTCGGTCTTGGCATCAGCGATGACCTTGACCAGGCCGCCGGTATCGTTGGCCGCCATGGCACGACCGCTGGCAGCGAACGGGAAGGTACCGATGTTGACGCTGACGCCTTCGGTCTTCAGTTGCTGCTCGGTCTTGCCGACCCATGCGATTTCCGGGTGGGTGTAGATCACGGACGGGATCAGGTCGTAGTTCATCTGAGCCTTGTGGCCCGCGATGCGCTCGGCAACCATGACGCCCTCTTCCGAAGCCTTGTGGGCCAGCATTGCGCCACGGACCACGTCACCGATGGCGTAGACGCCCGGAACGCTGGTCTTGCACTGGTCGTCGACGAAGATGAAACCGCGCTCGTCCAGGGTCACGCCGCTGTCGGTTGCCAGCAGGTCAGTGGTCACCGGACGACGGCCAACGGCAACGATCAGCTTGTCGAAAACGATCTTCTGCTCGCCTTCGGAATCGGTGTAGTTGACGGTAACCTGCTTCTTCTTCACTTCCGAACCGGTCACGCGAGCGCCCAGTTTGATCTGCAGGCCCTGCTTGGTGAGGGTCTTCAGAGCTTCCTTGGCGATCTGCTCGTCGGCAGCTGGCAGGAACTTGTCCAGGGCTTCCAGAACGGTGACTTCAGCGCCCAGGCGAGCCCATACCGAACCCAGCTCGAGGCCGATGACGCCAGCGCCGATCACGCCCAGCTTCTTCGGTACGCTCTGGAATTCCAGCGCGCCGGTGGAGTCGACGATCACATCCTGGTCGACCGGAGCCGGTGGGATGTCGATCGGGCGGGAGCCGGAGGCCAGGATCACGTTTTCAGCTTCGACGATCTGAGTCTTGCCGTCGGAACCAGTCACTTCGACCTGCTTGTTGGCCAGCAGCTTGCCATGGCCTTCCAGCAGGGTCACACCGTTGGCCTTGAACAGGGTGGCAACACCGCCGGTCAGGTTCTTAACGATGTTGGCTTTGCGACCGATCATCGCAGGAACGTCGATGGTCACGCCTTTGGCTTCGATACCGTGGATGGCGAAACCATCCTTGGCTTCATGGTACTTCCAGGAGCTGTCCAGCAGCGCCTTGGACGGAATGCACCCTACGTTAAGGCAAGTACCGCCAAGGGCGACTTTGCCGTCCTTGTCCTGGTACTTCTCGATGCAGGCAGTCTTCAAACCAAGCTGAGCGGCCTTGATAGCGGCAACATAACCGCCAGGGCCGGCGCCGATGACTACCACGTCGAATTTCTGGGTCATAACTCATTCCTTCTCAAATAGACCGAACGGCCCCTTTTGGGGGCCGCCGTGGGGCGAGACTGGCTTAGATTTCCAGCAGCAGGCGAGCCGGGTCTTCCAGCAGGTTCTTGATGGTCACCAGGAAGCTCACGGCTTCCTTGCCATCGATCAGGCGGTGATCGTAGGACAGCGCCAGGTACATCATCGGGCGAATAACGACCTGACCGTTGATGGCCATCGGACGCTGAAGGATGTTGTGCATACCCAGGATGGCGGCCTGCGGCGGGTTGACGATCGGGGTCGACATCATCGAACCGAAGGTACCACCGTTGGTGATGGTGAAGGTGCCACCGGTCATCTCGTCGATCGACAGTTTGCCGTCTTTGGCTTTCTTGCCGAAGGTGGCGATGCCGCTTTCGATCTCGGCCAGGCTCATCAGCTCGGCGTTGCGCAGTACCGGAACCACCAGGCCACGGTCGCTGGAAACGGCAACACCGATGTCGGAGAAGCCGTGGTAAACGATGTCGTTGCCGTCGATCGATGCGTTGACTGCCGGGAAGCGTTTCAGCGCTTCGGTGGCGGCCTTGACGAAGAAGGACATGAAGCCCAGACGCACGCCGTTGTGGGACTTCTCGAAGAGGTCCTTGTAACGCGAACGCAGCGCCATGACTTCGGTCATGTCGACTTCATTGAAGGTGGTCAGCATGGCCATGGACGACTGGGCTTCGACCAGACGCTCGGCGATCTTGGCGCGCAGACGGGTCATCGGCACGCGCTTCTCGGTACGGTCGCCAGCGGCGAATACCGGAGCGGCGGCAGCCGGGGCAGCAGCCTTGGCGGCCGGAGCGGCAGCCGGGGCGTTCTTCTTGGCTTCAACGGCAGCGACCACGTCTTCCTTGGTCACACGGCCGCCTTTGCCAGTGCCGGCAATGCTGTTCGGCTCGATGCCATTTTCTTCAGCCAGCTTGCGAGCAGCCGGGGACAGCAGCGCATCGTCACCACCGGCGGCAGCCGGGGCAGCGGCAGCAGCGGCAGCAGCGGCGGCCGGAGCAGCAGCGGCGGCAGCAGGCGCCGGAGCAGCAGCACCGCCCTCACCCAGGGTACCCAGCAGTTCGTTGCTCAGAACGGTGTCGCCTTCGTTCTTGATGATCTGCGCGAGGACGCCGTCGGCCTCGGCCAGAACTTCGATCACTACCTTGTCGGTTTCGATGTCGACGATCAGCTCATCACGCTTGACCGCATCGCCCGGCTTCTTGTGCCAGGTGGCCACGGTGCCGTCGGCAACCGATTCCGGGAAAGTAGGGGCTTTGATCTCGATAGCCATTGTGTCTGGTTCCTTAAAATTCGGTTTCTTCTAGGAGGCGGCCTCAAGCGGCCGCCTCTTGCGCGAAGGCGTTAAACAGTAAAGGCGTCTTGCAGCAGTTTTTCCTGCTGTTCGGCGTGCATCGATGCATAACCGCAAGCGGGCGCAGCAGATGCGTCGCGTCCGGCGTACTCGAGAAGCAGGGTTTTCTTGTGCGCAGTGATGACACGGCGCATGTGATGCTGGCTGCAATACCAGGCACCCTGGTTCATCGGCTCTTCCTGACACCAGACGATGTGCTTGAGGTTCTTGTACGGCGCCAGAACCTCGGCCAGATCGTCCTCCGGGAACGGGTACAGCTGCTCGATACGCACGATGGCGATATCTTCGCGGCCTTCGGCACGGCGCTTCTCCAGCAAGTCGTAGTAGACCTTGCCGCTGCACAGAACCACACGCTCCACTTTCTTCGGATCGATCGCATCGATCTCTGGAATGACGGTCTGGAACGAGCCTTCGGCCAGATCTTCCAGGGTCGAGATAGCCAATTTGTGGCGCAGCAGCGACTTCGGCGTCAATACGACCAACGGCTTGCGCAGCGGGCGAATCACCTGGCGACGCAGCAAGTGGTAGATCTGAGCCGGCGTGGTCGGTACCGCCACTTGCATGTTGTGCTCGGCGCACAGCTGCAGGTAACGCTCCAGACGCGCCGAGCTGTGCTCAGGCCCCTGCCCTTCATAACCGTGCGGCAGCAGCATGGTCAGACCGCAGAGACGGCCCCACTTGTGCTCGCCACTGGAGATGAACTGGTCGAATACCACCTGGGCGCCGTTGGCGAAGTCGCCGAACTGGGCTTCCCAGATCACCAGCGCGTTCGGCGTGGTGGTGGCGTAACCGTACTCGAAGGCCAGTACCGCTTCTTCCGACAGGAAGGAGTCGTACAGCTCGAAGCTCGGCTGGTTGCTGTACAGGTTCTTCAGCGGTACGTAGGTAGCGGCGTCCTTCTGGTTATGCAGCACCGCGTGACGGTGCGAGAAGGTGCCACGACCAATGTCCTGACCGGTCATGCGGATCGGATGGCCTTCGACCAGCAGGGTCGCGTACGCCATGGTTTCGGCATAACCCCAGTTGATCGGCAAGCCACCAGCACCCATCTTCTGACGGTCCTCCAGGATCTTGGAGACCTGGCGCTGAACGACGAAGCCTTCCGGGATTTCCAGCAGTTTGCTGGACAGGTCCTGCAGGGTCTTCAGGTCAAAACGAGTGTCGTGACGCGCGGTCCAGGTATGGCCCAGGTACGGGCGCCAATCGACGAACAATTCCTTGTTCGGCTCCTTGACCAGGCTCTTGACCACGTGCTGACCGTTGTCCAGGGCAGTACGGTACTCGTCGATCTTGGCCTGCACATCATCGGCGCTCTGACGCGTGGAGGCAGTCAGTGCATCGGCGTATAGCTCGCGGGTGGTGCGCTGCTTGGTGATCTGCTGATACATCAGCGGCTGGGTACCATTCGGCTCGTCGGCCTCGTTGTGCCCACGGCGGCGGTAGCAGACCAGGTCAATGACCACGTCACGCTTGTACTGCATGCGGTAATCGACAGCCAGCTGGGTCACGAACAGCACCGCTTCCGGGTCATCGCCGTTCACGTGCAGGATCGGCGCCTGGATCATCTTCGCCACGTCGGTGGCGTACTCGGTCGAGCGCGAGTCCAGCGGGTTGCTGATGGTGAAACCAACCTGGTTGTTGATCACGATGTGGATGGTGCCGCCCGTCTTGAAGCCACGGGTCTGCGACATCTGGAAGGTTTCCATGACCACACCCTGACCGGCGAATGCCGCGTCACCGTGCAGGGAAACCGGCAGAACCTTGTCGCCCGACGCATCGCCACGGCGATCCTGACGTGCACGTACCGAACCCTCGACCACCGGGGAAACGATCTCCAGGTGAGACGGGTTGAACGCCATCGCCAGGTGCACTTCCCCGCCCGCCGTCATGACGTTGGAGGAGAAACCCTGGTGATACTTCACGTCACCGGAGGACAGGCCTTCGGTTTTCTTGCCTTCGAACTCGTCGAACAGGTCGCGCGGGTTCTTGCCGAAGGTATTGACCAGTACGTTGAGGCGGCCACGGTGGGCCATGCCGATGACGACTTCCTTGGTGCCGTAGGAACCGGAACGCTGGATCACTTCATCGAGCAACGGAATCAGGCTCTCGCCACCTTCCAGACCGAAACGCTTGGTGCCCGGGTATTTGGTGCCCAGGTATTTCTCAAGGCCTTCGGCAGCAGTCAGGCGCTCCAGCAGGTGACTTTGCACCTCGGCAGAGAATTCCGGACGACCACGCACGCTTTCCAGACGCTGGCTGAACCAGTTGCGCTGCTCGGAATCGACGATGTGAGTGAACTCAGCGCCGATGGTGCGGCAATATGTCTGATGCAAAGCGTCGCGAATTTCGCGCAGAGTAGCCTCTTCCTTGCCAATGAACAGGCCACCGGTGCGGAAGGTGGTGTCCAGATCGGCATCGGTCAGACCGTAATGGTTGATCGACAGATCAGCAGGAACAGGACGCTGCCACAGACCAAGCGGATCGAGCTGGGCAGCCTGGTGGCCACGCATGCGATAAGCCTGAATCAGACGCAGAACCTCGACCTGCTTCTTCTCGTGCTCACTGCTCACGCTACCGGCGGACACCGGTTGCGCGCGACGCTGGTTTTTAGCGAGGAGAACGAAATGATCGCGAATCGTCGAATGCGATACGTCAGTGGCGGCGCTACCGGCCGGCAACTTCTGGAAGTAAGTGCGCCACTCTTCTGGCACAGCGTTGGGATCGTGCAGGTAGAGCTCATAGAGCTCTTCCACATAGGCAGCGTTACCACCAGATAGGTGGGCACTGTCCCACATGCGCTGCATCACGCTTTCTTGCATGCTTGGTCACCCTCGGTAAGGGGACACCACCGGCGTAGAAACCGCGCAAGCTTGCGAAGTCTTGAAGCAGCGACTTCGTTCAGGCCACCACGGATCCCGCAGATAGTCCGGGTACCAGCCCGGATGCCCCTGCTGGTCGTCAAATATTTCGAATAAGAACCACGGCTTTGTGGGCTGCGGCTCTGGCTTTTTACTGCAGTACCGGGTTTGAAACCGGTACCGCAGGTGTTACAGGTCTAGCAACAAACTCGGATCAGGTACCGCTCTGCAACAACATGTTACGTACATGGCCGATTGCCTTGGTCGGATTGAGACCTTTCGGGCAAACGTTCACGCAGTTCATGATGCCGCGGCAACGGAACACACTGAACGGATCGTCCAGCGAAGCCAGACGCTCGGCAGTCTTGGTGTCACGGCTGTCAGCCAGGAAACGATAGGCTTGCAGCAGTGCAGCCGGGCCGAGGAACTTGTCAGGGTTCCACCAGAACGACGGGCAGCTGGTCGAGCAGCAGGCGCACAGGATGCACTCGTACAGGCCATCCAGCTTCTCACGCTCTTCCGGAGTCTGCAGGCGTTCGATCGCCGGCGACGGCGTATCGTTCTGCAGGAACGGCTGCACCTTCTCGTATTGCTTGTAGAAGATGCTCATATCGACAACGAGGTCACGAATGACCGGCAAGCCAGGCAGCGGACGGATCACCAGCTTGTTGCCTTTGATCACGCTGGAGATCGGCGTGACGCAGGCCAGGCCGTTCTTGCCGCTGATGTTCATGCCGTCGGAACCGCATACGCCTTCACGGCAGGAGCGACGGTAGGAGAAGCCTTCGTCCTGCTCCTTGATCAGGGCCAGGACGTCGAGCACCATCAGGTCCTTGCCGTCGATCTCGACGTCGAAGTCCTGCATGAAGGGCGCTTTGTCCACTTCAGGGTTGTAGCGATAAACGCTGACTTTCAAGCTTTTGCCAAGAGACATGGTAGCCACCCCTTAATAAGTACGAACTTTGGGTTCAAACGCCGGGACCGTCTTCGGCGAGAAGTTGACGTCACGCTTGGTGACGCGTTTCTCACCCGGGAAGTACAGGCTGTGGCACAACCAGTTGGTGTCGTCACGGTCTTCGAAGTCTTCACGGGCATGGGCGCCGCGGGACTCGGTACGGGTATCGGCTGCGATAGCAGTGGCTTCGGCGACTTCCAGCAGGTTCTGCAACTCCAGCGCTTCGATACGCGCGGTGTTGAAGGCCTGGCTCTTGTCGGCGATCTTCACGTTGGCGATGCGCTCACGCAGATCGGCCAGCTGGCTGATGCCCTTCTTCATGTATTCGCCGGTACGGAATACACCGAAGTAGTTCTGCATGCACTGCTGCAGTTCTTTACGCAGCGGGGCGACTTCTTCGCCAGTGCTGCGCTCGTTGACACCGGACAGACGCTTGAGCGACAGCTCGATATCGGTCTCGCTGGCACCACGGACGTCCACGCCTTCTTTCAGCGCTTTTTCCAGGTGTAGGCCAGCTGCGCGGCCGAATACAACCAGGTCCAGCAGCGAGTTGCCGCCCAGACGGTTGGCACCGTGCACCGATACGCAGGCCACTTCGCCCACGGCGAACAGACCTTCGATGATGCGATCGACACCGTTGGCGTCCTGGGTGATGGCCTGACCATGAATGTTGGTGGCAACGCCGCCCATCATGTAGTGGCAGGTCGGGATGACCGGAACAGGCGCAACGACCGGATCGACGTGAGCGAAGGTCTTGGACAGTTCGCAGATGCCTGGCAGACGGCTGTGCAGCACGTCTTCACCCAGGTGATCCAGCTTCAGCAGTACGTGATCCTTGTCAGGGCCACAGCCGTTACCGGCGAGGACTTCCTTGACCATGGAACGGGCCACTACGTCACGACCGGCAAGGTCCTTGGCGTTGGGCGCGTAACGCTCCATGAAACGCTCGCCATGGGCGTTGATCAGGTAACCACCCTCACCACGGCAGCCTTCTGTAACCAGTACACCGGCGCCGGCAATACCGGTCGGGTGGAACTGCCACATTTCGATGTCCTGGACCGGTACGCCAGCACGCAGGGCCATGCCCACGCCGTCACCGGTGTTGATCAGGGCGTTGGTGGTGGAGGCGTAGATACGGCCAGCACCGCCAGTGGCCAGAACCACGGCCTTGGAACGGATGTAGACGGTTTCACCGGTTTCGATGCAGATGGCGATGATACCGACGATAGCGCCGTCCTGGTTCTTCACCAGGTCAACGGCATACCACTCGTTGAGGAACGAGGTGCCAGCCTTCAGGTTGGCCTGGTACAGAGTGTGCAGCAGTGCGTGACCGGTACGGTCGGCTGCGGCGCAGGTACGAGCGGCCTGAGTCGGGTTATCCGGGCCTTTGGACTGGCCACCGAACGGACGCTGATAGATGCGACCCTGTTCGGTACGGGAGAACGGCAGACCCATGTGTTCCAGCTCGAATACCGCCTCGGGACCAACCGAGCACATGTATTCGATAGCGTCCTGGTCACCGATGTAGTCCGACCCCTTTACGGTGTCGTACATGTGCCAGCGCCAATCATCGTTCGGATCAGCCGAAGCGATGGCGCAGGTGATGCCGCCCTGGGCGGAAACGGTGTGCGAACGGGTCGGGAATACCTTGGTGACCACAGCGGTCTTGTGACCACCCTGGGCCAGTTGCAGCGCGGCACGCATGCCTGCGCCACCACCACCAACGATGATGGCGTCATAAGAAAGTGTACGAATGCTAGTCATGGATCAGATACCCCAAAGAATCTGCACGCCCCAGACGAAGAACGCGAACATGGCGATGCCACACACGGCCTGGAAGAGAAAACGAACGGCAGTAGCCCACTTGCCCAGCGCCATCGGCGTCAGGTAGTCGGTGGAGATCGTCCACATGCCAACCCAGGCGTGCACGCCAAGCGCGACGAGAGCCAGCAGACTGAAAATGCGCATTGCAGTGTTGGAGAACAGACCATGCCAATCGGCATAAGCCATGCCGGGGTGGAGCATTACATAGCCGAGCAGAAACAGGACGTAAGCCGCGAGAACGACCGCAGAAACGCGTTGAGCCATCCAGTCATAAAGGCCCGAACGCGAGAAATTCGTGACATTAGTTACCATATCCACACCCCCAGCAGCACGATCACGATCGCCGACACGACGATTACGATTTTAGAGCCCAGCTTGCCGCCTTCCAGCGTCTCACCGATGCCCATGTCCATGATCAAGTGGCGTACACCAGCCACCAGGTGGTACAGCAGAGCGGACAGCAATCCCCAAATCACGAACTTGGCCAGCGGGCTGGTCAAGCATTCCTTCACCTGGGCAAAGCCCTCTTCGGAAGCCAGCGACTTGTCGAGGCCGAACAGCAGAACGGCAATACCGACGAAGAGGATGACACCGGAAATACGGTGAAGAATGGACGTGTAAGCGGTGACTGGGAGTTTGATAGTCCTAAGGTCTAGGTTTACAGGTCGTTGGCTATTCACGGCTTTTTTATCACACTGAGAGCCCCTAACTATCAGGGCAAAGTTGTCGGGAAGTGCACTGGTCAGGTACCCATCACCCAAGGAGTGACAACCACCAAAAGACAGGCTAAAGCCCCGTGGTGGTCGGGCGCAGAGTATAGACAGTTAGGTTACTAATGACAACGCAAAGCCCCCTACCTAAATGCGGATTGCACGCAGCTTATAAATGACGTAAATAGCGCACCTTTTTAGCGAAGAACCGCCCTGAAACCCTTCTGGCGTCTGGGTTTTCGCAAATTGACTTTCGGATTTATCTCACTATAGTGGTGCGGGCCCTGCGTGGGGGGCTGACTGATGATTTCAAGCATAACTAGGAGGCCACACATGGCTGACAAAAAAGCGCAGTTGATCATCGAGGGCGCAGCCCCCGTCGAGCTGCCCGTTTTATCCGGCACCGTTGGTCCCGATGTAATTGACGTACGGGGCCTCACCGCCACGGGCCGTTTCACCTTTGATCCTGGCTTTATGTCCACGGCGTCGTGCGAATCGCAAATCACCTATATCGACGGCGACAAGGGCATCCTTCTGCACCGCGGCTACCCCATCGAGCAGCTGGCAGAAAAATCCGACTACCTGGAGACCTGCTACCTGCTGCTGAACGGCGAACTGCCGAATGCAGAGCAGAAAGCCAAGTTCGTCAGCACCATCAAGAACCACACTATGGTTCACGAGCAACTGAAGACCTTCTTCAACGGCTTCCGCCGCGATGCTCACCCGATGGCTGTCATGTGTGGTGTCGTCGGCGCCCTCTCGGCGTTCTATCACGACTCCCTGGACATCAAGAATCCGCAGCACCGCGACATTTCCGCGATGCGCCTGGTCGCCAAGATGCCGACCATCGCCGCCATGGTGTACAAGTACTCCAAGGGCGAGCCCATGATGTACCCGCGCAATGACCTGACCTACGCGGAAAACTTCCTGCACATGATGTTCAACACCCCGTGCGAGATCAAACCGATCAGCCCGGTGCTGGCCAAGGCCATGGACAAGATCTTCATCCTCCATGCCGATCACGAGCAGAACGCATCGACCTCCACCGTCCGCCTGGCCGGTTCTTCCGGTGCCAACCCGTTCGCCTGTATCGCAGCCGGTATCGCCGCCCTGTGGGGCCCGGCGCACGGCGGTGCCAACGAAGCCGTACTGAGCATGCTGGACGAAATCGGTGACGTGTCGAACATCGACACGTTCATCGCCAAGGCCAAGGACAAGGACGACCCCTTCAAGCTGATGGGCTTCGGTCACCGCGTTTACAAAAACCGCGATCCGCGCGCCACCGTGATGAAGCAGACCTGCGACGAAGTACTGAAAGAGCTGGGCATCACCAACGATCCACAGTTGGAACTGGCCATGCGCTTGGAAGAGATCGCCCTTACCGATCCGTACTTCAAAGAGCGCAACCTGTACCCGAACGTCGACTTCTACTCGGGCATCATCCTGAAGGCGATCGGCATTCCGACCAGCATGTTCACCGTGATCTTCGCCCTGGCGCGTACCGTCGGCTGGATCTCGCACTGGAAAGAGATGCTCTCCAGCCCGTACAAGATCGGCCGTCCGCGCCAGCTGTACACGGGCCACCCGCAGCGCGACCTGCCGAACAAGTAATCCGGCATCGCAACGCGACAAAAAAGGCTGCCTCTGGCAGCCTTTTTTATTGCTCAGGGTTTACTGATCAGGGCGCCTCGACCCGCTTGCGCAGTGCGTCCAGCGTATTGAACGGCGCATCCACGACAAAGCTGTTGGCCAGCCAGGACGGCACGCTCCCGCCAGGCTCGGTATGCACTTCATAGACGACCTCGACCCCTTCGGCCTTGGGCGTCATGGTCCAATGCCCTTCGACCTTGCTTACCCGCGTGTAGCCCTTCTCTTCGGGCATATAGTCGGCCACACCATGCAGCAGCCGCTTGACACTCCCATCACTGCCCTCCTCGGTGACCACTTCCAGGACCGAGTCGCGGGGCGTTACCGGCCAGGGCGTATCGAAGCGGCTGTACGTCCAGCTCTTGTCGCCCTCGCGCTTGAGCAGCTTCTGCTCCTGGCACGCATGAATCCAGGCGCAGGAACCACTGACATCCTCTTGCAATGCCAGCAAGGTCGCCATATCGGCTTTCAGCACGGTGACGCCGCGATAAGCCTGGTATTTCGAACCCGGCACGTCACTGAGGTAGACCTGAATCCCCGCTTCGTCCTTGGCCAGGCGCCACTCCGCAGCGTGCGCCGAACTCAACGCCAACCAGGCGCAGCAACCCGCCAACAGAGAGAACTTCAATCCGCTCATTGCACTATCCCTTCATGTCGAGCATTGAGGTTCAGATAGCCTGAGCCGTCGTTTGTTCCAGCCAGTCTATGATGCGAATTGCCTGCTCGCGACTGGTGCCGCAGAGATCAGGATCCGCCGTAAACGCCGTACAGACCGCCGGACGCTCGGGCTGACCGAACAATCCGCACAGATTGGCGATGGAGAGATGAATGCAGCGCACGCCCGCAGGCTTGCCACCCGGCATGCCGGGAATGGGTGAACTGATGGACGGGGCGACACAACAGGCGCCGCACCCTGCGCGACATTCCATGGAAACCAACCTAAAGACGATAACCGCGCGATTTTACGCCGCTTGCTGCCGATCCGCAGCTATTCGCCGATCGACAGCTGCAAGCGGAAGCGCGTGCCCTGCCCTGGTGCGCTGATCACCTGCAAATCGGCACCGAGCACTTCGACCGCCAACTGATGGGTGATGTGCAACCCCAGCCCCGTGCCGCCGCGGCCACGCTTGGTGGTGAAGAACGGATCGAATATCCGCACCAGCACCTCTTCGGTCATGCCAGCGCCATTGTCCGCCACCTCGATCAGGCAGCTGTGTCGACTCAGGTCCCGCTCGATCTTGACCGTCACCACCCCATGGAACCCCGGCTCGAAGGCATGGATCAGCGCATTGTCGATCAGGTTCTGCAGAATCTGCCCCAGCGGACCCGGGTAGCTGTCGAGGATCAGCTTGTCCGGCATCAGCAGGTCCACCTGGTGCGGCGTCTGCTTCAGCTTGGGGGTGAAGACCAGAAGCACTTCGCGCACCAGTTCGATCAGGTCGAAGGTGCGCCGCTCGGTACTGGCGCGGTCGCTTGCCAACTGCTTGAAGGCCCGGGTCAGCTGCGCCATGCGGGTCAGGTTGCCCAGAATGATCGCCAGGCCTTCGTCGTTGCGCTGCAGGAAGCGCTCCAGCATCGAACGCTGCAACCCCTCGCGGAAGCCCTGCTGCAGCTCCCTGTTGCCCTTGTCGAGGGTAGATGCCGCCACGCTCGCGGCACCAATCGGGGTGTTCAGCTCGTGGGCGACCCCAGCCACCAATGTGCCCAGGGATGAAAGTTTCTCCGCCTGCAGCAGCGCGCCGCGGGTACGCTGCAATTGGTCAACGCTGACTTTCAGATCGGCATTGCTGCGCTGCAACTCCTCGCCGCTCAATTCCAGCTGGCGCTGCACCTGATCACGCGCCCGCTCGGCAAGGGCCAGTCGCACCACCACCACCAGCCCCAGGGCCAGCATCACGCAGCCGAACAGCAGCACCTGCCAGATCACCTCGAAGCGCAACCCCTGAACCTGCTCATAGGGCAGATGGGCCACCAGCAGCCAGCGCCCATCCGCACCCGCGCCGTCGCCGTTGCGTTCGTGGGGATCAAAATGGGTGTATGACCAATAGCCCGAGCGATCGCTGAATACTCCGGCCCCCTGCGCCACCATCAGCTTCCAGCCTTCTGGATAGCGGCTGGCCAGCGTGGCGTCGGGCCGGTTCAACATAAAGCCCCAGGCGTCGTCAGGTTGCTCGCCGAGCAGCCAGTAGCCCTCGTGGTCAACCAGCGCCAGGTTGCCGCCATAGGCCTGCGACACCTGGCGCAGGCGATTCAGCAAGGTGCTGCCCAGGTAGTTGAGCAGCACGATGCCGCGGCGCTCGCCGGCCTCATCGAACACCGGCGTCGCTCCGCGCAGCGTCGGCTTGTGCGGTTCCTCGATCGCCCCGTAATCCAGGCTCAGGTCGAACCGGGAGAGGTAGTATTCCCCCGCCGCCAGGTTCATCGTCTCGACAAAAAAATAGCGCTCGGCCTTGTTCTGCAACTGTGCCCGATCACGAATCCAGGCACGCCCCTCATGCCAGTCGACACGCACCTGCTCGTTGCCGTGCTCATCCAGCCAGCGAATGCGGTCATAGGAATCGGTGCTGTCGGAGAACTCCTGGAACAGCAAGGCCAGCGCCTGGATGTTTTCCGGGGTAGGGTTTTGCAGTACACGCGCCAGCAGGGGCTGGTTGGCCAGGAACTTCACATGGCCGCGCAATGCGGACAGGTGCCGATTGAGGACACCAATACCTTCGTTGATGCTGTTTTGCTGGTCACGCAGCAAGGGTTCCAGTCGGGCGTCGAGCAATCGCTCGTAGAGCAACGCCGTCAGCAGCACGATTAACACGGCCCAGGGCACGAACAACATCAGCAGATTACGCCGCACCGCCCTTGCCGATAGCAACGACCGCCATTGCACCGCCATGGCTCAGCGTGCCCCGGGCCAGTTCTCGAGCCAGGCCAGCAAGTCGGCACAGGGCATCGGCTTGGCGAACAGGTAGCCTTGAGCGTCAAAGCAGCCGTGTTGCAGCACCCAATCGGCCTGCTGGCGGGTTTCCACCCCCTCGGCGATCACCTGCATGCCGACGCGAGCGGCGATCTGAATCACTGCATCGGCAATCATCTGCTGCTCGCCGAGCGCACCGATTTCAACGACAAAGCTGCGATCGATCTTCAGGCGATCAGCCGGCAGCTGACGCAGATAACTGAGCGACGAAAAGCCCGTGCCGAAATCGTCAATGGCCACTGTCACGCCCATCTGGCGCAACGCATTGAGTTTTTCACACACCGAATCGAAGGTACGCATGGCCACCGATTCGGTGATTTCCACTTCGACCTGCTCCGGACTGACGCCCGCAGCCTCCAGGTGCCCGACGAAGCGCTCGATGAAATCGTGCTGCAACAGCTGCGGCGCCGAGACGTTGACCGCCATGCGAATGTGCGGATAGCCGGCGTCTGCCAGTTTTTTCGCGGCCTGCAGCGCCAGGCGCATCAGCAGATCGCCCAGCGGCAGGATATAGCCGGTGGCCTCGGCCAGCGGGATGAACTTCAGCGGCGGCACCCAGCGGCCATCGGCCTGCTGCCAACGGGCCAGTGCCTCGACACCGGTCACCTTGCGCGTGCGCAGGTCGATCTGCGGCTGCAGCTCGATACTGATTCGCCCCGCTTCTACCGCGTCGCGCAGCGCCAGCAGCATGCGGAAGGACTCGGCATGCTCTCCCAGCAACTGCGGGTCGTAGAAGGTGTGCTGATCATGCCCCAGCAACTTCGCCTGCTTCAGCGCCAGCCGCGCGTCCTGCAAAGCCACTCCGGCACTGCCGTGGAAATCCGCCAGGCGTAGCGTGGTGCTGCTGAAGCTATGGACCTGCCCCAGCTCGAAGGGGCGGTTATTGTTGCGAAACAGCGCCACGATGTCCGTCGCCCGCACCTGGGATTCCGGCCCGAGGATGGCGAACAGGTCATCCCGCACCCGGGCGATCAGCACATTACTGTCGAACGCTTCGCGCAGTTTCTTCGCCACCAGGCCAAGAATGAAGTCGCCATAGCCGGTACCGAAGGCCATATTGGCGCCGGAAAAGTTGTCGATATCGATCAGCACCAGCACCCGGTCGTCCTTGGAGCTGTCGCGCAACGTCATGTCGAGCATGCGGATCAGGGCATTGCGGTTGGGGATCTTCAGCAGGTCGTCCTGGTAGGCCATTTCCTCCAGGCGACTGAACAGCGATACGTTGTACAGGCCACGGCTGATGCTGGCGCTGAACACCTTGAGCAGTTCCAGCTCGGTATCGTCCAGGGGGCGCTCGGTGGCGACGTAGCAGGCGTAATCGGCGCCAGCCTGGAACCGCGGGAAGAACAGCACCGTGCAATTGCTCAGGCGCAGCGTCTGCTGTTCACGCAAGCAGCGACGCAGCGCGTTGGCCACATCGAGGTTGTCCAGCTGTTCGAGGGTTTCATCGATGGCCCGGTAGAAACGCCCACTGGCGCTAACGATGCGCACGTCAGGCTCTTCGCCCTCACCCTCCTCGGCCCGCACGCAGACGATACCTTCGGCCTGAAGGTCCAGCAGCGAGGCGATTTCCGAGAGAATTTTCGCCGACAGCTCGCGGGTGTTGCGCGAGCAGAACAGCGCATTGCTGGACTCGACGATCATTTGCAGGCCGCGCCGGGCGCGGGCGACCGCCTTGAGCTGCGAGTAGCTGCGAATCGCCGCGGTAAGCACCGTCAGTAGACGCTCCGCCGTGAGCTCGCTCTTGGTCCAGTAGTCATTGATGTCGTAGTCGCGCATGACTTCATGCACCGGGGCCATGCCCGGCTCGCCGGTCAGCAGCACAACGCGGCTTTCAGCATTGCCGATCACGTCCCGCAGGGCCTTGACCAGGCGCAGCCCGGCGTCTTCGGTTTCCATGACCACGTCGAGCAGGATCAGCGCGATGTCCTGCTGCTCGGCCAGTAGCCTGGAAGCTTCCCGGTAGCTGTATGCCTGCAGCAGTTCGATGCGTCCGCCCAGCACCTCGAGCCCATTCAGGCCAAAAGCTGTGGCACGTTGGAAATCCGCATCATCATCGACCGCCAGAATGCGCCAGACGGGCTTGTCTGAAACCGATGTCGAATCGTCGTCGAGGAACCGTACCGTATCGTCCATGAAGGGCGCCCACCTGCCTCACTCTGAAGAAAAAGAGACAACCGTCCTGAAAATGCTGGCTGTAAACCGAGTATAGACAGTGCATTAAAGTTGAATAGGGACGCTAGTGCAAAACCTAAGATAGCAACCTGCCATCAGGTTATTTCAGTTTTAAAAGCGAGAATAAAATCGTCTTTGTCGCGAACCGCCATCAGGGTTTCAGCGTCCTATCCCACCGAAACAGGTCGAGGTTTTCTCTGCCATGCCGGGAACCGCCTAACATGAGCTTTACCCGGCCGGAAAAGCCCTTGCATACTGGCGCAGCGCAAAGGAGAGCCCATGGGACACTGGTTGGTCATCGATCTGGAAGCCACCACCGAAGAAGGTGGCTGGCCTATTGAAGAAATGGAGATCATTGAAATCGGCGCCAGCCTGGTCAGCGCCGATGGCCGTGAGGTGGATCACTTTCAGCGGTTCGTACGCCCACTGCGGCGCCCCTTCCTGACCGGTTTCTGCCGCGAACTGACCCATATCAGCCAAGGCAACGTCGATGCTGCCGCGCCCTTGAGCGAGGTGTGGCCGCAATTCGAACGCTGGCTGCTCAACCACCAGCCGCGCCTTGTCGGCTGGGCCAGCTGGGGGGAGTACGACCGACGCCAGTTCGAGCAGGACTGGCAGCAGCACCAACTGAGCAGCTGCCTGGCACAGATTCCCCACCTCAACCTCAAGCGCCGCTTTGCCGAAGCACGCCAGTTGCCGAAACCCGTGGGGTTGAACACCGCCCTGCAACTGGCCGGCCTGCAGTTCACCGGACAACAGCACCGCGCACTGACCGACGCCCGCAATACCGCACGCCTGCTGCCCCTGGTGCTAACACCCTGAACACGCGCAAAGCAGATGACGCCCTCGGCTGGCTTGGGCATACTTGCTGCCCTTTTTAAGCCCCCATTTCCGAGGAATCGCAGATGTTCAAGGTCAATGAATACTTCGACGGCACCGTAAAATCCATCGCCTTCGGCATGGCGGAAGGGCCGGCAACCATCGGTGTGATGGCGCCGGGCGAGTACGAATTCGGCACCAGCCAGCTGGAAGTCATGCATGTCGTGGCCGGCGCTCTTACCGTCAAGCTGCCGGGTGGCGACAGCTGGGAAACCTTCACCGCAGGCGGCAAGTTCACCGTGCCGGCGAACAGCAAGTTCCAGTTGAAGGTTGCCGTGGAGACTGCTTACCTCTGCGAATACCGCTAAGGTCCGGCGCCTCCCGAAACCGGCCCCAGCGGCCGGTTTTTTTCGTTTATAGGTTCACCACCGAGCACCACTGCCCATGTCACGCACATCCCCCCTGTCGCTGATCGTTCTGCCTGTTGCCCTGCTGCTTGTGGCCATGATCTCCATCCAGAGCGGCGCATCCCTGGCGAAGGGGTTGTTTCCACAGATTGGCGCAACCGGAACCACCGCCCTGCGCCTGGGGCTGGCGGCCATCGTGCTGTGCCTGATCATGCAGCCATGGCGCGCGCGCCTGACCCTGGCGTCCTGCCGCTCGCTGCTGGGCTACGGGTTGTCGCTGGGGGCAATGAACCTGCTGTTCTACCTCTCGCTGAAGACTATTCCCCTGGGCGTCGCCGTGGCCCTGGAATTCACCGGCCCCCTGGCACTTGCGCTGCTGTCATCGCGCCGCCTGCTGGACTTCATCTGGATCGCCCTGGCTATCTTCGGGCTGTGGCTGCTGTTGCCTACGGGACAGACCGAAACGGCACTCGACCCGATGGGCATGGCCCTGGCCCTGGGGGCTGGCCTGTGCTGGGCGCTGTACATTGTGTTTGGACAGAAGGCTGGCGCTGAACATGGCCGGCACACCGTGGCATTGGGCACCGTCGTCGCAGCGATGCTGGTGTTTCCGATCGGGCTCTGGCAAGCGGGCAGTGGCCTGTTCGCGGTCGACCTGCTGCCCATCGCCCTGGGCGTAGCACTGATGTCATCCGCCCTGCCCTACAGCCTGGAAATGATCGCCCTGACCCGCCTGCCGGCGCGCACGTTCAGCATTCTGATGAGCATGGAACCGGCAATTGCCGCACTGTCCGGCCTGCTGTTCCTCAGCGAGCGCCTCAGCGGCCATCAGTGGCTGGCTATCGCCGCCATCATCCTGGCCTCGGCCGGGGCGGCGGCAACCATCCGCCCCCAGGTCAAGGCTGCCTGATCAGGCACCCGCGTCCGCGTTGAACTGCAACTCAGCCAGCCGCGCATAGAGCGGATTGCTGACGACCAGCTCGGCATGGCGTCCGATGGCCGCCAGGCGCCCCTGCTCGATCACGGCAATGCGATCGGCGCTTTTCACCGTCGCCAGGCGGTGCGCAATCACCAGGGTGGTGCGCCCCTGCATCAGCGCCGGCAGTGCCTGCTGGATCAAGTGTTCGCTTTCCGCGTCCAGGGCGCTGGTGGCTTCGTCCAGCAGCAGGATCGGTGCATCCACCAGCAAGGCCCGGGCAATCGCCAGGCGCTGGCGCTGGCCGCCAGACAACCCCAGGCCGGCATCACCCAGATGGGTCTGGTAACCGTTCGGCAGGCGCAGAATGAACTCATGGGCATGGGCAGCCCGTGCTGCGGCCTCTACCTCGGCCTGGCTCGCATCGGGGCGACCGTAGCGAATGTTGTCTTCCACCGAACCGAAGAACAGAGCAGGGTTCTGCGACACCAGGGCGAAGCAGCGGCGCAGGTCCTGGGGGGCGAGCTGATCGATGGGCACGCCATCCACCAGGATGCGCCCCTCCTGCGGGTCGAAAAAGCGCAGCAGCAGGTCGAACAGCGTCGACTTGCCCGCACCGGACGGGCCGACCAGAGCCAGGGTTTCGCCAGGCGCCACCTGCAGGTCGATGCCGTCCACGGCGAAATGCCCGGGGCGTGACGGGTAGGCAAAGCGCACGCCTTGCAGCTCGATGCGTCCCTGCACCGATTCCGGCAAGGACAAGCCATCGGCCGCCGGCGGCAGGATTTCATTGCGCGCCTGCAGCAGTTCGGCAATACGCTCCGCAGCCCCAGCTGCGCGCTGCAGCTCGCCGATGACTTCACTGAGCGTGCCGAACGCCGACCCGACGATCAGACTGTAGAACACGAAGGCCGCCAGCTCACCGCCAGAAATACGCCCGGCAATGACGTCCATGCCGCCGACCCAGAGCATCACCCCGACCGCCCCCAGCACCAGCACGATCACCACGGTGATCAGCCAGGCACGCTGGGCGATACGTTTGCGCGCGGTGTCGAACGCGGCTTCTGCCGACAGCCCGAAACGGCGACGATCCTCGGCCTGGTGGTTATAGGCCTGGACGGTCTTGATCTGGCTCAGCGCCTCGCCGACATAGCTGCCGACATCCGCCACCCGGTCCTGGCTCTCCCGCGAAAGCTGGCGCACGCGGCGACCGAACAACAGGATCGGCGCCACCACCAATGGCAAGGACAGCAGGACGATGCCACTGAGCTTCGGGTTGGTCACCACCAGCAAACCGATGCCGCCGATCAGCATGATCACGTTGCGCAACGCCATGGACAGCGACGAGCCGATCACCGATTGCAGCAAGGTGGTGTCGGCGGTCAGGCGCGACTGGATTTCCGAACTGCGGTTGCTCTCGTAGAAGCCGGGGTGCAGCTCCACCAGGTGGTTGAATACGCGCTTGCGGATGTCCGCGACGAACCGCTCGCCGATCCACGACACCAGGTAGAAGCGCGTGAAAGTACCGATCGCCAGGGCAATCACCAGCACGAAGAACAGCACGATGGACTGGCGCAACGCCTCCGGCGACTGGGTCGCCAGGCCCTGGTCGACCAGCAACTTGATGCCCTGCCCCATGGACAGGGTGATCGCCGCAGTGAACAGCAGCGCCAGCAAGGCGCCCAGCACCCGCCCGCGATACGGGGCGATGAAGCGCCAGGCCATACGCATTGCCGTACGCTGACGGGAAGACAGAATCGATAGCATGGACGCTCGCTGCCAGGCCGATGCCCGGTTCTAGTGGGGGTGTACCGAATTCCTGCCTGGCGAAAGCACCAGCCAGGCAATCAGGCACAGCGCCAAGCCGGCCACATCGGTGGCAGCGGATTGAACGCCTGCACCACTAGATGGGGACTGAACAGCAGGACATCAAGCAGCACGCTGTTCAGTCATGCAGGAATCGCCTGGCATGGTCGGGACTGGGTAACAGGCAGGTGTCGTAGCGACCGAACAACCGATAGCGATTCAGGGCGATGCGGTCATAGCACCAGTCCCGTAATGCCCGGGGCAGCATCCGGAAAACCCGCAAAGCGCGCCACGGCCAGGGCAACTGCCCGACGATGTGCAACACCGCATCGGTGCGCACGAACAGCTGGCCGTCTTCGATATAGGCCATGGTGTCGAAATGGTCCGTGGGCAGGCCGAACCAGGCCAACAGCGCCTGGCCCTGCTCCGACTGCACGGAACACAGGCGCAAACGCTGCGCCCGGTCGTGATGAATGAGGAAATTTGCCCAGGCGCTGCACAGCTTGCACACGCCATCGAACAGCACCACACGATCGCCGGGCTGGATGAAAGGAGGAAGTGCCTGCTGCGTCATGCCCGACTCCTGCGTGCTGGATGCCCCACCCACTCAGTTGGCGGGAATGCGGTACTGCCCGGTTACCGTGAAGGCGAACAGGATGTCTTCTTCCTGGGTGCCACGGCCGATGTTGTGCAGCACCAGCGGCGTGCCGTCACTGGCCTTGCGATCGCTGACGATGCCGATATGGGTCAGGCCCCGCCCCAGGTCCCAGGTGACGATGTCGCCCGCCTGGTAATCGGCCGCCTGCTGCCCCTTGGTCAACGCCCAGCCCTGGCGCTTGAACCAGGTCATAAGGTTGGGCACGCGGCGGTGGTCGATGTTGGTATCGGGACGGCTCAGCCCCCAGTTCTTCGGGTACTGGTTGAAGTGGGCACGCATGTCCTGGTGCACCGCCTGCTGCAAGTCCAGCCCCTGCTGGCGCAAGGCGCGAATCACCACATCGGTGCACACCCCGGTGTTCTGCGGCACATCGCCGCCGGGGTACGGCAGGCGCCGATACGCCGCGTCGTAGCTGAGTGTGACGCCGACCTGCTCGCGGGCCGACACGACCAGCACGTCGCGTTGCAGAGCGTGGGCCTCAGCGGCCACGACCACGGCCAGTAGCAATCCCAGAATGATCCGCATACGTCCTTCCCTGTTCTCTGTTTACCGGCCTACGGGGTACAGCAACTCTTCCTTGTACCCTGCCCATACCCGCACCACGTCGGGAAAGGCATCATCCAGCTGCGCATCACCGCTGTCCACCAGCAAAGGCCGGCCTTCCAGCGTGCCCAGCTTGCGTTTGGTGGCCACCACCCGCAGGTGTTCCAGGCCCACGGCACGCAGCACGCGCGGACTGATCTGCTGGTTGCCGCGACCCAGGATATGCCCCTGACCGCCAATCGCCGTGACCAGCAAGCGCGCCGGGTAGCCATCGACCAGCTCGAACAGCTGCGCCTCGGTGACGTCATGGGCGATCACCTGGCCGTTCTCGATCACGTCGACGCCCAGCAGAGTCGTCTGCAACCCCAGGTTGGCCGCCAGTCCGTGCAAGGTCGAGCCCGGGCCGAAGATGTAGCGCACATCCGCCTCCCAGCTGCTTTCCAGCCAGGCGGCGAGGTCGGTGAGCACCAGTTCTTCGGACTCGACACCGCCCTGTTTCACCTGCTGCACGTAGCCCCCCTCTTCCGGCACGGTGAGTTCGCCGTACCAGCGTGCCGCCACTCGCCCGTCGCGCAGCGCGGCCTCGTCCAGATCACGCACTTCGCCACTGCCGAGGCGCACCAGGCCACCGTCGAGCAGGCGCAGGGTCAACTCGCCCGCCGCTCGAGGGCTGATGGCATAGACGCCGGATTGAATCTTCACCCCGGCGGGAATCCCCAGCACCGGCTGCCCCTCGCGCACTGCCGCGCACACGTCTCGGGCCGTGCCGTCACCACCGGCGAACAGAATCAGCGCGACGCCGGCGTCCTGCAGCAGATTCACCGCATGACGGGTGTCCGCCGCCGAGGTCGAGCCCTCCGGCAGATCGCCCAAAACCTGATAGGCGAAGCCCATTTCTTCCAGCAGGTCGGCGCCCATCGGCCCGGGAAAGGTCAGAAACGCCAAGCGCTCCCGCGCCGGCAGCAGGCACTCCAGGGCCACACGGGTGCGCAATGCCGCCCGCGGCACGCTGCCCAGTGCCATGGCCTGCTCGGCCACACCATCGCTGCCCTTGAGCCCCGCAGGGCCACCGACACCGGCCAGAGGGTTGATGATCAACCCCAGGTGAAACCTCGACATAACCTTCCTCGTTGCAAGCGATCCGACCAATTGCCTTTTCAAAACCCGGTATTTCTTGGCACAGTGGCTGCAGGGTACGCATTCACCGACAGTTTTTCGTCACCCGAACTGTCACCGCGCTTTCATTCGACCCTTTTAGACTGCGCGAACCACCTGATGAGGAGACCGACGATGAATACCCAGAACCAGACGCCAGAATCAACGCTCACGCCGCAGCAGGCGCAACAGCCCGTGGGTGGTGCAATCATCGATGCTGAGGGACGCGAAATCCCGATCACCGAAACCATGATCCAGCAGGCGTGCAACGAGCTGGAGTGCCAGACCGAAACACCGGCGCGCCGCGCCGACTGAACCCTGCCAGAAAAGCCAGAAGCCCGGACCTTGTCCGGGCTTTTTCATTTCACGGGCAGCGGACCTGCGCGCCGAGCGCCTGGGCCAATGCCGCGAGCAAGGGCGCCTGCCCCGTTAACTCGACTTTCAACCCAGTGATCTCCCGGCGCACGGGGTAATGCTTGCGCAGCGCATCGAACGCAGCCCGGCGCTGGCTGGCGTCGCCCACCAGGCTGCGACGGAAGTCCGCATCGTCACGCCGTGGGTCGTACACCGCCCGGCACAGGGTAGCCAGGGCCCAGGCCGGATCGGCGCTGGCGTCCAGGCAAACCCCGGCAAGTCGCTGTGCGGGCATCAATTCATCCAGCTCTATCACCGGGGCCACGCCCTGGTGCGCGCAGTACGCCTGGTAGATCTGCGCCGTGCCACGCAGCTTGCCGTCCAGGCTGTAGCCGCCGATGTGCGGCGTGGCGATCCGGCACAGGCCTGCCAGCTCGACGTTCACCAGCGGCTCCCCCTCCCAGACGTCCAGCACCGCGCGCAGATCGCTGCGTTCGGTGAGCTGATCGACCAGCGCCGCGTTGTCGATCACCGCGCCGCGGCTGGCGTTGATCAGCCAGGTGCCGGCCTTGAGTTGCGCCAGACGCGCCGCGTCGAACAAATAATGGGTCGGGTGAGCGCCGCCTCGGGTCAACGGCGTGTGCAGGCTGATCACATCGCATTCGGCGATGACCTGCTCCAGCGACACGTAATCACCACCTTCGGCAGACTGACGCTGCGGGTCGCACACCAGCACGCGCCAGCCCAGGCCACGCAGCACCGTCACCAGGCGACCGCCCACCTGACCCGCCCCAACCACGCCGTAGGTACGGCTGGCCAGATCACAGCCCTGGTCCTCGGCCAGCACCAGCAGGCTGCCCAGTACGTAATCCACCACGCCCCGCGCGTTACAGCCCGGCGCGCTGGCCCAGGCGATACCCGCTTCGCGGAAGTAGTCCAGATCAAGGTGATCAGTGCCGATGGTACAGGTGCCCACGAACGCCACCTTGCTGCCCTCCAGCAAGGCACGGTCGACCTGGGTCACCGAACGCACCAGCAGCACCTCGGCATCTCCCAGGGTATCGCGGTCGATGGCCCGACCGGGCGCGCACCGGATCTCGCCAGCACTGCCAAAGAATTCATCGAGCAAAGGTATATTTTCGTCGGCGACGATACGCATCGGGGGACACCTCCAGGGCCAGGGCGGCATTCTAACCGGATGCGCGGCGTCCGGAGCAGCAGGCATTCAAGCGAGGTGACCGATCACGCCTTTCCTGACCGAAGCGTCAAGGCGTAGACTGTGCGGCTTTCCAGAATACCTTGCGGATCCTTCATGCCTGCCGAGTCTCGCCTGCAGCGCGTGCGCACCGAACTGCGCACGCTGCTGGTCCTGGCCACGCCGATCATCATTGCCCAGCTGTCGTACACCGCGATCGGCTTCGTCGACACGGTGATGTCCGGGCGTTTCAGCGCTCGTGACCTGGCGGCCGTAGCCCTGGGCAACTCGATCTGGGTGCCAGTGTTCCTGCTGATGACCGGTATCCTGCTGGCTACCACGCCCAAGGTGGCCCAGCATTTCGGTGCCCAGCGGCACGCCGAAATCGGCCCCCTGGTCCGCCAGGCCCTGTGGCTGGCCGTGGCGGTCGGTGGCATCGCTGCCACGGTGCTGTGGAATGCGGAATTCGTCTTGCGTCAGATGAAGGTCGATCCCGACCTGATCGAGCCCGCCATGGGCTACCTGCGTGGCGTGGCCCTGGGCTTCCCCTGCGTGGCGCTGTTCCATGTGCTGCGCTGCTACAGCGACGGCCTTGGCCACACGCGTCCGGCCATGGTCCTGGGCCTGCTCGGCCTGTTGCTGAACATCCCGCTGAACTACGTGCTGATCTACGGCAAGCTGGGCTTCCCGGCCCTGGGCAGCGTGGGCTGTGGCTGGGCCACGGCCCTGGTGATGCTGTTCATGCTGCTGGGCATGCTCTGGTGGATCCGTCGGGCGCCGGCCTACCGCGCCAGCATGCCGTTCCAGCGCTTCGACCCGCCGCAATGGGCGCTGATCAAGCGGCTGCTGGGCATCGGCCTGCCGATCGGCATCGCGGTGTTCGCCGAGTCGAGTATCTTCGCGGTCATTGCGCTGTTGATCGGCGGCCTGGGCGAAACCGTGGTGGCCGGGCACCAGATCGCCCTGAACTTCAGCTCGCTGGTGTTCATGATTCCCTATTCCATCGGCATGGCAGCCACGGTGCGGGTCGGCCAGGCCCTGGGCCGCGGCCAGCCCCGGGAAGCGCGCTTCGCCGCCTGGGTGAGCATTCTCACGGCCTTGACCTACGCCTGCCTGTCGGCCAGCGGCATGCTGTTGATGCGTGACCCCATCGCGCAGATCTACACGCCGGACCCGGAAGTAGTGGCGCTGGCCGCGAGCCTGATCGTCTATGCCGCGCTGTTCCAGTTCTCCGATGCCATCCAGGTCACCGCCGCCGGCGCGCTGCGTGGTTACCAGGACACCCGGGCAACCATGATCATGACGTTGTTCGCGTACTGGGGCATCGGCCTGCCGGTGGGCTACGTGCTGGGGCTTACCGACCTGTTCGGCCCGGCCAGTGGGCCAGCCGGTCTGTGGCAGGGGCTGATCGTCGGCCTGACCTGCGCCGCACTGATGCTGGCGGTGCGCCTGACCGTCAGTTCAAAGCGGCACATCCTGATCAGCCGCAGCGACGCCTAGCGCGAACGCTGGATGGAAGGCGCGCGCAGGTAGATGCCTTCCGTAGGGTGGAACCCGCTTCACCGTTCCACCACTGGCCCTCGAACAACTGCACGGAGCGATCCTGTTCCGCTACCGCCCACGCGCAACGCGTTATTCGGCCTTGGTGCGAATCCAATAGAGGTAGGTGCCCGCCTCTTCCGCCTGCTCCAGCAGCTCGTGGCCGAGGAACACGCAGAACTTGGGGATATCGCGACGGGTCGAGGGATCGGTGGCGATCACCTTGAGCAAGCCGCCGGGCGGCAGCTCGCGAACTTTGTTGTGCAGCATCATCACCGGCTCCGGGCAATTCAGCCCGGTGGCGTCGAGGGTGCCGTCAGGCACGGCGTCAAAATACGAGGACATCGAATGGCTCCAGAAACAGGCGGCCATTCTCGCGCAAGCAGGCCGCCAGGTCATCACTTGCCACGGCTAAAGCGCTCACCCGTGGGAGGGGCTTCAGCCGCGACCCCCCATGACACTTACAGCCGACGCAGGTGGCAGGTCACTTCCTCACGGTCGTGGTAGAGCTGCTTGCAGGCGATCGAGACCTTGATCCGCCGCTCGGCGAACGCGTCTTCCAGCCGCTGCAACAGGCGGCGCACCTCGGCATAGCGCTGCTTCATCGGCAGTTTGAGGTTGACCACCGCCTCGCGGCACAGGCCTTCGCCAATCCAGGTTTCCAGCAACGCGGCGCTGCGGGCCGGCTTCTCGACGATGTCGCAGACCATCCAGTCCACCGGCTGCTTGGGCTTCCAGGTGAAGCCATCGACCATCAGGTGCTGCACCAGCCCGGTGTCCATCAGGCTTTCTGCCATGGGGCCGTTGTCGATGGCAGTCACCAGCATGCCGCGGCGCACCAGCTGGTAGGTCCAGCCACCAGGCGCGGCGCCCAGGTCGACGCCCGTCATCTCGTCGGACAGGCGCGTTTCCCACTGATCCCGCGGGATGAAGGTGTGCCAGGCCTCTTCCAGCTTGAGGGTCGAGCGGCTTGGGGCTTCACGGGGGAACTTCAGGCGCGGAATGCCCATGGGCCACTGCGCGGAGTTGTTCGGCTCGGCCAAACCCAGGAAGACTTCGCGGCCGCTCTTGAAGGTCAGCAACAGTCGCGGCTTGCGCGGGTCGTCCTGCAGGCGACCGGCCTTGGTCAACGCTTTGCGCAGCGGCGCTTCGAACTTCTTGCAGAAATTCGACAACTCCTTGCCCTCGTTGGTATCCAGCACTTCCAGCCACAGACTGCCGCACACCGGGGCGTCCGCCAGGTGCTCGAGCAACACGCTGATACGATCGGTTTCGGGCAGATCGATGAACGCCCCACGGGCCCACTGCCGGGGGAAGATCAGTCGGCTGAAACGCAGCCCGCTCATCAGTGCTTGCGCACCACCCTCCTCGGTGCAGATGAACTCGGCGTGGGCGGAATTGGCCTTGGCCTTGGCGTAGCCGGCTACATTCAGCAGCGCCGCGTGTTCGGACAACTCGGAACACACCTCGCTCTCGAAACCGGGGCGGCAATGCAACAACAACGTATTCATGAGGGCTCTCCTGGGGCGCGCATCATAACGGAGGGGGAACCTGCGGCGCAGCCTTCCTGTCCAGTAAAGGACCACGCCGCCCGTGCCGGAGCGCATCGGAGAGCGTGACGACACCGACGAGACCGCCCAGAACGTGGCGAGACTCACCAAGCAGAGCTAGCGTGAAGACTCTGCCGAACACCCGTCCTGGCTTGTGCCGTGCAAGCCATGAAAAGGCCTGATAAGGAGTTGCGCAATGCCTTCCACAGATAGCCTGAACACCTGCCGAACCCTGGCAATCGGCGACACTACCTACCACTACTACAGCCTCCCCGAAGCCGCCCGACAGCTCGGCAACATCGACCGTCTGCCGATGTCGCTGAAAGTGCTGCTGGAAAACCTGCTGCGCTGGGAAGATGGCAAGACCGTCACCGGCGACGACCTGCGCGCCCTCTACGACTGGCTGCAGGACCGCCGTTCGGACCGCGAAATCCAGTACCGACCGGCCCGGGTGCTGATGCAGGACTTCACCGGAGTGCCAGCGGTGGTCGACCTCGCTGCCATGCGCGACGCCATGGCCAAGGCCGGCGGTGACCCACAGAAGATCAACCCGCTGTCGCCGGTGGACCTGGTGATCGACCACTCGGTGATGGTCGACAAGTTCGCCAGCCCCTCGGCCTTCGAGGAGAACGTCGAGATCGAAATGCAGCGCAACGGCGAGCGCTACGCTTTCCTGCGCTGGGGCCAGCACGCCTTCGCCAACTTCAGCGTGGTGCCGCCGGGCACCGGTATTTGCCATCAGGTCAACCTGGAATACCTGGGCCGCACGGTGTGGACCCGGGAAGAAGACGGCAAGACCTACGCCTTCCCCGACACGCTGGTCGGTACCGACTCCCACACCACCATGATCAACGGCCTCGGCGTGCTCGGCTGGGGCGTGGGCGGCATCGAGGCGGAAGCGGCCATGCTCGGCCAGCCGGTGTCGATGCTGATCCCCGAAGTCATCGGCTTCAAGCTCACCGGCAAGCTCAAGGAAGGCATCACCGCCACCGACCTGGTGCTGACGGTGACGCAGATGCTGCGCAAGAAAGGCGTGGTGGGCAAATTCGTCGAATTCTACGGCGACGGCCTGGCCGACCTGCCCCTGGCCGACCGCGCCACCATCGCCAACATGGCCCCGGAATACGGCGCGACCTGCGGTTTCTTCCCGGTCGACGACATCACTCTGGGCTACCTGCGGCTGTCCGGCCGCCCCGAGCAGACTGTCAAACTGGTCGAGGCCTACAGCAAGGCCCAGGGCCTGTGGCGCGAGCCGGGCCACGAGCCGGTGTTCACCGACACCCTGGAGCTGGACATGGGCCGCGTCGAGGCCAGCCTGGCCGGCCCCAAACGCCCTCAGGATCGCGTTTCGCTACCCGATGTCAGCCAGGCCTTCGATGACTTCATCGGCCTGCAGCTCAAACCCAGCAAAAAAGAGGAAGGCCGCCTGCTCAACGAAGGCGGTGGCGGTACCGCCGTGGGCGCAGCCGACCAGGCCGGGGAAGTCGATTACGAATACGAGGGCCAGACTCATCGCCTGAAAAACGGCGCCGTGGTGATCGCCGCCATCACTTCCTGCACCAACACCTCCAACCCCAGCGTGATGATGGCCGCCGGCCTGGTGGCCAAGAAAGCCGTGGAGAAAGGTCTGCAGCGCAAGCCCTGGGTCAAGAGCTCGCTGGCACCCGGTTCCAAGGTGGTGACCGAATACTTCAACGCCGCCGGCCTGACCCGCTACCTCGATGAGCTGGGCTTCGACCTGGTGGGTTACGGCTGCACCACCTGCATCGGCAACTCCGGCCCCCTGCCCGACCCGATCGAGGCGGCGATCCAGAAAGCCGACCTCACCGTCGCCTCGGTGCTCTCCGGCAACCGCAACTTCGAAGGCCGGGTGCACCCGCTGGTGAAAACCAACTGGCTGGCCTCGCCGCCGCTTGTAGTGGCCTATGCCCTGGCCGGCAGCGTGCGCCTGAACATCGCCGAAGAACCGCTGGGCACCGGCAACGACGGTCAACCGGTATACCTCAAGGACATCTGGCCGACGCAGCAGGAAATCAGCGAGGCCATCCTCAAGGTCGACACCGCGATGTTCCGCAAGGAGTACGCCGAGGTCTTCGCCGGTGACGCTCAATGGCAGGCCATCGATGTACCGAAGGCCGACACTTATGCCTGGCAGTCGGACTCCACCTATATCCAGCATCCGCCGTTCTTCGAGCGCATCACCGAGGCGCCGCCCCATATCGGCGACGTCCACCAGGCACGCATCCTGGCGCTGCTCGGCGACTCGGTGACCACCGACCACATCTCGCCCGCCGGCAACATCAAGGCCGACAGCCCGGCCGGCCGTTACCTGCGTGAACAGGGCGTGGAACCCAAGGACTTCAACTCCTATGGATCGCGCCGCGGCAACCACGAAGTAATGATGCGCGGCACCTTCGCCAACATCCGAATTCGTAACGAGATGTTGGGCGGCGAAGAAGGCGGAAATACCCTGCACGTACCCAGCGGCGAGAAGCTGGCGATCTACGACGCCTCCATGCGCTACCAGAAAGAAGGCACGCACCTTGTGGTGGTTGCCGGCAAGGAGTACGGCACTGGCTCCAGCCGCGACTGGGCGGCCAAGGGCACCAACCTGCTGGGGGTCAAGGCGGTGATCGCGGAAAGCTTCGAGCGCATCCACCGCTCCAACCTGGTCGGCATGGGTGTGCTGCCGCTGCAATTCACGGCAGGCCAGGACCGCAAATCCCTGGCTCTTACCGGCAAGGAAACCCTCAGTATCGTGGGCCTGGACGGGGTCGAGCTGCGCCCTTCGATGCCCCTGACCGTGGAGATTCTCCGCGAGAACGGCGACCTCGAACGGGCCGAAGTGCTGTGCCGCATCGACACCCTCAACGAGGTCGAGTACTTCAAGGCCGGCGGCATCCTGCACTACGTCCTGCGCCAG
>JBLZZJ010000055.1:30864-41388 GCA_050282285.1 Pseudomonas sp.
CGTCGCGGCAGGGCAATCCTGCCGCGACGCCTTCGACGCCCTTAACACAGCAACAGCGTTACACTGCGCGCCGTATCAAACAACCATAAAAACAAAGGCATCGAATCCATTCGACGACGCCTTACGCTCAACTTCAGGCAGCGACGGCCGATTAACTCGGTATCGCCCTTAGGGACAAGCCCGCCATGCGCAATAACCAGCCAGTAACGCAACGCGAACGAACGTTCCCAGCTCAGCAACGACTGATCTCCACCACTGACGCCAAAGGGCAGATCACCTACTGCAACGAGGCCTTCATCGAGATCAGCGGCTTCTCCCGTGAAGAGCTGATCCGTGCCCCGCACAACCTGGTCCGCCACCCGGACGTGCCGCCAGCGGTGTTCGCCCATATGTGGACCACCCTGAAAAGCGGGCGCCCGTGGATGGGCATCGTCAAGAACCGCTGCAAGAACGGCGACCATTACTGGGTCAACGCCTACGTCACACCGATGCTGGAAAACGGCCAGGTGGTGGGTTACGAATCGGTGCGAGTCAAGCCGACCACCGAACAGGTGCGCCGCGCCGAAGCCCTGTATCAGCGCATCAACACTGGCAAGTCGGCGATCCCGAGCCGCGACAAGTGGCTGCCCGTGCTGCAGGACTGGCTGCCCTTCATCCTGATCAGCCAGATCGGTTTCCTCATCGGTACCTGGCTCAACCATGGCTGGGGCTTCGCCATTGCCGCCCTGCTCTCCGTGCCGCTCGGCCTGGCCGGGTTGAACTGGCAGCAACGGGGCCTCAAGCGCCTGCTGCGCCTGGCCGACCAGACCACCTCCGACCCGCTGATCGCGCAGATGTACACCGACAGCCGCGGCGCCCAGGGCCGCCTGGAAATGTCCATCCTCAGCCAGGAAGCACGCCTGAAAACCTGCCTCACGCGCCTGCAGGACAGTGCCGAGAGCCTCACGGCCCAGGCCAAGCAGGCCGACGTCCTCGCACACAACAGCTCCGCCGGGCTGGACCGCCAGCGCCAGGAGACCGAGCAGGTCGCCACTGCCGTCAATGAAATGGCCGCCACCACCCTGGAAGTGGCCAGCAACGTGGCGCGCACCGCCATCGCCACCCAGGAAGCCAACCGCCTGACCAGCGAAGGCCGCACCATCGCCGCGGAAACCCGCGAAGCCATCCAGCGCCTGTCGGTGTCGGTGGGCGAAACCGGTGAAACCGTCACCCGCCTGGCCCACGACAGCAATGAAATCGGCGGCGTGGTCGACGTGATCAAAGGCATTGCCGACCAGACCAACCTGCTCGCCCTCAACGCCGCCATCGAGGCTGCGCGTGCCGGCGAAATGGGCCGCGGTTTCGCCGTGGTTGCCGATGAAGTCCGCTCCCTAGCCCAGCGCACCGCCGAGTCCACCGGGCAGATCCACCAGTTGATCGCCAAGCTGCAACGCACCGCCGAAGAAGCGGTACTGACCATGGAAATCGGCCGCAAACAGGCCGACGACGGCGTCGAACGCGTGCAACAGGCCGACCAGGCCCTGGCCGGCATCAGCGACTCGGTGGCCAACATCGCCGACATGGCCAACCAGATCGCCGCCGCCGCGGAAGAACAGAGCGCCGTGGCCGACGAAATCAACCGCAACATCACCACCATCGCCGAACTGTCCGACCAGACCGCCGGCGAAGCCCAGAGCACCGCCCAGCTCAGCAAGGAACTGACTGCGACTGCGCAGGGGCAGTATTCGTTGGTGGAACGCTTCAACCGCTGAAATGCAAACAGGGCACACCGAGTAATGCCGGTGCGCCCTGTTCTTATTCTCCCGCCAATACCGCCTTCTGTAGGAGCCAGCTTGCTGGCGATCCTTCAGTCCAGTGCGCACCATCTGATCGCCAGCAAGCTGGCTCCTACGGTCGACGACACATCGCCACTAGCTCACGCGCAATTGCCAGTTGCCATCACCCATAGGCGCTGGTGTATAACGCCCTTATACGGTCATTACCTCGCTCAAACACCCAGCCCAGACAGGGACAGACAAGAGGACAAGGAATGTTATCCACCACGCCCGTCCGTGTAGTTATGCACCAGTTGGCATCTGTCTATAGTTAGGTGAAGACGTGGGATCATGGATTCGCTGTAAATGCGATGCTTTAGTACATAAAAACTTATTCTGCGGCACAGGGGTATCACTTGCAGTCTCAGAAGAGACTCTTGATATTTCTGATCCTGAAACACCCGCAGAACAATTAATTTCAAAAATTATTTATGATTCTGAAATGCTGCTCAAATGTGAGAATTGCGGACGCATAATGCTACTCAAAGAAACCAGGGAAGAATTCACATTGAGATTTTATCAATTGGAACAAGAGTAGCCTTCTAACAAGTTATTCAAATCGATCGCTGCGCTCACTGGGACGAGCTGAAGCCCGCCCCTAACCAAACGCTAGCTAAGCTCTGGAAACAGTCCATGCACCGAACTTTATTTTTAGTCATCGCAATATTACTGGGCGGCTGCACGACAAACCAAATTCATTTCGCCCCATATAGTACAGCTGCAGACATACATACAATCAAAAGCACCAAAACGAATATAGACATCACAAAAGTATCAGGGGTAAGTACCTGCACAAAATGCAAAGAATCAGACAAGATAGTCTGGCACGCTGCAAACAACGGCGGCAATCTTTACGAAGGCTTTTCAAAAATACCAATTAATGACTGGAAGAAATTTACCAAGACAGCTATAGAATCAACGACGAATTCAAACGTAAAGGTAGAGATTGAGATACACCGGATATTTCTAAAGACATGGCAAAACCCGAGTTATTACGCATGCCAATCAGAGATTTACATCCACATTGACGGACATAAATACAGCGGCAAGTCTATGGTAAAAATAAAAGGCTCAGGTCAGGACCTGCTTCACATAGACCGAGTTCGACTCAACCCTCTTGCAATAGAAGCGGTGCAGCTTTCTTTAAAAGCAGCATATATCAACGCGCTACAACAAATGAACTAGCTAACAAATGGTATATGGACTCTCCCCACAAGCCCGCAGGATGGGTTGAGCATCGCGATACCCATTTCGCCAACTGCGTGGGATGACATGACACACTGCCACCCCGGGTATCGCTCCGCTCCACCCAGGCTACGGATGCCAGGCCTGCTTCCGACTGGCCAACCGGACGTTCATGCCCAAATGCCCTACAGACAGGCCCATCACATACTCCGCTCGTCCCCAAGAGACCATCCATGCTGCGCGCACTTCTACTGTTCACCCTAATAGTTCCTGCAGCGGTGTGTGCCGGGTCAGATACCGATATTGACTGCTCCGCCGCACGCGCCAACGCTGAGGTCGAGCACTGCGTCGCCCTCGCACAGCAGGAAACGGAAGAGGCGCTCAACGGTGCCTACAAGGCTTTGGTCGCCGAGCTTTCCCAACCGGACACCGAGCTGGACAATTACACCGCGTACAGAAAGAAGCTGCTGGTCGCCCAGCGGGCATGGATCGCGTTTCGGGATGTGGATTGCGCGGCCCAATATGAAATGCATCGGACCAGCGCTATCGGCAACACGCTGCTGCTCAACTGCAAGCAGCAGCGTGCCGAGCAGCGCATCAAGGAACTGCAGAACTACGCGCCGTATTGAGACACTGCCCAACCCATAGGGGATAACGCTCTACCCACTCATGCATCGGAGGATCACCAATGCACGCACCCGTCATTCAGGAAGAAATCAGCGGCTGCGGCATCGCGTCGGTGGCCAACGTTCTTGGCAAGACCTATGCGCAGATGAAGGCCATCGCCAATGGCATGGGCATTCATGCCGAGGATGAGTCGCTCTGGTCTGACACCCGGTATGTTCGGCGCATGCTGGCCGGCGCTGGCGTTCGAACTTCGGATAATGAAATTCCGTTCACGTCCTGGGAGGCGCTGCCTGACCGAGCGCTGTTGTCCATCAAGCACCACCGGGAAAACGGCAAGGACTTCTGGCATTGGGTCGTGTTCCAGCGCGTGGAGGGCCAACCGTACGTGCTGGATTCGGCCAGTTATTTGCCCGCCAACACCCGTCAGGATTTCGCGGCGATGCAGCCGAAGTGGTTTATCGAGGTCGGCACGCCATAACCGTTGCGTCGATCAGGTGACAGGCTATGCCGGTGATCTACGCCTACCTTGACGCCAATCAAGCAACACGAATCCGAGCCCAGAGGAAGGTTGCCAGACGCTGCCCATGCGGTCAGGATTCAGCCAAGCCCCCCCAAGGAAGCTGTGGCCGATGACCCTGGAGCATTACAACCGTTCGCGCCGGCACGCCGACTTTCTCGAGTCGCTGCTCACCACGCTGGTGATCGCACTGTTCGTGTTTGCGCTGTTCGTTCCGGAGCATGAATTGCTCATCGCCCTGGCCGTGGTGATCGGTGGCGTGCTGATGGGGCTGTACCGGCAGCACCAGGCGCTGACCCGCTACAACTGCCCTCGCTGCGGCGGCTGCCCCCACGACCGTGTAGACGAGCAGATCGGCCATCAGCAGGAACTGACCACACCGCACTGCCTGCACTGTCAGCTGCCACTTTCCGATTAGATCCAACCATCGCAACAACGCACGGAAGCCCCATGACTCGATACCGGAACCTGACAGGCATCGCCCTGCTCGCCTGCAGTCTGCTGACCAATGCCGGACAGAGCCTGCCGTATGGCCATGACGACCCTGACGAGATCGACGTAAAAACCAGCGTGCTGCTATACCGCTGCTCCCCCGACGCTTTCAGCCTTTGGCTGGCGCCGGAGAACGCAACGCGACAGGACGGTGACCGAGTATTGCCTTTCGATACGGCCATGCAGCCGATCTGCGAAAGCCGGGGTCACCGCTATTCAGTCAGCAGTGAGCACTACCGTGGCGATGCATCGTGGGGCTACTGCGCGGGCGCGCAGGCAATCGAGGTTCGCCTGTTGCGTGATGAACAACTGCTTCATGACGACTACCTGGCCAACTACTGCACCCTGAACGGTGCGACCGAATTCCATTTCGACACGCAGGATCGCCTCTGCACCGTGCAGCGGCTCGACGACGGCACGCCGGTCAATCGTTGCGAAGTGGCTCCGGCGAAGAAACCGTAGATTCGGAGCACCCGAATGGCGCTCCACCCTCTACGGTTGAGTCTGCATAACGCATTGCCCCGGGTATCGCTTCGCTCCACCCAGGCTACGGCGGCGCGTTACGTCGATAGAAAACCTGCCACCGCATCCGCCGCCGAATCCAGGTGCTGTTCATGGGTGTAGCCGGAGACTTTCAATGGCTTGAGGTCGTGGTCACCACTGACCAACCAGTGCAGCGCGATGGCCCCTGAGAGCGGGTAACCGGCCACGGTGTGCCGGTCGCCCATGGGATCGCGTTCGCCCTGGACGATCAGGGTTGGCGTGCGCAGGTCGGCCAGGTGCGCGACCCGAGGCTTGTCGGCCTTGCCGATGGCGTGAAAGGGGTAACCCAGGCAGACCAGGGCATCGACCTCCAGCTCGTCTGCCAGCAGGCTGGCCATGCGCCCGCCCATGGACTTGCCGCCGATGGCCAGCGGGCCTGCGACCTGTTGGCGCACCTGGGCATACACCGCGCGCCAGTGTTCCAGCAGTCTGGGCTGGGGGTTCGGTGGGCGTTTCTTGCCGTCTTCGCGGCGCGCCGCCATGTAGGCGAACTCGAAGCGCACCACGGCAATCCCGCGCCGGGCGAGGCGTTGCGCCATCTGCTGCATGAAGTCGCTGTCCATCGGCGCGCCCGCGCCATGGGCGAGGATCAGCGTCGCCTTGCCGGTCCCTTCCGGGCGCTCCCACAGTGTCGTGATATCACCCTGCCCCTGCGCACATTGATCCTCGTCAATACCCGCGCCAAGCCCTTTGCTCATGCTTACCTCGCTTGAAAATCTGCCGCTGGGCACGGCCGCTCATGCCTGTGTCCAGCGGATTGATCGAACGTTTTGCCACGGAAGCCCACACATGAACGCAACAACCAGTGCCGCCTACAACTACAAGGTGGTTCGCCAGTTCGCCGTGATGACGGTGGTTTGGGGCATCGTCGGGATGGGGCTCGGCGTGTTCATCGCCGCGCAACTGGCCTGGCCGGAGCTCAACCTGGATCTGCCCTGGACCAGCTTCGGGCGCCTGCGCCCGCTGCACACCAACGCTGTAATCTTCGCCTTCGGTGGCTGTGCGCTGTTCGCGACCAGCTACTATGCCGTGCAACGCACCTCCCAGGCGACCCTGTTCGCACCTCGCCTGGCTGCCTTCACCTTCTGGGGCTGGCAACTGGTGATCGTCCTCGCGGCGATCACGCTGCCGCTGGGTTACACCAGCAGCAAGGAGTACGCCGAGCTGGAATGGCCGATCGACATTCTGATCACCATCGTCTGGGTCAGCTACGCCATCGTGTTCTTCGGCACCATCGTCAAGCGCCGGGTCAGCCACATCTATGTCGGCAACTGGTTCTTCGGCGGCTTCATCCTGACCGTCGCGCTGCTGCACGTGGTCAACAACCTGGAAGTGCCGGTCACCCTGACCAAGTCGTACTCGATCTACTCCGGTGCCACCGATGCCATGGTGCAGTGGTGGTACGGCCACAACGCGGTGGGCTTCTTCCTGACCGCGGGCTTCCTGGGGATGATGTACTACTTCGTGCCGAAGCAGGCCGGGCGCCCGGTGTATTCCTATCGCCTGTCCATCGTGCACTTCTGGGCGCTGATCACCCTGTACATCTGGGCCGGTCCGCACCACCTGCACTACACCGCATTGCCTGACTGGGCGCAGTCCCTGGGCATGGTGATGTCCTTGGTGCTGCTGGCTCCGAGCTGGGGCGGCATGATCAACGGGATGATGACCCTCTCGGGTGCCTGGCACAAACTGCGCACCGACCCGATCCTGCGTTTCCTGGTGGTGTCGCTGGCGTTCTACGGCATGTCGACCTTCGAAGGCCCGATGATGGCGATCAAGACCGTCAACGCGCTTTCCCACTACACCGACTGGACCATCGGCCACGTACACGCCGGTGCCCTCGGCTGGGTCGCCATGGTTTCCATCGGCTCGCTGTACCACCTGATTCCCAAGGTCTACGGCCGCGAGCAGATGCACAGCATCAGCCTGATCAACGCTCACTTCTGGCTGGCCACCATCGGCACCGTGCTCTACATCGCCTCGATGTGGGTCAACGGCATCGCCCAGGGCCTGATGTGGCGAGCGGTCAACGAGGACGGCACCCTCACCTACTCCTTCGTCGAAGCGCTTGAAGCCAGCCACCCCGGCTTCGTGGTGCGGGTGATCGGCGGTGCGGTGTTCTTCGCCGGCATGCTGCTGATGGCCTGGAACGTCTGGCAGACCGTGCGCAGCACCAAGTCGGAAGAGCTGCAAGCCGCCGCCCAGTATTCGCTTGAGGGAGCCCATTGATGAAACACGAACTGCTCGAGAAGAACATCGGCCTGATGGCGCTGATGATGGTGTTCGCCGTGAGTATCGGCGGCCTGACCCAGATCGTCCCGCTGTTCTTCCAGGACGTCACCAACGAACCCGTGGAGGGCATGAAGCCCTACACGGCCCTGCAACTGGAAGGCCGCGACATCTATATCAAAGAAGGCTGCGTCGGCTGCCACTCGCAGATGATCCGCCCGTTCCGCGCCGAGACCGAGCGCTACGGCCACTACTCCGTCGCTGGCGAAAGCGTCTGGGACCACCCGTTCCTGTGGGGCTCCAAGCGTACCGGTCCGGACCTGGCCCGCGTCGGCGGCCGCTACTCGGATGAATGGCACCGCGCCCACCTGTACAACCCGCGCAACGTGGTACCGGAATCGAAGATGCCGTCCTACCCGTGGCTGGTGGAAAACACCCTGGACGGCAAGGACACCGCCGCCAAGATCAAGGCCCTGCGCTTCCTCGGCGTGCCCTACACCGACGACGACGTAGCCGGCGCTGCCGATGCGGTGAAGGGCAAGAGCGAAATGGACGCCCTGGTCGCCTACCTGCAAGTGCTCGGCACTGCGCTGCAGAACAAGAGGTAGGCCCATGTTCTTCGACCTGATCGATATCGGCCTCATCCGTGGCGTGGGCACCGCCCTGGTGTTCACCGCCTTCACCTGCGTGACCCTGTGGGCCTACAGCGCCAAGCGCGCCACGGCCTTCGACGAGGCCGCGCACCTGCCCTTTGCCGACGAACCCAATACCGCCGCACCGAGGAGCACCACCCCATGAGCACTTTCTGGAGCTGGTACGTCACCCTGCTCACGGCCTCCACCCTGCTCGCCCTGTTCTGGCTGATCTTCGCCACCCGCAAGAGCGAAGTTCACAAGAGCGAAACCGAGCAGACCATGGGGCATGCCTTCGACGGCATCGAGGAATACGACAACCCACTGCCCAAGTGGTGGTTCATGCTGTTCCTCGGCACCCTGGTGTTTTCCGTGGCTTACCTGCTGTTGTACCCGGGCATGGGCAACTGGAAAGGCCTGCTACCGGGCTATGAGGACGGCTGGACCCAGGTCGCCCAGTGGCAGCGTGAGATGGACCAGGCCGACCAGGCCTACGGTCCGATCTTCGCCAAATACGCTGCCATGCCCCTGGAAGAGGTCGCTAAAGATGAACAAGCCCTGAAAATGGGCGGCCGCATGTTCGCCACCTACTGCTCGGTCTGCCACGGCTCGGACGCCAAGGGCGCGATGGGCTTCCCCAACCTGACCGACAGCCACTGGCGCTGGGGCGGCGAAGCCGAAACCATCAAGACCAGCATCCTCCACGGCCGTCAGGGTGTAATGCCGGCCTGGGGCCAGATTCTGGGAGAGGACGGCGTGAAGCAGGTAGCGGCCTACGTGCGCCAGGACCTGGCCAAGCTGCCGCTGCCGGAAGACAGCGACATCGACGTCGCCCAGGGCGCTGCACTGTTCAGCACCAGCTGCGCCGCCTGCCACGGCCCGGCCGGTACCGGCATGGCCATGCTCGGCGCCCCGGACCTGACCCACTCCCAGGGTTGGATCTACGGTTCCAGCCTGGCCCAGCTGCAGCAGACCATTCGCCACGGCCGCAACGGCCAGATGCCTGCCCAGGAACAGTACCTGGGGAACGACAAGGTCCACCTGCTGGCCGCCTACGTGCTGAGCCTGAGCCGCGAGGAGCAGAGCAGCACCCCGGTCGCCGCCCAGTAAGCACCCGGGTAGCCCGCCCGAACAGGCGGGCTACCCAAAACCTGCGCACCACCCCTTCGCTGTCATGCCGACCGGCGTTGCGACCGCATGCGACCCAGAGTCGCACCCCTCCGACCGATGGCGCTCCGCCTGGTCGACTTGAGCTAATCTATCCAGCAGTCGCCACCCTGCCATAACTCCAAGGCGATCCCATCTTCGCGCTGCTCCACTATGGCGCAATTTGATTCAGGCTCAGTGGCTTAGAGTGCGTATCAATTGCCTCCGGAAAGCCCTTGAAACCCTGATTGCGTCGGCTTGTGTCGTTGCAATGGCTACCTGCTTTCTCCATACTTGCCGCCGATTTTTGTCCCTAAAAAATCCATTAACCGTGGAACCCCAGCATGAGCACAGCAATCAGTCAGACTGCTTATAACTATAAGGTGGTCCGCCAGTTCGCCGTAATGACGGTGATCTGGGGGGTCATCGGCATGAGTCTAGGCGTGTTCATCGCCGCACAACTCGTGTGGCCGGAACTCAACCTGGGCATGGAGTGGACGAGCTTCGGCCGTCTGCGTCCCCTGCACACCAACGCGGTGATCTTCGCCTTCGGCGGCTGCGCCCTGATGGCTACCTCGTTCTATGTGGTGCAACGCACCAGCCAGGTACGCCTGATCTCCGATGGTCTTGCCGCATTCGTATTCTGGGGTTGGCAAGCAGTCATCGTCGCTGCGGTAATCACTCTGCCGCTGGGCTACACCAGCACCAAGGAATACGCCGAGCTGGAGTGGCCGATCGATATCCTCCTGGGCATCGTCTGGGTCACTTACGCGGTCGTGTTCTTCGGCACCATCGTCAAGCGCAAGACCAAGCACATCTATGTCGGCAACTGGTTCTTCGGTGCCTTCATCCTTGTGACTGCCATGCTGCACATCGTCAACAGCGCCGCCGTTCCGGTGAGCCTGTTCAAGTCGTACTCGGCCTATGCCGGCGCGACCGACGCGATGATCCAGTGGTGGTACGGCCACAACGCCGTAGGTTTCTTCCTGACCACCGGCTTCCTGGGGATGATGTACTACTTCGTTCCGAAGCAGGCCGAGCGTCCGATCTACTCCTACCGCCTGTCCATCGTGCACTTCTGGGCACTGATCACCCTGTACATCTGGGCCGGTCCGCACCACCTGCACTACACCGCTCTGCCGGATTGGGCACAGTCCCTGGGCATGGCCATGTCCATCATCCTGCTGGCTCCGAGCTGGGGCGGCATGATCAACGGCATGATGAGCCTGTCCGGCGCCTGGCATAAGCTGCGCACCGACCCGATCCTGCGCTTTTTGGTGGTATCGCTGGCGTTCTACGGCATGTCGACCTTCGAAGGTCCGATGATGGCCATCAAGAC
>JBLZZJ010000056.1:0-4490 GCA_050282285.1 Pseudomonas sp.
GCCGTCCTGCTCGGCATCAAGGAAGGCACGGTCGCACAGTAGTGCGCCCGGCCAATGGGGGAAACGAGAAGATGAAGCGCCCGATTCTTGATAGCCGCCGCCGCGCTGTGCTGGCCGTGGTTGCCGCCTTCCCAGGGGGCCGCGAATGCGCCGCCACCTGCCTGGGGCTGGACCTCAAGCAGTTCGACAACAAGCTGTACGAAAACCCCGGTCACCGCCCGCTGACGGACGAACAAGTGCGCCAGATGGAGAAGGTCGCCGGTACCAGCTACCTGCCCGACTACCTCACCGGCCTCTACAACGGTGTGTTTGTCGCCATGCCCGAGCCAGCCGACACGGACAACATCGACCTGCTGGCCCGCGCCATGGGCACGGCGGTCAAGCGCGGCAAGGTCGACGCGATGATCCTCAAGGCCCTGGAAGACGGGCAGATCGACGAAGCCGAGCTGGCCAGCATCATCACCGCCCACCGCCAGCACATCGCCGCGCGCCACGCCGAAGTGGGCGCCATCCTCGCCCTGCACAGGAAGCCCCAGCCATGACCACCAACAGCGGCGGTTACAAGTGCCTCTGCCCGGCCTGCGGCAGCCGTATGCGCATTCGCAACAGCGAGACGCAAACGCCCACCTTCAAGACCATGTACGCACAGTGCTGCAACCTGGCTTGTGGCGCCACCTATTCCGGCTCACTCACCTGGGATTACGCGCTCAGCCCCAGCGGGCTGGATAAGCCGCGTATCAGCCTGCCGATCGCGCCCTCGGTGCAACGCATGCAGGCGCTGCGCGACAGTCAGCCGAAAACCGACCAGCTCGACCTGCTCGATGCCATGGGGGCCACCGCATGAACACCGCTCAGCACCTGCCGCATGACTACCGCAGCCAGATGCAGCGCTTGGCGTTGGCCTATGTGATCGACCATCAGGCCGAGCACTTGGGTGACCCGGAGCAGTTGGCAGAGCGCACCACCTGCCACCTGGTGCACCAGCACGGCGTCCCCCTGTTCATGGCCCCGCGCCTGGTGGCCCTGGCCATCAGTGAGCTGCCCGGCACAGCCCCGCCACCAGCCCTTCACCACCTGTAAACGCACCACCAAGCCCCTGCCCGCCTCGCGTGGGTAAGGGGAAGTTGCACCCCAAAGGAGGCCCAGCATGGCCGATGTGACCATCGAAATGACGCTCAGCCCGCACCAGGCGCGGGCCTTCCTTCGTTACCAGCTCACCCAATACGAGGTTCTCATGGCCGAGGTCTGGCACTCCGACAAATACCGCACCGTGCCCGAGGGCATGCGTGGCCCGCGCGTGCTGCAGGATTACCCGCACATTGCCGGCTTGCATCGCACCATCCGCGCGCTGCGCAAGCAGCTGCAGGAGGCGCAGGCGTGAAAGCCATGGATAAAGCTGTGCGCCTGGAGGTGCTGAGCCGCCTGGAGCGCAATTACGGCCTGCAGCAGATGAAGGGCACGCCCTACATGCGCAAGGGCACGTGCCCGGCCTGCGGCAAGAAGGAGCTGTATTCGCGCAGCGACGAGCCCTGGTTCATCAAGTGCGGCCGCGAGAGCAAGTGCGGCGAGCAGTGGCACGTCAAAGAGCTGTTCGAGGATCTGTTCGACGACTGGAGTAAGCGCTCGCCCGCCAGCGATGCCGAGCCCAACCGCACAGCAGACGACTACCTGAGCTTTGCTCGTGGCTTTGATCTGAGCCTGATCAAGGGCACCTACACCCAGGAAGACTACTGGGACCGCGACCTGGGCATCGGCTCGGCCACGGTGCGCTTCGCCCTGGAACACGGCGGCTACTGGGAGCGGCTGATCGACCGGCCGCACCGCTTCGGCAAGAAGAAGGCGCGCTTCGCTACGGGCAAGTCCCCCAAGGGCTATTGGTGGTGCCCGCCGGGTGTGGATCTGCTGGAGGTGAAAGAGCTGTGGATCGTCGAAGGCATCTTCGATGCCATCGCCCTGCTGCACCACGGCATTGTGGCGGTATCGGCCATGAGTTCGGGCGCCTTCCCGGCAGAATCGCTCAAGGAGCTGGCCCGCCAGCGTGGCGGCAAGCTGCCGCGCCTGGTGTGGGCGCTGGACAACGAGCCAGGCGCACACCGCTACACCCGCAAGCACGTCACCATGGCTGCAGCGCTGGGCTACGAGAGCAGCGCCGCGCAGATACCCCAGTATGACCGCAAGGTGGATTGGAACGACCTGCACCAGCGTTGGCAGTTCATCGACAACGCCGAGCAACGTATCGAGCAACGCGAACGCGACCTCAAGGCCGCGCGCTACCACGGCGCCCTGCTGCTGGCCGAAAGCGCCGCCGAGAAAGGCGCGCTGATGTACGAATGGCGCGAGCGCCACGAGTTCCACTTCGCCTTCGAGAACCGCCTGTACTGGTTCAAGATGGACTTGGAGAAATTCAACAAGGCGATGCAGCAACTGGAGGAATCCGAGCGCATCGAAGACCGCCAGCTCACCGACAAGCAGCGCCGCGACAAGGCCCTGCGCCAGTGCGGCGCCGTGTCAGAAATCGCCAATTGCTACCCGCGCGCGCTGTACTTCCAGCGCAACGAGCTGACGGACGAAAGCTGGTACTACTTCCGCGTTGACTTCCCGCACGACGAACCCACCGTGCGCAACACCTTCACCGGCGCTCAGGTGGCGGCAGCCAGCGAGTTCAAGAAGCGCTTGCTGGGCATGGCCGCCGGCGCGGTGTTCACCGGTAGCGGCGCGCAGCTGGACAAGATCATGCGCGAGCAGCTGTTCGGCCTGAAAACCGTGCAGACGCTAGATTACATCGGCTACAGCAAGGAGCACGGCTGCTGGGTGTTCGGTGACCTGGCCGTGCGCGGCGGCGTGGTGGAGAAGGTCAACGCCGAGGACTACTTCGAGTTCAAGAAGCTGCGCTTGAAGACGCTGCAGAAGTCCATCCGCATGGAGATAAACGCCGAGGGCCATGACTACCGCACGGACTGGCTCGACTGGCTGTGGCTGTGCTTCGGTGCCCAGGGGCTGATTGCCCTGGTGTACTGGTTTGGCTCGCTGTTCGCCGAGCAGATCCGCGCGGAGTTTCAGAGCTTCCCATTCCTGGAGGTGACCGGCGAGGCCGGCGCGGGCAAGTCCACCTTGCTGATGTTCCTGTGGAAGCTGCTCGGCCGCCAGGACGAAGAAGGCGATGACCCGCTCAAGATGACCAAGGCCGGCCTGCGTCGCTGGCTGAGCCAGACAGCCGGCATGCCGGTGGTGGTGCTGGAGGCCGACCGCAGCGGCGAGGAAGGCGGGCTGGTGAAGGCCTTCGACTTCGACCAGTTCAAGCCGCTGTACAACGGCCGCGGCCTGGGCCTGACGGGCGTGAAGAACGGCGGCAACGACACCAACGCGCCACCCTTTCGCGCGGCCCTGGTGTTCAGCCAGAACGCCACCGTGGCGGCGTCCGAGGCCATCCTTACACGCATCATCAAGCTGCACTTCGTGCGGCCGAACGTCACCAGCGCCAGCCGCGCAGCAGCAGACAACCTCAACCACCTGCAGGCGACGGACGTGAGCCACTTCCTGCTGCTGGCTACCAAGGCGGAACAGCAGGTGCTGGAGGTGTTCCGCAAAAAGGTGAAGGAGCATGAAATCACCCTGCGCGCGATTCGTGAGATTCGCATCGAGCGGATTATCAAGAACCACGCGCAGTTGCTCGCCCTGCTCGATGCCCTGCGCCTGATTCTGCCCATCACCGACGAACAGCACCGCGCCACCCAGCAAGAGCTGATCGCCATGGCCGTGGAGCGCCAGGGCGCGGTGAACTCGGACCCCGAGGAAGTACGCACCTTTTGGGATGTGTACGACTACCTGGAATCCCTGGGCGACGGCGCGGTGGTCAACCACAGCAAGAAGCCAGACCTGATCGCCATCAACCTCAACGAGTTCGCCGAACGCGCCGCCGAGCACAAGCAGAAGCTGGCGGACGTGGCGACCCTGCGCAGCCTGCTCAAGAACAGCCGCTCGCGCCCCTGCATCGACATCAACCGGGCCGTGGATAGCGCCGTGCGGACGGCCTACAACGCCCGCAACCCTCTGACGCCACGCTGCCCCACGGTGAAGTGCTGGATGTTCAAGGCGTAACCCCCCGGCGCGGCAACGCCGGCTCAACCCCGAAGGAGAACCACCATGCATGACAACGAAAGCGCCATCGACAAAGCCCTCACGCTGCTCGGCAGCGCCGTGGCCCTAGTCGCCCTGTTCACCCTCTGCAGCGTTGTGCCGGAGGCACTGCTGGCTATCACTCACTGACCCGACCCAGCCCCGCCGAGCGGCAACTCGGCAGGGCTGCCCGAAGGAGAACCACCATGCAGCTACGACCCCACCACCGCTGGCCGTTGCTGGCCATGGTCGCCGCCCTGGCTGGCGTAACCGCCACCTCTGTGGCCATGGCCATCGCCGCGCTGATCGACGCGCCAGTGCTCGCCGCACTGTTCGCCACCGCCGCCGTGGTGCTGGACCTGTTCAAGTACGTG
>JBLZZJ010000057.1:0-42787 GCA_050282285.1 Pseudomonas sp.
TCAAACGCCAACCATCCGTACCGCACTATAGGCATCTCATGACCTGAGCGGCTGACAGATGACCCACATCACAAAATCCGACGCTGTCGACCGTACGTGTCTGATTCGAGCACCGTTAGGTTGCGCCAGGGGTATGCGGTCTTTAGGCTGCCGCGCCGGATAACCCTGATCGAAGGACGTAAGGATGCGTATCAAGCCCCACTATCTGTTTGTACCTCTGGCTCTGCTGTTGAGCGGCTGTGACAAGGATTTTGCCACCCTCGAATTCGAATCCCGGGTGCAGAACAATGCTTATCGCGTTGACGTCTCGGCAGCAAACATCATGTCGGTGTACCGGCTTCAGCTTTCCGACGTGCTGCGCAAACAAGGTATCGACCCCGAGCAGGTGGATATGCGTCTGGGGGAGAGCGGAGGCTCGACGATCGTGTTCAGCACCTCGATGTTCAAGGAGCTTGAGGAGGCGCGCAAAGCGGCGCTGCACGATGCACTGAAGGCCATTGTCGATGGCAGGGAACAGGCTATTGGCGTGACCTTTACGTTACGTCCGGAGGATATGGAGGCCGGCTCAGCCGGGGTGCGGGAGCAAGCCGTTGCGTTGCCGCGAGAGTACACCACCGGCCTTGGCGTGAAGGATGTGCTGATCGGTGTGAGCTATGGCCTTACCGATGTGTTGAATTCGGCGCTGGCCGGCTCCAGGCAGACGGACAGTGAGGCGTTCTGCAGTGTGAGCATGACGGTTGAACCGCAACTGCCATTCTATGACTTACGCCTGTTCGAACGAGAGGGTAAGCCTGCCGAGGCGATGCTCACCAAGAATCTGTACACCCCTTACAGCAGGGATCACATTCCGGTTGATATTGCCGTCGATATACCCGAGTTGCAGGCCGCGCTGGCAAGCGGAGACATGGAGATGTCGACTCAGCTGACCGGCGACACGGCTGGAGGGCGGGTACGGAACAAGCGCGGAATCAGCCAGCTGGAGATACTGATCGGCCCGCTGGGCCAGGTGAGTCACGAGCAGGCCAAGGTCGAATATTTCTCGCACACGCACCTGGAGTCTAAGTGCCGTGAGATGGCGGCAGCCCTTGGGCGTCCGTTCACCTACAAGATGGGTGATTCGCTGGATCGCCTGCGCAGTGTGAGTGTGTACTGACGTTGCGTCGCTATCGGTGCGCAAGCCCTGCATTCACCTTTCACGAGTCGCAGGCTGGCCGGCACGCTGTCTGGGACATCCAATAGCTGCTTCGATCGGTTTGCCCCTTTGGGGGCGCTGAAGGCGTTGCTTGAGTAGCCACACTCGGTGCCCACCGAGGTTTGCTAATCGATCAACGCCGGCGAACTCAGGTGAAATTGCTGCACCGCAAACCCACCGTCCACCTCGATCAGTTGCAGGGTGATCTGGGCTTCGCCGTGCTCGTAGTGGGTGATGACGTTGTAGGTGGAGGTCACCTGTTTGCTGCCGGTGAGGCTGTAGTTGCTGGAGAGGTTGGTGAGCACCGGCTCTTCGATGCTGCGCAGGCTACCCAGCTTTTCGAACCACTTCAGCAGTTGTGCCAGGTTTTCGTCCTGGGTCTTGGCGAGGGTGTCGGCTGCCAGCAGTTGTTTGGTGGTGTGCGTGTCCCACGTGGATATCTGGGTGATGGCGTTTCTGATATAGGGCGCAGCGGTGGCGGAGTAGTCCGTTGTCGAGCGCATGGCGTAGAGGGCGATGGCGCCGATCAGTACCACCAGGGTAATCACGGTGCAGCCAATGATGATCAGTGTCTTTTTCACCGAAATCCTTTTCGTATCAGGGCACAAGAAGAGGGCGCCAATGTGCCATAGGGTGCTTGCCCGGAGTAGGGCGCGGGTGTGAAGGGGGTCGAAAACTGCGGTATTCGGTCTTCGAAAATGGGCTGTCGTCACAAGCCGGTGAGCCACTGCCGGGCGCCAGAACGGGCTTCGAGCCCCTTGGATGAAGGCGCGTTTAGGCGCTGCAGGCCACGGCTGGCGGGCGCTGCAGCCAGTAAATTCGAAATTTGCATGGCTACTATCAAGACGGGTGATTTCTGCAGGCGCGGCCGGGCGTTTAACGTTACCTCCATCAAGTCCTGGAGGTGGCCCATGCCGCACATCAACATCATGTCCGTTATCGGTTCTGCCGTACCGCCTGCCTTGCAGGGCGAAGGTGTGCTGGCTTGCTGGTATGTGGTCATCGACGGCGTGCAGAAGTCCGGCCCCTTTACCTCTCAGGATGCGGCGCTGGCCAGCCAGTCGATCTGGCAGTTCGAACTCGCCATGCGCCACAAGGATTTCCACGCGCTCGCCGCGTAACCGACTCTCCCTGCGCCCCCCCTGGCGCACTTTGGCAGTCCGAGACTGCCCGTTTATTCATCGTGCTGCTCCGGCACAACCTTTGCCCGCCTTATGGCGGGCTTTTCTTTTGTGCTCGGGAAAGCAGGCGCAAGCGCTACACTGCGCGTTTTTGGCGATGGGTGTGCCCGAGTGAAGTGGGACATTTTCTGCAGCGTGGTCGATAACTACGGTGACATCGGCGTGACCTGGCGGCTGGCCCGGCAACTGGCGAGCGAGCAGGGCGCTGCAGTGCGCCTGTGGGTCGACGACCTGGCAGCGTTTGCGGCGATTTGCCCGCAGGCGGACCCCACGGCCGAGCAGCAGGTGGTGCTGGGGGTCGAGGTACGGCACTGGCCCCGCGAGTGGCAGGCGGCCGAGCCGGCGGACGTGGTGATCGAGGCCTTCGCCTGTGAGTTGCCGCCGGCCTATGTGGCAGCCATGGCCGCGCGCGCGCAGAAGGTGCTGTGGCTGAACCTGGAGTACCTGAGCGCCGAGGACTGGGTCGAAGGCTGCCATGGCCTGCCGTCTTTGCAATCGAACGGCTTGCAGAAGTTTTTCTTCTTTCCCGGGTTTACCGCGGGCAGCGGCGGGCTGTTGCGCGAAGGTGATCTGCTGGCCAGGCGGCAGGCATTTCAAGCGGACGACGAGGCGGTGCGGCAGTTCCTGCAGACGCTGGGCGTCACGCCAGTCGCCGGTGCGCGACGAGTCTCGCTGTTCGCCTACGAGAATGCGGCGCTGGCCAGTTGGCTGGACGCGCTGGCGGCGGATACACAGCCCACGCAGTTGCTGGTGCCTGAAGGGCGGATCGTGGCCGAGCTGCAACGTTGGCTCGGCGTTACGGTGATAAAGGCGGGGGATTGCGTGCAGCGCGGTCAATTGCAGGTGCACGTGCTGCCCTTCATGCGCCAGGAGCAGTACGACCTGCTGCTGTGGAGCTGCGATTTCAATGCCGTGCGCGGGGAGGATTCGTTCCTGCGGGCACAGTGGGCGGGGCAGCCGCTGCTCTGGCACATCTATCAGCAGGCGGAGGGGGCGCACTGGGACAAGCTGGATGCCTTTCTCGACCTGTATATAGATGGGTTGTCAGCCGAAGCAGGAGCGGCGTTACGCGCCTTGTGGCACGCCTGGAACGCTGGAGGGGACATGGCGCCGAGCTGGGCGGCGGTGCTGCAGGCGTGGCCGGAACTGGCCGAGCACAGCCAGCGGTGGGCTCTGGACCGGGCTTCACAGGCCGATCTTGCCACGGCGCTGGTGCAGTTTTACCGAAATTGGCTATCATACGCGGCCTAGATTCTGTACCTCCCGTCTAATTCGGATATTCGTATGAAAACCGCACAAGAAATGAAGCCCAACAGCGTGGCCCTGATCGACGGCCACCCATGGCTGATCCAGAAGGCTGAATTCACCAAGTCCGGCCGTAACAGCGCCATCGTCAAGATGAAGCTGAAGAACCTGCTGAACGGCTCCAAGACCGAGACCGTTTACAAAGCCGACGACAAGATGGAGCCGGTGATCCTCGAGCGTAAGGAAGTGACCCTGTCCTACGTCAGCGGTGAGGACTACGTGTTCATGGACCCGGAGTACAACTCCTACGAGCTGCGCGCCGAAGACCTGGAAAGCGTTCTGCCGTACATCGTCGATGGCATGACTGACGTCTGCGAAGCCGTATTCTTCGAAGGCAAAGTGGTTTCGGTCGACCTGCCGACCACCATCGTTCGCCAGATCACCTACACCGAAAACTCCGCCCGTGGCGACACGTCCGGCAAGGTCATGAAGACCGCCAAGCTGAGCAACGGTACCGAAATCAAAGTCGCTGACTTCTGCAACATCGACGACTGGATCGAAATCGATACCCGCACTGGCGAGTACAAGTCCCGCGCCAAGGCGCCGGTCTGATTTCACGCAGTACCCTAAAAGCCCGGTCATTGGACCGGGCTTTTTTATACCCCTCACTCTTGCACAAGGATGTTCGAATGACTGACCACAATCCCTACCAGGCCCCGCAGGCCGCACTGGGCACTTCCAGCGATGGGCAGATGCAGCATGCTTCGCGCGGCGCACGCCTGGGCGCCGCGATCATCGACACGGTGCTGCTGATGGCGATCACCCTGCCGATTTCCTATTTCAATGGTGATTTCGAGCGGATTGCCCAGGGCGTGGTGCCGGGCCTGTGGGAGCAGGTGCTGAACCTGGCGCTGGGGATCGTGATCTTCCTGCTGATCAACGGGACGTGGCTCAAGCGCTACGGCCAGACAGTCGGCAAGCGCGTCTGCAAGGTGCGTATCGTCAACATGCAGGGCCAGATACCGGACCTGGCCGGTCTGGTGCTCAAGCGCTACGTCAGCGTGTGGCTGCTGACCCTTATCCCAACGCTGGGTGGCCTGCTGTGCATCATCAACTACCTGTTCATCTTCCGCCGCGACCGCCGTTGCGTGCATGACCACCTCGCCGGCACCCGGGTGGTACCGGCCGAGTAATCGGGCAGTCCTGATCGGCCCGCGAACGTTCAATGCGTTCCCGTAGGGTGGATGACGCTTCACCCATCCACCGTGCGTGAGCAGCCGATTGGTGGATGAAAAGAGCGCCATCCACCCTACGTGCTGCCTGCATTCGTAGGTTGGGTTGAGCTTGGCGATATCCGGCGTGTGGCTTCCCGGGTATCGCTGCGCTCCACCCAGGCTACGGCGGCCCCGCGGATCGTCACGGAATACCGTCGCGTTCTGTAGGAGCGGGCTTGCCCGCGAGCGTTTAACGCCTTCCCGTAGGGTGGATGACGCTTCATCCATCCACCGTGCGTGAGCAACCGATGGTGGATGAAAAGAGCGTCATCCACCCTACGTGCTGCCTGCATTCGTAGCCTGGGTTGAGCTGAGCGATACCCGGGAATATGTAGCCAGCGTCACCGCCTCAGAACAGGCTGGCCTGCAGCGCCTGGTCCCAGGGTGGCGGAAAGCCGAAGCGTTGTTTCAGGAAGCTGAGCAGCAGGCGGGCGCGGGGGCTGCCTTCGCGCTCCAGGCGCAGGGCGTAGATGCTGCTGGGCTCGATCGGGGGCATGCCGTTTTCGCAGAACAGCGGCACCAGTTCACCGCGCAGCAGGTGTTCGCTGCTCATCCAGGTGGGCAGGTGGGCGATGCCCTGGCCGGCGACCGCACTGAACAGCAGGGTTTCGGCGTTGTTGGTGGTCATGCGCAGCCGCTTGGGCTTGCACAGCTGCAACTTGCCGTCGACCTCGAAGCGCCACGCATAGGGCGGCGCCAGGCTGGCCCAGTCGAGGCCGTCGTGCTGTTCCAGTTCCAGCGGACTGCGGGGAATGCCGCGGCGGCGCAAATAGTCCGGGCTGGCGCAGACGATACGGGTCATGGAAGCCAGCGGCGTGGCCACCAGGCGGCTGTCCGGCAGCGGGCCGATGCGCACCACCAGATCGACCTCGCCCAGGTTTTCCCCCTTGAGGTCGATGAAGCTGTCGATCAACCGTAACTGCACATCCAGCCCCGGGTTGGCGCTGAGAAAGTCGGCGATGGCCGGGCCCAGGTGACGTCGGCCGAACGGCGTGGGTGCGTCGATGCGAATCAGGCCTTCTGGCGCACTGCTCAGGGACACCGCCTCAGCTCTGGCCAGGTGCAGCTCGGCGAGGATGCGCCGGGCGCGCTCGGCAAAGGCCAGACCTGCTGGCGTCACCCGCACGGCGTGGGTGGTGCGGCTGAACAGGCTGCTGCCGATGGCGCGCTCCAGCGCATCGATCCGGCGCGCCACCGCAGACGGTGTGAGCGGGTGGCGGCGCGCGGCGGCGGAGAAGCTGCCGGCGTCCAGCACGTCGAGAAAGAGTTCCAGCTGATCGGTCAGGGCGTCGGGGTTCATGCAAATTCCGCTTGTGCGTAGAGCGCATAGCCATTGTGCGCTGCTGTGCGTTTCCGCGCTAGCGCCATGGGCTTAGCATGCGCGGCATCGAAGCTGGAGCCCGCCATGAATCTGATCGACATCGCATTGAACCTGGTCCTGGGTGCATTTCTCGGCACCCTGGGTGGGCTGTTCGGCATCGGCGGGGGGCTGATCGCGATTCCTGCGCTGGGGGTACTGTTCGGTCTCGACCAGCAGATGGCCCAGGGCACCGCGCTGGTGATGGTGGTGCCGAACGTGCTGCTGGCGCTGTGGCGTTACCACCAGCGCAACCGCATCGACGTACGCCATGCCCTGACCCTCGGCATCACCAGCTTTGCCTTCGCGCTGCTGGGCGCCGGCTGGGCCGTGAACGTGGATGCCGAACGCATGCGCATGGCCTTCGTTGCCTTCCTGGTGGCCTTGGCGCTGTACAACTTTTCCCGGGTGTACTTCCGCCCGGCGGCGGGCAGCACTGAATTGCGCCACCCTTGGCCGTGGCTAGGGGCGCTGGGTAGTTTTGCCGGGCTGCTGGGCGGCTTGTTCGGTGTCGGCGGGGCGGTATTGGCGACACCGGTGCTGACCAGCGTATTCGGCACCACTCAGGTGGTCGCCCAAGGCCTGTCGCTGGCCCTGGCGGCGCCGAGCACCGGCGTCACCCTGGCGACCTATGCGCTGCATGATCACGTGGATTGGGCGCTGGCCATTCCCCTGGCCGTCGGCGGTCTGCTGAGCATCAGCTGGGGCGTGAAGTTCGCCCATGCCTTGCCGGAGCGCCTGCTGCGTGCGCTGTTCGCCGGCTTCCTGCTGGTCTGCGCGGTGTTGCTCGGCCTTAAAGTCTAAAGCCTTCGACGATGTGCTCGGCCAGGGTTTCGGTCACGGGCGAGCGGCGTTGATCGTTGCGCAGCAGCACGATGCTGGCCGAGGGCATCGTCGGCAATCCATCGGCCTCACCGAGGATGCGCATGTCGGCGGTGATCAGGCTCTGCAACTGGGCCGTCACGGCCAGTCCGGCGCTGACCACCGCCATGATCGCCGAGAGGCTCGGGCTGGTGTAGGCGATGCGGTATTCGCGCTCCATGGCATCCAGCGCATTGCACGCCCAGGAGCGGCAGAAACACTGCGAGTTGAACATGGCCAGCGGTAGCGGCTCCTGCTCGTGGGGGCTGAAACCCTGCGCCTCGGCCCAGACGATGCGTTCTTGACGCAGTAGCTGCCCGATCTCGGTGCCCGGCTCGCGGGTGACGATGGTCAGGTCGAGGTCCTGGCGTTGCAGCAGCATGAATGACGGCTCGCAGTGCAGCTCCACCTGCACCAGCGGGTAGGCCTGGGCGAAGCGCGACAGGATGCCCGGCATGAAGCGCATCACGTAATCGTCCGGCGTGCCGATGCGCACGGCGCCGACCATGTGCGGTTCGCGCAGCGTGGTAATCACCTCGCCATGCAGCTTGAGGATGCGCCGCGCATAACCCAGCAGCACCTGACCTTCCGCCGTGAGGCTGACCTGGCGCCCTTCGCGCTGGAACAGCGGGCGCTGCATCACGTCCTCTTCCAGGCGTTTCATCTGCATGCTCACCGCCGACTGGGTGCGGTTGACCACCTCGGCCGCGCGGGTAAACCCACCGTGATCGGCGATGGCCACGAAGGTGCGGAGCAGCTCGCTGTCGATGCTGGGGTAGTGGGCCATTCATCAATCTCTGAGATGGACTGCATAAGAAACATTCGTTGGTTTGATCTTATGCCCAGCGCGAGACTGTCGCCAACCCCACAGGAGGGCGACGAGATGAAAGGTCAAAAAGGTTATGCGATAGCCGGTGCCATGCCCCATCAGGTGGTGAGCCTGGCAGCGCCGTTCCGGGTGATCTGGCGTCAGCTCATGCGCTGGCAGCAATTGATGAAGGAGCGTCGTCAACTGGCATCGTTGAGTGACGGTGCGCTGAAGGACATTGGTTTGAGCCGAGCCGATGTGTTGCAGGAAAGCGAGCGGTCGTTCTGGGATGACCCGCTGCGCTCGGAGTGAATGCTGTTGAAGTGCGGTCCCGGGTATCGCTTCGCTCAACCCAGGCTACGGACAGGAGGCGCCTACCCAGATCGGCTGGCATCCCTTAGGGTTGGGGCAACGGTTCAAGGACTATACGGATGCCTACCGACAATTCACTCACGCTCGACCAGGCGCGACGCCTGGTCCTTGCGGCGCAGGGGTTTGGCCGCAAACCGCCGCAGGGCGTACCGGGCGCATCGCAGGTCAATCGCCTGATCGAGCGCCTGGGGCTCTTGCAGATTGACTCGGTGAACGCCGTGGTGCGTTCCCATTACCTGCCGCTGTTCTCCCGCCTGGGTGCCTACGACCAGACGCTGCTCGAGCGCGCCGCCTGGAGCCTGGGACGCAAGCGCACCCTGTTCGAGTACTGGGGGCACGAAGCTTCGCTGCTGCCGCTGGGTGCTTTTGCATTGATGGGCTGGCGCATGCAGCGTGCCCGGGAAGGGAGGGGCATCTACAAGCAGCTGGCGCAGTTCGGGCGTGAACAGCAGCCATTGATTCGCAACATTCTTCAGGCTGTCCGCGAACAGGGTGCGCTGGGGGCAGGCAGTCTTGGGCAGGAAGGGCGTACCGGCTCCTGGTGGGGCTGGAGCGCGGAAAAGCATGCGCTGGAGTGGTTGTTCGCTGCGGGCGAGGTAACGGTGGCGGGGCGGCGCGGCTTCGAGCGTTTGTACGATGTGCCGGAGCGCGTGTTGCCCAGGGCTGTGCTCGAACAGCCGGTGCCGGACGCCGCCGAATCCCAGCACCGCCTGGTGCTGCTGGCCGCCGATGCCTTGGGCGTCGCCACTGAAAAGGACTTGCGCGACTACTACCGCCTGGATGCCCGCGAGAGCCAGGCGCGGGTGGCGGAACTGCTGGAGGCTGGTGAGCTGCAGACGGTGCGGGTGCAGGGCTGGACGCAGGCCGCCTATTGCCGGGGCGCGCCGCGTATCCCGCGCAAGGTCGAGGCGAGTGCCTTGTTGTCGCCGTTCGATTCGCTGGTCTGGGAACGGGCGCGCACCGAGCGCTTGTTCGATTTCCACTACCGGCTGGAGATCTACACGCCCCAGCACAAACGGGTGTATGGCTACTATGTGCTGCCGTTTCTGCATGACGGCCGCCTGGTGGCGCGTGTCGACCTGCGGGCCGAGCGCGCCCATCGGCGCTTGGCCTTGCATGCACTGCACGGTGAAACGGCGAATCTGGATGAGGCCTGCCTGGCCGCCCTGGCGAGCAACCTGCAAGCCATGACCCACTGGCTGGGGCTGGACGAGGTGCAGGTCAATTGCCCGAGCACCGATGCGCTGCGCCTGCAGGCTCTGCTGAATCCGGTGAGAGCCTTGTAGGAGGGGCTTTAGCCGCGAGCTTTTCAATGCCTTGAGGCGCTGTCGCGGCTAAAGCCCCTCCCACGATGGAGTCATGGCTCGAAATGGCGTTCTTTCACGGGCATGGCTTTTGTTTTCAGTATCGTAGGGTGGAAAACCGCAGCGCGTTTTCCACCGAGGTCTTCTGAGCCCTAACGGCTTGGTGGATGAAAAGAGCGTCATCCACCCTACGGGTGATGCATGTGCTAGCTGATGGGAGCGACTCGCGGGCGGCTGAAGTGCCCGGCGGCATTCCGCTCGGGTTGTTGGGGGCGGCGCGCTGGCGCGGCTTCCGCTACAATGCGCGCCGAATTCGACTTGCCCCGAGACTTGCCCATGTCCGTTTGCCAGACCCCGATCATCGTTGCCTTGGACTTCCCGACCCGTGATGCCGCCCTGGCGCTGGCCGATCAGCTCGATCCCAAGCTGTGCCGGGTCAAGGTGGGCAAGGAGCTGTTTACCAGTTGCGCCTCGGAAATCGTCACTACCCTGCGTGACAAGGGCTTCGAGGTGTTCCTCGACCTGAAATTCCATGACATCCCCAATACCACGGCGATGGCGGTCAAGGCCGCTGCCGAGATGGGCGTGTGGATGGTCAACGTACATTGCTCTGGCGGCCTGCGCATGATGTCTGCCTGCCGCGAGACGCTGGACAAATTCAACGGCCCGAAACCGTTGCTGATCGGCGTGACTGTGCTGACCAGCATGGAGCGTGAAGACCTGGTCGGCATCGGCCTGGACGTCGAGCCACAGGAGCAGGTCCTGCGGCTGGCGGAGCTTGCATCCCGCGCCGGCATGGACGGCCTGGTCTGCTCGGCGCAGGAAGCCGCGGCGCTGAAGATCGCCCAGCCGCGCCTGCAACTGGTCACCCCGGGGATTCGCCCGGCCGGCAGCGCCCAGGATGACCAGCGCCGTATCCTCACGCCGCGTCAGGCCCTGGATGCCGGCTCCGACTACCTGGTGATCGGCCGCCCGATCAGTCAGGCCGCCAGCCCGGCCCAGGCCCTGGCTGCCGTGGTGGCGGAGCTGGCGTAACCACGCCGCCCGCTTTCGTTTTTGCCGAGTCAGGTTTACGCCATGCATCCCGCTGCAGAAGATTCCCCGCTGGGTAAATCCAGCGAATACATCGCCACGTACACGCCATCGCTGCTGTTCCCCATCCCGCGTGCTGCGAAATGGGCCGAGCTGGGGTTGACGGCGAGCACCTTGCCTTACCAGGGCGTGGATTACTGGAACTGCTTCGAGCTGTCCTGGCTGCTGCCTTCGGGCAAGCCGGTGGTGGCCATCGGCGAGTTTGCGATTCCGGCTGACTCGCCGAACATCATCGAGTCGAAGTCCTTCAAGCTGTACCTCAACTCGCTGAACCAGGCCGCTTTCGCTACGGCGAGTGAGCTGGAAGCCGTGCTGCGCAAGGATCTGTCCGCTGCTGCCGGCAAGCCGGTCGCAGTACGGGTGCGCAGCCTGGATGAAGTGGCTCGGGAGGGCGTCGCTGCGCTGCCGGGCACTTGCATCGACGACCTCGACGTGAGCATCAGTAACTATGCCCAACCGCAACCCGAGCTGCTGCGTTGTGATACCACGCGCGTGGTCGAGGAAAGCCTCTACAGCCATCTGCTGAAGTCCAACTGCCCGGTGACCGGCCAGCCGGACTGGGGCACGGTGGTGGTGCAGTACCACGGCCCGGCGCTGGACTCTGCCAGCCTGCTGGCGTACCTGGTGAGCTTCCGTCAGCACGCCGACTTTCATGAGCAGTGCGTGGAGCGGATCTTCCTTGACCTGCAGCGCCTGCTGCAGCCGCGCGCGTTGACGGTGTATGCGCGCTACGTGCGCCGGGGCGGGCTGGACATCAACCCGTACCGCAGCACGGCACCGATCGAGACGGACAACCGGCGCCTGGTGCGCCAGTAACGAAAAACCCCGGCCATTGCCGGGGTTTTTTATGGGGGTGCGATCGAGGCCGGGTATCAGATACCCATGTTGGCCAGGCTCTGCACGATATTGCGCAGGGTTCCGGCCAGGGTGGGATGGCTGGCTTCGAAGCGTTCCACGGCCAGGTTGACCCCATCGATCAACGTGGCATCCGGCGCGGCTGCTGCCTGATGGGCCAGCTGCAATTCGATTTCCTGGGTCAGGACAAACAAGGATGCCCGTTCTTCTTCACTGAGCGGCGGATCCTGGGCCAGTTGGTTGCGCAGGTCTTCCAGCTGCTGCTGCAGACGGTTTGCAGGCATAAGGCTCTCCCTTTACTGATAGGCAAAAGCATTGACCTTGCGCACCGGCGAAAAGTCCATGCCTTGTCTTCAGGTTAATCCAAGCGGTGACGCTTTGCCTGTCCTGGATCAGGCGATCAGCAGCCGTTCGAGCCGCGGATAGAAGTATTCGAACGGCGGGGTGCGCATGGCGGGGTCCTTGCCCAGGTCGTCCAGGCGGCGCAGGGTCAGAGCATCCCTGGCGTAAGGCGCACGCAGAAAGGCGTCTGCCTCGCGGCTGTCGAACGCGCCGCCTTGCAGGGCCAGGCTTTGCTGGGAGGCGGGGGAGAGTGCGGCCTGGTAATCGGCGTCGACGGCGCACAGGTAGCGCTTGGCGGCCACGTGCAGGCGAATGGGCTGCCACACGGCCTCGGGCAACACATGGCGTAACAGATTGGCGGCGTGTTCTTCGTGGCGCAGGTCGTGCTGGTCGATTTCGTCGGGGGCTTCGTAGAGGTGGCCGATGTCATGCAGCAGGGCGGCGATGATCATCGGGTCGCTGCAACCCGAGCGTTCGGCCAGGGTGGCGCATTGCAAGGCATGTTGCGTCTGGCTGATGGCTTCGCCGTAGGGTTCGTTGCCCTGGTTGGCGAAGCGCTCGGCGAGGTCAGCGATGACGCGGTGGCGATCCAGGCTCATGGCTTTTCGCCTTTCTGCCGGCGTGCCGCCAGATCGGCCAGGCAGGGGTCGAGGTCAAGCAGATGGTCGATCACCGAATGCACGCCCAGGCGATAGAGCGTCAGGGTTGCCTGGGTGCGCAACTGGTCTCGTTCCTGGGCGGGCAGGGCGTCCCAGTCTGCGGGCGCCTGGCCACAGAGCGGGCCGCAGGCGGCCAGGCCGATGGTCCATAGCCCAGCCTTGAGCCCTGCTTGCAGGAGGCGAGGCTCACCGCTGATCAGCACGCAGCCATCGAGTTGATCGGCTTGTACGTCTCGAAGCGCCTGCCAGCAGGCATCGGGTGCTGGCCAGGGGCGGCATCCCTGATTGCTGGCCGCCGGAACCCATGCAGGCAAGGCACGGCTCAGGCCGATGCTGACGTCGCGCGGCAATTCATCGAGCCAGGCGCAGGGAACCTGTTGCTGATGTTGGTGCTCCAGTACGGCGAGTGCGCCCGGTGTGGCTTCGGCATGCTCGCCCGCGGCTTCGACCAGGGCCTGTTCATAGACTTGGCGTTCCTGGGGAGTAGCCGCTCGACCAAGTACCTGCTCCAGGCCAGTGAACTCGCCGCGGTAGTCAGGGTAGAGGCGTTGCAGCGCCACGGGCACGCTGCGCGCGCCGAAGTCGACCAGGCAGCCGGACAGGCCGAACAGCAGGGCAGTAAAGGCGGGCGGTGAGTAGGGCGCGGTCATGGCGATCATCCGTGTAATGGTCTAGTCCAACTTAATGGCCGAGGATGACCAGTCGATGACAGCGGCGGCCTGTGATGCCGGGCTCACAATTGGCCCATGATCATGAGGCGTTTTGTCCGCTATGCTGCCTATTCAGGTGGCTCAGGCCGTATACTGCGCGCCTTTGGTGGTGTCATGACGCCATGATCCTATTCGCTCAAGGAGAGACTGTAATGCGTGTAATGGGTATGAGCTGGCTCGACCGTGTGAGCCGCCTGGTTGCCTGTGCCAGCCTGGTCCTGCTGCCGGCTGTGGCGCAGGCTGCCGAGGAAGATCCGTGGGAAGGTTTCAACCGCGCGATATTCCGCTTCAACGATACCCTCGACACCTACGCGCTGAAGCCATTGGCCCAGGGCTATCAGGCCGTCACTCCGAAGTTCCTCGAGGATGGCGTGCATAACGTCTTCGGCAACCTGGGTGATGTCGGCAACCTGGCCAACAACCTGTTGCAGGGCAAGGTTCACGATGCCGGCGTGGACACCAGCCGCGTGCTGTTGAACACTACCATCGGCCTGCTCGGCTTCTTCGATGTGGCCAAGGAAATGGGCCTGAACAAGACCGACGAAGATTTCGGTCAGACCCTGGGCGTGTGGGGGCTGGACAGTGGTCCGTATCTGGTGCTGCCGCTGCTGGGCCCAAGCTCGGTACGCGACGCGGCAGGCCGCCTGCCTGATTCCCTGCTGCAACCCTATCCGTACATGGACCACGTGCCGACCCGCAACGTGACTCGTGGCGTCAATGTGGTCGATACCCGAGCCAGCCTGTTATCAGCCGAGCGACTGGTCGGTGGCGACAAGTACATCTTTATCCGTAACGCCTACCTGCAGAACCGCGAGTTCCGCGTGAAGGACGGCGAGGTCGAAGACGACTTTTAAGTCGTTGGCGCACAAAAAAGGCGGCCCTGGGGCCGCCTTTTTTGTGTCTGAATGTCAGCGCTCAGCTCATCGAAATGATCGTCAGGCCGATGGTCTGGCGGCCGCCGTCCAGGTCTGTAATGCGCACGACCTCGGCTTCGGCTTCCAGCCCTTTGAGTGCGTCGTGCTCGGAAGGAATGTGCACGCGGACCTTGTCGCCCGTGCTCAGGGTGCTTTCAGCTTCGAGTTGCATGCCGGTGCTCGACAGGTCGAGGCACAGCGCGGGAATTTCTCGGCCGGCATGGTGCAGCGTGACCGGTGTTTCCAGCCGCATGCGGATGTAATCGCGCTTTTCACTGTAATCGCGATCGCTCTGGCTCATTGGCGCTATCCTCATTGTTATAGGGGCTCTCCAGCGGCTCTTATAACCTTCGCTGATTTCGGGTGTAAAGTCGTGTTACGACGATCGGCGCACGCTTGAATCAAGGTTCGGATGGGAGTACCGTCTGCGCCTTAACGCGAATCGAGTAGGCGCGCGCAGGCTTGGCCTGGCGTTTACGTCAACCATCCCCGGCGCAGTTTGCCTGGATATCCCATGCACAAAACCAGTGCCACGCTGCTGATAATCGATGACGACGAAGTAGTGCGTGCGAGTCTCGCGGCCTACTTGGAAGACAGTGGCTTCAACGTCCTGCAAGCCACCAACGGCCTGCAAGGCCTGGAGGTGTTCAAGCGCGAGGATCCGGATCTGGTGATCTGTGACTTGCGCATGCCTCAGGTCGACGGCCTCGAACTGATCCGCCGCATCAACCAGATGGGTGTCGATACCCCAGTGATCGTGGTGTCGGGTGCCGGCGTGATGACCGACGCGGTCGAGGCCTTGCGCCTGGGCGCGGCCGATTACCTTATCAAACCCCTGGAAGACCTGGCCGTACTCGAGCACTCGGTGCGCCGCGCGCTGGATCGCGCGTTCCTGCGTCAGGAGAACCAGCGCTACCGGGACAAGCTGGAAACTGCCAACCGCGAGCTGCAAGCCAGCCTGCACCTGCTGCAGGAAGACCAGAATGCCGGTCGCCAGGTGCAGATGAACATGCTGCCGGTGACCCCCTGGGAAGAGGGCTCCCTGGAGTTTGCGCACCAGATCATCCCGTCGCTGTACCTGTCGGGTGATTTCGTTGACTACTTCCGGGTCGATGAGCGCCGTGTTGCGTTCTATCTGGCCGACGTTTCCGGTCATGGCGCCTCGTCTGCCTTCGTCACCGTGCTGTTGAAGTTCATGACCACGCGCCTGCTGTACGAGTGGCGCCGTGGCGGCACCTTGCCGGAGTTCAAGCCGTCCGAGGTGCTGGGTCATATCAACCGTGGCCTGATCAACTGCAATCTCGGCAAGCACGTGACCATGCTCGGCGGCGTGATCGACGAAGAAACCAACACCCTGACCTACAGCATTGGCGGGCATTTGCCGTTGCCGGTGCTGTTTAGTGACGGCGAGGCGCGTTACCTGGACGGCCGTGGCCTGCCGGTGGGCCTGTTCAATGAGGCCGACTACGCGGATCACGTACTTGAATTGCCGTCGTCGTTCAGCCTGACGCTGCTGTCCGATGGCATCCTGGACCTGCTGCCAGGTGAAACACTGCAGGAAAAAGAGACCGCGCTGCCCCAATTGGTCAGCTCGGCGGGCGGAACCCTGGATGGTTTGCGAAATGTGTTTGGGCTGGCCAATCTGGCGGATATGCCGGATGATATTGCCTTGCTGGTGTTAAGCAGGAACCTTGAATGAATCCTGGGATGAGCCCCGGTAGAATCCAATTCGCCGAACAGGACGGTACCTTTGTCCTGAAGTTTGTCGGTGAAGTGCGCCTGACGTTGTGCTCGGCGCTGGATGCCACGATTGAAAAGATTTTCACCTCGTTGCACTTCTCTGCCATCGTCATTGACCTGACCGAGACGCGCAGTATCGACAGCACCACCCTGGGGTTGCTGGCAAAACTGTCGATCCTCTCGCGGCAAAAAGTCGGCCTGCTGCCCACCGTGGTCACTACCCACGCGGACATCACGCGCCTGCTGCAATCGATGGGCTTCGATCAGGTGTTCAATATCGTTGATTGCCCGGTGCCTTGCCCGGGTGCGCTGACCGACCTGCCGTCGCAGGATCAGTCTGAAGAAGTAGTGCGCTCCAAGGTGCTGGAGGCACACCGCATCTTGATGGGGTTGAACGACTCCAACCGCGAGGCGTTCCACGATCTCGTCAGTGCGCTCGAACACCACTGACGGTTACCTGCGACATACCCGAACGGGGCGCTCGATGAAGATCGGCGCCCCGTTTTGCATTCAGGCGTTGCTGGACAGCAGCTTCTCCAGTTTTTCCTGATCCCGGGCGAACTGGCGGATGCCTTCTGCCAGCTTCTCGGTGGCCATGGCGTCTTCGTTGAGTGCCCAGCGGAACTGGCTTTCGTCGAGCGTCTGGCGGGCCTCTCCTGCGGCGCCAGGGGCCAGTTTGCGCTCCAGGCTGCCTTGATCGTCTGCCAACTGCTGCAACAGCTCCGGGCTGATGGTCAGGCGGTCGCAGCCGGCCAGCTGTTCGATCTGGCTGAGGTTGCGGAAGCTCGCGCCCATGACCACCGTCTGGTAGTCGTTGGCCTTGTAGTAGTCATAGATGCGCGTGACCGACTGCACGCCCGGGTCTTCAGCGCCCACGTAGTCACGGCCTTCGGCCTTCTTGTACCAGTCGTAGATGCGTCCCACGAACGGCGAGATCAGAAACGCCCCAGCGTCGGCGCAGGCCTGTGCCTGGGCGAAGGAGAAGAGCAGGGTGAGGTTGGTCTGCACGCCGGCTTTTTCCAGCTGCTCGGCGGCGCGGATGCCTTCCCAGGTGGAGGCGATCTTGATCAGCACCCGGTCGCGGCCGATGCCGGCCTGATCGTACAGGTCCACCAGGCGCTCGGCGCGGCGCAGCGTAGCCTGGGTATTGAAGGACAGGCGGGCGTCTACTTCGGTGGAAATGCGGCCCGGAATCACCTTGAGGATTTCCTGGCCAACGGCGACGCCAAAGCGGTCGCAGGCCAGGTCCAGGTCGCCCTTGCTGCTGTGCACAGCGCTCTGCAGCAAGTCGCTGTAGCGCGGCAGCGCGGCGGCCTTGAGCAGCAGGGAAGGGTTGGTGGTGGCGTCGACCGGTTTCAGTCGGGCAATGGCGTCGAAGTCGCCGGTGTCGGCAACCACGGTGGTGAACTGCTTGAGTTGATCCAGCTTGGAGGTCATGACACAGCCTTGTCGATGCAGGTGTCATGACCTTACCCGAGCCGCCGGGGCGGCTCAACTGCTGGCGGTGTGCCGCTGCGCGCCGAATTCAGTGGCCTTGCAGCAGTTCGGCGGCCTGGTCGAACAGCGCGAGCGGGTTGTCGGTCTTGTGGATATCCACGGACAGCAGCTGGCGGAAGCGTCGCGCGCCGTTGAAGCCCTGGGCCAGGCCCAGCATGTGGCGGGTGACGTGGTGCAGGCTGCCGCCTTCTTCCAGGTGCTGGGCGATGTAGCCGCGCATGCTGTGCATCGCCTCGAAACGGCTGAGCACTGGCGTATCGGTGCCGAACAGGCGGTTGTCGACCTGGGCCAGCAAGTAGGGGTTGTGGTACGCCTCGCGGCCGAGCATCACGCCGTCGAAGGTCTGCAGGTGTTCTTCGCAGGCTTCCAGGGTCTTGATGCCGCCGTTGAGGATGATTTCCAGGTCCGGGAAGTCCTGTTTGACCTGCGCCGCGACGTCGTAGCGCAGCGGCGGGACTTCGCGGTTTTCCTTGGGTGACAGGCCGGAAAGAATCGCGATCCGCGCGTGTACGGTAAAGCTGCGGCAGCCCGCATCGCGGACCTGGCCGACGAAGTCGCACAGCTCGGCATAGCTGTCGCGACCGTCGATGCCGATGCGGTGCTTGACCGTCACCGGAATGCTGACCGCGTCCTGCATGGCCTTGACGCACTCGGCGACCAGCGCCGGGTGACCCATCAGGCAGGCGCCGATCATGTTGTTCTGCACCCGGTCGCTCGGGCAACCGACGTTCAGGTTGACCTCGTCATAGCCGGCGGCTTCGGCCAGCTTGGCGCAGGCCGCCAGGTCTGCCGGATTGCTGCCGCCCAGTTGCAGCGCCAGCGGGTATTCGGCGGCGCTGTGGCGCAAAAACCGCGCGGTATCGCCGTGCAGGATGGCGCCAGTGGTGACCATCTCGGTGTAGAGCAGGGCGTGCCGCGACAGCTGGCGCAGGAAGTAGCGGCAGTGGCGGTCTGTCCAATCCATCATGGGCGCAACGCTGAAGCGGCGCGACAGGGGGGCAGTCGTTACGGGGGCTGATTCTGGGGGCATCGGTTCAGGTCTGCAGTGCGCGCCATGCCTGTCGCCTGAAGCCGTTCCGGGGAGGAATGGCAGGAGCGTGACCATGGGGCAGGATCGGTATGTCGCGCTGGCCGGGGCGTGCGCGAAAAGGCCGGTAGTTTAACAAGAAAGCCGCGCATGCGGCCGGCTGCCTGGCAGCGAGAAAGGAAAAGGGGCAGACGAATGCGTGGTTCGCCTGCCCCTCGGGTGTCGCCGTGTGGCTTAGAGCGCGTTGGCGGTCTCGGCCGGTGCTTCGGTGGTTTCTGTTGCTTCTGGCTCAACCGGGACGAAGCTCAGTTGCAGACGCTCGCTGCTCCAGGCGCGGGTGCTGTTGGTCAGCTCCAGGTTGTTGTTCAGCTTCTGGCCATAGGACGGAATGATTTCCTTCAGCTTGGCTTGCCATTCCGGGCTCTGGACCTTGTCTTTGAAGGTTCTTTCCAGCAGGTGCAGCATGATCGGTGCGGCAGTCGAGGCGCCTGGGGATGCGCCGAGCAGGGCGGCGATGCTGCCGTCTGCCGAGCTGACCACTTCGGTGCCGAACTGCAGGATGCCGCCGTGCTCTTCATCCTTCTTGATGATCTGCACGCGCTGGCCGGCGGTCAGCAATTCCCAGTCTTCGTTCTTCGCGTTCGGGAAGTACTCGCGCAGCGAATCCATGCGGTCTTCCTGGCTCAGCATCAGCTGGCCGATCAGGTAGGTGCTGAGCGGGATGTTGTCGAGACCGGCATGGGTCATCGGCATGATGTTGCTGGTGGTGATGGCGCTGAAGGTGTCGAGCAGCGAGCCGTTCTTCAGAAACTTGGTGGAGAAGGTGGCGAACGGTCCGAACAGCAGGACTTTCTGGCCGTCGATCACACGGGTGTCCAGGTGCGGAACGGACATGGGAGGCGAACCCACCGAGGCTTTGCCGTAGAGCTTGGCCTGGTGCTGGGCAACGATGTCCTGATTCTTGGTGACCAGGAACTGGCCGCCTACCGGGAAGCCTGCATAGCCTTCCGCTTCTTCGATGCCGGACTTCTGCAGAAGCTTGAGAGCACCGCCACCGGCGCCGATGAACACGAACTTGGCCTTGACGCTGGTTTCCTTGGCGTCGTTGCCGAGGTCGGCTACCACTACGGTCCAGGTGCCGTCGTCATTGCGCACGATGTCGCGGACTTCGTGCTCCAGGTGCAGGTTGACGTGCTCCTTGGTGGTCAGCGAGTCGACCAGTTGGCGGGTGATCTCACCGAAGTTGACGTCGGTGCCGATTGACATGCGCGTGGCCGCCAGTTTCTGGCCGGCTTCACGGCCTTCCATGATCAGCGGTACCCACTGCTTGATCTGTTCCGGGTCTTCGGAGTACTCCATGCCACGGAACAGCGAGCTGTGCTGCAGGGCCGCGTGGCGCTTCTTGAGGAAGCTGACGTTGTCATCCCCCCAGACGAAGCTCATGTGCGGCACGTTGTTGATGAAGGAGGGCGGGTTGTTCAGCACTTTCTGATCGACCTGATAGGCCCAGAACTGCTTGGAGATCTCGAAGGATTCGTTGATCGCCACCGCTTTGCTGATGTCGATGCTGCCGTCGGCCGCTTCGCTGGTGTAGTTCAGCTCGCAAAAGGCCGAGTGACCGGTGCCGGCGTTGTTCCAGGCGTTGGAGCTTTCCAGGGCAACCTGATCGAGGCGCTCATAGATGTCGATGCTCCAGTCGGGCTCCAGCTCGTTGAGGTAGGTGCCGAGGCTTGCGCTCATGATGCCGCCGCCAACCAGCAGCACATCGACGGTTTTTTCCGGTTCAGGGTGCTTGGCGCACCCGATCACGCTCAGACAGAGGAGCGTCAGCAGGACTTTTTTCATAACAGACAGACCGTGTGAAGTTGTGTGTTGACGCGGAGGGTTGTCCACGTCGCGCGCGCGTTTCCCATGCGTACCCTGGTGGGGCAATGTGTGCAGCGACACGGTCGCTGGCTGATCGAGTGATCGCGGTGCCTATGGCCTTTGGGTCTTGTGCCCGGCTCTGGAACGGCTTCGCTCACGGTAATGGCGAAGGATCTGGACACGGCGATGGACTCGGTGTGCTGCATGGGGTGGCACCTGTGTACATAGCAAAACCAATGCCGGATTGATTTATTACCCTTTCATTACAGCGTATGTACGGCGTTCCGGTGATTCCCGCAGCGCAATCTGAATGACCCCTGTGGCGAAATGTCGCCATTCTCGCGTTCAGGGCTTTGCCAGGGTGGCGGGATGTCGCCCTGTTTTTGACTGAGCAGGCGTGGAAATTGTTTCGATTAATTATCCACGACGCGCATGCGGGCGCGAACGGAGGGGATCAGGCGCTTGTCTATGTTGAATGGGAACCCCGGATCGTTCCTCTGGTCTAGGCCCTAGGTTGATTAAGGAGATGACCCCAATGTTCAAGCACCCGTTTTTCCGTCGCTTGGCTGCCGTTCTGGCGGTGTTCCATGTGTTGATGGTTGTGCAGGTTCCCATGGCCAACGCGGCCATGATCGGTACGCAGGAAGTGCTGGCCGAGCAGCAGCAACAGGTTGATCGGCAGCAACTGATCAGCATGCTCGATGATCAGGGGGTGCAGGAAAAACTGCACGGCATGGGTGTCGAGCGCGCTCAAGTCGAAGAGCGGATCAATAGCCTCACCACTGCTGAACTGGCGCAATTCAACCAGCAGCTTGATGAGGCGCCGGCTGGCGGTATCGTCGGTATCATCGTGCTGTTCTTGGTGATCTTCATCATCACCGATATGCTCTGCGCTACCGACATCTTCAGTTTCGTAAAATGCATAAATCGTTGAGTGGCTGGCGCTTCCTTCCTTTCATCGCTGTTCTATTGCTGACTGCTTGCGCGAAGTCTCCGGTGTTGCCACCGGAGACTTCGCGTCTGCCTGAGCGCGTAGAGCTGAGCAGCGTTCCTTTCTTCCCGCAGACGGCCTACCAATGTGGGCCGGCGGCGTTGTCGACCATGCTCACTCAGCGTGGAGTGCGGACCAGTCCGGGCTTGCTCAAGGACAAGGTGTTCATTCCAGAGCGCGAAGGCAGTCTGCAAATAGAAATGGTTGCTGCGGCCCGCGCCCACGACATGCTGGTCTACCCGTTGGAGCCGAAGCTGGAGGCTCTGCTGGCGGAAGTGGCGGCGGGTAATCCGGTGCTGGTGCTGCAGAACCTGGGGCTCGACTGGTACCCGCGCTGGCACTTCGCGGTGCTGGTGGGCTACGACCGCCGTGAGCGCACGCTGATCCTGCGCTCTGGTACCACGCGGCGCTGGGTGACCGATTTCACCAGTTTCGACAAGACCTGGGCGCGGGGTGGGCGCTGGGCGGTGCTGACCTTGCCGACGGATCACCTGCCGGCCCAAGCTGAAGTGCGTCCATGGCTGAAGGCTGCCAGCGACCTGGAAGAAACCGGGCGCAAAGAGGCTGCTCAGCGGGCATACCGCACGGCGACGCGGCAGTGGCCGGCGGAATCGGTGGTCTGGTTTGCCCTGGCTAATAGCCGTCATGCCGATGGTGATGTGGCAGGGGCGGAAATGGCCTTGCGTAAAAGCGTCGAGCAGCAGGGTGATTTTGCCGCGGGCTGGTTCAACCTGTCCCAGGTGCTCGGTGAGCGGGGTTGTCCGGTAGAGGCAGAGCAGGCCAGGGCCTGTGCCCAGCGTCTGGTGCCAGATGACAAGCGTTTCTCTGCAGGCGCGAGCGGTGTAGCGGCGACCAAGGGGCAATGCGCATTGCCGCCGACGTGTCCCGTACCCTGAGTCCGTTTCAGGCGTAAAAACTAAAAAGCTCGCGGACAAGCCCGCTCCTACACACACGTCTATCCCTGTAGGAGCGGGCTTGCCCGCGAGCTCTTGCTTTTTCTTCTCTCCTTATGTGCCCGCCTTAGATACCCAACTTGTCCCGCAAACTGTAATACCACGCGCCCATGGCGCTGAGCGGTACCTGGAACAGCCGGCCGCCGGGGAAGGGGTAATGGGGCAGAGTGGCGAACGCATCGAAGCGTTCGGCCTGGCCGCGCAGCGCTTCGCCGAGGATCTTGCCGGCCAGATGCGTGTAGGTCACGCCGTGGCCGCTGCAGCCCTGGGAGTAATAGATGTTGTCGCCCAGGCGGCCAACCTGCGGCAGGCGTGACAAGGTCAGCAGGAAGTTGCCGGTCCAGGCGTAGTCGATCTTCACGTCCTTCAACTGCGGGAATGCCTTGAGCATCTTCGGGCGAATGATCGCCTCGATGTTGGCTGGGTCCCGGGCGCCATACACCACGCCGCCGCCGAAGATCAGTCGCTTGTCGCCGGAGAGGCGATAGTAGTCGAGCAGGTAGTTGCAGTCCTCGACGCAGTAATCCTGCGGCAGCAGGCTGCGGGCCAGTTCCTCGGACAAGGGCTCGGTGGTGATGACCTGAGTACCGCACGGCATCGACTTGGCCGACAGCTCGGGAATCAGGTTGCCCAGATAGGCGTTGCCGGCCACAACCACGAACTTGGCCCTGACGCGACCTTCCGGCGTATGCACCAGCGGGTTGGCGCCGCGCTCGATGCGGGTGGCCGGGCTCTGCTCATAGATCATTCCGCCCAGAGACTCGACCGCCGCCGCTTCGCCCAGCGCCAGGTTGAGCGGATGAATGTGGCCGCCACTCATGTCCAGCATGCCGCCCACATAAGCATCGGTATTCACGACTTCGCGGATGCGCGTGGCGTCCATCAATTCCAGTTGCGTGTGGCCGTAGCGTTCCCAGAGCTTCTTCTGCGCTTCCAGGTGCTTCATATGCTTGGGTGTGTTGGCGGCAAACACGCCGCCGTCCTTCAGGTCGCACTGGATGTCGTATTTGGCGATGCGTTCGCGAATGATGCGGCCGCCCTCGAAGGCCATGTCGCCCAGCAATTGGGCCTGGCGTGGGGCGACGCTGCGCTCGATCACATCAATGTCGCGGCTATAACTGTTGACGATCTGGCCGCCATTGCGGCCCGAGGCGCCGAAGCCGACCTTGGCTGCTTCAACGATGCAGACCTTGAAGCCGTTCTCCAGAAGGGCGATGGCAGTCGACAGCCCCGTATAGCCTGCACCGATGATGCAGACGTCCGTTTCGACCTCGCCCTGCAAGGCCGGGCGGGGCGGTACGGGGTTGGCTGATGCGGCGTAATAGGACTGCGGGTATGCCGTGTGCGCCATTCTGGAACCTCTGTTCTTTATTTTTTACGAATAGACGGATGCTACCCGAGTTGAAAATGGCCGGCTAGTGGCGTGTGCGAAATTCAAAACGCTCCACTGAACAGTAAAAAATTCATTTATTCAGGCAGTTAGCGAAAAAAGGTGTTGACTCCTCTGAGCGCTTCCGTAGAATGCGCACCCATCGAAGGCACATAGCTCAGTTGGTTAGAGCACCACCTTGACATGGTGGGGGTCGTTGGTTCGAGTCCAATTGTGCCTACCAAATTCGATAAAAAAGGGTCGCTTTAAGCGGCCCTTTTTTATTGGGCTGCTTGCCAGGGCTCAGGCTTTCTGGAAGCATCCCGGCGGTTCATTCGTAACGTTAAACCTCCAGTGACCACGGTTCGGTTTGGGTTGGCTTACACGCTTCTGCCACTGTATGGCAGGTATCCCGCTGAATCGCTTACTGGCTCATCCCAACCCATGTGGCCTTTGGTAGAGGTCACCACTAGGAGAGGAGGCGCCATGCCCATCATTACTCTTCCCGACGGCAGTCAGCGTTCGTTCGATCACCCGGTATCCGTACTCGAGGTGGCGCAATCCATTGGTGCAGGTCTTGCAAAGGCGACCGTTGCCGGCAAGGTCAACGGCAAGCTGGTTGATGCTTGCGACCTGATTGACAGTGACGCAACCCTGCAGATCATTACGCCGAAAGATCAGGAAGGCCTGGACATCATCCGCCACTCCTGCGCGCATCTGATCGGCCATGCCGTCAAGCAGCTGTTCCCCACTGCCAAGATGGTGATCGGTCCGGTCATTGAAGAAGGTTTCTATTACGACATCGCCTCCGAGCGTCCTTTTACCCTGGATGACGTTGCTGCTATTGAAAAGCGCATGCAGGAGCTGATCGACACGGAATATGACGTCATCAAGAAGGTGACGCCGCGCGCCGAAGTGATCGATGTCTTCTCCTCCCGTGGCGAAGACTACAAGCTGCGCCTGGTCGAAGACATGCCGGGCGAGCAGGCCATGGGTCTGTACTACCACGAAGAATACGTCGACATGTGCCGCGGCCCGCACGTGCCGAATACCCGCTTCCTGAAAGCCTTCAAGCTGACCAAGCTGTCGGGCGCCTACTGGCGGGGCGATGCCAAGAACGAGCAGCTGCAGCGCGTCTACGGCACCGCCTGGGCGGACAAGAAGCAGTTGGCGGCCTACATCCAGCGCATCGAAGAGGCCGAGAAGCGCGATCACCGCAAGATCGGCAAGCGCCTGAACCTGTTCCATACCCAGGAAGAGGCGCCAGGCATGGTGTTCTGGCACCCCAATGGCTGGACCCTGTACCAGGTGCTCGAGCAGTACATGCGCAAGGTGCAGCGTGACCACGGCTACCTCGAGATCAAGACCCCGCAGGTGGTTGATCGCTCGCTGTGGGAAAAGTCCGGGCACTGGGCCAACTACGCCGAGAACATGTTCACCACTGAATCGGAAAGCCGCGATTACGCGATCAAGCCGATGAACTGCCCGTGCCACGTGCAGGTGTTCAATCAGGGGCTGAAAAGCTACCGCGAGCTGCCGATGCGCCTGGCCGAGTTCGGTGCCTGCCACCGTAACGAGCCGTCCGGTGCGCTGCACGGCATCATGCGCGTGCGTGGCTTCACCCAGGACGACGCCCACATCTTCTGCACCGAAGAGCAGATGCAGTCCGAGTCGGCTGACTTCATCAAGCTGACCCTGGCGGTGTACGCCGACTTCGGCTTTACCGACATCCAGCTCAAGCTATCCACTCGTCCGGAAAAACGCGTCGGTTCCGACGAGCTGTGGGATCGCGCCGAGGCGGCGCTGGCCTCTGCGCTCGACAGCGCGGGCTTGGCGTACGATCTGCAGCCGGGTGAAGGTGCGTTCTACGGGCCGAAGATCGAGTTCTCGCTGAAAGATTGCCTGGGTCGCGTCTGGCAGTGTGGTACCCTGCAGCTCGATTTCAACCTGCCAGTGCGTTTGGGTGCGGAGTTTGTCAGCGAAGACAACAACCGCAAGCATCCGGTCATGTTGCACCGTGCCATCCTCGGCTCGTTCGAGCGTTTCATCGGTATCCTGATCGAGCACTACGAAGGTGCGTTCCCGGCTTGGCTGGCGCCTACCCAGGCAGTGGTGATGAATATCACCGACAAGCAGGCTGATTTCGCCCTCGAAGTCGAAAAAACGCTCAATGAAAGCGGTTTTCGTGCCAAGTCCGACTTGAGAAACGAAAAAATTGGCTTTAAAATCCGCGAGCATACTTTGCTCAAGGTTCCCTATCTTTTGGTTATCGGAGATCGGGAAGTTGAGACACAGACTGTCGCCGTGCGTACCCGTGAAGGTGTTGACCTGGGCTCCATGCCCGTCGCCCAGTTCATGGAGCTGATTACGCAGGCGGTTTCCCGGCGTGGTCGCCAAGATTCGGAGTAATCACTATTAAGCGCGATATGAGACAAGACAAACGAGCTGCACCGAAGGCCCCGATCAACGAGAATATCTCGGCACGCGAGGTTCGATTAATTGGCGCTGACGGCGAGCAAATTGGCATCGTCTCGATTGATGAAGCGCTTAGAATCGCTGATGAATCCAAGCTGGATTTGGTGGAAATCTCCGCTGACGCAGTCCCCCCTGTCTGCAGGGTGATGGACTACGGCAAATCGATCTTCGAAAAGAAGAAACAGGTTGCCGCTGCGAAGAAGAACCAGAAGCAGATTCAGGTTAAAGAAATCAAGTTTCGTCCAGGGACGGAGGAAGGGGATTACCAGGTAAAACTACGCAACCTGGTACGTTTCCTAAGTGATGGGGACAGGGCCAAGGTATCGCTTCGATTCCGCGGCCGTGAGATGGCGCATCAGGAGCTGGGCATGGAGTTGTTGAAGCGGGTCGAAGCTGACCTCGCCGAATACGGCACCGTTGAACAGCATCCAAAGATGGAAGGACGCCAGCTGATCATGGTCATCGCCCCCAAAAAGAAGAAGTAACCACCAGGGCACGGCAGGCCTTGCGGTTATGTTTATCAACTGAATGCGGAGTATCCGAACATGCCAAAGATGAAAACCAAGAGTGGTGCAGCCAAGCGTTTTTTGAAAACCGCTACTGGCTTCAAGCACAAGCACGCTTTCAAGAGCCACATCCTGACCAAGATGTCCACTAAGCGTAAGCGTCATCTGCGCGGTAGCACCATGGTGCATCCGTCTGACGTAGCAAAAGTGGCGCGCATGCTGCGCGTTCGTTAATCGGTCAAGATAGAGGAAATTACTCATGGCTCGTGTTAAGCGCGGCGTTATCGCTCGCAAGCGTCACAAAAAGATTCTGAAACTCGCTAAAGGCTACTACGGCGCTCGCTCGCGCGTGTTCCGTGTTGCCAAGCAGGCTGTCATCAAGGCAGGCCAATACGCCTACCGCGACCGCCGTCAGAGGAAGCGTCAGTTCCGCGCCCTGTGGATCGCTCGTATCAATGCTGGTGCACGTGTTAACGGTCTGTCCTACAGCCGTTTCATTGCCGGCCTGAAAAAAGCGTCCATCGAGATCGACCGTAAGGTTCTGGCTGATCTGGCAGTGAACGAAAAAGCGGCGTTTGCTGCGATTGTCGAGAAAGCGAAAGCCGTACTGGCTTAAGTCCCCGACAATCACCGGGCTCGCCCGGTGCATGAATGAGCCCAGGGCCGTAATGAACGAAGGTCAGGCAAGGCGAAAGGCGGTGAGGAAGCGGAGTTTACAAGTTGTAAATGAGCATCCGAACCGGCTTTCAACGCAGCATGACCAAGTGCAATAGGTACTGGGCTCGTTCAAACGTCATCGATAGGGGAAGAGCCTAAGGCTCTTCCCCTATTTCGTATCTGGAGTCTGTAAATGGAAAATCTGGATGTGCTGGTCTCGCAAGCGCTTGAGGCCGTTAGCCACACCGACGATGTGAATGCACTGGAACAGCTGCGAGTTCACTATCTGGGCAAGAAAGGCGAGCTGACTCAGGCGATGAAGACCCTGGGCAATCTGTCTGCAGATGAGCGCCCCAAGGCCGGTGCGCTGATCAATGCTGCCAAGGATCAGGTTCAGGATGCCCTGAACACCCGCAAGGCACTGCTCGAACAAGCTGCGCTGGACGCCAAGCTGGCGGCCGAGCGCATCGACGTCACTCTGCCAGGCCGTGGCCAGGCCTCCGGTGGTCTGCACCCGGTGACCCGCACCCTGGAGCGCGTCGAGCAATTCTTCACTCGGATAGGCTACGGCATCGCCGAAGGCCCCGAGGTCGAGAACGACTACCACAACTTCGAAGCCCTCAACATCCCTGGCCACCACCCGGCGCGGGCGATGCATGACACCTTCTATTTCAACGCGAACATGCTGCTGCGCACCCACACCTCGCCGGTCCAGGTGCGCACCATGGAATCCCAGCAGCCGCCGATCCGCATCGTCTGCCCCGGCCGCGTCTACCGCTGCGATTCCGATATCACCCACTCGCCGATGTTCCACCAGGTCGAAGGCCTGCTGGTCGACGAGGGTGTGAGCTTTGCCGACCTCAAGGGCACCATCGAGGAATTCCTCCGTGTGTTCTTCGAGAAGCCCCTGGGCGTGCGTTTCCGTCCTTCGTTCTTCCCCTTCACCGAGCCCTCGGCCGAAGTCGACATGCAGTGCGTGATGTGCAGCGGCAAAGGCTGCCGCGTGTGCAAGCAGACCGGCTGGCTGGAGGTCATGGGCTGCGGCATGGTCCACCCGAACGTGCTGCGCATGTCTGGCATCGACCCTGAGAAATACCAGGGCTTCGCCTTCGGCATGGGCGTCGAGCGCCTGGCCATGCTGCGCTACGGCGTGAACGATCTACGGCTGTTCTTCGATAACGACCTGCGGTTCCTGGCGCAATTTCGCTAGCGCCCCTCGCATTCCGTAATCGAATTGGTTCAGGAGAACAGACAGTATGAAATTCAGTGAAAAATGGCTGCGCAGCTGGGTAAACCCGCAGGTATCGCGCGACGACCTGGTGGCTCGCCTGTCCATGGCCGGCCTCGAAGTCGACAGCGTCTCGCTGGCTGCCGGCGTATTCAGCGGCGTGGTCGTGGGTGAGGTGCTGAGCACCGAACAGCATCCCGATGCTGACAAGCTGCGTGTGTGCCAGGTCAGCAATGGCGCGGAAACCTTCCAGGTGGTGTGCGGCGCGCCAAACGTGCGCCCCGGCCTGAAGATCCCGTTCGCCATGATCGGCGCAGAGCTGCCGGGCGACTTCAAAATCAAGAAAGCCAAGCTGCGCGGCGTCGAGTCCAACGGCATGCTGTGCTCGGAAACCGAGCTGCAGATCGGCGAGAACAACGATGGCCTGATGGAGCTGCCGAGCGATGCGCCGGTGGGTCAGGACATCCGCGCCTATCTGGACCTGGACGACGCCAGCATCGAAGTCGACCTGACGCCCAACCGCGGTGACTGCCTGTCCCTGGCCGGTCTGGCTCGCGAAGTCGGCGCCCTGTACGACGCCAAGGTCACTCGCCCGGAAGTGGCGGCCGTCGCCCCTAACCATGACGAAGTGCGCCCGGTCGAAGTCATCGCCACCCAGGCCTGCCCGCGTTACCTCGGCCGTGTAGTGCGCAATGTCGACCTGTCCCGCCCGACCCCGCTGTGGATGGTCGAGCGCCTGCGGCGCGCCGACGTGCGCAGCATCGACGCCGCCGTCGACATCACCAACTACGTGATGCTCGAGTTGGGCCAGCCGATGCACGCCTTCGACCTCGCCGAAATCAACGGCGGCGTTCGTGTGCGCATGGCCGAAGAGGGCGAGAAGCTCGTCCTGCTCGACGGCCAGGAAGTCAGCCTGCGTGCCGACACCCTGGTCATCGCCGACCACCAGCGCGCCCTGGCCATTGCCGGCGTCATGGGCGGCGAGCACAGCGGCGTCAACGACAAGACCCGCGACCTGTTCCTCGAAAGCGCCTTCTTCGACACCATCGCCATCGCTGGTAAGGCCCGTTCCTATGGCCTGCACACCGACGCCTCGCACCGTTTCGAGCGCGGCGTTGACTGGCAACTGGCCCGTGAAGCCATGGAGCGCGCCACCGCGCTGCTGCTGGAGATCGTCGGCGGCGAAGCCGGCCCGATCATCGAAGCCGTCAGCCAGGATCAGCTGCCCAGCGTGGCGCCGATCACCCTGCGTGCCGAGCGCATCGAGCAGATGCTCGGCATGCGCATGGACGGTGCCGAAGTCGAGCGCCTGCTCGCGGCCCTGGGCCTGGGCATTCGTGCCGACGGGGAAGGGCAGTGGCAGGTCAGCGTGCCAAGCCACCGCTTCGACATCAGCCTGGAAGTCGACCTGATCGAAGAACTGGGCCGCCTGTACGGCTACAACCGCCTGCCGGTTCGTTACCCGCAAGCGCGCCTGGCGCCGCAAGCCAAGGCCGAGGCCGCCGTCGAGCTGCCAGCCCTGCGTCGCCTGCTGGTGGCCCGCGGTTACCAGGAAGCGATCACCTACAGCTTCATCGATCCCAAGCTGTTCGAGCTGTTCAGCCCGGGCGTCGAGCCGCTGATGTTGGCCAACCCGATCTCCGCCGACATGGCCGCCATGCGTTCGTCGCTGTGGCCGGGCCTGGTCAAGGCGCTGGAACACAACCTCAACCGTCAGCAGTCGCGCGTGCGCCTGTTCGAAAGCGGCCTGCGTTTCGTTGGCCAGCTCGAAGGCCTCAAGCAAGAGCCGATGCTCGCAGGCGTGATCTGCGGCAGCCGCCTGCCGGAAAGCTGGGCCCACGGCCGTGACGGCGTGGACTTCTACGACGTGAAAGCCGATGTCGAAGCCCTGCTGGCCAGCGCCGGTGCGGCGGGCAGCTTCAGCTTCGTACCGGGCGAACACCCAGCGCTGCACCCGGGCCAGACCGCTCGCATCGAGCGGGAAGGGCGCCTGGTCGGCTTCCTCGGTGCCATCCACCCCGAGCTGGCGAAAACCCTGGGCCTGGATCAGCCGGTGTTCATGTTCGAGCTGGTACTGGGCGAGGTCACCCAGGGCCGCATGCCGAAATTCCAGGAGCTGTCGCGCTTCCCCGAAGTGCGCCGCGACCTGGCATTGCTGGTGGACCGCGAGGTCCCGGCCGAGTCGCTGCTGGCCAACATCCGCGAGACCGCTGGCGAATGGTTGACTGACCTCAGGCTATTTGACGTGTATCACGGTAAAGGCATTGATCCGCTTAGAAAAAGCCTGGCCGTCGGCTTGACCTGGCAGCATCCATCGCGCACTCTTAATGACGATGAGGTGAGTACCACAACACAGAATATCCTCACCTCCCTGGAACAAAGGTTCAACGCCACGTTAAGGAAGTAGCGTATGGGGGCTCTGACGAAAGCTGAGATGGCGGAACGTCTGTATGAAGAGCTGGGCCTGAATAAACGGGAAGCCAAGGAATTGGTGGAGCTGTTCTTCGAAGAGATCCGCCAAGCCTTGGAACTCAACGAGCAGGTCAAGCTCTCGGGGTTCGGCAACTTTGATCTGCGCGACAAGCGTCAGCGCCCCGGTCGTAATCCAAAAACGGGAGAGGAAATCCCTATCACGGCTCGCCGTGTAGTGACGTTCCGTCCAGGCCAAAAACTTAAAGCCAGGGTCGAGGCTTATGCTGGAACCAAGTCATAACGACGAACTACCGGCCATACCCGGCAAACGGTACTTCACGATCGGCGAGGTGAGCGAACTCTGCGCAGTCAAACCGCACGTGTTGCGGTATTGGGAGCAGGAGTTCCCCCAGCTCAACCCGGTGAAGCGTCGCGGCAACCGTCGGTATTACCAGCGCCAGGATGTGCTGATGATCCGCCAGATCCGCGCGCTGCTGTATGACCAGGGTTTCACCATCGGCGGGGCGCGCCAGCGCCTCTCCGGCGACGAAGCTAAGGACGACACCACCCAGTACAAGCAGCTCATCAAACAGATGATCGCCGAGCTGGAAGACGTCCTTCACGTGCTTCGCAAATAACCCACTCGCCGCAAAAAAAACTTCCACAATTCAGCAGCTTATTGTAAAGTCCACCTCGCTTTCGGTAACACGTAAGCATCGTCGGGGCGTAGCGCAGCCCGGTAGCGCACTTGCATGGGGTGCAAGGGGTCGAGTGTTCGAATCACTCCGTCCCGACCAAAAATCCCCAAAAAATCCAATCATCGTAAGGTGATTGGATTTTTTTATGGGCGATGGTCTTTGAGTGCTTTTAGATATTTCTCGATGCCCGGCCAGCAAAGTAAGAGGGCTCGTTAATTTAATTTGCCGTGCTTTCCCAGGCCGGGCGACGAGGCCGCGATGTCAATGCTCATTTGACTTGAGTGGCAGGGTTATTTGCCCATTGGGATAAGAAGGCCGCGATCTTTTCTTCAATACGGCTCTCGACCGTGCGCAAACGCAGGATGGGAATGCCGCTTTTCGCCAGGATTCCATTCTTTATGGCGTCTCGCGCCGCCTGATCGGGACGGTCGTGGGAACCGCCGTCGACCTCGATTACCCCGACTGGGGTCTTGCCTACCTTGAAATAGATAACGAAATCGCAACTTGCGCGAGCCATGAACGCTCGTTCGCGTTCTGTCCAGTCCGGCTTACTTGGTGATACGACTTGGTTCAGCTTGATTTGATCGTGGTGCATCAATGACCGGCAGCCCGGGGTAGACAGCGCGTCGCGCAGCAGTTGCGCCACGATCTGCTCGGACTTATAGCGCGAATCTTTAGGTCGCAATCGGTTGTTCAAGCGTGCCAGGGATTGGTCGTACTCGCGGTACAGCAAATCGAAGGCTGAAACGACAGGCGCGTGCAAGATCTGCTCATCCTGTGCGTAATAGGTGAGGTAGCGTCTCAGTGCCGCTATATGGCCGTTCTCGGGGAATACTTCGTCGCCGGTCACCAGCGTGAAGCGGTGCTTGGCCCGCGACACTGCCACGTTGATCATGCGCGGGTCATCGACGAAATCCATGCGCTTGCGATCCTGGTTGTAGCGTTTCTTGTCCAGCACGGTGGAGAAGACTATCTCGTCGCACTCCCGGCCCTGGAACTTGTGCACGGTGTCCTTGACGAAATCCGCCGGCAGGCGCGTACCGGAAAGGTTGACCTGGTCCCGGAAAGGCGCAATGAACCCGCGCCCGTCGCCGTTCACGCCGATCGGCGCGCCGTCGTCGTCAAGCAGCTTGAGCAGGGAGTCCAGCTCGCGCAGGTTGACGTTCTTGCGAGCGTGATTGCCCTTGGCTGTTACCACCAGACGCAGTGGCGCTTCACCCTTGTCTTCGGTCATCGGCACCAGAGCATTGTCATAGAACTGTTGGTTGCAGAACTGGATGATCCTGGGATGGCAGCGGTAATGCTCTTTCAGCAGGGTTCTGGGTAGTGCTTCCTTGAACACGCTGATGCACGAATCGAGCAGGCTGTAGCGCTCGCAATCGTAGGCTTCGGCGGGTGCCTGCAGGCCCAGCGCCACAGGGATGTGCGCTAACTGGCGGTTATCGCCGACTACGATCAGGTTCTTCGCGCAGCCCAGCGCCAGAATGCCTGGCACGATGTCCTGCAGCGAGGCTTCGTCGATGATCACGTAGTCGAGAATCGCCCCTGGCGCGATCGAATTGACGATGGAGTGCGTGCTGCTTCCCAGGATAGGAAAACGTTTCACGAAGGCATCGAAATCTTGTTGGTAAGTTTTGGCATCGAAGCTGTCCGACGGCCTTGTCTGCTGTTCTAGATGCTGCTTCAGATGAAGCATCGATGCCGTTTTCAGCTCGTCCAACAAGGCCGTGAAGTTTCCGCGTGCCAGCGATTCGCGGCACACCTGCAGCTCCGCTTCCTTGTCTTGCAACGCCTTGTCGTAATAGTGCATCTGCAGGGCATGAAAGACGGACAGGCGCGCATCGCCCTGAGCGAATGGCTTGGTGCGGAAAATTCTAAAATTGAACAACAGATCGATGCGATCTTTGAGGCCGATGCGCTGCTCTCCGAGATGCGCCATGTAAGCCATCAGGTCCGCCGTCTTGCGCGGCGACAGTTCGTACTTGTGTAGCGAAGTGGTGACTTGTACGCCGCTGTCTACCTGCCATTGCTGCAGGTAGCCTCGCTCGATGGTCAGCTCATCTAGCTCGATCTGCAGCTGCGCCGCCCGATTGTGGTCGTGCAAGTGCTGCTTCAAACGGGCCAGCAAGGCTTGAATTTCGTCCAGCGTCGGTGCGAGTTCGGGCTCGTTAGATGGCCAAGGTGGTAAGTCAGCGAAGAAGTCCTTCCGATTGTCTTGGTTGCCGAGTTTGGCGATCAGGTGGCCCAGACCACATTTCTCCAGTTTCTCGTAGACGTTTTCCACCGCCGCATTGTTGTTGGATAGCACCGCCACGGTCTGCCCGCGCAGCAGAATATTGGCGAGAATGTTGAGGATGGTCTGGGTTTTGCCGGTCCCCGGGGGGCCCTCGATCACGCTGACCTGCACGCGAAAGGCTTGCTCAACCGCCTCGAGCTGGCTCTCGTTCAGACCGAACGGATAGATCAGTCCGAGACCCGACGTCAGCGTGCCATTGCGCCCCGTGCAATAGGCCTGCAAGGCGGTGTCGGCGCTGTCGGGTAGTTTGTCCAATTGACGCAAGAGATTGGCGGCGATTTCGCGATCAGTCTTCGACTCTGCGCGACTCTGCCTGGCATGCACCACAGCTAAGAAGTAGTGGAAGACCGGCGCGTCTTTGATCGCCGCCGGCGCGGCAAAGCCGATACCATCCATTTTGTAGACGTAAGGCTTGTCGGTGTTTGGGAAGTGCACAACGGCATACCGCTCGCCGTAGATCGTCGCCTTGGCGATGGGTGTAACGATCGTGCTGCCGGGCTTGGTCAACAACATCTCACCCAGCTCGCGGGTGGGAGAAACACGGCAGGCACTGATCGGGCGTGTGTAAGTTTTCTTAGAGGGGTAGTAACAGGTCAGTTGCAGAGCTTCGTACTTGTCGCTCCAGTAAATCGACCAATCACTAAGCTTCGCGGTCTTGTCCTCATCATCCACCCGAATCGAAACCATAAATCCCTTATCCGTATGCACCCGGAATTCGACGGGCGTCGAACATCGAATGCCGTCGATTCTCCAAAGGTGTCATATTGCCATCGTTTCGTGCAGAGCGGATAACCGGTTCATGCAGTTGGCCATCTGCCAACTATTCAGTGCTTGCTTGAGGGCTGAATGTTGTTCGGCCTAGGTTCGTAACAACGGGGTAGAACCCTTGCTATCTCTCGCCGCTTAAGCTGAAAAGGTGCGTTGTCTTAGGTGTTCCATCAATTGTGTTTCGGTTCGATGCTGGCCATCACGCTCAGCCTTTCACGAAAGTACTCCGCAGTCTCTGCATCCGTGCAAAACACGTAGCAGCCCTTCATCCCTCGAGTCATGAGCGTTCGATAGGTGTTTTTGATGATGAGATCGGTCTCGTGTTTCGCCAGATCAGGATTCTCTTTCATCAGCTTCTTGTAGCCGCGAATCGATTTGTCATGCTTGTCCCGCTGCTCGGGAGCAGTGAAGACCTGGCCGTTTCTGACGATAAAATCTGGGCCGATGATCACACCGATGTAATCGACCTCAAGTCCTTGGCAGGTGTGAATGCAGCCCACTTGGTCAATGGAGTTGTCTGCGATGATCCAAAGGCTTCCGTCTTGATCCAAGTTCCATTGGCGTCGGTAATTTTCACCAATGATGATGTCGTACGCCTTTGAGTCCTTTTTGCTGCGCCAAGGCCAGCAGTAGCCTGCGACCACGCGGGCCTTGTTGCCGTCGTTCTTGGCTTCTATCGCGGCATGAAGCGCTTCCGGGGTGTCAAAGACCTTGAATTCATAGGAGGCCTCCAACTGTTTGTTCGCGGTAGGGCGAATATCCAGAACGTCATCCAACCAGGCGAGATAGCCGTCAGAACCACTGCAGCGGAATTGAGAAGTCAGGCTGTATTCCTCAATGATCGCGCCCTTGGATAGTGCAAACGACCTGATGGCCTGCTTGGTGCCAATGTCGTTGAGCGTGACGCGTTGGTCTTCATCGATAAAAAAGATCGCGCATTTGGAGGCTTCGATAAGCTCCTTGATCTGGTTTTCGCCCAGATTGCTGTACAAGCCGCTTTTCTCGTTCAGTCGATGTGCCTCATCGACAATCAGCATGTCGAACGCATTCTGTTCGGTCTCGATGAAGGCGCCTGAGCCTGTGAACATGTGAGAGAAGCGGCTTTTTGTAATTGAACCCACCAGCTTGGATTCGTATACCTTGCGAGGTGCGGCATTCTTGGAAACGTATTTGCCCACTAGACCGAGTGCCGTAAGGCGAACCAAGAGGTTGATAGCCAATACCGTCTTACCAGTGCCCGGGCCTCCTTCAATTATCAGGACCTTGGGCTGCTGCTCGGATGCCGATTTTGCCGCTGCAACCGCTGACTCGTAGATTTCCTTCTGATCGTCAATCAGCACGAACTCCGCTCGTTGATCGAGCATCCCTTTAAGCGAGTCTGCCAAGGCTTTGGAGGGGCGTATTCTGCTTTCGGCCAACTCACGAATTACCGCTTTATCATCACCCACCGCGATACGTTGCTTGATGAAGGACTTCAAGCGCTCCAGCTCTTCTTTACCCTTGAGGAAGAGAGGCGCTTTTGCCATGTAATCCTGGTAATGCGGCGAATCGATCACGCCGTCTCGCACGTAGTTATGCAGATAGGCACAGGGGTGGATGGAGATATTCCCCTCATAAACCGCTTCGTTGAATCCTTCGAGCAGCGATGCGTACGACCAGGCCTGATAGGAAGGGTGTACGACCTCACGTAGCCCTTTACCCAAAGCGGTTTTCACAATGGCGTCTTTACTAGTGAGCGTGGCTTTATCCCACTGTTTGAGTTCGACAAGTACCGCGTGCTTTGCACCAGACTCGTCGAGACCCGTTAGGGTGATATCAATACGTTTTGAGGTCTGTGGGATGTGCAGCTCAATGGCAAGTCCGGTGTTGTCGGGAATGTCCTCATCCCGGAGCACCTTAGCCATATAGCCTAGCGATCCTTTCCAGGAACTGATCTCTGAAACCGCTACGCCTCTCCCTGTGACTTCTTTGAAGCGTCGGAGAATTACTTCTTCGATATCGTCATGATCGTTATCGTGGATGAACTGCTTCTTGGTCGCTTCGTAAACGATCAACTTCTTTCTTCCCTGACAAAGGTTTGCTTAGATCTGGTTGTATTTCTTGCTGGTGTTTTTGGCTTTTTCGACCGGGTACTTCTCACCATTCAGTTGCAGCTTTTCCTGAACGGCGGCGTTGAGGTCGACCCCTAAAACCGATGCCAGCCGCACCAGGTACATGAGTACGTCAGCCAGTTCGTCCTTCACGGCCTGAGAGGTTTCGGGATTGCGGGCTGCTTCTTTTGAGGCGTCCTCGCTCATCCATTGGAAAATCTCAGTGAGCTCCCCGACTTCACCGGTGAGTGCCATCGCAAGATTTTTGGGGGAGTGGAACTGAGCCCAGTTGCGCTCGTTGGCGAATCGCTCTAGCGCCTCAGCAAGCTGGGTTACATCGATTTGCGGTGCTGATGGAGAGGGGGCCTTCACTTCACAATCCTGTGCTCGCACTTGGGCTGTACCAGGGGTTGACCGGCAGTCCAAGTGACACTAATCGAAGCTCGGCTGGTTCAGATAAATCCTAATGCCACACGTTCGGGCTTGATTTCACGTAGGACTACGCCGAGAGTTGTGTAGGAATTTTCCTCACTTCTGTGCGTTCTGTCATGTCCAAGTTGTCACTGTTGAAGAGCCCGGCGGCCGTTCAGGCTGCGATGGATGAGTTTGCGCGTGTTGGGCGGACGGCTTTTTTGGCGCGTTATGGGTTTGGGAAGTCGCGGGACTTTCTGGTTCGCAACCCGCGCAATGGCGAGCTGTGCGATTCCAAGGCGATCGTGGGGGTTGCCTATGGCATGCAGTTTCAGGCAGAGGCGCTTGGGCCGGCGGAGTTCTCGGGTGGCGAGAACACGGTGGTGCCTTTGTTGCAGTCGCTGGGGTTCGAGGTGACGCGCACGGGCGAGGACTGGTCGCAGCAGGAAGTCGACGCCATCGTCCGTGATTATTTTGAAATGCTGGGGCTTGAGGCAGAGGGGCAACGGTTCAATAAACGCGAGCACAACGAGGCGCTGCGCAAGCTGCTCAATGGCCGTAGCAAAAGCTCTGTCGAGCTGAAACACCAGAACATCAGCGCCGTATTAGCTGGGCTGGATTTGCCTTTCATTCAGGGCTACAAACCGCGCGGCAACAGTCAGTTGCTGCTGCGTAAATCGGTGCAGTCGTACCTCGATACACACGGTGGCGCGCTCAAGAAAATCGTCGATTCGTTGGAAGAAGCGAAAGCACCAGAGCAGAAAACCTATTCGGCTGTTCTGGTCGATTCCCCGACCCGTGAGGCGCGACAAGCGCTTGCTGTTCCCGCCGCAGGCCGCCAGCGCTTACCCCGCAAGCTCGATTACGCCGCACGCGACGAAGCCAATCGCAAGCTGGGTCGCCTGGGCGAGGAGTGGGTGATAGGCTACGAACAGCAGCGTTTGCAGGAGCAGGGGCGGCCTGAGTTATTCCAGCGTTTGGAGTGGATTTCCGACACGCGAGGGGATGGGGCTGGCTACGACATTCTGTCGTTCGAGAACGAAGCAGAGCACCGTTTTATTGAGGTCAAAACCACCAACAGCGGGATTGCGTCGTCGTTCGTGGTTAGCCACAACGAACTGGAGTTTTCGAAGGAGGCGCAGGAGCAGTTTTACCTCTACCGCGTGTTCCAGCTGCGGGCCGATCCGAAGCTTTTCATTCTGCGTGGCGATCTGTCGAATCACCTCTATTTGAAGCCTCTGGACTTTCGAGCCAGCTTCCGCGAGCACTTCGGCTAACCCGCCACGCCGTTACATCTTCACCTTGCACCTCCTGTCGCCCTCGGGCTAAAGTCCGCCCGTCGTGGTCAATCCCGCGGCCGGGTGTGACAACCTGAATTCAGAAAGGCGCGTAGCGCCATAGCCCTAAACGGTCGGCGTTTTTTTATGCCTACCGTTTCGTGCATCTATGGCGGTCCGTGCGGGGCAGGCTTCGGCCTGGCCGGTGTCCTTTCTGACCGGTTTGTCACCCCCGTACGGTCCGCCACCCAATACCGCGTGACAACGGTGGGTGACGGCTCCTTAATCGCAGAAAGGAGCATAAGGATTATGTGCTATCCCCCTTTTACCCAAGGGCTCCACCTTGGGCTATCTGTTGTGTCTTCAACCTCCAGCCTGGAGGTGCGTCATGCCTGACGACACGATCATTCCATTCCCGCTCAACCCCAAACCTTCAAGCGATAAACCGCTGCAAAGCTGCCCATTGCAGGCCCAGGCCGAGTTGCGCCTGGCGATGTTGCACAAGCTGGTCAAAGGCCTGGCGCATGCGCAGGCTCAGCCGGAGTTGGTGGGCGATGTCGAGGAGCAATGCCGCTACGCCCGTGAGCTGCTGCGTGAGGTGTCGGAGCTGTACCGCACGGCGCTGGCCGAGGCCAGGAGGAGGGCGAGCCATGCATAGGCCCTTCAACAGTCACCTGGTCAGCCACGATGGGCACCAGGGCGCGGTGATCGGCTGGCCGCAGGATTGCCAGCAGGCGTTCAGCGATGGCGTGGCGTGCGCCAATGCCTGGCTGGACAGCGACGGCTCCGGCTGGCTGTGGGCCAACCTGATTGTCGAGCGCGATGCGTTGCCTACCGGTGTAGAACGACGGGCGTTCGAGGTGGGCTTTTTGAGTCGGGTGCATCAGCGGTTGTGTTCGCCGCTGGGTGGCAACCATCAGGCGCGGCAGACGGCGCTAAGGTTGTAGCCGGGCAGGGCGCTCGCCTGGCAGGCGCCCTCAATGAACGATGCCCGTACCTGCCGGTACGGGCATCGGTGCCGCCAGGTCTGTTTAGTCTCGGGGCTCAGCGGCCAGCGCTTTGATCAAGCCGATCATCATGATGAGCATCAGCGCCATGAAGGGCAGCCCCATCGCGACGGCGCCTGCCTGGATGCCTTTGAGCGCGGTGTCGCCGCCGATCACCAGCAGGGCGGCTGTTACCAGGGCGATCATCAGGAGCCACAGGATGCGCTGGCCAGACGAAGTGTCGGGGTCGCCGCCAGCGGCCAGGTTGTCGGCAACCATGGCGCCGGAGTCCACCGAGGTCACCATGAAGATGATCAGCAGCACCACTACCAGCATCGAGGTAAGGGCTGGCAGTGGCAGCGCTTCGAGGAACTGGAAGATGGCCATGTTCACATCGGTCAGCCCGGCTGCCAGGCTGCTGGTGCCGGTGACCATCTGTTCGATGGCGCCGAGGCCGAATGCGCTGAACCAGAAGATAGTTGCCAGGGTGGGCACGACCATGACGACGCCGACCATCTGGCGCAGTGTGCGACCACGGGAGATCCGGGCAATGAACACGCCGACCAGCGGCCCCCAGGTGCACCACCATGCCCAGTAGAAGACGGTCCAGCCGTGGAGCCAGTCCTGGTCGGGGCGGTCGATCCAGTTGCTGAGCGGGATGAAGTAGGTGGCGTAGTCGAGGGTGCTGTTCAGCACGCCGGTAAAGAAGCTTGTGGCGCCCACGCCGATGACTACCAGAACAAACAGAAGCAAGGCGAGCACCACGTTGATATTGCTCAGCAGCTTGATCCCGGCGTGCATGCCCCGCCACAGGGAGAAGGCCGCGAGGGCTGTCACGGTGACGAGAAACAGCAACTGGAACAGGAACGAGTTCGGCAGGCCCAGCACGTGAGTGATGCCGGCGGTCGCTTGCAATGCGCCGAGTCCCATCGAAGTGGCCAGGCCGAATACGGTCAGCACCACGGTGAAGATATCGACCATATGCCCCGGCATGCCGGTATGGGCTTTGCCGATCAGGGGTTTCAGCCCCGAGCTCAGAGAGAATGGCAGCCCCTTGTTGAAGGCGAAGAAGCCCACCACCAGCGCCGTGGTCAGGTAAATGGACCAGGGGTGGAAGCCCCAGTGAAAGATGGTCGCGCCCATGGCGGCGTTAACGGCCTCGGGTGTGTTCTTGGTGACGTTGAGCGGGGTTTTCCACCATTCGCTGTATTGCGCCACGGGTTCGGCAACGCCCCAGTACAGGAGGCCGATGCCCATGCCGGCGGCGAACATCATGGAACACCAGGAGAGGGTGCTGTATTCGGGCTTGGCGTCTTTGCCGCCGAGGCGGATCTTGCCGTAGGGCGACAGGGCGATACCGGCGCAGAACAGCACGGCCAGGTTGCCCATGATCATGATGAACCAGTCGCAGTTCTGCAGGATCCAGCCCTTTGTCGCCTCCAGAGATTGGCCAAAAGCCGTCGGGTCGTAGAGGGCTGCCAAGACCATGGCAATGATGATCAGAAAGGACACGGGGAAGATGATGGGGTGCACGTTCACGCCCATCATCCGTATGTTGAGCACGGTCGGTGAAGGGCCATCTGCGGCAATGTTTTTCATGGGGTCTCGCTCTATTGTTTTTGTATTTAAAGGCGATTCCGACGAGCGTTTCGTTACTGCTAACGCTCAACAAGGCAGTTGTATGCGGAGTCGTCCCGAGACTCGATGGTCAGTCAGCCCGAGGGGAGTGACAAACCATTTAATTTCTCTGATTGGTGATTTTTTCTCATTAAAAATATAAGTGAGCGCGCCATTTCAACAACGCTCGGAAAGCGTTGTTCTACTCGAGAAAAGGCCAGTGTTTTAAGTGCTTTCAGGTTGTAGTGGGTGTTATCGATTAGCACCTTGATCAGTCATTTAACGGCTACTCCAACTTGTGATTTTTATTGGTTTTCAGGTTCGGGTTTACAGCGCCAACGGATTGGCTGTTTTCTTGTGATAAGTGGCGCATGGCGGTCGTCGGGTGGGTTAGTGGCGCCTGTTGGTACTCATCGGCAACCACGCAGAATGTGCGCCACGTAACCCACCAGCGGTTTTCGTCTCCATATCGCTTGGTGGGTTACGGCGCAGCGGATTTATGCGGCGATATGTCATGTGTGGTGTGCGCATAACCCACCCTACGAAATCAACTCGGTCATTCGATTCATGGCGCGCTCTGCAGCGGGTTGTAGGGTGGGTTAGTGGCGCACTCGGTATCACCAGTAACCGCGCCGGGTGGGCGTCACGTAACCCACCAGCGGTTTTCGTCTCCATATCGCTTGGTGGGTTACGGCGCAGCGGATTTATGCGGCGATGCGTCATGTGCGGTGTGCGCCTAACCCACCCTACGAAACCATTTCGGTCATGCGATTTATTGCGTGCTCTGTAGCCGGTTGTAGGGTGGGTTAGTTGCGCCCTCGGTATCACCAGTAACTGCGCAAAATGTGCGCCACGTAACCCACCAGCGGTTCTCGTTTCAGCATCGCTTGGTGGGTTACGGCGCGGCTGATTTATGCGGCGGTGCTTTATGTGTGGTATGCGCCTAACCCGCCCTACGAAACCGCTCGGGTCATTCGATTCACTGTGCGCTCTCTGGCAGGCCATCAGCGTGTTTCCAATGGGTTGAGGGCGTGGCTGGAGCCTGTTTCTGGTGGTGCTTCGGGGGCTGGTCGATCATCGTTTTCGCCAAGGCCCACAGGCTCGATTGCAGCCGCGAGTGGTGAGCAGGCCAGGCCGATCGGGGTGGCCTGGTGCTGCAGCGGGGCATCGCTCTGCAGGTGGGTGCCGGTCACTTTGCCTTGGCCAACCACCAGGGCCAACAAGGCGGCGCAGGCGGCGGAGATGGTGTACAGGCTGGACGCGCCGTAGTGCTCCATCAATGCCCCCGCGACCAGGGGGCCAATGCAGGCGCCGATGCCGTAGGTCACCAGCAGCAGGCCGGCCAGCGAAACACGCAGCTCGGGTTCGACGTTGTCGTTGGCCAGGGCCACGCCCAGCGGGTACAGGCAGAACTGCAAAAAGCCGATACAGGCCCCCGTCAGCAGCAGTAGCCCAAAGGGCAGTGTCTGGTGGTACGCCAGCGGCAGAAAGGCCAGCACCAGTAACACGGCGATGCCGCGAATCAGGCTGGCGCGCGGCAGGCGGTCCGAGAGCCAGCCCAGGGGCAACTGAGCCAGTAGCCCGGCACCGATGGACAGCGCCATGAACTGCCCGACCTGGGCGGTATCCAGCCCCTGGCGGCTGCTGTAGATGGCCGCCAGGCCAAAAAAGGCGCTGTAGATCATGCCGGCCATGAACACGGTTATCAGCGATTGCGGCACGCGCCGGACAAACAGCCCGATATCCGCCCGTGCCGG
>JBLZZJ010000058.1:0-10161 GCA_050282285.1 Pseudomonas sp.
CTGATCGGCAATCCCATGCCGGGCGGCGGCTTCGTCATGAGCTTCACCGACATCACCGAGTTCCGCGAAGCCGAGCGCGCCCTCAAGGCCGCCAACGAGGGCCTGGAACAGCGGGTCGCCGAACGCACCCATGAACTGTCGAAACTGAACCAGGCCCTGACCGACGCCAAAGGCGTAGCGGAATTCGCCAACCAGTCGAAGACCCGCTTCCTGGCAGCGGTCAGCCACGACCTGATGCAGCCCTTGAACGCTGCACGCCTGTTCTCTGCCGCCCTCTCCCACCAGGACGAAGCCCTGCCACGGGAAGCCCAGGAACTGGTGCGTCACCTCGACAGCTCGCTGCGTTCGGCCGAGGACCTGATCACCGACCTGCTCGACATCTCGCGCCTGGAAAACGGCCGCGTGACCCCGGAGCGCGGCGCCTTCGTCCTGAACAACCTGTTCGACACACTGGGCGCCGAATTCAAGGTGCTGGCCGCCGAACACGGCATCGACTTCCGCCTGCGCGGCAGCCAACTGCGGGTAGACAGCGACATCAAGCTGCTGCGCCGGGTGCTGCAGAACTTCCTGACCAACGCCTTCCGCTACGCCAAGGGCCGCGTGCTGCTCGGCGTGCGCCACGAAGCCGGGCACCTGCGCCTGGAAGTCTGGGACCGCGGGCCGGGGATTCCGGAAGACAAACGCAAGGTGATCTTCGAAGAATTCAAGCGCCTCGACAGCCACCAGACCCGTGCCGAGAAAGGCCTGGGCCTGGGCCTGGCCATCGCGGACGGCCTGTGCCGGGTGCTCGAACACAAACTGGAGGTCCGCTCCTGGCCGGGCAAGGGCAGCGTATTCAGCGTCACCGTGACCCTGGCCCGTACGCCGGCCGTGGCGCTGAAACGCCCGGGCCGTGAACTCAACGGCCAGCCGCTCACCGGCACCCAGGTCATCTGTATCGACAACGAGGACAGCATCCTCACCGGCATGCACAGCCTGCTGTCGCGCTGGGGCTGCCAGGTCTGGACTGCGCGCAACCGCCTGGAATGCGAGCACCTGATCAGCGAAGACGTGCGCCCGCACCTGGCGCTAGTCGACTACCACCTCGACGAAGGCGAAACCGGCACCGAGCTGATGGCCTGGCTGCGCACCCGCCTCGGCGAGCCGGTACCCGGCGTGGTGATCAGCGCCGACGGCCGCCCCGAGCTGATCGCCGAAGTGCACGCCGCAGGCCTCGACTACCTGGCCAAGCCGGTCAAGCCCGCTGCCCTGCGGGCGCTGATCAGCCGCCACCTGCCCTTGCGCTGAGCTGCCACCCAACCTGCGATCGGTTGGCCGGCGCGCATCCTGCCCCAACAATGAGCCCTGCGCAGTATCGCGCAGGGTTCATTGACGGACGGCACGACCATGACCGCATCCCCGCAACGCCTGCGCATCCAGGGCGACGGCATCGAGCTGGCCGCCTACTGCTGGGGCAACGCCGAGGGGCCGCCCCTGCTGCTGGTTCACGGCTACCCGGACAACCACAGCGTGTGGCTGCCGCTGATACGCGAGCTTGAAAAGCACTACCGAATCATCGCCTACGACGTACGCGGCTTCGGTGATTCTGCCGTCCCCCGCAGATGCCGCGACTATCACCTGGAAAAACTGGCAAACGACCTGGAAGCCGTGATCAACGCCACCAGCGCTGGCCAGCCGGTGCACCTGATCGCCCACGACTGGGGTTCGATCCAGGCCTGGGAAGCGGTAACTGAACCCCGCATCCAGCCGTTGCTGGCGTCCTACACCAGCATCTCGGGCCCATGCCTGGACCATGTCGGCCACTGGATGGGCGAACGCCTGAAACAGAAGTGCCCACGGGCCATGGCGCAGGTCTTCCGCCAGGTGCTCAGCTCTTGGTACATCGCGTTCTTTCACCTCCCGCTATTACCTGAGCTGACCTGGCGCCTCGGACTGGACAACGCCTGGCCCTGGGTACTGCGCAAACTCGAGGGAATACCGCACGCAGCGCCCAACCGCAGCCAGCGCGCCGATGGCATGCATGGCGTGCAGCTGTACCGCGCAAACTTCATACGCAGCCTGCTGCGCCCACGGCCGCGGCATACCCAGGTTCCGGTGCAATTGGTGATACCGACCCGCGACCGCTTCGTGCGGCGGCACCTGTTCGATCAGCTGGAGCACTGGGCGCCTGATCTGCGGCGTCGGGAAGCGAAGGCCGGGCATTGGCAACTGCTCGCCGAACCCGGACAGTTGGCCGAGTGGCTGCGCGAGTTCATTGTTTATATAGAAGAAGGCCAGGCGAAACCTGGCCGACCCTGAGGGGGATTACTCGTCCAGCTCGTCCAGCATGGGCAAGCCTGCAGCCTGCTCCAACAGGTCGCCCGGCAGGCTCTTGCTGGCCCGGGCGCCCAGCAGCTTGAGGTTTTCCACCCGGCTGATAATGTTGCCGCGGCCATCGCAGAGCTTGTTGCGGGCGGCGGCGTAGGCCTTGTCCAGTTGTTGCAGGCGTGCTCCCACTTCATCCAGGTCCTGGATAAAGGCAACGAATTTGTCGTACAGCGCCCCGGCACGCTCGGCGATTTCCCGGGCGTTCTGGCTCTGCCGCTCCTGGCGCCACAGGCTGTCGATAACCCGTAACGTGGCCAGCAGCGTGGTCGGGCTGACGATCACGATGTGCTGATCGAACGCCTCCTGAAACAGCCCTGGATCGGCCTGCAGGGCCGCCGAGAACGCGGCCTCGATCGGCACGAACAGCAGCACGAAATCCAGACTGTGAAGCCCTTCGAGCCGCTGATAATCCTTCAGCGACAGGCCCTTGAGGTGGCTGCGCAGCGACAGCACATGCTGTTTCAACGCTACCTGCCGTACGTTTTCATCATCGGCGGCGATGAACTGCTGGTAGGCGGTGAGGCTGACCTTGGCATCCACCACCACCTGCTTGTCGCCCGGCAGCTGGATCAGCACGTCCGGCTGGAAGCGCTCGCCATCGGCGCTCTTCAGGCTGACCTGGGTCTGGTACTCACGGCCCTTTTCCAGGCCGGCGTGTTCGAGCACCCGCTCCAGCACCAGTTCACCCCAGTTGCCCTGGGTCTTCTGGCCTTTCAGCGCGCGGGTCAGGTTGGTCGCTTCGTCACCCAGACGCTGGTTCAGCTGTTGCAAGCGCTCCAGCTCCTTGCCCAGGGAAAAACGCTCGCGAGCCTCCTGCTGATAGCTTTCCTCGACACGCTTCTCGAACGCCTGAATGCGCTCCTTGAGCGGATCGAGCAGTTGCCCCAGGCGCTGCTGGCTGGTCTCGGCAAAACGCTGCTCGCGCTCGTCGAAGATCTTGCCCGCCAGTTCGGCGAACTGCGCACGCAACTCGTCCCGCGAACCTTGCAGATCATCGAGACGCTGTTGATGGTGGGCCTGCTGGTCGCGCAGCTCAGCGCTCAATGCAGCGCGCTCGGCGCCCAGGGTGCGCAATTCACGCTCCTGCTGTTCACGCACGGCCTGCGCCGACTGCGCACTGTCGCGAGCCACCTGGCGGTCGTGCTGGAGCAGTTCGTTCTCGCGCCGCAGCGCAGCCAGTTCGGCCTGCTGATCCGCCTTGATCTCACCGATCTCGGCAAGCTCGTCGCGGCAGGCATCGAGCTGGGCGCTCAACCCGGTCTGGGTCAGCTGAGCGCTGTTCATGCGTTCCTGCATCAGGCTGCTGTCGAGTTCCGCACGGGCCACGCGCCGCTGCAGCGACCAGCCCCACAGCAACAAGGGCACGCCGGCTAGCACGATGCCCGCGAGCAGGGCTGGCAGCAAAGCAGGAAAATCGATAGGCATGGACGGCTCCGCGGAAGACTGCCGGGCAGTATACCCAGCCTCGCGGCGGCGGTCAGACGGGAATCAGAGCCCGCTCAGCAGGCGCTTGGCTTCCTGCGAACCCTGGATGGCAGCCAGCTCCAGCCAGTGGCGGGCCTGCTGCACTTCGAGGGTACGGGGCTGGGAATAGAAGCGACCCAGCTCCAGCTGGGCGCGGCCGTCACCGGAACGCGCGGCCTGGCGCAACATTTCCAGGCCGATACGCCGGTCGCGAGTGTTGCCACAATCGCGGCACATCAGCTGCCCCAGTCGACTCTGAGCCTGTACCACACCGGCACGTGCCGGTTGCTTGAGGAGTCGGCCAGCGAAACGCTTGATGCTGGGCGCATGCCCGAGACGGGGGTTGTCCAGCAGCCACAGAGCGACCCGGGTGGGCAGGCGATTACGGGCAGTGGAAGCGTCAGCAGACAGACGGGGTAGCACGCGAGGCATAGGAAACAGGGGGTGGCCGGAAAGGCGCGCCACTCTACTCCTTTTTTTGCCGAGGTAAAGCCCTCCCGGACGACCGTGCAAGGGCCCGCAAGCAAGCGCTTGGGACAATCCACAGAAGCTGTGGATAACTCAGTGGACAACTTGATGGAAACACGCCCAACAGCCGATGGCATGTGGGCTGGAGTCAAACTGGCGCTTTTTTCACCAACGGAAAAAATCCATATTTTTCATTGACTTAAAAAATGACTTCGAATAATCAACAGTTTACGACGCCCTTCGCATGCTGCTTGACAACGTGCGTCGCAATTGTGCACAAGTCTGCTCATCACCTGCGGCCGGCGCCCTTTTTTCGGGCAGCTAACCGTCCCCGGACAAGCGCTCTACGCTGGGCAAAACCACGACCTTCAAGGGCTCCGGCTACCCCTGCGCGCCAAATTGTCGCGGCCCCTTTCGAGGCATTTCACGGGGTGATTTTCGGCCGTCGCACCACCACGTGTGCACAATATGCTTGCCCTTCTTTCTCCAGTTTTTGTGCCCGTATAACGCACGACCGTGCCCAACCTGTAGGACTGCACCGATTGGCAGGGTTCCCGTGCATGGGGTAACGTCCGGTCAATGAATGCCCTGCCTTCTGGAACGAGCCCATGATCAGCCGGCGTACCTGGCTGCGACTCACCGCCCTGCTGCTATTGCTGCTGTTGCTCGGTTTCGCCGGCCACTATGGCTGGCAGCGCCTGCTGGAACAGCAGCAGATCCGCGAGCTGGAAGTGCAAGGACTGAGCCTCACCTCGACAGGCATCGAAGTGGCCAGCCTCTCACTGACCAGAGAGGACAACGGCGGGCAGTTGCAGGTCGACGCGACCGGGCTGACCCTTGGCTGGCGCGGCTTCAGCCTGTCCCCACCCTTCTGGCAGCACATTCAACTGAACCAACTCGCCGTTGACTGGCAACCCATCACCAGCACCCCGCCAACCGAGGCGCCATCCGACCTCACACCCTCGCAACTGCTCACCTACCTGGCCTGGCTGCCGGCGCGCCTACGTGTCGACTCACTCACTGCCGAGCTGCCCTGCGCCAGCGGTCGCTGCGTATTGCAGAGCGACCTGCAGCTCACGCGCCATTCGCGCGAACCGTTGAACGCGGCGCTGACCGTCAACGTGCAGCATCAGGACAATCACTTGAGCTGGCACGCCCTGATCAATGCCGACACCAGCAGCCTGGGTACGCAGCTGACCCTGCTGGTCAATCAGCAACCTCAGCTAGAGCTGCACACCACCCTGCGCCAGGAGGCGCAGCACCTGAGCTGGGATGGCACCCTGGCCGCACCGGAATTCAGCGAAGCCGGCGCCCTGCAAGCCTGGCTGCGCGAGTGGGCACTGCCTGCCGAGGTACAGCTGCCGCAGGCGCCCGGTGCGGCCAAGGTGATGGCTCACTGGCAGCTCCAGGCGCCGGGCACAGCGCTCGCCCTTCCGGAGCTGTCCACGGTAACGGGGGACATCGCGATCGACGCCCACCTGCCTGAACCCTGGCCCTTGCCTGGCATCGGACGGCTGCAGGGGCACCTGTCGGCCGCCGCCAGCAGCGATGAGGGACAGTGGCTCGCCGAACAACTGGTTGCCGATGTCTACCTCGACAACCTGCCCCCGGAGCTGCTCGACAGCATACCGGCCACGTTGCGCCCTAACACCGTGCAACTGCGCATCAAGCCCACCGAATCGCCGCCCCTGCTCCCTGACAACCTGGCAGAACGTGCCCTGCCGCTGGACGTCGAGCTCACGGCCGAAGGCTCCAGCGATGTCGCGTTCAGCGCCTCCCTGGCACTGGCCACCGCAGCGCCCTGGGCCGCGCACCTCAGCGACGGCCGACTGAGCCTCACCAGCAAGACGCTGGCATACGGCGACTGGAAGGCCCAAAACACCAAAGCCGATCTGCGCTTCAACGGCTATCTGGACGATCAGCAGGCAACCCTCGACCTGAGCACCGGCTCGCGACTCACCATCGGCAACGTGGCGAGTGCCGACCTGCGCCTGCGCCAGCTCGATGCCAGCACCCAGGGCCTGCAGCTGAACGCCCAGCACCAGGGCGGCGCCCTGCACAAGTGGCAGGTGTCAGGGCCGCTGCGGGCCACGGTACACACCCTGGAGCAGACCGCGCTCAAGCCCCAGGCCTGGACCTGGCAAGGCACGCTGGACGCCAGCGAAACCCAACGCACGCTCAACGGCGAGCTGTCGAATGCCAGCGACCTGCAACTGGCCCTGCAACTGCAGCAGGACGATCAGCAAGGGCTGCAACTGAAGGCCCAGCTTGCCGAGCTGTTCCTGCGTTCCGGCAACCCGATCGCCGGAACCTTGAATGACTGGCCGGCACTGCTCGACCTCAACAATGGCCGCCTGAAAGCCAGCGCCAGCCTCAGCCTGCCACCCGCCAGCAGCACGCCCGACCTGCGCCTGAACCTCACCGGCACCGGCCTGGGTGGCATCTATGACCGCAGCGAATTGAGCGGCCTGACCACCCAGCTCACCGCACAGATGACACCGCGCACCCTGCAGATCGATATCCCCAGCCTGCGCCTGGAACAGATCGACCCCGGCATTCCGATCGGCCCGCTGTTACTGAAAGGCCATTACAAGGCCCCTCGCGCCAACCCGAGCCTGGGCGTACTCACCCTGACCCAGAGCGAAGTGGGCCTGCTGGACGGCCAGGTGCGCCTGGCCCCTGCGCAATGGGACCTGGCAGAAACAAACCAGCGCTTCGACCTGCAGCTGCAAGGCCTGCAACTGGAGCGACTGCTCACCGTCTACCCCGCCGAAGGCCTGGCAGGCAGTGGCCAGATAGACGGATCGCTGCCCCTTCGCCTGGATGCCAACGGCGTGCGCATCGAGAACGGGCAGGTCGCTGCACGGGCACCCGGCGGTCACCTGCGCTTCAACTCCGAACGCATTCGTGCCCTGGGCCGCAGCAACCCTGCCATGCAACTGGTGACACACTCGCTGGAAGACTTTCGCTTTACGACCCTGAGCAGCCAGGTCAATTATGACCAACAGGGCAAGCTGACCCTCGGCATGCGACTGGAGGGACAGAACCCGGCCATCGAGCAAGGCCGGCCGATCCACTTCAACATCAACCTGGAGGAGGACATCCCGACCCTGCTAGCCAGTCTGCAACTGACCGACAAGGTCAACGAGATCATCAAGCAACGGGTGCAGCAACGCATGCTCGAACGCAATGCGGCATCCGGCCCGGAGGCACCTTGAGCCCCGAATACGAACAAGGAGAGCGCCATGCGCGTGCGTAGTTGTCTTGCCGCCCTGCTGATGGGGCTGCTGAGCACAGCCTGTACCCCGACGGTACAGCTGGCGATGCCCAACGAACCGATCAACATCAACCTCAATGTGAAGATCGAACACGAGATCTACATCAAGGTGGATAAAGCGCTGGACAGCATGTTCAGTGAATCCAGCGGCCTGTTCTAAGGAGCCCGACCATGACCCTGCATAAACGCATCGCCAGCCTGCTGCTCCTGCTCAGCCTGAGCCTGCCCGCGATGGCCCTGAACCTCAATCAGGCCATGTCCGCCCTGGGCGACGCCAAAGCCAGCGGCCAACTCGGCGAACTGCCCAATGGCTACCTTGGCGTCGTCAGCGCTGGAGGCCAGGCCAGCGAAATCGCCAACCTGATCAACCAGGCACGCCGTGCCGAGTATCAGAAGCTGGCGACCCAGAACGGCATCAAGCTCAGCGACGTGGAAGCCATCGCCGGGCAGAAGGCCATCGACAAGACCCCCGCCGGGCAGTACATCCAGCTCGACGGCCAGTGGCGCAAGAAGTAGCCACCAGATACGCAAAAAACCGACGCCACTGCGTCGGTTTTTTTGTGCCTGCCGAACATGTTTCGCGACGTCCTGGCGTATGTAACTCGGTAATCGACCCCGCTTTTTATTGAATGTATTGCCTATTAATCGAGTCTTAGGCGCCGACACATAAACTGCACTTTATAGCGATATTTTCCCGAACAAGCCCGCAAACAACAGGCAATCTCCGGCACTCCCAGCCGATACCGATCAAAAAACAAACAACCTATAGCGCCATATATCAACCGCTATTCTTGCCTGATTCAGCAGAACAAGCAGACATGCCGCCAGCACCTTTCAACCGTGCAGATATTTTTTTCCCTATCAGATACTTGCGATCATTCACAGGTGCAATTCTGCATTATTTAACTGGGACTATCGTCCGCCATGACTTTTGTTTCGCCCATAAAAAAGCCGCTTCCGAAGAAGCGGCAAGAATTCAAACCAAAGGATGATGAAGGGGAGCCAGTTGCCAATCACCCGTGAGCGACCAGCAACTTGCTGAATTCATCCCGGCCAGACTACCCGCCCCGGTAGATAGCTTGCTATTAATTCAATTAATACTAACAATTAACGCGCACGACTGTTCTGTTCGAGGCGTAGCTGTTATTCATTCGCGCCAGCTACATGCTGCGCGAGCTCTCATTAGAAGAGCCTATGCACTAATCTTCCCGTGGTCATGCATTCGCAGGTCATGGGACAGATTCACAATGTGGCGTCCTGCCTATTCCAATAAAGCAAAAAGCCAAAGTACTAGGAGCACACAATGTCCCATCGCAAATCCCTCGCGGCCGCCGCGTGCGCGCTGCTGTCGGTTGCCGTTCATTCCGCCTATGCCAGCGAGCAATCGGAATCCAAGGGTTTCGTCGAGGACGCGAGCCTCGACCTGTTGCTGCGCAATGCCTACTTCAACCGTGATTACAAAGACGGCCGCAACGATGCCAAGACCTGGGGCCAGGGCTTCATCGGCACCTTCGAGTCCGGCTTCACCCAGGGCACCGTCGGCTTCGGTATCGACGCCTACGGCCTGCTCGGCATCAAGCTCGACAGCGGCCGCGGCCGTAACTACGCCGCCTTCTTCGACACCGACAGCGAAGGCCGTCCGGTAGACGAACTGTCCGAAGCGGGCGCTGCCGTCAAACTGCGCGTCTCCAACACCGTCCTGCGCTACGGCAACCAGTTCCCGTCCCTGCCGGTTCTGGCCCATGACGACAGCCGCCTGCTGCCGCAAGCCTTCACCGGCACCCTGGTGACCAGCAAGGAAATCGAAGGCCTGGAACTGAACGTCGGTCGCTTCACCGCCGACAGCCCGATGGGCGATCCGGCACGCGACCCGAACCGCCTGAAGAGCATCGAAGTCATCGGCGGTAGCTACGTGGTCAACGACGCCCTGAGCGTGGCCGCGTACCACTCCGACGTCGAAGACACCTTCAAGAAGTACTACGGCAACGTCAACTACAACCTCGCGCTGACGGCCGAGCAGGCGTTGAACTTCGACTTCAACATCTACCGCACCGACTACGATGACAACTCCCAGGCGGCGCTGGACTTCGGCGGTGACGGCAACAACGACAAGAACACCCTGTGGAGCCTGGCGGCCAAGTACAGCGTCGGGGCCCACGCGTTCATCATCGCCCACCAGCGCAACAGCGGCGATGCCGGCTACGCCTACGACTACGGCGACGGCGGCAGCACCATCTGGGTGGCCAACTCCTACTACTCCGACTTCAACCTGAAGGACGAGCGCTCCTGGCAGGCGAGCTACGAGCTGGACTTCTCCACCTACGGCGTACCAGGCCTGAGCTACAAGGTTGCCTACGTGCGCGGCAGCGACATCGATGCCGGTGGCGAGACCAATGGCACCGAACGCGAGCTGTTCAACCAGTTCAAGTACGTGGTCCAGAGCGGCCCGGCGAAGGACCTGAGCCTGCGTCTGCGCAACTCGATCTACCGTGCTGACAATGCCGTCAGCCAGGACCTCAACGAGATTCGTGCATTCGTCGAATACCCGCTGAGCATTCTGTAAGCGATACCCGTCGCGCCGGGGC
>JBLZZJ010000058.1:10171-139858 GCA_050282285.1 Pseudomonas sp.
CCCCCCCCCCCCCGACTCCCTTCCGATCCACCGCCTTCCCCAGCCAGCCGAACGTCTATGACACGCTCTCGGCCGCGCCCTTCCCTTCGCACCGCAGCAGGCAACTCAGCAAGCAGCACGCCCCACAGACGCAGCCAACTGCCGCCCGTGCGGCACACACGCGCCACGGTTAATCGATAAAGCCAGGAAAGAAAGCAGGCCGGAAAGGCCCGGGACAACACCCTGCGCAGCGGTCGCCGCACAGGGTCAAGCGCAGGAATCAGTTCGCTGCAGCGCGCGTCATCAGGTTGCGCTGGCGCCACTCCATATAGGTCTTGAGCAGCAGGGTGAACAACGCCATGCAGGCCAGCAGCGCAGCGGCGGTGAAGGCAGCGGCAGGCTTGTAGTCGTTGTTCAGCTGATCGACCAGCAGCGGCAGAGTCAGGGTCTGGTTGAGGATGGTGCCGGACACCACCGACACCGCACCGAACTCGCCCACCGCCCGGGCGTTGCTGACCACTACGCCGTACAGCAGCGCCCATTTGATGTTGGGCAGGGTGATGTGGCGGAAGATCTGCCAGCCGTTGGCGCCCAGGCACAGGGCCGAGGTTTCTTCGTCGCTCCCCTGGGACTGCATCACCGGAATCAGGATGCGCGCCACATAGGGAGCAGTGACGAATACCGTGACCATGACGATGCCCGGCCAGGCGAACATCAGCTGCATGTCGTTATCGTAGAACCAGCGCCCCAGGGCGCTTTCCAGGCCGTATACCACCAGGTAGCAGAGACCTGCCACCACCGGCGACACCGCGTAGGGGATGTCCACCAGGGTGGTCAGCAGCTTGCGCCCACGGAAATCGTAATGGGTCACGCACCAGGCCAGCATGATGCCGAAGCACAGGTTCAACGGTACGGTCAGCGCCGCCACCAACAAGGTCAGACCGATGGCGTGCTGCATGTAGTCCTGCGACAGGTTTTCCAGCAGCAGACCCACGCCGCCGCTCAGCGCCTTGCTGAAGATCAGCACCAGCGGAACGATCAACAGCAAGCCAACCGCCAGCAGGCCCAGGCCAATCAGCACCCACTGGTGCCAGGAACGAGGTTTTTTCATCTGCCTTGCCGCTGCCATTTGAAGAGACGTCCCTGCAGGATCTGCAGGCCGAACAGCAGGAACAGCGACGCCAGCAGGATCACCGAGGCGATGGCCGCTGCCGCTGGGTAGTTGAACTCCTGCAGGCGCACGAAAATCATCAGCGAGGAGACTTCCGTCTTGAAGGGGATGTTGCCGGCAATCATGATCACCGCGCCGAACTCACCCAGGCTGCGAATGAAGGACTGCGATGCACCGGTGATCAACGCCGGCGCCAGGCTCGGCAGCACCACGTAGAAGAAGATCTGCAGCTTGTTGGCGCCCAGGGTGCCGGCGGCCTCTTCATACTCGTTGCCCAGACTCTGCAGGACCGGCTGCACCGTGCGCACCACGAACGGCAGGCTGGTGAACACCATGGCGATCAGCAGGCCCGGATAGGCGTAGGCGATCTTGATACCGAACATGTCGAAATACTGGCCGAGCCAGCCATTGGGCACCAGCAGCGTCGCCAGGGTCAGGCCAGCCACAGAGGTCGGCAGCGCGAACGGCAGGTCGACCAGCGCGTCCACCAGGCGACGCCCCGGGAAGTCGTAACGGGTGATGATCCAGGCGATCAGCAGCCCGATCAGCACGGCGATGATGGTCGAATAGAACGCACCGCTGATGGTGACCTTGTAGCTCTGCACCACGCGCGGGTCGCTGATGGCCTGCCAGTACTGGGCCCAGCTCATGTCGCTGACATACAGCAGCAAGGCCGACAGTGGGAACAGAATCACCAGTGACAGAGAGAAGACGCTGAAGCCGAAACTCAGGCCGAAGCCGGGCAGCAGCGGGCTCTGCATAAAGAAGATGGGGGTCTTGCTCACTCAACAGTCCTTGAATGCACAAACCGCCGGAAGGTCGGCGGTTTGTGGGATACACCTGATACAGCGCTATATCAGCGCGGCTCGAGATCTGGCGAGTCGGCCTCTGTTTTCAACGCAGCAGGGCCGACACGCAGCAGCTCGATGCAAGCCAATTACCGACCCTCGGCCAGCAACTGATCAAGGATACCATTGCCATCGAAGTGCTTGGCAGTGATCTCGTCCCAGGTGCCCAGAACTTCGGTCGGGTTGATCAGGCGGATTTCCGGGAACTGGCTCTTGGTCGCCGCGACCACGTCAGCGTTGTGCACGCGGTAGTTGTAGCGCGCCAGCAGCTCCTGGACGTCCTTGGTGTACTGGAACTTCAGGTAAGCGGTGGCCACGTCACGGGTGCCCTTCTCGTCCACGACCTTGTCCACGACAGCAACCGGGAACTCGGCCAGCACGCTCACCTGCGGAACCACGACTTCGAATTCGCCGGACTTGAACTCTTCGCCCTTGGCGATATTCACCACTTCGGATTCGAAGCTCAGCAGCACATCACCCTGACCATTCTGGGCGAAAGCCACGGTGGCGCCACGGCCGCCGGTGGGGAAGTTTTCCACGTTGTGCAGGACCTTGCCGACGAATTCCTTGATCTTGGCTTCGTCACCACCGAACGCCTCGTTGGCGTACAGCCAGGCTGCCAGGTAGCTGTAACGGGCGTTGCCGGAAGTTTTCGGGTTCGGGAACACCAGTTTCACATCATCACGCGCCAGGTCTTCCCAGCCCTTGATGTTCTTCGGGTTGCCCTTGCGCACCAGGAAGGCGGTGGTGCTGTAGTACGGCGAGCTGTTGTTGTCGAACTGCTGGGCCCAGTCCTTACGCACCAGGCCACGCTTGGCCAGGATGTCCACATCGGTCACCTGGTTGAAGGTCACGGTGTCGACCTTCTTGCCCTGGATGATGTCCTGGGCCTGACGCGACGTCCCGGCGAACGACTGGTCGATCTTCAGATCCTTGCCGGTCTCGGCCTTCCAGTGGGCCAGGAACTTCGGGTTGATCTCGGCGAACAGCTCACGGGCGACGTCATACGAGGCGTTGAGAATCGGCTTGTCGGCAGCCAGTGCAGCGGCGCTGGCGAACAGGGAACTGGTGATGGCAGAGGCTAACAGTAGTTTCTTCAGCATGATCCTGGCTTTCCTCGAATGATCCGTGATGTGACTCGCTGGCGTGACTGATGCCACTTCGCCTGCATGAGAGTGGCTGGAGTTTGCCTAATCCTGTTATTCCTTAAAAGAACTAAATAGTCATAAATTTATTTCTAAAAACGATAACAAGAACACCCTCGCACGCTGCCAACGGGCCGGCAGCCGCGTCGACAGAGCTGGGAAAGGGTACGTCATCACAACTGGTTCAGGAGAAAAATGCCGGGCCGGAAACGAAGAAAGGACCGCATCGGTCCTTTCTTGGGCGCTGCCAGGCGACAGCGCCAGGGCAGACGGTCGCGCTACGCGACCCCCACCATCAGCTACCTGGCTTGCCGTGGGCTTCTTCGAAGAAGTAGTCCTTCCAGGAAGCCGCCTTGTTTTTCAGCACGCCCAGCTCATGCAGTTTCTCGGCGTAGATGAAGGTGCGCTGCGGCGACACGGTGAAGTCGTTCTCCGGGTCTTCGATGATCTTGCGCACGAAGTCCAGTGGCAGCTTGGAGTTCTCTACGCGGATGTAGGTCTCGGCTGCAGCGGCCTTGTCGGCCTTGATGATCTGTTCGGCCTCGACCAGTGCATCGTAGAAGGCCTTGTAGGTCTTCGGGTTCTCGTCGTGGAATTTCTCGGTGGCGTAGAGCACGTTGAACGTGGCCTGGCCGCCAAGGATGTCGTAGCTGCTGATCAGCTTGTGCACGTTGGGGTTTTCCAGGGCCTGGTACTGGAATGGTGGGCTGGAGAAATGCGCGGTGATTTCCGAGCCGCCCTTGGTCAGGGCCACGGTGGCATCCGGGTGCGGCAGGCTGACGGAGATCTTGTCGAAGCGCTGGAAATCGTCCTTGCCATACAGCTTGGCAGTTTCGATCTGCAGGGTGCGCGACTGGAAGCCGACACCGGCGGCCGGCACGGCGATGCGATCCTTGTCGGACAGGTCCTGCAGGGTCTTCACCTCGGCGCGGTTGCTCAGCAGGTAGTTCGGCAGCGAGCCGAGCGACGCCACGGCTTTCACGTTCTGGCGACCGTGGGTGCGGTCCCACACGGTGAGCATCGGCGGCACACCGGCGGACACCACGTCGATGGCCCCGGCCAGCAGCGCTTCGTTCATGGCGGTGGCGCCGGAGATGGTGCGCCACTCGACCTCGATCTTGTCCAGGCCCTGGGCCTTGGCGTGCTTCTCGATCAGTTGCTGGTCCTTGACCACGTGCAGCACCAGGTAACCGATGCCGAACTGCTGGGCAATGCTGATCTGGCCTTCGGCCTGGGCGGCCAGCGGCGTTGCCAGGGCACCCAGCAGCCCCAGGGTGGTGGCCAGACGGCCGAGTTTGAAGGTGTTGGTCATGGTCGTTTCTCGTTATGTGATCAGTGGGTTGGTCGTGTGGTGCGTAGGGTGGGCTTCAGCCCACCAAAGTCGTACCCAAATGGTGGGCTGAAGCCCACCCTACGATGCTGTAGCTCTAACGCTGCATCCCCCAGCGTTTTACGGTCACGCGCTCGACCGTGGCGAAGATCAGGTTCTCCACCAGCAGGCCGATCAGGATCACCGCGGCCAGGCCGGCGAACACCCGGTCGGTGTACAGCTCGTTGCGATTCTGGAAAATGAACCACCCCAGGCCGCCCTTGCCGCTGGACGCGCCGAACACCAGCTCGGCGGCGATCAGCGTGCGCCAGGCGAAGGCCCAGCCAATCTTCAGGCCGGCCAGGATCGACGGCAGCGCCGCCGGGATCAGGATGAACAGCACGAAGCGCATGCCCTTCAGGCCATAGTTGCGACCAGCCATGCGCTGGGTTTCCGAGACGCCGAGAAAGCCGGCGTAGGTGTTCAGCGCCAGGGCCCACAGCACCGAGTGCACCAGCACGAAGATCAGGCTGTTCTCGCCCAGGCCGAACCACAGCAGCGACAGCGGCAGCAGCGCGATGGCCGGCAGTGGGTTGAACATCGAGGTCAGGGTCGACAGCAGGTCGCGGCCAAGCTGGGTCGACACCGCCAGGGTGGTCAGCAGAAAGGCCATACCAATACCGATCAGATAGCCCTTGATCAGCACCGACAGGGAAATACCGACCTTCTCCAGCAGCTCACCGCTGCCGATGCCTTCGACGAAGGCCTTGGCGGTCTGCAGGAAACTGGGCAGCAGCAGGTCGTTGCCCTGGTAGCGCGCGGCCAGTTCCCAGATCACGGCCAGGGCGATCAGGATCATCGACTTGCGCAGCCAGCCTTGCTGCCAGAGACGCTGGCCCAGCGACAGCTCGCGCTCCAGCTTGAGGCCTGGCAGCGGCTGCAACGGGATTTCGTATTCCTCGCGCCGTGCGGGTGAAAGACTCATGGGGGTCACTCTCTTGCAAAATGATGGACGAGCGAAGGCTCAGTAAGCGATGCGGATATCCTGGAACCCCAGCTCTGCGGACGGCCCGGCATCGCCGGCTTCGTCGAACAGCAGGCGGTGGATACGCTGCGCGGTCTGCTGAAAGGCCACGCCGCCCAGGCTGTGCAGGTCGAACTGGTGGCTGTTGATCTCCGCCCTCACCCGCCCCGGGTGCGGTGACAGCAACAGGATGCGGTTGCCGACGATCAGCGCCTCCTCGATGGAGTGGGTGACGAACAACAGGGTGAAGCGCACCTCCTCCCACAGCTCCAGCAACTCCTCCTGCATCTTGCGCCGGGTCAGCGCGTCGAGCGCCGCGAACGGCTCGTCCATCAACAGGATCTTCGGCTGCATGGCCAGGGCGCGGGCGATGGCCACGCGCGCCTTCATGCCGCCGGACAAGGTGTGCGGGTAGGCATCGGCGAACGCCGCCAGGCCGACCTTTTCCAGGTAATGCAAAGCACGCTCCTCCGCCTCCTTGCGCTTCAGGGTGCGCGAGGCCAGCAGCGGGAACATCACGTTCTGTTTCACCGTTTTCCACGGCGGCAACTGGTCGAACTCCTGGAACACCACGATGCGGTCCGGGCCCGGCTCGCGGACCTGGACACCGTCCAGGCGGATGCTGCCACCCACCGGTTCGATGAAGCCGGCCACCGCCTTGAGCAGGGTCGACTTGCCGCAGCCGGACGGGCCGAGCAGGACGAAACGGTCGGCGCGGTCGACCTCGAAGCTGACTTCGTGGGTCGCGCGCACCACGCGCTGGGGTGTGCGGTACTCCAGGCTGACCTGTTCGACCTGCAACACCGTATCCAGGGTGTTCTGTGTAACCGGGGTGCTGGCCGTGTGGCCTGGCAAAGGGGCATTCATTACGTCAACTTCCCTGCTTGATAGCGGCATCTTCAAAGAAATAGTCCTGCCACGAGGCCGGCTGGTTCTTGATCGCGCCAACGCGATGGAGGAACTCGGCCAGGGGGTAGGTATTGGTCGGGGTCACGGTGAACTCGAAGCGCTCGTTGTCGATGATCTTCAGCAGGTCTTCGCGGCTGATCTTCGCCTTGGTCACGCGGATGTATGTGTCGGCGGCGGCGCCCTTGTCGTTCTGGGCGAACTCGGCGGCCTCGGCCAGCGCAGCGACGAACGCCTTGTAGGTCTTGGGGTTGTCCGCGCGGAATTTCTCGGTGGCGTAGAGCACGGTCGGCGAGTTGGGGCCGAGCAGCTCGTAGGTGTCGAGCACCACGTGTACGTTGGGGTTGATCAGGGCCTGGTCCTGGAACGGCGGGTTGGAGAAGTGCCCGGTCAGCTCGGTGCCGCCGGACAGCAGCGCTGCGGTGGCGTCCGGGTGTGGCAGGGCCACGGTGTACTTGTCCAGGCGATCGAAGTCCTTGTCGCCCCACTGCTTGGCCGCCGCGTACTGCAGGAAGCGCGATTGCACCGACACGCCCACCGCCGGCAGCGCGATGCGGTCCTTCTCGGTGAAGTCGGCGATGGTCTTGACCTTGGGGTTGTTGCTCAGCAGGTAGTACGGGAAGTTGCCCAGCGAGACCACGCCCTTGACGTTCTGCTTGCCGTGGGTGCGATCCCACACGGTCAGCAGCGGGCCGATGCCGGCTCCGGCAATGTCAATGGCGCCGGACAGCAGCGCGTCGTTCACCGCCGAACCGCCGGACAACTGCTGCCAGTCGACCTTGATGTCCAGGCCGTCGGCCTTGCCGTGCTTCTCGATCAGTTGCTGGTCACGCACCACGTTGAGCAGCAGGTAGACGATGCCGAACTGCTCGGCGATGCGAATCTGCCCCTCGGCCTGGGCTGCCTGCGGCGCAGCGAGCGTGCCGGCCAGCAGGCTGAGACTCAGGCCAATACCACCGGCCAGCCGGCCAAACCGCGGAATGAAGGCAAAGCGTTTACCTAGAGACATGTCGAGACTCCATGAAAAGGGAAAAGCCGGGAGGTGGAACGGTCAGAACGGCACGTCGCCCTGGATCGTGGTCCGGTGCATGCGGCGGCGCAGATGACTCGGGCAACCGGTGGCCAGGTGGATCAGCGCGCGGTTGTCCCAGAACACCATGTCGTGGGGCTGCCATTGGTGGCGGTAGATGAATTCGGACTTGGCGCTGTGGGCGTACAGTTCAGCGAGCACCTGGCGGCTTTCATCCTCGGGAAGGTCGAGAATGTGGGTGGTGAAGTTCTCGTTGACGAACAGACCCTTGCGCCCGGTTTCCGGGTGCGTGCGCACCACCGGATGAATCACTGCCTTGACCTCGGCCAGCTGCGCCTCGGTCAGGGTCGGACGGCGGATGCCGGCGAACACTTCGTCGGCGTAACGGGCGGTGTAGGAATGAGCCGCGCGCTTGCCGTCGATGGCCTGCAGCAGGTGCGCCGGCAGTGTTTCATAGGCCAGTTGCTGGCTGGCAAACAGAGTGTCGCCACCCTCTTCCGGCAGCTCCTGGGCGAGCAGCATGGAGCCCAGGCTGGGGAATTCCTTGTACGACAGATCCGAGTGCCAATACTTGCCGGCGTCGCCCAGGCCGATCGGCTGACCGTTCTCGACGATGTTGGAGATGATGAAAATTTCCGGGTGGCCTTCCAGCAGGAACTGCTTGAGCACGTGGATCTGCAGCGGGCCGAAACGGCGGCTGAAATCGATCTGTTGCTGGGGGGTGATGCGCTGGTCGCGGAACACCAGCAGACCGTGGTCGAGGTGGGCGCGGTGGACGCGGGCGAAGTCGGCGTCGTTGAGTGGACGGGTCAGGTCCAGGCCGATGATTTCCGCACCCAGTGGTGCGTCGAAAGGACGAACCTCGAAGGCTTGTGCCGACGCCGTGTTAGCGAGGGTAGTGGCAACTGCCGACATAACGAAACTCCACGTAAAAGCGCCCAATCGGCGCATCACTCTAGAAGGGCCAATGGTTTGGTCCCCGTATCAAGTGCGGCGCGCCGATTGGTCGGCAGGTACGCATGAGCGAACTCTACAGATATAAAAAAGTTAATTTAAATATCTTTTACGCATAAGTTTATGCGCCTTCAGCGGGTGGCGCCGTGGGTCCAGCGCGCATACAGCAGACGCGCCGCCGCATCGAGGAAGAACCCCAGCACGCCGATCAGCAGCACCATGGCCATCAGCTCCGAATAGGCCAGCCGGTCGCGGGTGTCGAGGATGTAGTACCCCAGGCCCGCGCTCACCCCGAGCATTTCGCACGGCACCAGCACGATCCACAGGATGCCGATGGACAAGCGCACGCCCGTCAGCACATGCCCCAGCACACCGGGCACGATGATCCGTAGCAGCGTTTCACGGCGCGTGGCGCTGAGGCTGCGTGCCAGTTGCAGCCAGCGCGCATCGAGCTGCTTCACCCCGGCAGCGGTATTGAGCAGGATCGGCCACACCGCGGCGAAGGCCAGCAGGAAGTAGATCGGCTGGTCGCCAACGCCCATCACCATCACCGCGATGGGCATCCACGACAGCGGCGAGATCATGCGCAGGAACTGGAACGCCGGAGTGGTCGCCCACTCCAGGTTGCGCCAACTGCCCACCAGCAGGCCCAGGGGCACACCGACCAGCAGCGCCAGCAGCAGGCCGATGAAGATCCGCTTGAGGCTCACCACCACGTGCTCGAACAGCTCCGGCCGTTGCAGCAGCTCCAGCAGACTGACCAGCGTGGCCTGGGGCGTGAACAACGCCGCCAGGCCTTCGCCGCTGCTGAACACGGCCATCAGCAGCCACCAGAGGCCGAACAGCCCCAGCAGCCCCGTCAGGCCGAGCGCCCAGGGCCAGGCCTGGGCACGCAGCGCACGGATCACACCACGATCTCTTCGGTACGCTCGAAGCTCTCCGGTGCACCGAAGGCCTTGAGTCCGCCGACGGACTCGATGGCGCGCCGCACGAAGCGATCGTCCACCAGGTCACGGGCCGTGGCGGCCGGGTCGAGGTTGGCCAGGAAGCCGTTATTGCCCTCGATCAAGGTGTTCTTCAGGCGCGTGACCAGTTCCTCGGTGTAGCTGGGGAACGGGTACGGCTGGAAGTCGATGCGTTTTTCGGCCCAATCGCCATGCTGGATCGCCCCACTGGCCAGGTAGCCCTCGCGCTCGCTCGGCGCCGGCGCCAGCACACGGCCGAGCACTTCCGGGGCGTGCGGGGTGTAGCGGTTGGCGCCGTCCTTGGACAGCAGCTGCGCGGCTTCTTCGCGGTGATCACGGGTCCACAGCTGCGCCTTGACGATGGCGTTGACCACCTTCTGCGACCACTCCGGGCGGTTGTTCAGGTCGTGCTCGTGCATGAACACCACGCAGCACGCATGGTTGCGCCACACGTCGCCGGTGAAGCGCTGGATGCGCCCGACCTTGAGGTTCTCCGCCAGGGCATTGAACGGCTCGGCGACGATGTAGCCGGCGATGCGTTTGCTGGCCAGGGCCGGCGGCATGTCCGAGGGCGCCAGCACCACCAGGTTGACCTCGTTGGGCGCCAGGCTGGCGGTGGTCGCCTTGCTCACCGAGGTCAGGCCGGCGTCGCGCAGCAACTGTTGCAGCACCACGTTGTGGATCGAGTACCAGAACGGGATGGCCACGGTCTTGCCGCCCAGCTGTTTCACATCGGTGATGTCCGGCGCCACGGTGAGGCCCGAGCCGCCGATGTGGTTCCACGCCACCACCTTGGCCGGCACCTTGCTGCCGTAGCGCGTCCACACGGTCATCGGCGACAGCAGGTGAATGACGTTGACCTGGCCGGAAATGAAGGCCTCGATCACCTGGGCCCAGCTGCGCAGCAGCACCGGGCGTTCGGACTGAATGCCCTCGGCCTCGAACAGGCCATTGTTGTGCGCCACCAGCAGCGGCGCGGCATCGGTGATCGGCAGGTAGCCGATGCGCACCGGGGCATCCGGTTCGCTGGCGGCACGGGCCTGCAGACTGCCGAGCAGCTGCAACGCGCCGGCGGCGGTGAGTAGGCTGCTCAGTTTGATGAAATCACGACGTGTATGAGTGGGATCGTCCAGGCACATGGCAAGGCTCCAGCGGTTCGATTGAAGTTCCGTTGTTGCGGCTCGCCCGCCGTAGGGTTTTCAGGATGTCGACGCGCAGGGCGCCAAGCTCATCGACCAGGTCAGCACGGGGCTGCGGCAGGTCGATGTGCCACTGGTCGAGCGTGTGCGCTGGGGTGCCACCCAGTAGCAGGATACGGTCGGACAGCAGCAAGGCTTCATCGATGTCATGGGTAATCAGCACCGCAGCGGTCTGCCGCTCGCGGATCAGGTTCAGCAACAGGTTCTGCATGTCGGCGCGGGTCACTTCGTCCAGCGCGCCGAAGGGTTCGTCGAGCAGCAGCACGTGCGGCTCCCGGGCCAGGCAACGGGCCAGGGCGGTGCGCTGGGCCATGCCGCCGGACAGCTCGCTGGGGTAGCGCTCGCGGGCATGCTGCAGGTCCACGGCGGCGATCGCCTGGTCGATCCGCTCGCGGCGTCCGGCGGCGGAACGCGCCGGCTGCCGGGCGAAGTCCAGGCCGAAGCCGACGTTCTGTTCCAGGCTCAGCCAGGGCAGCAGCGAAGGGTCCTGGAAGGCCACCGCCACCCGTGGGTGCGGCCCGCTCAGGGGTTCACCGAACAGCTGCACCCCACCCTGCTGCGCCGGCTGCAACCCCGCCAGCACGCGTAGCAGGCTGGATTTGCCCACCCCGCTGGGGCCGAGGATGCTCACCAGCTCGCCGGCCTTGAGGTTCAGCTCAAAGCCCTGCAGCACCGTGCGCCAGTCCTCGCCCCGGCCGTAGCCAAGGGTGATGCCATGGGCCTCCAGCACCGCCTGGCTCATGCGGCCAGCTCGCCGTGCTTGCGCAGCTGGGCGCGCAATTGCACCAGGCTCGGCGTGACGATCGGCACGAAGGCCGATTCGCGCAGACGCCGGGCAAAGCCGGCGCCATGGGCTTGCAGGTAGGCCTTGCCGCCACTGGCCTGCAGCTCCAGCTGCACCGCTTCGGCGGCGACCTGGGCCAGGCCGATGCGCAGCTTGAACAGCGCCACCGGGCTGGCACCGAAGCTGCCGGCACGCAGGCCGTCGTACAGCCCTCGCTGCAGGCGCTCCAGCTCATCACTCAGCTGCTGCCACTCGCCTTCCAGCACCGAACGGCCGCTCTGCAACAGCCCCCGCGCTTCGGCCAGCGAACGCCGCGCCAGGCCCAGGGACATGCCGCACTGCAAGCCAAGGAATGCCGGCCGCACCTTGGGCAGATACTGGCGCGCGTCGGCGGCCAGCAACCACTCTTCCGAAAGAAACGCCTCGGTCAGTTGCACCGCGGCGGTGTTGCTCGACTGCAGGCCGAGCAGCAGCAAATCGTCGCTGCGCACCAGTCCCGGCAAATCGTCCGGTAGCGCCGCCACGAACGGCTGCGCGCCGGGCAACTCGATGGCAGCCGCCACGCTGAAACCGCTCTTGCGCAGGTTGGTCACCCACGGCAGGCGCCCGTCCAGCTGCCAACCGCCAGGGCGCGTCTGGGCGGTGACGCCCAATTGCTCGATGCCGGACAGGTATTTCATGGCGTTGGACAGGCCTGTAGCCCCGGCCTTCTCGCCACTGAGCAACGGCGGCAGCAGACGCTCGCGCAGCCCGGCGTTGTCGCTCTGCAGCAGGTACTCGACGAACGCGCGCTGGCCCCAGAACACGAAGGCGACGGTCAGCGAGTGGCCGGCCACCTGGGCAATCGCCTCCACAGCATCGACCACGTCGCCGCCGCTGCCGCCCTGCTCGCTGCCAACGCCCAGGCGCAGCACGCCGCTGGCGCCCAGCCGGGTCAGCACCGCCTCGCCATCGAGCAGGCCACGGTCGAGCGCATCGGCCTGGGCATCCAGCCATTCACGCAGAGAGGTATCGAGCATGCTGCAATCTCCTTCCGATGCGCCGGATTAGGCCTGAGCCTGGTCGTCCCAGCGATAACGCGCCAGCTCGGGGTTGAGTGGGGTGTGGGCGAAGCTGTTGGCGAAGTTGCACAGGGTCGCCAGGCTCACACCGAGGATCACTTCCAGGGCCTGGCCTTCGTTGAAACCGGCGTCCTTGAACGCCTGGTACTCGGCATTGCTGACGTTGCCGCGGGTGGCGATCACCGCCCGGGTGAACGCGGCCAGCGCCTCGTAACGGTCATCGGGCAATTCGCCCCGGGCACGCAGCGCGTCGACCACTTCGGGCGGCAGCTTGGCCTTGTTCTGCGCCACGGCGGTGTGCCCGGCCACGCAGAAACTGCAGCCGTGGGTGGTCGCGGCAATCAGCTGAATGACTTCGCGCTCGGCCAGGCCCAGGCTGGCCTTGCCGTTGATGGCAGAGACAGTGACGTAGGTTTCCAGAGCGGCCGGCGCGTTGGCCAGGACGGCCAGCAAATTGGGGATGAAACCGGAATTCTTCAGCGCATTCTGCAGAAACGGCTGGGCGTCTTGCGGGGCCGTTTCGAGAGTCTGTAGGGTGACGCGAGCCATGAAGTAACTCCTGACCAAGGGATGTGCCACTATTGTCTTGGTTATAAAAATGCTCGGCCATATTCTAAAGTCGCCTTCACTTGCTCCTGAGTCTTTCTATTAGATGAATTCTTCCAGTGCCCCTTTTGAATGGTTATTAGACAGCCTGGAACTGGACACCAGTCTGTTTCATGTCGGCCGTTACTGCGGCAGTTGGCAGGCCAGCACCCAGGGGTTGGCGCGGGCCAGTTTTCATCTGCTGGTGCAGGGCGAGTGCTGGCTGCACCTGGACGATGAGCCGACACCCGTGGCCCTGCACGCCGGCGATGCGGTGTTCCTGCTGCGCGACCTGGCCTATCGCCTGGCCAATACGGACTCGCCAACAGAGGCGCAGTGCAACCCGCGAGTCCCCATGCAGGCGCTCGATACCAGCGCCCGGGACGGGGTGAGCCTGGTCTGTGGTTTCTTCCATTTCCGCCCGGGCCTGAGCAGCCTGATCATCGACGCCCTGCCCCGCTACCTGGTGCTGCGCGCCGGCGCCCCGGGGTCCAGTGCGGCCCGGCGCCTGTTCGAATTGATCCTGGAAGAATGCGCACGGCCGGAGGGCCCGGCCAGCGCCTTGCTCGAACGTCTCAGCCACCTGCTGTTTCTCTACGTGCTGCGCGAACAGAGCCAGGCAGTCGACGACCTCGGCGGGCTGCTGGGCCTGGCACGGCATCCGCAATTCAGCACCCTGCTGCAACAGCTGATCGCCGAGCCGCAGCGCCCGTGGCACCTGGAGCAGATGGCCGAACTCAGCGGGCTGTCACGCTCGGCGTTCTGCAAGCGGTTTCAGGAACTGGCCAGCACCTCGCCGGGGCATGTGCTGCTGAGCCTGCGCATGCGCCAGGCCTGCCGCCTGCTGCAGCAGGGCCAGCCGGTGGCCGAGGCGGCGGACGCTTGCGGCTACCAGTCGATAGCGGCCTTCACCCGTGCCTTCAGCAAGGTGGTTGGGGTGTTGCCCGGGGCGTATCGCAGGCAGTTCGGCAGCCGCGACGCCAGCCACGGCTGACCGTCACCGCCCCGGCTTAGCCCGTCACACCACCGGCGCCATCCGCGCGCTGCGCGGTGGCCTGGGTGATGTTGCTGCCAGCGTCCACGCTGCGAGTCAGCCAGACGTTGCCGCCGATGGTGGAACCCTGGCCGATGGTGATGCGCCCGAGAATGGTGGCACCCGCGTAGATCACCACATCGTCCTCGACGATCGGGTGACGCGGCTGGCCCTTGTGCAGCAGGCCGGACTCATCGACCGTGAAGCGCTTGGCGCCCAGGGTCACCGCCTGGTAGATGCGCACCCGGTCGCCGATGATCGCGGTCTCGCCGATTACCACACCCGTGCCGTGGTCGATGAAGAACGACGCGCCAATCTGCGCGCCGGGGTGGATATCGATGCCCGTGGAGGAATGCGCCAGCTCGGCGATGATCCGCGCCAGCAGGGTCAGGTTGGCCTTGTAGAAATGGTGGGCGATGCGGTGGTGGATCACCGCGATGATGCCCGGGTAGCAGAGCAACACTTCATCCACCGTACGCGCCGCCGGATCGCCATTGAAGGCCGCGATCACGTCCAGGTCCAGGGTCCTGCGCAGCTCCGGCAGGTGCGAAGCGAATTCACGCACAATCTGGATGGCCTGGTTGTCGACGTCCTGCGCTTCTTCGCCACGGGAGCGGGCGGCATAGCGCAGCTCCAGCTTCACCTGGGTCAGCAGGCTGTTGAGCGCCGAGTCCAGGGTATGGCCGACGTAGAAATCCTCGCTCTCCGCGCGCAACTCATTGGGCCCCAGGCGCATCGGGAACAACGCCCCGCTCAGGGACTGGATGACCTCGGCAATGGCTTGCCGAGACGGCAGCTCGCGCCCGCCCAGCTCCCGTGCCCGGCCGGTACCGGTGCGCCATTCGGCACGCACTGCGCGCAACTGCTCGACGATCTGATCCAGTTGCCAGTTCACCGGCAGGACCACTGACTCGGTCGGCGTCGGGCTGAGCCCCTCGGGGGTTGCATCGAGTTTCTTGGACATTGGGGTTCCTTGAGCGCGACATCGGTATGCAACGCGCCGTGAGGCTAAGACAGTAGAGAGTGACACTTCAGACTAGCGCCTGCCGCCGACCTTCGCTGCAGCAGGCAGTCATGCTGAGCGGGAACAGCAGGGCTCGCTGCCCGCCAGGGGACAGCACCGTACTGTATGCGCAGCCCCTGGGGGCAAAAAAGAACGAATACTTTTAACGCGATAATCAGATGGAATAAAAACGCCAGTTCCCGCCTCCGCTACACGTTACCTCCCGCGCTTCGAAACACCCACCTCCACTGCCCGCCACACCCCGCCAGCAGCAGGCTGGAAGGCCCGAGAACGGCTCTGCATCGCGGCTACCAGGCCTCTATTCAATCGCCACTAACAAAACAAAATGGAATACTAATATCGTTATTTATTAGTTTGAGACATAACAAAACATCGCTATAACCCCCTCAACACCGACATCTGTAACACATTGGAAACATCTCATGCGTACCGGCACGTCCCCATCAGAACACCACGCACCGGGCACAGCCCACGGGCGGCGCGTGCGAGTGGCCCACTTGCCGGTGCCGAACCATCGCCACTGTCTGCCAGGCAACAGTTCGCCGACTGTTCACCCAGCAACAGCGGATGGACAGATTGACCGCGCAGCCGACAGCCAGCGCGCGCCCGGCGTGCCTGCAGCCCAGCATTTGCGCGGCCTGGCTGTTGGTACAGCGCTTGCTCATGCCCCTGTACCTCGAGCAATAGCCCTACAGGAATACCTCGCATGAGCACACCCCTGAAAGTCGTCGCCGTCTCCGGCGGCACATCACGTCCCTCCCGCACCCTGGCCCTGAGCGAAGCGATCCTGGCCGAACTGGGTCAGCACCTGGCCATCAACAGCCACCTGATCGGCCTGGACACCATCGCCCGCCCGCTGGGCAATGCGCTATGGCGCAAGGAGCTGCCGGAAACCGTCGAACACGAACTGCGCCGCATCGAGTCCGCCGACCTGCTGATTGTCGCCGCGCCGGTGTACCGCGGTACCTACCCGGGCCTGTTCAAGCACCTGTTCGATCTGATCGGCCAGGACGCCCTCATCGACACCCCGGTGCTGCTCGCCGCCACCGGTGGCAGTGACCGCCATGCCCTGGTGCTGGATCACCAGTTGCGCCCGCTGTTCAGTTTCTTCCAGGCGCTGACCCTGCCCATCGGCGTCTACGCCACGGAGTCGGATTTCACCGATTACCGCGTCACCAGCGACGCCCTGCAGGCCCGCCTCACCCTGGCCGCCGAGCGTGCGGCACAAACCCTCAGCCGCCCCGCGCACGCCCTGCGCACTGCTGCCGGCCAGCCTGCCATCCCGGCACCAGCGAGGGCCTTCGCGTGAGAAGCAGCCAACAACCCACCGTGCTCAGCCCACTCCAGACCGCCCGCCGCCTGGCCAGCGAGTTCGCCGAAACCGCGGTCGAGCGCGACGAAACCGGCGGCACGCCGAAAGCCGAGCGCGATGCCATCCGCCAGAGCGGCCTGCTGGCCCTGAGCATCCCCACCCAGTTCGGCGGCCTCGGCGCCAGCTGGAGCGAAACCCTGGGCGTGGTGCGCGAGTTCGCCAAGGTCGACAGTTCGGTCGCCCACGTCTTCGGTTTCCAGCACCTGATGCTGGCCACCGTGCGCCTGTTCTCGCGGCCGGACCAGTGGCAACCCTGGTTCGAGCAGACCGCCCGCAAAAACTGGTTCTGGGGCAACGCGCTGAACCCGCTGGACACCCGCACCGTGGTCAAGACCTTCGACGGCTGGCGCGAATTCTCCGGCAAGAAGAGCTTCTGCTCCGGCGCCACCGACTCGGAAATGCTGATCGCCTCGGCCATCGACGAAACCGCCGGCGGCAAGCTGCTGATCGCTGCGATCCCCAGCGGCCGCACCGGCATCACCCTGCACGACGACTGGAACAACATGGGCCAGCGCCAGACTGACAGCGGCAGCGCCACCTTCGAGCGGGTGCGCGTGGAAGAAAACGAACTGCTGCTCGACCCCGGCCCACTGAGCACGCCGTTCGCCTGCCTGCGTCCACTGATCGCCCAGTTGCACTTCACCCACGTGTTCCTCGGCATCGCCGAAGGCGCCCTGGAAGAAGCGCGCCAGTACACCCTCAAGGAAGGCCGCCCCTGGTTCAAATCCAGGGTCCAGCACGTCAGCGAAGACCCCTACATCCTCCATCACTACGGCGAGTTCTGGGCCGGCCTGGAGGCCACGCGCCTGCTGGTCGAGCGCGCCGCCGAACAACTGGACGAAGCCTGGCACAAGGAACACGCCCTGGGTGCCGAAGAGCGCGCGCAACTGGCGCTGGCCATCGCGGCCGCCAAGGTCACCGCCACCCGCACCGGTCTCGACCTGTGCAGCCGGCTGTTCGAGGTCACCGGCGCCCGCGCCACCCACGCCTCGCTCCGCCTCGACCGTTACTGGCGCAACCTGCGCACCCAGAGCCTGCACGACCCGGTGGACTACAAGCTCCACGAACTGGGCGAGTGGGCGCTGAACCAGACGCGCCCCACCCCCTCCTTCTACTCATAGGGATGCCCATGCAACTGCTGACCCTCCCCCCTTCGCCAACGCTGGCTACCTCGATCCGGGCGACCGCACAGGTCTTCGAAGACCCTAGATCGCAGGCGCTTCTCGCCCACTTGCAACAGGTCGCCCCCAGCGAGGCCAGCGTCCTGATCATTGGCGAGACCGGCACGGGCAAGGAGTTGGTCGCACGCCACATCCACAACCTCAGCGGCCGCCGCGACGGCCCCTTCGTCGCGGTCAACTGCGGTGCGTTCTCCGAGTCGCTGGTCGAGGCCGAGCTGTTCGGCCACGAGAAAGGCGCCTTCACCGGCGCCCTGGCCTCCAAGGCCGGCTGGTTCGAAGAGGCCAACGGCGGCACGCTGTTTCTCGACGAGATCGGCGACCTGCCGATGCCGATCCAGGTCAAGCTGCTGCGCGTGCTGCAGGAGCGCGAAGTGGTGCGCCTGGGCTCACGCAAGAGCATCCCGATCAACGTGCGGGTACTGGCTGCCACCAACGTGCAGCTGGACAAGGCCATCGGCGCCGGCAACTTCCGCGAGGATCTCTACTACCGGCTCAACGTGGTCAGCCTGCAGCTGTACCCGCTGCGCGAACGGCCCGGCGACATCCTTCCCCTGGCCCGCCACTTCATCAAGACCTACTGCAACCGCCTCGGCTACGGCGAAGTACGCCTGAGCCCCGAGGCCGAGCACAAGCTGGCCAACTACGCCTGGCCGGGCAACATCCGCGAGCTGGAAAACGTCATCCACCACACCCTGCTGGTGTGCCGCAACGGCCTGGTGCTGGAGGACGACCTGCGCCTCTCGCACCTGCGCATCGACCGCCAGGAGCCACAACCGACCCTCGTCGAAAGTGCCGATGCACTGCTGCTGCGTGCCTTCCAGCGGCTGTTCGAGGAGCAGGCCGGTGGCCTCCATGAAAAGGTCGAGGACAGCCTGCTGCGGGCCGCCTACCGCTTCTGCCACTGCAACCAGGTGCACACCGCCAGCCTGCTGGGCCTGAGCCGCAACGTCACCCGTACGCGGCTGATCGCCATTGGCGAACTGGTGGTCAACCGTCGTCGCCACGACACCAATACCCGCGCCAACCGCGTCGTTCAGCTCTCGATCTGAACGGCGCGGCACCCAACTAGAAAAACCACCTTGCCGAGCGTTGCGACCACGGAAAGCCAGCGGGCCTTCCTCACTCCCAACCGTACAAAAGGATTCACAGCATGAGCCTGGATATCTTCTGGTTCCTCCCAACCTCCGGCGACACCCGCTACCTCGGCCACTCCGCCAGCGGCCGCCCGGCGACCAACGCCTACATGCGGCAGATTGCCGTGGCCGCCGACCAGCTCGGCTACGACGGCCTGCTGATCCCCACTGGCGCCAGCTGCCTCGACCCCTGGGTGACCGCCGCCAGCCTGGTGCCGGTGACCCAGCGCATCAAGCTGCTGGTGGCCCTGCGCACCTCCCTCGGCAACCCCACCGCCTCGGCGCGCCAGGCGGCCAGCCTGGACCAGGCCAGCGGCGGCCGCCTGCTGCTCAACGTGGTGCCCGGCGGCGACGCCACCGAGCTGGAAGCCGACGGCGTGTTCCTCGCCCACGATCAGCGCTACGAAGCCTCCGACGAATTCCTCAGTATCTGGCGCCGCCTGCTGCAGGGCGAGAAGGTCGATTACGACGGCAAGCACCTCAAGGTGCGCGGCGCACAGAACTTCTTCGAACCGGTGCAGCAGCCCTACCCGCCGCTGTACTTCGGCGGCTCCTCGCCGGCGGCCCATGAGCTGGCGGCCAAACACGTCGATGCCTACCTGACCTGGGGCGAACCGCCGGCCGCCGTCGCCGAGAAGATCGCCGACGTACGCGCCCGCGCCGCCAAACACGGCCGCACCGTGCGCTTCGGTATCCGCCTGCACGTGATCGTGCGCGAGACCAACGAAGCCGCCTGGGCCGCCGCCGACGAGCTGATCAGCCACCTCGACGACGCCACCATCGCCGCGGCCCAGGCCAACTACGCCCGCATGGACTCCGAAGGCCAGCGGCGCATGGCCGCCCTGCACGGCGGCGACCGCAACAAGCTCGAGGTTGCGCCCAACCTGTGGGCCGGCGTCGGCCTGGTACGCGGCGGTGCAGGCACGGCGCTAGTGGGCGACCCGGAAACCGTCGCCGCGCGGATCAAGGAATACGCCGACCTCGGCATCGACAGCTTCGTGCTCTCCGGCTACCCGCACCTGGAAGAAGCCTACCGCTTCGCCGAACTGGTGTTCCCACTGCTGCCCGGCAAGAGCAAGGTCACCGTGGACGGTGCCTTCACCGGCGGCGCCTTCGACGTACGGGCAGGCAAGGAGAAGGTCGCATGAAGGTCATCGACCTGCGCTGTCGCCCGGCCTACCTGCACCCCTTCTTCGGCGCCCTGCCGGGTTCGCCCGAGCACGCCACCGCGCGCTGGCTCAACCGGCGTGTCGGCACACAAGGTGCGGACGATCATTTCGAACGCTCCCTGACCCCGGAAGGCTTTCTCGCCGAGGTGCGCGAAGCCGGCCTGCACAAGGCCGTGGTGGTCGGTCGCCACACGCCAGGCCAGCACCTGCCGAACGACACCATTCACGGCATCGTCCACGGCCACGCCGAACTGCTCGGCGTCGGTTCGGTGGAGCCGGTGCTGCAGGGTGTGGACGGCGCACTGCAGGAAATCGACCGCGCCATCGACGTGTTCGGCCTGTCCGGCATCGACCTGGAGCCGGGCTTCGGCGAACCGGCCCGGCACCCGGACGACCACCTGTACTGGCCGATCTACGAGCACCTGCAGAAGCGCGGCATCCCGCTGTTCCTGATGAGCGGCCCGACCACCCCGGACCCGGCCTACAACGACCCCGGCCGCCTGGCAGCCGTGGCCCGCGCCTTCCCGGACCTGAAGATCGTCGCGTATCACGGCTACTGGCCCAACGTGCAGCAGGCCATCGGCGTGGCGTTCCGCTACGAGAACATCCACCTGGTTCCAGACATGTACCTGTTCCTGCCCGGCAGCGAAGGCTACGTGCAGGCGGCCAACGGCTTTCTCGCCGACCAGCTGCTGTTCGGCTCCTCCTACACCTTCCGCCCGATCCGCCAGAGCATCGACGATGCCCAGCAACTGGGGCTGAAGGACGAGGTGCTGGAGAAGTTCTTCAGCGGCAATGCAGAGCGCTTGTTCGGGCTGAAGTGATCCGGTGCGGCAGGCGCTTTTGATCGCCGCTGAAGCGCCTGCCACGGACGTCATCATGCCGACGCCCCCACACCCCGTGGGAGGGGCTTCTGCCGCGACAGCCATTATCCAATCGCCGCTAAAGCGCCTCCCACAAAGCGCCTGCCGATCAGTCGCATCGACTTACGACGGATCAGGTTTCGATGTCTGCGTGAGGATCAGCGAAAAGCCTTCCTCGACGTTACGGCAATCGAAGGTCTCGCCGGTGTCCTGGCATTCCCACAGGGAAGAAGCGATGGGGTGCCCGTTCTTGCAGATGCCCGGCCCGAACATCAGCGAAACGAAGTCCGGCAACGTCTGCTTGGTACCCGTTTGCTGACAGAACGTCGGCTCGGTGGCCACGTCGGAGAAGTAGACGCCCATGAACGCCAGGTTGCCCTTGAAGCACAGTTTCACGGTGTTGTTGATGCCGTCCGGGTCATGGACGCCGCTGTAACACCAGTAATCCTTCCACACGGCGGGCGCAGCCTGAGCTTGCGCCGGCGGTGCCGGTTTGGCGGCGCAGCCGGCGAGTAATACGACACACAGTGTCGACAGCACAGCGGTCAACAATCCCTTGTACATGGAGGCTCCTGGTTGGAAAGACAGCGTGCGCGAAAAGGCGGCGAGTTTAACAAAAGGAACGGTGAGAAGCCGTACTCGGGGAAACGCTCGCTGATCCAGCCCAGCAAGCCCCTGAGTCGGGCCTCACGTTATTGGTTGGTTGATGCGTACCAACAGCCCACCACCATGAAAGAATGAGCGCCCGTTCGAGCCACCTGCCATGGATCCATCCGAAATGATTCGCCCCATCGTGCTGTGCCTGTTCCGCCGAGGCGATCGCCTTCTGGTCAACGAGGCCCGTGACGACCTCAAGCAGCAGAATTATTGCCGTCCGCTGGGCGGTGGTATCGAGTTCGGCGAGACCTCCGCCGCGGCCGTGACGCGGGAGATCCGCGAAGAGCTGAACGTCGAGGTGGTCAACCTGCGCCTGCTCGGCACACTGGAAAACATCTTCATCTACAACGGCGTGCCCGGCCACGAAATCGTGCTGGTGTATGACGGCGAATTCGCCGACACCTCGCTGTACGACCAGCCTTTTCTACCCGGTGTGGAAAGCAACGGCGTGGCGTTCCAGGCGCAGTGGCGCACCCTCGATTCGTTCTCCGACGACTTGCCACTGTACCCCAAGGGCTTGCTCGCCCTGCTCGGGGAGTGAATGCCATGCAACTGACCCCGGAAGAAATCGCCGAACTCACGGGCCTCGAACACGCCATGTGGAGCGCCGCGTCGCGCTACGATCTGCAATTCCAGCAGCAGCGCTTCGCTGCCGACTCCCGAGGTCGTCACTGACGCAGCGTCAGGCGGTCGCCTTGGCGCCCGGGCTGCGGGGGTGGCCGTTGGGGCGGATCTTGAACCAGATGGCGTACATCGCCGGCAGGAACACCAGGGTCATGATGGTGCCGACGAACGTACCGCCGATCAGCGTATAGGCCAGCGTGCCCCAGAACACCGAGTGGGTAAGCGGAATGAACGCGAGGATGGCCGCCAGCGCCGTCAGCAACACCGGTCGGGCGCGCTGCACCGTGGCTTCGATCACCGCATTGAACGGGTCGAGGCCCTCGCTTTCGTTGTCGTGGATCTGCCCGATCAGGATCAGTGTGTTGCGCATCAGGATGCCCGACAGCGCGATCAACCCGACCAGTGCGTTGATGCCGAACGGCTGCTGGAACAGCAACAGCACCGGCACCACACCAATCAGACCCAGCGGTGAGGTGAGGAACACCATGACCATGGCCGAGATCGAGCGCACCTGCAGGATGATGATCAGCAGCGTCAGCGCGATCATGATCGGCAGCAGCGGCAGAATCGCCTGGCTGGCCTTGCCCGATTCCTCGAAGGAGCCGGCCATCTCGATCCGGTAGCCGGCCGGCAGCGCCTCGATGATCGGCTGCAGGTCTTTCCAGACCGCTACGGACACGTCGGGCGGCTGCAGCTCTTCGGCGATATCGCCACGCACGGTGATGGTCGGCGTGCGGTCGCGACGCCGCAGGATCGGGTCTTCCATGCGCACACCAACCTCGCCGACCTGCGACAGCGGTATGCGCTGGCCAGCCGAGCCAACCAGGGTGAAGCCTTCGATCTTCGCCGGATCGAGACGGATATCCCCGGCCGCGCGACCGACCACCTGCACCGAGCGGATGTCTTCACGCACCGAGGTGATCGGCACCCCGGCGAGCAGGAACTGCAGCTGCTGCGCCACCGCATTGGAACTCAGGCCAACCGCCTGCAGGCGATCCTGATCCAGCGAGAAGTGCAGCGTCGGCACCAGCGGGCCCCAGTCGGTGTTCACCGTCTTCATCATCGGGCTGGCGTGCAGCACATCCTGGACGCGCGCAGCGATTTCACGCAGGCGCAGCGGGTCCGGCCCCATCACCCGGTACGCCACCGGATACGGCGAATACGGGCCGAAGACCAACTGCGTAACGCGCACCTTGGCTTCTGGCGCCAGCCCTTCGGAGGCCGCTTCACGGATTCGCAACTTGAGGGCTTCGCGGGCTTCCTGACTGTCCGTCAACACCACGATCTTGGCAAAGGACGGATCGGGCAGCTCGGGGGCCATGGCCAGAAAGAACCGGGGTGGGCCCTGACCGATGTAGGACGTGACGATCTTGGCTTCTTCCTGCTCGCGCAACCACGACTCGACCTTGATGGCGGTGGCGTTGGTCTGCTCGATGGAGGTGCCATACGGCATCTGCAACTCGACCAGCACCTCGGGGCGGTCGGACGTTGGGAAGAACTGTTTCTTCACCAGCCCCATGCCCAGCACCGCCACCACGAACGCGCCGATGACCGCGCCGGCAACCAGCCATTTACGGGCGATGACGTGCGCCAGCAGCGTGCGGAAACGGTTGTAGTGGCGGGTGTTGTAGATGGCCACATGACCGCCCTCGACCTGTTTGATGTTCGGCAACAGCTTCACGCCCAGGTACGGGGTGAACGCCACCGCTACCACCCAGGAAGCGATGAGGGCGATACCGACGATCCAGAACATGTTGCTGGTGTACTCACCCGCCGTGGACTGTGCAAAACCATTGGGCATGAAGCCGATGGCCGTGACCAGCGTGCCGGACAGCATCGGCGCGGCGGTGCGGCTCCAGGCATAGGCCGACGCCTTGAAGCGGTCGTAGCCCTCTTCCATTTTCACCACCATCATTTCGATGGCAATGATGGCGTCGTCCACCAGCAGGCCCAGAGCGAGAATCAGTGAACCGAGGGTGATGCGGTCGAAGTTCTTGCCCGTGGCCGCCATCACCACGAACACGATGGCCAGCGTCAGCGGCACGGCAGCCGCGACCACCACGCCCACGCGCCAGCCCATGCTGACGAAACAGACCAGCATGACCACCAGCAGCGCGACGAAGAACTTGACCATGAACTCGTCGACGGACGAGGTGATATTGACCGCCTGATCGGTGACCTTGCTGAGCGTCATGCCCAGCGGCATTGCGTCGTTTATGCGGGCCGTTTCGGCATTGAGTGCCTGGCCGAGGTCGAGGCCGTTCCAGCCCTCGCGCATGATCACACCCAACAACAGTGCGGGCTCACCGCCGTTGCGCACCAGAAAGGTCGCCGGGTCTTCGTAGCCGCGCTCCACCGTCGCCACGTCGGAAAGTTTCAGCGTGCGGCCCTGCACGGTTACCGGCGTCTCGCGGATCTTCGCCAGCGTGTCGAAAGCACCATCCAGGCGCACCAGCACCTGCGGGCCGCTGGTTTCGATCGAACCGGCAGGCGTCAGCACGTTCTGGCTGTTGAGCGCGGCGAAGATCTCCTGCGGCGTCACGCCCAGCGTCGCCAACCGGTCATGGGAAAAAGACACGAAAATCCGCTCGGCCTGTTCGCCGATGATATTGACCTTCTTGACCCCCGGCACGTGCAGCAGGCGCTGGCGCAGCGACTCAGCCTCCCGCACCAGTTGGCGCTGCGGTTCACCCTTGGCCTTCAAGGCGTAGAGGGCAAAGGTCACGTCCGAGAATTCGTCGTTGAGCATCGGCCCGATGACGCCGGCCGGCAAGGTCTTGGCTTCGTCGCCCAGCTTCTTGCGGGCCTGGTAGAACTCCTCCTGGACCTGGGAGGGCGGCGTGCTGTCGCGCAGCGAGACCATGGTGAATGCCAGGCCCGCACGGGTGTAGGTTTCGCTGCGGTCGTACCAGCGAAGCTCCTGCATGCGCTTTTCCAGCGGCTCGGCGACCTGATCCTGCATTTCCTGCGCGGTGGCGCCCGGCCAGGCAGAGATGATGGTCATCTGCTTGACCGTGAAGGGCGGGTCTTCCGCCCTGCCCAGTTGGAAAAACGCCAAGAGCCCGGCCACGGCCATCAGCAGGATCAGAAACAGGGTGACGGAGCGCTCGCGCACCGCGAGGGCAGATAGGTTGAAACGCCCCTCGCTCATGGCTGGCTCCCGGCGGCAGCAGCGGCAGCCGCCTGGACAAGCCGCACCTCCTCGCCGTCACGCAGCAGGTGCGCACCCAGCGCCGCCACCTGCTCGCCCGGTTCGAGCGTGCCGGTGACCCGCGCCGCATCGTCACCAATGCCCAGTACCTGCACAGGGCGCCAGGACGCTTTCGCCGGTTCACCAGCGATCACCCACACACCGGTGCCAGTGCCGGGATCGTAGAGCGCGCCGATGGGCACCTGCAGCACCTGAGCCGAAGTTCTGCCGTCCGCAATATCCAGGGTGATGGTCGAGCCAAGCGGCGCGTTCGCCAACGCGCCGTCGAGCACGTACCGGGCTTCGAAGGTACGGGTGGTGGCGTCGGCGGCTTCGGAGAGCAGGCGCAGCGTGGCGGCGACGGCAGTGCCGCCGTTGCCGTACAGCGTGGCCTGGGCTGTCGAGCCCGGCGCCGGGCGCAGCGTTTCGGGGAGGTGCACGATGGCTTCGCGCTGCCCTGCCCGCGCCAAGCGCACCACCGCCTGCCCGGCGCTGACCACCTGGCCGGGCTCGGCCAGGGTGTCCATCACCACACCATCGGCATCAGCCAGCAGCACTGCATAGCCGGAGGCATTGCGCGCCACATCAGCCTGGGCCTGGGCCGCGCTGAGCTGGGCCCTGGCCGAATCGGCGGCTGCCTTGATCCGGTCGTAGGCCGATGCCGAAACGGCACCTGCGGCAACCAGGTCGCGATAGCGGGCCTCGTCGTCAGCGGCCTGCTTGGCCTCGGCCCGGGCAGAGGCCACGGCCTCCTGCTGCGCACGCGCCTGCAATTGCAGGTCGATGGGGTCCAGGCGCATCAGCGGCTGGCCGCGTTTGACCGTTTGCCCGGTATCGACCAGGCGCTCGAGAATCTTGCCCGATACGCGAAAGCCGAGTTCGCTCTGCGTACGCGCAACGACCACCCCGGTGAAGGAGCGAGCGGCATCGGTCGATTGCTCGACCGCTGCCGTTCTGACCAGGGGTGGTTTGTTGCGAGGATCTTGGCTGACGGCGGAATCGCCGCACGCCACCAGGACGATAGGCAGCAAAAAAACGGCGAAGGTGGCGGGCTTGAGGCGCATGGGTTCCGTTACTCAAGAGCAATGAAGGAACCACATTCTTCGACCTGTGACCAAAACTGTCAACGGTCACAAGCAATTTACTACGGTGCCAGACTTCGTAGTATCAGTGCCGGCAGGTGCACGGCAGCCTGGGGCGCGATGTCCAGGTTGTATTGCAATTGAGCCGGATTGACGTAGGGCAGGATGATCAGAAAGATCGCGTTGGTGGTCTCGTCCAGAGGCGTCTTGCGCTCGAATTCGCCAGACTCGCGCCCTTCCAGCAGGATCTGCTGAATGATGGCGCTGATGCGTTCCTGGTGCGCCATTGCGGAAGGCCAGCGGTCACGCGAAGCAACCGCAGCGATGTCGTAAAGCTTGCGATCGTGGAAGAACAGATCGCTGCCAGCCTCTGAAATAGAGCGGAACAGACGCCTCAGCTTCTCGGACGCGGTCGGCGCATCGGCAATGGCGCCTTCGACGATCTGCATGATCATGGCCAGGCGATTCGTGCAGATCACGCCGCCAATCGCTTGCTTGGAATCGAAGAATTTGTAGATGTAAGCCTTGGAAAAACCGATGGCCTTGGCTAGGTCCGAGACGGTGGTCTTCTCGTAACCGTAATGGCCGAAATGCTGCGTCGCCGCACTGATGATCTGATCGCGGATCTCGTGATCCTGCGGCCCACGGATAGTCGAGGTGTTCGTATGTTCGTTCATGGCAACAGCTTAACTCCCTGGCGATCTGATTGACAGCAAGTGACCAATCTATAATATGGTCACAACTCAATTTGGTCGAAGAGAATCCTATGCCTCCCTTCCGTATTCTTGCTCTCGTGGTGAGCACCAGCCTGGCAACCGGGTGTGCGGTCGGCCCCGACTACCAGCGGCCGGACGCTCCGCTTGCCGATCAGTACGTGGGGCAAGGCGCGGTAGAACGACGAACCACCCCTGCACCCGCCAGTTTCGCGGCCTGGTGGGAAGGCTTTGGTGATCCTCAACTGAGTGCTCTGGTCACCCAGGCCCTGGCGCAGAATCTCGACCTGGCACAAGCCCAGGCTCGCGTCGCCCAAGCCCGTGCAGGACTGGGCGCAGCCAATGCCGCCCTGCTGCCCTCCGCCACCGTCAACGGCCAAGCCGCACGCGCTTACCAGTCAGTAGAGACGCCACAGGGGCGGCTGCTCGATTCCATGCCCGGTCATGACCGCTATGGTAATAGCTATGAGGCCAACCTCGAAGCGAGCTGGGAGCTGGATGTGTTCGGTGGCCTGCGCCGCGGTCGGGAAGCGGCAGTCGCTGAGTACCAGGCGTCAGAGGCCGGCGCCGTCGCGACCCGGCTGGCCGTCGCCGCGCAAACCGCAGATGTCTACACCACCATCCGCAGCCTGCAAGAGCGGCTGGCGATTGCCGAACGGCAGGTCGACACCCAGCAGGAGCTGCTGGAGAAGGTGCGCCTGTTGCACAGCAAGGGCCTCGCCGCGACATTCGAAGTGCATCAGACAGAGGGTGAGCTGGCACAGGTCCAGGCCAGCGTGCCGGTGCTGCAGACCGGGCTGGATGCGGCCATGAACGCATTGGATGTGATGCTCGGCACCCCGCCCGGCACTCACCGCGGCGAACTGTCTGCCGCGCGCGCCATTCCACGCGCGCCACGGCTTGCAGACACGGGCTCGCCGGCCGATCTGCTGCGTCGTCGGCCTGACCTGATTGCTGCCGAACAGCGCCTGGTGGCCGCCAACGCCCGCATCGGTGTGGCAATCAGCGAGTACTACCCGAAGTTCTCGCTCGGTGCGCTGCTGGGTAGCGCCACCACCAGCGGCGGCAACCTGTTCAGCAGCGGTGCCGCCCAGTCGGCGGGCCTGCTGGGGCTGCGCTGGCGGCTGTTCGACTTCGACCGCATCAACGCCCAGATCGACCAGGCAAAAGGCCAGGAAGCCGAAGCGCTCGCGGCCTATCGCCAGTCCGTGCTGCGCGCCAGTGAAGATGTCGAGAACGCATTCTCGGCCCTGGTCAACCGCGAGGCCCAGGCAGCCACCCTCACCGCCGGCGAAACGTCCCTGACCAGCGCCCGGCAATCGTCGTTCATCGCCTATGAAAACGGCGCCGCCAGCCTGATCGATGTGCTCAATGCCGATCAGACCTTGCTGCGCGCATCGGACGCCAGGGCTCAGGCACAGACCGAGTCGGCCCGCGCCGCGATAGCGGCATTCCGTGCACTGGGCGGCGGCTGGCAAGCGGCCGAGCACATAGCGACTCGTTGAACCGTCACCGCATGATCCGAAGGGCCCGGCGCACGCCGAGGCCCTTTTTTTCTTGCCGGCATACTGAAGCCAACGCGAGGTGCCTACGGCCCTACCGGCGATGCATGGGGTCAGTAGCCGCCTGCTCTATCAGGGCTGAATCGCGGGGATGAGACCAGCCGCCTGGTAGCTGTTAATCAGCTCATCGAATAGCCCGATATCGCGCCGAGTCCGGGCAATAAGCTGAGCCCCTGCAACGGCCGTGTAAATCGCACGGGCACGCTGCTCACACCGTTCTGCGTCTCCCACTTGAGCATCCATCAGCGCCTGTTTCAGCCATGCCACGTTGATGTCTGCAAACGCCTTGACCTCACGCATGACCTCTTCCGGCAGGTCTTCGTATTCCGACGCCATGAAACTGGACAGGCATAGCCTGTTGCCGTCTTCCAGGGACATGCGAAAGATCGATGGGTAGGTTTTCAGTCTATCGAGCGGATCAGGGTTCGACTCGCGTATTCCCTGCAGGACCGCGGCCGTGTCTTGCCAGTAGCGCTCGGCAACTGCGGCGCCAAGCTCGGCCTTGCTCGAGAAGTGGTAGTAGATACTCGCGCTCTTGACCCCCACCGCCTCACCGAGGCTGCGAAAGTTGATGCCGCTGTAGCCGTGCGTCTGCGCGGCCGTTTTTGCCGCGGCCAGAATGGCTTCTCGAGCATTTGCAGTCATACCGGTTCCTCAATACCCAATGAACGGCATCAGTTTACGTGCGCATCGTCTATCTGCCAACTGGCAGGTAGGGGATTGACACCGCGCAATTACAGGGCGAATCTTTACCTACCAACTGACAGGCAGGTGATTACCCATGAGCCCTCACTTCGATATATCCACCCTTCCCACAATGAAAATCTACGACTGGTTCGATGGCCCCTATCCCGCTCGTGTGCGCATCGCGCTGGCGGAAAAGGGTCTGCTTCCCCGAGTTGAATTCGTATCGGTCAATCTGTGGACCGGCGAGCACAAGAAACCCGACTTTCTGGCGATCAACTACTCCGGGACACTGCCGGTGCTAGAGCTGGAAGACGGCACCTTGATCGCCGAGTGCACGGCTATTACCCAGTACCTGGACGTGCTGGACGGCAGCCCTACCCTTACCGGGCAAACGCCCTTGGAGAAGGGCTTGATCCATATGATGACCAAACGCGCTGAAATCGAGTTTCTCGATGCCGTCAGCCAGTACTTTCACCACGCTACACCGGGGCTTGGCCCGGAAGTCGAGCTCTACCAGAATCCCGAATGGGGCAATCGCATGAGCGACAAGGCGGTCAGGGGCATGCGTTACTTCGACCGGCTTCTCGAACGACAGCCATTCGTTGCCGGTGACAGCTTTTCCATGGCCGATATCGCGGTACTGGGAGGCATGATCTTCGCCTCGCTGGTCAAACTTCCCGTGCCCGAGGAATGCAAGGCGCTACGCGCATGGCATGCCCGCGTGCAGGAAAGGCCCAGCGTGCAGGAATGGCGAGCCATGGTGCAGCGCGGCGCGCCGCAAAAATGAAGGGGCATCTGATGGCGTGCGCTTAACCGCGCGCCATCAGATGCAGGCCGTTTATCAGGCGACCCTCTGGCCCGCTATGCCTGTGATATTCGAGGGTTTCCGGCATCCATCAGAAGCGCCAGGCCTTGGGCCTGGCGCCCTGGTGACTCAAGCAAATGGCGTCGAGGCGAAGCTCGGGCGGCTGGCGAGTCGCTGGTGGAAACGCACCAGGCGGGTTCTGGCCGACCAATCGATTTCAGGGAGGCGAAAGAGCAGATAATCCAGGCCGACCCCAACCATGAAATGGCTAAAATCGGGTGCCTCGTCGTCCAGCGCCGGCACGTTATCCAGGTGCGCAAGCAAGCGGCCCAGCGCCGCCAGACGCCGTTCGCCGAGGAAGCTCTGGTCTTGCTCATTGCCCTGGTACTTGCGGGCAATCACGGTGCCGAAGGCCGCGTCCAGCAACTCCTGGCCAAGCCCGGCCAGTTGCAACGCAGACGCCGGCGGCATGCCGCCATCGCCCTGGCTACCCGATGCCTGCACGTGCAGACAGATGAGCAGGCATTCGCTCAACGCAACGCCGTCCCCGGTTATGAGCACCGGCACCTTACCCGCCGGATTGGCCGCCAGCAGTCGAGCGTCCGCGTTCCACGGATCCGTCCAGATCAGCTCGAGCTGCTCTTCGAGACCCGATTCGATGGCAGTAATGCGCGCAGCGCGGGCGTAAGGCGAGGTCTTGTTCAACAGTAGTTGCATGGGAAAACTCCTGAAGGGCGACGCTGGGTTGGCCAGCGGGTGCCGGCGGGAAGAACGTGAATCAGCTGGGCGAACGCGGCGGCGTTCCGGGTACCAATACAGTCGTCAGCGCCGCCGCGATGAGCAGCGCCGAGGCGGCCGCGAGCAAAGCCGCGTTGGCCCCTCCGCCGAGTTTGAGGAGCAGCGCGCTCAACAACGGCCCGACGATCTGGCCGACGCTGTAGTACACCGTCATCAACGCCACCATATTCGCCCCCTTGGCACTGACAATCTGCCGGGCAGCCGGGATGGCGATGGTCACCGTGCCCATGAAGGTGCCGCCGACCAGCAGCGCACTCAACAGATAACCCACGCTCGTAGGCAACAGCACGGGCAGTGCCACGCCAATGGCCTGCAGCAGAAGGTTACAGCCCAGTGCTCGCGGTGTACCCAGTCGCACCTGCAGGCGATGCCACACAAAACACGAAGGCACGGCGCCCAGCCCGAACACCGCCCAGATGTGCGCGGGGTTGAGGTCAGGGAGCACGGTTTTGACGAACAGCGGCAGGTAGGTGGCGGTGACGATGTAGCCCAGCCCGGCCAGCCCATACAGCCACAGCAGCGGGCGCGCAGACAGCTGGGCGGGTGGCGAGGACGCCGCCGGCGATGGTGCATGGCCAGCAACCGCGCCGCGACGAAGCAAGCCTGGCGCCGCGAGCAAGGTGACGATCACTGCCGCTGCGCCGAGCAGCAGCCACAGCTGGGTGCTGGATGTCCCGTGGACGGCCCAGGCCGGAATTTCCGCGGAAAGCGCAATACCCGCGCCGACCCCGGCGTAAAGCAATGGCGCATCCCTGGTCTGACCGCGCTGCTCCAGAAGCCAGAGCGAGGCGGAAACGATCGACAGCGCGCTGAGCACGCCCGCCAGGGTACGGATCAACAGAATGCCCAGTGGCGTGGTCACCACCCCCATCAGCAACAGGCCAAGGGCTGTTCCCAGCATGGCCACCAGACACAGCAGGCCCGCCTGGTGCGCCCTAACCCGAACCGCCAGCAGCGCCCCCGCGAGATAGCCAGCGTAGTTGGCCGAAGCGGCCCAACTGCCACTGGTCACGCTCAGTACCCCCTCGCCCACCATGTGCGGATAGACCACGGTGAAGGAGAAGCGGCCGAAGCCCATCCCGACGACCAGCACCAGCGCCGCCGTGATCGCCGCGTACAGGGCGCCGGCAGTCGAGCTCGATGGCAGGCGATCAGCGGCAGTGTTCATGCAACAACTCCGTAAGCGCGGCATAGGCCGGTACGACAAAGCCCTGCCGGGCGACCAGCGCCGTCTCGATCTCACCCACATCCAGGGTGCGCAGCCGCGTGGGCAGTGCGGACAGGCGCAGCACGCTGTCCGGCAGGATGGTCACGCAACCGCCTGCGGCGACACTGGCGATCATCGCGTGGTAGGAACTGCGCTCGCTCACCTGCCAGTCGGTGGCCGCCGGGATGCCCAGTGCTTCCTCGGCAATGCCTCGGTAGGTGCAGCCCTGCGGGAATGCGGCCAGGCGCCGGACACGAATCTCGGCGAGATCAGTGGCCTCTTCTCCGCCAGGCAGCAGCAGCTTGAGCGCCTCGCGCCAGGCCGGCACAGCGGCCAGGCCCAGGTCGTCGAGCAAGTTGTGTGAACGCCCGACCAGGGGCGAAAGCGCGACAAAGGCGCAGTCCAGTTGCCCGGTACGCACCTGCTCGAGCAGTGGACGCGTCGGGCCGGTGCTGATGGTCAGGCGGGTGGCTGAGTGCCGCTCATGGTAGTCCGCCAGCAGCGCCGGCAGCCGGCTGGCAGCCGTGCTCTCCATGCTGCCAATGCGCAGGGTGCCGCCTTCCCGTCCGCCGGACACCACGTGGCGCGCCTCTTCCTCCAAGGCGAGAAAGCGTCGGGCATAACCGACAAATTGCTCACCCGCACTGGTCAGCGCCATGCGCTTGTTGGTGCGCACGAACAGCTCCGCGCCAAGCTCGGCCTCCAGTTGCTGAATGCGCGTGGTGACATTGGAAGGCGCCCGCCCCAGGCGTGCCGCGGCCTGGGTGATGCTGAGTTCGCTGGCGACCCAGCAGAAGATTTCCAGGGATTCCGTATTCATTTCTCTAAACCAGAATCAAATATGTTTTTTATTCTCACATAGAGAATTGAAAGTGTGCAAGCCACCCAGCGTGCCGCCACATCAGTGTCGGTCATACGGTTAGGCGAGCATCAGACAAGCGCCGCGAACAACAAACACGAGCTTGAGCGTTGCGTTGGGATAAGCGAGAAGCGAAGCAAGGCCACCAGCCTGAACACCAATACCGGCTAGCCTTGAAATCACTACACCGCCTTCACGGGCCGCAACGTCGAGCCGCTCGCCTCCCGCCGGATGCGGCGCTGGCACGGATGAGCGACTATTGGGGGGCTCCCGCCATCAGACAACCGCACCCCAAGAGCCTGATCTATGCACCCGTGGAACGCCTGGGTACTTCGACTTTTCCTGGCTTCAGCCGTATTGGCACTCGCCAATGTCGCCATGGCCGCGAACACCCCGTGCTCAGGAAGCAAAGGCGGCATCGCTGGGTGTGATGGGGATCTGTTCCTCTGCCAGGACGGCTCCATCAGCGGCTCAAAGAAAAGCTGCGCTGCCTACTTTGGCGCTGCGTCACCAACGCCCCCTCCCCAACAGCTACTGGATAGCCGTGGCGATTGCCTCTGCGGCACCAGCACCTTTTGTACAGGCCCACGCGGTGGGGTCTACTGCCTGACACCTGCCGGGAAGAAGAGCTATCGCAGGAAATGATGCGTTATCTCCCCGAGCCTGTCGGCGGTGCCAGGCCCCGGCCGTGAACTGCACGTCATGACTGGCTGTATCAGCCTGAACCTGACGGTGGTGACAGGTAGCTACCGGCCAGAAACATACGTTGAAAGCACGGAAAACCGCCCTGCCCCCACCAAGCCTCGCATCCACCCCCTACCGCTGCCGGCGGCTTGGTGCAAAATAGAGCACCTTGCGAGCGCGCCGCCCCACGTGCCGCGCTTGCGCCTAGAATTCCGAGGGCGACATACGGCCCACCTGCAGCGAGTGATGACAGCATGATCGAGGTAACCGAGGTTTCCATTGCCGAACTGCGCGCCGCGCTTGAAGCCGGTCGCACCACGGCGGTCGAGTTGGTCCAGGCCTACCTGGCCCGCATTGCGGCCTACGACGGCCGCGACACCGCCACCGCGCTGAACGCCGTGGTGGTGCGCAACCCCGACGCCCTGGAAGAGGCCCGCGCCTCCGATGCGCGACGCGCCCGTGGCGAGGCGCTCGGCCCGCTGGACGGCATTCCCTACACCGCCAAGGACAGCTACCTGGTCAAGGGCCTGACCGCCGCCTCCGGCAGCCCGGCCTTCAAGGACCTGGTCGCCCAGTGCGACGCCTTCACCATCGAACGTCTGCGCGCTGCCGGCGCCATCTGCCTGGGCAAGACCAACATGCCGCCGATGGCCAATGGCGGCATGCAGCGCGGCGTCTACGGCCGGGCGGAAAGCCCCTACAACGCCGCCTACCTGACCGCCCCCTTCGCCTCTGGCTCGTCCAATGGCGCCGGCACCGCCACAGCGGCCAGCTTCGCCGCCTTCGGCCTGGCCGAAGAAACCTGGTCGAGCGGCCGTGGCCCGGCGTCGAACAACGGGCTGTGTGCCTACACGCCATCGCGCGGAGTGATCTCGGTACGTGGCAACTGGCCGCTGACCCCGACCATGGACGTGGTGGTGCCCTACGCACGCACCATGGCCGACCTGCTGGAAGTGCTCGACGTGGTGGTGGCCGATGACCCGGACACCCGCGGCGACCTGTGGCGCCTGCAGCCCTGGGTACCGATCCCCAAGGCTTCCAACGTGCGCCCGACCAGCTACCAGGCCCTGGCGGCCGATGCCGGCGCCCTGGCCGGCAAGCGCCTGGGCGTGCCGCGCATGTTCATCAACAAGGACGAACACGCCGGCACCAGCGAAACGCCCGGCATCGGCGGGCCCACCGGCCAGCGCATCCACACCCGCCCCACGGTGATCGCCCTGTGGGAAGCCGCCCGCCAGGCCCTGGAAGCGGCCGGCGCCGACGTGGTCGAGGTGGATTTCCCGCTGGTGTCCAATTGCGAGGGCGACCGCCCTGGCGCGCCGACCGTGTACAACCGCGGCATCGTCAGCCCCGAGTTCCTGAACGACGAACTGTGGGAGCTGAGTGGCTGGGCTTTCGATGACTTCCTGCGCGCCAATGGCGACCCGACACTCAACACACTGGCCGACGTCGACGGCCCGCAGATCTTCCCGCATGACCCGGGCACCCTGCCCAACCGCGAAGGCGACCTGGCGGCCGGCATGGACGAGTACGTCAACATGGCCAAGCGCGGCATCAAGCCCTGGGACCAGATCGCCACCGTGCCCGACGGCCTGCGCGGCCTGGAACACACCCGCAAGATCGACCTAGAAGACTGGATGGACCAGCTGGGCCTGGACGCCGTGCTGTTCCCCACCGTGGCCGATGTCGGCCCGGCGGATGCCGACGTAAACCCCGCCTCCGCCGACATCGCCTGGAGCAACGGCGTGTGGGTGGCCAACGGCAACCTCGCCATCCGCCACCTGGGCGTACCCACCGTCACCGTGCCGATGGGCGTGATGGCGGACATCGGCATGCCCGTGGGCCTGACCTTCGCCGGCCGCGCCTACGACGACTCGGCCCTGCTGCGCCTGGCTGCGGCCTACGAGTCGACCGGCAGCAAGCGCCTGGTCCCGCCACGCACACCGCCGCTGCCGCGCGGCTGAGCCAAGGGGGATCGGCATCCACGATGCCGATCCTTCTTCCCGTACTGCTGCATCATCGGCGTGTGGTGGGAGGCCGGTATATCTCAGCACTGTAGATGTCCGTTTCTGGCCGAATCGGGGACTCAAGCGCGAGCTATAAAACCTACCGCTGTATAGCTGCTCCCCTCCCCCTCACACATTCAACGACATCGGCTTGTCGCCGCCTGCCGGCAGGCCGAAGCGGGCGCGGACGAAGTTGAGAAAGGCGCCGTAGGGCCGCCCCATCGCCAGCATGATGACGATCACCCCGAGCGATCCGTACAGCAGCTCCTGGGCGTTGGCGCCGCTGATGGCCAGGATCGCGGCATAGATCGGCACCTGGAAGCTGACCAGCGCCAGGGAATCCCAGGCAATCTGTGACCATCGGCCCGTGCCGGCATAGCCCATGACCCAGTCGCGCCACAGGCCGTAGGGCCGGCCGGACAGGACCATCAACCCGGCGCCGAGAAGTCGGGCATCGAACACCTGCTCCCAGGTCATTCCCGCGATGAACCGCTCATTGAGAACGCCGGTGGTGGTGAAGAACAGCACCAGCGCCAGCGTATCGGCGGTGAAGGATCGCCACCTGTGGCGTCGGTCTACAGCTGAACCAGACAAATCGCTTACTCCTGTCCCTTATCCCGGTGTGGCTGTGTTTGCCTGACCGTTCGACACGGGGTTTGGCGAGATGATCAGTGGTTTTGGCACCTTCTGTTTTACGCGCGGCCGGATAGGCATGGAGTTCGCAACGGCCCCTTTTCCCATCGGTATCACCAACGAAAAACGCGCAGCCCCCTGGCAAGGAGGCTGCGCGTTGGCGTGCGTGGCGTCGGGTTATTCGACCACTGCACGGATGGTGATTTCGATCAGCTGCTGCGGGAATGCCAGGCCCGATACGCCGATGAGGTTGCTGGCGACCTGGGGCACCTCGGCACCGTAGAACGCCTTGCGAACCGTGCCGGCTGCCGCGAACGCCGCAGGAACGTCGATGACGAACAGCGTTTCTTCCACTACGTCGTCCAGGGTGGCGCCGAACTCGGCCAGCAGCTCGACGATGTTGGCGTAGGTCTGGCGCATCTGCGCTTCCATGGTGGAGAAGTCAGCCGGTTTGCCCTCTGCATTCAGCTCGGCGGGTGCGATGAGGTTGCCTTCGCGGTCGTGGCTCAGTTGCCCGGACAGGTAGACGGTGTCCTTGACCTGAATCGCCTGGACGTAACCGTACAGGCCCTCCCATGCAACGCCGAAACTTGCGCTTTTCTTGACCAGCTTGCCTTTCTGATTAGCCATCACCATTGCTCCAGATAAAGAGTGTCGTGCCGAGCTGGCCCGTTGCGTCGAGCGCTCGGCGTTGGGTTGTCGTTGGGAAGACCGGAGCCCGATCAGGCTCCGGTTCGTGCGTCACGGAAGGGTTACTTGCCGGCAGTCAGGGTGCTGTAGGCAGTGATCAGGTTGCGGTAGTCCGGGATATGGTCCGAGCAGATTTTTGCCAGGCCTTCCACGTCGTTGCGCCAGTCGCGGTGCAGCTCGCAGGCCACGCCGAACCAGGTCATCAGTTGTGCACCGGCGGCTTCCATCCGGCGCCAGGCGGCGTCGCGGGTCATCTCGTTGAAGGTGCCGGAGGCATCGGCCACCACGAACACATCGAAGCCTTCCGCCAGGGCCGACAGCGCCGGAAACGCCACGCACACTTCGGTCACCACGCCAGCAATGATCAGCTGCTTTTTGCCGGTGGCCTTGATCGCCTTGACGAAGTCTTCGTTGTCCCAGGCGTTGATCTGGCCAGGGCGAGCGATGTACGGCGCGTCCGGGAACATCTCTTTCAGCTCGGGGACCAGCGGGCCGTTGGGGCCGGTTTCGAAGCTGGTGGTGAGGATGGTCGGCAGCTTGAAGAACTTGGCCAGATCGCCCAGCGCCAGCACGTTGTTCTTGAACTTGTCCGGGTCGATGTCGCGAACCAGGGACAGCAGGCCGGCCTGGTGGTCGACCAGCAGAACGACGGCGTTGTCTTTGTCGAGGCGGTTGTAGGAAGTAGTGGTCATGGCAAGGCTCTCTCTTTCTTAGGTTGGGTGCCGATTCTTCGGCTTGACTTGGTCTTTCCCGTGCAGTTGTCGCTGCATGGGGTAAAGATTAAATTCGACACCATTCGCGCACCAGACGGCAAAAATCGCCTCTAGCGTTCTATTTCAGGAACGATCAGAGAAAGCCAATATCAACCGAGCTAAAACAGGTGAAAGCGGCGTGACAGAGGCCCTGCTGCCCCAGCCAGGCGCAGGGATAATCACGAAGAGACAGCACAGCCGTCAGCGAGCGCCGCCACCTACCATCATCAACCCCTCGGTCAGCGCCTCCAGCAGCGCGCCGACCTTGGGCAGCGCCTGGCGGCGCTTTATCCACAGCAGTGTGATCGGCAGGCCTTCCGTTGCCAGCTGGGGCAGCACCTCGACCAGCGTGCCCTCCTCCAACTGCCGGCTGATCAACCAGGTCGGCAACTGGGCGATGCCGCAGCCCGCGACCACCGCTGCCACCTGCGCTTCGCCATCACCGACCACCATGCGGGCCGGCATCACCCGACGTTCCACGTCCCCGGGCCGGCTACCCACGAACCGCCAGGGGCTCACGGTGCCGTCCGCCCGGCCGTAGGCCACGCAGTGGTGGCGCTCCAGGTCCGCCGCGGTCTTGGGCTCGCCGTGCTTGCGCAGATAGCCGGGCGAGGCGCAGAAGATATGCCGCTCGCTGCCCAGGTAGCGATGCCCCAGGGCGGCCGGCCACACATCCGCCCCGCCGACGCGCACCACGATATCCACGCCCTCCTCGACCGGGTCGATAAAGCGGTCGGAGAACGAAATGTGCGGCAGCAGCAGCTCGTGGGCCTCGACGAACTGCAGGATCACCGGCAGCGCCTTCAGGCGGCCGAACGCGGCCGGCAGGTCGATGCGAATCCGCCCGCGCGGCTCGGTGCTTTCGGCCTGCATGGCCTGCTCGGCCTCCTCCAGCTCCGTGAGCACGCCCGCGCAGGTACGGTAGAAGGTCGCCCCGGCGTCCGTCAGCGACAGGCGCCGCGTGGTGCGGTGGAACAGGCGCATGCCCAGGCGGCTCTCCAGGCGGGCAATGCTCTTGCTGATGGCCGAGCCGGTGAGGTTCATGCGCTCGGCCGCCGCCTTGAAACTGCCCGTGTCCGCCACGCAGACGAACGCATCGATGCCTTTCAGCCGCTCGGAAGAAAACATCACCGCCCCTCATTGATGAACCTGAGTCATCTTACAAGGTAAAAACCATCGTAAATACGCGCTGCATTCCCCAGTAGCCTTGTGTGAGAGTTCTTCATCACCCCCAGGTACGTTCATGACCCCGCACAAACCCACCGTTCTCATCACCGGCGCCACCGGGCAGATTGGCGGCGCCGCCCTGCGCGAGCTGCTCGCCGACGACAGCATCACCCCCGTGGCCGCCGTGCGCTCAGCCGCCAAGGCCGAGCCGTTCCAGGCCAAGGGCATTCGCACCGTGATTCTCGATTTCGACGACGAGCAGACACTGGCCCCGGCGCTCGAAGGCATCGACCGCGCGTTCCTGGTGACCGGCTACACAGTCGATATGCTGCGCCAGAGCAAGGCCTTTATCGACGCGGCCAGGCAGGCCGGCGTCCAGCACATCGTGCACCTCGGCGCCTGCGGGCGTGACGACACCACCGTGGGCCACTGGGCCTGGCACCAGTTCGTCGAGCGCTATATCGAATGGTCGGGTTTCTCGTTCACCCACCTGCGCCCGGAAGTGTTCATGCAGAACCTGCTCACCTACGACGGCACCCGCGCGATCAAGCACGGCGTGATCGAGCAGTACATCGGCGATGCGGTGTGCAGCTGGGTGGATGGCGACGACGTGGCCGCCGTCGCCGCCCAGGCGCTGCTATACCCGAGCCGGCACAACGGGCAGACCTACCGCCTGGGCTACGACGCGAAATCCTACGGCCAGATCGCTGACCTCATGACCGAGCTGCTGGGCCAGCCCTTCCGCTACGACGCCAAACCGCCGGCCGTCTTCCTGGCCAACATGCGCGCCGCCGGCGCGGAAATGGCCTACATGAACTGCGTGGGCGACAACTTCCAGCGCCTCGCCGACCGCACCATCCCCGGCGCCGACGACACCTTCGACAACTTCTCAGCCGTCACCGGCCGCGAGCCGGTGCGCTGGGCGGATTTTGTGAGGAAACATCGGGAAGTGCTGGTGTATTGAGGCGGCCTTAAATCGACGTTTGTTCTACTCGAGCGGAGAGTTGCTCGGCACTCTCCTTTCGCTCTGAGTAACGATCCACCAGGAACGCCTGTTGGTCGCGTAGCAGCACAGTGAACTTCACCAGTTCCTCCATCACGTCGACGACACGGTCGTAATACGCAGAAGGTTTCATTCGGCCAGCGTCATCGAACTCCATGTAAGCCTTGGGCACCGAAGACTGGTTGGGGATGGTGAACATGCGCATCCAGCGGCCCAGCACGCGCAACTGGTTGACCACATTGAACGACTGCGAACCACCGCACACCTGCATCACCGCCAAGGTCTTGCCCTGGGTCGGGCGCACAGCGCCAAGTGCCAGGGGAATCCAGTCGATCTGCGCCTTGAACACCGCTGACACCGCACCATGCCGTTCCGGAGAACACCACACCTGCCCCTCTGACCAGTGCACCAGATCGCGCAGCTCCTGCACCTTGGGATGCTCCATGGGTGCGTCATCGGGCAGCGGCAGCCCGGATGGGTTGAACACGCGGGTTTGCGCGCCGAAGTGCTCCAGCAGGCGCGCGGCCTCCTCGACCAACAAGCGGCTGAATGAACGCTCGCGGGTCGATCCGTAGAGCAGCAGGATGCGCGGTTTGTGGCTATCGGGATCGATGGTCTGTGGCCTATCGAACAGCGAGAGATCGAGATTGGGCAATTGTTCTGACATGACGCCTCCTGCTCACAGAGTGCCGATGCGATCGAGCTCACGCTTGAGCTCGTCACGGCCGAGACGCTCGAACGGGAGCGCCAGAAAGGCTCGGCATCGCTGTTCGATGCGAGCCAGCGTGGTGCGGAATGCGCGATCAATCGCCGCCTCGTCCCCCACGACATCTGAGGGGTCTTCCAACCCCCAGTGGGCCTTCAGCGCGGGGCCGAAGTACACCGGGCAGGCCTCCCCGGCAGCTTTGTCGCAAACGGTGATGACGATATCCGGTGGGTTGTCCGCAAAGGCGTCGTTGCCCTTGCTGCTGAGCCCCGCGATGGAGATGCCGGCCTGCTCCAGCGTCGTGAGGCTGCGCGGCAACACCTGCCCTTTGGGGAAGCTGCCAGCGCTCACCGCCTCGATCCCCTGGGGGGCCAGGTGGTTGAAGACGGCTTCGGAAAGAATGCTGCGGCAACTGTTGGCCGTGCACATGAACAGGACTCGCATGGATGACTCCTACCGCTCCAGGGCGGCGATCAGAGGCTCAGGCGAAGCGCCAGGGCCGAGAGAGTGATCAACAGGACCGGGAGCGTCAGCACGATGCCGACCTTGAAGTAGTAGCCCCAGGTGATACGCAGCCCCTTGCGCTCCAGCACGTGCAACCAGAGCAGCGTGGCCAGGCTGCCAATGGGGGTGATCTTCGGGCCGAGGTCGCAGCCGATCACGTTGGCGTAGATCATCGCCTCGCGGACAACCCCCTCAGCGCCACTGGCCTGGATCGACAAGGCGCCGATCAGCACACTGGGCATATTGTTCATCACCGAAGACAACAGGGCTGAAAGCACACCCGTACCAATGGCCGCGCTCCACAGACCCTGCTCGGCGAAGCGGTCCAGCACCTGGGTCAGGAGGTCCGTCAGCCCGGCGTTCTTCAGGCCATACACCACCAGATACATGCCCAGCGAGAACAGCACGACCTGCCAGGGAGCTTCGCGCAGCACGCGTCGCGTGGAAATCCGATGGCCCCGGGCCGCGACCGAAAACAGAATCGCCGCGCAGACAGCCGCCACGGCGCTGACCGGAATACCCAGCGGCTCCAGGGCAAAAAGCCCTATCAGCAGAACCAGCAGCATCCACCAGCCGACGACGAACGTGGCACGATCACGAATGACCGTTTCCGGCGCGGGCAGCACATCGAGTGCGTAGTGCTGCGGCAAGTCGCGGCGAAAGAACAGGAACAGCACCAGCAGCGTGGCCGCCACGCTAACCAGGTTCACCGGCACCATCACCGAGGCGTACTCGGAAAAACCCAGCCCGAAGTAGTCGGCGGAAACGATGTTCACCAGGTTGGAGACCACCAACGGCAGGCTGGCCGTGTCGGCAATGAACCCGGCGGCCATGACGAACGCCAGGGTCGTGGCCGCCGAGAAGCGCAGCGCCACCAGCATGGACATGACGATGGGTGTGAGGATTAGCGCCGCGCCGTCATTGGCGAACAACGCAGAAACGGCAGCGCCCAGCAGTATGCAAAAACAGAAAAGACGATGGCCGCTGCCTTTCGCCCAGCGCGCCACATGCAGGGCGGCCCATTCGAAGAAGCCGGCTTCATCCAGCAACAGGCAGATAACGATGACGGCGATGAACGTAGCCGTCGCATTCCAGACGATGGCCCACACCGTGGGAATGTCGGACAACGACACCGCGCCGACGGCCAGCGCGATGAGCGCGCCGATGCTCGCGCTCCAGCCGACCCCGAGGCCCCTGGGTTGCCAGATGACCAGCACTAGGGTGAAGACGAATACCGCGATAGCAACCAGCATGGACGACACGCTCCAACAAGGTCAGCAGCACGCTGCCGCGCGAACGGGACGGTCATCCATGTTCTGCAGACGCGAAGTGTTGTCCTTGAGCCAGTCGGCGTTGGCTTTGAGTGTCACCTGCAACATCTCATGCACCCAGGCAGGCAGTTCGGGATTCAAACGGTAATACACCCACTGGCCTTGGCGGCGGTCCAGCAGCAGCCCGCTGCTGCGTAGCTGAGCGAGGTGACGGCTGATCTTCGGCTGGCTGTCATCGAGGGCACACATCAGCTCGCAGACGCAGAGCTCGCCCAGTTCGGCGATCAACAGAGTGGCGCGACCGCGCGTCTCGTCGGCCAGGCTTTTGAACACGTCGGTGGGGGTCATCATGGTGCCGCCTACATATACGGAAAACCAAATATATGCCTATCCATATATTCAGGCAACACACGCAATCAACTCGACTGCACGCGTTTACCGACGGTGACCTGATGACCAGACGCTGGATGGGTATGAAAAAGGCCCGCTGATTAGCGGGCCTTTTCACACGTGAGGACTAAATGGTTCTGACATCACCGTCCTGGCGAATCTCGGCTTCTTGCCCTGCTTCTTCCTGAAACTGGTCGTGCGCCTTGGGGGCGAAACGCAGAATCATGCAGGCCACGAGGGCAGACAGCAGCGAACCGAGCATGATGCCGATCTTCGACTCTTCGACGAGTTCCGGGTGGCCGGGGAAAGCCAGGCCGCTGATGAACAGGCTCATGGTGAAGCCAATGCCACAGAGCATCGAAATCGCATAAATCTGCAGCCATGTGCAGCCCCTGGGCTTGGCCGCAAGCCCGGACTTCACCGCCAGCAACACCCCGCCGAACACGCCGAGCTGCTTGCCAAGGAACAGGCCGGCCGCGATCCCCAAAGGCAACGGCGCCACGATGTCCGCCAGGGAAATACCGGCGAACGAAACCCCGGCGTTGGCAAACCCGAAGGCTGGCACGATCAGGAAGCCCACCCAGGGCACGATCCCGTGCTCCAGCCTGTGCAAGGGCGAATCCGCTGCATCCGGCTGGCCCGGCGTCGGGATGTAGGGAATCAGAAAGGCACCCACCACACCGGCGATGGTGGCATGAACACCCGACAACAGTGTCACGTACCACAGCAGCGTCAGGCCGATCAGGTACGGCCAGAGCACCAGCACCCGCAGGCGGTTCAGCAGGTACAACACACCGATGATCGCCGCCGCCGCGACCAGGGCGACCAGGTTGATCGACGACGTGTAGAAGACCGCGATGATCGCCACCGCCCCCATGTCATCAATGATCGCCACCGACACTAGCATCAGTTTCAAAGACAGCGGCGCGTGGCGCCCCAACAGCGCCAGCGCGCCGATAGCGAAGGCGATATCGGTCGCAGCGGGAATGGCCCAGCCGTTGGTGAGCAGCGGATCGCCCCGGGTCAGGGTCAGGTAGATCAGCGCCGGCACTGCCATGCCCATCAACGCAGGCAGCGCCGGCAGACGGCGTTGCTCCCAGGACGACAGGCGCCCATCCACCAGCTCACGCTTGATCTCCAGGCCCACCAGCAGGAAGAAGATCGCCATGAGGCCATCGTTGATCCACAGGTGCAGCGTCATGGGCCCGAGCTTGTCACTGAGTGTTGGGCCGATGGGCATGTGCAGCAGGTGCTGGTAGGCGCTGGCCAATGGACTGTTGGCCACCAGCACGGCAGCCGCGGCGGCGATCATCAGCAGCACGCCACCGGCCGCCTCGCTGGCCAGAAAGCGCTTGAGCGCCGACTGCTCAGCCGATGCAGGGGTTGATGACGATTGAGTCATGCACGGTTCTCCTTTGACGAATGAAACCTGGCGCATCGAACAGCCACAGCCGGGCTGGATGCGAAAAAGCGGACACAGCAAAACGCTGGCCGAAGAAACCCGGGGCCGGTGTTGCAACGTGGGGTGAAGAGGTTGGCGTGAAAGCCCGAGAGCGACTCGACGAGTCGGGGCATTGCCATAAATAACGGAGTAGCTGCATAAACCTGAAAGCCTCAAGGAAAACGACTGATCGTTCTCCGTATTCGGGGCTTACCCCGGGCGCACGCAGCACACGCCAAGTGGGCGGGATTTTACCTAGGCATCACAGGGGCTTCAACCCGAGGGCGGTTGCCCCAACTGCAGGGCCGACGTTGTGAAGAAGCATCGGGAAGTATTGGTGTATTGAGGTGGGGGCAGCGGCGCACCTGATTGCCGCTTGCGATTTACCAAGCGGCGATCTGTTGAGTGCCCACCGCTGTACGTAACGTCCATCCCTGGACGCCACGTACATAGGTATCGCGCCAGTAAAGGTGCTGTTGCAGAGCCTCCCCAGGGAAGCCCCTGGGAGAACAGAGCTGTTTTAGCCGTGCAGCTTGGAGGCGATCCGGGCAACGTGCTCGCCCTGATGGCGGGCGACTGCCAGCTCACGCTCGTTCGGCTGGCGAGAACCGTCGCCACCGGCAATGGTCGACGCCCCATAAGGCGTGCCGCCTGCCACATTCGAGATATCGAACAGTGCCGGGGTGGTATAGCCGATCGGTACGATGACCATTCCGTGATGCGCCAACGTGGTCCACGTCGAGGTGATGGTCATTTCCTGGCCGCCGCCCGTTCCGGTGGAGCTAAACACGCTGGCGACCTTGCCAGCCAGCGCGCCCTTGGCCCACAGACCACCCGTGCGGTCGAGGAAGTTGCGCATTTGCCCGGACATGTTGCCGAAGCGGGTCGGCGTGCCAATGATGATGGCATCGAAGTCCGCCAGCTCCGCCGGCTGTGCCTCTGGCGCACTCTGGTCGGTCTTGCCGCCTGCGGCCGCGAAGGCCTCCGGGCTCATGGTTTCTGGCACCCGCTTTACGACAACCTCCGTCCCCGGAACGCTGCGCGCCCCTTCGGCGATGGTGTTCGCCATGGTCTCGATGTGGCCATACATGGAGTGATAGAGCACTAGAACTTTAGCCATTGGTGGTTCCCATTCTTCTGTGGATTTACGGTGCCGAGGCGCTATTCAAGCGCGGCAGTGAAGCACCAAAACTCGGAGCCCAATAGAACAGGACTGCTGTACTAGTACTTTGTTGTGAAAAGAATCGCCGGCAGCTTTCCTGGCCAACAGGCCGACGACTGGCCTGAGATGGGCTACCTGGAGGGCGTCAGCGACAAAGTTGCGGGCCACCTACAAGGCCGACGACACATTCGGCAACGTCACCGCCATCACCGGTCGCGAACCGGTGAGCTGGGCGGACTTTGTGAGGAAGCATCGGGAAGTGTTGGTGTATTGAGCTGCGATGGAGGGGGGAATTCCAGGTAGCGAATGTGCGCTTTGCGAATGGAAAAGGGACCGGGTTTCACCCGATGCGCCGTCTCGGCTCATGCGCCTGGCTCAGTATGAGACCCGCAAAACCGGAGCCTTGTGAATCTCTTACGACAAGCTGGTCGAAACGTGGACGGCGACAGATAACGGCGCTACCGCCCACTCATGCGTCAATGCAAAGAAAGCTCGAATCTTCAGCCTTTCTTTGCCTGTCCATGTCAAAAACTCCAGACCGCCTTAACCGAAGCCGACTGACTCAGGTAGTCATCTCGCCCGTTAGCCTCATAACGAATCGAGACATCCGTCCCGTCTGCGAGGCTGTAGGTGTAGCCCACGCCGGCCCTGGCCAGCCACGGGCCGCGGTCAATCCCGGTCGCCACAAAGCTCTGCCCGGGAGCCCCGCTATAGGTAGCCACCAGATTGTCGTCGTCGTTGATGGCGTCATAGCTCACGCCAACGATTGCTTCGAGCTGCGAATTGGGAGTGAGCGCATGCACGATGCGGCCATCCACACCGAAGGTCAGCACCTCAACAGTACTGGCGTCCACATCGAGGCTCAATGCGTCCGCACCGCGTTCGGTATAGGACTCACTTCTGAGTCGCGTGTAATCAGCACGAATCGCCGGAATGAAGGTGTTGGCCTGGTCCAGGACAATGACTTTGGAAAGGCTGCTGCCCATATGCAGGCTCCAGCTGTCGTAGCTGGCGCTGGCAGACCGGTTGAGCCCTCCGAAGTCGAGGTTGCGATCACTGTCGTTGTCGTTCCATCCAACGTCGGCCTGAAAGCCCAGAACCATGTCATTGAGCGGGCGACTGCCATAGAGCGCGATGACATGGCTATCGATATCAGCGCTGGTCCCCGCGCCTGTAAGGTGGGTATTGCCGTCGACTTGAGTGTTGGCGTACGCGTAGGCAATGCCGATCTGGGTTTCACCGATATCACCTTCGACACCCGCCGCCAGCCCCCACGTATCGGCGCTGTAACCCGCAGCGTTGTCATCGGTATCGTCCTGATCCGCTCGGGAACCGAAGGGCCTGATCCACACGTTCTTGTTCATCGCTGCATCACCTGCAGACATACCGGTGGTCCCGGGGGCGAAGCGACTGGCGAAGATCGAGTTGATGGTGTTGAGCGCACCCAGCGTGGCCTGCGCACTGGCGTTGAACGGTAGAGTCTGTGCCGCAGCGCGGGCAACGCTACGCTCGTCCGGCAGGCGACCAAGCGCGGTAACGACGTTGGCCATATCGCCGGTTGGAGCGCCCTGGACCTGGGTATCAAGAACGCTGGCTGCACCCAACGCAGGGTACAGACGATTGTTGAGGGCTGAGCGGTAAACAGTGGTGCCGTTTGAGCCGCTACCACTGGCCATGACATTCAGGTCGATACTATTGCTGTTAACAGTGGCGTTGAAGTCGAACAACGCGGAGTTGTCCGTGACGGTAAAGCCAGTAGCGTTCAGCGTACCTGCTGTGACGACACCAGCCAGCGACATGTTATTGGCCAGCACAGGGCTACCGATAACGTCGACGGCAAGGTTGCTGTTGTTGAAGGTGGCCACACCGCTGACATTCAGCTTGCCGAAGTTCGTGCTGTCGGCGACGCCAATGATAAGGGTCTGGCTGCCACTCTGGGTGTAACTGCCTAGCGCCAGCGTGCCAGCGCTTATGGCAGTGTTGCCACTCCAAGAGTTGTTGCCAGCGATGGTAAGGGTGCCTGCGCCCAGCTTGGTGAGGCCACCGGTGCCAACGAGGAGACCTGGCGTCTGGACACCGACGTTATAGCCATTTGTATCGAAGAACGCGCCATTACTCAGGATATCAATGTCCCCGAAACTGAAGTTCGGGAAGAATTCGGGCTCATTACCTCTGGCCTGCAGGATACCGCCATTCCACTGGAGCAACCCCGTACCGGCTCCTTTTAAGATGAAAGACGTTGAAAACAGTCCACGCGAAGTGCCGGTACCGTTGAGCGTCAACTGAGCGGAGCTGCCCATGATCGCCGCAAGGTCAGTTCCATTATGGACGATGACGCTTGCACCATCGTCAACCATGACGATGGCCTCCCCAATCAAGCCTATGGAGAGGAAGCCACTCGTTGTCCATTTTGCATCTGTGCCGCTAACGAATACCTCGCCCCGGCTCAGGTTATTGAAGCCAATGTAAGCATCGGTATTGATAGCTTCGCCACCGCTGGCAATGCTGAGTTGACCGAACCCGTTTTCGCCAACAATAAGGTACCCGGCAGCATCAAATTGCGTGCCTGAAAGCACGTTCCGAACCGCACCGCCGTCGATAATTTCATTAGCTACTGCAGGAACTGTGGCTACGGAAAAACCTGTTGCCAGTAACGCACTGGCAAACAACCGATACGACACACTTGATTCATCTTGTCGGGTCGACAGACGATTTAATACAGCATTATAACTGCGCCCCATAACACTCTCCCTAGCGACAACTTGCGGATGACCGCATTTTTTTGTTTTAAGACTACGCCTCATACATCGATCAAGGAAGCGGGACGTTGTTATCTCGCGAAATGCCAAAAACATGGCGCCATATAATTGGCTAATTAATCGGTTTCGACTGAGAGATATCATGTTGTTCAGGCAACGCGCCAAATTGCAGAGAAAACGTGAGGCTTGGCTCTCTTCGATCTGGCCATCGACAGTAAGCTGCGAGCCTGCGATACACCTTCAGTGCCCAGCTAGATAAGTGCGAAAGTGCTCGTCCGTTTTTGGCCCAACATATAAAAACACTTTTTCAGCCTGAGCTTACTCGCCCAGCGCTGCTGAGTTAACGGGCAGATTTATTTATTGGAAAAAAACTTAGTCCATAAAAAATAAATCTGTCCTCTTTCCAAACTGGTACCTACTGGCAAACTCACCCTGCCCTTAGATTCGCGACCTTTTTACGTTGGGCAGAACAAACAGCTGCGCAGCCCCTAATCAGCCACTGGGTGACTCACTTCGCAGCCGCTGCGGTTGCGATGCCTGGCGTTGCTGCGTTGGGTGGAGTTTTTGAGGAAGCATCGAGACGTGTTGGTGTACCGAGGGCATCGGTGTGCAGGCCTGGCTTCGAAAGTGACTGTTTCTACCCACAGGCCTTTTGCCTGATCCACGTTCTGCCGCTATAGCTGAAAGGCTCGCCAGCTGCCCGATACACCCGCAGCCCGCGCCCGATGACAGCCAACAACGGAGGTTCGGCCATGCCCAAGGTCACTACGGAACAGCTCGAAGAAATGCGCATACTCCTGCAGACCGGCCCACTGATCATCGGAGAAAACCACAGGGTGAAACTCGGCCGACAGGCCATCAAGAAGCTGCTGCGGATGTCGGCGATCCGCTTTCTGTCCCTGGAAACCCCGGTTGGCCCGGAAAGCATCCTCACTCAAGACAAGGCGGTAGATGAGGCATTCTTCGACCACTATTTCGGCGAACAGCTGACCCTGAACAGCTCGATCACACTGCAAGGACTGGCCCACTACGCCGCGGCCAATACCTATGACGGCAAGCAAGGAAAGTATGAGACCGGCGCCAAACAAGCGGTGCCGGTCTACTTCCACGATGCACCACACCAGAGGAACAACGTGGCGTTTTCCGGATTGGCCCGTGAAGACCGCTATACCTCCGACAAGCTAGGCGAGCTCAGAAAAACCTACGTGGCGCACGCCAAGAAATTCCTGCCACAAGACGCGCCCCCGTTACCCCTCAACGCTGATCCGCTGGCCAGTAATAAATGGGTGATCATCCGCAACCATTTCGCCAAAAACGCACTGACCCATATGCTCGGCACAGACCCGGGACAGTTGGCCGGCCTGCTGATACTGGCCGGCAATGACCATATGAGCGAAGGGGTCTGCGGACCGGACGGCACCCTGCAACAGGTGCTGGGCATCGCCCAGGATCGGGTGTACGACTTTAGCGAGTGAAGCGGGCAATGCGGCCCGTCGCTGACTGCGAAGCTCACCGCCAGAGTCGACGGAACATAAATTTGTTGAGTGATCAGACTGAGGCTTGTGGCCGAAAACAGACGTTTTTTCGGCCAGAAGCGCAATAGACGTTCAGCGTTTGACCTCAAAGCGACTCAACAGCGCTAGTGCATCCCTCACACCTAAAATCCTGTCGATCTCGGCAATTTTTGAGAGACCTTGGTCTATTTCAAAATCCTCGTTATTGAGAACCGCCTCAGCCTCGTTATGAAGCGCATAGGCGATGTGAGCAGCAACACGAATACTGATAGGCGCATCTACGTCGCTACCTAAGTAATCCGCTAGTAACGCTCTGATTTCACTAAGTGCAACCGCAAGTAGTCTAGTTTGTTCCGATTGCATGGCTCATGCTCCGTATTAAGAGAAGCACTAAAGAATAACGCTTCGCCGGCCTGCTTACGCTAAAATTTGATCAGAAGCACTACTGACTCCCTCGCTCTCCTGCAAGCAGCTACAAGTCAATTGCAGCGATGCCTAGGAGCAACTGAGCCATTGAGGAAAGCAGAAGTAAGGGAACAGACAGCCTATCGCCGATTGCAGCCAGTGACGATGGGCAGCTGGTACAGATAATAAATGCGCCTCCTTTTTCCCTGCCCTAAAATATCTACCCCTTGGAAAGAGCGCTACTTACGTGACGCTTATCCATATTAGATATTGACTGATTTTTCTCTAGAAGACCGACCCTGACATCATCCCAATTAAGAAACAATATAACTGGACCCTTTCCTTCCGCCTGCGCATCAGCACTATATGCGCCAATCGAAAAAGTTTTTCCGCCATTTATATCTTCATATCTCTCAATATAAGATTCGATAATTGACCGCGCATCATCCACAGATTTATTTATAGCATTTCGCACCGCATCCTGAATATCGCTGATTGCTCCAACGTACGACCTAGCAGCTTTCTTAAGATCAATTTTTTCAGGAAGCTCTATTAACACCGATTTTTTGAATCCAGTATTTTCAGCAAGCCGATCCTTGATAGCATAAATATCTGTATTAAATACAAGAGTCTCAGCCCGATTATTTTCGTCAAAAATCCACTTATCAGGATTATCCACATGATGCACAGCCAACCCACTATGGCTAACGTGGTTTCTCAGGGCCTCCATTAAACGATAGTCGAGACTTTCATCATAATGCTTGCTCGTCAGGGCTTGAATTTTCGTTTCAACTTCACTGTCACCGGGCACGCATTTTGACGCCTTACTAGCTATAAGCTCCGTATAGCTCTTTCCGGATAGAACAAAATTTACAAACCTCCTATTAAGCGATGCAATGAGTGAATAGGCCCGAGCATAGTCAAATCGATTATCGATAATTTTTTCCGCCGTAAGCATTAGCAACTCCTTTTCCAAGTCAAGAAAATTCCCTAAAACAAGATCATATTTTTCCTCCACACTTAATGCTGCGGTCAGAATTTGTCTAGACTTAACAATCGAACTGAATTCAGCTTCACTAATCTCTAGCTTTGGCCACGCCCCGAGCGCAGCAACCCTCAGAAAACAGCCTGTTATTATCTCCATCCACGCCCCTCCATATTACCCAGATAAAAACACTGCAAAAACCACTTAAGCGCAGCACAGCAAGCAATCATTGTATATTTATGCACTCCGCCAAAAAGACGCCTATACTCTTATCTTCTAAAGGCTGCTGCTCTTCTCTTATTATTTATTTACCCCTTACAAGACCATTGATTCTGGCGCACATCTCACCAACCAACTTAGAAAATTCGCTCATAGCAGCCAGTGTCTTTTCGTACTCCACGAAATTGGTAGAGCATGCCAAACCAAGAGGAAACGGTTCTAGCGCGACCATCTCATACTGAACACCTTTTTTATTGGGATGATCGATAGGTAAATAACCACCACAGGGCTGCTTCACCATTTCTTGCCATGGAACGATCGCTCGAGGCGCACGCAAAATTTGCCCAGTCATGAAACGCGGCGCAAATGAGTGAACAGAAAGATCGCGAAAATTCCTACTAAGCTTTTGGTACTCGATGCCATTTAGCTCATCCAGAGCGGTCCGAAATTTATTAAATCTCTTCCAGCTTTTACCCAGCCGACTGACCTGCTTCTTCCTATCGGAACGCCTTAAACCTTGCCATGGTTTTAAATCATCTTGATCTAAGCTATCGGGATAATCAGAAAATACGCGACAGTTGGCCTGATGCAGAAGCGTCTCAGAAACGAGCATCAGGCGGTCACTAACGGAACTGGGTTGAAGCATGCAGAAGAAAGCTAATGGTTCAACGAAATGGTGTAATACCTCCCACTTTTGCTCTTCGTCTTCATAAGAATCAACGACCTGGTTCCATGAGGCCCAGTCATGCAAACGCGTGCCCCAAGCATTTACTGAATTGATCGTTTCTTGAATCTCAGCTGCTGCACTCCATGACCAGGCTGGGGTGCCATTGGCTTCTCGGGCAAGCTCTACAACCGCATAATCCACCAAACCGGGAAACTGTGGACTGTTTGCGATAAGAGCTTCATGGAAGCGCTCCTGCGCCTCGATAGCCAAGCGCCTCCATGTCTTCCAGTTAACGTCGTCAGCAAGGCTCCCAACGATTTTCTCGTTGATAGAATCCCCGCCAGATGAATTAGAGGGAGCGTTACTCATCTATAAGCCCATCTGCGCAACCAAAGGAAACTAACTCTGGCGCGCTTCCATTTATATATCAACGTACTTCGCTACTCGACATCACTGAAGAAACCACGCGATTAGCTAACGTGAACGCCTCCCCCCACTTGCTTCTCCCTCCAACCCTTGCCCTCCTCTCCTCCCCACGCTACAGTCCGCCCGTCGTGGTCAATCCCGCGGCCGGGTGTAGCAACCTGAACCAACCAAGGCGCGTAGCGCCATTGCCCAAAGCCCCAGGCGCTATTTTTTTGCCTGGCGTTTTTGTGCATCTATGGCGGCCCGTGCGGGGCAGGCTTCGGCCTGGCCGGTCTCCTTGGTTGCCGGTTTGCTACCCCCGTACGGTCCGCCACCCACTCCGTGTAGCAACGGCGGGTGACGGTTCCTTAAATAACCAAGGAGCATAAGGATGCGCTATCCCCCTTTTACCCAAGGGCTCCGCCCTGGGCTGCTGGCTGCTTTGTCGACTTCCGCCGTGGAGGTGCTGCATGGCCAAATCTGATCCCGTCGTTATCCCCTTCCCGGCTCCCGCCAGCTCGGCCTCGGCTGATCGCCCCATTCCCGATGCGTTACCCGAGCTGTCGCCCGACTTGTCGTCGGCGCAGCAGGAAGCCGGCAGAGCGCTGCTGCATGACTTGATCCTGCTTTACGGCCAGACCCAGGCAGCAAGGAGGGACGACCATGAATGAGCGGCTGATTACCCACCTCCCCGCCCACGATGGGCACCCAGCTGCGGCGTTCGGGCTGGGTGAGGATTGTCAGGAGAGTTTCGCCCGTGGCGTGCAGCAGGCGCAGGCCTGGCTGGATGCGACCGACAGCGGTTGGCTGTGGGCCAATCTGTTGCTGGAGCGCCAGTTGTTCCCGCCAGGTGCGCAGCGCCATGCGTTCGAGCTGGGCTTTCTCAGCCGCGTGCACCAGCGCCTGTGTTCGCCCCTGGGTGGCGAGCACGTGGCGCAGCGTACGGCGTTGAGGTTGTAGCGGTCGGCGCGTGAAAGGCCTGCTTGCGGGCAGGCCTTACACCGCTCCTGGATCAAGACCATCGCCCTGGCTGCCCGACGCCACGCTGGGTTCGGGTGCTTCGACGGGGAGCACGTAATCGCGCAGTAGACTCCAGCCGTCCGCAAAAGCGCTGCCATCTTGCACCGACGCTAAGGTAACGCCGATCTTGTACTCGATCTGCGCGGCATTGATGGTCTCTTTGGTCGTAGCGGCGTTGCCTTGGGACACATCGACCATCGGGGTGACGACATGGGCGAGGTCCACCCGCAGAATCGCCAGGGCGTCGTACTGGCCGTTGGCAATATGTGTCGCGTAGCCGGCGTACTCGGTCTTGAACTGGCTTTCGGCAAACAGGTACACGCGGTGCCGGGTTATTTCTTGTTCGTTATCCGCCACCAGTTCTTGATAGGCGTAGGAGAGTTCGCCAAGGAAGTGGCTGTGGTACCTGGACAGGTCCTGGGCGTCGATAAGCCGGCATGCGGTATCCAGGAGGGGTTTTTCCCTGGCCAGTTTATTCAGGCTCTGTAAATCCCTGGCTAATGGCTTTTGCTGCTTGTTTGCCAATCTGGCCCTCGCGTCGAGCCTCGTCTGCCGCTCATCCATCAGGTCATCGTCGAACGGCACGCGAGCCTGGCGGAGTGCGCCGATGTACGCACTAAGAATCTGATCAAGGTCGGCGTCCGCCGCAACAAGGCCTTTGTTTTCCGGGATTTCTGCGCCCGGGGCATAGGGGATTTCTTCGACTTCGGCAAAATCCTTGTTGGAGAACGCGATCTTTACCCGCACTGCGCTTTGGAGAATCGTGCGGGGGGCATAGCCCTCCCCCGCCAGCTTTTTCAGGAACGTCTTGAAGCCCGCCAGGCGCTTGCTTTCCCGCTTGTCGATGCGGTTCTTCTGCGTAGCGCCCAGGGCTCTGGAAGCCGGGCGCTTGGACGCGGGCGCCATCCCGACATCGCGGATACCCACCAGATTGGCCTTGTTCGTCGCGTGATACATGTAGGTCATGTGCTTTCCCTGGCTCGCGTACAGCAGTCCATTACTGGTTGAGCTGCCGGGGCAGCTCGCCTGGTACAGAGCCTAGGCCATATATCGGGGAAGGGTTGGTTGCCTGAGCAGATCAAACCCTACCGACGCCCGCCCCCTGCAAACACTCGATAAATCCCGCCACCGCATGGGAGTGGCTGACCTTGCGGTGCAGGGCGCCGATTTCGCGGTGGATCAGGACGGGGGCATCGGCGCCGAAACCTGAACAGATCCATCGTTCCCCTTCGTCATACGTCAGGTAAACCGCTGTCGGGCGCGCTGCCACAGTTCGTGCACGTCGCCGATCAGGCCGACGGCAATCGACTCTCTCGTGTCGGGGTTGCGAAGGAGCTCCAGGTCTTCGTTGGAAGGCGCATGGAGGTTCACATTGATCCTGGGATACTTCCAGAGCAGGTAGCCCGGGCGGGTACTGGGTACGATTTCTCGACTCAGCGCCATCAGGCGTTCACGGTCTTCCGGGAACTGCTCACCGTCACAGTAGTAGCCACAGTAGAGACGGTGGTTGAGCTCGATATACACGCCCCCTTTCATGAAGGTGAAGGGAAAGTAGAGGCCGATGAATTTGCTGTTTTTTGCCTTCTTGTAATAGGCGGAGACGGCCTCCCTCGTGGCCGTTATTTCAGGCTTGCCGAGCTCTGAATACTGGTGCTCCTGGCAAGCCACCATGCGTTGCCAGATATCGAGCTGCAGGTCAGTCAGTACGGATTTGAATGCATGGTTGATGTCGGCGATCACGAAGATGTTTTCGCCCTGCAGGATCTGTTCTTTCAGCTTTTGCATGTAGACCTCGCCCTGGTCACTGGATGTCAGCTTCTGGAGTAACTCGACGTACTGGAAAACGCTTTCCCTTACGCCGGGCTCACGGGCAACCAGCGGGATGCAGTCCTTCAGCCAAGCGATGATCTCGGCTTCGTAGCTGAGGAGAATCACCGGTAGAGACTGGCGACTCTGTTCACTGGGCTCACTGCCATCCAGGGTGAGGTAGGTGGTCCAGATCTCGCGGTAGCCTTCGGCCTCCATGCGTTTGTAGTAACGCCAGAGCTGCTCGTCTTGATCGCCGGCATAGATCTTGTTTTCGATTATCACGGCCTGCCCGGCAGGGTTGCGGACCAGGATGTCGATGTTCTGGTACTCGACCTCGACAATCGCACCCTCCAAATCGAAGTTCTGGATACCCAATCTTTCCAACAACAGATTCAGCGGCGCTGTTCCCTGGTGGTGGGAAGCCTTGGGGTCGAGCAGGAAGGCGAGAAAGCGAGAGTGAAGACGAACCTCATCGCTTGAGCTGCGGAGTACGGAGAAGAGGTTGAAGCCCGCAGGGCGCTGATACCTCGCGCGCAGCAGGGCTACGGTTTGCAAAAATTCATCCATGAGAAAAATTCCTTGGTACGAGTTACGAACGCAGTATCAAACAAAACATCCGTCAGCGTAATGGCTAATTGATGCTACCGGCATCAGTCACGCCTTTCCTCGATCGCTCAGCACCTATCGGCGGCATCACACCCCCTGCAAACACTCGATAAACCCCACCACCGCATGGGAGTGGCTGACCTTGCGGTGCAGGGCACCGATTTCGCGGTGGGCCTGGGTGGGTTCGAGGGGCATGGCGCGGACGGTGGGCGGCAGCGGCAGGATGGTTTCGGTCAGTGGCACCACGGCCACGCCCAGGCCGCTTTCGACCATCGCGACCATGGCCTGGATGTCGTCGACCTCGATCCACTCCTGCACCGCCACCGATTCTTCGAGCAGGAAGCGCTCCACCTGGCGCCCGCCAAACGAGGAGCGGCTGTAGCGAATGAAGGGCTGCGCCAGCAGCACCTGTCGCCAGTCATTGCCATCGATGGCCTGGCCGGCGAGCAACACATAGGGCTCGCGTACCAGGGGCGTCCACATCAGGTCTCGGGGTGGTTCGAATGCCGGGCGGATGAGGATCGCCAGGTCCAGCTCGCCGGCTTCGACCTGGTCCATGAGGTGCAGCGAAACGTCCGGCGACAGGTGCACCCGGCACTGCGGGAAGCGCTGACGGAAGGGCACCAGCGCCCGCGTGAGGATGGTGGCTTGCACCGAGGCAATCGCGCCGATCTTCAGGGGCGTGTTCCACTCTTCGTCCTTCAGCGGGTCGCCAAGGGCGTCGAACTCGCTGACCAGCGCTTCGGCCCGAGCCAGCGTGCGCAGGCCGGCAGCGTTCAGTGTGGCCGAGCGGCCGGTGCGCTCGAACAGGTCGAAGCCCAGGGTTTCTTCCAGGCGGCGCATGTGGCCGCTGACCGCTGCCTGGGTCAACCCAATGCGGTCGCCAGCGGCGCGGAAGGTGCCATGGCGCGCCACGGCGATCAGGGTACGCAGTTCGGTGATCATGGCGATTGATAACGTTCCGTTTTGCTCACGATCAGAACATATCGTTTTTCGTGATTCTTGTCGCGGACTAGGATGGACCTTGCTGACCTACTCACGCCCCCAACGAGGAAGCCCCCATGACTGCGCTCTGCCCTTTCCACCTTGCATTTCCAGTTGACGATCTGGCGGCCGCCCGCGATTTTTACGGCAACCTGCTCGGTTGCAGCGAAGGCCGCAGTTCGGCGGACTGGATCGACTTCAATTTCTACGGTCACCAAATCGTCGCGCACCTGGCCCCCGATGAAGCGGGCGCGGTGCCGGCGAATGCGGTGGACGGCCATGGCGTGCCGGTGCGCCACTTTGGTGTCATTCTGCCGATGCAGGACTGGCAGGCGGCTGCCGAGCGCCTGACCGAGGCGAACGTCGACTTCATCATCAAGCCCTATATCCGCTTCAAGGGCGAACCGGGTGAGCAGGCCACCATGTTTTTCAAAGACCCCAGCGGCAACGCGGTCGAGATGAAGGCCTTCGCCGACATCAACAACCTGTTCGCCAAGTAACCGCGAAAGGAGCGAACCGATGCAGACGGTGAAGGTTGCCATTGCCGGCTTCGGCGGCGTAGGCCGCGCCACGGCCCAGTTGCTGCTGTCGCGCCGCGAGCGCTATCGCCAGGTGTATGGCGTGGATGTGCGCCTGGTGGCGGTGTGCGGCTCGCGCACCGGCCTGGCCGATGCGGCCGGCCTGGAAGCGGACCGCCTGGATGCACTGGAAGCGGGCCTGTCAGGGCCAGACTTCATACAAGCGAGCGGCGCTGAGGTGCTGATCGAGGCCGGGCCGAGCGACTTCCGCACGGGCGGCCCTGGCCTCGCCTACCTGCGCGAGGCGCTGGCGACCGGGCGGGACTGCATCGTCATTTCCAAGGGTGCACTGGTGCACAGCGGGCCGCACCTGCGCGATCTGGCCCAGGCGTCCGGAGCGATGCTCAAGCTCAGTGGCGCGGCCGCGGCCGCCCTGCCGACGCTGGATCTGCTCGAACACAGCCTGGCCGGCTGCCAGGTGTTCAGCGTCGAGGGCATTCTCAACGCCACCACCAACTACCTGCTGGACGCCATGATCAACCAGGGCCTCGGTTTTGACGCCGCGTTGCGCGAGGCCCAGGCCGGCGGCTTTGCCGAAGCCGACCCGCGCAACGACACCGAGGGCTGGGACACCGCCTGCAAGCTGCTGCTACTGGCCAACTTCGGCCTCGGCGCCGACCTGACGATGGACGACCTGGTGGTGGACGGCATCCAGTCGGTCACCGCCGAACGCATCGCCGCGTGGCGCGCCCAAGGGCTGGTGCCTAAGCTGGTGGGCAGCCTGACCCAGGTGGGTGGGGAGGTCTGCGCCAGCGTCGGCATCAAGACCTATCCCGCATCCGACCCCTTTGCCCAGGTGAACGGCAAGAACAAGGCGATCCGCATCACCACCGATGCCATGGGCGAAACCCTCGCCATCGGCTGCGGCGTGGAACCGCTGGCCACGGCGGCCGCCGCGCTGAAAGACCTCGAACACATCCTATTGGCCAGGGCCGCTCGGCCCGCCTGACACCCGGAACACTGACCATGACCCAACGCACCCTGCTCGCCATCCGCCACGTCGGCTTCGAGGACCTCGGCAGCTTCGAGCAACCGCTGCGCGACGCCGGTTACCGCATTGAGTACATCGAAGCCGCCGAACACGACATCAGCCAACTCGACCCACTGGGCCCCGACCTGCTGGTGGTACTCGGCGGGCCGATTGGCGTCTACGACCACGAGGCCTATCCGGTGGTCTCCGCCGAGACCGCCCTGCTGCGCGAACGCCTGGCGGCCAACCGCCCGACACTCGGCATCTGCCTGGGCGCGCAGCTGATGGCCGCCGCCCTCGATGCGCGGGTGTATCCCGGCCCGGCCAAGGAAATCGGCTGGTCGGTGCTCGACCTGGCCAGCAACATCGAGCACCAGCCCCTCGCGGCGCTGCGCAACGTGCCCGTGCTGCACTGGCACGGCGACACTTTCGACCTGCCGGAAGGCTGCGCACGCCTCGCCTCCACCTCGATCTGCCGCAACCAGGCGTTCTCCCGCGGGCCGAACGTGCTCGGCCTGCAGTTCCACCCGGAGGCACTGGGCGCACGCTTCGAGCACTGGCTGCTGGGCCACGCGAGCGAACTGGCGACCTCGGGCATCGACCCGATCACCCTGCGCTACGACGCCAAGCGCTACGCCCAAGGCCTGGAACAGGCCAGCGCGACGCTGATCACCGAGTGGCTGGCGCGGCTGGACTACTAAGCACACGACTGCACCGCCGCAATAATCGCGAAGCTGCCAGGCCAGCCGTCGTACACTCGGCCAGGCAGTTTCTCGAGACAGTAACCATGCAACTCACCACCGAACGCCTGCTGATCCGCCCCTATACGCCGGACGATGCACCCGCCCTGCACGCGGCGGCGCAAGCATCGATCGACACGGTCGGGCGCTGGCTTCCCTGGTGCACTACCGATTACACGCTGACCGTTGCCCAGGGCTGGATCGCCCATTGCCAGCGGGCGCAGGCAAACCGCAGCGCCTATGACTTGGGCATCTTCCTGCGCGAATCGGGGCAGTTCTGCGGCAGCGTGGCGGTCAACCTGATCGACCACGGCGCCGGTTGCGGAAACATTGGTTACTGGCTGCACCAGAACGTTCTGGGCCAAGGCCTGGCCAGCGAGGCCGTGCGGGCGATCATCCCGTTCGGTTTCGAGGAGCTGGGCCTGGCGCGCCTGGAGATCGTGGTGGCCGTGGGCAACGAGCCCAGCCGCCGCGTGGCCGAACGGGTCGGCGCGCGGTTCGAAGGCACCGTGCAAGGTCGCCTGCCACTGGCCGCGCCGGACACGCCAGCCTGGCTTTACGCGCTCACGGCGTGACGTTGACCCGTATCACCGAAGCAAAACCCTCCTCCAGCGACGGCGGCTCCAGCATGCCGAACACGCTGCGCACCGCCTGCTCCGGCACCACCTTGTCCGGCGTGCGCAACAGGTTGCGGGCCAGGGCCTGTTCCAGCGTCGCCTGAACGAACACCGCCACCACCGGCACCCCATATTCCTGAGCCAACTCCAGCAGGTGCTGACGATGCTGACGGGCCGGCAGCGCGGCGTCGAAATACACTGCGTCGCGCTCCAGTGCTTCTGCCTGTTGGGCGATCCAGCGGGACTTGCCGGCACCCTGTACACCCATCACCAGGTACAACCGGCTGGCATCGGCCAGCAATCGTTCCAGCGCGGCATAGGCCTGCTCCCAGGCCTGGCGGTTGCGCTCGGCGGTGAATACGCGCCCGGTCGGGGTTTCCAGGTAGTCGTCGGGGTTGATCACCCGGCCGGCCAGGGTCGCACTCACCGCAACGGGCGGCCGGAGACGAAGTGCGTCGGGTCGTTGTAGCCCGGCGTGGAGGCGTGCCCCGGCGTGACCAGCGAATCGACGAAGGCTTCGTCTTCGGCGCTGATGCGGATGTCCAGCGCCTGGATGTAGGTGGCCCAGTGCGCCTCGGTGCGCGGGCCGACGATGGCCGAGGCAACCGCCGCGTTGTTCAGTACCCAGGCGATGGCGAATTCCACCACGCCCACACCGCGCTGCTCGGCGTACTGCTTGACCTGCTGGGCGATGTGCAGCGACTCGTCGCGCCATTCGGTCTCCAGGATGCGCTTGTCGTTGCGCCCTGCCCGGCTGTCTCTGTCCGGGGTCACGCCGGGCTGGTACTTGCCGCTGAGCACGCCGCGCGCCAGCGGGCTGTAGGGCACCACGCCCAGGCCGTGGAATGCGGCGGCGGTGATCTGCTCCACCTCGGCCTGGCGGTTGACCAGGTTGTACAGCGGCTGGCTGACGATGGGCGCGTCCACGCCCAGACGCGCGGCGACGTTGGCGACTTCGGCGATGCGCCAGCCGCGGTAGTTGGACAGGCCCCAGTAGCGGATCTTGCCCTGGCGCAGCAGGTCGCCGATGGCCGAGATGCTTTCTTCCAGCGGGGTCTGGTGGTCTTCGCGGTGCAGGTAGTAGATGTCCAGGTAGTCGGTGTTCAGGCGCTGCAGGCTGCTCTCCAGCGAACGCAGGATGTGCTTGCGGCTCAGCCCGCTGCGGTTGGCCACGCCGCCATTGCCCGGCCCCGGCCCCATGCCGACCTTGGAGGCCAGCACCCAGTCGTCGCGGTGGCGGGCGATGGCCTGGCCGACGATCTCCTCGGAGCGCCCGGCGTTGTACACGTCGGCGGTGTCGATGAAGTTGATGCCCTGGTCGAAGGCGGTGTCGATGATGCGCCGCGATACGTCGGCGTCGGTCTGGCCACCGAACATCATGCTGCCCAGGGTCAGGGGCGATACCAGCAGGCCGGAGCGGCCAAGGGAACGATGACTCATTGCTTTCTCCTGTCATGGGTGGCGGGGCCTCTTGAGGGCACCTCTAAAAACTACCTACGTTGTCATCGCAGCGTTAAAAACAGGCTCAAAATGCTCATTTACACGTCGTAAACTCCGCTTTTTCGCCTGTTTTTGCCTCGCGCTGACTGCCTCGCTTACGTTTTTAGAGGTGCCCTTGAGTGACAGCAGCCCCGCCGCCGAATTCAGACCGCCTCGGCGGCCTGGTCGTTGAACATGCCGTCGGATTGCCGGCTCCACAGCCGGTAGTAGTAACCGCGCTTCTTCAGCAGCTCTTGGTGGCTGCCGTCTTCCACCACCTGGCCCTTGTCGAAGACCACGATGCGGTCGAGGTGGGCCACGGTGGACAGGCGGTGGGCGACAACGATCACCGTCTTGCCGTCCATGATCTCGTCCAGTTTGTCCTGAATGAAGCTTTCGGTGATCGAATCCAGGCTTGAGGTGGCTTCGTCCATCACCAGGATCGGCGCGTTCTTCAGCAGCACCCGGGCGATGGCGATGCGCTGGCGCTGGCCACCGGACAGTTTCACACCGCGCTCGCCGACCAGCGAATCGTAGCCCTTGTCCATGGACTCGATGAAGGCGCTGGCACCAGCGCGGTGGATGGCCGCCGCCAGCTCGTCCGGCGAGGCGTCGAGGCGGCCGTAGTGGATGTTCTCGCGGATGCTGCGGTGGAACAGCCCCGGCTCCTGGGGGATCAGGCCGATCTGCTGGTGCAGCGACTGCTGGGTGACATCGCGCACGTCCACCCCATCGATCAGCACCTGGCCGCCGTTGACGTCGTACAGGCGCAGCAGCAGGTTGAGCAGCGTCGATTTACCGGAGCCGGACGAGCCCACCAGGCCCACGCGCTGCCCCGCCGGGATGGTCAGGTTGAGCTGCTGGAAGATCGGTTTGTCCGGCGCATAGCCGAACGCCACGTCGCGGAACACCACCTCGCCCTGGCTCACCTTGAGGGTGTCGGCACCCGGCTTGTCCACCACCTCGTGCGGGCGGATCAGGGTGCGCACGCCGTTGGCGATGTTGCCGGTGGCCTCGAAGAACTCCAGGAAGCGCCGCGACAGGCTGGCCACATCGTTGATGATCAGCAGCGACAGGCTGGTGGACATGACGAAGGTGGCGATGCTGATCTGCCCGCTGCGCCACAGGTACAACGACAGCAGTAACACGCCGACCTTGAGCAGCATGCCCGACACCGACTGGAACCAGCGGATTTTCTCCATGTAGCCGAACGAGCGGTAGGCCGCGCCCACCTCGCGCTCCAGGTAGTCGCCCAGGTAGCCGTGCTCGTAGGAATGGCGGGCGAACAGGCGGATGTTGGTGAGGTTGGTCACCGCGTCCACCACCTTGCCAGTGCTCAGGCTACGCGCCGCCGAATACTGCTGGGCCAGCGGGTGGCTGCGCTTGGCCAGGTGGTAGCAGACCACGATGAACAGCACCGACCAGCCGAACATGAAGGCCGCCAGCAGCGACGAGGCCGTCCACAGCAAGGCGGTGGCCAGGCTCAGGGTCACCACCAGCGGGATCAGGTCGAACAGCAGGATGCTCAGGGTCTGGTTGACCCCCAGCGCCACTTCCGACACCCGGTGCGCCAGGGCCCCGGCGAACTCGCTGCTGACAAAGCGGTGCGAGTGCTGCTGCAGGTAGGCGAACACCGCGTGGGTCACGGTGCGCCGCTGCTGGGGCAGCACGCGGATGTGGCAACCGGTGGCGCTGCGGGTGAACAGCACCTCCAGCAACACCACCGTGCAGAACGCCAGCACCGGCCATTGCAGGGCCGCCAGGGTCTGCTCGGTGTCCAGCCCTTCGCTGACCAGGCGGGTGATCTGCCCCAGCCCCCAGGGCACGAGGATCGTGCACACCACCGCGGCGATCTGCAGCAGCAGGATCGCCACGTACCAGGGCTTGTAGTGGCTGACGAAGAACAGCACGAACTTCAGTGGCGTGTCCGGCAGGCTGCGGATGTTCCAGTCGAGCAGGCGGCTCGGGGCGCGGGGTGTGAATCTGAAAACGCTCATGGCGGGCGGTGTCCTGGCGGCGGTGAAGGTCGGGTTACGCAGGCTGGGCAAGTGACAGGGTGAAGCGGGTCAGCGGCAGGGGTTCGCCGTTCTCCTCGAAGGTGCGTTGGCTGCTGGCGTCGGCATGGAAGCCGGCATTGCGGTAGAAACGGGTCGCGCGGACATTGCCGTCCAGCACCCAGGCACTGGCGGTGCGGTAGCCCGCCGTCTCCAGCCCCTGGCGCGCGGTGTGCCAGAGGCGCGAGCCGATGCCCTGCCCCCAGGCCTCCTGCAGCAGGTAGATGGCCATCAGCTCGCCGGAGCCGGGCGGCACGTCCTGGTCCCGGCTGGCGCCGAAACAGCAGAAGCCCACCACGCGGCCGCCGCGTTCAGCCACCCGGATACCTGGCTCGCCAGCGGCGACGGCCTGCTCGAAATACGCGGTACGGCGCTGCCGGTTCTGCTCCAACCCGGCGAGGAATGCGGGCGACAGCAGCGTGCGGTGGGCCTCCCGCCAACTGCGGATATTCACGTCGGCGATGGCACTGGCATCCTCGACCCGGGCAAGACGGATCAGAACCTGGTCGGGGGTGGCAGTCATGGCGGCAGGTCCTGGGATTGTTCAGCGTGGGCCGACTGACATAGCAGGCTGTGTGCCAACTCGCGAAGCCAGGAAAACCGGGGCCTGGCGGGCATCGGTGACGCTCGGATCAGGTGCCCGCCAGACACTTTGCTGATCCGCTGTCTGCCACCCGACAGTGGTCGGGTGTTTTCGCCAAGCGGGGCTTACCGCCCCGTCACCGCACTGCCGGCCTGCCCGCCCAGGCGACGGAACACCAGCCAGGAGGCCGCGCACAACAGGCCGCACAGCAGCATGGTCAGGCTCAGGTCGGAAGCCTGGATTTCCGCGTGGCCGCGCAGGTTCATGATGGCGCTGAGCAGCACCGCCGCCAGCCCCACGGCCAGGCTCATGCTCAGTTGCATGGACATCGCCGACAGGCTGCTGGCGCGGCTGGTCAGCTCCAGCGGCACGTCGGAGAACGTCAGCGCGCCGAGGGTGCTGAACTGCAGGGAGCGAATGATGCCGCCCACATAGAGCAGCAGCACGATCACCCAGAACGGCGTCTGTACGTCGAACACTGCGCACAGGGCGATGGACAGGCCGGCCATCAGCGAGTTGCCCATCAATGTGCGGCGGAAGCCGAAGCGTTTGACGATGCGCACCGACATGAACTTCATGGTCAGCGCTCCGGCGCCGCTGGCCAGGGTCAGCAGCCCCGCCACCAGCGGGCTGAGGCCGAAGCCGACCTGGAACAGCAGCACCAGCAGGAACGGCTGCGAGGCGCTGCCCAGGCGGAACAGGTTGCCGGCCCAGATGGCCGTGGCGAAGGTCTGTACCTTGAGCAGGCTGAGGTCGATCAGCGGGTACACCACCCGCCGCGAATGGCGCACGTAGAGCACCGCACTGACCACCCCGAGCAGCAGCAAGGCCACGATCCACATCAGCGGCAGCAGGCCATGGCCCAGCGCCTCGAAGGCGAACACCAGGCTGGCCAGGCCGACGCCGCTGAGCAAAAAGCCCCGCACATCCAGCGCCGCCCCGGGCACGCCGGGGTAGTCCGGCACATAGCGGTTGATCAGCACGATGCCAATCAGTCCGATCGGCAGGTTGATCAGGAAGATCCAGTGCCACGACAGCACGCTGACCATCAGCCCACCCAGCGGTGGCCCGAGCACCGGGCCGATCAGCGCCGGCATGGTCAGGTAGGCCATGGCCTGCAACAGGTGCTCGCGGCTCGACCAGCGCAGCAGGATCACCTGCCCCACCGGCACCATCATCGCCCCGGCCGCCCCTTGCAGCAGGCGCGCCAGGGACAGTTGCAGCAGCGAGTTGGACAGCGCGCACGCCAGCGAGGCGAACATGAACAGGCCGATGGCGAACAGGAACACCCGGCGCGGGCCGAAGCGGTCCGCCGCCCAGCCGCTGACCGGCACGAACAGCGCCACCGCCAGCAGGTACAGCGACACCACCAGGTTCATGCGCACCGTGGGTTCGCCGAACTCCACGGCCATTTGCGGCAGCGCAGTGAGCACGGCGGTGGCGTCCAGCAGTTCCATGAACAGCGCACAGCCGATGATGATCGGCACCGTGCGGGAAAAGCCCGGGCTGGCCATCAGGGCTGCACCACGCAGGGCAAACGGGTACGGGCAGCGGCATGCGGGTCGAGGGCGGTCGGCCGGAATACCAGCGGGAAACGATCAGGGGGCATTGCGCAAAACCTTGTTCGATGAAGGGCGCCTCAGCGCCCGTATACCAGGGTTGTCTCGCCTTCGACCGCACCGGGCCGCTCTTCGCTCCCCTGGCAGACGAAGCCCAGGCGGGCCGCCAGTTTCTGGCTGGCGAGGTTGCGCGAGGAGGTGGTCAGCAGCAGTTGCCCCGGGCCGAACGGCGCCAGCAACACCTGCAAGGCTTCGTACAGGTAGCCCTGGCCGGCATGGCCGACGCTGGCCCAGTAACCGAGTTCGTACTGCGTCTGCCGCGCCCGCAAACCGACACAGCCCACCAGCGCACCACTGGCCTTGTGCAGCAGGTAGTAGCGGTGCTCGCGGCCCGGTGAGTCGAAGTCGCTCGCCGCCGTGCGCAGGCGCTGGCGGCTCTCCTCCACCGTCCAGTCATCACGCGCCCAGTCGAGGAACGGCTGGTGCAGGGCGTAGCTGGCATTCAGCGCCTCGGTCAGCCTCTCGGCCAGCCCCACATCGGGCCGGCACAGCTGCAGGCGTGGCGTATCCAACACAGGCAGCGACAGCGAAGACGTGTTCATAGCACCCGCTTGGATTCAGTCATACGCCACAGCACCCCCAAAGTCCCTCACTAGAGTATCTGGCAACGGCCATCGGCATCGAAGTAGTAGATGTTTTCATGCTTGAACCCCCATGCAGAGCCAACGGCACGCACATGCGGCTCGAAGGTAAAGAATCGTGCATCCGCCAATACCTCATGGTTACCAGACACGATGTAGCTGCGCGTGCCGCCCTCCAACTCAATGCTATGGCCCACGTTCCCCATGAAATCCAGGTTCTCGAGCCCTAGCCCGTGAATTCGATCATTAGCGAACGTGAACAAAGCGTCGAACGTGGTATGCGGACGAACGAACGCAACCATCTGGCCGTGCAGGTAGCGCTCGGCGTCGAGCCCCCGAACGAAGGCAGGTGTCACCGGCGTCGAGGCATACCGTCCCTGCTCAATGCAGAACGACCGCGCGCAGTCGCCCCAGATTCCATCACGCATTGGGCTCAGGTCGACCGTCACCACGTTGTGCTGACCGACAGGCTCATCCGCTGGCTGGTAGTCCCTGCCGGAAATAGACAGACAGCTGCGCGAGCCGAGCAGCACGAACGCCGGGCACGCGTGGTACCAGGTCTCGTTGATGCCATGACGGGCCAGCAAGTCCGTTGCACGGGCGGCGATGGTTCGCTCCGTGTCATCTGGCCCGATGGTGGGACCAAGGGCTGACAACACCGCCCTGGCGATGTGCTGAACCGATCGATAGCGCTCTACATCGCTCATGCCAGTTTTCCGTTCACCTCAAAACAGCCCCGAGGTCGGCGGCTGGGTGCCCTTCAGGCGCCAGGCCCCGACCACTGCGGCCTTCCAGTGACGCGGGTTGTGGTTGGCCACGGTGCGGGCGTTACGCCAGTGGCGGTCGAGGTTGTGCGCACGGCCGGTGGTGGAGGCGCCGCCGACATCGAACACCAGCTCGGCGGCCTTGAGCGCCGACTCCACGGCCAGGTACTGGGCCTGGGCCACGTCCACCGAGGCCTGGGTCACGGCGTCCGGTTTCAGGCCGGCGGCCCAGGCCGCGTCGATGCTGTCGGCGGCGCGCAGCACCAGCGCTTCGGCGGCGAAGGCGCGGGCGGAAATCTCGCCCACCGAGAGTTCGACATAGGGGTCGTCCACCGAGCGCGTCGCCGTGCTGTGCTTGATCGGCCGGGCGTGCTCCTGGGCGAACTGCACCGCATCGTTCAGGGCGTTGCGGGCGATGCCGGCCTCCACCGCCGCCAGGAACAGCTGCAGGTACGGCGTGACGATGGAGCGCTGCCCCTCCTCGCCCAGGCGCGTGCGGATCTCGTGCGGGTGGACGATCACGTTGTTGAGGTGCGTGGTGCCGCTGGCGGTGAGGCGCTGGCCCATGGCGTCGAAATCGTCGAGCAGTTCCAGGCCTTCGCGGCCCCGGGGCAGGATGAAGGACACCGGCTGTTCGTTGTCGTCCAGCGCCACCGCGCTGACCCAATCCGCGTACAGCGAACCGGTGCTGTAGTACTTGCTGCCGGTGGCGCGGAAGTGCTCGCCGTCACGCACGATGCGCGCGCTGACCGCGCCGTTGGCGCCGCCGATTTCCCAGCCGGCGTTGCCGAACACGTCGCCGGCCAGGTAGCGCGGGAACCAGCGCTCGCGCTCTTCTTCGCTGCCACGCACCAGCAGGCCTTCGATGAAGGAAAAGCTCGGGCGCAGGGCCTGGGCGATGTTGGAGTCCACGGCGGCCAGGTCGATGACGAAGGCGATCACCTCGCGCACGCTGGCGCCGCTGCCACCGTAGGCCTGGGGAATGCGCCAGGTCAGCAGGCGGTCCGCCGCCAGTTCGCGGATCGGCTGGTGTGGCAGCTCGCGCTGGCGTTCGCGTTCGGCCGCCCCGCTGCCGATGCTGGCCAGGCGTGCGGTGGCGCGCCGTTGCAGCTCGGCCACGCTGAGAAACCCTTTGGAAGTGATGCTGGATGCCTGCAGGCTCATGTCGATAATCCCGGTGCGGGGGGACTGTAGCGCAGCAATGGTGCGCTGGGTCCCCGGACGTAGTTTCTTTCTCATGTTCAAACGCCTGCGGCCGCCACCGGCCGTGCAGGGAAACGCAGGGGCTGGCTGGCCTGGCCGAGCGCCGCCGGGTCGCGATAGCGCGCGCCGTGGTGGTCGTCCGGCAGGCGTGCCCGACCGGCACCGAACAGCCGCTCGCGCAGGGTTTCGCCCGGCGTGTAGCGCTCGCGGAAGCGCCCCCGGCGGCGCAGCTCCGGCACCACCAGGTCGATGAAATCCCGCGCTGTTTCGAACGAGAGGAACTGGCGCAGGTTGATGCCGTCGATGCCGTCCTCGTCGAGCCACTTCTCGATCTCGTCGGCCACCACCTTGGGCGTGCCGGCGACGAAGAAGCGCCCTTCGCTGAAACCGTTGATCCGCGACAGCGCCTCGGCCACCGTGGCATCCGGGCTGGCCCGGCGCAGCAGGCCCCAGGCCTCGCTGTTCTCGGGCAGCACATCGGCCAGGCGCGCTTGCGGCGGGTAGGCGGTGAGGTCGAACGGCGCCTGCATGTGCGCCAGGGAGCCCTCGATGCTGTGCAGGCGGCGGTAGGTCTGCAGTTTGTCGTGGACCTCTACCTCGGTGCGCCCAACGATCACCCCGGCCTGCACGATGAACTTCAGCCCTGCCGGGTCGCGCCCCTGCAGGCGGGCCTGCTCGCGCATGCGTTCGATGTTGCCGCGCACCTCAGCCGGGGTCGCGCCGCCGGTGAATACCACCTCGGCGTGACGCCCGGCGAAGGCCATGCCGGCCGGCGAGCCGGTGGCCTGGAACAGCACCGGGGTACGTTGCGGCGACGGCTGGCAGAGATGCGGCCCGGCGACCTTGAAGTGCTCGCCGACGTGGTTGATGTAATGCACCTTGCTCGGGTCGGTATAGACCCGGTTGGCGCGGTCCAGCACCACCGCATCGTCGGCCCAGGAGCCTTCCCAGAGTTTGTAGAGCACGTCGAGGTACTCGTCGGCGATCTCGTAGCGGTGGTCGTGGGGCACCTCGCCGTCGAGGCCGAAGTTGCGCGCCGCGTTGGGCAGGTAGGAGGTGACGATGTTCCAGCCCACCCGGCCCTTGGTCAGGTGATCGAGGGTGCTCATGCGCCGGGCGAAGGCGAACGGCGGCTCGTAAGTGGTGGAAAACGTCGCGCCGAAGCCCAGGTGGTGGGTCACCGCGGCCATCGCCGGGATCACCAGCAGCGGGTCGTTGCTGGGGATCTGCACCGCTTCGCGCAGGGCGGTTTCCGGCCCGCCACGAAATTGGTCGTAGGTGCCCACCACGTCAGCCAGGAACACTCCGTCGAAGGTGCCGTATTCCAGCAACTGGCCCAGCTCGGTCCAGTAGTCCAGGTCGTTGAAGCGGTGGCGGTTGTTCTCCGGGTGCACCCACAGGCCATGGACGATGTGGCTGACGCAGTTCATCTCGAACAGGTTAATGAGCAATTGCTTCGACACGGACGCCTCGCTCCTCGTGGATGTACAGGAAAGGAATCGCCGCCAGCAGCGTGCGCGTGTAGGCGTGCTTGGGCCGGGCGAAGACTTCGCGCACCGGGCCGCTCTCCACCACCACGCCGTCCTTCATCACCAGCACCCGGTCGCTGACCTGCTGCACCACCCCCAGGTCGTGGGAAATGAACAGACAGGCCAGGCCCAGGCGTTGCTTGAGGTCGGCCAGCAGCTGGAGGATCTGCGCCTGCACCGAGACATCCAGCGCCGACACCGGCTCGTCGCACACCAGCACGTCCGGCTCGGCGGCCAGGGCGCGGGCGATGGCGATGCGCTGGCGTTGCCCGCCGGACAGCTCGATGGGCCGCCGCGTCAGCAGCGCGGGGTCGAGCTGCACCAGGCGCAGCAGTTCTTCGGCGCGCTGGCGGCGCGGTTCGCCCCTTGCGATGCCTGCCACCGACAGGGCTTCATCGAGCACCCGGCCCACGGTGTAGCGCGGGTCGAAGGAACTCAGCGGGTCCTGGAACACCACCTGGATGCGCTTGCGCTCCTGGCGTTGCTGGCTGGCCGACAGGTCGTGCCAGGCCTGGCCACGCAGCAGCACCTGGCCACCGTCGGGCTTTTCCAGGGCCAGCAGCATGCGCGTCAGGGTGGTCTTGCCCGAGCCGGACTCGCCGACGATGCCGAGGGTTTCCCCGGCACGCAGGGTGAACGAGGTCGGCGTCACCGCCGTGTGGCTCTCGCCGTCCGGCCCGGTGAATTGCTTGGTCAGGGCCTGGGCTTCGATCACCGTCGGCTGGTCGGCGAAGGCGTCGTCGGTGCGGCTCGACAGCGACGGGTCGCGGCGCACGTGCACCGCTGCTGCCGCGCGCAGCAGGGACTTGGTGTAGGCCTCGCGCGGCGCATAGAGCACCTGCTCGACCGGCCCCTGCTCGATGATCTCGCCGTGGCGCATCACCGCCACGCGGTCGGCCAGGCGCGAGACCACGGCCATGTCGTGGCTGACCACCAGCATCGCCCGGTCTTGGCTACGCAGGCTGTCCAGCAGTTCCATGATCTGCGCCTGCACCGTGGCGTCGAGGGCGGTGGTGGGTTCGTCGGCAATAAGCAGGTCCGGCTCACATGCAATGGCCGAGGCGATCAGCGCGCGCTGGCGCAGGCCGCCGGACAACTGGTGCGGGTACTGGCGGGCGCGGCGCTCGGGCTGCGGCACGCCGACCGCACGCAGCAGCTCGACCACCCGCTCCTCGCGCTCTTCGCGGGTCAGCTGGGTGTGCAGGCGCAGCGCTTCCTCGATTTCGCGGCCCACCGGGCGCAGCGGGTCGAGGGAGCCGAGGGCGTCCTGCATGACGAAGCCGATGCGCCCGCCGCGAATGCCCTGCCAGTCTTTGGCGCGGCAGGTCAGCAGGTCCTGCTCATCGAAACGCAGGGTGCCGGCCTGGATCTGCGCGCCCTGCCCGGCCAGGCCGACCAGGGTGCGCGAGGTCACGCTCTTGCCCGAGCCGGACTCGCCGACCAGGGCCAGGCACTCGCCCCGGTACAGTTGAAAGGACACGCCCTTGACCACCGGCGCGGCGCCGGCGAAACCCACGCGCAGGTCGCTGACTTCGATCAGGGGGCGCATCGGTGCGATCAGTGTGGTCATACCGTCTTGCCCTCGCTGTGGCGCAGCAGTGCGCGGCCCAGGGCGGTGATCGCCACCACCGTGAGGGTCACGGCGACGCCCGGTGCAGCCACCAGCCACCAGGCGTTGGCCAGGAAGTTGCGCCCCACCGAGAGCATGCCGCCCCACTCCGGCGCCGGTGGCGGCGCACCGAAGCCGAGAAAGCTCAGCGAAGCACCGGCGGCGATGTTGCCGCCGACGCTGATGGTGGCGAGGATCAGGATCGGCTTGATGGCATTGGGCAGCACGTGGCGCAGGATCACCACCAGCCGCGGCAGGCCCAGGGTCAGGGCCGCTTCCACATAGGGCGCGCGCCGCACCACCAGCGCCTGGGCCCGCACCAGGCGGGCAAAGCGCGGGATGCCGGCGATGCCGATGGCGATCACCGCGTTGAGCATGCCCTGGCCCCAGAAGGTGATGATCAGCAGCGCCAGCAGCAGGTCCGGGAACGCCAGCAGCACGTCGATGAAACGCATGATCGCCGCGTCCAGCCAGCGGTGACCGAGGCCGGCGGCCAACCCCAGCAGCACCCCGCCGATCAGCGCGATGACCGTGGCGGCCACGCCCAGCAGCAACGACGCACGGGCGCCGTGGACCAGCCGCGCTAGCACGTCGCGGCCGTTTTCATCGGTGCCCAGCCAGTGCGCCGCGCTGGGCGCGCGGAACGCATCGCGGGCGCTGGCGGACAGCGGGTCGCCGTGCACCAGCCAGCTCGGCTGAATGCTGGCCAGTATCAGCAGGCCGACGAACAGCGCGGCCAGCAGCAGCCCCGGACGGCGCAGGGCAAGCCGCGACCAGGCCGGCAGGCGCAGCTGCAGCGCACTGCGTGGCGTGCCGAGCACCTCGGGAGTGGAAAGACTCATGGCAGGGTTCTCCGCTCGGTTCAGGGCGCCGGGTTGGGCAGGCGGGCGTGGATGGCGTTGAGCGCGGTCAGCAGCTCGTCGTCCAGTTGCAGTTCGAGGCTGCCGAGGTTTTCCTGCAGCTGCGCCAGGCTGGTGGCGCCGCTCAGCGCGCTGGTGACGAACGGCCGGCTGGCGACGAAGGCCAGTGCCAGTTGCGCCGGCGACAGGTCACGGCTGCGCGCCAGCTCGACGTAGGCGCGCACCGCGCTCTCCGCCTCGGGCGTGGCATAACGGGCGAAGCGACCGTAGGCCGAGCCCGCCGACAGGCGCGCGCCCTCCGGCTGCGCACCGTCCAGGTACTTGCCGCTGAGCACGCCGAAGGCAATCGGCGAATAGGCCAGCAGGCCGACGCCTTCGCGGTGGCTGAACTCGGCCAGGCCGCCTTCGTACAGGCGGTTGAGCAGGCTGTAGGGGTTCTGGATGCTGACGATGCGCGGCAGGCCCAGGTTCTCCGAGGCCTTGAGGAACTGCGCCACGCCCCAGGGCGTTTCGTTGGACACGCCGATGTGGCGGATCAGCCCTTCCTTGACCAGGTCGGCCAGCACGCCGAGGGTCTCCTCGATGGCCACGCTCTCGTCGTCCTCCACCCAGGGGTAGTCGCGCAGACCGAAGAAGTTGGTGGCGCGGTCCGGCCAGTGCAGCTGGTACAGGTCCAGGTAGTCGGTCTGCAGGCGGTCGAGGCTGCCTTGCAGGGCGGCGCGCAGGTTCTTCGCGTCGTGGTGCGATTGGCCGCCGCGGATGTGGTTCTGCGATGGCGTACGCGCCGGGCCCACGGCCTTGCTGGCCAGCACGATGTCCTGGCGGCGCTTGCTCTTGGCCAGCCAGGAACCGATGAACCGTTCGGTGCTGCCCCAGGTATCGCCCCGGGTCGGCGTGGGGTACATCTCGGCGGTGTCCACCAGGTTCACGCCCTGGGACAGCGCATAGTCGAGCTGCTGGTGGGCGTCCGCTTCGCTGTTCTGGTGGCCCCAGGTCATGGTGCCGAGGCCGATGACGCTGACCTGGATGCCGCTGTTGCCGAGTGGGCGGTAGTTCATGTCGTTGTTCTCACGCAGGCCCGATCAGGTCGGGTCGAGGTGCCGCCAGCTGTATCGCCAGCGGGCACCTGCAGGTTGTTGGAATGGCTCAGGCCGATGCGGCCCGGCGCGCCTGTTCGTACTGGCTGCGCGGGTACGGCAGGCCCAGGTGGTCACGCAGGGTCGAGCCGCTGTATTCGTGGCGGAACACACCGCGCTTGCGCAGCAGCGGCACCACCTCGTCGACAAAGCTCTCCACCCCCGAGGGGAAGCTGTCCGGCATGATGTTGAAGCCATCGGCGGCGCCGGAGAGGAACCAGTGCTCCAGGGTGTCGGCGACCTGTTCCGGGGTGCCGACGAGCAACCGGTGCCCGACCAGGATGCGCCGCGACAGCTCGCGCACGGTGAGCTTCTCGCGGCGCGCCAGGTTGATCTGCGCTTCGAGGAAGCCGTGGGAGCCCTTCTCGAACTCGTTGACCGGGCCGATGCGCTGCCAGGGCAGCTCGGCATCCAGGTCCAGCTCGCTCACCGGGATGCCGATGCGCTGCGCCACCTGGTTGATCAGCCCGCCTTCGCCGATGTAGGCGTTGAGGCTGTCGAAGCGCGCCTGGGCCTCGGCCTCGGTGCTGCCGATCACCGTGGACAGCCCCGGCATGATCTTCAGGTGGTCCGGGTTGCGGCCCCAAGCGCGGGCGCGGCCCTTCATCTCCTGGTAGAACGCCTGGCCGTCTGCGAGGGTGGTCTGGGTGGTGAAGATGGCGTCGGCCCAGCGCGAGCCCAGGGCCTTGCCGCCCTCGGACGAACCGGCCTGCACCAGCACCGGCCGCCCCTGGGGCGAACGCGGCACGTTGAGCGGGCCTTTCACCGAGAAGTGCTTGCCGACGAAATCCAGGGTGTGGACCTTGGCCGGATCGGCGAACACCCCCCGGGCGGCGTCGCCGATGATGGCGTCGTCTTCCCAGCTGTCCCAGAGCTTGGTGGCGATATCAAGGAACTCGTCGGCCCGCTCGTAGCGGTCGACGTGCAGTGGCGCGCCGGCCAGGCCGAAGTTCTGCGCGGCGGCGTCGCCGGCGTTGGTGACCACGTTCCACGCCACCCGGCCGCCACTGATGTGGTCGATGGAGGCGAAGCGCCGCGCCAGGTTGAACGGGTCGTTGTAGGTGCTCGACGCGGTGGCGATCACCCCGATGTGCTGGGTGGCCAGGGCCACCGCGGTGAGCAGTACCGTGGGTTCCAGGCGCCCGGCCGGGCTCTTGGACACGTCGCCCTGCAGCGCCGGGCCGTCGGCGAGGAAGATCGCGTCGAGGGTGCCGCGCTCGGAGATGCGCGCGATGTTGCGGTAGTACTCCACGTCCAGGTAGGCGTTGGGCGGCGCTTCACCGCTGCGCCAGGCCGCGGCATGGGCGCCGAAGCCGAGAATGTTCATGCCGATGCTCATCTGCTTCTTGGCGCTGCTCATGCCAGGTCCCCCTCGTTGACCGCGGTCTGTTCCTGCTCCTTGGCCTTGGCGGCGGCAAAGCGCTCGGTCCACGCCTGACTGGGCACGGTGCCGTTGAGGTAGTAATCGCCCAGGTAGGCTTCACGCAGGATCGCCGGGTTGTGCGAGCCCAGGGTGCGGGCGTTGCGCCAGTGGCGGTCAAGGCGCCGGGCGCTGCTGGAGGCGGACGCGCCGCCGACTTCGAACAGCAGCGTGGTGGCTTCCAGCACCTGCTGGATGATGATCTGCTGGGCCTGGAAGGTGCGGATATCGGCCTCGGCGTACTGCTCCGGCGTGGCGCTGCCAGCCAGGTGCGCGTGCCACAGGTTGTCCAGGGTGCGCGAGACCTTTTCCACCAATGCTTCGCTGGAGAAGGTCAGGCTCGACAGGCGACCGACCACACGCTGCACCAGCGGGTCCTGGCGCGGGCTGGATTGCCCGGGCACACCGAAGGTACGGGTGCGGCCCTGGACGAAGGCGATGGCGTCGCGCTGCACGGCGCGGGCGATGCCGGCCAGCGTGGCCAAATGCACCTGCTGGTAGAAGGCGCTGATGTAGGAATCGCCACGGCCCTCACCCAGCTTGAAGCGGCGGAAAATCTGCTCGTCCTTGATCTCCACCCGCTCGAAGCGGGTGGTGCCGCTGGCGGTGAGGCGCTGGCCGAAGCCGTCCCAATCGTCCAGTCGGGTGACGCCGGGGGCGTCAGTGGGCACGGCGATGGCCACGTGCTCGTCGTTCTGGTTGGCCGACACGGCGATCCAGTCGGCGTACAGGGTGCCGGTGCAGTAGTACTTCTCGCCGTCGAGCAGCCAGCGCTCGCCGTCCTGGGTCAGGTTGACGCTGTTGCCGGTGGTTTCGGTGCGTTCGGCCATGGCCGCGCCGAACAGCTCGCCGGCGACGATGCGCTCGAACCACTGGCGGTTGCCCTCGCCGTCGTCGTCATTGAGGCGGCCTTCAACGAAGCCGAAGTGCGCGCGGAAGATCTGCGGCAGGTTGGAGTCGGCCTCGGCCAGGTGGCTGATCAGGCGGAACAGCTGCTCCAGGCTGGCGCCGAAGCCGCCGTAGCGCTGCGGCACGCGCACCCGGGCAAAGCCCGCCTCGCGCAGCCAGGCCACGGCGTCATAGGGCAGTTCGCGGTTCTGCTCGCGGGCGATGGCGCCCTCGGCAATGCGGTCGAACACCGGTTGGAAGGTGGCCAGCAGGTCGGCGTCGCGGGGCGCGGCAGGCTGGTCGTCGAGCGCCGCGCGCGGCGATTCGGCTTCAGTGAAGATCATGTCGGAATCCTTGGTGATTGCGGAAAGTCGCAGGGACGACGGGGTACTGTCCTCGTCAAACAAGGCACGCAAGTGGCTCAGGGCGGTCACGCTGTTCATGCTCATCGCGCGTTGACCCTGGGGTCGATCAGTGGCAACAGCAGGTCAACGATGAGGTTGACCACCACGTAAATGAGGGCCGCCAGCAAGGTGATGCCCAGCACCATGGGCACGTCCTTGCCGTTGGCGGCATCGAGCATCAGCCGGCCGACACCCTGGCGGGAGAACAGGGTCTCGGTGATCACCGCGCCGCCGAGCAGGCTGGCGAGGATGAAACCGGACAGGGTCACCAGCGGGATCAGCGCATGGCGCAGGGCATGGCCGAGGCGCACACCGGCTTCGGACAGGCCACGGGCGCGGGCCATCATGATGAACGGCTGCTCGAGGATGTCTTCCAGCTCCTGGCGCAGCACCTGGATCAGCACCGCCGCCAGCGGCAAGGCCAGGGTCAGGGTCGGCAGGACCATGGTCCGCCAGCCGCTGGAGCCGGTGGGCGGCAGCAGCCGCAGGTGGAAGGAGAACACCAGCAACAGCAGGATGCCGAGCACGAAGGACGGCATTGACGACAGCACCAGTTCGGTCCCGGACGACACCGAGCCGACCCAGGGGCTGCGCCGCGCCGTCAGCACCGCGACCACGATGGCCAGCACCACCGCCAACAGCGCCGCCCACAGGGCCAGTTGCACGGTGGCGCCGACGTGCGCGCCGATGGCCTGGGTCACCGGGATGCGCAGCCGGTACGACTCGCCCAGGTCGCCCCGGGCCAGGCGCCCGAGGTACTGGCCGTACTGCACGATCAGCGGCTGGTCGAGGCCGTATTCCTGGCGCACCTGGGCCAGCACCTCGGCGGTGGGCATGGCTTCCGGGCCGCCGAGGATCGCCAGGGCCGGATCGCCACCGGTGACGTTGAGGCCGACGAAGGTCAGCGTCGCGGCGCCCCACAGCACCACCACACCGGCAAGCAGCCGAAGAAGCACCCGCCGCAGAATGTTCATGGGCGCTCCCTGTCGATCCAGACGCTGGTGAAGAACGGGGTGTTGTGTGAGGTGTCGAAAATCAGCCCTTTGACGTACGCCTGGTGCGCCACGATGTGGTGGCTTTCATAGGACGGCGCCGCTGGCACCAGCTCGGTGAGCCGGCGCTGGGCGTTGCTGTATAGAGTCTGCTGCTCCGCCGGGTCGGTGCTGCGGCGGGCCCGCGACAGCAGGTCGTCCAACTCGGCATCGCGCAGCCGCGAGGAGTTCTGGCCGATCAGCTTGTCGGTGCTCACCGAATTGCTGTGGTAGAGAATGAACAGGCCGTCCGGGGTGTTGGTGTGCCAGTAGCCGCCGCCCATCAGCTGGTAGTCGCCGGCGTAGCGGCGGTCGGTGGCCTGGGCCACCGGCAGCACTTCCAGTTCGATCTGGGCACCGGCCTTGCGCGCGTCGGCCTGGATCGCCACGGCCACGCTGCTGGGGAAGGCCGGGTTCTCGGTCATCAGCAAGGTGGCCGCCAGGCGTTTGCCCTCCTTGACCCGGTAGCCCTCGGCGTCGCGCTCGGCCCAGCCGGCTTCGTCGAGCAGCTTGGCCGCGGCCTCGGGGTCGTACTTCAGCGCGTCCTTGAACGACGGGTCGTAGAAACGCGAGTTGGCCGCCAGGTAATCGTTCTTCGGCTGGTACTCGCCGAAGCCGATGATCCAGGCCAGGCCTTCACGGTCGATTGCCTGGGTCAGGGCCTTGCGCACGCGCACGTCATCGAAGGGGAAGCGCTCCACGTTGAAGGTCAGGCTGCGGAACGGGTTGCCCTTGCGGATGCGGCTGTGCAGCACCAGCTCCGGGTTGGCGCGGATCGCCGCGGCGTTCTGGGTCGGCGCGTCGAGGGTGAAATCGTGCTGACCGGAGAGCAGCGAGCTGTAACGGATCATCGACTCGGGGACGAAGGTCAGCTCGATGCGTTCCAGGTAGGCCGGGCCCTGGTGACGGGTCACGGCGGGCGCCCAGTTGTAGTCCTCGCGGCGCACGAAGCTGGCGCCCTGTTCGCGGGTGTAGCTTTCCAGCACGAAGGGACCGGAGCCGATGGGTTTCTCGGCGATGGATTTCGGGTCTTCGAGGATCTGTCTGGGCGAGATCATGCTCAGCCAGGACTGCGCCAGCACGTCGAGGAACGGCGAGTACGGTTCGCGCAGCGTGGCCTCGAAGGTGTAGTCGTCGATCACCCGCCCCTGCTGGTAAGGCGCGATGTAGGCGGCGGCCAGCGGCGACTTGGTGGCCGGGTCGCGCATGTGTTCGAGGTTGACCCGCACCGCTTCGGCGTTGAATTTGGTGCCGTCGCTGAAGGTCACGTCATCGCGCAGGTGGAAGGTGTAGACGGTGCCGTCCGCGGAGATGCCCCAGGACTCGGCCAGCCACGGCGAGATGCCGCCCTGCTCGTTCTGGTAGACCAGGCCGTCATAGATGATCCGCCCCAGCCATTGCACGTTGCCGTGGGCGATGGAGTGCACGTCGAAGGTGCTGGTATCCAGCGCCACCGAGGCGCGCAGGGTGCCGCCGGGCGTGCCCGGAGCCTGTTCGTGGTAGTCGCTGGCCGGGTAGCTGAGCAGGCCGTCGACCACCTGCCCACTGACGGGGGCTTCGGCACTGGGTTCATCGGCCGGCGAGCAGCCGCTGAGAAGAAACAGGGCGCCGAGCACGGCCGCCAGCCAGCGACCGGTGCCGCTTGCCTTGCCCTGCCTGAGGCTGCTTTCGATTCGTTGCATGACGCGATTTCCTAAGTACCGGTGAACGGCGACGGGGCGCCCGCCCCGCCGCCGCTGGATCAGAAGCGGAAGGACACGCCGGTGAAGGCGCCGAAGCCATCCCCCACGTAGAGCGCTGCCGCATCGTTGCCACGGGCGTTGTAGATCGGGCTGATGGCGGTGGCGTAGTCCTCGTCGGTGAGGTTTCGCAGGTCCAGGAACACCTGCCAGCGCTGGCCCGGCTCCTCGTAGCCGAACTTGGCGCCCCACACCACGTAGGACGGGGCATAGAAGCTGTTGGCGTAGTCCACCGCAGTGCTCGACGCCGAGCGCACATCGATCCCGGCGTAGAAGCCTGTCGGATGCTGGTACTTCAGCTCGGCCTGGTAGATGTGCCGCGGCAGGCCGGGCAGTTCGTTGGCGTCGAACTCGTCGTCGTTGCGGTAATAGAAGTCGTTGAGGGTGTAGGACTGGCGCAGCAGCAGGTTGTCGCCGCGCACGCCCTGCCACAGGTCGATGTCCAGGCCGGCCTCGACACCCTGGTGGATGGTCGGGGTGGCGTTGGAGGTACGGGTCAGCGCCGGGGTCAGGCCGCTGGCGGGTACCACTTCGACGTTGAGCAGCTCGTTGTGGATCCACGAGCGGTACAGCGCCAGGCTGCCGGAGACGATGCCCTGGGAACCTCGGATACCGACTTCGAAGGTGTTGGCCTTCTGCTCCACCAGCGGCATGGTGTAGTTGTTGGTCGGGCCGGACGGCGAGATCGACCAGGCGCTCGGCGGATCGATGGAGCGGCTGACGTTGGTGAACAGCTGGACGTCCGGAGTCAGGTAGTAGCGCAGGCCGATACGCGGCGCGAGGCTCCAGTTGTCGTACTTGTAGTCGTCCGGGAACGGCGTGGTATTGGCCCGGTCGGAGAACTTCACGTCCACGTCGCGCACGATATTGACCAGCGACAGGCCGCTGGACAGCCACAGGCGGTCGGTCAGTTCCAGGTCGTTGCCGACCGAGAACACGGTGTCGAAGGAGCCGCTGTAGTTGGTGTCCTTCACCAGCTGCCGGGTGATGCCGTTGTAGGTGCTGACTTCAGCGCGGTCATGCAGGGTGTTGCTGAAGGCGATGGTGGTGTTGCTCTGGCGACCGAAGATCTCGTCGGTGCGCAGGTAGCGCAGCGAGGTGTTGAGGTCGCGCCATTGCCAGTGGTTGGGAATGACCGGGCTCTTCTCGCCGAGGATCTGCCGGTAGTTGTGGTAGACCAGCCCCAGCTCGATCTTCGAGTCATCGTCGAAGCTGTAGGTGGTCTTGCTGCCGACCCAGATCGAGCCGTTCTTGGTCGAGTCGCCACGCTGGGCCACGGTGGTCAGGTTGGGCTGCGACGAATCGCTTTCCAGCTGGGCCCGGGTCAGGGTGCCGGAGTTCTCGTGGTACTGCTCGCGGTAGCGAATGATCAGCCGCGTATCCAGCTTGGGGCTGAAGCGGTAGCCGAAGTTGGACACCACGCCCTTGGCCTTGGTGAAGGTGTAGTCCTGGTAACCGTCACGCTCGGAGTTGTGCAGGCTGACGTAGTAATCGGCATTGCCTTCCACGCCGCCGGTGCTCAGTTGCTGCTTGCGCCAGCCGAAGCTGCCCGCCTCGAAGCGCGCGTAGTTGCCCGGCGAGGTGTAGCCGGTGTGGGTGATCATGTTGATCGCACCACCCAGCGACAGCGCGGTGTAGTCGAAGGCGTTGGCGCCGCGCAGCACCTCGGTGTAGCTCACCCCGGAGGTTTCCAGCAGCTCGTACGGCGTGCCGCCCGGGCCGGTGAGGGCCAGGCCGTCGAAGAGGAACTTGACCCCTTCACGGAAGTAACCGGGCGAGGCGTTGGCGCCCGAACCACGGATGGAAATCTTGATTGCATCGTTGCCGCCGGCGGACTGGGCGATGACCCCGGGCTGGAACGCCAGCACGTCTTCCAGGGTGGCCGCACGGCCCTTCTCCACTTCGGCGTTATCCACCACGCTGACGCTGCCGGGCACTTCTTCCAGCCGCTCTTCGGCTTTCTTCGCCTCGGTTTTCTTCGCACCCTGGACCACCACCGTGCCCAGTTTGGTCTCGGCGACCGGCGCTTCGGCGGCGACGGCAAAACTGCCTGCGCACATCACCAGCGTCCCCACGCTCACGGCGGTCCACAGTGGCTTGATGCCACCGGCGAATACCCCACGCTCCCCTTCAAAAGATAACCAGCTCACGACACCACTCCTAAATATGCAGGCAGTTTTTTAATTGAGCGCTTTGTTATCGTTCTGAAGGCTCTACTGGCTATTTAGCAAGTGCCGTTCCAACTTATTAATTCGTTTAAAAACAATAGCTTGAACAAACTAGACAACATTCTTAAGCACGGTGTCGATGGCATTCTGTTGATTCACTGTTTCGCCACCAACAGCGTTTCGGTTATAGCGTTGGAACGCCAGGTAATTAGCCCGGCAGCAGGCGGGAAGTTGGCGAACACAGGCGCCTGCCCATGGCCATTTTTTCGTCCGCTCGGTCAGGTGCGAAATCGGCCCCATGCACGTGGGGCGAGAGGCAGGAACGGGACGTCGCTAACGCGACGTCCCGGCGGCGGGTGGAAGCCCTCAGCGGGCGCTGTCGTCCAGCCAGATGCTGGTGAACACCGGAGTATTGTGCGAGGTGTCGTAGACCACCCCGCGCACCTGGGCGCCGTGGGCGGTGAGGCTGTAGTTCTCGTACAGCGGCACCGCCGGCACCAGCTCGGTGAGGCGCTGCTGGGCCTGGCTGTAGAGCTGCCGGCTCAGGGCATCGTCACGGGACTGTCGGCCACGAGTCAGGACATCATCCAGCAAGGCATCGCGCAGCCGCGCGGTGTTCTGGCCGATGCGCCGCGACGAGATGATCTCGTTGCTGTGGTAGAGGATGTACAGACCGTCCGGCGTGTTGGTGTGCCAGACCCCGGAGCCGGTGGCCTGGTAGTCGTTGCTCGCACGCCGGTCGAGGATGTGCAGCGGCGGCAACTGGGCGATGCGCAGCTCGAAGCCGACCCGCTTCACGTCCGCCTGGATCGCCACCGCATCGGTGACAGACGCCAGGCCCTCCGCCAGCAGCACCTCGGCGCCCAGGCGCTGGCCGTCCTTGACCCGGTAGCCCTGGGCATCCCGCACCTGCCAACCGGCTTCGTCCAGCAGGCGGTTGGCTGCCTCGGGGTCGAAGCCCAGAGCGTTCTGGAACGCCGGGTCGTAGTAACGGGTGTTGGCCGCGAGGAAGTCGCTCTTGGGCTTGTACTCGCCGAAGCCGCTGATGCGCACGATGCCCTCGCGGTCCACGGCCAGGGCAAAGGCACGGCGTATGCGCACGTCGTCGAAGGGGAATTTTTCGGTGTTGAAGGTGATGCCGCGGTTGGGGTTGCCCTGGCGGATGCGGCTGTCGAACGCCAGGCGGCCGTCGACCCGAATGGCCGCGGCATTCTGCGCCGGGGCGTCGGTGGTGAAGTCGTACTGCCCCGCCGACAGCGAGGTGTAGCGGATCAGCGGCTCGGGCACGAAGTCGATGTCGATGCGCTCCAGGTAGGCCGGCCCCTCGTGCCGCAGGAAGTCCGCCGCCCAGTGGTAGCCCTCGCGGCGCACCAGGCGGATGCCCTGCTGCCGGGTGTAGCGCTCGACCACGAACGGCCCCGAGCCCACCGGCGCCTCGGCCAGGGCCTTGGGGTTTTCCTGGATGGCCTTGGGCGACTGCATGGACAGCCAGGACTGGGCCAGCACGTTGAGGAACGGCGCGTACGGCTCGCGCAGGGTGGCGCGGAAGGTGTACTCGTCGACGACCTCGCCGTCGATGTACGGGGCGATGTAGGCCGCCGCCAACGGCGACTTGGTGGCCGGGTCGCGCATGTGTTCGAGGTTGATGCGCACCGCCTCGGCGTTGAATCGGGCACCGTCGCTGAAGGTCACGTCGTCGCGCAGGTGGAAGGTGTAGACGGTGCCGTCTTCGGACACCTCCCAGCTGCGCGCCAGCCACGGGGTCACCTGGCCCTGGTCGTCCAGGTACACCAGGTTGTCGTAGATCAGTCGGCCCAGCCACTGGGCGTTGGTGTGGGAAATGGCGTGCAGGTCGAGGGAGCCGGTGTCCAGTGCCACCGACACCTTCAGCGTGCCGCCGGATTTGCCGGGGGCCTGCTTGAAGTAGTCGCTGGCGGGGTAGATGAAATCGTTCTGTGCCACCGGGTCGCTCTCCGTTTCGGAGGCGCTTTCACCACAGGCGGCCAGCACCAGCAGCGCTGCCAGAACGGTCAGGCGTCTTAGCGCAACGAGGGAATCAAGCATGGGAAGTCTCCAGCCCTGGCGCCCACGCGGGGCGCCGCGACGGTTTATTGGAAGCGGTAGGACACCCCGGCGTACACGCCGAAGCCATCACCGGGGAAGAAGTTCGGCGAATCCACGCCGCGCAGGTCGTAGGCGGTATTGGAGGCTGTCACGTAGTGCTCGTCGGTGAGGTTGCGTGCGTCCAGGTAGACGCTCCAGCGATCGCCCGGATCGTCGTAGCCGACCTTGGCGCCCCACAGCGTGTAGGACGGTGCCTTGAGGCTGTTGGCGTAATCCACGTAATAGCCCGAGGACGAACGCACGTTGACCCCGGCGTAGAAACCCTGGGCATGCCGGTACTGCAGCTCGGCCTGGTAGTAGTGGCGCGGCAGGCTGGGCAGTTCGTTGCTGCCGAAGGCGTCGTCGTTGCGGTAGTAGAAATCGTTGAAGGTGTAGGCCTGGCGCAAGACCACCTGGTCGCCCCGGGCGTTTTCCCACAGGCGTGTGTCCAGCCCGGCCTCGATGCCCTGGTGGATGGTGTCGCTGGCATTGGCGTTGGCGGTTACCGCATCGGCGGTGGGCGTGGCCGGGGTGATGACCACGGTCAGCAGTTCGTCGGTGATCCAGGAGCGGTAGATCGACAGGCTGCCGTCGAAGATCCCGGCCGAGCCGCGCACGCCGAACTCCACGGTGGTGCCCTTCTGCGGGTCGAGCGGGCGCAGGTAGGCGTTGGCGGTGCTGCCGTGCTGCCAGGTGACGGGCGGGTCGATGGAGCGGCTGACGTTACCGAACAGCTGCACGTCCGGGTTGAGCTGGTAGGTCAGGCCGATGCGCGGCGCGACGTGCCATTCGTTGTAGCTGACGTTGTCCGGGAAGCTGCTGGTGTTCGGCGTGTTCGAATACTTGATGCGCGCACTGCGGTCGACGTTGATCAGCGACAACCCGGTGGACAGGGTGTAGTCGTCGCTCAGGTGCAGCTCGTTGCCCAGGGCGAACACGGTGTCGCGCGAGCCGCTGTAGTCGGTGTAACGCACCTTCTGCCAGTCGCTGCGGCGGTAGCCGGTGACGTCACCGTCGACCAGGCGGTTGTCGCTGAAGGTCAGGGTGGTGTCGGTAGGCAGGCCGAACAGCCGGTCATCGGTGCGCAGGTAGCGCAGCACGGTGTTGATGTCGGTGGAGTTCCAGTCCTGGGCGGTGGCCGCATGGCGCCAGCCGTTGAGCAGCGGGTAGTCGTTGTAGCCCAGCCCGATTTCCAGGCGCGAATCGTCGTCGAAGCGGTAGGTGGTCTTGCTGCTGACCAGGGTGCTGCCGTCCTTGCGCCGGTCGGACAGCAGGCGGTTCTGGGTCGGGTCGTCCTCGATCTGCTGCTTGCTCAGGGTGCTGCCGTTGAGCAGCTTTTCCTCGCGGTAACGCACGATCAGCCGGGTATCCAGTTTCTCGTTGAACACGTGTCCGAAGTTGGCGATGAGGTCCTTGCCACGGTTGGGCGTGTCGTCCTGGAAGCCATCGCGTTCGTTGTGCAGCACCGAGACGTAGTAGTCGCTGTCGCCCGACACGCCGCCGTAGCTGAACTGCTGCTTGCGGTAGCCGAACGAGCCGACGTCGAAACGCACGTAGGCGCCCGGCGAAGTGCGGCCACTGTGGGTGATGAAGTTGATCGCGCCGCCCAGCGACAGGGCGGTGTGGGCGAAGGCGTTGGCGCCGTACAGCACCTCGGTGTGGTCGACCGCGGCCATGTTCAGCATGTCTTCCTGGGTGCCGCCGGGGCCGGTGATAGGCAGGCCGTCGTAGAGGAATTTGATGCCCATGACGTAGCCCTGGTAGAAGGTGTTCAACCCCGAACCGCGGATGGAAATCTTGTTGGCGCCGGTGCCGCTGGTGGCCTGGGCGAAAACCCCGGGCTGCAGCGCCAGCACGTCTTCGGCGGACTGCGCCCGCCCCCGCTCGACCTCGCGGTTGTCGATCACCCGGGCCGCCCCCGCGACCTTCTCCAGTTCGACCTTGGCCTTCTGCGCGCCCGTGGACTTGCTGCCCTCGACCACCACCGTGGACAGCCGCGCGTCGTCGGCTTCGGCCGCCTGCACGGCGCCGCCCAGGCACAGCAGTGTGGTGCCCAGTGCCCAGGCCATGGATGTGCCGCGCCCTGGTGGCACGGTTCGAACGGTTCCCCCGGTATGACGTTTCACGTGTTCTCTCCCCTTTGGTTGATGCAGGTCGCAAGGCCTGTCTTATCGATGCCAGAGCAGCGATAGCAGCCTCCATGCCACGTGAAAAACCTGCCGGGAAAGAACGGCTTAGCACGCACCCGCAACAGTTCGCAGCCCGTTGCGCGGCGCAATCTGCTGAACCGCTGTTCGATCACCAACAGCGCGAACGCGCGTTTCGGATCGCTATAACCGATTGATATAGATAGATAATTTTCAACATAAGGGCGCATGACAGCGGGCACTGAAACGCAACGGGCCGCTCGTGTGAGCGGCCCGTGGGTGAAGCGCGGCGGAAAGGATGGGAGCAGTCAGTCCGTCGCCGGGCGCTGCCAGACCGCCGACTGAACGTCCACGGTCTTGGGCAGCAGACGGTTCTCCAGGAACAGGTCGGCGGTGCGCTGTTGCGCCGTGGCGATCTGCGCCGTCACCGGCAGGATCGGCGAGGCCGGGCGGTGCTGGAAGCTGCGTTCGATCACCGCCTCCGACAGGCCCATGAACTGCGCCAGCAGGCGGATGCTGCCGGCCTCGTCGCTGCGGGTCAGGGCTTCCGCCGCGCTCAGCTCCTCCAGCAGTTGCAGGACGAACTGCGGGTGGGCGTCGGCATAGGGCCGCGTGGCCAGGTAGAACGGTCCGCTCAGGCCCAGCCCCTCGCCATTGGCCAGCAGCCGCGCCCTGCCCTCCAGGTCGATGGCCGAATAGAACGGGTCCCAGATCGCCCAGGCGTCCACGCTGCCGCGCTCGAACGCGGCGCGGGCATCGGCGGGCGGCAGGTAGATGGGCTGGATATCGGTGAATTTCAGCCCGGCGTGTTGCAACGCACGCAACAGCAGGTTGTGCGCGCTGGAGCCCTTCTGGAACGCCACTTTCTTGCCTTTCAGCTGGGCGACCTCATGGATCGGGCTGTCCTTGGGCACCAGGATCACTTCGGCCTGGGGCTTGGGCGGCTCGGCACCGATGTACAGCAGGTCGGCCCCCGCCGCCTGGGCGAACAGTGGCGGGATGTCACCAGTGGAACCCACGTCCAGGCTGCCGATGTTCAGCGCTTCGAGCATCTGCGGGCCGGCAGGGAATTCGATCCAGTTGATCTGCGTGTTGGGGAAGCGCTGCTCCAGCAGGCCGTGCTGCTTGGCCAGCACCAGGCTGATGGAGCCCTTCTGGTAGCCGATGCGCAGTGTGTCCGGATCGGCCGCCAGCACGCTGCTGGCCAGGCTCAGCGACGCCAGCAGCGCGGCGCCCAAACGAATCAGTTTCATGTCAGTCCTGCCAGTCGGTGGAGGGTTTTTCCCAGAGGTTGATGCCACCTTCGACGGCGTGGCGGTCGATCTCGGCCAGTTCCTCGGCGCTGAAGCTCAGGTTGTCCAGGGCGGCGACGTTCTCGACGATCTGCTCGGGGCGGCTGGCGCCGATCAGCGCCGAGGTCACGCGCGGATCACGCAGGGTCCAGGCCAGGGCCAGCTGCGCCAGACTCTGGCCACGGCGCTGGGCAATCTCGTTGAGGGCGCGGGCGCGCTCGATATTGGCGTCGGACAGGTGTTCGGGACGTAGCGAGGCGCCACCGGGACGGTTGACCCGGGCGTCCTGCGGGATGCCGTTGAGGTACTTGTCGCTGAGCAGGCCTTGGGCCAGGGCGGTGAACACGATGACCCCGGCGCCCAGTTCATCGGTGGTGTCGAGCAGGTCCTTCTCGATCCAGCGGTTGAACAGGTTGTAGGCCGGCTGGTGAATCAGCAGCGGCACCTTGAGCTCGGTCAGCAGCGCGGCGATCTCCCGGGTCTTGCCCGCCGAGTAGGAGGAAATGCCCACGTACAGCGCCTTGCCCTGACGCACGATGTCGGCCAGGGCGATGGCGGTTTCTTCCAGTGGCGTGTCGGCGTCGAAGCGGTGCGAATAGAAGATGTCCACGTAGTCCAGGCCCAGGCGCGACAGGCTCTGGTCGAGGCTGGAGATCAGGTATTTGCGCGAGCTGCCGCCCTGCCCGTACGGCCCGGGCCACATGTCCCAGCCGGCCTTGGTGGAGATGATCAGCTCGTCGCGGTGCTGGCGGAAATCCTCCTTGAGCAGGCGGCCGAAGTTGCTTTCGGCACTGCCGTAGGGCGGGCCGTAGTTGTTGGCCAGGTCGAAGTGGGTGATGCCCAGGTCGAAGGCGGTGCGCAGCAGCGCGCGCTGGGTGGCGATCGGCGTGGCGTCGCCGAAGTTGTGCCACAGCCCCAGCGACAGGGCCGGCAGCAGCAGGCCGCTGCGGCCGACACGTCGGTAGGGTATGCGCTCGTAGCGGTTGGGGGCGGCAATGTAGGTCATAGGGGCCTCGTGGTCAGGGAGCGGGAGCCGTTTGCCCGGCGGGCAGATGGTGGAATTCCAGGCCCAGCGCGGCACGGCGCGGGAAACCGTGCCAGTGGCTGTGCCCGGGTAGCGGCTGGTTCTGCCCGTCCAGCGCCCAGCGGCCGTCGGCGGCACGCGGGGTCAGCGTCAGGTAGGCGCGACGGTCGAGCCCCTTGAGCTGCTGGTCGAGAAAGGCCAGCACGAAATGCCGGTTGATGTCGTTGAGCCGCCGGCTGTCCCATACCGGCTCGGCGTAGGCGGCGAAGTCGTCCGGATGGCTGCGGGCAGCGGCTGGCGGCGGGTTCGGCGCCACGTTGTGCCGCGCGTTCTGGTAGACCAGCAGGTAGCGTTCGGCGTTCACCGCGCCCTCGAACAGGCGTCGCACGCCGTCGGCGTAGCCGGACACGTCGTCCTGGTCGCCGGCGACGAACAGGCTCGGCACCTTGAGTGCGGCCAAGCCGGCCCCGTCGAGAATGCCCTGCTGGCCGCCCCAGGGGGCAAACAGCACCAACGCCTTGATCCGTAGATCCTGGCTGGCGACGAAGCGCGGATCGCCGGCCTGGCGCGCACGTAGCGCATCGCCCGGCACCAGCTTTCCGGCCACCGCGCTGGCACCCACGCCGGCGGCGTTCAGCGCGCCGTAACCGCCCATGGAATAGCCGATCAGCGCGGTGCGCTCGGCATCCACGTGGCCGGCCAGGAAGCTGCCACTGCCCGCCTCGCCCAGCTCGGCGAGGCGTTGCAGTACGAACAGGTCGTCCAGGGCGCGGTTGAGCAGCGTGCTGGCGAAGCCGGCCTTGTCGGCGCGGGTCGATTCGCGGTGGTCGATGGCCACCACCAGGTAGCCATGGGACGCCAGGTGTTCGGTGAGGTAGCTCATCTGCAGGCGCGAACCCGGGTAGCCATGGGACAGGATCACCAGCGGGTGACGCCCGGCCTGCGGTTCGGCATCGCGCAGCGCCCGGCCGGCAAACTCGAACGGCGTGTTCGGCCGCTGCGGGTCGTTGGCCCCGGCGCCGAGCACGTCGGTGTAGGTGGTGAATTCCTGCTGACCGGCCGCCAGGCGCGTCGGGTACCAGACTTCCAGGCGCAGCGCACGGTCGTAGCGCGGCGCCGGGTGCGCCGCGTCGATTGCCAGTACATCGAGCTGGTCGCGATTGACCACGTCCAGGGTGCGCACGCCCACCGCCTGCGCCCCACGGTTTGCCAGTTCCGGCGCATCAGGCCGGGTGTCCCCGGACGGTGCGGCGGCGGCTAGTGCGGCGGCGCTGACGGGAACGCTCAACAGCAGGATCAGCCAGCCTGCCAGGCGCTTCATGACGCGCCCTCGGCAAAGAACGGGTTGGCAGGGCGAGCCAGGCCGAGGTGCTCGCGCAGGGTGCTGCCGGCGTACTCGGTGCGGAACAGGCCGCGCCGTTGCAACTCCGGCACCACCTGCTGGGCGAAGTCTTCCAGCCCGGCCGGCAGGTGCGGCACCAGCACGTTGAAGCCGTCCGCCGCGCGCCCTTCGAACCAGGCCTGCAGCTCGTCGGCGATCTGCGTCGGGGTGCCGACCAGGGTGTGGTGCCCGCGCCCGCCGGCGATACGCCGACCGAGCTGGGCCAGGGTCAGGTTCTCCTGGCCGGCAATTTCGGTGAGCAGTTTCTGCCGGCTCTGCTGGCCGTCCTGGGTCAGCGGCAGCTCCGGCAACGGGCCGTCCAGCGGGTAGCCGGACAGGTCGAAGTTGCCGAGCATGCGCCCGAGCAGCGAGACCCCGACCTCGGGCTCCACCAGTTGCTGGAACTGCTCGAATTTGTCCCGCGCCTCGGCCTCGCTGGCACCGACCACAACGAACACACCGGGCATGATTTTCAGGTCGTCTTCCGTGCGCCCGTAGCCGGCCAGACGGCCTTTGAGATCGGCATAGAAGGCCTGGGCCTTGGCCAGGGAGGTCTGCGCGGTAAACACCACCTCGGCGGTCTGCGCCGCCAGTTCGCGGCCGGTTTCCGAAGAGCCGGCCTGCACCAGCACCGGACGCCCCTGGGGCGAGCGGGCGACGTTGAGCGGACCCTTCACGTTGAAGTGCTCGCCGTGGTGGTCGAGGGTGCGCACGCCGTCCGGGCGGAAGAAGCGGCCGCTGGCCTGGTCCCGCAAGAAGGCGTCATCGGCCCAGCTGTCCCACAGGCCCTGCACCACCTGCTGGAACTCCCGGGCCCGGGCGTAGCGCTCGGCATGCCCGATGTGCGCGCTGCGGCCGAAGTTCTGCGCCTCGGCGGCGGCGTCGGAGGTCACCAGGTTCCATCCCGCGCGGCCGCCGGAGAGGTGGTCGAGCGAGGCGAACTTGCGCGCCACGTGGTAGGGCTCGTTGTAGCTGGTGGTGGCGGTGGCGATCAGGCCGATGCGCTCGGTTACCGCGGCCAGCGCCGAGAGCAGCGTGAGCGGTTCGAAGTACACCGAGCGCGCGGAGTGGCTGGCGATTTCATCGTGCTGCGCGGCCACGCTGTCGGCCACGAACAATGCGTCGAAACGCGCGGCTTCGGCGACCCGCGCGGCGCGTTTGTAGGCGGCAAAATCCAGCGGATCGGCCACCGCCTGCGGGTGACGCCAGGCGGCGACGTGGTGCCCGGTGGCCATGAGGAAGGCGCCGAGGCTGAGTTGACGGGGTTGCTTGCTCATAACTCTGTACCTGCGTTGAACGGACAAGCCGTGGGTTCGCTCTGCGGGGAATGCCACGGGGTTTTGCACGCAGCGTTTTCAGGGGTATCGATGATCGAATCGCGAGGGCGCCACGCTGGCGGCGCCCCTGCGAAACCGGATGGATCAGAAGTCCTTGCGCACCTGCACGCCGAAGTAGCGTTCGTCGTCACGCGGCACGGAGCGCGAGGCGTAGTTCAGCACCGGAAAGCCGCTGTAGGCCATGCCGTTGGAATAGCTCTTGTCGGCGAGGTTCTTGGCCAGCAGTGCCACACGCCAGCCTTCGTTGTAGTCGGCCAGGCCAATGCTGGCATTCCAGATGCCATAGGCGCCCTGAACGGTGTTTTCGTTCTGGTCGAGGCTGTACTGCACCTGGTCCTGCCAGGCGTAGTCGGTGCTGAGCTCGATATCCAGGCCGTTGTCCAGCGGGATGGTGTAGTCGGCACGGACGTAGGTTTTCCAGTCCGGGCTGAAGGGCAGCGGCTTGCCGTTGACGTCGCAGTTGGCGGCGGCGTTTTCCGGGCAGCTGAACTGATCGACGCGGGCCTTGGTGTAGGCCAGTGCGCCGGAGAGCTTGAACTGGCGGGTGACCTGGAAGGCGGCATCCAGCTCCACCCCTTCGGTTTTCACGCTGCCGGCGTTGATCAGACGGGTCACCACCGCACCGCCGACCACGTCATAGAAGTTGGCCTGGTAGTTCTCGTACTCGGTGTGGAACACCGCCAGGTTGGCGGTCAGGCGGTTGTTGAAGGCGGTGCTTTTCAGACCCACTTCCCAGGAGTTCGAGGTTTCCGGCTTCAACGGCTCGGTGTCACGGGCCTGCATGTTGAAGAACACGTTGTAGGCCGGGCCTTTGTAGCCACGGGAATAGGTGACGTAGCTGGTCAGGTTGTCATTGATGTCGTACTGGAAGCCGGCACGACCGGTGAAGCCGTCTTCATCCACCGAACCCTTGCTGGCGTAGTTGCCCTGGATGCCGGCCGCGGTGCCGGTGACCACGCGCTGGTGTTCGTACTCCAGCTCGTCGTGGGTCCAGCGCAGGCCGAGGATGCCGCGAAAATCTTCGGTGAAGTTGAAGGTGTTCTCGCCGAACAGCGCCACGCTGTCGTTGATCGCCTCGTAGTCGGCGCGGCCGCGCTGAGTCGGCAGCCCGGCCGGCGTGACCGTGCGCTGGTAGGCCTCCTCGCTCTTGCCGTGCATGTAGAACGCACCGAGCACGTACTCGTTGAACTCGCCCTTGGGCGACGCCAGGCGAAACTCCTGGGAGTACTGGTTGTAATCCACCTGCCCCTTGTCGTGCGAGCGCGGCGCCCCCGGGAAGACGGCGGCCAGGCGATCGCCGTCCTGGTACTGGGTGTTGTTCCAGCCACGCCAGGCGGTGATTGAGGTCAGGGTGTAGTCGCCCAGCGACCAGTCCACCTGACCGGACGCGCCCTGGTTGCGGTCGTCCACCCGGGTGTTCATGTCGCTGTTGATGCTGCGGTTATGCGCACTCGGGGTGTAGCTGTTGCCCACGGCCGCGCCGAACGCCGGGCTGGTGCGGGTCAGCACGCCGTTGGGAATGGTGTCCTTGCCCTGGGTGTAGTCGCCGATCAGGGTCACTTTCAGGTCGTCGTTGGGCTCGAACACCAGCTTGCCGCGCGCGCCCTTGCGGTCGTAGCCGTTGACGTCGTCACCGTTGAATTCGTTCTTCACGTTGCCGTCGTACTTGCCCAGCAGGGTGGTCAACGAGCCTTTCAGGGTGTCGGTCAGGCGCCCGCCGATACCGAAGCGCAGGCGGTTTTCATTGCCGCCGCCGAAGTGCGAGTAGTCCACATAGCCGCGGGTTTCCTCGGCGATGTCCTTGGAAATGATGTTCAGCACACCGGCCGAGGCGTTCTTGCCGAACAGCGTGCCTTGCGGGCCGCGCAGCACTTCGATGCGTTCCAGATCCAGCAGGTCCAGGGTCGACTGGCCCGGGCGACCGAGCACCACGCCGTCGATCACCGTGGACACCGTCGGCTCGATGCCAGGCGAGGTGGTGATGGTGCCCACGCCGCGGATGAACAGCGAGGTGTCCTTGTTGGACGCGCCACTGCGGTAGTTCAGGGTCGGCACCTGCTGCACGATGCTCGATACGTTGTTGCGGTTGTCGCGTTCCAGTTGCTCGCCATCGACCACCGACACGGCGACCGGGACGTCCTGCAGGCTGGCCTCGCGGCGGGTCGCGGTGACGGTGACGGCGCCCAGGGCGGTCACTTCGGGCTGACCGCTGCCGTCGGCGGCAATGGCCAGCGGGCTGACGGCGCTCCCCAGCGCGGCCAGCAGAATGCTCAGGGCCATGGGGCTGCGGGGCCACTGGCGGGTGTCGCGCGGGGCGACGGTGTCGTGAGTGTTGTGCATGGTTCTAACTGCCCTATTCAGACCGGATTCGCCTGCTGGTGCAGGCCTTGATGTTCGAACTGCCGGGGGTCTGATCTCGCTCGTGCAAGTGGCAGAAAGTTGCAGACAGCTCGCTATGTCAGCGCTAACATCGCCAGTATCAAACCGGACGAAATAGATCGTCAAATAATTAAAAATTACTTTTATATATCCAATTCGAGGGGAAAGGCTTGAGCAGCAGCAAAGACGCACCGCGCAAACGCCGGGGTGCCGGGCGCATCACGCTGACCGACGTGGCCAAAGAAGTGGGCGTCTCGTCGCTGACCGTCTCGCGCTTCTTCAATCACCCCGAGCAGGTCTCGGAGGAGCTGCGCGAGCGCATCGGCGCGGCCGTTTCGCGCCTGGGCTACGTGCCCAACCTGGTGGCCGGCAGCCTGGCGTCGGCGCGCGGGCGAATGGTCGGCATGGTGATCCCGAACATCTCCGGGCCGATCTTCGCCAACACCATCCAAGGCTTCAGCGACACCCTCACCCGCCACGGCTACCAGCTACTGCTGGCCTCCAGTTACTTCTCCGAAGAGCAGGAAGAAAGCGCCGTGCGCACCTTCCTCGGCTGGTCGCCAGCAGCGCTGGTGGTCACCAGCCACTTCCACAGCGAAGGCACGGAAAAGATGCTCGCCGAGGCGGACATCCCGGTGGTGGAGATCTGGGACTACCAGCCTGAACGCGCGCCGATCCAGGTCGGCTTCCTGCACTACGACGTCGGCGTGATGGCCGCCGAGTACCTGCTGGGCAAGGGCTACCAGCGCATCGCTTTCGTGCAGAACAGTGCGGCTGGCGACCTCAGCGCCCTCGACCGCCGCGACGGCTACGCCGACACCCTGCGCGCGGCTGGTCGCGAGCCCTGGGTGTTCGTGCCGAGCAGCGGCAGTGCGCCATTCGAGGCCGGCAAGCAGGCGATGCACAGCCTGATGAAGCGCGAGGTACGCCCGGACGCGATCATCTTCGCCAACGACAACCTGGCCGCCGGCGGCCTGCTGGCGGCCCAGCGCGCCGGCCTGCGCATGCCCGAGGACTGCGCCGTGGTGGGCTTCGGCGACTACGCCTTCGCCGAAATGCTGATGCCCAGCCTGACCACCATCAAGCCGCCGGCCCTGGAAATGGGCGAGATTGCCGCGCTGCGGGTGCTGCAACGCCTGGGCGTGCTGGAACAAGGCGCCGATGCCGAACGCCTGAATCGCCTGGACTGCCGACTGATCGAACGCGAAAGCGCCTGACCCCACTCGCCACCGACGACGCGGAGCTTTATCCTGCGCGCCCCCTCGCCCACCCCCACTGGAATCGCCCGATGTCGACGCACCGCCTGTTTTCCCTGCCCTTGCTGGCGCTGGCCCTGGGGGGCTTCGTGGTGGGCAGCAGCGAATTCATCATCATGGGCCTGCTGCCGGAACTGGCCGCCGACCTGAACGTGAGCCTGGCCGATGCCGGCCTGCTGGTGACCGCCTACGCCCTCGGCGTGGTGATTGGCGCCCCGCTGCTCGGCCCCCTGCTCGACCGCGCGCCCCGGCGCCAGGCGGTGATCCTGCTGATGATCGCCTACACCCTGGGCAACCTGGCCTGCGCCCTGGCCCCGGACTATTACTGGCTGCTGGCCGCACGCCTGGTCACGGCGATCAGCCACGCCGGCTTCTTCGGCTGCGCCACCCTGTTCGCCCGCGACCTGGCGCCGCCCCACCGCCGCGCCTCGGCCATGGCCTTGGTGATCAGCGGCCTGACCATCGCCAACGTGCTGGGGGTGCCGCTGGGCGCCTGGCTGGGACAGACCAGCAGTTGGCGCGTGACCTTTTTCGCGGTGGCGCTGATCGGCCTGTTCACCCTCATCGCCCAGTACCGCTGGCTGCCGGCCACCGGCAAGCCGGTGCGCAGCGAGGCCGGCAGCTGGGCCGGTATCCTGCGTCGCCCGGTGTTGCATGCGTTGCTGGTGTGCAGCCTGTCGTCGGTGGCGCTGTTCAGCGTGTTCACCTACATCAGCCCGCTGCTGCGCGAGGTCACCGGCTTCAGCCCGGACCAGAGCAACGCTGCGCTGCTGTTGCTGGGGATCGGCCTGACCCTGGGCAACCTGTTCGGCGGGCGGCTGGCCGACCGGGGCATCCCCCATGCCGTGCCGCTGGCTCTGGCCGGCAGCGCGCTGGCCCTGCTCGGCCTGTTCGCCTGGGGCGACCTGGCGCTGCCAACCCTGGCGCTGTTGCTGATGTGGGGCATCTGCAGCTTTGCCGTGTCGACACCGCTGCAGCTGCTGCTGGTGGAACAGGCCGGCGAATCCGCCAGCCTGGCCGCCACCCTCAGCCATGCCGCGTTCAACCTGGGCAATGCCGCCGGAGCCTGGTTCGGCGGCCTGTGGCTGAGCGCGCAGTTCGGCCTGCCGCACCTGCCGCTGTTCGGCGTACTGCTGTTGCTGATGACCATCGCCGTGTCCTGGCCGCTGCCACGCCTGCAGGCCAATGTCAGCGCCCCCTGCGCGCCGCCAGCCCGCACTGAGCCGCGCCGCACGGGCACCCATCGCGGAAATAAAAAAGGCCGCCCCGTCTGCCTGAAAAGCGGGGCGGCCTGAAAAACGTGTTGGTTTATCGCGCGGTGATCACCGCCAGCTTGGTGATGCCGGCGCGCTCGATGGCCGCCATGGCCCGCGCCACTTCGCCGTAGTTGACCCCGTCATCGGCCTGCAGCTGCACGCGCAGTTCGGCGTCATCGGTCTTGGCCTGGATCAGGTTGCTCTCCAGCAGCTCCGGCTGGATCTCATCCTTGTTGATGAACAGCTTGCCCTCGCCATCGATGCTGACCACCAGCGGGTCTTTCTGATCCGCGGGGGCAACGGCCTCGGTCTTGGGCAGGTTGATCGGGATGGAGTTGGTCAGCAGCGGCGCGGTGACGATGAACACCACCAACAGCACCAGCATGACGTCCACCAGCGGCGTGACGTTGATTTCGGAGAGGACTTCGTCGCTGTCCTGGGTCGAGAAAGCCATATCAGACAGCCTCCTTCGCGACGCCGGCATTGCCGGTCAGCGGTGCGGACTTGCTGGCACGAGGGCTGACGATGACCTTGAACGCGCTCTTCTGCGCCAGGCTGTAGAAGTCGTGGGCGAAGTCGTCCAGGTCGGCCGCCGTGAGCTTCAGGCGACGCAGGAAGTAGTTGTAGACCAGCACCGCCGGCACGGCGACGGCGATGCCCACGCCGGTGGCGACCAGCGCCGCACCAATCGGCCCGGCCACGGTTTCCAGGCTGGCGTTGCCCGCCGCGCTGATGCCCTTGAGCGCTTCCATGATGCCCCACACGGTGCCGAACAGGCCGATGAAGGGCGAGGTGGAACCGATCGAGGCGACCACCGCCAGGCCCGATTCCAGAGAGCGGCGCTCACGCTGGATCTGCTGACGCAGGGCGCGTTCGAGGCGGTCCTGGTGGTTGATCGATTGCGCCAGGTCGGTGGGCTGGCCGCCCTGCACCTGAATGGCAGCGAAGCCAGCCTGGGCCACACGGGCCACGGCGCCGTTCTGGCCGACACTCTGCTCGGCCGCGCTGTCGAGGCTGGTGGCGCTCCAGAAGCCGCTCTGGAACTTGCGGTCCTGGTGACGCTGGCGGGCGAACTGGACGACCTTGACCAGTGCCAGGCCCCAGGTCACCACGGAGAAGCCGATCAGCAGCCAGATGACCGCGTGTTCGACCGATTGGAAAGGAGAATCTACGAGCAGGTTCATGGAGTGTTCCTCGGGTAAGTCGGGTGGGCCGGCGTCGGTGCCGGCCTCAGTTCAATCGGAATTCAAGGGGGACCGAGACCCAGCCGGCGATGGTCTGCTCGCCGCGCTTGGCCGGTACGAAGCTCCAGCGCTTGACCGCATTCACCGCGGCCTCATCCAGCACCTCGCGGCCACTGCTGCGCTGGACCTGGATATCGCTCGGCTTGCCGTTGGCCAGCACGTGAATGCGCAGCAGCACGGTGCCCTCCCAGCCCCGGCGCTGGGCCAGGTTGGGGTACTCCGGCGCGGGGTTCTTCAGGTAGCCGGCGCTGGCCGATGGCGGAATCTCCACCGGGGGTGCGGGCGGCGCCTCGGCCACCGGTGGTGGCGCGGGTGGTGCCTCGACCGGCTTCGGCTGAGGCTTGACCTCCTGACGGGGCGGCACGGGCTTGGGCTTCGGTTTTGGCGGCGGCTTGACCGCCAGCTCTTCCACCACCGGCGGTGGCGGCTCGATCACTGGCTCCGGCTCGGGAATCGGCTCCGGTGGCGGCGGTTCCACCACGGGCGGTGCGGCGCTGGTGAATTCGATGGTCATCGGCGGGATCTGCACCGGGACTTCCGGCAAGGCCGCCTCCGGACGCTGGCTCAACCAATAGAGCACCGCGCCGTGCAGGGTCAGGGCGAACAGGCCAAGCAGGATCGCTTCGCGGCGGCCCAGGATCGGTTTGCCCGAGGCCGGGGCCAGGCGTTGCACCCCGAGGGCCTGACGCACGCTGATGCCCAAGTCGCGGAGCTCACCCGGTTTGCGTGTGTCACGCCAGAGCACGTCGGCGAGGTTGTCGGCTTTAAGGACATTGCCCATCAGCAAGACTCCTGGTTGTTGATTGCGCTCCGGGATGAACGTCGCCAATCCCTGTGGTAGAGCGGTTTTGATGTGCCCCGATGATTAAGTCAGCCGCTTATCCCATAAAGTAATTTTTAATAAGATATTAATTACTTTAAAGAATATATATATCTAACAAATTGATTAATAACGACTTATAAAATCGAATACCTTGCCAGCATGGAAAAAATGCGGAAAAGGCATGGCGCGGGCGGTATCGAACTATCCATATTCGAATCAGGTATAAAAAGTAAGAACGTTCAATATTGACGGAATATACGCCACGTTCTAAAACCAGCCTCCTGGGCCCGAACAACCCCTTTCAGCACGGGCCATCGCTGGGAATGCACCATGGATCTGCGTCAACTTCGTTATTTTCTGGCCCTGACCGAGCACCGCAGCTTCGTCAAGGCGGCGGATGCCATGGGCATTACGCAGCCCGCCTTCAGCCGCAGCATCCAGGGGCTGGAGCAGGAGCTGGGCTGCCAGCTGGTCGACCGCGGCAGCAAGGACCTGCGCCCCACGCCGGAAGGCCGGGTGGTGATGCAGCACGCCCTGGCGCTGGTGCGCGGCGCCAGTAACCTGGCCCAGGAAATCAACCAGATGACCAAGCTGGATGCCGGTTACCTGGCGTTCGGCAGCGACCCGGTGGCGGCCGCCAGGCTGGTGCCGGACGCGCAGTTGCGCTTCACCCGGCAGTACCCGCGCATGCGCACGCGGATCGACGTGGACAACGGCGAGACGCTCAGCCGCAGCCTGAGCCGTGACGACATCGAATTCTTCGTGGGCGATACCCAGTCGCTCGAAGCGGACCCCACGGTGCGCATCCGCCCACTGGCGCCGCACACCGCGCTGTTCTTCTGCCGCGCGGGCCACCCGCTGCTGGAGAAAGACAGCCTGTCGACCAACGACCTGTTCCACTACCCACTGGCGGCGGCACGCATCGCGCCTGGCATGCGCAAGGTGCTGGCCAACCTCAGCGGCAAGACCCAGTTCGACTGGCAGGTGGAATGCGAGCAGTTCCAGGTGATCGAGCACCTGGTGCGGCACAGCGACAGCATCGGCCTCGCCACGCCCCAGGCTCTGGAGCGCGCGTTGCGCTCGGGCGAGGTGGTGCAGTTGCACCTGCGCAACCTGGACCACCTGCAGATTCGCTGTGGCATCGCCACCCGTACCGGCTACCGGCTGTCACTGGCCGCCCAGGTGATGATCGAGCTGCTGGTGGAACTGGACCAGCAGTAGGAGAGCACCCAGGCGGCCTGACCGCCCTGCCCTCATCTGGCCCGGGTCGTTCAGGCCGACAGGCCGCTGAGGTACTGCCACGGGTAGATACCGCGCTCGTGGCCGTCGTCGAACACCAGTTGCACGCCATAGCCCTGGGGGTTGATCGCCAGCAGGCGCACCCCGGCCGGGGCAGCATCGACGCGCCCCTGCTGGCGGGCAGCGCGGCACTGCGAACAGGGGCAGGCCGCCCGCAGCCGCGGGTGGCTGATGTGCTGGGTGCGGCCGTCGGCCCACTCCAGGGACAACTGCCCCGCCGCACTGCGCACTGCGACCGGCGCATTCACGCAGCACCATCGCGCAATTGCCCAAGGGCGATGCGCACCGCCTTGCGCACTTCCGGGTCGGCGTCCTGTTCGGCCGCCTGTAACGCACCGAGCGCCGCCGGGTCGGCCAGTTCGCCCAGGGCCAGGGCGGCTTCCTTGCGCAGGTTGCTGATGCTGTGGCCCAGCAGCTCGATCAGCGCCGCCAAGCCGCCGGCAAAGCGCAGCTTGCCCAGGGCCCGGGCGGCGCGCAGGCGTACCTGCCAGTAATCGTCGCCCAGGGCCTGGACCAGGGCCGGGCCGGCGTCGTCGAGGCCGACCTTGCCCAGGGTGGTGGCGGCTTCTTCGCGCACCTGCCATTCGCGGTCCAGCAGCGCGGCCTGCAAGGCCGGCAGCACCAGCGGATCGCGTGCCAGGCCCAGGGCACCGGTGGCGGCGCGACGCACCTCGGTGTCGCTGTCGTCGCTGGCCAGTTGCGCCAGTTCCGGTAAGGCATCGAGCTGCTTGAGCCAGCCGAGAATGCCCACGGCCTCGCGGCGCACGAAGGCGTCCGGGTCGTGCAATGCCTCGCGGGCCAGCGGCGCGGCTTCGGCCAGCCGCAGCTCGCGCAGAGCTCGCAAGGCACTGGCCCGGACGAAGGCGTCGGCATGCCGGGCCCAGGGCAGGATCACTCGCCCCGCTTCGCTGCTCTTCAGCTCGCTGAGGCTCTGCGCCGCGGCGGCACGCACGCCGTCATCGGCATCGGCCAGGGCGGCGCACAGGGCGGCCACCACCTCGGGTTCTTCCCAGCCTTCCAGCAGGCGCGCGGCTTCGGCGCGCACGTCGCTGTCCGGGTCGGCCTGCAGCGCCTGGGTCAGCCAGGGCAAGGCGTCGGGGTCTTCCAGGTCCGCCAGGGCGATCAAGGCGATGCGCCGCACCGCCGCGTCGGCGTCTGCCAGGCGGGGTTGCAGGTCGAGGATCTCGGGGTTGTCGCTGTAGAGGTCGGTCATAGGGCGATTCGCAAGGGAGGGAAGTCATCCGTCGGCAAGCCGAGCGGTGTCAGGCGGGGCAGTTCGCGGCCCTCTTCGTGGCGTAGCAGGTCCAGGCAGTGGCGCTTGAGGCGCACGAACTCGGGACTGGTCAGCAGCGAGGCGTGCCGGGGCCGCGCGAAGTCCAGGCGCAGGTCTTCGATGAAGCGCCCCGGACGCGGGCTCATGACCAGGATGCGGTCGGCCAGGAACAGCGCTTCGTCGATGTCGTGGGTGACGAACACCACGGTGGTGCGGATGCGCGTCCAGATATCCAGCAGCAGCTCCTGCATGCGCGAACGGGTCTGTGCGTCGAGGGCACCGAAAGGCTCGTCCATCAGCAGCAGGCGTGGCCGGTTGATCAGTACCCGGGCGATCTCGGCCCGCTGCTGCATGCCGCCGGACAGCTGGTTGGGCCAGCGCGATGCGAAGTCCTGCAAGCCGACAAGACGCAGAAATTCATTGGCCTGCTGGCGCCGCTCGACCTTGCCGATGCCTTGCATCTTCAGGCCGAAGGCCACGTTGTCCAGCACGCTGCGCCAGGGCAGCAACGTGTGGTGCTGGAACACCATGCCACGCTCGGGCGCCGGCCCCTCGATTGGCTGGCCATCGACCCGCAGCGAACCACTGCTGGGCCGCAGGTGCCCGGCCAGCGCGCCCAGCAAGGTCGACTTGCCGCAGCCGGACGGGCCGAGGATGCACACGAATTCGCCGGGCTCGATGCTGAAATCCAGAGCCTGCACGGCGTCGAAGGCCTGGGCGCCCTGCCCCAGGCGGATGACCAGTTTTTCACTGTCGATGCGGCCGGGTTCGACCGCGCGTTCATAGGCACTCATCAGCTTTTCCCCTTGCTTCGGTACCAGGGCGTGACCTGCATGCCGAGGTACCGGACCAGGGCGCTGCAGCCCATGCCGAGTACACCGATCAGCAGCATGCCGACAACGATGTCCGGGTAGTTCTGGATCACGTAGGACTCCCAGGTGTAGTAACCGATGCCCCATTGCCCGGAGATCATTTCGGCGGTGACCAGGCAGAACCACGAGGTGCCCATGCCGATGGCCAGGCCGGTAACGATGCTCGGCGCCGCGCCCGGCAGGATCACCTCGCGCAGGATCGCCAGGCGCCCCGCGCCGAGGCTGCGGGCCGAGGCGATCAGCCGCGGGTCGACACCCTCAACGCCGTGCACGGTGTTGAGCAGGATGGGAAACAGCGCGCCGGTGAAGGTGATGAACACCATCGACAGCTCGGACGAGGGGAACATCAGAATCGCCAGGGGAATCCAGGCCACGGCCGGGATTGGCCGCAGCACTTCCAGCGGCGGCAGCAGACTGTCTTCGGCCCATTTCGAGCGGCCGATGGCCAGGCCCAGCAACACCCCGACCACGGCGGCCGACAGGTAGCCGGCGAACACCCGGCCCAGGCTGCTGGACAGGTGCGGCCAGAGTTTGCTCGATTCGAACAGGGCCCAGGCCGCGTCCAGCACCGCCATCGGTGGCGGCACGTGGCTGAAGGTCAACAGGCCGAGGTCCAGGCGCTGGGTTGCCGCCACCTGCCAGAACAGCAGGCAGACGGCGAGCGACGCCAGACGCAGGGGCCAGCGATGTAATTGGCTCATGGGAGTCTCCGTGTCATGGGCGCTGCGCCTCTCCCCCGGCAGGCAGAGAGGCGCAGCCCGCGCTTAGCGGCTGGCCAGTTGCTGCTGGTTGGCCGAAACGAAGTCCAGGGCGGTGCCGCCGTGCTGGTCGGCATAGGCCTGGGCCTGGTCCTTGAGCAGGAAGGCGTTCAGCTCGCCGCTGGCGTTGCGCACGAACCAGGCCTGGTTGGCCAGCAACTTGATGCCGCTGTCGGTGGCCTGGGCGTAGATGGCGCGGATGTCCTTGCCTTCGGCTTCCAGGGCCGCCAGGGCACCGAGGGCGGCTTCCGGCGAGGCGTAGTGACGGACCTTGTCTTCACCGCGCACCCAGATCTGCGCCAGGCGCTTGAAGTCGGTGATCGGCTTGCCGGTCAGCGCGTCGTTGGCCTTCAGCGGCAGCGGCGCGTAGTCGGCCAGTTGCTTGGCGTAATCCAGGCCGGACGCCTTGAAGGCCGCGCGGATGTACTGGTCGTCGATGAAGGTGTCGGTGTTCAGGTCGCGGTCGGTGCGCTTGAGCAGCTTCAACGTCTCGATGGAGGTGGCCACCGCCTGGCGGTACTCCGGCTTCCAGCTCAGGTCGCGGGTCTGCAGGCCCAGCGGGCCGTGGAACAGGTAGTTCACCTCGGCCTCGATGCCGGTGACTTTCTCGATCAGCTCGCTGTATTTTTCCGGCTCGGCGGCCAGCAACTGGTTCGCCTCGATCCCGGCACGCAGGTAGGCGGTGACGATCTCCGGGTACTTCTTGGCGTACTCGGCGTCCACCAGGGCGCCGTGCATGGTCGGCGCGTTGGCTTGCGAGCCGTCGTAGATCTTGCGGGCGAAGCCACGGTTGGGGAACAGCTCGGCGAACGGCACGAAGTCGGCGTGAGCTTCGATGCGGTTGCTGCGCAGCGCCGAGCCAGCGATTTCCGGTGCCTGGGCGATGATGCGCACGTCTTTCTCCGGGTCCCAGCCCTGGGCCGCGACCGCACGCAACAGCATGCCGTGGGCGGTGGAGGCGAACGGCACGGAGATGGTCTTGCCCTTGAGCTCGGCCAGCGACTGCACGCTGGAGGCCGCCGGCACCACGATGCCGTTGCCGCTGCCCTGGATGCTGCCCGACAGTACGCTGATGAACAGGCTGCGCTTGCCGGCGTCCAGGTGGGCCACGCCGTTGAACGATCCCGGGAAGTCGGCCATGGCGCCGAAGTCCAGCTTGCCGGCGACCATCTCGTTGGTCAGCGGCGCGCCACTGGTGAAGTTCTTCCACTCGACCTGGTAGGTGGCGTCCTTGTACTTGCCGTCCTTGGGCAGGTACTTGTCGAGCAGCCCCAGCTCACGGATGAGCAGGCCGCCGGCGACGCAGTTGATGGTGGTGTCCTGGGTGCCGATGGCGATGCGGATGGTTTCCGCGGAGGCCGAGACGCTGGCGATGGCCAGCGCGAGGCCGGCAATGGTAGTACGCAAGAGCATGGGTATTTCCCCTCGAATCATAGGTATTGGAGTCGTCTCCGCCGGGCGGTCTGCACGGTGGGAAACGAGGGGGTCTTTCGATCAGGCGTCCGGTGGTTGGCCGGTTTGCGGGTTTTGCTTTTTGATGCCGTTTCAGTGGGTAGCCTGGGTTGAGCGCAGCGATACCCGGGTCGAGCACTCAACGCAGCAGGTACGGAATCTCGACCTTCACCGCGCCGGTGGGGCAGTCCTTTTCACAGGGCATGCAGTACCAGCATTCGTCGAAGGCCATGTAGGCCTTCTGCGTGGCCGGGTTGATCGCCAGCAGGTCCATGGGGCAGACGTCGACGCACACGGTGCAGCCCTTGTGGGCGATGCACTTGTCCTCGTCGACCGTGACCGGGGCGTTGCTGCGGAAAAAGATTTCCTGGGGTTGATAAGCCATTTCACGATTCCTGGGAGCCTGTGGCTCTCGTTATGGGTGTTGCACACGCTCGAATCTGCAAATCTCGTGGGCTGAAGCCCACCCTACGGGGGTTGTCGTAGGGTGGATGACGCTTTTTCCATCCACCGTGCTCTGCGTCTGTCGCCGGTTTCCATGCATCGCGGAAGCGGTCAAACCTGGTGGGCTGAAGCCCACCCTACGGGGGGTGTCGTAGGGTGGATGACGCTTTTTTCATCCACCGTGCTCTGCGTCTGTCGCCGGTTTCCATGCATCGCGGAAGCGGTCAAAGCCGGTGGGCTGAAGCCCACCCTACTCAGGCGGCTTCGGTCTTTACGCGCAGGCGGTTGTAGGCCTGCTGTTCTTCGTCATCCAGGGCGATCAGGTAGGGCTCGACCGCTTTCTTGAAACTGGTCATTTCGCCCTGCTCGTCTTTCTTCAGGTGGGCGTGGCAGAACCAGTCGGCGTCGTTGCGCTGCGGGTGGTCGACGCGGTGGTGGTACAGGCCCCAGCGGCTTTCCTCGCGGAACAGCGAGGCGCGAGCGGCCATCTCGGCGCAGTCGCGGATCACACTGACTTCCAGGGCGCGCATCAGCTCGTGGGGGTTGTTGGCCTTGAGCTGGTCGAGGTCGCGCTGGATCTCGGCGAAGCGGGTCAGGCCGATCTCCATCTTCTTGGTCACCTTGGGCGGCTGCAGGTAGTCGTTGACCATGCGCCGCAACTTGTACTCGACCTGGGCCGGCGGCAGGCCGTGCTCGCGCAGCAGCGGTGCGTAGACCCGCGCCCTCTCCGCCTCGATCTGCGCCCCGTCCAGCGGGCTGTAGTCGCGCTCGGCGACGTAATCCGCGGCGTTGTTGCCCGCGAACCAGCCGTAGGTGAAAGCACCGAGCATGTAGTTGTGCGGCACCGCGGCCATGTCGCCGGCCGAGTACAGGCCCTTGACCGAGGTCTCGGCGCGCTCGTTGACCCACACGCCCGAGGCACTGTGGCCGGAGCAGAAGCCGATCTCGGAGATGTGCATTTCCACCATGCCGGTGCGGTAGTCGGTGCCCCGGTTGGCGTGGAACTGGCCGCGGCTCGGGCGCTCGTTGCTGTGGAGGATTTCCTCGATGGTCTGGATGGTTTCCTCGGCCAGGTGATCAAGCTTGAGGAACACCGGGCCGTTGCCGCCTTCGAGTTCCTGGTGGAACTCCCACATCATCTGCCCGCTCCAGTAATCGCACTCGATGAAACGCTCGCCCTTGTTGTTGGCGGTGTAGCCGCCCAAGGGGCCGGTGACGTAGGCGCAGGCCGGGCCGTTGTAGTCCTTGATCAGCGGGTTGATCTGGAAGCACTCCAGGTTCGCCAGCTCGGCCCCGGCGTGGTAGGCCATGGCATAGCCGTCGCCGGCGTTGGTCGGGTTCTCGTAGGTGCCCATCAGGTAGCCGGAGGATGGCAGGCCCAGGCGCCCCGCTGCCCCACAGCAGAGAATCACCGCCTTGGCCTTGATCACATGGAAATCGGCGGTGCGGCAGTCGAAGCCCATGACCCCGTTCACCGCGCCCTCGGCATCGGTCAGCAGGCGGGTGGCGATGACCCGGTTGGTGATCTCCACCCGGGCACGCTTGAGCTGGCGGTAGAGCACCTTCTTGATGTCGTGGCCTTCCGGCATTGGCAGCACGTAGGCGCCCATGTGGTGGACCTTCTTCACCGCGTAGTCGCCGGTCTCGTCCTTCTCGAACTTCACGCCCCAGCGGTCCAGCTGCTCAATGGTCTCGAAGCTGTGGGTGGCGTAGGCGTAGACGGCGGCCTGGTTGACGATGCCGTCGTTGGCCACGGTGATTTCCTTGGTGTACTGCTCGGGCGTCGCGTGCCCCGGCACGATGGCGTTGTTCAGGCCGTCCATGCCCATGCTGATCGCGCCGCTGCGCTTGACGTTGGCCTTGTCGATCAGCAGCACGCGCAGGGCCTTGTTGCGCTCCTTGGCCTTGATCGCCGCCATCGGCCCGGCGGTGCCGCCGCCGATCACCACGATGTCGTATTCCTGTTCCAGGGTCTGGTAGTCGCTCATTGGTGTGCGCCCTTGTGCCGGTCGATGCGCAGGCGGTACTGGAAGGCATCGCCGCGGTAGTAGAGGTGTTCGAAGTCCAGCGGTGTGCCGTCGGCGGCGTGGGTCAGGCGCTCGATGCGCATGATCGGCGCGCCCTCTTCGACCTGCAGCGCCTGGGTCAGGTCGCTGTCGGCGAGCACCGCGTCGATGGCCAGGTCGGCGTGCCCCAGGGGAATGCCGCAGTCGTTTTCCAGGATCAGGAAGATGTCGCGGGTCGCCAGGTCGGCCTTCTCCAGCTTTTCCCCGAGGTGCGCCGGCAGGTAGGTCACCTCCAGCGACACCGGCTCGCGATTGATCAGGCGTACGCGCTTGATCTCCGCCACCGAACTGCCCTCCGCCACCTGCAGGCGCTCGGCCACCAGCGCACTGGCCGGCACAAATTTGAAGCTGCGCAGGCGGTTGAGCACTTCGTAGCCCATCTGCGTCATCGACTCGGCCAGGCCCTGCAGGGTACTGACGTTCTGGAACGCCTTGGGCTTGGCGACGAAGGTGCCCTTGCCGTGGATCTTGAAGATCAGCCCTTCCTTCTGCAGGTCGCCCAGGGCCTGACGCACGGTGATGCGACTGACGTCGAACGCCTTGCCCAGTTCGCTCTCGGAGGGCATGCGGCTATGGGGCGGATAGGTGCCGTCGAGAATGCGCGTGCGCAGCAGCTCCTTGAGCTGGCTGTACAGCGGGACGGGTGACAGGGGAAGCAATTGGGCCATGTTCGGGTCTCGTGATCGCACTTGTCATAACAAGTTCTAGCAAGAAGATAACGAGCATAAGAGAACAAGGGGAAATACTTTTATTGCATAAGGTTATGGTCGTATTAGGACGGTGTTCTGAAGAGCGGTGCAGATGTTGAGATGGCAAGGCCGAGCTAGGGAGAACGCTCGTTTTTAGGGAAGGATAGAAAGTGTGCCAGTTGCGAGCGTTGCGCGGGTTCAGATCAGTAGCGGGACGAATGTCGGTGGAGGCTCGCGAGCAATCGGAATGCCGCCCAGCCGCTCCTACAGGGAACGCGGATGCAAAAAAACGCCGACGCGGCTGGGCCGGTCGGCGCTGAAAATGCAAACCTGCTTTCACAGGTTCACCACCGTGTTCGTTGCTCACCAGACCCCGCTGCGAGGCCTGGTGAGGCTGAGGTCAATCAGAAAGCCGGTACGACGGCGCCCGAGTAGCGCTTCTCGATGAAGGCTTTCACTTCAGGGCTGGTCAGCGCGGCGGACAGCTTCTTGATGGCGTCGCTGTCCTGGTTGTCCGGGCGGGCCACCAGGTAGTTCACGTACGGGGAGTCACGGCCTTCGATGACCAGGGCGTCCTTACCCGGATCCAGCTTGGCTTCCAGGGCGTAGTTGGTGTTGATCAGCGCCAGGTCGACCTGATCCAGCACGCGCGGCAGGATGGCCGCTTCCAGTTCCTTGAACTTGAAGTTGTGCGGGTTTTCGGCAATGTCTTTCGGCGTCGCCTGGGCGTTGCTCGGGTCTTTCAGCTTCAGCAGGCCGGCCTTCTGCAGCAGCAACAGGGCACGACCGCTGTTGCTGCCTTCGTTCGGAATGGCGATGGTCGCGCCGTCCGGCAGCTCGCTCAGCGACTTGTACTTGCTGGAGTAACCCCCGAAGGGCTCGACGTGCACACCCTTGACGATCACCAGGTTAGTGCCACGGCTGGAATTGAAGGTGTCCAGGTAAGGCTTGGTCTGGAAGTAGTTGGCATCCAGTTGCTTCTGCTGCACCTGCAGGTTGGGTTGAACGTAATCGGTGAAGACTTTGACATCCAGATCGACCCCCTCCTTCGCCAGCTGCGGCTTGATCAGCTCGAGGATCTCCGCGTGCGGTACAGGCGTGGCAGCCACGACCAGCTTCTCGCCAGCCTGGGCGGCAGAAATCGAAAAGGCAGCCGCGAGGGCGGTCAACAGCAGTGTTTTCTTCATCGTATTGTTCTCGTGTTGGCGACTCTGGCTGGATCTTCAGCCATGAGCAGGAAGTAATGACCCGGCTTGGTGCAGCGGGGTGAGCGCGACATTACCGGGTTTTCTTATTCCATATAAATACTTAATTATTATTTTGTTATTTCTTTTAGAGATATAAAGCGAAGCGCTTCAACTCGCAAAGCCGGCGATACGCCAGCATTGCGCAGGCGCTACAACCGGGGCGAACAGCGCCGGAGAAACGACGGGAACGCGCAAGCACCTGAAAGCATGCGAAAAAATTGCGAAACAGGCTTCGCCAAACGCACTTAGGCTGCTATCATGCGCGCCGCCACGGGAAGATGCCGGAGTGGCCGAACGGGACGGATTCGAAATCCGTTGTATCAGCGATGGTACCTAGGGTTCAAATCCCTATCTTCCCGCCATATCGCAACACTGAAAGCCCCTGAAACTCGTTGAGTTTCAGGGGCTTTTGCGTTCTACGGCATGCAAGGTGTCGAAGAAATGTCGATAGCAGGTTGAAGCTGCAAGCTAGCCTTGGATCGGTGGCCACATCCTAGCGACGTGCACCAGGGCGAGAATCCAGACCGCGTTACGCTCAGTCTGATAGACAAGCCGGTAGTTTTCGTGGGGGATCAGCTCTCGAGTACCGGCGACCAAACCCAGCCTGCCCTTGTCGGGAAAGTCAGCCAAGCTGGCTGCAGCAGAACTGAATAGCTCGTCCATGTGTACGGCAGCACGAGGGTTTTCAGTGGCGATGTATTCCCAGATCTCCAGACGATCCTGCCGGGCCTCGGGTGTCCAAACTACTTGCATCAATGGCCTAGAGCCCTGGCACGACGAGCGGCAAATTCAGCCTCTACATCATCATTGGATCGGCCCAGACCGGCCTCCACCGATGCTCTGGCAGCAGCGACCTTGCGTTGCACAAATTCATCATGCTCTTTGGCCTGTTGCTGTTGCCGAATGAAGTCGCGCATGAGATCACGCATGACCTGAGAGGCCGGCCGGTGTGCGGCTTGAGCGGCCGCCATGAAGCCTTCGCGCAATTCGGGTTCAAGCTTCAGGTTGAAAACGGCTTCTTTAGTCATGGTGAGTCACCTCTCGGTCAATTCGTAACTACGACGTATATACGTCGTACACATGCTAACTAATGCTCATGACACTGGAAAGCACGCATCATCGGATATGCCCATGAGGTGATAATGCGGAGAAAACGCTTGTGATCGCTAGCGGGTCCGAACCTGACAACGCCCTGCAGGTGGTCGGGCGCAAGGTGTACATAGCGCATGGTCATGACCAAGGTGGTAAGGCGATTAATCAGGAAGTAGCCAGGCGCTGGTATGCCCGCAAGGAGGCTGACAGAAACGACGCCCCGGAATGGATCACCAGCCGAGGAAATAAGCGCAGCAGCATGGAAATAGTTATGGCCGGAGTGATCGGCACCATCGTGACCCTTGGCGCAATCAGCGTGGCCGGCAAGGCCTTTCAGCAGACCACTGCCAAGAACCCGAACCAGAGTGAGCAACACAGGCCGGTCCTAAGGATAACCGGAGAAGAACCCGCCCCCAGGAAAGACTGGGATCGGATCGTAGAACAGCAGGCAAGGCGAGATGAAAGGTCTCAGCCCCTATCTGAGCAACCCACCAGCTCAGATACCCCCGCCGTCAGACAAACCGTATTCAACGATCAGAACTACACCGCAAGAGGGGCTGACAACGCGCTCAGCTTTCCTGAAGCCTATAAGCCCGTGGAACTGGAAAAGCCGAAAGGGAAAGAGCGAGTAACAATTGTCGGCGAAACTCCAAGCATGAAAGACCGAGCCTGCGAATTGCACAAAGAAGGCAGTATTGAGCAGCGGAATTGCAGGGCGCACGTTGGTTTAAATTATAGGGATTAAGACTTAATCAAGAGCATTCTCTAACCAAACGCTCTAAAAGAAACGAAATTCTTGAGTCACTACTTTGATGCCCGCAAAAAATCAACTAGCTTTTCATTGATACGATACATCGGCGTATTCCCCCGAGTTATATCCTGAACAAATCCATGTTGACCAAGATACAACACTGCCGCTAGTAGCTCAGGGTGTTTATCCGTGTAGTACTCAAAAGCAGGCTCACTAGCAGATGCAATATATGTATTGCTTTCTTTCAAAAAAAGCTCTGACGCCTTTCCCTTGAGAAGAAAGAATATCAAATCGCATTTCACTTATTACCTCCGGAAACCTTGACTCGATATCCTTCCATAGCTTATTAAGAGCCAAAGCCTCTTTCTTATCTCGGCGGGCGTCAGTAAATTTATCTGCAAGATAATTTCCCGCGGCACCGGTGAGTGCACCAGACAAAAAAGTTACAGATAGTACAAGAATATCCATCTCAATCTCATAGAGCAGTATTTTATTTATAGGAAATCAACTATACTTTTTCAACTTGATCTCGATGAATAAATTTTAGCTCAATATCAGCCGGACACTGCTGGACCTTCCTTTCCAGTCTTACTTTTAGCTTTTCAAGCTCATGCACATCAAAATAATGAACGACAGCAATAATAAGCTTGAAATTTGACTCAAAAAAACGGTCTGCCAATAAAGCTTGGTACAGAATATTATCGAGAATGGGTATAGCAAAATTATTTGACCGAAAAACCTTCACCTCTAAAAAAGTGAACTTACCAGAGACCTCCTGTAAGTACGCATCAAACCTCGCATCCGTACCGCTAACACCTACATTGAGGTCTGCCTGTACATTAAGGCTTTTAGCGATTTGGTTTACCACTGAATATTCAATAGCCCTTACCTCTTCGCGAAACGACTGATAGCTGGATTGTTTTATTTTTGGCGAAGTAACTTCTGTATCTACCCGCAAATCGGGAGCTACACCTAAGTCTAAAGCCGCGGTTGAATCTGAAGCGACGGCTGCAGGCTCAGAAGATTGCTCACTTTTATTACCAACCACCAACGACTCTGCAATCTCTTTATCGAGCTTTTCTTCTTGCTCTTCTGGAGAAAGTGTTCTCAAAAATGATTTGTCATCCTTAAAATCACCGGGGGCATACAACTTGCCATGATGTTTTGTAACCAACCTATAGAATGCAACCAACACCAAGATCGGAAAAAATACAATAAATAGTATTAATGGCCAGCGCTCCGCATTGGTTAAATTCTGAACAGCAGAATTAAGTAGAAGACTGGCAAATCCATATATTAGAGAAATGAATAGCGCAATTATTCCTAACGGATTTCTTGCAAAATCTTTGGCGCCTTTCAGGAAGTCCATTTCTATTCCCTATATATAGCCATGCATAGAGTAGTGGCAAGAAGCTACCCCCGATATCGAATGCTGTCTAGCCGCAGCGTCGAAAATGTGTCGAAATCATAGGGCGGCAAAGGGCGTCAGCGGGCAGAGGGGAGCGGGCGGAAGCCCCGAATTTCCTAGCGTTGGGCAAGGATGGGCAGCAACGGGCACCAGCAAAAACGGGTTCAAATCCCTATCTTCCCGCCATATCGCAAGACTGAAAGCCCCTGAAGCTCGTAGAGTTTCAGGGGCTTTTTGTTTTTGGTCAGCACCCAAGGTGGTTGCTCGCTGGGCACGAACCTCCCATTCACGTGAGGCCGTGCCCTGCTTGGCGCTTTTTGTGAACTCATCCAGTTACAAAAGGTTGGCACAGTGCCACCAGAGCGTTACCCTCCCCCGGTCACTGGGCTAACGAAGTGTGAACCGGCAGGATGCTGACCCCAGTGTCTTCGTTAGCCCAGTGCCTCACCCTTCCCGACTTAACGACTCCAGTACCCTAGCTCAGCCATCTCGGCGGCGTTGCCGTGGGGTGATTCGTGCGTGTCGCAAAACAGTGTTGCCTGCCTGGTTGGTCGCATCAGTGAGAAGGCACTCAAAGCACGCCGGCGTTCTTGAAGGCGCGGGCGATCTGGGGGTGCTGGTCGCGCGTGCGAGGCGGCATGGCGACGATCAGGGCGTTGGCCAGGGCCCAGCGCTGCAGGTTGTCGGTTTCCTGGGTGAATGCCCGGTACAGCGCGGACCAGACCGGCTCGCCGCCATCCTTCACGGTCAGCGCACGGATGATGCCCTCCCGCACCCGTGGGTGGTGCGGCAGTTGGAGGTGCTCGATCAGCAGGGGGTAGGCGCGTTCATAAGGCCCGGTAAAGCGGCTGCCGAGCACAGGATGGTGACTGTTGTTGACGAAATCCCAGACCGACTCGATGCGATAACCCAAGGCGTTCGCCTCAGCAACCAGCGCCTGCTCGTCGAGGGCCAGCCCCTCGGCGCTGATCTTGGCGCTCTGCGGCTGCGCCAGCAGCGTATCCGCCGTCACGGGTTTGCGAGAGGTCATGGAAACGTACCTGAATGAGCGAGACGGTGTTTCACACTAGCTCATCGACGAACGACTGACACACAGGTGAGCTGCCAACCTGATACTCAGCCCTGGGCCTGCTGCCGGAACGCCAGGTGGTAGCCGTTGCAGTCGCGGATGCCGAATTGCCGCCCGCCATAGGGCATATCCTGCAGCGGCCAGGCCAGCGGCACGCTGTCCTTGAGGGCGGCGAAGAGCGTATCCACATCCGGCACGCTGAAGTAGAAGGTGCCGGAACAGCTGGGCTGGCTCTGCCAGAGGTCCTGCTCGGTGAAAATCAGCACACCGCCATACTGCTCGACCGTCAGGGTGTCGGCGGCATGGGTTGCGGTGAAACCCAGCAGCGACTGATAGAAGTGGCGTGTCGCTTCCAGGTTGTCACAGCGCAGAAGCAACGTGAGCGTCATGGGAAGACCTCGATGGGAATGTCGCACCGCGACCGTCGCCAGAGGCTACTCCAGCACCAGACCGCAGGCCATGACCTGATTCCTTCACCAATGAGAAGAGGCGCCGAAGCGCCTCTTGGGATCGAGCGTGACCGCGATCAGGCGGTCAGCTTGGTCAGGGCTTCGCGGTACTTGTCGGCGGTCTTCTGCGCGACGTCAGCCGGTACGGCCGGAGCTGGTGGCTCCTTGTTCCAGCCGGTGGATTCCAGCCAGTCACGCACGAACTGCTTGTCGAAGCTCGGCGGGTTCTTGCCTTCGACGTAGCTTTCGGCCGGCCAGAAGCGGCTGGAGTCAGGGGTCAGCACTTCGTCCATCAGGGTCAGGGTGCCGTCTTCGTCCAGGCCGAATTCGAACTTGGTGTCGGCGATGATGATGCCGCGGGTGGCGGCGTATTCAACAGCCGCGGTGTAGAGGGCGATCGAGGTTTCACGCACCTTGGCGGCCAGCTCGGCACCGATGATGGCTTCGCAGCGCTCGAAGGAGATGTTCTCGTCGTGGTCGCCAACGGCAGCCTTGGTCGACGGGGTGAAGATCGGCTGCGGCAGCTTGGAGGCCTCTTTCAGGCCGGCCGGCAGCTGAATGCCGCAGACGGTGCCGCTCTTCTGGTATTCCTTCCAGCCGGAACCGACGATGTAGCCGCGGACGATGGCCTCGACCGCCACCGGCTTGAGGCGCTTGGCAACCACGGCACGGCCTTCGACCAGGGGCAGCTCGGCGGCCGACACAACGTCCTCGACCTTGTCGCCGGTGAAGTGGTTGGGCACCACGTGCGCCAGCTTGTCGAACCAGAAGTTGGAAATCGCGGTAAGGATCTTGCCCTTCTCCGGAATCGGCTCGGCGAGGATGACATCGAAGGCCGAGAGGCGGTCGGTGGCGACCATCAGCATGCGCTTGTCGTCCACTTCGTAGAGGTCGCGGACTTTGCCCGAGTAGATTTTCTTCAGGCTCAGGTTCGAGGGTGTGGTCATGTCGAGATTTCCGCCTTTAGGAAACGAAACAGGCGAAACCCGGTGGGGTTTCGCCTATTGGTGGTGCGGGTACGCAGCCGTGTTTAGCCGAGGTTTTCCTGGATCAGACCCAGAATCCGGCGCGCCACATCGGACGGCGCAACGGTGTTGAGGTCTTTTTCCACGGTGACCTGCACGCTGTCGCCGACCGGCGTCAGGCGTACCTGGAAACGCTCGGCACGCGCTTCGATTTCTTCCTTGGTCGGTGCGCTGCCCCACAGACGGCTGAAGAAGCCAGGCTCTTCATCCTTGCGCTGGGCGCTTTCGGCCAGGTTGACGTAGTACACGCCCAGGCTGCGGTTGATGTCGTCGATGCGCACATCGGCCATTTCCAGGGAGCGGCCTACGCCGGACCAGGCGCGGTCGAAATCTGCGCCCAGGTTCAGCACCGGGTTGCCGTTGCCGTCCTCGGAGAGGCTGACGCGACTTGGGGCGTCGTAATCACGGGCGGCCAGCAGGGACACGGAACCACCCTGCTCGGCGCTGCGGGCCAGGCTGGCCAGCAACTCGTCGAGCAGTGCGGAATCCGCACCGGTGTTGACGCTGTTGGCGGTGAAGGCGACGTCGGCGGTGCTGCCGGCTGGACGCTCGGCGCTGACCACGAAGATTTCGCTGGTGTTGCGCTGCACGCCCGGCTCGATGCGCACCCGTACACGGGTCTCGGCATCACCGGAGGCCTGGCCGCTCAGACGACGAGCCAACGCGCTGGACAGTTCGTCGGTGCGTTGCCACTCGGTGCTGAACTCACCGGTTTGCGGACGCTCGTCGGCAATGCGGAAACCGTTGTCTTCGAAGAACTGACGGGCGATCGGCCACACTTCAGCCGGTACGCGCTGTGCCACGACCCAGCGCGACTCACCGCTGCGCTGCAGGCTGAATTCGCTGACGTTGGCGGTGACAGCCAAGGCCTGGGGACGCGGGACTTCGAACTCACCCTCGACCGCCGTGCTGTCGGCGATGTGCTGTGGCACTGGCAGCAGCGGATCGAGGCGCTTGGCGTCGACGTCGGCCGGCAGTTGCATCGGTGCGGTTTGACGAGCGTTCAGGTAGTCACCGCCGCGGTCGCGGAAGTAGCCATCTTCACCCCACAGCCAGCCGCAACCGCTGGTGCTGGAGATGATCAGAGCAAGTGCAGAGAGTCCGGCCAGTCGCTTCATGCGCAGTAATTCCTCAATTAAACCAATACGCCGGACTGGCGCAGGGCCTGACGCAGCGGTTCATGACAACGCGGGCTGAGCCAGGTCAGCGGCAGGCGGATGCCATCGGGCATTCTGCCCATTTCGTGCAGGGCCCATTTCACCGGAATCGGGTTGGATTCGATGAACAGCGCCTTGTGCAGCGGCATCAGACGATCATTGATGGCGCGGGCGATGGCAGCCTCGCCACGCATGGCGGCGGCACACATATCGCTCATGGCGCGCGGGGCGACGTTGGCGGTGACCGAGATGTTGCCCTTGCCACCGATCAGCATTAGTTCGACGGCGGTGGCGTCATCGCCGGAATACACCAGGAAGTCCTTGCTCACACGGTCCAGGACTTCCTGGCCACGCTGCAGGTCGCCGGTGGCTTCCTTGATACCGATGATGTTGTCGATCTTCGACAGGCGTTCGACGGTTTCCGGCAGCATGTCGCACACGGTGCGGCCTGGCACGTTGTAGAGGATCTGCGGGATCGCGACGGCTTCGGCGATGTGACGGAAGTGCTGGTACAGGCCTTCCTGGGTCGGCTTGTTGTAGTACGGGGTAACCAGCAGGCAGGCATCGGCGCCGACATTTTTGGCGGCCTGGGTCCACTCGACCGCTTCACGGGTGCAATTGGCGCCCGTGCCCGCGATCACCGGAATTCGGCCGTTGACCTGATCGACGACACGACGGATAACCTCCAGGTGCTCGGTGGCGAAATCCAGTGTGGGGGATTCACCCGTGGTACCGACCGCGACGATGGCATTGGTGCCTTCTTGCAGGTGGAAATCCACCAGTTTGCTCAGGCTGTCCCAGTCGAGACCACCCTGCGCATCCATGGGCGTGACCAGTGCCACCATACTGCCCGCAATCATGCAACCGCTCCTGCCGGAAAAAGAGAGCGGTAATGGTACTGGCGCCACCAGCCTTGCACAAGCGACGCACAAGGCTACCGGGCAAGAGAACTTTCGTCGCGAATGCGGCAACATTCGCTGTATGAGCCCCTGGCCGGCATTCCCCTGCGCCCCGCTTTTCGCTACCCTTCCGGCTTTGGTCGGCCCTGTTGATCCGCGCCGACCGTTCATCGTTTAGGAAGGCTGCATGTCCACCCCCTCAGTTCGCGAACAATTCCTCGTCATCAGTGCGCTCGGCCCCAACGCCATGGAGCTGACCAACGTCCTGTGCCGTGCCAGCCATGAGAACCGCTGTGCCGTGATCAGCACGCGCCTGAGTCGCCACGGTGAGTTCAGCGCCCTGATCCTGCAGATCTCCGGCAGCTGGGACGCCCTTGCCCGCCTGGAGTCGAGCCTGCCGGGCCTGGCGAAGAAGCACAGCTTCTCCGTCAACGTGATCCGCAGCGGCGCCTCGGAAGCCCGTCCGCAAGCCCTGCCGTATGTGGCGTACGTCAGCTCGGTGTATCGCCCGGACATTCTCAACGAGCTGTGCCAGTTCTTCATCGACCACCAGGTCGAGCTGGAAAGCCTGACCTGCGACACCTACCAGGCGCCCCAGACCGGCGGCACCATGCTCAATGCCACCCTGACCGTGACCCTGCCCGCCGGCACGCAGATCAGCTGGCTGCGCGACCAGTTCCTCGATTTCGCCGACGCCCTGAACCTGGATGCACTGATCGAGCCCTGGCGCCCGCAAAATCCATAAGGAGCTTTTCATGGCTGTCACCCTCGACACCCTGGTTGCCGATTTCACCGCCGAGGCCACCAGTGGTCAGACCGTTACGCTGTCCGCACTCAAGGGTCAGCAAGTGGTGATCTATTTCTATCCCAAGGACAGCACCCCGGGCTGCACCACCGAAGGGCTGGATTTTCGCGCCCGTTTCCCCGAGTTCCAGGCTGCCAACACCCAGGTGTTCGGCGTATCGATGGACAGCCTGAAGAAACACGAAAGCTTCAAGTGCAAGCAGGAGTTCCCCTTCGAGCTGATCAGCGACCCGGAGCACGCCCTGTGCGACCAGTTCGGCGTGTATCAGTTGAAGAAGAACTACGGCAAGGAATACATGGGTATCGTGCGCAGCACCTTCCTCATCGACAAGGACGGCGTCCTGCGTCAGGAATGGCGCAACCTACGGGTGGCCGGGCATGTGGATACCGTGCTGGCCGCAGCCCAGGCGCTACACAAGGCCTGACCTTCCACCTGTTACGCCCATGAAAAAGGCCGCGATTGCGGCCTTTTTCGTTTCAGGTGCTCGGTTCCGGTGGTGCCACCCGCGGCCAGGCATCCAGCAGCGCCTTGAACAGGTTCGCCAGGGGGATCGAGAAGAAGATGCCCCAGAAGCCCCACAGCCCGCCGAACAGCAACGCCGCGCAGATGATGACGATAGGGTGCAGGTTGACCGCCTCGGAGAACAGCAGCGGGTTCAACACGTTGCCATCCAGCCCCTGGATCACCAGGTAGGCCAGCATCACGTACATGAACTGATCGCCGAAACCCCACTGGAACAGCGCGATCAGCGCCACCGGCACGGTCACCACCACGGTGCCGATGTAGGGCACCACGACCGACAGGCCGACCAGCAGCGCCAGCAACGCCGCGTAGTTCAGCCCCAGGAAGGCGAAGACGATGTAGGACACCACCGCGCAGATGATGATCTCGATGACCTTGCCACGGATGTAATTGGCGAGCTGCTGGTTCATCTCCTCGGTCACCTGGGTGATCAAGGTGCGCTCGCGCGGCAGGTACCCGCGCATCCAGTTGCCGATCAGTTCGCGGTCCTTGAGGAAGAAGAACACCAGGATCGGCACCAGCACCAGGTAGATCATCACACCGATCAGCACCGGCAGGCTGGACAGCGACAGCGACAACACCCACTGGCCGATCTTGCCCGCCTCGCCCCGCACGGTATCGATGGCCTGTACCACCTGCTGATCGGTGATCAGGTTGGGGTAACGGTCCGGCAACAGGAGCAGCAGCGACTGGCCCTCCCCCAGCATGCGCGGCAGCTCGTTGAACAGGTTGATCACCTGCTGCCAGAGCAACGGCACCAGCACCAGCATGATCAGCGCCAGAGCCCCGATGAACAGGGCGAACACCAGCCACACCGCCACGATATGCGGGATGCGCAGGCGCATGAAGGCATTCACCACGCCCTGCATCAGAAACGCCAGCACCACGCTGGTCAACACCGGTGCCAGCATGCCACCGAAGAGCAGGATCACCGCAAAGGCCAGGATCAGCAGCAGGGCCAGCACCACGGCCTGTTCATCGGAGAAGTAGCGGTGTAACCAGTCGCGCAGCACCTTGAGCATCAGGGGTCCTTTCAGATCGAGTCAGCGTGCAACACTACCCGCCTCAGGCCTTGCGCAACCAGTAGCGGTAGACGCCTGCGTCGGCCTCTTCGTGTAACAGGGCGTGTCCCGCCAGCGACGCGAAGGCGCGAAAATCACGCTGCGAACCAGCATCCGTGGCGATGACCTTGAGCACTTTGCCGCTGGCCAGTTTGTTCAGCTCCAGCTTGGCCTTGAGCAGGGGCAGCGGGCAGTTCAGGCCGCTGGCATCCACCTCGGCATCGCTCTCGTCCAGCCAGGCTTGCGTATCAGTCATTCGATCACTCCCAGGTAATGGCCCTAAGGATACCCAAGGCGCAGCAACCCTGGCCAGGCAAGCGCCTGCCCGGCTACAGTAGCGGCTTTGTACGCCACGAGCCCTGTACATGAATTTTCTGCGCCCCACCCTGCTGACGCTCGCCTGCCTGATGTCCCAGTCCGGTCTGGCCAGCGACCTGCCGTCACTTGGCGATGCCAGCTCGGCGCTGGTCTCTCCACAGCAGGAATACCAGATGGGCCGCGCCTGGCTGAGCCTGGTGCGCGGTCAGGTCGACCAGCTTTCCGACCCGCAGCTCAAGGACTTCGTCGAGACCAGCGTCTACCGCCTTGGCGAGACCAGCCAGGTGCAGGACCGCCGCCTGGAATTCGTGCTGCTCAACAGCCCGCAGATCAACGCCTTCGCCGCACCCGGCGGCATCATCGGGGTCAACGGCGGGCTGTTTCTCTACGCCCAGACCGAGGGCGAATACGCGTCGGTCATGGCCCACGAACTGGCGCACTTGTCGCAACGCCACTTCGCCCGCGGCCTGGAAGCCCAGCAACGCATGCAGCTGCCGATCATGGCGGCCATGCTGGCCGGTATCGTCGCTGCGGCAGCCGGTGCCGGTGACGCCGGCATCGCGGCCATCGCCTCGACCCAGGCGGCCGCCATCCAGGAACAGCGCCGTTTCTCTCGGCAGAACGAGCAGGAGGCCGACCGCATCGGCCTGGTGAACCTGGAAAAGGCCGGCTACGACCCCCGCACCATGCCCAGCATGTTCGAACGTCTGATGCGTCAGTACCGCTACGACCGCATGCCGCCGGAATTCCTCCTGACTCACCCGGTGTCCGAATCGCGTATTGCCGACACCCGCAACCGGGCCGAGCAGTACCAGGGCGGTGGTGTCACCGACACCCTGCGTTATCAACTGATGCGCGCCCGCGTGCAGCTGATTTACGAAGACACCCCGGGCGTGGCCGCCAAGCGCTTCCGCGCCATGCTGGATGAGAACCCCAAACTGGAAGCGGCGCGTTATGGTCTGGCGATCGCCCAGAGCAAGGGCGGTCAGCACGCCGAAGCACGGGAGAATCTGAAAACCCTGCTGGAAAAGACCCCGGACGACGTGGTCTACAACCTGGCGCAGATCGAATCGGACATGGCCACCAATCGCCTGGGCGAGGCGCAGTCCCGCGTCGATCGCATGCTGAGCCTGTATCCCGGCAACTACCCCCTGCGCCAGGCGCGCATCGACCTGCTGATGAAACAGGGGCGTATTCAGGATGCCGAACGGGCACTCGATGACCTGCTGAAAAGCCGGCCGAAAGACCCGGATGTCTGGTACCTGGTGGCCGAAGTTCGCGGTTTGAGCGGCAACACCATCGGCCTGCACCAGGCACGCGCCGAGTTCTTCTCGCTAGTCGGCGATTACAAACAGGCAATCGAGCAACTCGACTTCGCCAAACGCCGCGCCATCAACAACTTCCAGCTGGCTTCGCGGATCGATGCCCGCCAGCGCGAGCTGATCGAAGACCAACGCATCATCGAACAGATGCTGCGCTGATTCCCGTGAGCGAAACCCATGAAAAAGCCCGGCACCTGCCGGGCTTTTTCATACCATCTCTCTATCCGTAGCCTGGGTCGAGCGAAGCGACACCCGGGAACACCCGCTTCAGCCGCTAGAACAGACCACCCCGCCCCACACAGCAAAACGCCCGATGCAGCACACTGCACCGGGCGTTCAGACAGCCCTGAAACATCAGGGCTGAGCCACCAACCGATCAGGCGTTGCCGGACAGTTTCATCCGTGCGGCCTGGGTGAAGTCCAGCATCCGCTTGAGCGGGCGAATGGCCTTGGGAATCAGCGACGGGTCGACGAAGATCTCGTTGCTGCCCTGGCGCAGGCACTCAAGGGTACGCTCCAGGGTGTTCATGGCCATCCACGGGCAGTGCGCGCAACTGCGGCAGGCCGCGCCGTTACCGGCAGTCGGCGCCTCGACGAAGACCTTGTCCGGGCACAGCTGCTGCATCTTGTAGAAGATGCCGCGGTCGGTGGCGACGATGAAGGTCTTGTTCGGCAGGGTCTGCGCAGCAGCGATCAGCTGGCTGGTTGAACCCACAGCGTCCGCCAGGTCGATGACCGCGGTCGGCGACTCGGGGTGCACCAGCACCGCGGCGTCCGGGTACAGCGCCTTCATGTCTTCGAGCTGCTTGGCCTTGAACTCCTCGTGGACGATGCAGGCACCGTCCCACAGCAGCATGTCGGCGCCAGTCTTGTTCTGGATGTACCGGCCCAGATGCTGATCCGGCGCCCAGATGATGGTTTCGCCGTTGTCCATCAGGTGCTCGACGATCTCCACTGCGCAGCTGGAGGTCACCACCCAGTCGGCACGCGCCTTGACCGCCGCCGAGGTGTTGGCATACACCACCACGGTGCGCTGCGGGTGCTGGTCACAGAACGCCGAGAACTCGTCCACCGGGCAACCCAGGTCCAGCGAGCAGGTCGCCTCCAGCGTCGGCATCAGCACACGCTTTTCCGGGTTGAGGATCTTGGCGGTCTCGCCCATGAACTTGACCCCGGCCACCAGCACGGTCTGGGCCGGGTGCTGGTTACCGAAGCGGGCCATTTCCAGGGAGTCTGAAACGCAGCCGCCGGTTTCTTCGGCCAACGCCTGCAACACCGGGTCGCAGTAGTAATGCGCGACCAGTACCGCGTTCTGCTTTTTCAGCTCGGCAGCGATTTCGGCACGGTAAAAAGCTTCCTGCTCGGGAGTCAGCGGCTTGGGCTGCTTGGCATCCAGGTGCGCTTGAACCAGAAGGCGTTCGGAAATCTGCGTCATGTCATCAGGTCTTGTCGAAGGTCTATCCGCACGGATGGTCGAGCAGACTGACCAGTCTGCTCACGGGTCGAAATACGCAGGCGGTCTTTGCGCGCCCTGTTTTCGCTCTTGGTCTGATGGCGGAATTGTACGCGGATCGCCTGCCAGGCCGCTATCCGAACCTCATGAGGCAATGCCAAACCGGGCGCCAGGGCGCCGTTCGGCAGCTGAGGCAACGCGCCGCAGTGGATCTCAACCGCCTGCGCAGAACTCAATTGAAAACAATTATCACTTGATATATTTTCGTCGCACTTCGTCCTTCCGCCTCCCAGCATGACCACACCGTCCGATCCCCAGTCCGCCGATGGCCAGTTCCAGCGCCACTCCAGCGAGCTTTTGCGCTTTCTCACCCGGCAGGTGAAATGTGCAGAGCTGGCGGCAGACCTGCGCCAGGAAACCTGGCTGCGTTTTCGGCGCCGCGACCCGGAGCAGGAAATTGGCAACCTGCGCGCGTTCCTCTACCGCATCGCGCGCAACCTGATCATCGATCACCGCCGCCAGCAGGAAACCCGCCCCATGCAGGAGGAGATGTCCACCGAACTGGTCAGCGAACATCCCGGACCGGAACGCGTCGCCAGCGATGGCCAGCGCCTGGAGCAATTGCAGGCCCTGCTTCAGCAACTGCCGCCGCACCTGCGCCAGGCCCTGCTGTGGAATCGCCTGGACGGATTGACCCAGCGTGAGATCGGAGAACGCCTGGGCGTCTCGGAAAGTATGGCCGGACGATATATCCTCAAGGCCCTCGAACACTGCCAGCAGCATATGGATATCGCACCGTGAGCCACTCCACTCCCCTCGCCCAGGCCCGCGAATGGCAGGTCTTGCTGAGCTCCGGACGCGCCACGGCGGCAGACCGAGAGAACCTGGACGCCTGGCGTAACCAGGCGCCAGAGCACGAGCAGGCCATGCGTCAGGTGGAAAGCCTGTGGGCGCTGCTCGGTCAGGTGGAACGCCCCGCAGAGCCACAGACCGCCATTCCCATCGTCCGCCCACGTCGGCGCATGGCGCGCTGGAGCGTTCCGCTGGCCAGTGCCGCGCTGTTGCTGCTTGCGCTCTGGCTGCCCCAGGGCACCTGGGTCGGGCTGTATGCGGACGTGTACACCGCGCCAGGGGAAATCCGCGAACTGCAGCTGGAGGATGGCTCGACGCTGACCCTCAACGGCGACACCGCGCTTGACTGGAGCTTTTCCGCCGACCGCCGCGAAGTGCATCTGTACCGCGGTGAGGCGGACTTCCAGGTCGCTACCGACCGCGATCGCCCGTTTCTGGTACACGCCGGCTCGGTCAGTATCCGGGTTACCGGCACCCGCTTCGACGTCAATCGCAGCGGGGATCGCGTAGACCTCGCCGTCACCCATGGCCATGTGCAGGCCGGCGCCCAGCAGCAGGACACCATCGCCGTGCGCGCGGGCCAGCAGGTGCAATGGCGTGATGGTCTTCAACAAGCACTGCAACCGCTGGATGCCCAGCAACGCCTGGCCTGGCAGCGGGGCAAACTGGTGTTCCGCGATCGGCCGCTGGCTGAGGTGTTCGACGAACTCGAACGCAGCCAGGGCAAGCAGGTGGTGTTCCTCGACAACCAGGCCCGCAGCCTGCAGGTAACCGGCGTGTTCCCCTTGAACGACCCGGACGCCGTGCTCCGTGCTGTGGAAGACACTCTGCCGGTGCGCCTGGTCAAGCTGCCTGGGCTGATTCTGGTGTCTTCCCGCGGCTGACCCCCGGTCTTTTTTCACTCAGCGAAAATATTTTTGCGGCGCAGGTTCAGAAATGCGCGGCGCGCTCGTCTTCTGTCTGCAAATGCGAATACGTCGCATGAAATCAGCAGAGAACAGGAAACCAGCATGCGGTCGATCTCCTCTTTCCTTCCGCCCTTCGCCGCTCTTCCCCTGGCCCTCGCCACCACGAGCGCCCTGGGTATCGAACTCGACGTCCCGGCCCAGAACCTCGACGCCGCGCTGACCTACTTCGCCGAGCAGGCCAACGTGCGCCTGCTCTATGACGCCTCGCTGACCCGCAGCAGCGGCACTGCACCGGCGCTCAAGGGCGACTACTCGGTGTCCGAAGGGTTGCAGCGCCTGCTGCAAGGCAGCGGCCTGACCTACCGCATGGGCACCGACGGCACCGTGACCCTGGTACCGGTCGCCGATGAGCAAGGCGCCCTGGAGCTGGGCGCGACCACCATCAGCGGCCAGCTCAGCGCCCGCAACGACCTGCCCAGCGAATACGCCGGCGGCCAGGTGGCCCGAGGCGCCCGCATCGGCATGCTGGGCAACCAGGACATGCAGGACGTACCGTTCAGCTTCTCCAGCTACACCAACGAGCTGATCGAGAACCGCCAGGCCAAGACCATCGGCGAAGTACTGCGCAGCGACCCGGCGGTGCGCCAGTCCTACGGTTTCGGCAACTTCTCCCAGGTGTTCGTGATCCGTGGTTTCGCACTGGCCGGCGACGACATTTCGTTCAACGGCCTATACGGCGTGCTGCCCCGGCAGATCATCTCCACCGAGGCGGTGGAGCGCGTGGAAGTGTTCAAGGGCGCGAGCTCCTTTCTCAATGGCGTGTCCCCTAGCGGCAGCGGCATCGGCGGCAACGTCAACATCGTGCCCAAGCGCGCCGAGGATGACCCGACCCGCAGCCTGACCCTGGACTACGCAAGCGACAGCCGCGTCGGCGGGCATATCGATCTGGGCCAGCGCTTCGGCGAAGACAATCGCTTCGGCGTGCGGGTCAACATGGCCAAGCGCGACGGCGAAACCGCCGTGGAAGACGAGCATCAGCATTTCAGCCTGTTCACCGTGGGTCTGGACTACCGCGGCGACCGCCTGCGCCTGTCTGGCGACTTCGGTTACCAGAAGCAGCGCATCAACGAAGGCCGCTCGGTGGTGTACCTGCCGACGCCGATCCCTGCCGGCCTGACCAAGATCCCGAAGGTCCCGGATGCCAACGACAACTACGCCCAGCCCTGGGCCTGGTCACAGCTGGAAGACACCTACGGCATGCTCAACGCCGAGTACGACCTGAACGACAGCTGGACCAGCTACCTGGCCGTCGGCAGCAAATACACCCGGGAGAACGGCGTCTACTCCTCGCTCTACGTCAGCTCGCTGAACGGCACCGCCACAGTCGGACGCCTGTATGCGCCGCGGGACGAGGAAAGCAACAGCGTCAGCGGCGGGCTGCGTGGCAACTTCACCACCGGCCCGGTGAGCCACCAGCTCAATCTCGGCGTGACCGGCAACTGGCGCGAATTCTTCAGCGCCAACGAATCCACCGCTGCCGGAAACCGCCTGCCGGGGAACCTCTACAACCCCTTCCCCAGCCCCGAGCCCAGGCCCACGATTGCCGGTGATATCAACCACCCGCGCAAGACCGGCTCCACCACCTCGCGCAGCCTGGCCATATCGGACACCCTCGGCTTCTTTGATGACCGAGCCCTGTTGACCCTGGGTGTGCGTCGCCAACTGGTCTCCAGCGACTCCTGGGCGGCTGCCACGCAGGCCCGAACGGCCAACTACGACGCCGCTGTCAGCACCCCGGTCTATGGCTTGGTGATCAAGGCGACGGACAACCTGTCGCTCTACGCCAACCGCATCGAAGGCCTCTCCCCCGGCCAGGTCAGCACCGCGGCGAACAACCGCGGCACGGTCCTGCCGCCGTACCGCACCAAGCAGGTGGAAGCGGGTCTGAAACTGGATTACGGCACCTTCGGCGCCCAGCTCGGCGTGTACCAGCTGGAGCAGCCCCAGGTCATCACGGTCAACAACGTCATGGCGGCCGATGCCGAGCAGCGCAACCGCGGCATCGAGTTCAGCGTGTTCGGCGAGCCGATCGACGGGCTGCGCCTGCTGGCCGGCGGCACTCTGCTGGACAGCGAGCTGTCGGGAACGGTGGGCACCGTTGGCACCGGCGCGGCGGCCCGCCAGGTGCGCGGCCTCAATGACGGCAACCGGGCCGTGGGCGTGCCGGAGTTCCAATACAACCTCAGCGCCGACTGGGACGTGCCGGGCGTGCAGGGCCTGGCTGTCAACGCCCTGCTGCAGCGTACCGGCGGCCAGTACTACGATTCGGCCAACACCCTGAGCATCCCGGCCTGGACCCGCGTCGACCTGGGTGCCCGCTACGCCTTCAAGATGGACGAGCGCGATATCACCCTGCGTGCCGGGCTGGAAAACGTGGCCAACGAGGACTACTGGGAATCCGCCTACGGCGGCTACCTGACCCAGGGCAGCCCCCGCACGCTGAAAGTTTCTGCGACCGTGGACTTCTGATTCACCACAGTGCCTGCACGAGAACGGCGAACCCAGGTTCGCCGTTCTTGTATCTCCCCTGCCCCGATTCGATACCCGGTAACCCGACATGGCGCTACAGACAAGACTCACAGGTTTTCAAACGCTGCTCACGGGCCCCGGGTGGTTAGCCGGCTGGTGGCTGGCGAGCCTGTTGGCGTCTCCCGTGGCCATGGCGCAGGAGCCTCTGGCCGAGATCAACTGGACGTCGTTCGGCGTGCCGCATATCCGCGCCAGCGACGAGTACGGCCTGGGTTACGGCGTCGGTTACGCCTACGCCCGGGATAACCTGTGTCTGCTGGCGGATGAAGTGCTGACCGTGCGCGGCGAACGGGCGCGCTTCCTGGGTCGCGAGGGCAAGTCCTTCAGCGGCCTGGACAACGTGCGCTCGGACTTCTTCTTCCGCTGGCTGAACGATGACGCGCGCATCACCCACTACCTGACCAGCCAACCGCAGGAAGCGCGACAGTTACTGTCCGGCTACGTGGCCGGTTACAACCGCTACCTGGCAACAGATGGATCGGAGAGCTGCCGCGGCAAGGCCTGGCTGCAGCCCTTGCAGGAAGCCGATATGGTACGGCTGGTACAGCGCCTGCAGGTCGGCGCAGGCATCGGCCGTTTCGCCGATGCCATGCTCGCCGCAGTGCCGCCCGGCAATTCAGAACAACCTCCCGTGACCACTCCGCCACTCGAGACGAAGAGCGACAAGGATTTCGCCCAGGAGCAAGGCAGCAATGCCATTGCCGTGGGCGGACAGCGTACGGAGAACGGCAAGGGCCGGTTGCTGGCCAATCCCCATTTCCCTTGGGTTGGCGCCCTGCGTTTCTACCAGATGCACCTGACCATCCCCGGCAAGATGGATGTCATGGGCGCGTCACTGGCGGGCATGCCCGTGGTGAACATCGGCTTCAATCAGCACCTGGCCTGGACCCACACCGTCGACAGCTCGAGCCACTTCACCCTGCACCGCCTGACATTGAGCCCCGACAACCCGCTGCACTATCTGGTCGACGGGCAAAGCCAGGCGCTGACCAAGACCACACTGTCCATCGACGTACGGGAGGCTGACGGGCGTCTGTCGCAGCAAAGCCGGGATATCTACCTCTCGCGTTTAGGGCCGGTCGTCGTGCGGCCGGGCGTGCTGCCCTGGGACAGCCAGCACGCCTATGCCCTGCAGGATGCCAACCTGGGCAACACCCGCGCCCTGCAGCAGTGGCTGAGCATGAACCAGGCGCGTGATCTGCAGACCTTTCAGAAGTCGATCCAGGACCTCCAGGGCATCCCCTGGGTGAACACCCTGGCGGTGGATGACCAGGGGCTCGCCCTGTACATGAACGCCTCGGTGATTCCCAACGTCTCGCCCCAGCAGCTGCAGACCTGCGCCCTCCCCCAACTGATCGCCAAGGGCTTGCCCGGTCTCGACGGCAGCCGCGCCGCCTGCGACTGGCAGCGCGACGCCAGCGCTGCACAGCCTGGCATTGTCCCGGGCCGATACCTGCCGCACCTGCAGCGCCGCGACTTCGTGCAGAACGCCAACGACAGCGCCTGGCTGAGCCATCCCGATGCACCGCTGACCGGCTTCTCGCCGCTGATAAGCCGCGAAGGAAGACCACTGAGCCCGCGCACCCGCTATGCCCTGGACCAGCTCCGGCAACACGGCGAACAACCGCTCAGCGAGGCGTTTCTGCAGCGCCTGGTGACGGACAACCGGGTCTACCTGGCCGACCTGCTGTTGAACGATGTGCTGGCGTTCTGCGCGTCTCGGCCACTGCCTGACAGTGCCGGCGAAAGCTGTACAGCACTGGCGGCCTGGGATCGTCATGCGGCCCTGGATAGCAGCCTGGGCATGCTGTATTTCCAGCACCTGATCGCGGCATTCACCCAACTCGACACGAGCTGGCGCGTGCCCTTCGACGCCAACGATCCCCTGCACACGCCCCACGGGCTCGCCTGGCAGAAGGAGGCAGTGGCCACCCACCTGGAACAGGCCCTGAGCAAGGCCGCGGACAAGGTGAAGGCTTCAGGGGTGGCGGCAGACACGCGCTGGGGCCAAGTGCAGGGCACGCGCCAGGGCGACACCTGGATTCCCGTTCCCGGAGGCGATGGTCGCCTGGGCATCTACAACGCAATCCAGAGCCAACCCCGTGCCGAGGGTCGCCAGGAAGTAGTGGGTGGTACCAGCTACCTGCAGCTGGTCAGCTTCACCAAGGACGGTCCCGTGGCCAAAGGGCTGCTGGCCCATTCCCAATCCAGCGATCCGTCATCGCCGCACTACAGGGATCAGACCGTGATGTTCTCGCGCCAGGAGTGGCCGACGCTGCCCTTTACCCTGGAACAGATCGAGGCCGATCCGAATCTGCAGACACTGCGCATCTGGGCTCAGGAATGAGCATGCGAGGCCCAGGGTCGACGTCATAGGCCGGCTGGAAAAGAAAAACGACAGACACAAAAAACCCGCCTCTCGGCGGGTTCTTCGTTCGGTTGCAGACCCAGGCTAGCGTGAGCTGTTTCTGCACCGATATGTAGGTTGGTGGGTCGTGTAGGATTCGAACCTACGACCAATTGGTTAAAAGCCAACTGCTCTACCAACTGAGCTAACGACCCAACGCGAGGCGCATGATACTGATTTAATTCACAAAATCAACACTTCGCGAAAATTTTTTAACGATAGCGCGTCGGATCGGCCACACCGGCCGCGCTGAATCCAACCGCACGCAAACGGCAGCTGTCGCATTTGCCGCAGGCACGCCCCTCATCATCGGCCTGGTAGCACGACACCGTCAGGGCGTAATCCACGCCCAGGCGCACCCCAGCCTCGACGATCTGCGCTTTGGTCATGTTCTGCAGGGGCGCCTGATTACGAAACGGCTGCCCTTCGACACCAGCCTTGGTCGCCAGGTTGGCCAGGCGCTCGAATGCGTCGACAAACTCGGGACGGCAATCCGGATAACCGGAGTAATCCACCGCGTTGACCCCGATGAAAATGTCCTGGGCGCCGAGCACCTCCGCCCACCCCAAGGCCAGGGACAGGAACACCGTATTGCGCGCGGGCACGTAGGTCACCGGGATACCTTCGGTAGGGCTCTCCGGTACGTCGATGCTGCTATCGGTCAGCGCTGAGCCACCCATTCCATTGAGGTTGAGCCCAATCACCTTGTGCTCGATCACGCCCAACTGCCGGGCGACCTGCTCCGCAGCATGCAGTTCGGCGCGATGCCGCTGCCCATAATCGAAGCTCATGCTGTAACAGGCGTAGCCGTCTGCTTTGGCCATGGCTACCACGGTGGCCGAATCCAGGCCGCCGGAAAGAAGGATGACCGCTTTCTTGTCGTTCATATCAGTGTCCTGGCTCGTCGTTCCAGAGGATCTTGTGCAACTGCAGTTGCAGGCGTACCGGCAGGTTGTCGGCGACTATCCAGTCCGCCAGCTCGCGCGCGCTGACCTGCTGGTGGCTTGGCGAGAACAACACCTCGCTCGCTCGCGCTTCGAGGCGGTACTGAATCAGTTTGCTCACCGCCCAGTCGTAATCCTCGCGGGAGCAGATGACGAATTTGACCTGGTCGTTGGGCGTCAGGTAGTCGATGTTCTCGTACCGATTGCGCCCCACCTCGGCAGAGCCGGGCGTCTTCAGGTCGAGCACTTTGCTCACGCGCGGATCAACGGCTGAGACGTCGAGAGCACCGCTGGTTTCCAGCGACACCTCATAACCGGCGTCGCACAGGCGCGTAAGCAACGCAATGCAGTTGGGCTGAGCCAGGGGTTCACCGCCGGTCACACAGACATAGCGCGGCGAATAGCCGGCCACCTGCTCGACGATGGTATCCAGGGACGTGATCTCGCCACCACTGAAGGCATAGGCGGTATCACAGTACTGACAACGCAGGGGACAGCCGGTCAGGCGCACGAACACTGTCGGTAGACCGGCAGTGCGCGTTTCCCCCTGCAACGAGTAGAAAATCTCGGTAATGCGCAGGGTATTTTGCATATCAGCCACGGGCGTGACGGCTAAACAGGCCATCCGCCTCCGTTGCGGGAAAAAGGGCGCAGATCTTAACGAAAAAACCCGCGACAGGCGCGGGCTTTATTCTGCGAAGGTGTGTCAGCGGTCAGGGCAGACGCTGCAGATCGCGTTGGGCGAGCTGTGCAGCCGACGTACCGGGATACTGCGCAACCACTTGCTGCAGGATGCCTTTGGCCTTGTCGGTGTTGCCCAGGCGGTTTTCTACATCCGCCAGCTTGAACAGCGAATCCGGCACCTTGGCGTGCTGCGGATACGTCTGGCTGACCTTGGCAAACGCCTGGCCTGCGCCCTGCAGATCGCCCTTGGCCAGATTGACCTCGCCCAGCCAGTACTGGGCGTTTCCTGCGTACACGCTGTTCGGGTAGCGACGCAGGAAAGCGCCGAACGCCTGGCTGGCCTTGTCGAAGTCCTTGGCTTTGATCAGATCGAAAGCGGCTTCGTAGAAGAGTTTTTCCTTTGCAGGATCTGCCGGCTCGTCACTGGCCGGCGCTTGCGCCTGACCACCTGCCGAAGCGGGCGCACCACCGCCGGCATTGGCCGAGCCGGTAGCTTGAGAATTCTGTGTAGCAGCTGCACCTGCAGCACCACTGCCCAGACGTCGATCGAGGTCCTGATAACGCTCCAGACCTTCCTGTTTCAGACGTTGGATTTCGTTCTGTTGCTCTTCGAGCATGCCGCGCAGTTGAGCAATCTCTTGCTGCATCTGCTGCAACTGGCTGAACAGCATGCCTTGCGCGGTGGCAGGGGCTTGCGCCCCTCCCCCCGCGTAGGCGCCAGCCGTGCCATAACCAGCGGGTGGATAGCTACTGCTGCCGAAACCGGCATTGCCATCAACCACAGGAACCTCTGCAACAACCGAAAACGGCAGGCAAAGAGCCAAAACTGTTACGACACGGCGGCACATACGCATATCGAATTACTTACGCAGTTCGACGCGACGGTTTTGAGCCCAGGACTGCTCGTCGTTGCCAGTGGCAACCGGACGCTCTTCGCCGTAGGAAACCAGTTCCAGC
>JBLZZJ010000059.1:0-36014 GCA_050282285.1 Pseudomonas sp.
AGGCCCGACCCTGCGCGTCGACCGCCCGGCTGGCCAGCCACGGTGTATAGGCACGGCGGATTTCCAGGGCGGCGTTGGGCATCGCCCGCACCACCTGGCGGCATCCGGTGTGCACCATCAGGTCATTCACGGACGCACCTGCGACCAGTGACACGAGCAGCTTGCCGTCGGCCTCTATACGGATGGCTCCGAGGTCCTCGGGACGTACCGACAGAATCACCACGTCGCTGCGGTTTACCAGTTCCTGGTTGCTGGCTGTGACGGCAACGCCGGCCAATGATGCTTCGGCATCCGGCAACACGCCGGCGCGATTCGACAGCATCAGTGATTGCGCAGCCAGGAAACGGCTGTCGATCAGCGCCTTGGCAATCGAGCGGCCCAGCCAGCCCGTGCCGCCGATGATGCCCACTCTGGATAGACCCGACATACCACCCTCCTCTCGCGTGCATGTGCGCCTCACTATACCGAGCCGCACTCCGCTGGGACCGCTCGAACCGGAGAACTGACGGTAAACACGCATCCGCGCGCATTGAGATTGATCCGCATCAAGGGGCGATTCCGCTGCTGCCCCATGATAGGTGTCGACCCTGCTCGGCCGGTTTTTCCGGGTGCGGCACGTCCTGTGGATTCAAGGAGGCAACGTGATGCATCTGCTGTTGAAGTTCGTGCACCTGGGGGCGGCTGCCTGTTTTATTGGCGGCGTGTTCTTCGAGGTGATGATCCTCAGTCGGGCGACCCGTGTCCTGGACGATGGCAACCGCGAGCGGCTGTCCAAGGCTCTGGGTCAGCGTGCCCGGCAGGTCATGCACTGGGTGGTGCTGACGTTGTATGGCGCGGGTGTCGGCCTGGCCTGGCATTACCGCGCCGCGCTGCGTGAACCGTTCGCCAGCAGTTTCGGCACCCTGCTCGCCCTGAAAATCACCCTGGCGCTGAGTATCCTCGGGCATTTCCTGTTCTTCGCCTACATGCTGCGCAGCGGCAGCCTGACACCGCAACGCTCGCTGCATCTCAGTGTGCTGATGCACATGCTGGGCATCCTGTTTCTGGCGAAGGCCATGTTTCTGCTGAGCTGGTAACCCGCCCTCTTCCCTGCGTCATGAAAAACGCCCGGCCCGCTGTAAGGCGGACCGGGCGTTTGGTGTAGCGGTTCAGCGGATCAACGCTGCGGCTGGATACCGCTGCGCGGGGCTTCGCTCAGGCTGCGGTCGGCGGTGGAGAACACCCCGCTGACCACCTGCCAGGCCATGGCCAGGGCGCCGACGATGAACACCACGTCACCGAAGGTCCGCACCCAGCGCAGGGTTTGCAGCAACTCCTGCTGCATGAAGGCTTCGCTGCGGGCGTACCACAGGCCCTCGCTGACGCTGGCGTGGAACTGGAGGATGCCGATCGGCAGCAGACTGGTAAAAATCATCAGCGCCAGGCCGGCATTCAGCCACCAGAACCCGACTTTCATCAGCCGTTCGTTGAACTGCAAGTGCGGGCGAATGTAGCGCAACACCAGCAAGGTGAAGCCCAGGGCCAGGAAACCGTAGACCCCGAACAGCGCGGCGTGGGCGTGCACCGGTGTGGTGTTGAGGCCCTGGATGTAATACAGCGAGATCGGCGGGTTGATCATGAAACCGAACACCCCGGCGCCGAGCATGTTCCAGAACGCCACGGCGACGAAACACATCAGCGGCCAGCGAACCCGCTCCATCCAGGCCGCACGGGTCTTCAGCCGCCAGTTTTCCCAGGCTTCGTAACCGAGTACCACAAGCGGCACCACTTCCAGGGCGCTGAAAGTCGCGCCCACCGCCATCACCGGCGTGGAGGTCCCGGAGAAGTACATGTGGTGGAACGTACCCGGCACCCCGCCGAGCATGAACAGCGAGGCCGAAGCCAGGCTGGCCGTGGTGGCGGTACGCTGGGACACCAGGCCCATGCTGGAGAAGATGAATGCCAGCGCCGTGGTGGCGAAGACCTCGAAGAAGCCTTCCACCCACAGGTGCACCACCCACCAGCGCCAGTACTCCATGATCGACAGGTGCGTGCGCTCGCCATAGAACAGACCGGCGCCGTAGAACAGACCGATGGCGATCACCGAGGCCGACAGCAGCGCCAGCAGGTTCTTGTCACCCGGCTTGGCGAAGGCCGGCAGGATGCCGCGCAGCATCAACACCAGCCAGAAGGCGATACCGAGGAACTTGCCGATCTGCCACAGGCGGCCGAGGTCAACGTACTCGTAGCCCTGGTGGCCGAGCCAGAAATTCCACTCCGCCGGCATGATCTGGGCAATGGCCAGGTAGTTGCCGACGAAGGAGCCGAGGACCACGACCACCAGCGCCCAGAACAGCACGTCGACACCAAGCTTCTGGAATTTCGGGTCCTTGCCGCCGTTGATCAGCGGCGCCAGGAACAGGCCCGCGGCGAGGAAGCCGGTGGCGATCCAGAACAGCGCGCTCTGTATGTGCCAAGTGCGCAGCAGCGAATACGGGAACCACTGCGACAGCGGGAAACCATAGAAATCCTGGCCTTCCACCGTGTAATGGGCCGTGGCGCCACCGAGCATGACCTGGAAGCCGAACAGCCCGACCACCAGCAACAGGTATTTACCCAGGGCTTTCTGCGACGGCGTCAGCCCCGCCAGGCTGAGCGGGTCTTGCGCCGGAATGGTCGGCCCCTCCTCGTCATGGTTGCGCAGGAAGGCCCAGGCCCACACCAGGAAGCCGATGCCGGCCACCAGCAAAATCACACTGATAATGGACCACACCAGGTTTTCCGCCGTGGGCGTGTTGCCGATCAGCGGCTCGTGGGGCCAGTTGTTGGTGTAGGTGGCGTGGGATTCCGGGCGCTCGGTGGCGGCGGCCCAGGCGGTCCAGAAGAAGAAATACGTCATCTGCTCGCGCCGGCTGGCGTCGGGCAGCGTGTTTTCCTTCATCGCGTAGCTCTTGCGGCTCGGCTGCAGCGCCGGGTCGTTGCCGAACAGCGCATCGTAATAGGCAGCGGTTTCGCGCACCGCCGCAACACGCCGTGCGCTGAGGATCAGCACGCCCTCTTCCACCCGATTGCCGCGGTATTCGCGCTTGAGGCGCTGGCGCAACATGGCCTGCAGGTCGTCATCGAGCTCGGCGAACGGCTTGCCGAACTCGTCCTGGGCGGCCAGGTCGAGCCAGGTGCTCAGTTCGCGGTGCAGCCAGTCGGCGGTCCAGTCAGGCGCCTGGTAGGCGCCATGGCCCCAGATCGAACCGAGCTGCATGCCGCCGACGCTTTGCCAGGCAGTCTGGCCGTCGAGAATGTCCTCGACGCCGAACAGCGGCTCGCCGTTGCTGCTGACCACCTGCTCGGGAATCGGCGGCGCCTGGCGGTAGACCTCACGGCCAAACCAGCCGAGCACGCAGAAGGTCACGCCGAGAATGGCGATCAGTGTCCACCAGAGTCTGCGGTACTCACCCATGACGCACCTCCTCGCCCAGAGCCCGAGGGAACAGCACGTTGTTTTCCAGGTGGATGTGCTGCATGAGGTCCTGGCGCAGCTCGTTCAGCCCTCGGTACAGCGCCTGCCAGGTGTTGCAGGCGTTGGCCGGGGGCTGCATGTCGTGGGTGAGTTCGACGACGCGCTCGAGGGCCTCGCCGTGCTGGTCATGTTCGAAGCGCATCACCGAGATCGGCCCGCCGGCCATGGCACCGCCGCCACGCAGAATCATCGGGAACAGCACCTGCTCTTCTTTCTGCATGTGGCTTTCCAGTTCCTGCTGCATCTCCATCAGCAACTCGGTCAAGCCGTTCGGGCAGTCAGGGCGCTCGCTGTGGACTTTCTCCACCCGGATCGCCAGGCGGATCAGCTCGGGCAGTTGTTCCCGGTGAATGGCGTGGTAGCGCACCAGCAGATGGTCGATCAGTTGCGCCGGAGCGGCGTCCTGCCAGCGGTCTTGCGGTTCGCCCTGCGGATCGAGGTCGAGCAGGCGGTCCCGCACCTGGCTAGCGTCGATGCCACGCTCCTGCGCGGCCTGGCGCAGGCTCTTGGTGCCGCCGCAGCAGAAGTCCAGGTGGAATTCGTGAAACACCCGGGTGGCCCCGGGAATGTTGCACGCCAGATTACCGAGCGTGTCGTCGAGCAGTTGAGTGGCCATGGAGGTCTCCTTGTCAGGCTAGGCTCGGTACCTCCATCGCAAACAGCGTGCCGTCACGGACATTGACGTAAATCAAGGGATGGCGCGGCGAACGGGTTTAATTTACCGGTGACTCTTCAGGTAATGGATACCCGAAATGGTAAATCTGACCCCGCTCCAGAATGCCCTGTTGGCCGACTTCGCCGGTGAGTTGCCCAAGGCGGTTCGCCTGCAGCGCCTGGTTGTCAGCGTACGTGAGGATTTCGCCTGCAGCGCCGTGGTGCTGTTGCGTCTGGACGGCGAAAGCCTGCGGCCCCAGGCGGCGCTCGGCCTGGCCCACGAAGCCTTGGGCCGGAGCTTTCTGCTGGCCCGCCACCCGCGCCTGGCGCAGATCCTGGCGCAACGCGAGCCCTTGCAGTTCGCCACCGACTGCGAACTACCCGACCCCTATGACGGCTTGCTGCAGGAAAGCCCGGACGAACCGGTGCCGGTGCACGATTGCATGGGCATGAGCCTGTACCTGGACGGCAAGTTGTGGGGGGCGATCACCCTGGATGCGATGGTTCCCGGGACGTTCAACCAGGCCGCGACCGAGCGCCTGCGGCGCTGGGCGCTGCTGATCGAAACGGCGCTGCGCATTGGCCGCCTGGAAGGCGAAGTGCGCAGCTTACGCCTGGCCCGTCGCGAAACGGTCGAGAGCGGCAATGAAGTGAACGGCGCGATCCTCGGCGAAAGTCCGGTATTGCATCAGTTGCTCGACGAGCTGGCGGTGGTCGCCGACTCCGACCTGCCGGTCCTGCTGCAAGGCGAAACCGGCGTCGGCAAGGAACTGTTCGCCCGCTGGCTGCAAGCGCATTCCGGCCGCAGCAGCAAGCCGCTGGTCTACGTGAACTGCGCCGCGCTGCCGGAAACCCTGGCCGAGAGCGAGCTGTTCGGTCATGTCAAAGGCGCGTTCTCCGGCGCGGCCCAGGACCGCCCCGGGCGCTTCGAGGCCGCCAATGGCGGCACCCTGTTCCTCGATGAAATCGGCGAGCTGCCGCTGTCGATCCAGGCCAAGCTGCTGCGCGCCCTGCAGGACGGCGAAATCCAGCGCCTGGGCGCTGACCAGCCGCGCCATGTCGATGTACGGGTGATCGCCGCCACTAACCGCCGGCTCTGGGAAGAGGTGCGCGAGGGACGTTTTCGAGCCGATCTCTACCATCGCCTGTCGGTTTACCCCGTGCACATCCCGGCGCTGCGCGAACGCGGGCGTGACGTGCTGGTTCTGGCCGGGCATTTTCTCGAACTCAATCGGGTGCGCCTGGGCATGCGCTGCCTGCGCCTGTCCTCTGAGGCCGAGCGGGCCCTGCTGAATTACAGCTGGCCGGGCAACGTGCGCGAACTGGCCCATGTGATTAGCCGGGCCGCGTTGAAGGTGCTGAGCCAGGCCGAATCGCGGACCGAACTGCTGACCATCGAGGCCAACTGGCTCGGTTTGGATGGCGCCCCGGTCGCCGAAAAGCCGTCGACGCCGGTCGCCACGCCCATGCAATCGCCCTACCCCATGCAGGATGCCATGGACCACTACCAGCGCCAGCTGATCCAGACCACTCTGGAACACCACGGCGGCAAATGGGCCGCCGCGGCACGGGCCCTGGTGATCGACCCGAGCAACCTGCGCAAGCTGGCTCGGCGGCTGCATTTGATCTGATCGGGCGTGGAAACAACGAAGCCCCTGCCAATCCGGCCAGGGGCTTCGTGTTTTCGGCGTGCTCGATCTGTGTGTCGAAGGGGGAACCGGGGTGGCAGCGTATTGCTCGCCTCCCCGGAAGGATGCCCTTCAGAAGTCGTAACGGGCAGACATGCCGAGCGTCATGGGTGCGCCAACGTCCAACAGCGCGTCGCTCTGGTTGTTGGTGATGTAACGCTCGTCGAACAGGTTGCGTACGTAGCTGCTGACGGTGAGGTTCTGGGTCAGCGGCAGCTCGGCGTTCAGGTTGACCAGGACCACGCTGTCGTTGCGGCGCTCTCCGGTCACCTGGCGTGCACCGTTAACGTCGAAGTTGGAGGTGCTGCTGCCCTGGTACACGATGTCGCCGCCAATCAACAGGCCGTTGTCGAAGGTGTAGTTGGCGCCGAGGTTGGCCATCTTCTTGGGTGCGAAGACGAACTCACGACCGCTCAGGTCGACGCCGTCCCGCACGAAGCTCTCGTACTTGGTGTCGTTGTAGGCAGCGCCGGCATTCACCAGCAGGCGTTCGGTCACTAGGTACTCGGCGGAGAGTTCCAGGCCGATCATCCGGCTTTCCGCTGCGTTGGCCACTTCCGAGGTGCCCGCGGCGATATCGAGGAACGAGACCTGCTGGTCCTTCCAGTCGGTGTGGTAGAGGTTGGCGCTGGTGCGCAGGCGGTTGTTCAGCCAGGTGCCACGCCAGGCCAGCTCGAAGGTGCTGGTGAATTCCGGGTCGTAGGACGAATGGCGCGCCCGGGTCCGCACGTTCACACCACCGCTGCGGTAGCCGCGCTGCCAGGTCAGACCGACCAGTTGGTTTTCCGTGATGTCGTAGCTGAGGCCGATCTTCGGCAGCAGTTCGTTGGAGCTGATGCTTTCGTCAACCAGCGGATCGGGTACTGCTACCAGTCGAGTGGGGTACTCGATCTCGGTGTCGTTCTTTTCGTGGTCCCAGCGCAGACCAGTGATCAGCTTCCAGTTGTCGACGAATTCCCAGTTGAGTTCGCCGAAGACCGCCTGGCTGTTGATCCGGGTTTCGGCCTGCATATCCAGAGCCTTGACGGTGCCGTTCATCAACTGGTCGTCGATTTCACCCTTGAAGCGTCCCAGGTAGACGCCCATGACGCCGGTAACCCGGTCGCCGTTGTAGCCCAGGCGCAGTTCCTGGGTGCCCAGGCTCTGTTCGTGGTGGCGCGGTGAGGTCTGGGTAAGGGTCGGCAGACGGTCGAAGTCGAGAATGGAATCGTACTTGGACCAGGTGCCCGAGGTGATGCTGGTCAATGTCCAGAAGTCGTCCAGGCGCCAGTCCAGCTTGGCGGTGGCGGTGTTCTGGCCCAGGGTGTTGTAGGTCTCGGTGTTCTCGTACAGCTTGAAGTACTCAGGCTTGCCGCGGCGTGCCGCGACGGCGTTGATCCCGCTGCGTTGTTGGGTACGGGCAACGGTCAGCAGCAGGTCGACATCATCGGACGGCAGGATCAGCAACTTGCCGCGCATGTTGGCGGTGCGCAGCAGATTGGCGTCCTGGTTGCGGGTTTCGTTGCGGATATAGCCATCGGCTTCCTGGTAATCGATGGCCACGCGGCCGGCGATCACGCCGTCTACCAAGCCACCGCTGGCCACCGCCGAGGTGCCGCGCTCACCGTACTTACCGGTGTTGCCGCGAACGGAAAATTCCGGGTCGAAGGTCGGGTTCTTGGTCCGCATGATGATCGCGCCCGCCAGCGAGTTGCGACCCTGGGTGGTCGACTGGGCTCCGCGGTAAATCTCGATCTGCTCCATGTCCCAGAGCGGCAGCGGGTTGTGAGTCAGCAGGCGGTTGACCTGCAGCGCATCGTCGATATAGACGGAAACGGCGCCGTTCATGGCCGCAGGTCCCTGGTCGTCGAAACCGGTGACCGGAATCCCGCGGATCCCCCAGTTTTCGTTACCGGACTGGGCATACACGCCCGGTGTGCGGTCAATGACGGACTGCAGGTCGTGATCGCCGTGGGTGCGGAGGTCCTCGCTGGTCACCACCGCGACGCTGGACAGCGTTTCGCGCTCGGTGCGCTGGATCTTCTCCCCGGAAACCACCACTTCCTTGAGTTCGATGACGCGGTCCTTCCTGTCTTCCTCTGCCGCCATCACCGGTGCGATGGCGAACAGGCTCGAGGCGACAGCCAGTGCCAGCGTTTTTTTCTTGAAATTATTCATTGCCCTGCGACTCCATCTGGACCTTCGAAGCGCCCTGCTGATTGGCAAGCGCTCCGCTCCCCCAAGCTCCCAGTAAACAGGCTGGAAGCAGCAAATAAGAAATATTATCAATCGCAAGGTAGTTTGCAATCTTTACAGTAGGCGGTCATTAAATGTGTCGTACAAAAAACCGCATCCTCGCCATGGCCATTTACGTTCGAAGCCAGCGTGGCTTGTGTTACGCCCATTCTTGGGGGCACAGCCAGGATACTTTTTTCCGTCGGAGAGCTAGGCGGGCATCCGGGGTCCTCTGCGTAACTTGCAATCAACGAGGTGACAGGCCAGGAACGACGCGCAGTTGCAGCAATACATGCAGCAGTGCGGCCTGGAGCACCTGGTGCCGAAGCTTGACGAGGAAGTCGACTGGTCGCAGATCCTCAGCCTGGGCGAGCAGCAGCGTTGCGCCTTCGTGCGCGCCCTGTTGAGCCGACCGAGTGTGCTGTTCCTGGACGAAAGCACTTCGGCGCTGGACGAAGCCACCGAAGCCCAGTGCTACGCGCTGCTGAAGCGAGAGTTGAGTGACACGATCCTGATCAGCGTTGGTCATCGGCCGTCGCTGGAACAGTTTCATTGCAATGTGCTGGAACTGGAAAGCGGTGACCGCTGGAATCATTACCCCGCAAAACCGGTCGAAGCGCCGCGTTTTGACACGGCGACCTGAGGCGTCAGCCAAGGCTCAGGCGTGGCGGACCGCCGGCTGAAAGACGGGTTGGACGGTCGACGGCGTGGGGTCGATGCAGGTCATTACATGCTGCAGTTGCTCGCGATCCGGGATGCCCGACACGAAGAACGCGAAGGCGTGCACCGTGCTGGGCAGGCCGATCACGCCCAGGCTGTAGCTGTTGTAGATCAGGAAGTAGCGAGCACGGGGGTAGTTGCTCAAGAGCTGCTCCAGGTTGAACGCCGGTCCATCGATCAGATCGGCATTGATCACCAGCAGGTCGAAGGGAATCAGTACCTGTTCGATCAGCAGTGCAACCTCCCCCGCGCTGTCTACCGGCGCGATACGGTAGTAGCCCAGCCGGTTGAAGGCTTTTTCCAGGCTCAGCTGGCGGTCATGTTCGGGCTCGGCGAGCAGGATGCGCAGACGTGGATTGACCATGGGATTGGACTCGTTCAGGCAGAAAGGGATGGTGGCGTTCATGTCAGGCGCCACCAGTTGGCTTGTCGCTCCAGCCACGGCAGGAGTTTTTCGGCGCTCATGGCGCGGGCGTAGAGTTCGCCCTGGCCACGGGTGCAGCCGAGCTGGGTCAGCAGCAGGCGCCGGCGCTGGCTGTTCACCCCCGTGACGACCAGCGGCACTTTCAGGGTCTTCGCCAGGGCAACTGTGTGGCTGACCATGGCCTGGGTGCGGCGGCAGTCTTCCAGGTCATGCATGTCGCGGGTGTCGAGCGTTATTGCGTTGAAGGGCAGCTGGCACAGGCACTCCAGCGTCGAAAAACCGCTACCGAAGTCGGCCATCGACAGCCGCACGCCGAGCATGCGCAACAGGATCAGCGTCTCCAGAAAGGCGGGGGACAGTTCCGGGGCATCCTGTATGGCAAGTTCGAATGTCAGCCGGGAAGCTTCGATGGCATGTCCCGCCAAAACCTCCTGCAGCTTCACAAGCAACAGCAGGTTGCCGAGCTGGCTGAGCGGCAGGTGGAAGGCCATTTCGATCCGGTGACCGAGCCGATCGGCAGCGCTCAGAAATTCCAGGCCCTGCTCCAGCTGGGCGAGGAACAACTCCGTCAGCAAGTCGAAACGTTCCAGCAATGGCATGAAGTCGGCGGGCAAAAGCCAGCCGTATTGCGGATGCGCCCACCGCGAGCAGACGTCCAGGCGCACGACATCGCCCCGCGACAGGTCGAAGGTGGGTTGGAAAAGTGGCTTGAAGGCGTGTGACGCCAGCGCGCTTTTAAGGTCGGTGCGCGAGAGAGGACCGAGGTACGCCTGGCAATGGCTTTTCTCGGTCCGCAGGTTGCCGCTGCGGGCGATGAATGCATTCAGCAACGGTGAGATGGCGCAGGCGTGCACGGGTGATTCGATGAAACCCAGCAGGATCAAGCCCTGCAGCCGAACCATGTTGCGCAGCGCGTCATGGATATCCGGCTCGTTGCCGCTGCACAGAATGGCCGCACTGAACAGCCCGCGTCGGCTCAACGTGGTGAAATCGCGCAGGTCGTCAACGTTCTGCGAACGCAGGCTGTACAGCGCGATGTCCACCGAGCCGCTGGCCTGCAACAACTGCAACGCGGTGTCCGCATCGGCCGCCGACACGACCTCCTCACAGCCCAGATCGTGCAGCACCTGCTCCGCCGCCCGGCGTTTGAACGGGTGCGGTTCTACGATCAGAGCTCGAACAGGCAGGAAGGACATGGCAGGTACACAGGAGGCGTGAATGAGCAAATTATTGCCAGCACCTCCTGGGCTGTATTTAAGAACGCTCCTAATTTTTAGTGATCGGAACATCGGCCGGCGTCCCCTGTGGACGCCGAAAAACGACCTTTCAGCGCGTGGCCACGGCGTTGACCATTCAGTGAATGGCGTGGTCTGCAGTACGTCTTTGCCGAATTTAGGAGTGCTCCAATTGATACGGCACCGTTCATGAGCCTTAATCAGTGTTCAACGAAAACAACACCAAGGAAGCAGACATGCGCGTTGTAATGGTTCAGGCCATTGGCCTCAGTGCGGCGATCCTAGCCAGTTCCTCGGCGTTAGCCGTGACCCTGGAAGGCGGTGCGGTAGCCGCTCCCGATCGATATGGTGCACAGGTGGCGGCCGACATCCTCAAGAAAGGCGGCAATGCGGTGGACGCGGCAGTCGCCACCGCCTTCACCCTGGCCGTGACCTACCCCGAGGCCGGGAACATCGGTGGCGGCGGCTTTATGACCCTGTACATGGACGGCAAACCGTACTTCCTCGACTACCGCGAAATCGCCCCCAAGGCGGCCAGCCGCACCATGTACCTGGACGACAAGGGCGAGATCATCGAGAACCTGAGCCTGATCGGTTCTCGCGCGGCTGGCGTGCCGGGCACGGTGATGGGGCTGTGGGAGGCGCACCAGAAGTTCGGCAAGCTACCCTGGGCCGAGCTGATCACGCCAGCGGTGGGGTATGCGAAAAACGGTTTCGAGGTCGCCGCCAAGCAGTACCAGTACCGCGAAGACGCCAACGGTCTGTTCAAGGACAGCACCAACTTCAACGACTATTTCGGCAGCATGAAGGTCGGTGAAACCTTCAAGCAGCCCGAGCTGGCGCAGACCCTTGAGCGCATCGCCGACAAGGGCGTGAGCGAGTTCTACCAGGGCAAGACCGCCGACCTGCTGGTGGCACAGATGCAGGCCGACAAGGGCCTGATCAGCAAGGAAGACCTCAAGGGCTACAAGGCGGTGTGGCGCGACCCGATCGCCATCGACTGGCGCGGCAACGTGGTCTACACCGCGCCATTGCCAAGCTCTGGCGGTATCGCGTTGGCGCAATTGCTCGGGATCAAGGAGCAGCGTGCGGCCGACTTCAAGGGCGTGGAGCTGAACTCCGCACGCTATATCCACCTGCTGTCTGAGATCGAGAAACGGGTGTTCGCTGACCGTGCCGACTACCTGGGCGACCCGGCCTTCTCCAAGGTGCCGGTGGCCGAGCTGACTGCCCAGGACTACATCGCCAAGCGGGCCAAGGAAGTGAACCCGACGGCGATTTCCGAAACCGAGAAGGTCCGTCCGGGGTTGGAGCCGCACCAGACCACGCACTTCTCCATCGTCGACAAACACGGCAACGCAGTCAGCAACACCTACACCCTGAACCTGGACTATGGCAGTGGCGTGGTGGTGAAAGGCGCGGGCTTCCTGCTCAACAACGAGATGGATGATTTCAGCGCCAAACCGGGGACGGCCAATGCCTTCGGCGTGGTCGGTGGTGACGCCAATGCCATCGAGCCGGGCAAGCGCATGTTGTCATCGATGAGCCCGACCCTGGTGACCCGCGATGGCAAGGTCACGCTGGTGCTGGGCACGCCCGGCGGTTCGCGGATATTCACCTCGATCTTCCAGGTGCTCAACAACCTGTACGACTACAACCTGCCGCTCAAGGATGCCGTCGGCGCGCAGCGGGTGCATCACCAGTTGCTGCCCAAGGACACCATCTACTTCGATGCTTACGCACCACTCACCGGCAAGGTGGCGGATGAGCTGAAGCAGATGGGCTACACCCTGGAGGATCAGGGCTGGGAGATGGGCGATATCCAGGCGATCCGGGTCAACGGTACGGCGCTGGAAACGGCCTCCGATCCGCGCGGGCGCGGCCAGGGCCAGATCGTCAAGTAAGTGTCGAACACCCTGCGCAGCCGTGGCAGTTACCCGAAGTACTGGGTGTGGCAGCCACCTCCGCAGGTCCGGATGGACCACCCCGTGTCCATCCGCCCCCTGAAAAGGGGCCGAGCGCTCCCCCGCCCAGCCCCTTTTCTCCTGCTCGTCGAACGCCTCGGGCATTCGTTGTAACCCGGACAGCTCTCCGTCTCCTTGTTATCCTGCTGCGCCGTTCTACCGCAGGCGTGTTTCCATGGCATTACTGCCGCGCTTCATCCTTCATGAAACGTCTCACTGGATTCTCAACCACCACCAGGCCAGCGCCTTGCCGGGTTATGTGATGCTGGGCTCGCGGGCGCCTGTCGATTCCCTGGCGGACCTGCCTGAAGCCGCCCTGGCGGAACTGGGCGGGCTGCTTGCCAGGACCCAATCGATCCTGGAAACCCAGCTCGCGCCCAAATGGCTATACATCAGCCGCTACGGCCACGTGCCCGGGCATCCGCTGCATTTTCATTTCATCCCGGTCTACGCCTGGGTCGAGGCGCTGTTCTGGCAGGACAGCCGTTACCGGGCACTGGAGGCGTTCGCCACCCCGGGCAACGCCCAGTCCCTCACCGACGGTGCGGAACTGACTCTTTTCATCTGGCGCGAATTTGGCGAGCGCCCTACGCCGCAGGCGATCCAGGGGCCTTCGGTGGAAGACGTGATCGAACGCCTGCGCCAGGCATTTGCAACTTCATGAACAAGGAACATCCGATGAGCGAGTCGTCCAAATCCGCCGAGCCCCGCCTGGGTTGCGGTGCGGCCATCGTCCGAGAAGGACGCCTGTTGTTGATCCAGCGCCTGCGCGAACCCGAGGCAAACCACTGGGGGCTGCCAGGCGGCAAGGTGGATTGGTTGGAGCCTGTGGAGCAGGCGGTCAAACGCGAGATTCTTGAAGAACTCGACATCCGCCTGGGCGATATCGAGCTGCTGTGCGTCATCGATCAGATTGACCCGCACAAGCAAGAGCACTGGGTGGCGCCGGTCTATGTCACCGGGCAGTTCGAGGGCACGCCTCGCCTGGTCGAGCCTGAAAAGCACGCCGCGTTCGGCTGGTTTGCGCTGGATGCGCTACCCGAGCCGCTGACTGCCGCCACCCGTGCTGCCCTGCCCCGATTACTCGCCACGCGCTGACAGGCGTTTCAGCGCTGTAACGCCAGCTTGACCGCCTGGGCGGCGTCCTGGATGGAGCGTTCGTCATAAGGCGCAAACCCCATGACCAACCCCGCCGGCTTGTTCGTGACGCAGTAGTTGGCCAGCGGCATCACATCGATACCGGCGTTGCCCAGCCGCGCGCAGGCGTCCGCTTCGTCCTCGTGTTCCAGGGTGCAGGCGATGTCCATGCCCGCGCGGATGTCGGGGACCTGAATCAGCCCGCGCCAGTGGGTGTGGGCAGCCTCGGCGAAGGCTTCGGCCCGGGACGCGTAGATCTTGCGCTTCTGCCGCACGTGACGGTCGAAATGCCCTTCGTTGATAAAGTCGGCCAGCACCGCCTGGGCCAGGCTGTTGGCGTGGCGTGACGTCAATGCCGCCGCACGGGTGAAGCTTTCCACCAGCGCCGCGGGCAACACCAGGTACGCCAGGCGAATGGCCGGGAACAGCAGCTTGCTGAACGTGCCGGCCAGAATCACCGAGCGGTCCGCCTCCGGCAGGGAGCGCAGCGCCGGAATCGGTTTGGCGATAAAACGGTACTCGCTGTCGTAGTCGTCTTCGAAAATATAGGCGCCCCGCTCCTTCGCCCAGCGCAGCAGTTCCAGGCGCCGCGCCGGGGACAGTTCGCTGCCCAGGGGCGCCTGGCGTGACGGCGTTACATAGGCCATGCGGGCCTTGGGCGCGAGACGAATGCCCTCCTCGACCTTCATCCCGTGCCGATCCACCGGCACGTCCACCCGGTTCACCCCGGCGACATCGAGCAACTGGCGCGCCCCCGGATACCCCGGGTCTTCCATCCACACCTGCTCGCCGGGCTGGACCAGCAGCCGCAGGCACAAGTCCAGCCCCTGCTGCACGCTGCTCAGAATCAGGATGCGATCCGCCGACACCTGCACGCCACGGCCGATGGACAGGTAATCCGCCACCGCCTGGCGCAGGGCCGGCAGCCCGGCGGGATCGGAGTCGAGCAGCACCGCCATGCGCGACGAGCGCAATTGCTGGATATGCAGCTTGCGCCACAGGTCCACCGGGAAACTCTGCACATCGCCCCGGTGCGGGAAAAACGGGCGCAAGCCGGGGATCACCGAGCGCCTGGCGAAGACCGGTTTGATGGCGTTGAGGCGTTCGATCCATGGCGTATTGGGAAGCGGCTCGGGGGCTTCCACCTTGGGCACGATCCGCCGTCGCACGTAACCCGATCCGAGGGTGGCGTCGGGCAGCGTCTGGCTGACCCGGGTGCCACTGCCGGTGTGCGCGTCCAGGTAGCCCTCGGACAGCAGCTGTTGGTAGGCCGCCTGCACCGTGCCCCGGGCCAGGCCGTAGTGCGATGCCAGCACCCGGGTTCCGGGCAGCTTGCTACCGGCCGGCAGGCGCCCCTTGAGAATGGCGTCGCGCAGCCCGTCATAGAGCCAGCGCTGCAACGTGGTTCCCGGCTCGGGAGCGCCCAGCGGAATGAAAACAACCAGCGGCGGACGCTTGTCGAGTGGCATGCAAGGCTCCCAAGTGGACCAGTGACTTCAGCACGGAGTGGATCAATACCATGAACCGGACCAACTGCACACTCAGTCTCGCAGTCCGGCGCCAGAGCGGCGGCCATCCGGTGTTCACCCCCCCTTCTTTGTCTCGTTCATGGAGTGAGTCATGAAACAACAGATTCTGATCATCGGTGCCGGCTTCGGCGGCCTGTGGAGCGCCCTCAGCGCCCTTCGACTGCTGGACAACAACCAACGCCAGGATGTCAGCGTGACCCTGCTCGCGCCCCAGGCCGAACTGCACGTGCGCCCTCGCCTCTACGAGCCCGATGCCGCCAGCACCACGGCACAACTGGGTGAGCTGTTCGACGCCGTCGGTGTGAACTTCGTCCAGGGCAAGGCCACGCAGATCGACACCCAGGGCAAGCGCGTGACCTATGTCGTCGACGCCTCCGGTCACGAGCAGGCGTTGTCCTACGACCGCCTGGTGCTGGCTGCCGGCAGTCAGGTCGCCCGTCCCAGTCAGGGCGGCATGGACCGTCATACCTTCGACGTCGACAGCCTGGCCTCTGCCCTGGAGCTGGAAGAACACTTGCAGGGCCTGAGCGCACTCCCGGACACCCAGGCACGCAACACCGTGGTGGTGGTCGGCGGCGGTTTCACCGGGATTGAAGCCGCCACCGAAATGCCGGCCCGCCTGCGCGCCATCCTCGGTGACAAGGCCGCGATCCGCGTGGTCATCGTCGATCCGGGCAAGCGCATCGGCATCGCGTTGGGCAGCGGTATTGCCGATATCGTCGCCGAAGCCAGCGATACCCTCGGCGTGGATTGGCGCCTCGGCTCCCTGGTGACCAGCGTCGATGCCGACGGCGTGGTGCTCGACAACGGCGAGCGTATCGACGCCAAGACCGTAATCTGGGCCGTGGGCCTGCAAGCGTCGCCACTGACCGCGCAGATCGCCGGTGAGCGCGATCGTTTCGGCCGCCTGCATGTCGACCGCAACCTTAAAGTGATTGGCCAGGACGCGGTCTACGCGACCGGTGATACCGCCTATGCGGCCTGCGACGACATCGGCAACTACGCCCTGATGAGCTGCCAGCACGCCATTGCCCTGGGGCGTTCGGCCGGCAACAACGCCGTGGCCGACCTGCTCGGCATCGCGCCGATTCCCTACAGCCAGCCCAAGTACGTGACCTGCCTGGACCTGGGTGCCTGGGGCGCCGTTTATACCGAAGGCTGGGAGCGCAACGTGGTGCTGACCCGCAAAGAGGCCAAAGAGTTGAAGATCCAGATCAACACGCAATGGATCTACCCGCCGGCTCCGGACCGCGCCAGCGCCCTGGCTGCTGCCGATCCCCTGATTCCTGTGGTGGCCTAGGGTTTGTAGGAAAAGTTTCCGAGCGAAGGTCAGGCGAGGCAAAAAACGGTGAGGATGCGGACTGAGCTCGCACGCGAGTTTACGGTTGTAAATGAGCATTCCGAACCGTTTTTTAACGAAGCATCACCGATGCGCAGGTTCTTTTCGTACATAGCCTAACGGCCGATATTGCCTGCCGGGTGGCGTCCTGCCCGGCAGGATTTTTTTGCCTGGCACAGGGCCTGCAAACGTGCCGGCAAGCTGGAAAGTGGCCCAGAGAAAATATTGGAAATTGGACCAATACACTGGTCCTTCAACATTGCATTCTCGCGCCAGCTTTCCCTTCCCTATAAGGAACTGACCGTGACAGATGCCAACACCGTGCTCTCCCCCGCACCCTGGCCCGCAACCGCCCTGGCGAAATGGCCACTGTGGTTACCCGCCGTCATTGCTGCGCTGTATCCCTTCCTGCTCGATGGCTTTCACCTGCTCATCACTGGTGACGGCAGCGTCATCCCCGCAGCCGCACTGCTTCTGTTGGCATTCGCGGTTCCGGCGCTGGGTCTGTACATCGCCTGCCGTGATACGGGGCTTGGTGGCGCGCTGCAGATTCGCACCCGCCGCATCGCCCTGCTGATCGTGGCCGCGCCTACCCTGTACTGCTTCGTCGGGGTCAATCTCTACATGCTTGGCAGCCCGGTACCGGACAGTTGGTTCTGGACCCCGGCCTGGCTGCTTCTCGCCCTGTTCGCCGTGCTGAAGCCGGCCGATACGGAAGCGCCAATAGTCGTTCGGCAGAGCAGTGCCGGCTTGCGTGTGGCCCATGGCATTTCCGGCGCCGTGGTGGCGCTGTTCATTGCCTTCCACCTTTTCAACCACCTGTTCGGCCTGTTCGGTCCTGAAGCCCACGCCGAGATGATGGACATGGGCCGCACGGTCTACCGCTCGCCATTGGTGGAGCCGCTGCTGGTCGCTGCGCTGCTGTTCCAGGTGTTCTCCGGCCTGCGCCTGGCCTGGGAGTGGACGAGCACCGCGAGCGACTTCCACCGGATCTTCCAGATCGCCTCCGGTGTGTTTCTCTCGATTTTCATCCTTGGTCACCTGAACGCGGTGTTCATCTTCGCCCGCACCTGGGCTGGCATCGAAACCGACTGGGCCTTCGCTACTGGTGCGCCCACCGGCCTGATGCTCGACCCCTGGAGCATCCGCCTGGTACCGCACTACGCCCTTGGCGTGTTCTTCATCCTGGCGCACCTGGCCTCGGGCCTGCGCGTCGTACTGCTGGCCCACGGCACCGCACGTCGTACCGCCGATCAACTTTGGTTCTTCGGCGCCGGCATCGCCGCACTGGTGTCCCTCGCCATCATGCTGGGCATGACGGGTGTGCGGCTGGGCTGACGGCTGAAATTCACACGAGGCGGTTCTCCAGGGGCTGCCTTATCGCTTGGGCCAGAACATCTTGTACAGCGCGAACATGATGCACAGCACCCCGGCGCCGTGCTGCAGGCCCAGGCTCATCATCATGCCCCGATCGGGATCGATGTCGCGGCTGAGCAGTTCGAAGCCGACCTCGCGGGTGCTGTTCACCAGCAGCAGGCCGATGAAGATGATGGCCAAGTATGGCCAGTTTCTGACGATAAAATTCTTTATAAACATTGAGATAAAAAGCTTAGTTGATGTTGATTAAAGGTTTTGGCGTAGGCGTGGATCGGCTCAGCTCGGCAAGTAACGCGGCACCTTGGCCTCAAGCAAGCGGACCAGTTCGGGCGCCATGAAGTCGAAGTCATCCGGGATGTCGAGACACACTACTCGGGCGTTGGCCAGGTGCGCCTTGAAGCGTGCGTTCAGCTTCCGGCGGTGGGCTGGCTCCATGACGAAGATCAGCTCCGCCCATTGCAGCACCTCGACATCCACCGGCACGTCTGCATCGTTGCCGACGCCGGCCGAGGCGGTTTCCACGCCTGGCCAGTTGGCGAATACCTGTTCGGCCGTGGGGCTGCGCAGGCGGTTCTTGCCACAGATGAAAAGCACGTTCACGGTCGGTGCATCCTTGCTCGGTATTCAACGAATCAGGCGTATTTGACGCGCCACTGCAGCGGGCTTTCCCCAGTCTTGCGGCGGAAGGCCCGGGCCAGTGCCGAGGGGCTTTCGTAGCCCACTTCGTCGGCGATCAGCGCCACCGGTTTGCCCTCGCGCAGGCGTTTCTGCACCAGGCTCACCCGCCAGCTGGCCAGGTAATCGGCCGGCGTCTGCCCCACCACACTGCGAAAATGCGCGGCGAAGCTGGCCCGCGACATGTTGCAGTGGGCGGCCAGTTCCACCAGGGACCAGGAATGCTCGGGGTTGTCGTGCATCAGGCTCATGGCCTTGGCCAGGCGCAGGTCCGCCAGCCCCGCCATCATGCCGCTGGAGACGCTGTGGCTGGCCATCATATGGCGCAACAGCTGGATGATCACCAGTTCGAAGAGCCGATTGAGCACGGCTTCACGGCCGCAATGGGTCGCGCTGGCTTCGTCCAGCAGCCATTCCAGGGTGCTGCCCAGCATGGGCACCTCGTCCAGGCCGAAGATCAGGTAGTCCGGCAGCGAACCCGCCAACGGGTTGCGCCCGCCGCCGTCGAAGCCCAGCCGGGCGCAGACCATCTGCGCGTCGTCTGCTTCGCTGGCGATCATGCGGTGCCGGTATGGCCGCGGGAACAGCACCAGCGAGGGTTTTTCCAGGCGGATTTCCTGGTCGTGGGCCACGCGCAGGGTCATCTGCCCGGCCCGCAGGATGTGCAGGTAGCCGTACTCCTCCGAGTCATCGAAGGCCGCGCTGCCGCACAACCCGCCGGTGTGGTAAGTGCCGGCGCTGACACCGAAGTGCTTGAGCAGGGTCGATAAGCGGTCCATGGGAAGCCTCATGGGTAGATTTGGACGATCTGCACATTAATTTCGACTATTTGCGTCCGATTTGAAAGTGTTCTTTGTCAGGATTACTCCATCGCTGATGCACAAGGCATCAGTCACTCACGGAGTGCCGATCATGTCTGAAGTCACCCTGTACACCACCAGCACCTGCCCGTACTGCCGCAATGCCAAGGCCCTCCTGGCCAGCAAGGGCGTGACGCCGCGGGAAATCAACATCGAATCTTCCCCCGAGCTGATACGCGAAATGATGGCCCGCAGCGGCCGCCGTACCGTGCCGCAGATCTTCATCGGCGAACACCACGTCGGCGGTTTCGATGACCTGGCCGCCCTGGACCGCTCGGGCCAACTGACGCCCCTGCTCACCCACTGAATCCAACCCTGCTGTCCCGCCCATACCGGTGCGGGCAGCAAAACGCTTTAGCCCCTAACCGCCAATCAAAAGGAAATACTTATGTCCATCTCCCCACGCAATTGGGCCGCCATGACTGCCCTGGTCGCCGCCAGCAGCCTGTCCACCTTCTCCGCCGTTGCCGCGTCGATCGCCCCGCCTTCCGACAAGGCCACGGTGATTCTGGTCCACGGTGCCTTTGCCGAATCCTCCAGCTGGAACGGCGTCGCCTCCCGTCTGCAAGCCGAGGGCTACCCGGTGATCGCCGTCGCCAACCCGCTGCGCAGCGTTAAAGGCGACTCCGACTATGTCTCGCAACTGGTCGAGCACACCAAGGGCCCGGTCATCCTGGTCGGCCACTCCTACGGTGGCCAGGTGATTTCCGACGCGGTGCACGGCAACGCGAACGTCAAGGCGCTGGTGTACGTGGCGGCCTTCGCCCCGGAAAAAGGCGAGACCGTGCTCGAGCTGTCCGGCCGCTACCCGGGCGGCACCCTCGGTCCAACCCTGGCCGACCCGGTGACGCTGATCGATGGCAATCAGGACCTGTACATCCAGCAGGACAAATTCGCCGAGCAGTTCGCTGCCGACGTGGCGCCGGCCGACGCGGAGCTGATGGCAGCCACCCAGCGTCCGATCACCACCGCAGCGCTGGGCGAGCCGGCGGTCAACCCGGCCTGGAAATACACCCCGTCCTGGTTCATCTACGGCTCGGCGGACAAGAACATCCCTGAAGCGGCGCTGAAGTTCATGGCCGACCGCGCCGGTTCGAAGAAAACCGTGGTGATCGACGGCGCCTCCCACGTGGTGATGACCTCCAACCCGCAGCAAGTGGCCGACCTGATCGACGAAGCGGCGCAGGCTACCAGCCGCTAAGCATCCGTTCGTTACACCCTGAACCCCGCCCAGGCGTTGCCTGGGCGGGGTTTTCCGTTTTCGGCGTGCATCGTGATGGTGGATCGGTGAAGCGTGATCCACCCTACGGGGTGCGTACCCTGTAGGAGCGGCCTTGGCCGCGAGCTTTAACGGTTGTCGATTCGGGGAAGAGATCGCGGGCAATCGGAATGCCGTCCAGCGGAATGCCGCTCAGGCGTTGCCTGGGCGGGGTTTCTGCGTATGGCGAATCGTAGGGTGGATGTCGCTGTTTACATCCACCATCGCGGCACCGCGGTGGACCGGTGAAGCGTGGTCCACCCTACAGGGGACATGCGGACTCACGCGTCGAAACGGATCTCGTCGCCCGGTGTGATGCGGGCGCGTTTGCCGAAGCTGGTCATGTTGCCCAAGGTGACGTTGTGGTGGGCGATGATCTGGGCGGCGCTCAGCACGCCGTTGTCCACGGTCGAATGGGCGTCGGCGGCCAGTGCCACTTCGTAGCCCAGGGCCAGCGCCCGGCGGGTGCTGGTGTCGACGCAGAAGTCGCTCTGCAAGCCGCAGACCACCAGGCGGTCGATACCCCGCGCTTGCAACTGCTGGGTTAGGTCGGTCTTGTGGAAGGAATCCGGCGTGGTCTTGCGCACGCGGATGTCCGTTGCATCCACCAGCAGCCCTTCGGCCAGTTGCCAGCCGGGGCTGTCGAACTGAAAGGCGCCGCTGCCCTCCTCGTGCTGCACCTGAATCACCGGCACCCCGGCCTCACGCGCACGGGTGCTGAGCCGGTTGATGGTGGCGAGCACGCGCTCGGCGTCGTGCACCACTTCGTCGCCGCTGCACAGGGCTGCTTGCACATCGATGATCAGTAACGCGGTGCCCATGGGCCTTGCTCCGTTGTCCTGTTGAAACCGCGATCCTCCCGCATTCGGCGGAAAAACGGCAAGCCGGCTCAGTGAAAATCCCGGCTGCGCACGCTCAGCCCGGTCAGCAGCGGCGTCAGGTCATGCAGGCGACCGGCAATGACATGGCGCACCCCAGCCTCGGATTCCAGATGGCCATCCACCTCCAGCAACTGCGACTCCAGCAGCACCCGGCGCTGACGCTGGGCCAGGTCGTGCCAGACCACCACGTTGACCATGCCGTATTCGTCTTCCAGGGTCACGAAGGTCACGCCGCTGGCGGTCTGCGGGCGCTGCCGCCCCACCACCAGGCCGGCCACGCGCACGTTGCGCCCATGTCCGACTGTGGCCAGCAAGGCCGAACTGCGGCAGCGCCGCTCGCCCAGTTTCGGTCGCAGCAACGCCAGCGGATGCGGTCCCAGGGTGGTGCCCAGGGTGAGGTAGTCGGTCTGCAGGTCTTCGCCCACCGTGGGCGCCGGCAGGTGCGCCCGGTGGTCATCTTCGAGCGGCAGCTGGGCGAACAGCGGCGGCTGCACCTCGACCCCCGCCACTGCCCAGCGCGCCTCGTGGCGGTTGCCGGTGAGCGGGCGCAAGGCGTTGGCATCGGCCAGACGCTCCCGGGCCCGGGCATCCAGCGCCGCCCGACGGCACAGGTCGCCGATGCTGGTGAAGGCCTGAACTTGCCGCGCCTGCTCGATTCGCCGGCCTTCCTCTTCCGGCAGGCCGCGGACCATGCGCAGCCCCAGGCGGATGGCGAGCTGTTCGCCATCGCCGGGCTCCAGAGAGCAGTCCCAGTCGCTGTGGTTCACGTCCACCGGGCGTACCTCGATCCGGTGCCGCCGGGCGTCCTGGAGGATCTGGTCGGGGCTGTAGAAGCCCATGGGCCAGCTGTTGATCAGCGCGCAGGCATAGGCTGCCGGCTCGTGGCACTTGAGCCAGCAACTGGCGTAGGTCAGTAGCGCGAAGCTGGCGGCGTGGGATTCCGGAAAGCCGTAACTGCCGAAGCCCTTGATCTGCTCGAAGATGCGCGCGGCGAAGTCGGCGCTGTAGCCCCGCGCCAGCATGCCCTCGGCCAGGCGCTTGCGGTGCGGCTCCAGGTCGCCGTGGCGCTTCCAGGCGGCCATGGAGCGGCGCAGCTGGTCCGCCTCGCCGGGGGTATAGCCGGCGGCGATCACCGCCAGCTCCATGACCTGCTCCTGGAACAGCGGCACGCCCAGGGTGCGCTCGAACACGGGCTTCAGTTCTTCCGAGGGATAGGTCACGGGCTCTTCTTTATTACGCCGCCGCAGGTAGGGATGCACCATGTCGCCCTGGATCGGCCCCGGGCGGACGATGGCCACCTCGATCACCAGGTCGTAGAAAGTATTGGGTTTCAGCCGCGGCAGCATGGCCATCTGCGCCCGGGATTCGATCTGAAACACGCCAATGGTGTCGGCACGGCTGATCATGGCGTAGGTCTGCGGGTCTTCAGCGGGAATGGTCGCCAGGGTCAGGTCATAGCCCCGGTAACGGCGCAGCAGGTCGAAGGTGCGGCGCAAGGCGCTGAGCATGCCCAGGGCGAGGATATCGACCTTAAGCAGGCCCACCAGGTCGAGGTCGTCCTTGTCCCACTGGATGATGGTGCGCTCGTCCATGGCCGCGTTCTCCACCGGCACCAGGGTGTCCAGCGGCTGCTCGGAAATGACGAAACCGCCCGGGTGCTGGGACAGGTGCCGGGGAAAGCCGATCAGTTGCCCGGTCAGAGTCAGCACCCGGTGCAGCACCGGGCTGTCGGGGTCGAAACCGGCCTCCTCCAGGCGTTCGCGCGGCGGGATGGTGTCACTCCAGCGGCCGCAGCAATCGGCCAGGGCGTTGACCTGGTCCGGCGGCAGGCCCAGGGCCTTGGCCACATCGCGCACGGCGCCGGTGGCGTGGTAGGTGCTGACCACCGCGGTCAGCGCCGCCCGCCCCCGGCCATATCGCTGGAACACGTACTGCAGGACTTCCTCGCGGCGCTCGTGCTCGAAATCCACGTCGATGTCCGGCGGCTCGTTGCGCTCCCGGGAGATAAAACGCTCGAACAGCATCTTCCTCTCCGACGGGTCGAGTTCGGTGATGCCCAGGGCAAAGCAGACCGTCGAGTTGGCGGCAGAACCGCGGCCCTGGCAGAGGATGTGGCGGCTGCGAGCGAAGCGCACGATGTCGTGCACCGTAAGGAAGTAGCTTTCGTAGCCCAGGTCGCTGATCACGCCCAGTTCGTATTCCACCAGCTCCCGGGCCTTGTCAGGCGCCCCTTTCTCCCAACGCCAGCGCATGCCCTCTTCCGTCAGGTGCCGCAGCCAGGACGCCGGGCTGTAGCCTTCGGGCACCAGTTCACGGGGGTATTCGTACTTCAACTGCTTCAGGTGGAAGGTGCAGCGCTGGGCGATGCGCAGCGATTCGGCGAGCAGTTCGGCCGGGTAGAGATCGGCCAGGGCCTGGAGCGTGCGCAGGTGCCGCTCGCCATTGGGGAACAGGCGGTGCCCGGCGTCGCTCACCGGCAGGTGGTGGCGGATCGCGGTCATGGTGTCCTGCAGGGCGCGTCGGCCGCGGGCGTGCATGTGCACGTCACCTGTGGCCACCCGCGGCAGGTCCAGACGCTGCGCCAGGTCTTGCAACGCAGCCAGGCGCTGTTGGTCATCCGGCCCCCGGTGCAGCTCCACCGCCAGCCACAGCCGTTGCGGGAAACGCGCCCGCAGCCACTCGCCGTGGGCGGCGTCCGGCTGCCGCTCGGGCAACCAGAGGGCCAGCAACCCGTCCAGCGGCTCGTCGAAATCCTCGCGCAGCACGCGGTATTCGCCCTTGGGCGCCCGGCGCCGAGCCCGGGTGATAAGCCGGCACAACGCCTGATAACCGAGCAGGTTCTCCACCAGCAGCACCAGGCGCGGGCCGTTTTCCACCTGCAGCTCGCTGCCGACGATCAGCGGCACCTGGTGATCCATTGCGGCCTGCCAGGCGCGGACGATGCCCGCCAGAGTGCATTCGTCGGTGATCGCCAGGGCCGCGTACCCCAGCTGGCGTGCCCGCTCAAACAGCTCGGCGGCGCTGGAGGCGCCCCGCTGAAAGCTGAAATTGGACAGGCAATGCAGCTCGGCATAAACGGCGCTCATGCGAACCAGCCGTGCAGGTAGAAGCCTTCGTCATCGCCCATCGGCCGGTACACCCAGGCGCGCTGGCCTTCGGCGGTTTCAGCCAGGTAATAGTCGCGCCGCACGTCGTGCCCGTCCCACCAGCCGGACTCGATGCGCTCGGGGCCGGCCAACAACCTGGGCCGACCGCGCCAGGGCTGCGGCTCTTGCAACAGCCAGCCGGGGCGCAGACTGGGGTCGAGGGGTGACAGCACCTTGCCTGTCTCAAGCGCCTGCCAGGCATGCTCGGGCCGGTGATCGGCCTGGGCACGCAGGCCGTGCACAGCCTCATCACCCAGGCGCGCCCGCAGGCGCTCACGCAGTTGCTCCCAGGGCATGGACTGCTGCGGCCGCTCATCGAACAGCTGCCGGTGCTCCGGCACGAAGCGCGGCAGGTCCCGGGCCGTCAGGCGGATCGCCCGTACCGGTGCGATCACCTGTACCTGTTCCAGCCGCCCACGGGCCAGTTCGAACAACATGCCCGGCTCGCGCTCGGCACTGAGCAGGCCCACCGGCACTTGGCTGTCGGCCCCGTCGACGTGCTCCAGGTGCAGGGTGAAGCGCTGCACGCCGCTGTCGCGGCCGGCGAGGAAGGCCGCCAGGTCGGCAGTCAACCTGCGCAGGGGGAACAGCAGCGCCTGGTGCGACTCGACGTCGAAATTCAGCTCGATGCGCACATCGAATTCATCGGGTGGCGTATAGAAATCTAGCGCCAGGGCACGGTCCCCCAGCAAGGTGTCGAGGTGCAGCAGCACCTCGGCGGGAAAGCGCCGCGCCAGACCGTTGCGCGGCAACGCCAGCACCTGCTGCAGGGTGCGCACGCCCATGCGGGTGAAGGCAGTGGTCACCTCCGGCGGCAAGCCGGCCCGGGCCACCGGCAGTTGCCCGAGCAACTCGCGCATGCTTGGCCGATCCGCGACCGCCAAACCATCGTGGGCGTTGGCCAGCACCCGCGCGGCCATGGCCGTGGGCGCCACCACGATGCGGTGGCGAAAGCCCAGGGCCGTCAGCTCCTCGCGCAGCCGTGCCTCGAAGCGTGGCCAGGGGCCGAATAGACCGAAGCAGGATTCCACCTCCATCAGCAGCGTTCGCGGGTAATGCAGGCTGACGTGGGAGCTGAAGCGGTAGCCCCAGGCCGCCAGGAACTGCTGGCTGCGCTCGATCTGGGCCGCGTCGTATTCGTGCCGAGCGAAATCCCGGGTCAAGGCATGGGCCGCCGCCAGGGATTGCCCCGGGCGCAACCCCAGCTCGCGCGCGGCCTCATTCGCCGCCTTGAGCACACGCCGCTGTGGCGTGCCGGTGACCAGCACCAGGGGCGCATCTGGCGTGGCGCAACTGCGCAGCACGGCGTCCAGCGCCAACTGGGGGAACAGCACACAGGCCCAGCGCATGGGTCAATGCACCGCAGTCAGTTGCAGTGGCGCTGCCGGCGGCAAGCCACCCCGGCACTTGAGAATGCGTACCTGGGCCGGGCCGGCATCCAGGGCAATGCGCAGCGCCGCCGGGGACGGGTTGAGTGCCGCCGACGCCGGGCGATAGGCGAAGGCCAGGGTCTGCCCTGTTTCTGCGGCCACCTGCAGGCGGCGCAAGGCCCGGTCATCCGCGTCGGGCAACCAGCACAACACCGCGCCACAACTGCCCGAACGCAGGCACTGCTCGGCGGCCCACAAGGCATCGCGCCCACTCGCCTCGACGATCGCCAGGTGCTGCAGGGCAACGCCAGCCGCCTGCCAGGCCGGCGCATAGGGCACATGGGGTGGCGCCACCAGCACCACCCGCTCGCCGCTGTGGGTCAGGCGCGCCAGGGTCGGCCACAGCAGGTTCAGCTCACCGATGCCGTCGGCAGCCACCAGCACCTCGGTCAGCGCCGCATCCGGCCAACCGGCGGCCGGCAAGGCGGCATCCAGCACCGGATGCCCGGTCGATTGGGTGCTGGCCGGTGCAGCTGTCGTACGCCCTTTCCAGACCCGCCGTGCATCCAGCAGGCTGTCCAGCGCAACCACGGCGCCCATCAGACGCCGCCCGCAAGGCGTCGCCGGGCATTGCAGCCCGTGATTGAAAACAGGTCAGGACGGCGCGGTAGCATGGTGTACTCTCAAAATACTGTATGCATACACAGTATATCGGGGCGCCCGTTTCTTCAATGCCGACCGGCCTGCGGACGACGAAGTGCAGCCATCACATTCAGGCGTGCGCCAGGCTCTCCGGCGGCGCGACATGGGCCTTGATGCTCAGGGTTTCGTCCCGGGTGGCCTGCTTCAGCCATTCGCCGGGCGGCAGGCCGATGTGCTGCAGAAAGGTGCGGCTGAACGCGGCCTGGGAGCTGTAGCCCACCGCGTCGGCGATGACCTTGATCTGCACGCCATCGCGCAGCAGGTCCTGGGCGACCTTCATACGCCAGGCCGTGAGGTAGGCCATCGGCGCCATGTGCATGATCCGCGAGAAATGCGCCGAGAACTTGGAGCGCGACATGCTGGCAAGCGCCGCCAGCTGTTCGACGGTCCAGGGTTCCTCCGGCGCGTTGTGCACCGCGCGCAGCACCTCGCCCAGGCGCCGGTCCTGCAGGGCGAACAGCAGCCCGCCGGACAGCTTCTCCTGCTCGACGGCGCGCCGCACCAGCAGGATGAACAGGTACTCGAACAACAGATTCAGCGCCTTGCTGCGCCCCGGCGCCTGGTCAGCGAATTCGCCCGATAGCGCGGCAATGGCCGGCCCCATCGGCTGCAATGCACTCAGCGGGAAGATCAGGGTTTCGGTAAGCCCCAGGGGAAACACCTGCATCGACTGGCGCCCGAACTGGAACGACGCGCAGATCAGGTCCGCGCCCTGCTCCGAGCTGGAGCGCAACTGATAGCGGCAACTGCTCGGGCAGAACAGCACGCTCGGCTCGGTCACCGAAATCGTCGGCACACCCGGCTGCACCAGGTCGAGCCCGCCGCGCTCGATCACATGGATGAAGGCCATGCCCGGCGGCTTGTCCAGCATCAGCGTGCCGTCCACCTTGCCCGCGAAAAACAGCCGCCCCTGCAGGTTGGTACGCTCGAAAAACTCGGAAAGGATATCCATAGGCCCGTCGATCAACCGTTCAATGCCGCGTCAGAAAACGCTCAGCGTTGCGCGATAGTACAGGTGGGCGTGGGGGCTTGGCGCTTTATTAACCTGCCGCTGTACCATGGCGGCGCCCACATCTTTGAGGCTGAGATTAGAGTGAGTGACATGAAAAAAGCCCTCATCATCTTGCTTATCGCCCTGTGCTCCGCCTGCGCAAAAGACCATGGCAAACCCATCGCCTCCCTGGACTACACCTCGATCACCGCCCGCCCCGGCACAGGACTGTACGACATACGATTCAGCGCGAACGTGGATGTGTTGAGTCTGTTCCCTGTCGACGAGCGCCCGATTGGTAGTCGGCTGCGTTGTGCTCTCACGGACGATCACGACTTCTCGGTGGAGCATGTGCTGCAAAAGTCCGCACGCGGTCCGGTCGAGTACGACGAACCGCCCAGGCGTGCGGCTGGCTTTGCATTCGTCGCGACGGTCTTCTTCACCGAAACGATCAACAACGGCAGATCGGATCGAACGTTGGAAGGCGCCGAGCTGCAGGCGCTTCTCGCAAACACTCAAGCAACACCCTGCCGGTTCATTGCGATAGCGCATGGCGTTAAACCCTATTACTCGGCCATTCTGCTCGTCCCAAATCAGGACATCCGCCGTGAAATCGAGCGACAGGATTAGCGCCGTTTCGATGCCTCATGACGCGTCCAGCCAGGCGCAAAGCTTGAACTCTCGGCGCTCTGCTTACTCTGCACTCTAGAGGCCCCGAGACCGTCGGGCGTTGTACAGGGTCAAGGAGAACAGCATGAGCAACCGATCAGCCAAGACCGACGACAAGACCGTCATCCCCAAGGGCGCCAAGCCCAAGAAGGACCACGTCGACAGCGACGAGCAACTGGAACACCCCAACCCCGCCACCGAGGCGGTCGACAAGGTCATCACCCCGACCTCGATCAAGAAAAAGGAACGCCAGGCCGAGGCCATCGAAGCCGAAACGGCCAAGGTCAAAAAGTCGCTGGAGAAAGGCGGCAAAAAGCACGGCGCCTGATCGCTCACCCGCCATTGCAACAGGGCGCCCGCCAGGCGAGCGCCCTTTTCGGCTACAGCCGCAGCGCCGTTTGCCGCGCCTGGTGGTTGCCACCCAGTGGCGAACACAGGCGCTGGTGAACCCGGCTCAAAAAGCCCACCTCGAACGCCCGTCGCTCCACGCCGGTGGGCAGCGCATCGCGCTCGACAATGAGGTTGGCCCACAGCCAGCCGGAACCGTCGCTGTCCAGCCAGGCGTTGGCACAGGCCACGCCCTCACTGAACGCCTGCTGACAATCCTGCGGCCAACCAATGGATGCGCCGGCGTGCCCATCATGGCTGAGCAAGTGGCTATTGAAGGGCTTTGGCATGGCGCGCCCTCCCCTCAGCCTGCGCCAGCGCGCGACCATAGAATGCCGAGACATCCCTGAGCAGCTCGCCAGCGGCCAGGCACACATCCGCCGTGTTCGCGGAATCTGCCGGCGCTTGAGCCAAGGCCTCCAGCAGTTTGTGCAGCGTCGCCACACGCAACTCGGCCCGGGCCTGGAATCGGCAGCCTTTCGTGTGAGGTTTAGCGTTGAGAGCGATTGCGTCATTCGGCATGGAACACCTCCAGGCTGGAGGTTGATGACGCAGCAGACAGCCCAAGGTGGAGCCCTTGGGTAAAAGGGGGGAAATGCATAATCCTTATGCTCCTTGACGTGATTAAGGAGCCGTCACCCAGTCTTCTCACGGACGTGGGTGGCGGACCGTACAAGGGTGAGAAACCGGCCATCAAGGACACCGGCCAGGCCGAAGCCTGCCTCGCACGGCCCGCCATAGATGCACGGAAACAGCGGGCATAAAAAAAGCGCCTGCTGCTTACGGCTATGGCGCTGTCGCGCCCTGATGGAAACGGGTTCTCACACCCGGTCGCGGGATTGACCGCGACGGGCGGACTTTAGCGTGAGGGTGGTTGGGGGTGCAAGGGTTGGTGGTGGTGCGGCTGAGGCGGTTTCTGTCTAGCGTTGCGAAGGTGCTAGGTACTGGAGGCCCATGTTCACCGGCTCACCTGGCGAATTGGTGAGTGTGCTTGCTCACATGGTTCGGGAACAACTCTTCATAAAAAGCAGAGGGAATGCCGAGGATACTTATCTCGATGCAATTGGGCAGAAGCTCTTCAGCGTAATCCAGAATGGCGATTCACATAGATGGAATAACCAAGCCGGCTTCGGTCTTTACTGAAAGGGCTAGACCGGACTGGTCTAAGTGGTTTGTGCGGCACTCGTGTTGAATGGCGGAGTACTCAACGGTTGGCTCGAACTGACCGAAAGCAACGCCCATAGGAGGATCTCCACTCTCCAGCGACGAGTAGCCAACCAGAATCAATCGGCTATAAATCGAAAATCGCGCCACCTGATCGCCTTATGCTTGTATTGGTGTTGGATATATATGGTTTTTATTGAAAAAGGGGATAGATTTATTTATCAGACGCTCCCGGTGCTACAGGCTGTTTACAGCATATGACGACAGGCTGATAACGGCCCAGAGTGTGTAAAAACGCCCAGACAAACGCTTGCTATGATTTCTGAGAATTTCATCGCAAGGGAAACCCATGAAACGGTTTATCCAGGATGAACACCGGGGCCAAAGCATCTTATTGCCTGAAAGGCTCTTCTTGATTTCCTGTCATTTTTTCACCTGACGAGCCAATAAAATTCTAACGTCCAAGTTAAGGGGCCTGCTTTAGCCGGCCCCCCAGGTGAGCGCAGTGAACGGTTTTAACCAGCTGTTAGGTTTTGTGCCAAAGTAGCAAAGGTGTTGCTGCTTTACTCTTCTTCTGTAAGGAGGTTTTTCAAATCGCCTTTATTTACTATCGCAAGGATTCCGTCTTCGCCATAGATGGTTACCTTGTATTGATCGGTATCTTTAACCCGCTCAACATTACTGTATGTTCTTTCTTCGCCATCATGCATTTTGGATTACAACTTTCATGGACACCTCTCCTAATAATTATTTTCGTCGTCGTTGTATGGGCGCATCGTATCGGTGTTTAGTCCTCTGGTTCTGTCGCGGTCAAAAGCTTTTCCGCCACCGGGTGCAATAGACTGTCCGCCGCCCGGAGCTATTGATTGGCCACCACCTGGGGCGATTGATAAGCCGCCGCCCGACCCAATGGATAGCCCCCCGCCAGGTGCGATGGACATGCCACCACCCGGAGAAATTGAATCGCACCCACCAGGGCCAATCGAGTTGGGCACACAATCTTTCCAAGCCTGAGCATTAGCGGTACTGAAAAAAAGATAACACAAAATGAGTACGATCTTTTTCATTTCGAAGCTCCTGAAATCTACGTTTAAGTTAAGGGGCTTGTTTTAACAAGTCCCAGTGAGCGAAGCGAACGACTTGAACCAGCTGTTTGAGATTTACGCTAAGTATTATTGGTTGAGTGTCTTGTAAAGAAATTATGCAGCTTAATGAATGGATCTAGTAAGCAGTTCGGCATAATTTCCTTTATGTCTGCTAACATTTTTTCAGATTCGCGATATAGAAATAGCGTCATGAATGAAAAAAAGCAAAATGCCAGCGAGATCAGCGACCAACCAAGAATATTTTTAAGTTCGAATGACTTCCAAGTTGAGACAGAGCCAAAGAGAAGAATTGCCGCGGTCACTCCGGAGACGATTATGAATGTTTTAATGATCCCCCAGATTAAGAACTTTATACTTTCACTTACATACATCGGAGATGATGCCACGCCAAATATGCCGCTAAGCAAATAGCACATGAATTGCGGGAGCAGTATTAATGCAAGGACTGTAAGAATTATATAAATACTAAGCTTTATGTCTAGCGTTGTTGTGAGTAGTTTGTTTATAAAGTCACCTGCCTCCCCAACAAAAGAGCCGGAGCTATCAATTGCTCCGTTGCTAGTAGCCCATAAGCCTATGATGTAAGAAATCACAAATGTTAGCGAGAAAAAGTACCAGACTATCCGTATTTCGTCTCCGTGATTCTCTTTTAAAACTTGGCAGGAATAATACAGTAGCCATAAGCATGTTGTGGCGATTACAAATACTAATATGTAAGCTTCCATCTTAAATCTGTAGCCTCATTAGATATAAACCTCTAACGTTTGGTTAAGTGACGGGCGTTAGCCCGTCCCAGTGAGCGAAGCGAGCGAGTTGAACCATTTGTTAGGACGCGGACTGCGGAAAGAATTGCTCACGCGCTGAAATACCTATATCACTCAACAGTGTTTTCCACCAATCAGCAAGGCTATTAAGCATCTCATAGGTGGACATGACCGTATCTGGGCTGTCGCCATTCCACATGATATGTGCATTGGAGCTAATATCGGTCGTCCCGTCAGGCCACTCAGTAACGGATTCGAACACCATGACTTTAAATGTTGGGTCTGGATTTTTCAAATAAAAGTGTTTGTTGGCGTTGCAGATCTGATGGCATGCATTGATAGAAGAGTTTTTTTCTCGGAAAAATTTGAGAAATGATTTATCCGAACTTGTATCAACATCCCCTACTAAATCCTTAAGCTTCCTTTCTAGTATCTGGTCCTCGCGGATGGTGTGATAGAGCCAGTCCACCAACGCGAGAGCCGTTGAAGCTGCTGAGCGTCCTAACGTTCAGGTTAAGGGGCGGCGGCAGCCGTCCCGAGCGAGCGGCCTTGAACCGTTTGTTAGGCGAAGATGCCGGGGCCGACGCGTTGTTGGTTGCGGCACGATGACTGAGCCGCTGCGGAGATTCAAGCACGTAATGGGTAGCGGTAAAACACCTGTGCACGGCGCTTGTGCGTCAGCCAAGGCGGCAATGTGGCGATAGCCCGCACGGGCATTACGGCGAGTTTGCCGACTGCGCAATGGCGGCGGTGAAAACGATGAATGTGCTGTGACTAATCGAACTTCCATGTTATGCACAACCTTTAAAAGAAATACTTTCTAACGTTTGGTTAAGGGGCGGGCTTTAGCCCGTCCCAGCGAGCGGCTTGAACCGATTGTTAGATTTCAGCACTTCAAGCTGGTCTTTTGAACCGGAGATAATTACCTCGGCTGCTTTTTCCGCAATTAACGCATTGAGGCTATTGATGTTTAATTGCTTGATATCTTTCTTGCTGCCCAGCAGGAGAATATTTTTTGAAAATGGAAAGCAGAATGACTCAAATGAAAACAGCTGCTCATATGTGTCATAAATCACCGGTCTGTCAGATGAGAATAAAACTTTGCCTTTTGGTGCTATAAATAAATTTATGTTCTTATTTTTCCTTGACAGGTCAAATGATAGCAGGGGGAGCAGTAAAAACTGGGCAACTTTTATTGAGTCGTCTTTCTTTGCACGCCTGCTAATAAATTTTATAAATGTTCTGTCTCTACCAAGAAGCTCTTTGACTTCTTCATCGGCTTTATCATACAAAGGCAAAATTTTTTCCGCGTATTCTGATGCAAGTTTTTTCTTGCAAGGCGTCCGCCAAAATTGAATGGCCACTATAATTTTGGCAATTTTTATAAAGTTTTCGTCGTTTATCAAATTTGCGATAATATCGCTATGTTCAATATTTTTCTGCAATACTGTGATGTATCTGGAGAATTCCCCCTCAATTTGTGAGTAGTACTCCTCAATCATGAGGGTGCTTTCATTTTCAATTTTTATTGTGTGCAGATTTTCTTTGTACAGTATCTGTGAGGGGGTCCATTGTTTCAGACTGCCATATGTTTTCTTGTAGGCATACAACTCTCCCTCCTCGGAAAGAAAGCCTTTCTGATAGAACTCGGGTACAAAATGATGCTTTTTAGGGTTATTAGCCATGATCTGTTTGAAACCTAACTATAAATAGACACCAAATGGTGTATTTAAACGCCCCCATTTGGTGGATAACATTCTCTTGCAGTGTGTCCAGAGGGCTCTAGACCGGATGGCGCACGACAATAAGGATATTATCCGCCAGCACTGCAAGTCCCTTTGCCAGATAGCTGGCCATTGGCCGCAGAGTAGCTTGTGAAAGGTGCTGAGACAATGCCAGGCAGAGGTATCGAAATCACGATGCCATCGTTAGCCAGCAATGCCCCGAGCATCAAACTGCAGGGCCTGATCTAGCCACCGAAGACATCAACTCGACGTTGCGTTGGGCTTCTCGCTCAAGACGCCGGCTCGACTGAATGCGGTTTAGGTAGCCGTAGATATAGATCTTCAGTAGGACAGCGGGATGGTAGGCCGGTCGGCCAATGTCGGCGGGAATGGCACCCTCAAACCCTAGCATTGTGAGGTCGAGTTCATCGACGAAAACGTCAACCACGCGTATCACTTACATAGTCGTCGAGGCTTTCAGGCAGTAAGGTGCTTTGGCCTCGGTGTTCACCCTGGATAAACCGTTTCATGGGTTTCCCTTGCGATGAAATTTTCAGAAATCATAGCAAGGGTTTGTCTGGGCGTTATTACACACTCTGAGCCGCTAGCTGTCGCTTGCGACGCCCCTCCTACTCTCTCAGCCCGGCTCAGCCTTCCTGCACAGTTCCACATCATCACTGATCAACACCCGGCGAATCGTACCATTGTCGTAGAACGGCACCTCCGGGCAGTACAGCGGCCCTTCTGGTGCGCCCGTCTCTCGCCACTCCACCTGTTCAGTGCGCAGCAGGGTTGTGCCGTCGGGTTTCCAGATGTCGATGTAGGTGCGTTCCGTGAATGACGGTGAGCCGCTGTCGCACTCTTTCAGGTCGATTCCGTGCAGTTTGAGGCCGGTGGCGGTTTGTTCGACGCGGCCGGGGAAGACGATGGCGCCGTTTTCGTAGTCGGGTGTGATGTAGCAGTAGCGGCGTTCCTGGCCGTCCAGTACGGGCAGCAGGTAGCTGCTGCGGGTGTCGACTTCGACCACGTCGTCGCCCTGCCAGCGGTAGGTGGTCACGCCGTGCTCGCAGCAGCTGGAGCGCCAGGCCGTCCAGATGATCTGGTGTTCGGGGTCGAAGATCGGCGAGGTGATGTCTTGCAGGCCTTGCGGGGCATCCACGTAGCGGCCGGTGCCGGGGTCGTACAGCCAGGTCTGGTGCGGGATGTTCGGACTGGAGGGCAGAAACAGGGTCAGGGTCAGGTCGGGCCAGCCATCGAAGTTGGCGTCGATCGCTTCGGGGATGTAGATGCCGCAGCTGCCCTGGGAGTCGGTCGGCAGGGTCTGGACGAGCTGGCCGTCTTTATACAGGCGGATCGCCGAGACATGGGGTGGGTTACAGTCCTCGTCATTGGCGGGCAGTGCATCGGCCACCAGGCGCATTTCATAGGGGATGGCCTTGGCTGCGTTTGCCACCACCGTGAGGTTGACCGACAGTGTGCGGCGGCCATCGGGTGAGGTCCAGGTGCCGGTCAGGGCGGTGTCGGCCAGCGCCAGGCGCCAGTGGCCGGTGACGGTTTCGCTGTTGCGGGCGCTGATGTCCCGCTCGAACAGCTGGACGTGCTGCCCTTCCATTTCGCCGCGCAATTGCAGCAGGTAGCGCTTGGCGTTGGTGCAGGGTTGGTAGCAGTAGCTGCCGGAGAAGTTGTCACCCTCGCGTCGGATCGACACCTCGACCTGCTTGCTGCCGAGGGTGCCCGTCCACTGCCGTGCCCAGACCAGGAATTCGACGGTCGGCTCCCCCGCCACCGCCGGGAGCGTTTGCAGGCCCGCCAGGATCAGTACGAGCCCCTGGGCAAATTGACGGATCGTGACGACACGCATGGCACCTTCCTTGATAACGAATGGGACACCGCCGAATCCATGGCTCGGCCAAGCGTGATAATGCCAAAGAAACGGCCCGGGCAGATCACGATTGCTGCGTATTTTTGCCAGCCAGCCCCTATCATCGCGGCACACCTGCATTGCCTCGGAGCGAACACCCATCATGAACGAACACGACGCCTACACCCTGCTCCTGGCCACCCCGTCGGTGGAGACCTACCGGATGCTGCGCCGCGAAACGGGGTTGAGCCCGAAAACCGAAGAAGCGGCCAGCCGAGGTTTGCCGGCCAGTCTGTTCGCGGTGCAGGTTTTGTATCAGGGAAGCCCGGTGGGCATGGGTCGGGTGATTGGTGATGGCGGCTGCTTTTACCAGGTCACAGACATTGCCATGCTGCCGGCGCATCAGGGCAAGGGCCTGTCGAAACGGATAATGCAGGCGATCCGCGAGTACCTGGACGAGCACGCGCCGGAAAGCGCCTATGTCAGCCTGATGGCCGATGGCGAGGCGCATCATTTGTACGCGCAGTTCGGCTTTGCGCCCACCGCGCCGGCGTCGATCGGTATGGCGTACCGGGCATCCGGCAGGAAGGCAGCGCAGTAAGGAGGGAAAACCCTCCCCGCAGGGAGGGTTGAACGGAGGCTGATCAGTCCTTGGCCTTGCTCAGTTTGGTGAAGAGCT
>JBLZZJ010000060.1:0-22238 GCA_050282285.1 Pseudomonas sp.
ATGTGCAGGCGCTGTTCGAAACCTGCGGCGAGGCAGACGAGGTGTTCAGCGAAGACCATCTGAACTACCTCACCGGGCTGGTCGGCACCGGTCCTTCCTACCCGGCGCTGCTGGCCCAGGCACTTTTCAATAACGCGCTCGACCAGGGCCTGCCGGAAGCGGTTGCCCGCCGCGCCGCCGCTGGCGTGGTGGCGCATGCCAGCCAGTTGATCAACGAAGAGCGGGGCTTCGATCAGTTGCTCGATACCCTGATCGCCTACCGCGGCGTCAGCGCGGCCGGTATCCAGGGCATGAAGGACGCGGGATTCGACGCCTGCGTGAAGGCGGGGCTGGATGACGCGATGGCAGTGGCTCGGTCAAATCTGTTCAAGCCGGGCGAATGAACGAAGGCTCAGGCGTTTTCCTTGCCTGGGCGAGTGAACGAGTAGCGGTCGGTATCCTGCCGCAGTTGCCAGCCCTGGCGCTGCCAATAGCCGGCAGCCGCCTCGTTGCTTTTGAACACGTCGAGGTGGCATTTGTGGATGCCCTGTTTCTCCAGCGCCACCAGGCAATGCTCGACCAGTGACTGGCCGATCCCCTGGCGGCGCTGCGCCGGCAGCACGATCAGGTGCTGCAGGTAACCGCGCCGGCCGTCGTGGCCGCTCATGATGCAGCCGCACAGTTTGCCGTCAGCTTCAGCCACGAAACTCAACCCCGGGTTGCGCGCCAGGTAGGCAGCCGTCGACTCGCGCCCATCCGCTTCCCGAATGGAGATACCAGGGGTGTTCTTCATCAACGCGATGACCGCTTCGTAGTCATCCATCGTCATGACGCGGACCGTGAACATCGGCATATCTCCTTGAACAGCTGTATGACGTGCGGCGTTATTTAACCCCACGGTCCTCGATCAGGTCGCTGTCGAACAGGGTTTCCAACTCGGCCCGTGCCTCGCGGGCAGTCTGGATCACCGCCGCTGCATCGTCATACACCGCATGTTGCGCCGCCAGCACCGCTTCGTCATGGCGCTGGAAGCGGCGGACCCGGGCAGTGGCTTGCTCATCGCTGAGGCCCATGCCCATCAGTACCTGGCGGCTCATCTCCAGGCTGGAATGAAAGGTTTCCCGAACCGGGATCACACCCAGATCCAGCAATCGGTGCACATGCTGGCGGTTGCGGGCGCGACCGATGATCTTGATATGCGGATAGAGGCGCCGCACCTGCTCGGCCATCTGCAGGTTGGTCTCCGCATCGTCCGTGGCGATGATGAAGAACTCAGCCTTGTCGACCTGGGCGGCACGGAGGATTTCTGGACGCAACGGGTCGCCGTAATAGATCGGCATCTGGCCGATGCTGCGCGAGTAATCAATCACATCCACCGCAGTGTCCAGCGCCACGAAGGGCACACGCTGGGCGCGTAGCACCCGGGCGATGATCTGCCCCATGCGTCCGACGCCGGAAATCACCACGCGCGGGGTGTCGTTGTCGATCTGCCGGTATTCCTCCGGCACAGCCTTGGCCACGGTCGGCGCCTGGCTCAGGCGGGCCAGCGCCAGGACCAGAAGCGGAGTGACGGCCATGGACAGGGTGATGATCAGCACCAGCTGATCGTGCAGTCGCGCGTCGAACAGCCCGTTGTCATGGGCCATCTTGAACACCACGAAAGCGAACTCGCCACCAGCGGCCAGGACGATGCCCAGGCGCAAGGCGCTGTGCCGGTTGAGGCCACCGAGCAGCCGGCCGACAGCGAACAGCATCGGTAATTTCAGCAGGATGAGCAGGGCAGTGAAGAACAGAATCACCAGCGGCTCGCGCACCAACAGGCTGATGTCTGCGCTCATGCCGACGCTGATGAAGAACAGCCCGAGCAGTAGCCCCTTGAACGGCTCGATCTGTGATTCCAGCTCATGGCGGTACTCCGAATCCGCAAGCAGCAGGCCGGCCAGAAACGCCCCCAGGGCCATGGAAATCCCGGCCATTTCCATCAGCCAGGCGGTGCCGATCACCACCAGCAGCGCCGTTGCCGTAGAGACTTCCTGCAACTTGGCCTTGGCCACGAACCGGAACACCGGGCGCAGCAGATAGCGGCCGCCGATGATCACGATGCCAATGCTGCCGGCGATCACCAGCAAGTGCTGCATGCCGTCCCCGTTGTCGGCATGCACGCCGCTGAGCAGCGGCACCAGGGCGATCAGCGGAATGGCCGCGATGTCCTGAAACAGCAGAATGGCGAAGGCCTGGCGGCCATGGGGGCTGGCCAGTTCTTTGCGTTCAGCCAGCAACTGCAGGCCAAAGGCGGTAGACGACAACGCCAGGCCGAGCCCCAGTACGATGGCGGTATTCAGCGGCTGCTGAAATCCCCAGAACGCGACGCTGCCGATCACCAGCCCGGTGAGCAGCACCTGGGCCAGGCCCGCGCCAAACACCGACTTGCGCATCACCCACAGGCGCCGGGGCGACAGCTCAAGGCCGATGATGAACAGCAGCAACACCACGCCCAGTTCGGAGAAATGGCTGACGCTTTCCGGATCATCGATCAGCCGCAGCACGGATGGCCCGATCAACACGCCAGCCGCCAGATACCCCAGCACCGCACCCAATTGCAGCCGCTTGGCCAAGGGCACCGTGATCACAGCGGCCAATAGAAATACAACCGCAGCCTGCAGCAGGCTGGCGTCATGAGGCATGGAGAACTCCAGGGTGAACGATGGCGAAACATTATGTAACGAGTGTCCATCATAGGGAGCCGGGCAGGGTGATGCCAGCGTTTAGAACGGCTGTTTCCGACGAAGTTGATTCGCTCAGAGGCTGATTGCGTGCATGCGGTGCCTTTATAGGTACGCGCCATAAAGGGCAGGGGGCGAGCAGGGTGGCCATCCGGCACGTGAACATGCCGACGCGTTATCAGATTGGCCGATGCCGGGCATTGGCTGCGCGGTTTCTTGTTAAATTCGCAGCCCCGATGAGCCGTGAAGGTTCACCCGTGAGGAATGGAGTCCCATGAGCTACAGCTACCTGTACGGTTACGTCCAGAGCGCCGAATCCTTTCGCGCAGTGGCCCAGATCGACCAGTTGAGCGATGCCGGTGCGCCCAATGCATCGATCATCAAATGGCAGATGCCCGGAAACGAGCGGTCAGTTTTCAACGCGAGCCACTACATCACGCGGATGACCACCCAATACGTTGGCGCTGAGCAGCGCCTGGAAGTGCTTACCATTGGTCCCGATGGCCACCTGATCCATGCATCGGCGGCTGGCATGGTTGAAACCACCGTGGTACCGGCCGGCTCAGGGCCGGATGTCCACGGTGTGATTCGGGACATGCAGACCATCGGAACCAGCGTGTACGCCGTGGGCATGGGCCGCCAGGTTTATCGGCGCACGGTCGAAGGCACCTGGGTGCGCCATGACGACGGCGTACTGCAGCATCCGGATGACATGGACATCGTGGGTTTCAATGCCATCCACGGTCTAAACGAGGACGACCTGTTCGCCGTCGGCTTCAACGGTGAAGCCTGGCACTACCAGCACGGCCGCTGGGAGCAATTGCCCACACCGACGACGCAGATCCTCAATGCCGTGCATGTGCTGCCTGACGGACGAGTAATCGCCGCAGGCAAGACAGGCGTGCTGATGGTTTTCAATCAGGGCAAATGGACGGTGCAGGACACCGGGCAACGCGACGAAATCCTCGACGTGCAAGCGTTCGCGAACGACGTGTACGTCGCGACCCAAACTGCGCTTTATCGCCTGAAGGAAGACCGACCGCTGGAAATCGTGAGCATGGGATTGGGCGAAGGTATTACCTGCGGACAACTGCATGCAGCGTATGGCGTGCTGTTGTCTACCGGACGACGGCATCAGTGCTGGAGCGCTGATGGAAAAACCTGGCACGACATCACCTGATCGAGCAGATGCAAAATCCAGGAGCAGGATGTGCCGGTACCAATTCCGGTGTCGGCATTGCATGGGGCTTCAGGGATTCAAGAAGCGCGGAGCCATGACCCTGAGCTGCGTACCTATAATTACGCATAATGTATATTATGTTAAATGATGAATATGAACCCATAATCGCCTCCGTCAGCCACGATGCCGGACAATCGCCCCACCGCGCCCCGGCAACTTTGTGCCTAGGGCGGGTCACCAACCAGAATTGCCTTGCCAACCGCACCTTCGCAGGTGTCGCGGCTGTCCCGTGTTATGTCCCGAAAGCCAGGAAGTTTTCATGGCAGAACAGCGAGCCTACCGTGAGCGTGCCGATGTGCACGCCATCGCTGGCCAGCTCCCGGTGCAGCACCTGCAGGTAGTGACGGGTGGCGAGGTCGGCGTTGTCGTGACGGGCGCCCTGCCTGGCCGGCAGATTACTGTGTGCAACCAGAAGAGTGCCGGCCTTGCGGGCGCGCATTTCCGGCAAGACTTCGTTGAAGACCGCCGCCAGGGTCTGGTCGAACGGGCCCGGCACCGTACGCGGGTGTCCGGCAGGTGACGACGGCAGTCGATGCGGCGGGCTGTAGAACACGGCGTCGATCGGCCCGACCGTTGCGCGAATGGTTCTGACCAATGCGGCGGCGCTGTCCGGGGTCGTCAACGGGTCGATGAAAGTCTGCGGCGCAATGCCCTCGCTGCCCAGGATGGTGATCAGGGCTTCGAGGCAATGCCCCTCGGCGGTCACCAGCACCACGTCATACCCATCGTTGCCATACTGCCGGGCCACCAGAGCACCCAGGCTGGTGTGCGCCCCGAACACCACGATGGTCCGGCTCATTGCACACACCCGTGGTCGTCGCGCATGGTGCGCATCGGGCGTGTCACCAGGTCGAGAATGTGGGGGCCGGTACGAGGCATGGGTGTCCTTGGAATGACGGTCTGGTGCGCCCCATCATTGATGCCCAACGTTGCCTGAACATTGCGCCGCGAATTTTCCGGCTCCGCTACTATGGCGCCCCGTTGCTACGTTCCGAGAGGCGGCCTTGCGTATCCTTCTAGTCGAAGACGACCTGTCCCTGTCCCAAGCGCTCCAGGGCGCGCTGGGCCGTCACGGCCTGCTCGTCGACACCGTGCATACCCTGGCCAACGCAGGCTCGGCCCTGAAACTGGGCGTCCACGACCTGCTGGTCCTCGATCGCGGACTTCCGGATGGGGATGGCGTGACCTTCATTGCCACCGCGCGGCGCCTGTCACCGGCCCTGCCCATCATCCTGCTCACGGCGCGCGGCGAGGTGGCTGAACGGGTGGACGGCCTGAACGGCGGCGCCGACGACTATGTGGTGAAACCCGTTGCAGTCGATGAACTGCTGGCCCGCATCCGCGCCATCGCCCGGCGCCCCACCACGGCCCCGCTGCCCAGCGCCACGATTGGTGCGCTGACCTTCGATTTCAGTGCGCGTGAAGCCCTCGTCGACGACCAGCCCCTGCACTTGCCGCGCCGCCAGCTGCTTATCCTGGAAACCCTGATCTATCGCCAGGGCCGCACCGTGCAGCGCGAGAGCTTGCATGAAGCGGTGTACGGCCTGGAGGATGAGATCCAGTCCAACGCCCTCGACGCCCACGTCTCCAAGCTGCGCCGCGCCCTCAAGGAAGCGGAGGCCGGGATAGAGATCGCGGTGATCCGTGGGGTCGGCTACCTGCTCAAGGAGAGCCCATGAAAGCCCTGGGCAACGCCTCGCTGATAGGCCGCCTGCTCTGGTCCCTGTGCCTGATGCAGGCGGTGGTGCTGGTGGCCTCCATCGCCGGCATGCTGTACCACCTCATCGACGACGATTTCCGTTTCATCGACGACGACGCCATCAACACCCTGGTCGAAGCGACATCGGTGCAGCCGGACGGATTGACGCTGACCCTCACGGATGAACTGCGGGCCCTGCAGACAGCCAACCCCGACCTGTGGGTGGTCATTGCCGACGCCCGGGACCATCGGGCGCAACTGGGCTCGGTACCCCCGGCGTTCCGTGATCTGGAGAAAAGCCTGCCCACGCTCGGCCCTTCACAAGTACGCGGGACACCGGGCGGCAACGACCTGACGATGCGCATCGAGGTCAAGCCGGTCCAGGATCAGCCCATCCGCATCATGATCGGCGGCGTGGCGACCTCGAACTTCAACAGTTTCATTGTTCAGGCGACAGGCTTGCTCAGCCCGTACTTCATCACGCCATTGATCGTCTTCACCCTCCTCGCCACGCCCATCGTGGTGCTGCGTGCCACGCGAAACGTGCGCAAGCTGGCCAGGGATGCCGCGGCCCTGGATATTTCCAACCTGGATGCCCACCTGGCCGAGGACACCGTGCCACGGGAAATTCGCCCGCTGGTCTCGGCCTTCAATGCGGCGATGGATCGACTGGGCAAGGCCTACCACGCGCGGGATCAGTTCCTGCGCGACGCAGCCCATGAATTGCGCGTGCCCATCGCCGTGCTGATGGCGCGCATCGACGGCATGCCCCCGCACCCGTTGAAGCCGGTGCTGCTGCTCGACCTCGGCCGCCTGGCCAACGTCGCCGAGCAGTTGCTCGACCTGCAGCGCATACAGGCGGCAAAGGAGGAATGGGTGGCCGTCGACCTCGTGACGCTGACACGCGATATCGTCACCGAAATAGCCCCCGTGGTCCTGCCCCGCTGCGATGACCTGGTCTTTCACGCACCGGAGCAGCCGGTATGGGTTCGTGGGCAGGCCAGCGCCCTGAGCCGGGTGATCACCAACCTGGTGCAGAACGCAGCGGTTCACGGCGGCGGCTCAGGCACCATCAGCCTGACGGTCGAGCGCACAGGTAGCGTGGCGGTGGCGGACCAGGGGGTCGGCGTGGCACCGGAAGACCGCGAGCACATCTTCCAGCCGTTCTACCGGGGCGCCAGTGACCGTCCGGGACACGGCCTGGGCCTGCACCTGGCCCAGGAGATCGTGCGGGCGCACGACGGCCGCATCACGGTGAGCGAAGCGCCAGAGGGTGGTGCCGTGTTTTCGATCTACCTACCCCTGGCACCGGCACTCGCCACGCGCTGATTCCCTGTTCGTCTAGATGCCCGGCGCCTGGCCGGGCCATAGCCCCTCCAAAACGCCAGCCGTCTGATCGAAGCGCTTGACCTCAACCTAACTTGAGGTCGGACACTTGCCGCCGGACAATGCACACGGAGACGAGCGATGAGAACGATGGTGGTCGGAGCCAGCAAAGGGCTGGGCAGAGCGTTGATCGAGGGGCTGGGTGAAGACGGCGACATGCTGATCGGTGTATCCCGCACCCGCCCCACCAGCCTGGCCGACAGAGCCGGGGTTCAGGTGCAGTGGGTGGAAGCCGACCTGGGTGAACCGACGACGGCTGCGCAGACGATCGAGCAGGCGGTAACGGAGAACGGGCTGGATACGCTGATCTACAACCTTGGCATCTGGGAAGAACACGCCTTCGACCCGGCGTACCACTTTCTGGCCGACCAGGACGACCGGCTGGCGGCCATCGTCGACTGCAACATCACCGCGACCATCGTGCTGATCAAACGGCTGCTTCCGCTGCTGCTCGACAGCCCCCGGCCGAGGATCATACTGACCGGCTCGACGTCGGGCCTGCCGCAGAGCGGACGACCGGAGGTCGCCTTCGGGGCCTCCAAGTTCGCCCTGCGAGGTATCGCCGAGGCCTTGCGCGAGGGCTACCGGCAGCAGCGCCTGGGCGTGACCTGCCTGAACCTGGGCTACCTGAATACCGCTGATCCGCTGAGCGCACCACGCACACTCGCCGAGCGGCGGGGAGACGGCAGCCTGATACCTGTACATGACGTTGTGCAGGTCGTGCGCATGGTCTTGAGCCTGTCGTCGGCCAGCTTCGTCAAGGAAATCACCCTGCCGGCCATCCTTGATGAGCGTTTCTGAGGACGTGGCGTCTCGCCGTGATCGAAGCTCGACAGCGCTCCTGCACCCTGCAGCGTCGAAATCCGGTTGACGCTGCTGATGCCCTGCCCCGTCCAGATCATCTCGTGATGGGCGGCCTCGGCAAGCGCGGTGTCCATGCGCTCCGCCAGGTACAGCACGCCGAAGCCGCACCATGGCTATTCCATCAAACCGTACGCAGTTCACTCGCTTCTATCGGCAAGCGTCGCAGGCGTTTTCCGGTGGCGGCAAACACAGCGTTGACCACTGCCGGCGCGATGGTCACTGTCGAGACCTCACCCAGGCCACCTGGCGACTCGCTACTCTCCACGATGTGCGTGATGATTTCAGGGGCCTCGTTGATACGCAGCAGCCGGTAGGTATCGAAGTTGCCCTGCTCCACTCGACCATCCTTGAACGTGATGTTGCCGAACAGCGCAGCGGTCAGGCCGAAGATCGTGCCCCCCTGAATTTGCGCCACCACGCTGTCGGGGTTGATCGGTATGCCGCAGTCGACCACTGTCGTGACCTTCAACACCCGTACCTCGCCATTGCTGCCGACACTGACTTCCGCCACTTGTGCCGCATAGGTGCCGAAGCAGTGAGTCATGGCCAGGCCACGTCCGTGCCGCTCGGGCAACGGGCTGCCCCAGCCTGACTTTTCGCGCAGCATCTGCAACACCTTGAGCGCCCGCGGATGCTCCTGTAGCAGGGGGTAGCGATACGCGAAGGGGTCGGCCCCGGCGATATGCACCAGCTCATCGAGCAGCCCTTCGACCATGAAGGCATTCTGCGTGTGGCCGACACCGCGCCAGAACGCCGGGGTGATGCCGGTGGGCGGCTCATGGCGCACGTACTGCACATTGATGTTGGGAAAGGCATAGGGGCCGCTGGCATCTCGGACTGCATCGCGGTCAATACCGTTGACGAAAGCGGGCGGTGCCCAGCGCGCCAGGATAGAGGCGCCGGTCACCTTGTGTGTCCAGGCCACTGGGCGATTCTGCGCATCCAGCCCAGCGCTCAGGTGGTTGTAGTGATAGGGCCGCAGGCTGCTGTGCCGCGTATCTTCTTCGCGTGACCAGATCACCTTGAGCGGATACGCAACCTGCTTGGCGAGCTTCACCGAGTGAATCACGAAATCGACTTCCAGGCGCCGTCCGAAACTGCCACCAATCAAATGGTTGTGTACAGTCACCGCCTCCTCAGGCAGGCCCGTCAGCTCGGCCGTTGCCGTTTTGGCGCGAGCCGGCACCTGGCTGCCCAGCCACACGTCGCAGGCATCCTTGCGCACATGAACGGTACAGTTCACGGGTTCCAGGCAAGCATGGGCCAAAAACGGTACCTGATAGATCACCTCGACCTTTTTGGCGGCGGCCTGTAGAGCCCGCGTGGCATCGCCCTGGTTACGGACCTCGAGGCCCTCCTGCTCCGAAGCCCGCCTGATGTCTTCAAGCATCTGCGCGCTCGATACCTGTGCGTTGGCGCCTGCGTTCCATTTTATCTGCAACGCCGCCAGCCCCTTGCGCGCAGCACCGGTATGGTCAGCGACGACCGCTACGGAATCCTCAGTGCGCAGCACCTCATGAACACCGCGCACAGCGAGGGCCGGCGCCGGGTCTACGTCATCGAGTGTGCCGCCGACAATGGGACAAAGGGTGATCGCGGCCACCTTCATTCCTTCGGGGCGCACATCGATACCGAACACTGCCGTGCCGTTGACCTTGCTCGGTGAGTCGGTGCGACGTGCTGGCGTGCCGATCAACGTGAAGTCCTTGGGATTTTTCAGCGGTATGCTTTCCGGCAGCGGCAGTTGGGCAGCGGCTTCCACCAACTCACCGTAACCGAGCGTGCGACCGCTGGCGGAATGCAGCACCTCACCCTTTTCGGCCTTGCAACTGCTGGCGGCCACACCCCACTGCTGAGCCGCAGCCGCGATGAGCAGCAGCCTCGCAGCGGCACCGGCCTCGCGCAACGGTTTCCAATTACCCGGCACCGAGGTAGAGCCCCCTGTCACCTGGAAGCCGAAAACCGGGTTGGCATAGCGTTTGTCGTCCGCTGGCGCGTGTTCAATGCTCACCTGGTCGAGGCCGACTTCGAGCTCCTCGGCGATCAGTGCCGGCATCGAGGTATACGTACCCTGCCCCATCTCCACCGGCTGAATGGTGAGGACGATGCGCCCGTCACGTTCGATACGTACATAGGCGTTGGGTTCGAAGCTGCCGGCCTCGGCCGCCAGTGCATCACGCATCGACATGGGAAGAGAAAAGCTGATCAGCAGCCCACCGCCGATAGCAGCGCTGACCTTGAGAAAATGACGGCGACTGACGTCAACGCGCTCCTGCGCAGGAGGCAGATCCTGCAAACGGTTCATGATTGGCCCTCCACCTGCGTGACCCGCTGCCCGGCCGCCGACTTGATGGCATCGCGTATCCGCACATAGGTGCCACATCGACAGATATTGCCGGCCATTGCACTCGCAATATCGCTGTCACTCGGGTTGGCATTGCGTGCCAGCAAAGCGCTGGCGGACATGATCTGTCCCGACTGGCAATAGCCGCACTGCACCACTTCATGGGCCAGCCAGGTGTCTTGTATGCGCTTGCCTGCGGGCGTTTCGCCGACCGCCTCGATCGTGGTGATCTCGGCACCCACCATGGCGCTGATCGGCATAATGCACGACCGCACCGCATTGCCGTTCATGTGCACGGTGCACGCACCACACATCGCCATGCCGCAACCGAACTTGGTGCCGGCCATGCCAAGCACGTCACGTAGCACCCATAACAGTGGCGTGTCGTCGTCGACATCTACCTGGTATTCGCTGCCATTGATCCTGAGTGTATGGGCCATGAGACGCCTCGCCAATTCAATGAATAACCGCCCTGCTCCGGCGCCTTGGGCACCCTAGGCAGGTAGATAGGTACGGGTAGAACAGAGATGTCGCGATGGCAGCGTTATTGATGTGCCTCGGTCAGAATCCACTCGGCGATTGCGCCAGCATCGGCATCACTGAGCTGGGCTTGAGGAGGCATCGGCACAGGCCCCCACGTTCCCGAGCCCCCGCTTTTGATACTGGCCGCCAGTTGCTCGGCGCTCTTGCTGCCGTCCTGATAACGCTGGCCCACCTCCTGCCAGGAAGGGCCCACAACACGCGCAGCGGGTTGATGGCAGGCGGTGCAGGCATTGCTTTGAAGCAGTTGCGCCACGTCGGCATGGGCTAACGGTAGTGAAAACAGAACACCTATAACGGCAGCAGCACGGATACGCTTGCGCATGGTCATTTCCCTTCTTTGTCCATCAAAAAGACCGGATAGCCATCACTACCCGGAAAACCGACTGTCCTTGCAGGCGCTGAGCGCACTGGGGGCTCGCAAGAAAACCTGGTCTTCGTTGCGGCTCTGTTCGTTCTTACTCTTCAAAGCTGGTTGCGGTCGTCAGGCGGCTCCATGCAGCCAGGTCGGCCTCGACGGAAGCCAGCTTGGCGCTGATATTGCGATGCGCATCCGGGCCTAGCGGCAAGCGAAGCGGAGCGTCATGCGCATAGACCGCTGCCAGGATCACCTGCGCGCCTTTCTCTGGGTCCCCGGGCTGCCGGCCAGTCATGGCCGCGCTTAAATCGCGCATGCTGGCTGCGGTCTGTTCATAGATATCCAGCCGCTTCTGAGCCAACGTCATCGAGCGCCCCAGGAAGTCCGTGCGGAATGCACCGGGTTCGACAATCAGCACCTTTACGCCAAAGGGCTCGAGCTCTTGGGCCAATGCTTCCGAAATCGCTTCCACGGCAAACTTGCTGGCGCTGTACAGGCCAAAGCCCGCACGCGTAGCGATACCGGAGCCAGAGGAGAGGTTTACCAACGTGCCGCGACTGCGCCGCAGGGCGGGCAAGGCAACCTTTGTCGCTTCGATCAAGCCAAAGACATTGGTCTCGAACATCAGTCGATATTCGTCTGGCGAGACCTCTTCGACCGCGCCGATGACACCGAATCCGGCGTTGTTGACGAATACATCGAGGCGGCCGAAGGCCTCTTCCGCTGCCATGACTGCGCGCTCGACGCTGGCAGTATCCAGAACGTCCACAGCCATGGCCCTTGCGGTCACGGGGAATCGCTCGAGAATTTCAGCGAGTCGAGATGGGTCACGGGCAGTCAACATGACCTGGTCGCCTCGCTCCAGTGCCGCTTGTGCAATCGCAGCCCCAAAGCCAGACGAACACCCAGTGATCAACCAGCTTTTCTGCTCATGAGTCATTGCTCTCCCCTCATGGATTGGCGGATGCGGTTCGCTGACGCGACAGGACTACAGCGCCAATTCACGCCAGCACTTCAGCCAGCTCGATCAGGTTGCCGAACGGGTCGCAGAAGAAGGCAAGCTTGCGACTGATGGCCGGCAATACGAATGCCTCGGTGACGATGGTGACACCTCGTTCCCGAAGCTTTTCGACGGTGTCGTCTACGCTCGTGACATTCAGGCAGAAGTGGTGGTAACCGCTGTATTTCAGGCTATCGCCCAGATCCGAGTAGGGGCGCACGTCCTGGGGTTGAGGCTCACCACCGCCGAGCACCTCAATGAAGAAGTGATCATCGGTGGGCGGTGCCAGGTAGGCGAGTTGTTCGTCGGCATAATCCCACTGCGCGACGACACGGAAGTCGAGCTTGCCGACATAGAAGTCCTTGGCAGCTTCCAGGCTGGGGGTCCTGACGGCAACGTGATGTCCTCGCATATCAGCGAAGACCGAAGCGGTATTTTTGGCAGGTGTAATGAAATCGGCCATTGGGCATCTCCAGCCAGAGGCCCGAGCTAGACATGGTGTCGCTCGGCCCTGGCCTGACATTCTGCGCACGACAGATTCTGTGACTAGCGCAGAGATTGTTCATGTAATGCGGAGTTGGATTCATCAATGGAGCCCGTCATGGGCCCCATTGACCCAGGCTCAGCGGTAAATTGTCTCGGCGGTCCATTGATCCAGGGGCTGGGCATGCAGGCCCCAGAACGCATCGGCAACCTCAACGGCCTGCATGGAATCAGGGCTGACCAGGCGACTGACCGTTACCGTGGCGATGTGAATACCGCGGCGCTGCAGGGGCTGAAAAAGCCCGAGCGCAGTGGCACGCAGCCCCGCCTTGCCGACGCTCAGCGTAAGGAAGTCACCAGAGGGCTCCACACCAAAACCTCCCCCGGTCAGCAGCACGCTCGCCCCGGGTTTGTTCGATAGCAGCGGTAACGCGGCATGAATCGCCGCAAGCGCGCCTACCACGTTGATCTGGGTATCGGTAACCAGGGAGTCGATCGATTCGGCCTCCAGCGGACGCGCCTGTAAATTGCCCTGCGCGTCATAGTGCAAGACACCCGAGTTGTAATGCAGGACCTGCAGGTCCTCGCCAACGCCTTGTACCAACCGGGCAATGTCGTGGGGATCAGATGCATCGACCTGCTCGCCCGACGCAGAGAACCCCTCCGCCTTCAGCGTCGCGACCAGCGTTTGCAGGCGCCCGAGGTTTCTGGACGCCATGACGATGTGGAAGCCCTCCCGGGCAAAACGTCGTGCGGTCGCCAGGCCGATGCCCGGTCCGGCACCGATGATGAGAACTGTCTTGGACATGTCTAACTCCTGAAGTCGTTGATTAATGGATCAATCCAATACCTGGGCCAGCTCAATCAGGTTGCCCCACGGATCCGCCAGGAATGCCAATCGGCGGTTGATTACCGGCAGCTCGAACGGCTCCGTGACAATGGTCACACCGCGGCGACGCAGCTCCTCGACCGTGGCGTCGATATCCGCGACATTCAGGCAAAAGTGGTGATAGCCAGCCTGACGCAGGCTGTCGCCCAGATCGTTGTAGGTGGGTTTGGCCGCAGGCGCGGGCTTGCCATCGCCAAGGATCTCGATGAAAAACGTGTCATCGGTGGCCGGTGCCAGATAGGCAAGACGCTGGTCCGCATAAGGCCACTCATGCACCACGCGAAAATCCAGCTTTTCCACATACCAGCGCTTGGCGATATCGAAGTCCGGTACGCGAACCGCGACGTGGTGCCCTTTCATGGAGGCGAAAGGACTGCCCGTATCCTTGGCAGGGAGGGAGACCGTTCTCCTGTCGCTATCCGGCGATTGGCTGGCGGTCTCGGCTAGCACCGGCGAGGACGCGACCATGCCCATGAAAACGAGCACGAGCACGCAAAGGGGGTTGGGGGACATGAGTGAGCTCCTGAAGGTTGTCAATCGCCGGCGGCATACCAGCGTTGAGCCACAGAGTAGGAGCAACCAATAAATGATTTAATCTCTGCAATACTTGATGCACTATCAACCCATAGGCAGCAAATACCTACAAAAACAGTGCTATGCGGCTATGGCCGTAATGGAGCCTTAATGGCGAACAAGAGAACGGCAACAATCGAGGCGGGATCGACGTCCATTCATTTGCCTTCGCTACTGGCATTCGAGTGCGTGGCCCGTCACCTGAACTTCGCCCGCGCAGCTACGGAGCTGGCCGTAACCCCTACTGCGATCTCCAAGACCGTCAAGCAACTCGAAGCCCAACTTGGCGTAAGGCTGTTCAATCGCACGACGCGTAGCGTCGCACTGAGCGAGCCGGGGGCCCTGTTGCTGAGCTCACTGGCGCCGGCACTGGAACAAATTCGTCACTCGGTTACCAGCGTCAGTGGCACCTTCACGCAACCGTACGGCACCTTGCGGGTCAACACGTCCTACGTCGCCTACACCTCGTTGATCGAGCCCCATCTGGCGACATTTCTGACACAGCATCCGCAGATCAACGTCGAAGTATCGCTGGACAACAGGCTCAGTGACATCGTCTCGGCCGGTTTCGACGCGGGCATTCGCCTGGGGCATGCGTTGCACCAGGACATGATCGCCGTACCCGTCGGCCCCGTGCAGCGAAGGCTGGTTCTGGCCTCACCTGCCTACCTGGCGACCCATCCTAAGCCCCAGTGTCCGCAGGATCTCCTTGACCACGCATGCATCCGCCAGCGTCTGTCTACCGGGCAACGCTTTTTTGACTGGGTTTTCGAGGTAGACCAACAGCCTATAACCGTCGATGTGCAGGGGCGCCTGGTGTTCGATGAAATGCGAGCCGTGCTCGGTGCCGCGCGCCAGGGATGTGGATTCGCTTATGTGTTCGAACAGTTCGCCAAGGCCGATCTGGAGGCAGGCACACTGATCCCGGTACTCGAGCCGTTTTCCCCGGTCACCGAGTCGTTCTACCTCTACTACCCGACGCGCACGATGATGTCAGGCAAGTTGCATGCATTCATCGACTTCCTGCGCAGGATTGAGCACGGCCACGAGATACCAGCTGTATCCACAGACGATGCACCCGCTGGCGATTGATGGCGAAACTGGCTTGGGCCTGTGACGCTGAAACAAGTACTGCCACGCCAAGGGGAGATCCCCTTTGAATGCATGCTGAACATCAGTGGCCTGCAACTGCCGCTTCTGGGGTGTGGCGCTGGCCACGGCAGCGCGCAGAGCAATAGCGGACCGCCTCCCAGCATCTTGCCCAGCGTCGCCGCCAGACGAAGGGACGCTTGCAGACCGCGCAGATTTTCTGTGGAAGATGGGACTTCTTCACAACGCCTCTCCGGCATCGATCCGTGCCAGCAGGTGTTCGCCGCGCTGCCAGAGCGCTGTTACCCGGGTATCCGCCATGCGCTCCAGATTACGATAGGGCATGGCCAGGCGCGGATTGCCGCCCAGACGATCACGGTGACGCATCAGGAAGTGCCAATACAGCGCGTTGAACGGGCACGCGTCGTCCTCGGTCGCACGCTCCACGCTGTAGCGGCATGCGCCGCAATGATTGGACATCCGCTGGATGTAGCGGCCGCTGGCGCAATAGGGTTTGGAGCCCAGATAGCCGCCGTCAGCATGCATCACCATGCCCAGGGTGTTGGGCAGTTCGACCCATTCGAAAGCGTCGAGATAGACCGCCAGATACCACTCGCAGATGGCCGCGGGAGCGATTCCGGCCAACAGCGCGAAGTTGCCTGTCACCATCAGTCGCTGGATATGGTGCGCATACCCCAGCTCCATCGTCTGGTCGATCGCCTGAGCCATGCAGCGCATCTCCGTGCGGCCGGTCCAATAAAACTCGGGTAACGGCCGATGATTGCCGAATGCATTCAGCTCGGCATAGTCCGGCATGCGCAGCCAGTAGATGCCACGAACGTATTCACGCCAACCGATCAGTTGGCGGATGAATCCTTCGGCCGCGTTGAGCGGGACGCGATCTTGACGATGAGCGTTCTCGACGTCTGCGCAGAGCTGCCGAACATCCAGAAGACCGATGTTCAGCGCCGCGCTGATGCGTGCGTGAAACAGGTAGGGTTCGCCTTCGGCCATCGCGTCCTGGTAGTCGCCAAACGAGGGTAGCGAGAACGCCAGGAAGTATTGCCAGAGCTCCTGTGCCTCAACAGAGGTCACCGGGTAGTCGAAACCCTCAAGGCGGCCATAGTGGCTGCTGAATTGAGAACCCACCAAGGTCACGACCTCGCGGGTGATCGCATCCTGCCCGAAACGTGCTGGAAACGGGCCACGTGCTCCCTTGGGCAGTGCCTTGCGATTGTCTGCATCGAAATTCCAGCTACCACCCAGCGGCCGGCCGTCTGGTTCCAGAAGCAGCCCGGTACGCTGGCGCATCTCGCGATAGAACGGCTCCATTCGCAGTTGCCTGCGATTGCCCGCCCACGCCGCGAAATCCTTGCGCGAGCAGAGGAAGCGGCCGTCGGGATGCCAGTTCAGCGGTAACTCGGTAGCGCGAAGCGACTCCTCTACGCGCCACTCGCCGCATTCGGTCACATGCAGTGACGGCCCGCCCAGAGCGTTGTGCCAGCGATGCAGCTCTCCGCCCAGGCTGCCGCTGTTATCGGGTGCGTCGAGCTTCACATAAATCACCCGCCAGCCACGTTCTTCCAGTGCAGCCGCGAAATGGCGCATGGCGCTGAACACCAGCACAATCTTGTGCGGGTGGTGCGGCACGTAGCGGGCCTCCTCGCTAACCTCAGCCATCAGCACGGCGTCGGTTTTCGGGTCTAGGTGATCGAACAGCGACAGGTCGAAACTGAGCTGGTCGCCTAGTACCAGGCCAAGCCGATGCACACCGCCGCTCACCATCGCTGTTCCAGTGACAAAGGCAGACGCAGTGGCTCTATCGTGCCTTCGCGAACACCGCACATCTCGTCATGGGCGCAGTGTTGCACCAGTTCACAGGGCCGCCGGGGCGTATCCTGCAGGCGTTCTCGGACCTCGGTAATCGAACGCAGGTGCAGAACCTTTCCGTGCTCATCGCGCACCAGTTGCATGCCAGAAGCCAGCTTTGCCTGGATGAGGTAAAAGCCGCCCTCCAGGGAAATCACCTCCAGTTTCTCAATGCTGCCCGCCAACGCGGACTCGTTGAGCTGATGGAGATTCATCGCCCAGCGCCACCCGATGCAGAATCGCGGCGGAAGAACAGGGTCACTTGACCGAGCTCGACGCCGAGCTTGCTCATGCTCGAGCGGTTGATGAGGGTGTCCTCGTCCATCAGGTACATCCAGTCATCGAAGTCCACTTCCCAGGTCGAGCCATCCACCTCGAGGTTCAGACGATATCGCCAGCGCAGGGCGTTGCCCGCCACTTCACCATGGGCCTCTCCCACCACATCCGCGGCTCGGCCTCGCCAGAGCCCGTCGCCCACAGGCGTCAGGCTCCATATCCGTTGCTGGCGGGTGCCGTCGCTGTAGAGGAAACGTTCGTCGAGGATCAAAAGCTCGCCCTCGCGGCGGCTGGTGATGTCGACTTTGAAACGCTTGACCACTTCACCCGAGCGATTCTCAAAGATACCCCAGGCCTGAACCGGACCCGAGAAGAATGCCGGCAGGTCCAGCTGCGGGCGCTCCGCTGCGTAGCGTTCGACGCTGACACCGCCGCAGCCACTTAGCAGCAGGCAGCACAGTAACCATACCCCGGTACGCATCATTGACCTCCTCACGGCCTGTGTCATTGAGATCCCAGCAGCTCACGGCGTAGCTGGGGATGGCGAGTACGGGCATCCAGCCAGATGGCGAAGAACGCCTTGGCGAAGTCGGCATCGGTTATCACGTGGCGAAACTGCCCATCGATAAAAAAGCTGCTTCCCTTATCCGGTTGGTAGAGGCCGGTGATGCGCTGGCCCGGCTTGATATCGACGAAGGCCTTGCGCATTTCGCTGTCCCAGACAGCCAGGCGGGCCTCATCGACCGAGGGGGCACCCAGCCTGCGCATTTCGTCCAGGCTGGCTTTTACCAACGAGTCTCGCGACAACTCGCGTCGGTAGGTGAGCTCCAGGGCAAAGGGCTGCTCCCAGCTCACGAACTGAGTCGGGCTCCACAGGCTGGCCTGGTATACACGCAGGCCGAACCAGGTGAACTCGCCCTGGCCAAGTAGCGCGGCCCCGGGAAGCTCACTTCGCCAATCCGCCCAGCCCGGCGGGCTGACCGTCAGCAAATAGAGTATGGCAACACGGCACAACGCCGAGGCAGAGGAAAATCGAGGCACATGATGATCCTGTAGGCGTCACAGACCTTCACAATAATTATACAAACTACATACTTGTACAATTATTTGTATAGGTTTTTGCCGTCATGCGGCCAGGAAATGCGTAAGACGCTTGCTCAGATAAGGGCCATCGACTTTTCCGCTGCGATTCAGCAACAGAGTGATTCAGCCTTGGAAGTGTTGGAGTACGAGCAGCCATACGACCCTTTCACAGGTCACTGCACGCCATCCAAACGGCAAGCGCGACCCCTTCCCTGGGATCGCGACTGAGGCAGGAACACTGAGTTGAAAGCGCAGCTACAGATGGAAATCGCCCGCGGCCTCGGGCTGGTAAAGCACTTTCCTGATCTCGATCCGGCGGGTCCGATCAGAGATCCGCCAGTCGATGGCATCCCCCTCCTGGTAGCCCAGGATGGCGGCGCCAAGGTCGGAGCACACCGAATGCTTCCCGGCGCTGCTGTCCGCGTCTTCCGGATAGACCAAGGCCACCTCGACCTCTTCGTCGTCCAGTTGCAGCAAGGCCCTGGAGTTCATCGTGACGACATTGCGCGCCACCTGCTGCGGCTTGACGACAATGGCTCGCTCAAGCTCGTGCTCGAGTTCAACAATGGCCGGGCCGTGTTCGAGCGCGATCAGGCTCTCGAGCCTGGCTTTGTCGATTTCAGTGATGCAGATCCCGGTGGCATCGCCAATGGCACCTTCGCGCAATAACTGAAGATAGCGCCCCGCAGTCATGGAAAATGACTTCAATGCCGGCGTTTCGCTCTCAAGCAGGAAGCCGCTGCGCAGAAAGGCTTTCAGCGAGCGCGCGTTGTCCGGGTGGATCTTGGCGATGAGCTTCTCGGCGCGCATGTCGAGGAAGGCCAGCTTCATGCCTTCGCGGATCGTGCGAGCGCCAAGATTTCGGCCCCATTGGTCACGGTCTCCGATAACCAGGACTATCTCGCAATTCGAGCCGGTCTTGATGAGACGGACAAAACCCACCGGGGCGTCATGCCGGTCATAGGCCATGAAGAATCGGCCGCCCCGGTTGAATAGATGGGTCAGGATCGGCAGCTGAGTCCGATCGATGGCTTGCTCGATGGAGCGGGAGACATGACGCGAATCGCTCAGGTAACAGGTGACGCGCTCATCCTCCAACCAATCCATCAGCGTCAATGCGTGTGCCCGAGTGATTTCAGGGCACAGCGAAATGAAAGGCTTGTTCATCTTCACCACACTCATCTGTAAAGAATGAAAGCCCTTCATGGCTATGGCCATGACGGTTCTTTCGGCAACCGGCAATGTTAAGACATAACGCGAGAATGCCAAACAGCCTGCGCACCTTTACCTTTCGTTCCGGATACCAGTGGCGATCGCGTCAGGACTCCTCTGCGCCCTGCTCCCGTTCGGTCTCGGTCGGTGCGTTTGCCGCCCCCTGCTCCACCCATTGCCAGAACAGCATGTAGCCCACCGCCAGCATCACCGGCCCGACAAACAGGCCGATAATGCCGCCGGTGACCATACCGCCCAGTGCGCCAATCAGCACCACCGGCATCGGCACGGCCACGCCACGGCCCAGCAGCAGCGGCTTGAGGATGTTGTCGGACATGCCGGCGACGAAGCTGTAGATGGCGAACACGATAGTCGCCGCCGAGGCGCCGTCGGTGGCGAACACATAGCCGATCACCGGCAGCGTGATCAGCACCACCGGCAGTTGCATGATGCCCAGCAGCAACACCAGCAGGGCCAGCAGCCCGGCCCCGGGGATGCCCATCACCACGAAACCGACGCCCACCAGCAGCATCTGGATGAAGGCGATGCCCACCACGCCCTGGGCCACGGCGCGAATGGTGGCAGTGCACAGGCGGGCGATCTGCGGACCACGGTCCGGCCCGGAAATGCGCGAGGCGATCTGCACTGCGCTGCGCTCGCCGTTCTCGCCATAGGCCATGAACACGCCCGCCAGCATCAGGGCCGCGAGGAACAGGAAGAACCCGGCGCCCACGCCAGCAACCGTGCCCAACACATTCAGGCCAACCCCCTGCAGGTGTGGCACCAGAGTCTTGAGCAGGCTGGTGAGATCCACCGATGCCTGCTGCCAGAAGTTGAACAGCGGCTGACCGATCAGCGGCCAACCGAGAACCGACTCGTTGGGCGGCGGAATGTGCCAGTCGCCCTCCTTCACCAGCTCCAGCCCGTGGTGGGCGGACTGGGCCATGGACACGCCGAGGAAGTAGACCGGCACGATCAGCAGCGCCAGTGCGACCACAACGATCAGGGTCGCCACCACGCCGTCGCGCTGGCCGAGTCTGTTCCTGAGCTGGCAATGCAACGGGTAGAAGGTCACGCCCAGTATCAGCCCCCACAGCATCAGGCTGAGAAACGGCCGGAACACCTCGTAGCAGGTGATGACCAGGAAGGCGATCAGCCCTGCCCGGATCAACACATCCAGCAGTTGGCGGGACTGGTTTCGCTCCAGTGATTCTGGCTGCATGGCTCACCCTCCTTATGTCACCCGCAGACGCCGCGCCCGCGCCGCCTTGCGTCACAGACCAGGTGGACACGTCGAGCATTGCAACAGCCCAGGCCACATGCGTGCTCCAAGGAAGCTAGCAGCGCCCGTGACACCCCGCCAGTTCACACGTCGGCACGGGCCAGAGCCCAAAAACAAGGGCCTCTGGCCTGTCGTCAGGGCTGCCAAAAAAGGCGGAAAAAAGAGGCTGCAAGGAGGCGGACGCTAGCGCCGCAGCGCGGGCTCCAGCGTCGCGATCTGATTGACGCTGATGATCTGGCCGCTCCAGATCATCTCGTAATGGGCGGCCTGGATGATCGAGGTAACCGGGCGTGGGGTCATCAGCGCCCAGCACACGCTACCGGGGGCGCGTACCGAGTGGTAGCGCAAGCCAGGGTAGCCGCCGCGCCTGGCTTCGCGGCCGAACTGGCGGGAATGGCTGTAGTCGTCAGGGGCGTAGATCGGGTCTGTCAGCGGGATGGCCGTGGCGTCTTTCATTCCGGCGTCGTTGAAACTGCAATGGAGCCCCCGGAACACGAAGCGCTCATAGCTGAGGCCCGGCACCTTCGCCCAATACAGCCCTTGGTGATGGCGAACTTCGGCAAGCGCGGTGTCCATGCAGTCCGCCAGGTACAGCACGCCGAAGCTGCCGTCGCCAAAGCGCGAGCCTTCGGGGTGCACGTGGGTAAAGGGCGACGTGGCGTAGGAACAGCCGGGAATGCCGAACGGAATCTCGCTGCGGGGGATCAGTTCGAGCCGCCCTACTTCGTTCTGCAACCGGGGGTTGGTCAGCTCCTGCAGCAGGTACAGCGCCTCGAAGTCGTCGGCGTCGGCCACATCATCGAACAGGGCGATAGGCGGAAACTTGGAGTTCACCAGGCGGTAGGCCAGCAGGTTCTCGCCGCGCGATGTGGCAAGGCTGTCGGGCATCACCATTGCGCCCCGCGCAGCATATCGATCCGCCGGAACGTCTCGTACAGGGAAATCATGTCGCCCTGGGCCATGATGTCCAGCGGCGCACGCCCGTTGAAGAACGCATTGTGGTTCTCCATCCTGGGGAAGCCGTAGACGTTCTCCGGGTTGTCGAACACCAGGCGAAGCGCGGCATGGATATTCAGCACCAGGCTGATGCGCTGCAGTTGGTCGGCATCCAGGCTCACCGCCCACGTCGATCCCTGCTGCCGGGCACGGGTGTAAGTGCTGCGCGAGATGCGCAAGATTCGGCCCGCCTGCTCGGCAGAAGCCCCCCACTTGTCCAGGATGTTCAATGCAGCACGAAGGCCTGCAACGCACTGCTCTCTGGAAAAGTCCGGAGCCTGTACGGCAACTGCTGTCATGGCGTGCGCCTCCTTGATTGATCTACAGAATCAAATGTAGACGTATTGAGTCTG
>JBLZZJ010000061.1:0-31295 GCA_050282285.1 Pseudomonas sp.
GGTCTGACCCTGATGAACCGTTATGTCAGCGGCGACAGCATCCACGCCGGCGGCCGCAAGGACGCCGAAGAGTGGGGTCGTGAATCCGAGCTGGCCTACACCATCCAGGAAGGCACCCTGAAGAACCTCAGCGTGCGCTGGCGTAACTCCGACGTCCGTCGCGACGTTGGCCAGGACCTGCATGAAAACCGCCTGATCATCAACTACCCGTTGTCGATCCTGTAACAGGCAATACCCGCAACTGATTGACTCCAGTGTTTGGCACTTTTCAGCCCGTCCTTGTGACGGGCTTTTTTATGGCGCGGCCTGCCCCGCGCTCCCTGCAGGAGCGCCTGGGCGGCATTCCGATTGCCCGCGAACCTTTCCGTTCAGACCTTCAGATCACCATGAATCACAGACCGCCGAGCTCGCGGGCAAGCCCGCTCCTACAACGGCGCGCGGTGACAACCCGTAGGGTGGGTTTTAGGCGCACGGGCGCAGGTCATGCAACACCGCGAAAATCGGCCGCGCCGCAACCCACCATGTGCCTCAAGGCGACAAACGTGGTGGGTTTTTATGGCGATGCTGATTCGTGCATTCAGTTCTTGGCGCGCGCTGCGGGATGCGAATAAAATGGAACCAAGTTCCAATAACTGAAACTTACCGTTCGATGCCCCTCGAACCGGCCGCCACCAGGAGCACCCCGCATGCCCGTCGATACTTCCCAACTGCCCACCCTCGACTGCGATGTGCTGATCATCGGCTCCGGCGCCGCCGGGCTTTCCGCCGCGGTGACTGCCGCCTGGCATGGTCAGAAGGTGGTGGTGGTCGAGAAGGATGATGTCTTCGGCGGCGCCACCGCCTGGTCCGGGGGCTGGATGTGGGTGCCGCGCAATCCGCTGGCCCAGCGCGCGGGGATCGAGGAGAACATCGAACAGCCCCGCAGCTACCTGCGCCACGAACTAGGCGAGCATTTCAACGCGCCCCTGGTCGAGGCCTTCCTGCAGAACGGCCCGCACATGGTCAGCTTCTTCGAGCGTCACAGCAGCCTGCAATTCGCCGACGGCAATGCCATCCCCGACATGCACGACAGCAGCCCTGGCGCGGCCACTGGTGGGCACCAGGTGATCGCCGCGCCCTATGACGCCCGCGAGGTTGGCGCCCTGCTGCCGCGCCTGCGCAGGACCATGCCGGAAACCTCGTTCATGGGCATGCCAATCATGGCCGGCGCCGACCTCGCGGCCTTTCTCAGCATGACCCGCTCGCCCCGGGCCGCGCTCCACGTGGCCAGGCGTTTCACCACCCACCTCTACCACCTGACGCGTTACGGCCGCGCCATGCACCTGGTCAACGGCGTAGCCCTGGTGGCGCGCCTGGCGAAATCCGCCGTCGACCTGGGTGTACAACTGATCGAGTCGGCCCCCGCCACTCGCCTACTGATGGACGCCGGTCGTGTGTGCGGGGCCGAAGTGCAGCACAACGGCATACCGCTGACCATTCGCACCCGCAAGGCCGTGGTGCTGGCCGCCGGCGGCTTCGCCCACGACATCGAACGGCGCCGCGCGCTGTTCCCGCGCACGCCAACCGGGGATGAGCACCTGGCCCTGCCACCGACTGCCTGCAATGGCGATGGCCTGCGTCTCGGTGAGGCCGTCGGTGCGGTGCTCAATACAGACCTGGCGTCCCCCGTGGCCTGGGCACCGGTGTCCCGGGTGCCCTACCCCGATGGCAGTATCGGGCACTTCCCGCACATCATCGACCGCGGCAAACCCGGCGTGATTGGCGTGCTGAAAAACGGCCAGCGTTTCGTCAACGAAGCAGACGGTTACTACCAGTACACCTCGGCCATGGTCGAGGCCGCCGCCGAGGGCGACGAGGTGTGTTCCTGGCTGATCTGCGACCACCGTTTCCAGCGCCGCTACGGCCTTGGCTTCTCTCGTCCGGCCCCGGTTCCGCTGTTCGGCGTGCTGCGCAGCGGCTACCTGAAACGCAGCGACAGCCTCGAAGGGTTGGCCAATGCCTGCGGCATAGACCCGGCCGGACTCGCAGCCACCGTCGCCGACTTCAACCAGCACGCCGCCCAGGGGGAAGACCCCGCCTTCGGCCGCGGCTCTACTGCATTCAACCGGCGCAGCGGCGACCCCAAACACACGGGCCCGAACCCGTGCGTGGCGCCCATCGAACACGGGCCGTTCTACGCGGTGAAAGTCGAACCGGGCTGCTTCGGCACCTTCGCCGGCCTCACCACCAACGACCAGGCCCAGGTGCTGGACGCGCAACAGCAGCCGATCCCAGGTCTATACGCCGCCGGTTGCGACATGGCCAGCGTGATGGGCGGCCACTACCCCTCCGGCGGCATCAACCTGGGGCCGGCGCTGACCTTCGGCTACATCGCCGGTCGCCATATCGCCGGGGCCAGCGACTACGAATAAGCGCCCACAAAAAACCGCCGACTCGGCACGATGCCGGCGGCGGTCAGAGGGAAATCGCGGCGCATCAGACGCCCACTCGGGGCGAAGCATTTGAAGGTGCTCAATCCCAGTCCCGGGTATCGCTGCACTCAACCCAGGCTACGGTCTTGATAGCCGAACCGACCTCTCGTAGGAGCGGCTTCAGCCGCGAATGCTTTGGGCAACCGTTGGCGTTGTGTGAGGCACAAACCGCCGGGCTCGCGGACAAGTCCGCTCCTACGGAGGGGGCGTCGTTAAACCCTGGTTACGGCACTGCCGGCGCCGATCGCGGCTGAAGCCCCTCCCACGAAGCATGTACGTCCTGTGGGAGGGGCTTTAGCCGCGAGCCCGCTGGGATAGGCCGGACCGCGCAGGTCGGGCGAAGCGACACCCATCGCAACCCAGCCCCTGGGTATCGCTGCGCTCAACCCAGGCTACGGTCTTGATTGCCGAACCGACCTCTCGTAGGAGCGGCTTCAGCCGCGAATTCTTTGGGCAACCGTTGGCGTTGTGTGAAGCACAAACCGCCGGGCTCGCGGGCAAGCCCGCTCCTACGGAGGGACCGCCGTAAATCCCAGGCTACTGCACTGCCGGCGCCGGTCGCGGCTGAAGCCCCTCCCACGAAGCATGTAAGCCCTGTGGGAGGGGCTTTAGCCGAGAGCCCGCGGGGATAGGTCGGCCCGCGCAGGCCGAGCGAAGCGACACCCATCGCAACCCCGGGTATCGCTGCGCTCAACCCAGGCTACGGTTCGGCGGCAGCACAGAATCAGCTTTCCAGCGACTCCACGCCCAGTTCGTCCCACACCGATTCGGCCAGGTGGAAGGTGGCGTTGGCCGCCGGGATACCGCAGTAGATCGCGCTCTGCATGATCACTTCCTTGATCTCGTCACGGGTCACGCCGTTGTTCTTCGCGGCGCGCAGGTGCAACTTCAGTTCGCCCTCGCGGTTCATGCCGATCAGCATGGCGATGGTGATCAGGCTGCGGGTGTGGCGCGGCAAGCCCGGGCGGGTCCAGATATCCCCCCAGGCATGGCGGGTGATCATCTCCTGGAACTCTTCGTTAAACGGCGTCAGTTGTTGCAGGCTGCGATCCACATGAGCATCGCCCAGCACCGCGCGGCGTACCTGCATACCGGCTTCGTAGCGTTGTTTCTCGTCCATCAATGGCTCCAGATGACGCCGGTCAGGCGCTCAGAAAATTCACGACATGGTGGGTAAAGGCCGCTTCGGCCTCGACGTTGGACAGGTGCGCCGCATGCAGCTCCACCAACTCGGCACCGGCGATACGCACCTGCATGAACTGGCCGTGCTCCACGGTGGTCACCGCATCCTGGGTGCCACACACCACCAGCACGGGCGCCGTGATTCCGGCGATCTGCTCGCGGAAATCCGCATCGCGCACTGCGGCGCAATTTGCCGCGTAGCCCTCGGGTGAGGTCTGCGCCAGCATACCGACGATGGGCTCCACACGTTCCGGGTTCGCAGCGGCGAAATCTGCGGTGAACCAGCGCGAAATCGAGGCATCACGCAGGTCCCGCATAGCCTGGGTGCCGCCGGACAGCACGGTGTCGATGCGCGGGTTCCACACCTCCGGGCTGCCGATCTTCGCCGCTGTGTTGCACAGCACCAGACGCTGGATACGCTCGGGAGCGTTGATCGCCAGCCACTGGCCGATCAGCCCGCCCATGGACAGGCCGCAGAAATGCGCCTGGTCGATGTCCAGGTGATCCAGCAGCGCCAGCACGTCCTGGCCCAGTTGCTTGATGCGGTAAGGTCCAGGGATCACCAGGGACTGGCCATGGCCACGGGTGTCGAAACGCAGCACGCGAAAATGCTCGAGGAATGCCGGCATCTGCACGTCCCACATATGCAGGTCGGTGCCCAGGGAATTGGACAGCACCAGCACCGGCGCAGCGGCCGAGCCTTCGAGTTGGTAATGCAGGTCGCCATCGGCGAGGTGGACAACGGACACAGTCGACTCCTTAGACAGACAGGGCGCGATGATCGGCCACGGCGCGCGCTACCCAGCGCTGCGCCTGGCCCAGGTAACCGGCGGGATCGAGCAGGCGATCCAGCTCGGCGGCGTTCAGGTGTGCGCTTACCTCGGCGTTGTCACCCAGCACAGCGCGCAGGTGGCGCTGCTCGGTGATGGCCTGGCGGCAGCACTGTTCGATCAGGTGATGGGCCGCATCACGGCCGATGCGCTGGGCCAGGGCGATGCTCACCGCCTCGGCCAGCACCAGGCCCTGGGTCAGCTCCAGGTTGGCGCCCATGCGCGCGGTGTCGACCTCCAGCGCCGGCACCGCAATCAGCGCCTGCTGCAGTGCGCCGGACACCAGGCAGCACAGCTCCGGCAGCGTCTCCCATTCGGCGTGCCACAGGCCGAGGCTGCGCTCGTGCTCCTGGGGCATGGCGGACAGCATCGTCGCCACCAGTCCCGGAGCACGGGTGGCAGCGGCGATCAGCACGGCGGCGCCCACCGGGTTGCGTTTGTGCGGCATGGTCGAGGAACCGCCCTTGCCCGGCGCCGACGGTTCGAAGACTTCACCGACATCGGTTTGCATCAGCAGGCTGAGGTCGCGCCCGAGTTTGCCCAGGGTGCCGGCGACCAGGCCGAGCAGCGCGGCGAACTCCACCAGACGATCGCGCTGGGTGTGCCAGGGCTGCTCCGGCAGCGCCAGGCCCAGTTCCTCGGCCAGCGCTTCGGACACCGGCCAGGCCTGCTCACCGAGGGCAGCCAGGGTGCCGGCGGCACCGCCAAATTGCAGCACCAGCAGGCGCGGTTTGAGCTCGGCCAGGCGCTGGCGATGGCGAGTAATGGCGCCCAGCGTGCTTGCCAGCTTCATGCCCAGGGTCACCGGCGTGGCGTGCTGCAACCAGGTGCGCCCGGGCAACACGCTGTCGACATGACGCTCGGCCTGCACGACCAGGGCCTCGGCCAGCTGCGCCAGATCCTCTTCCAGCAAGTCGATGGCCTGGCGCAGTTGCAGGACCAGGCCGCTGTCCATCGCATCCTGGCTGGTGGCGCCCAGATGCACATAGCGCTCGGCTTCGGCATCGCTGGCGGCGACGCGCTTGCCCAAGGCTTTTACCAAAGGAATCGCCGAATTGCCGGCGCTGGCGATGGCCTCGGCCAGTGCTGCGAAGTCATACAGCTCGGCGCGGCACGCCGCCTCGATGGGCGCCACGGCGGCCTGGGGAATCAGACCAACGCGGGCCTCGGCACGGGCCAGGGCCGCCTCGAAATCCAGCATGCCCTGCACCCGGCCGCTGTCGGAAAACACAGTCCGCATGGCCGGGGCAGTGAAGTAACGGTCGAAGAGTTGATTGCTCACGAGCGAAACGCTCCTGGAAAAATGAACGGCTAGTGTGGATCAACCAGCGGCGTAGCGCACCGCACTCCGCACCGTAGGGTGGGCTTCAGCCCACCGGGGTAAATATGGTTGGTGGGCTGAAGCGGAGCGCCGCCCGGCCCCCCTACAGCGTATGGCACCGGCATGGGCATTGTGGGCTGAAGCCCACCCTACACGGTATGGAGCATCAAACCCGCTCGATTGCCAATGCCAATCCTTGCCCCACGCCCACGCACATGGTGGCCAGGCCGAGTTTGCCGCCGGTCTTTTCCAGGTGATGGACGGCGGTCAGAACCAGGCGGTTGCCGCTCATGCCCAGGGGGTGGCCGAGGGCGATGGCGCCGCCGTTCGGGTTGACCTTGGGGCTGTCGTCCGCCAGGCCCAGGTCACGGGTGACCGCCAGGCCCTGGGCGGCGAAGGCTTCGTTCAGCTCGATCACGTCGAAGGCATTGATGTCGAGGTCGAGCCGCGCCAGCAGCTTGCGCACCGCCGGCACCGGGCCGACGCCCATCACCCGTGGTGCCACGCCGCCGCTGGCCATGCCGAGCACCTTGGCGCGCGGCTTCAGGCCGTACTTCTGCACCGCTTCGGCGGACGCCAGGATCATCGCCGAGGCGCCGTCATTCAGGCCCGAGGCGTTGCCCGCGGTGACCGTCTTGTCGGGGCCGTTGACTGGTTTGAGCTTGGCCAACCCTTCAGCCGAGGTGTCGGCGCGGGGGTGTTCGTCGGTGTCGACCACGGTCTCGCCCTTCTTGGTGGTGATCACCACCGGGACGATTTCCTCGGCGTAGTAACCGGCCGCCTGAGCCGCTGACGCGCGCTGCTGGCTGCGCAGGGCGAAGGCATCCTGGTCGGCGCGGCTGACGCCGTAGTCCTCGGCGACGTTGTCACCGGTGACCGGCATCGGGTCGACGCCATACTGCGCTTTCATCGCCGGGTTGACGAAGCGCCAGCCCAGGGTGGTGTCTTCCAGTTTCTGGCCACGGCCGAAGGCGCTGTCAGCCTTGCCCATCACGTAAGGCGCGCGGGTCATGGACTCCACGCCGGCGGCAATGGCCAGCTCCATCTCGCCCGAGCCAATGGCGCGGAAGGCTGCGCCCACCGCCTCCATGCCCGAGGCACAAAGACGGTTGAGGGTCACGCCCGGCACCGTTTCCGGCAGACCGGCGAGCAGCAGCGCCATGCGCGCCACGTTGCGGTTGTCTTCGCCGGACTGGTTGGCGCAGCCCATGAACACTTCGTCCACGGCGGACCAATCGACCTGCGGGTTGCGCTCGACCAGGGCCTTGAGCGGGATCGCTGCCAGGTCATCGGCACGTACCGCTGACAGGCCGCCGTTCAGCCGGCCAATCGGCGTGCGCACGGCGTCGCAGATGAATACCTCGCGGCTCATTCGTCACTCCCCTTCTGGCCATGGGCCGCCGCGGTGCGGGCTTCGAGGTCACGCAGCGCAGTCAGCTCCTCGGCGCGCGGCGCCTCGGTGGTGGCCACGTCGGTGGCGAAACGGATCTGCCAGCCGGTGTTCTCGATCACCTGTTCGCGGGTCACCCCAGGGTGCAGCGAGGTGACGATGAATTCATTGGTGCCGGCTTCCGGCTCCATGATGCACAGGTCGGTGATGATCGCCACCGGCCCCTCGCCCGGCAGGCCTAGACGCTTGCGGTGGTCGCCGCCTTCGCCGTGGCCGACCGAGGTGACGAACGCCAGCTTGTCGACGAAGGTGCGGTGCCCCTGCTTGAGGATGATCAGCACCTTCTTCGCGCTGCCGGCGATTTCCGGCGCGCCACCGGCACCCGGCAGGCGCACCTTGGGCTGGTGGTAGTCGCCGATCACCGTGGTGTTGATGTTCCCGAACTTGTCGACCTGGGCTGCGCCAAGGAAGCCGACGTCGATGCGCCCGCCCTGCAGCCAGTAGCGGAAGATCTCGCCGGTGGGCACCACGGTGTCGGCGGTCTCGGCCAACTCGCCGTCACCGATGGACAGTGGCAGCACGGTCGGCTTGGCGCCAATCGGGCCGGATTCGTAGATCAGGACCACTTCCGGGGCATGGGTCAGGCGCGCCAGGTTGGCGGCCTTGGACGGCAGGCCGATGCCGACGAAGCACACGCTGCCATTGCCGAGGCGACGGGCAGCGGCCACGGTCATCATTTCGTTGGTGTTGAAATCGCTCATCACTGGGCCTCCCCGTTCACTTTCGCCTGGTACTGCGCAAAATCCTCGGTGCCACGGATGTACTCGTCGATCCAGGCGCTGAACGTTTCGCGGTCGCGGGCGATCGGGTCCCAGGCCTGGTAGAAGCGGTTGTCGCGCTCGTAGTAGCCATGGGCGTAGGACGGGTGGGCGCCACCGGGCACCACGCAGACCGCGGTGATGGCCCAGGTCGGCAGCACGCAGGCGTTCATCGGCGCCTGCAGGTCGTCGACGATTTCTTCCACGGTGACGATGCAGCGCTTGGCAGCCAGGGCTGCTTCCTTCTGCACACCGAGAATGCCCTGGATCAGCACATTGCCCTTGCGATCAGCCTTCTGCGCATGGATCACGGTGACGTCCGGGCGCACGCTCGGCACGGTTGCCAGGCTTTCGCCGGTGTACGGGCACTCGATGAACTTGATCTCGGGGTTGACCTTCACCAAGTCCGAGCCCTGGTAACCACGGAGCACGGCAAACGGCAGGTTGGAGGCACCCGCCACATAGGCGTTGGCCATGGCCGCGTGGCTGTGTTCGCTGATGGCCAGCTTGTGCGGCCAGCCCTTCTCTACTGCGTCACGCAGGCGGTGCAGCGAGCCGACGCCGGGGTTCCCACCCCAGGAGAAGATCAGGCGCTTGGCGCAGCCGGCACCGATCAGCAGGTCATAGACCAGATCCGGCGTCATGCGCACCAAGGTCAGGTCCTTGCGGTTCTGCCGGATCAGCTCGTGGGCGGCAGCGGTCGGAATCAGGTGGGTGAAGCCTTCGAGGGCGACGGTGTCGCCGTCGTTGACGAAGCGCTTGACCGCCTCGCCAAGGGAAATGATTTCAGCCATCGGTGGTGCTCTCACTCGTTTGACGGTGCCCGCGCGAGGCGCGTGGCGTGTGAGGCAACAGTAGGCGGTGGGGTGCGGCCAAACAATCCGATAATCGCCATAGCGTTCGATTATCGAACCGTTCTGTATCGCTCTCTCAGGCAGGGCTGAACAACTGGCTGCTGAGGTCGCGGCTGGCGTTGAGCATGATCGGCAGGAAGCGTTTTTCCAGGTCGCTGGCCGGCACGCGGCCGGCGTGGGTGCTGACGTTCATCGCCGCCAGCACGTGGCCGGCGGAGTCGTAGACCGGTACCGCGATCGAGCGCAGGCCCTGCTCCAGTTCCTGGTCGACCACGCACCAGCCCTGCTGGCGCACACGTTGCAGGCACTCCCACAGGGCTTCTGGCGTGTGCAGGGTGCGGCTGGTCTTGGGCTGCAGGTCGGCGTGGTTGAGGTACTCGTGCAGGCTGTCGTCGTCCAAGGCAGCAAGCAGGATGCGGCCCATGGATGTGCAGTAAGCCGGCAGGCGGCTGCCGACGCTGAGGTCCACGGAAATCAGCCGCTGCGGGATCGCCGAGCGAGCCAGGTACAGCACCTGCTCGCCTTCCAGAGTGGCCAGGTTGCAGGCCTCGTGCAGCTGCTCGCTGATGCGGTCCAGGTACGGCTGGGCCGACACCGCCAGGGGCGTGGAAGACAGGTAGGCGTGGCCCAGCGTCAGCACCTTGGGCAGCAGCGAATAAGTGCGCCCGTCAGTGGTGACGTAGCCCAGTTTCATCAGGGTGTAGAGGCAACGCCGCACGGCCGCACGGGGAATCTCGGTGCGGTGGCTGATCTGGGCAATGGTCAGGTGGCGCTTGCGCTCCTGGAAGGCGTTGATCACCGCCAGGCCCCGCGCCAGGGAGGTCATGAAGTTCGGATCGCCGCTCATCTCTTCGATGCGCTTGGCGGGCGATACATAGGCAGGCGGCGTCATGGGGGACAAAGGTGGGCGCGTCTCGGACATGGCAGCCTCTCGAAGGGCAAGGGAACAACGCGTCGATTATCGAACGAGAGTTCGATAATCGCAATTGACCCGACCGGCTCAGCTGCATACCCTTGCCGCCGCCCTGCCCCGGTCGTTACGGTCAGGTACCCCACGGGGCAAGGCACGGTTCAGCTCAAAAGGCAGGACCGTTACCTCGGCCGGCCACGCACCGGCCTGCGTAGCGGCGCTCCCTGCCCGTGACCTCGGTCGCGGGCGGGGTTCGCCACTGCTTACGCGAGCAGCCCGCGGTATTCGATGAAACCAATCAGCGCACTGATGGTGAAGAATGCCAGCACGGTCGCCCCGACCAACGCTGCCGCGCAACGCTCTTCCAGGCCGAAACGCTGCCCCATGATCGGGTAGATGCTCATCATCGGCGCACTGGCGAACAACACCCCGACCACCAGCATGTGCGGCTCGATGCCCGGCATCAGCATCAGCGCGGTGAACACCGCCAAGGGGTGCAACAGCAGCTTGGCCAGGCTGATTTCCGCCACCTCGCGCCACACGCCATTGGCCTTCATGCCGTACAGGGTGCCGCCGATCACGAACAGCGCCACCGGCGCCGAAGCACTGGCCAGCATGTCGATGGGGCGACTCAACAGGGTCGGCAGGCTGATGCCGAGCAACGAGACGACCAGGCCAAAACTGATGCCGATGATGATCGGGTGCTTCAGCAGGCGCTTGAGGGTTTCACCCAGCACCGCCCACTTCGACTGCGCCTGCTGCTGCCCGCTCTCGGCAAGCATCAGGGCCAGGGGAATCATCAGCAGGTTTTCCACCAGCATGCCCAGGGCGAGCGCCACGGCAGCCTGCTCGCCCAGCACCGTGAGCGCGATCGGGTAGCCGATGAAACCGCTGTTGGACACCGATACGCCCATGGCCATGATCGCGCTGCGCGACACGCCTTGCCGGCGGAACCAGAAGGCCACCGCAAACCCGACCGTGAAGATCGCCAGCGAGCCCAGGGCGTAGGCGCCCATGTACGGCAGGTTGAGCACCTCGCTCAGCGGCCGCTGCGCCAGGGCGTTGAACACCAGAGCGGGCAAGGCGAAGGTGATGACGAAGGTGCCCATGCCGCGCAATTGCTCGCGGTTGACCAGGCCACCCCGTGCCGACACGAAACCCAGACCGATCAGGATGAAAATCGGTGCGGTAATGCTGAGTACGGCTAACACGCGACGCAGTTCTCCACAGAGCGGGACAGTTGCTGCAAACGACTGCGAGTGCGACTGAAATCGCTGGCGCCGATGTCGGCGCACACCTGTTCCAGGCTCGACTCGCTGGCCAGCAGCAGGACCACCCCACTGTCGTAGGCAACATCGATGAAGTTGATCACCCGCTGCTGCACATCCAGCGATAGCCGATGCAGCGGCGGAACGTTACTGATGGCAATGCAGGCCAAGTGTTCGCACAACCACAGGTAATCCGCGGTCGATGACGGCACCTCGAACAGCGCCGGAAAATCCAGCCAGACTCCCTGCCCGCTTCGCCCCCGCAGGGCAAACGTGCGGCGGTTCAGTTCCAGCTCGCCGCCCTCACCTGCCACGATCTGCAAGGCGCGGCACAGCAGTCTTTCAGCCCGCTCGGCAGGCGCCTGGATAAAGCGCCCCCACTCATGCCGGGTGCGCTGGCGATAATCTTCGCCGGCGTCCAGTTCGAGTACCTGGCAATGGCGCTGCAGCAACGCGATGAACGGCCTGAAGCGTACATGATAGAGCGGGTTCGGGCACAGCCCGGCGGGTGCGAAATTGGAGGTGAATACCAGCGCCACGTTCTCGCGCAGTAGGCACTCGAGCAGGCGCCCGAGCAGGATGGCGTCGCCGATATCGTGCACGTGGAATTCATCGAAGCACAGCAGCCGCGCTTCGGCGGCCAGGTCTGCCGCCACCCGCGCCAGCGGCTCGGGTTGTCCGGCGTAGCCGTTCAGGCGCTGTTGCAGCTCCTGGAGAAAACCGTGCACATGCACCCGGCGCTTGTTCGCCAGGGGGGCGGCAGCGAACAGGCAATCCATGACGAAGCTCTTGCCGCGCCCGACACCGCCCCACAGGTACACACCGGCAGCCGGGCGCCGCCAGCGCCGTTTGGGCGCCAGCTGCGCGCCCAGCCAGTCGGCGAGTTGGGGCGATGGCCCGCTGCTGAGCGGGGTCGGCGCGAAAGCCCCGGGCCGCCAGCTCGCGGTCGAAGTGACGGCGCACCGCGTCAGCGGGCGCCACCGGCTCAGAAGTCAAAGAACACGGTCTCGCCATCTCCCTGGATGCGGATATCGAAACGGTAAGCCGCTTTGCCATCGACTTCGCAGCGCTTGGCGATCAGCGTCTCGCGGCGCTGCGGCTGCTCGATCAGGTTGAGCACCGGGTCCTTGGCATTGGCCTCGGCTTCATCATCGAAGTACAGGCGCGTCTGCAGGTGGATGTTGATGCCACGGGCGAACAGCGTAACGTTGATGTGCGGCGCCATGGGCACGCCCGCCGCGTTGTTCACCACGCCCGGCTTGATGGTCTGCACCGTCCACTCGCTGCCGGCATCGAAGGTGGTGGCGGTACGGCCAAAGCCGTTGAAAGGTTTTTCCAGGTCGTAGGCTTCATCGTAACGACCCTGGTGATCGGCTTGCCACAGTTCCAGGAAGGCATCGCGCACCAGGTGGCCGTTGCCGTCGTAGACGTGGCCGACCAGCAGGATGTGCTCGCCGGGCGCACCGGGCTTGGCCATCTGGCTCCAGATTTCCTGGTCGCGGACCGGGTTGCCGGCGGCCGCCAGGGCCAGGCCGATGTGCACGTAGGGGCCGGCGGTTTGCGAAGGGGTTTCCGGCAGCAGTTCGATAGGCATGCGTGGCTCCTCAGCAGTTCTCGAAATGGGTCTTGCGCTGCCCGCGCAGCACGATGTCGAAGCGATACGCCAGGCAATCCATGGGGTTGGCGGCGTTCATGTCGAGCTTGGCGATCAGGGTCTGCACCGCGTCCGGGTTGGCGATGGACTTGACGATCGGGCACAGCGGGATCAGCGGGTCGCCTTCGAAATACAACTGGGTCACCAGGCGCGTGGAAATCGACGGGCCGTTCAGCGAGAAGTGGATATGCGCCGGGCGCCAGTCGTTGGGGTTGTTGCGCCAGGGGTACGGGCCCGGCTTAATGGTGCGGAAGCAGTAGTTGCCTTCGCTGTCGGTCAGGGCGCGGCCCACGCCACCGAAGTTCGGATCGAGCGGCGCCAGGTAGCGGTCGTTCTTGTGGCGGTAGCGGCCGCCGGCGTTGGCCTGCCACATCTCCACCAGGGTATGCGGGATCGGCTTGCCATACTGGTCCATGACCCGGCCGCAGACCAGGATGCGCTCGCCCACCGGCAGCCCGCCGTTGTTGAAGTTGAGCAGCAGGTCGTTGTCGTGCTGCCCCATCTTCAGGTGCGAGAAATCCGGGCCGGTGGTTTCGGAAATCGACTGCGGAATGCTCACCAGCGCCTGGCGCGGCGAACGGGCGATGGAGGTCTTGTAGTCGGGGGTGAAGGCTTTCGGGTGCCAGTTTCGATCACGGATCACGAAACGGCGAGTGTCCTCGGCGGGCATGGGCACGCTCCTGTTATTCGGGTATGGGAGTCGAGCCTGTCGGGCAGGCAGCTAGTGCCGAAGTGTCCGGCAAACGCCGGCCGGTGAACATTGAAAAGACAGCGACCATCCATAACTAAATGGTTATGAAAAAAGCCCCTCGCGGTACTCCCCCGCCACCTCGCGCAGCACCTCGCAGAACCATTGCGAGGTCATGGCCTGGGGCATGGCGGTGTTGCTGCAGATGCCCACGGAGCCGCCCGGTTCCTGGATGCCCAGGGCCAGTTCCACCAGTTCGCCACGCTGCACGTCCAGGCGCACGGCGTCCTGGGGCGCGACCCAGATCGCCTCGCTGCACTGCACGTAGCGGCGGCTCAGCGCCGGCGACAGGGTTTCCAGGCGCTGCTGCGGCTGGGCGACACCGCACTGCACGAACAGGCTGTCGGCGTGGCGGCGGATGGTGGTACCGGCCAGGGGCAGCACCAGCGGGTAATCGCCCAGGCGACTGAGGTCGCTGGTACCCGCCAGCAACGGGTGGCCGGGGCGCACCACCAGGGTCATGGATTCGCTGTACAGGTGCTCGAAAGTCAGGCCCTGGATCTCCGGGCTGTCGGTCATGCGCCCCACCACTAGGTCCAACTCGCCGACCCGCAACTGGCTGAGCAGGTAGGCACTCGGCCCGGTGGCGATGCTCACCACCAGTGCTGCGTGACGGGTATGCAGGCGGCGCACCACTTCGGGTATCAGCAGGCTCTCGACCGTTGACAACACTCCGACGCGGATCGGCTCGGCCTGGTGCTCGCCGCCGCGCAGGCTGGCCACGCCATCACGCAGCGCCTGCACGCTGGGCCCGGCGTAGCGCATGAAGGCCACCCCGGCGGGCGTCAGGCTGACGCCGCTCTTGCCACGCTCGAACAACGTGGCGGCGAGCATCTCCTCCAGCTCCTTGAGCGTCTTGGAAATCGCCGGCTGGCTCACCGCCAGCGCATCTGCCGCCTTGGCGAAACTGCGCTGCCGGGCGATCTCCAGGAAGCAGACCAGGTGGCGAAACTTGATGCGGGTATCGATGTTCATCGGCGAGCCTTGGGGTGCGGATAACGCTGATTACACCACAGCCCGCCGCCCGCTACACCGCTGTCAGCCGTTGGCTACAGCGGCGCCCTTCTCGGCCCGGGCCTCTTCCAGCAGTTGCTGGATCACCTGCTCCTGGGTCTCGTAGCGCCCTTCGCCGAAGTGGCTGAAGCGCACGCGGCCCTTGGCGTCGATGAAGTAATGGGCAGGCCAGTACTGGTTATCGAAGGCGCGCCAGATCGCGTAGTTGTTGTCGATGGCCACCGGGTAGGCAATGTCGAGCTTCTTCACCTCGCGCTGCACATTGCTGATGAGCTTTTCAAAGGCGAACTCCGGGGTGTGCACGCCGATCACCACCAGGCCGTCCTTCTCGTACTTTTTCGCCCACTGGTTCACGTACGGCAGGCTGCGCTGACAGTTGATGCAGTCGAAGGTCCAGAAATCCACCAGCACCACCTTGCCGCGCAGGGATTCGGCGCTCAGCGGCGGCGAATTCAGCCACTGCACCGCGCCGTCCAGCGAAGGCATGGCACCGTGATCGCGCAGCCCCAGCGGTGCGGCGTCGGCCTTGCTGATTACGTAGTCGATGGCCTTGGGCACGTTCTCCAGCAGGCTGCGTTCCACCGCGTTGCCGCCCTCGGACGAGGCCTGCTCGTACAGCTGGCGATCCACCCCGGTGGCAATCGACACCGCCGCCAGCAGCGCCGCGATACCGGTGCCCCGACGCAGCCAGGCGGTGACCGGCAGCAGCGGTTTCAAACGCGCCACCAGGCCGCGGCCGGCGACGATCAGCAGCCCCAGGGAACAGGCGCTGCCCAGGCCGTAGGCCAGCAGCAACAGGCTGGTCTGGCTGCTGGCGCCCTGCAGCATGGCGCTGGACAGGATCGCCCCCAGGATCGGCCCGGCACAGGGCGCCCAGAGCAAGCCGGTGGCCACCCCCACGGTCAGCGAGGCCAGCGGGCCGCTGGCACCGCGCATGGACGGATCGATGCGGTTGGCCAGGGCCACGAAGGGCTTCGACAGCCAGGTGCCGACTCGCGCGGAGATCAGCGACAGGGCGAACAGCACCAGGATCACCAGGGCCACCTGGCGGCCGGCGATGTTGGCGTGCACCACCCACTCGCTGCTCACCACCGCCAGGCTCGATACCAGGGCGAAGGTCAGCGCCATGCCGCTCAGCACCAGCAGGATGGACGAGCGCGAACGGCTGACGCCGGCGAACAGGAACGGCACCACGGGGAGGATGCACGGGCTGAGGACCGTCAGGACCCCGCCCAGAAAGGCGATGAGCAGCATGGCTTTACCTATCGAGGCTGTGGCGCCCGGCCGGCGCCGTATCGGCGGGCCGGGTCAGCCAGGTTGGAAGGAGCAGCAGGACGGGGCCAGAGGCCGCGCCCCACTCACGCCTGCTTGGTCGTGGCGCGCTCGTCGACCCAGCGGCCCAGTGGCGTACGGCTGAACCCGTTGGAGGCCACGGCTTCGCTCTGCATGCCCTGCGGTGTGCGGCTGAAGCCATCTTCGACAACGCGCTCCAGCTTCTGGCCCAGCGGTGTGCGGCTGGCGCCGCTCTCGGTCAGCGTGGGCACGGAACCCTTGCCGGCCAGCGGCGTGACCTGGAAGCAGAGGCCGCTCTCGCCACGCTGGTTCTCGCTGGCGGCGTTGGCGTGCACCGCGACACCGGCCAGGGAAAAGGCGACGGCAGTGAGAAAGCTGTTGAGACTTTTCATGGGGTGACTCCCGTTTACAAAGTGGCGTGAAAGAAACGTAGCGCGGACGGATCAGTTGCCGTCGCTGCAGTTCTCGGCGAGCTTGCTGTAGCCCAGGACGTGCTGCTGGCCATGGGAATCCAGGTAGGTCATGCGGGCGTTCACCACGCCGCAGGTGTCGGAGCTGTCTTCGCTCAGGGACACCACTTTCTGAATATCCAGGTGGCTGCCGTAGGTGTAGGTTTCGGCTTTCATATCGGCCTGGGCCATGGCGGGCAGCGCACCCAGGTTCAGGGCGGCAAGCAGGCAGGCGGCGGTAAGGGTCTTCCAGTTCATGATCGTGTCCTCGCAGTCATCGTGTGGGTTGAGTCGAGGCGAGTGATGTCGTCTCGATGGGTCCCATTGAATGCCCGCGAGGTATCTCGGATGTGTCGGAAAAAACCGCCGTCGGATTCGTTACGTGTCAGAGCCGGCGCGGGATACAGAGCGATACATTCGCCCCGGTTTTGCATGCCTCTGTAACCCTCGCGGCGCCAGATACACTGCAATACAAAGCCCGGCAGGCAGGCGTGCCGGGCATCGTTACACTGCGCGCACAGCACACCGCCCTGGAGGCCCGAGCAATGGAACATGTCGATCACATATTGATCGTGGATGACGACCGCGAGATCAGGGAACTGGTCGGCAACTACCTGAAGAAGAACGGCCTGCGCACCACTGTGGTCGCCGACGGCCGGCAGATGCGCGCCTTCCTGGAGAGCAACCAGGTCGACCTGATCGTGCTCGACATCATGATGCCCGGCGACGACGGTCTGTTGCTGTGCCGCGAACTGCGCGCCGGCAAGCACAAGGCCACGCCGGTGCTGATGCTCACCGCGCGCACCGACGAAACCGACCGCATCATCGGCCTGGAAATGGGCGCCGACGACTACCTGGCCAAGCCCTTCGCCGCCCGCGAACTGCTGGCGCGCATCAACGCCGTGCTGCGCCGCACGCGCATGCTGCCGCCCAACCTGGTGGTCACCGAAAGCGGTCGCCTGCTGCGCTTCGGTCGCTGGCGCCTGGACACCACCGCCCGCCACCTGCTGGACGAAGACGACACCCTGGTGGCCCTGAGCGGCGCCGAATACCGCCTGCTGCGCGTGTTCCTCGACCACCCGCAGCGCGTACTCAGCCGCGACCAGTTGCTCAACCTGACCCAGGGCCGCGAGGCCGACCTGTTCGACCGCTCCATCGATCTGCTGGTCAGCCGCCTGCGCCAGCGCCTGTTGGATGACGCCCGCGACCCGGCCTACATCAAGACCGTGCGCAGCGAAGGCTACGTCTTCACCTTTGCGGTGGAGATCCTCGGGGAGCAGCCATGAGCTTCGCGCTGCACTGGCCGCGCACCCTTGCCTCGCGGCTGTCGCTGATCTTCCTGGTCGGGCTGATCCTGGCCCAGGCGCTGTCGTTCGGCGCGCAGTATTACGAGCGCTACCAGAGCACCAAGAACACCATGCTCGGCACCCTGGAGACCGACGTGTCTACCTCGGTCGCCATCCTCGATCGCCTGCCCGCCGCCGAGCGCCCTGACTGGCTGATGCGCCTGCAACGGCGCAACTACGGCTACCTGCTGCGCGAAGCCGACCCGGGCGTGCCGCTGAACCCGAACGACATCCCCATCGCCGTGCATTCAATCCAGGCCGCCCTGGGTGGCGACTACGCCCTGACCTTCAGCGAGATCCCCGGCCCGATCAAACACTTCCAGGCCCAGCTGCGCCTGGCCGACGGCAGCCCGGTCACCCTCGACGTGCGCCCCAAGGTCGCGCCGATGTCGCCCTGGCTGCCGTTCATGCTGCTCGGCCAGCTGGCACTGATGATCGCCTGCACCTGGCTCGCCGTGCGCATCGCCATCCGCCCGCTGACCCGCCTGGCCGATGCGGTGGCGAACCTCGACCCCAACGCCCACCCGGTGCCCCTGGATGAAAACGGCCCGCGCGAAGTGGCCCGCGCCGCCATGGCCTTCAACGCCATGCAGACGCGCATCGCCGACTACCTCAAGGAACGCATGCAACTGCTGGCCGCCATCTCCCACGACCTGCAGACGCCAATCACCCGCATGAAGCTGCGCGCCGAGTTTATGGACGACTCCGCCGAGAAGGACAAGCTGACCCAGGACCTCAACGAAATCGAACACCTGGTGCGCGAAGGCGTGGCCTATGCGCGCAGCATCCACGGCGCCACCGAGGCCAGTTGCCGCCTCAACCTGGATTCGTTCCTCGACAGCCTGGTGTTCGACTACCAGGACACCGGCCAGGACGTGAGCCTGGATGGCAAGAACGGAGCCGTCATCGAAACGCGGCCCCACGCCCTGCGGCGCATCCTGGTGAACCTGGTGGACAACGCGGTGAAGTTCTCCGGCGCCGCCGAGGTAGTGATCGCCGGCACCTCCGGTGCGGGCTTGAGCATCAGTGTGCTGGACCGTGGCCCGGGGATCGCCGAGGCCGAGCTGGCCGACGTGCTCAAGCCCTTCTACCGCGTAGAAAGCTCGCGCAACCGCAGCACCGGCGGCACCGGCCTGGGGCTGGCCATCGCCCAGCAACTGGCCCAGGCCATCGGCGGCTCCCTGAGCCTGCACAACCGCGACGGTGGCGGCCTCTGCGTGACCCTGCACCTGCCGGCCAAGGCCTGACGCCTGGCCGGCGGCGCCGTTTAAGGCACCTCGCCTGGGTGCAGGTAGGCCATCCACCAACGGCCTTGCCAACCTCGCTCGCTACAGCACACGCCGGCTGCATGAACGCCCGGCTTGTATGCCTCTGTATCTCGCCCCCAGGCGCACACACAACCATGCACAACCGCCGGTTCCCGACATAGCCGGCATACACGCCCTTGCAAGACTCCTGACTGTCGCCTGACCCACCGCATGCCCCGGATGGCGAAGGCCTTTCTCACAGGAGTTCTGCCATGACCACCTCAACCAACACCCTGCGCGGCTGGCCGCTGTTCAGCCTGTTCGCCGTACTGATCCTGGCGATGAGCGCCGCTGCCATCGCCCTGCAACCCGACCTCATCGAAGGCCTGCGCAGCGCCATCCGCGCCACCGCCCGCTCCTCCTTCGCTCTGTTCCTCGCCGCCTTCACCGCCTCGGCCTTCGCCGTGCTGGTGCCGTCGGAGCTGTCCCGCGCCCTGGTGCGCGAGCGGCGCTTCCTGGGCCTGGCCTTCGCCTTCTCGCACTTCGTGCACGCGGTGCTGATCTACGCCTACGGGCAACTCAATACCGAGTTCTGGCCGGCGCGCAGCGTGGTGGACAACACCCCCGGCACCGTGGCCTATCTGTTCATCCTGCTGATGGCCCTTACCTCCTTCAAAGGCCCGGCCCGCCTGATCGGCGCCACCGCCTGGAAGCGCCTGCACGTGACCGGCATGTGGATCATCATGGCGGTCTTCGCCTACGCCAACTTCAAGCGCATCCCCATGAGCGCCTGGTACGTGCTGCCCTTCGGCATCGCCTGCGCCGCCGTGGCCATCCGCCTGGTCGGCAAGCTGGCCCTGGCCACCAAACGCCGCCAGGCCAGACAGCCCGCCGCCCGCCCCGCCACCGCTGCCTGATACCGCAACCGGGCGGCCCCTGCGCGGCCGCCCGAGCCCCCATCGCCGCCACCACAAGGAATCTTTTCATGCACACTGCCCTGTATCGCCCACTCGACCGCCTCGGCGGCTGGATCGCCCTGCTCAGCCTGCGCGTGTTGCTGGCCTGGGAATTCTTCGAAGCCGGCCTGGAAAAATGGAACGGCGAAAACTGGTTCGCAAGCATCCAGGGCGCCTTCCCGTTCCCCTTCAACCACCTGCCCAGCGGCCTGAACTGGGAACTGGCGATGTGGGCCGAACTGCTCTGCGCCCTGGCACTGCTGGTCGGCCTGGGCACGCGGGTATCGGCCCTAGTGCTGATCGTCGTCACCGTGGTCGCCACCGCCGCCGTGCACTGGCCCGCCGACTGGTCGAGCCTCACCGAACTGGCCCAGGGCTACGCCATCACCAACAAGGGCTACGGCAACTTCAAACTGCCGGTGATCTACCTGGCCATGCTCCTGCCCCTCCTCCTCAGCGGCCCCGGCAAACTGAGCCTGGACGCGCTGGTGCAACGCTTCTACCGTCGCGGGCGCTAGGCTCCAGACGGACGCGCTTTGTAGGGTGGACAACGCGAAGCTTGTCCACCACCGGCCAGCACCGCTGCGGACGCAAAGCGTCCGGATGCATTCCCACCGTAGGAGAGGCCTTGGCCTCGAGCTCGACGGCCTGCAGCATGCGGTGATCTATCGGCGAAGTGAAAAGCTCGCGGGCAAGCCCGCTCCTACAGGGACACAGAGCGTCCCGGATGCATTCCCACGCAGAGCGTGGGAACGATCAGACCTGAACCTGATGGCTCCCACGCTCCGCGTGGTAGCCGATCCCGTGACGCTCCGCGTCACCAGCGGTGCAACTGCCTGACAGATACTCCCTGATTGACGCAATTCGTAGGGTGGACAACGCGAAGCTTGTCCACCACTGGCCAGCATCGCTGCGGACGCAGAGCGTGGGAACGATCAAGCCACCAAGCCGTAGCCTGGGTTGAGCGAAGCGATACCCGGGAACCGATGCCCCCAAGCTGCCGACTCCACCACAGCATTCCACCCTCGTGTGGTGAAAAGATGGCGCCCAGAACACCTCCCGCAACGCATCGAACACAGGTTCAAGGAGCACGCATGCTGGTATTTCTAGGCGGGTTGATCGAAGGGATTCTGGATTTACTGACGGACCTCTGGCTGCTGCGCAAACAACGCAGCCGCAACGGCCGCCCCGAAAACAGCTGGCAGAAGGACGCCACCGACGTGGCCATCCTGGATTGGTGGCTGGCGTTGATTGCTACCGGGGCCGCGCTGCTGGGGTTCGTCGTGCTGTTCTATGTCTTCGGCTTTTCGTTTGGCGTCAGCTTCTTCATACCGGTCACGCTGGCTGCGTTGTACCTCGCATACCGCTGGATCAGGCTGACCAAGGATTGAGATCGCAGCTTTCCGCTGGCTCGCACGCTCCGCGTGGTAGCGGATCCCGTGACGCTCCGCGTCACCAGCGGTCCAACTGCCTGACAGATACCCCCTGGTTGACGCAATTCGTAGGGTGAACAACGCGAAGCTTGTCCACCACTGGCAAGGATCGCTGCGGACGCAGAGCGTCAGGGGCTGCATTCCCACGCAGAGCATGGGAACGATCAGGTAGAGCGCGTCCCGTAGGAGCGGACTTGTCCGCGAGCTCGACGGTTTACGCCCCACCACCGCTGTGGCGGCCGAACGAAAAACCCGCAGCTTGGGTTGAGCAAATCGATACCCGGGAATCGAGGGTGCCCACGCAGAGCGCGGGAACGCTCAAACGAAAAGCTCGCGGACAAGTCCGCTCCTACAGATGGGTGCCCGTCAGGCAACCGCATTTAAACCACCCGATACAACGGATGCTCCACCCGCACGCCCACGCCAATCACCCCTTGCCCGTGCAACTGCTGCAACAGGCCCAGGCCGTTGGCCATGAAGGCCTCCAGATCCGCAGCCTCGGCCTCCGCCGCCAAACCATGCAGATGACTGCGCCCTTCCAGCTCAGGGAATTGGGTGATGCGCTCCAGCAGCAGCCAGGCCAGCGGGCTGAGTTCGGCAAAGCGGATGCGCCAGTCCGGCAGGCGCCGCACCAGCAACAGGGTGGGCGCGGCAGGCGGCTCCGAGGGCTGGTAACCCGGCCCCAGGCGCTGCACGGGCCAGCGATAGGCCAACGGCCAGGCCAAGGGCGACACCCGCAGCGGCTGGCTCAACAGCAACTGCGCATCCCCCACCGGCAACGGCTCGGCCTCGGACTGCTGCAGCGCCATCTCCACCCACTCGTAATGCGCCAGCTCAGCCATAAACGGCGGCCAATCCCCTTCGGCCAACCCCGAGGGCTCAGCCGCCAGAAAGGCCACAAACTCCTCGGCAACTTCACCAAACTTGGGCGTGACCGCGCGGTAGTCGCGCAAAAACACCCGCACCAACGCCTGCCAGCGCTCGCGGCCCAGCACCCCGATCAACACCGGAAAGGTGCTGCTCAACAGCGTGCGCAGGTTGTTGAAAATCAGCTCGCGGTAGACCGCCACCCGCGCCCGGTTCATCCCCGACGGCGGCGGGCAATGGTCGGGGTCACGCAGGTAGCGGGTCAGCGCCTGTTGCTGCTCGTGCAGCGTTGCGATCGACCTAGCCATGGGCAGCCTCCGCATCGTGTTGATGCCGGCGAATGGTCTGCAACTCGGCAACCAGCACCTCGAACGCCGGGAAGTTGAAATCCCGCTCCAGCAGCGTTGGCACCACGCCGAAACGCCCGTAGGCCGTGGCCAGCAGCGACCACACGGCAGGCTTCACCGGCGCGCCGTGGGTGTCGATCTTCAGGTCATCGGCCTCGTCGTAATGCCCGGCGATGTGCATGCCCACCACCCGATCGGGTGCCAGCCCGGCGAGAAAGGCATGGGGGTCGAAGCGGTGGTTGATCGAGTTCACGTAGACGTTGTTGACGTCCAGCAGCAGGTCGCAATCGGCCTCCTGCAGCACCGCATTGGTGAAGGCCAGCTCGTCCATGTCCTGCCGGGGCGCGGCGTAGTAGGACACGTTCTCCACCGCCAGGCGCCGGCCGAGAATGTCCTGGGCCTGGCGAATGCGCGCGGCCACGTGGTGCACCGCCTCTTCGGTGAACGGCAGCGGCAACAGGTCGTAGAGGTGGCCGTCGTCGCTGCAATAACTCAGGTGCTCGCTGTACAGCGGCACGCCGAAATGATCGAGAAACCCGCGCACCTCATGCAGAAACGCCACATCCAGCGGCGCCGGGCCGCCCAGGGACAGACTCAGGCCGTGGCAACTCAGCGGGTAGCGTTCGGCCAGCTCGCGTAACGCCGCGCCATGGGCACCGCCGATACCGATCCAGTTCTCCGGCGCCACCTCGAGAAAGTCGAAATCGCCAACCGGCGCCGCCTTCAGATCGGCGAGCAAGGCACGCCGCAAACCCAGCCCGACGCTGCTCGGCGCAAGCCCTCGACTGGGCGCAACAAATGCGTCTTCCCGCTGCACGACACGGTTGTGCTGCATGGCGATCACCTCCTCTGAACGATGGGCAACAGGCGGTGCCCGATGTGGGCACCGCCTTCTCGTCGTCGCAGTTAATCGCGCAGGTGTATCGCCTCTGTGTGCCCGAACACCGCCCCACGTAGGCCCGTGTATCCGGCGACGGGTTTTATACAGAGCGATACAAAGCCTGTAGGAGCGGGCTCGTCCGCGAGCTTTTTCATCCGGTCGACACATCGTTGTTGAGGCAAATGCCGGCGAGCTCGCGGGCAAGCCCGCTCCTACGAGAAGCATGACCGCTCCGCGTAGGTGGTTGGGCTATTTGAGCGGGTTTGCACGCGTGTTCGAGATGCCCTCAATGACCCGACAGTTCAATCAGCCCTTTGACAGTACGAGCCGGTGCTGACTGAATACGCGCCATAAGAACGCCTACCAAAAACAAAAAACGACCCTGGTTACCGATGAAAATTCATCCCTTGCCGCCTCTCAACAGCCTGGTTGCCTTCGAGGCAGCTGCCCGCCATCTGAGTTTCACGCTGGCAGCGCAGGAACTCAGCGTGACCCAGGGCGCCATCAGCCGTCAGGTGCGTCTGCTCGAAGACTACCTCGGCAAATCGCTGTTCGAACGCACCACGCGCTCGATGAACCTGAGCCCAACGGGTGCCCAGTACTACGAAGTAGTGCGCGAAGCTTTGCTGCAACTGGCCAGTTCAACCGGCGAGATCCGCCACTGGCGTGGTGCCCAGCAGGTGACCGTGGCGACCAGTACCGCGCTGGCATCGCTGTGGCTGCTACCCAAGGTGACGGCGTTCCAGCGCGACAACGAGGACGTTGACCTGCGCATCATCGCCTACGACCAGGTCAGGGATTACACCCGCCTGGATTGCGACCTGGCCATGTACTACTGCCGCACGCTGCCCAAGGACATGCATGTGACGCCGCTGTTCACGGAAGAAGTGTTCCCGGTCTGCAGCCCGGCCTACCTGGCGAAACACCCCGACCTCCAGGGCCCCGACGATTTCGCCAGGTGCACCCTGCTCTGGCTGGAAGACCCGCAGCGCGACTGGATTGGCTGGGGCGAGTGGTTCCAGCGCCTGGGCCACAAGCTGGTCGAGCCGCGCCACCGGATCAATATCAACAGTTACTCCATGCTGTTGCAGTCGGCGATCAGCGGACAAGGCATTGCCCTCGCCTGGTCGAACCTGGTCGACGATCACCTGCAGACCGGGACGCTGGTCAGGCCAGTCGCGAACACCCTGGTCACGGATGGTCAGTTCTGCCTGCTCGAGCCCAACAGCCGGCCGGCCACACGACAAAGCGTGAAGAAATTCCGCGCCTGGCTCCTGGGCGAATTCCCGGGGCTCAACGAGTCCTGATCCAACCCGCGCGCCCTACCCCGCATCGGCCGCACCGCCTTGGTAGCCTGCCGTTGCGCGGCCGCGCCAATTGATTACTAAAAATCATCAATAAAAATCACCACCTCCATAAGCTCCACGCAGAAAAAGCAGCCACGCAAATTAATGATTAATAGTCATAACTGACCCAGCAAAAATCGTTTGTCGGACAACCCTGGATTTCTCGACACTCGCAGCCAACGGACCTTGGCCTGCGTGCCTGCCGCATCTCGTCATACATGCCCAGCAGGGGAGAAAAACAATGAACAATTCCATCTCTCAATGCATTCCCGTTCAGCAACTGGAAAGCGTACTCAACCCGATTCACCAGGCCACCGGCCTTGGCAACGCGTTCTACACCGAACAGAGCTACTTCGAACTGGAACGTGACGAGGTGATGGGCAAGACCTGGGCCTGCGTCGGCTTCGCCAGTGACCTGACCCAGAACGGCTCGGTCAAGCCGGTCGACTTCATGGGGTTGCCCCTGCTGCTGATGCGCAACCGCGAAGGCTTGGTGCAGGTCTTCCACAACGTGTGCAGCCACCGTGGCATGAAGCTGGTGGAGAAGGAAGGCACCGTACAAGGCGTGATCCGCTGCCCCTACCACTCCTGGACCTACGACCTCAACGGCGGCCTGCGCGGCACCCCGCATATCGGCGGCGTCGACCAGCACAAGGACGAGCGCTTCGCCTGCGAGAAGCACGGCTTGAAGGCCATTCGCAGCGCCATCTGGATGGACATGGTGTTCGTCAACCTGTCCGGCGATGCCCAGCCGCTGGAAGAGATGCTCGCCCCGCTGACCGACCGCTGGAGCCAGTTCCTCGGTGCCGACGGCATGGACTTGCTGCGCCGCCGCCCGCACATGGATGCCACCACCCTGGACATCAACTGCAACTGGAAGCTGGCGGTGGAGAACTACTGCGAGGCCTACCACCTGCCCTGGGTGCACCCGAGCCTGAACACCTATTCACGCCTGGAAGACCACTACAACATCCTGTTCGGCGAGCACTTCGCCGGCCAGGGCAGCTACGCCTACAACCTGTCCGATGTGGCCGGCACCCACCTGCCGAAATTCCCCGGCTGGCCGCAGGATCGCCTGCGCAACGCCGAGTACGTGGCGTTCTTCCCCAACGTGCTGCTCGGCATCCAGGCCGACCATGCCTTCGCCATGCAACTGGAGCCCGTTGCCCCCGGCCGCACGCTGGAGCACCTGCGCGTGTTCTACGTGGGCGATGAAGCCCTGGGCGACGAGTACGCCGCCTGCCGCAACGCGGTGCTCGAATCGTGGAAGGTGGTGTTCGCCGAAGACATCAGCTCGGTCGAGGGCATGCAGAAAGGTCGCCACTCTCCCGGCTACAAGGGCGGCGCCTTCTCGCCGGAGATGGACATCCCCACGCACTTCTTCCACCAGTGGGCCGCACGCCAACTGCTGAATATCGACCAGACCGCCTGAGGGGATTGCCATGCATTCGATTGCAGCCCACTGGCTGAACTACATCGACGGGGAATGGGTAGACAGCGCCCAGCACCTGACCATCCATAACCCCGGTACCGCACAAGCCCTGGCCACCATGGCCCAGGCCACGGTGGCCGACGCCGAGCGCGCGGTACAGGCCGCCCGGCGCTGTGCCGACGGCGGCGCGCTGAGCCGTGTGCGCCCGGCGCAGCGCGTCACCTGGCTGCTGCGTATTGCCGAAGAAATTCGTGCCGTGGCGGATGAAGGCGCCTGGGTCCTGTGCCAGGAAAACGGCAAGAGCCTGAACGACGCCCGCGACGAATTCACCGAGGCGGCGCGCTACTTCGAGTACTACGCCGGCATGGCCGACAAGGTCGAAGGCACCTCGATTCCGCTGGGCAACGGCTACATGGATTTCACCGTGTACGACCCCATGGGCGTGTCGGCGCAGATCGTGCCGTGGAACTTCCCGGTGTCCATTTGTGCCCGCTCCCTGGCCCCTGCCCTGGCGGCCGGCAATGCGGTGGTGATCAAGTCGCCGGAGCTGTCGCCATTGGGCATGTGCGTGCTGGTACGTGCCATCGCAAAAGCTGGCCTGCCGACCGGGGCGGTCAACCTGATCTGTGGCCGTGGCCGCGAGGTGGGCAGCCACCTGGTCAGCCACCCCGGTATCGACCAGATCGTCTTTACCGGCTCGGTGCCGACTGGCCAGACCATCCTGCGTGACGCTGCCGAGCACGCCATTCCCAGCGTCATGGAGCTGGGTGGCAAGTCCGCGGCAATCGCTTTCGCCGACGTAGATCGCCAGCAACTGCTGGCCAGCGTCAAAGGCGGCATCTTCTTCAACGCCGGGCAGGTGTGCTCGGCCATGTCGCGCCTGCTGGTACAGCGCGACATCTACGAAGACATCGTCGAGGCCGTGGTCGAGCTGGCCGAAGGGCTCAGCGTCGGCCTCGGCCAGGACAACCCGGACCTCACCCCGGTGGTCAGCGCCGCACAACTGGCCAGCATCGAAACATTGTGTCGGCGCGCAATCGATGAAGGCGCGGTGGCGGCCACCGGTGGCGAGGCTTACAGCGACCGAGCGGGGCACTTCATGCGCCCGACCGTGTTCCGCGATGTGAGCCCCGAAATGTGCATCGCCCAGGAAGAGGTGTTCGGCCCCGTGCTGGTGATCATCCCCTTCGACAGCGAAGACGAAGCCCTGGCAATCGCCAACGGCACCGCGTTCGGCCTGGTGGCCGGCGTGTTCACCCAGGACATCAACCGCGCCATGCGCTGCGCCCGTCGCCTCAAGGCGGGCCAAGTGTTCGTCAACGAGTGGTACGCCGGCGGCATCGAAACGCCCTTTGGCGGTGTCGGTCTATCCGGCTTCGGCCGGGAAAAGGGCCAGGAAGCCCTGTACAGCTATGTACGCACCAAGAACGTAGCCATCCGTGTAGGTGGGGAGTGACCGACATGTTCAAGACCTGGCTTTGTGTGGTGTGCGGCCTGATCTACGACGAGGCGCTCGGCTGGCCGCAGGATGGCATCGTTGCCGGCACCCGCTGGGACGACGTACCCGAAGACTGGAAGTGCCCGGAGTGCGGCGTCGGCAAGAATGACTTCGAAATGCTCGACATCAGCCCGGTCGTTGCAGCCGCGAATGCAGCGGTCACTGCGCCATTGAGCGCCCCGCTGACCATCCCGCCGCCTGTAGTGCCGCAGCACGTCCCGGCTGCAACCGTGGTGCGCCAGCCCATCGTCATCATCGGCAGCGGGTATGCCGGCTACGGCCTGGCCCAGGCTCTGCGCAAGGCCGACCCCACGGTCGAGATCCGCGTGCTGACCCAGGAATCCGGCCACCTGTATTCCAAACCCGCGCTGTCCATCGGCCTGGCCCAGGGCAAGAGCGCCGAGGCACTGGCCGGCGAAGCGCCGCTGGCCATCGAGCGGCAGCTGAATATCCGCATTTACCCGCACTGTTCCGTGGAGCGTATCGACCCTGCGGCACGCCGCCTGGTCACCAGTTTCGGCGACATGGAATACGGCCAGTTGGTGCTGGCCAGCGGCGCCACGCCGATCAAACTGGCCATCGACGGTGCGGGCGATGCGCTGCACAGCGTCAACAACCTGCACGACTACCAGGGTTTCCGCCAGCGCCTGCTCGGCGCTCGGCGTATCGCCATCCTGGGCGACGGGCTCATTGGCTGCGAGTTCGCCAACGACCTGGCGGCCAGCGGCTTCGACGTCAGCGTCATCGGCCTGGGCCAGTGGCCGATGGCGCGCCTGTTGCCCGCCGAAGCCGGGGAGCAGCTACAGGCGGCACTCGCTGACCTCGGCGTGCGCTGGTACCTGCAGAATGCCGTGCAGCACATCGAGCCTGGTGCGGGCAACTACCGCCTGAGCCTGACCGGCGGCCAACAGCTCGAAGCGGACCTGATCCTCAGCGCCGTCGGGCTGCGCCCGAACCTGGACCTGGCAGCCGCCAGCGGGCTGGCCGTGGACCGGGGCATCAAGGTAGATGCTCACTTGCAGACCTCGCAGCCGGGCATCTACGCCCTCGGCGACTGCATCGAGATCGATGGGCAACTGCTGCCCTACCTGGCCCCGATCACCCAGGGCATCCAGGCCTTGAGCCAGACCCTGCTCGGCACACCCACCGCCGTCAGCTACCCGCTGATGCCGGTGACGGTAAAAACGCCGGCCGCGCCGCTGTGCATCTTGCCTCCCGCCCCCGGCACCGCTGGGCACTGGCGCTGCACCCCGACCGATGACGGCCTGTGCGCGGGGTTCTTTACGGAAAACGACGCACTGAGCGGCTTCGTGCTGCTCGGCCGCCAGGCACAAGTACAACGCAGCAACTGGCTGCAATCCTGCCAGCTGTCTCAACGGGCCGTTGCCTGAGGCGCCACCATGCATAACAAAAAGATCAATTTGCCTTACGACGATACGACCTGCGGCTGGTACAGCGCCCTGCCGGAACAACCTGCCTGTCAGCGCCTGCTGGGCGAACAGCGCGCCGACTACGCAGTAATCGGTGCAGGCTTTGCCGGCCTGGCCGCCGCCCGGCGCCTGGCCGAGCACTACCCCACGGCGCGCATCCTGCTGGTGGATGCCCAGCGCGTCGCCTATGGCGCATCGGGCCGCAACTCCGGGTTCGTCATCGACCTGCCGCACAAGTTCGCCCTGGAACACCCCGAGCCGCTGCACAAGCAGCGCCTGCTCGGCCTCAACCGCGCGGCCATCGACCAGTTGCAGACCCTGGTGCAGCGCCACGGTATCGACTGCCAGTGGTCCCACGCCGGCAAATACCAGGGGGCGGTAGGCGCCCGCGGCATGGCCTACCTGGCGCATTTCGAGAAACTGATGAGCGACCTCGGCGAACCCTTCCGCCGTGTGGGGCCGGACGAGCTGGCCACGGTCGTGGGCAGCCGGCATTACAGCGGCGCGATCTACACACCGGGCTGCTACCTGATGCAGCCGGCCGCGCTGGTCACTGGCCTGGGCCGCTCGCTACCCGGCAACGTCGAGCTGCTGGAAGAGTCGCCGATTCATCGCCTGGAACGTGAAAGCGACGGCGGCTGGCGGCTGCACGGAACCCAGGGCAGCATCCGCACGCCGCAGGTGCTGCTCGGCACCAGCATCTTTACCCAGGAGTTCGGCTACCTGCGCAACCGCCTGCTACCGGTGATGACCTTCGCCAGCTGGACTCGCCCGCTGACCGATGCCGAGTTCGAGGACTATGGCGGGCAACTCGACTGGGGGCTGACTCCGGCAGACCACGCCGGCACCACCGTGCGCATGACCCGGGATCGCCGGCTGATCATCCGCAACACCTACAAGCACGTCCCCAAGTACGGCCAGAGCACCAGCGACGCCATGCGCGCCAAGGTGCGCGACGACCATCGCCAGGCATTCCTGGTGCGCTTCCCGCAGTTGGCGGAGGTGCCATTCACTCACACCTGGGGCGGGGTCTATGCCATCTCGCGCAACTTCACCAATTTCTTCGGCGAGCTGGCGCCCGGCGTGCACGCTTCGGCCTGCGACAACGGCGTCGGCGCGGCCTGGGGTACCATTTCCGGCACTCTGCTGGCGGACCTCGCCGTGGGTGCGGATTCCGCCCAGCTGCGCGACATCCAGGCCGTCACCGGTATGCCGTCGCTGAACCCACCGGAACCCTTCCTCGGCCTGGGTGTGCGCTCACGCATTCGCCTGGCGGCGTGGAACAGTCGGAGCGAGATATGAGCCAGGTCGTTTCCGGCAAAGGGCCGGTGCTGCTCGTCGATCACCATGACCTGGAGTTCATCCCGCGTGGCGGGCCTCCCGGTGCGGCCTTCGTGGCGCGAGCGATCAGCAACGAAATCTCCCCGAACATCGGCATCGGTTTTGCTCGCTGGGAAGGTGCCGAAGTGCACTGGACGCTGCTGTACGACGAGGTGATTTTCGTCATCGAAGGCTGCTTCGAGCTCCAGGCCAACGGCGAGCTGTACCGCGTCACCCCGGGGCAGTTGCTGTGGATTCCGGAAGGCACTGCGCTGGTATATGGCGGTCATGCGCTGTTCGGCTACGTGGTACACCCCGGCGACTGGAAACAGCGACACGGCCTGGCCTGACAGGAGCACCCACATGGGCAGTCATCGCCTGCCATGGCGCACACACCGTAGAGAGGCACCTCCATGCTGGGCCTGACCAGAGCGTTCGGGGCGTTGTACCTGGCCAGCCTGCTGATGCAGATGGGCTCGACCCTGCTGATGACCTACCTGGCGCTGCGCCTGAGCGCCGATGGCGTGGCGGTGTTCTGGGGCGGCGCCCTGATGGCGGCCAACGCCCTCGGCCTGGTGATCGGCGGCAAGGTCGGACAGGCCCTGATCGGGCGGGTTGGGCATATTCGCACCTATGTCGCCAGCGCCGGGCTGATTTCCGCCGCGGTGCTGACCCATGAATTCAGCAGCCACCTGACCCTGTGGCTGTGCCTGCGGGTGCTGGTCGGTGTGGCCATGATGTGCCAACTGATGGTGCTGGAAAGCTGGCTGAACGACCGCGCCGGCAGCGACGAGCGCGGCAAGGTGCTGGGCATCTACATGCTGGCGACCTATGTCGGCATGGTGCTCGGCCAGTTGGCCCTGGGCCTCAATGGGGATCTGGGCATTCATGCCCTGCTCGGCGTGGCCATGGCATTTTCCCTGTGCCTGGTACCGGTGGCGCTGACCGGCAGCACGCACCCGGCGGCCCTCAAGCCGGCACGGGCGGATAT
>JBLZZJ010000062.1:0-11931 GCA_050282285.1 Pseudomonas sp.
GGCCGTATTCCATGTCCTTGGTGGTCATCGTCAGTTCCTGATCGCCCAGAATTTCAGCTCAAGCCCGGTGAATTCGCCGGACACGTGGAAGGCGAAGCCGCCGGAGCGTTCGAGCTGCGCTAGCTCCTCGGAGCTGAGCTCCAAGGCGAAGTAGGTCTTGCCGGAGTGGAACGGGATCTGCCGTGGTGCCACCGGCAGCGGTTTGACCTTGATCCCCGGCAGGTGCAGGTTGACCAGCTGGCGAATGCGCTCCACCGGGCCGACCTTGAGGTGCGCCGGCAGCCGCTGGCGCAGCTCTTCGGAATCGCACTGGGCGCTGGCGGCGAGCACGAAGCTGGAGGTGCCCAGCAGTTTGTGGTCATGCAGCGGCGCGACCTGGATGCCGTACTGGCGCTGTTGCAGCAGCATTTCGATGGCGTGTTGCTCGAGCACCATCGACAGCACCTGGCGGATGGCGTCCATCAGCTTGCGGAAGCTGGCGCCCTGGTCAGTGTGCAGGTAGCGGCCGTCCAGGCGCGGGCGTTTGCTTTCGCTGGAGAACGTCGCCAGTTCACCGAGCAGGCCCACCAGTTCGCGGTAGATCTGCTCCGGGTGAACCTGGTCGACGCCCAGGTGGTGGCGCAGGATCGGCTCGTAGCGGTTGATCAGCTGCAGCATCATGAAATCGCCCACTTCCGCGCCGCCCACCTTGCCGGTGGCGCGAATACGCTCGGCCAGGATGTCGCCACGGTGGCCGAGCATGCTGATCACTTCCTTGAGGCAGCTCAGCAGGTAGCCGGAGGCCTGGAAGTTGACGTAGGTCGGGCTGAACTCAGGGTCGATGCTGATCACGCCGTCCGGCGTGGTATCGAGGATTTCGCACAGCTTGATCTTGACGTAGGCCTGGTCGCTCTGCTGCTCACCGAGCAACAGGCGGAAGTCCGGGCGGCCGGTGCTGACATGGCTGATGTTGTTGTCGCCGGCGGTGCAGTCGGTGACTTCTACATCAAAGGCGGTGTAGCGGGCGAGGACGTCCAGCTGGTCTGGACGACGGCTCTCGATGTGGTTGCCGGTGACCAGGGGCAGTGCCAGGTAGACCGGCGTGTTGCCAGTGTTCGGCGGTACATCCAGGGCCAGCGGTTCGCGCTCGGCACCGATGTCGAACAGGCTGCCGTCGGGCAGCACGCCGCTGGCGTTGCTGACCACGATCTTGCCCATGTTGAGGAATTGGCGGTCGATCTCCAGCTCGAAGTAGCCCCACGCGTAGCTGTCGAGCTTCTGTGTGCGGGTCTTCAACTGGTTGTCGTAATAGCGGTCGTTCTGCTGGAAGTGCTGGGGGCGCAGCAACATGCCTTCCTGCCAGATAACTTTATGCGTGGACATGGCTTACTTCCCGTCTTCTTCAAGCAGTGAGCGGATGCCCTGGGCATCGAGATGGAGCACGCTGTAGTTGTGCGCCTGTTCCTGCAGCGGGATGACCACGCGCCATTTGCTTTCAGGCAGGTCGCGGTAGGCGGCCAGCACGCCGACATAGCGGCTGCCCGGCTGCACGGAGAGCTTCATCTCGCGGTGTTCGCCGGGGCGCAGCTCCAGTTCTTCGAGTACGACCATGTCAGGCGATAGGGCTTCTTTCGGGCGCTGGTAGAGCGAGAAGAAGTCAGCGGTCTCGAACGACACCGGGTGCTTGAGTTCGATCAGGCGCAGCACGATGGGCGAGGGGCGGCCATGGAGGTCGGGGTTGAGCTTCTCGCTGCCCTGCAGGGTCAGGTCGAGCTTGGTCATGTTCGAATACGGCGACATCGACGAGCAGCCGGCCAGAACCAGCAGGGTGGCCATCAGGGCTAGAAAGCGGTGCATGGAAATCATCCTTGAACATCGGTGTTGAGGGTGGCGATCAGGCGAACCTGCTCTTCATAGGTACGGGCGAAATCGCGGGCGAACAGGCGATCACCCCATTCGTCATTCTGCTCCAGGGCGGTGTGCAGGCGACGGTAGGCGCGCCACCGGCTGCCGGCAGTGGAAAGCAACGGCTTGCGGCCATCGCGCTCGAAACGCACGACTAGTTGTTCCGGCGACAGTTGGTCGAACATGCCTTTGGCCGCTGCGCGGCTGGCGGCCAGCAGGGCGACCTGGTGGGCCTGGAGATCACGGAAGCTGCGGCTGATCGATTGCTCGGCGCTCAGTTGTCCGGCCTTGCCACCGCGTAGCAGGGCGTGCAGCGCCTCACCGCTGTCGGAGGTGTACTTGAGCGGGTTGTTGCCGGCGCTCTGCACGGTGGTCAGGGCCAGGCGCATTTCGTTCTTCAGCTCGCTGCGGGTGCGCAGGGCCTGCTGCAGGTTGCCGACGCTCTGCTTGAGCAGTTTGGCGGCGTGCAGGGCCAGCGCTTCACGGGCCTCGTTGTCGAGATCGTCGAGGGGCACGCCGAGGGCTTCGCCGAATTTCTCCCAGAAGGTGGGCGGCAGGCGCTCCGGTTCGGGGGCGCGCTTGGGCTCCGGCGGCGGGGTCGGCATGACCAGCTCGGGAACCAGCAGGTTCTCTTCGTCGATCTGCGCGTAGTCGCGCTGCTGCGCGTGGCTCGTTTGCGGTCGAATGATTGCGGTCAGGTCGTCGACTTCGGCGTAGACACGCTCCTGCTGGTCGAGGGCCGCCATCGGGTCGAGGTCGAGGAAGGCATCGTCCGGAATGATGCTGCCAGCAGGCTGGGCCAGGCCGATATCGCCTTCGAAAATCGCCGGATCGCGGATCAGCCGCGCGCGGATCTCGAAATCGCCGAGGCAGTACACGCTGCCGTGCTCGATACGCTGTGCTTCACCCTTGCGCAGGCTGGCGCCGGTGTCCTTGAGCTGAACGCCGTTGCTGCTGGTGTCGGTCAGGTAGAACGCGCCGTCGCGGTAGCTCACCTCGGCGTGTCGGCTGGACAGTACGCGTTTGCGGTCCGGGATGACCCAGTCGCATTCCTCCGCACGGCCGATCACACCGCCGGCCTGCTTGAAGGTTTTGGTGGTCAATAGCCCTGGCACGAACTGCTGTGCACTTACCACATCGAAGACCAGTTCCATGGTGGTTGACTCCTTGCGGTCAGTTGCCGCGCTTCACTGCTTGCGGGTCGCCCAACGGGCGGTATTCGTCGTCGCTGAACGTGTAGTTGCCGCTGCAGCCGGACAGCGCAATGACCAGGGCCAGCAGGCCTGCGAACCAATAGCGATCAAACATGGAGGGTTCCTCTCAACGAAGTGGATAAGTACATGTCAGGCCTGGCCTTGTGCCGGCAACGGCCTCAGTGCGAAGGGGGAGGGCGGTGGGCCATAGTGATTGGCGCGATTCTGGCCGGGCCAGACCATCAGCAGCGGCCACAGCACGGCCACCAGCAACACCCAGAGGCCGCTCCGGCCGACGTCATGAAGGCGCCGAATGAAGGTAGCGAGAAGGGCGACCCACAGGAAAACCAGGCCTGCGACCGCCAGAACACCCACGGCATTCTGGAACCATTGCGCAGCGGCCTCATCGTGGAGCACCCGAGCCAGAATCAGCGGCCAGAGTGCCAGGAGGAAAAGCCCCAACAGCTTGATCCGCCCGATTCGTCCGCTGGATACCAGCGGCTCCAGGAACAGCAGAAACAGCAGGGCTTTCAGGTGAGTCATCACGTGATTCCTGTTCATACGTCCGCCGGACCGATGCTCAGCCGGCCCATGCGGTACAGCAGGGTGCGGCGGGGCAGGCCTAGTTCACGGGCGGCCTGGCTCTGATTGCCGCGGTTCTTGCGCAGGCAGTCGAGCAGCAGGCTGCGTTCGACCCGCTCCATGCGCTCGCGCAGGCTCAGGGTGGTGTTGTCGGTGTCATCGGCCAGGTGCAGGCTGAAGTGCTGGGGCAGCAGTTCGCCGCCTTCGCACAGCAGTACCGCGCGCTCGACCAGGCCCTTGAGCTCCCGCACGTTGCCCGGGAAGGCGTAACCGGCAAGGTGCTCCAGGGTGGCGTCTGCCCAGCGGCAGGACGGGCGCTGGAGGAACGCGCTGGCGTTGTCAGCGAAATGCCGGGCCAGTTTCAGGATGTCTTCGGCGCGGTTGCGCAGTGGCGGCAGTTCGATGGGGAAGTGCGAGAGGCGATAGAACAGGTCTTCGCGGAAGCGGCCTTTCTCCACCAGGCTGCGCAGGTTGTGGTGGGTCGCGACCACGATGCGCACATCGACCTTGTGGGTGTCTGTGGAACCCAGCGGACGCACTTCGCCTTCCTGCAGGACGCGCAGCAGCTTGGCTTGTAGCGGAAGGGGCATGTCGCCGATCTCGTCGAGGAACAGCGTGCCGCCATCGGCTGCATCGAACAGGCCCTGGCGATCACGGTCGGCGCCGGTGAAAGCGCCCTTGCGGTAACCGAACAGTTCGCTTTCCAGGAGGTTTTCCGGCAACGAGGCGCAGTTCTGCACGACGAAGGGTTTGCTGCGACGGAAGCCGTAATCATGGATGGCACGGGCCACCAGCTCCTTGCCGGTGCCGGTTTCCCCGGTCAGCAGCACGCTCACCGGGTTGTGCAGCACCTTGCCGATGAGCTGGAAGATGGTGCGCATGGCCGGGCTGTCGCCGATCAGGCCATAGCCGCTGGCACTGGCAGTCGGCAGCGGTGCCGCGATCGCTTCGCTGTCGGGGGAGCGCAGGCGTTGCAGCAGGCTCATCTGGGCGATGAAGAACGCGCCCAGATGGCCCAGGGAGCCGGCGAAGCCTTCCAGGTCCCGTGGGGTCTTGCTGGCGGTCAGCAGCAGGCCCTTGACCCGCCGTGCTTCGTTCAGCAGGGGCAGGCACAGCAGGCTGCGCCACGGTTGTGGCGTGTCGGGCAGGAAGGTGCACGGGTACAGCGTGGGGTCCACGTCCTGCAGGCTGAGCACCTGGTTCTGGCACAGGCAGTACTGCAGCAACTGCTCGCCGTCGTAGTCGCTCGGCAGGCTGTCCATGTTTCGTGGCTGCAGCATGCCATCCTGCCACTCGGCACAGAGGGTCAGGCGGGTGTGGGTGTCGTCCAGCAGGTACAGCTGGCTCAGCTCGCACTGGGACAGCTGCGCCGAGGCTTCCACCAGTCCACCCTGCAGGCCTTCGCTGTTCACTGCGCGGGCCAGCTTGGCGAACTGCTGCAGCAGCGCTTCTGCATAGCGCAGGGGCTGGGGTACCTGGGTGAACATCTGGGGCACGTTAAGCGAACTCACAGACCACCGCCCCGTCACCATCCAGGGTGGCGTGTGCACGTTGCAGGGTTTCGCCGCTTGCCATGGCGTCGAGCAGGCGGTCGACCACCAGTGGTTGCAGATGCTGGTCGATCAGGTGGTCGATCAGGCGAGCACCGCTGTCGCTGTGGGTACAGCGCTCGGCGAGGTTGTCCACCAGGGCGTCGCAGTGGCTGAAGCCCAACTGGCGGCGCGCCAGGCGCTCGCCGAAGCGGGCCAGCTTGACGCCCACCAGCTCGCGCAGCACGTCGCCGTCCACCGGGTAGTAAGGCACCACGCGCATGCGGCCGAGCAGCGCCGGCTTGAAGTGCTGGGTCAGGTACGGGCGGATGGCCAGTTCCAGGTCGTCGGCAGCGGGGCGCTGGCCGTCGGCGCAGAGGCTGGCGATGCGCTCGCTGGCCAGGTTGCTGGTCATCAGGATGAGGGTGTTGCGGAAGTTGATCTCGCGCCCTTCGCCGTCGTTGGCCACGCCTTTGTCGAAGATCTGGTAGAAGACGTTCATCACGTCCGGGTCGGCTTTTTCCACCTCATCCAGCAGGATCACCGAGTAGGGCTTCTGCCGCACCGCTTCGGTGAGCATGCCGCCTTCGCCGTAACCGACGTAGCCGGGCGGTGCGCCGATCAGGCGCGAAACGGTGTGCTTCTCCTGGAATTCGGACATGTTGATGGTGGTAAGGAAGCGCTCGCCGCCGTACAGCAGGTCAGCCAGGGCCAGGGCGGTTTCGGTCTTGCCGACGCCGCTGGGGCCGACCAGCAGGAATACGCCCACGGGAGCGTCGGGCTTGTTGAGGCCGGCGGCCGTGGCGCGCATGGATTTATCCAGGGCTTGAACCGCCTGCTCCTGGCCACGTACGCGCTGGCGCAAATCGGCGGCGAAGGTGGTGACCTTGGTGTTGTGTTCGCGGGCCAGTTGCGACAGCGGGACGCCGGTCCAGTGGCTGATCACTTCGGCGACCAGGCGGGGGCAGACTTCATGGCTGACCAGGCGCTCGCTGGCCTGGGCGGCGGCCAGTTCGGCCTGGGCGGCACGCAGCTCGACTTCCAGCTCGGCCAGGCTTTTTTGCGGTTCGTCGGTGGTGTCGCTGTCGTCCTGTTCGACACCCACGCGGGCTGCGGCGCATTGCTTGCGCAGCTCCAGCAGGCGCTCGGCCAGCTCGCGCTGGATGGCCCAGCGGGTCTCCACCTGCTCCAGCTCGGCGCGGGCAGCCATCAGGCGGTTTTCCAGGGCGTCCAGTGCCTCGGTGTCGATGCTCAGGCCTGCGTCCAGGTCGCGGCGCAGGGCTTCGCGCTGACGCTCGCCTTCGGCGATTTCACCGCGCAGGCGCTCCAGCGCTTCCGGGGCGGCAGCCAGGCTGATGCGTACACGGGCGCAGGCGGTGTCCAGCACGTCCACCGCCTTGTCGGGCAGCTGGCGGCCGGCCAGGTAGCGGGCGGACAGTTCGGCAGCGGCCACCACGGCGTCGTCGCGCAGGTAGATGCCGTGGCTTTTTTCGTAGACCGGTGCCAGGCCACGCAGGATGGTCACCGCTTCGCCGACGCTCGGCTCGTGCAGCTGCACCGGCTGGAAGCGACGGGCCAGGGCTGGGTCCTTCTCGAAGTACTTCTTGTACTCGCTCCAGGTGGTGGCGGCGATGGTGCGCAGCTCACCGCGGGCCAGTGCGGGTTTGAGCAGGTTGGCGGCGTCGCCGCTGCCGGCCTGGCCACCGGCACCGATCAGGGTGTGGGCTTCGTCGATGAACAGAATGATCGGCTTGGGCGAGCTTTTCACTTCATCGATCACGCCCTGCAGGCGGCGTTCGAACTCGCCCTTGACGCTGGCGCCGGCCTGCAGCAGGCCGAGGTCCAGGCAAAGCAGCTCGACACCCTTGAGCACCTGCGGCACTTCGCCGGTGGCGATGCGCAGGGCCAGGCCCTCGACGATGGCGGTCTTGCCCACGCCAGCCTCGCCGACCACGATCGGGTTGTTCTTCCGGCGGCGGGCGAGGATGTCGATCATCTGGCGGATCGCGCCGTCGCGGCACAGCACCGGGTCGAGCTTGCCGTCCCGCGCCTGCTGGGTGAAGTTGTGGGTGAAGCGAGCCAGGTTCGATTCGCCGCCTGCAGCCGGTTTGCCAGCGCCCTGTTGAGGTTGCTGGCTGAGGGCGAATTCACGCAGGCGCTCGGCGTTGAGTTTGCCCAGCAGTGCCTGGTAGTGGCTGCCGGCATAACGCATCGGGTTGCGCAGCAGGGCCAGGATCAGCGCAGCCTGGTCGACCTGGCTCTGGCCCAGCTCGAGGCTGGCTACCAGCAAGGCGTCCTGCAACCACTGCACCAGCTCGGTGGAGAACACCGGGTTGCGCGACTCGCTGTGTTCGCTGCGCGGTTGCAGGGCCTGTGCCAGCTCACCGGCATCCAGTTCAGCGTCCAGCAGGGCACGCGCCAGCAGACTCTCCGGACGTTCCAGCAGGCCAAGCAGCATGTCCTCCACCAGGATCTTGCTGCCACCGCGGACCACGCAGCGCTCCGCTGCGGTCTCCAGGTCGCGCTTGCTCTCGGCGTCCAGGGCTTGAACCAGTTGTTGCAGGTCGACGTTGATCATTTCATCTGTCCTTAATGAATCTTGCTGCCGAGCGTCACCAGACCGTCCGCATTCTCGCGGCCAAGCCAGGTGGTCCAGCCCAACAGGCAGGGGTTGTTTTCGCCGATACGCAGCTCGCGGATTTCGTCCTGGCGCAGCTCCAGGCGGATGTCGTAGTCCAGCGGGTCACGCAGGGTGAAGCGCACCAGCGCGCAGAGCGGCTGGTAGCCGGTGCCGATCGGCAGGAATTCGTGGAAACGGGTCCAGTCCAGCTGGTGCACATGGATGCGGAATTTGCCGCCACGGTCGCGTACCAGCTCGCCGAGCACGGTGTCTTCGCCGAGCCGGCTATTGGCCAGGCCGAGGCGGTTGCGCTGCTCTTCGAGCACGGTCACCTGGCGCTCCAGGCATTGCTCGATGTAGAGCTCGGCGTGCTTGAAGTAGTAGCGCAGCACGGACTCGATCAGCGCGGCCGAGTGGGCACGCAGGCTGAGCAGGCCGAGGTAGGGCAGCAGGCGTTTCCAGTTCAGCTCCTGGGCCTGGCGGATCTGTTCGCTGCCCAGGCCGATCAGGGCAAAGAGCTGCGCCGAGAAGGGGTCGAGAGCGCCGCTTTCGAAGCGTGCCCGATACCGGTATTTGCGCCAGATCGGCAACAGCAGGCGTTGCAGGCGATTGTTGAACAGGTCGAGAAAGACGCGCGTGGGGTTGCCGTCTTCACTGTCGCCCAGCGCCTGTTCGCTGTAGAACGCGGGCAGCGGCGAACCGCCACCGAACAGGCTGACCAGGTTGATGCGCATGCGCGCGCGCAGCTCGCCGTGCTCTTCGAAGAATTGCACGCGATCGATATCGCTGCCGGGGAAGCCCAGGCTCGGGTTTGCCTGGAATTCCAGCTGTTCGTACAGCCGTTCCTCATCCAGATGTGGATGGGCAGCTTGCAAGCGCTCCAGCACCAGCTGCACAGCCTGGAACAGGCTGTATTCGCGGATGCCCCGGCTCAACCGGCTCAGAGCAGGGGCTGCTGCCCCATGCGTGGCGTCCATTGATACAGCTCTCCCTGTGTGCTCCGTACGTACAGCTCGTGATACGAGTTCAAGCTGGCGTACAGGGCGAAAAATTCGTTGAGTACCGAGGCGAAGAGGAACAGGTCACCCTCGCCCAGGTAGCCATCGGGGTTCATCGTCAGTTCAGTGCGCACGCCGCGCACCGGCAGGCCGCGGTGCAGACGGTCGACGTGGCGATGGCCGATGCTCTTGAGGCCGCCGAGCAGGCGTTTGCTGACGCGCTCGGCGTGCTGGTCGTAGTAGCGGGGCAGGTCGTAGGTCTCGAGGATCACCTTGAGCGCCTCGACGTTGGCCAGCGACAGGTAGTTCAGCGACATGTTGGAAATCAGCTTCCACAGGAAGTCGCGGTGCAGCGGCGGCGCGTAGCACGGCGTCACGGCACTGATGTTGCGGAAGCTGAGGAAGTCCGGGGTGTCTTCGCTGGGCAGGCAGATGTCGCCCAGGCTCAGCTGGCGTGGCAGGTTCTGGTTGGTGCAGGTCAGCTCGATGGACAGCGTTTCGTGCTGGTCGAGGTTGCGCAAGCCGAAGCTGAGCCAGGTTTCCAGGCCGTCGCCGAGCATGGAGGGTTGCTGGCGCACGCTGTAGTGCGGACGTGCCACCGGCACGTCGAAGCTGGGGTCGTGCTCGAAGGATTCGAACGGCACGTACTCCTCGTAGCCCATGCCGCCCGGCTTCCAGCCGGTCACGCGGTCCACCGAGAATACGCCGCAGTGCTGGGCATCGAATTCGGCTGGCAGCAGCAGGTACTGGTCCTGTTTGCCGTCCAGGCGAATCGGGATGGCGTCGTGCTGGAACAGGTTGACCACCGGGGTGCAGTACAGGCGCACGTTTTCCAGGGTCGGGCGGATGCGCTGGGTGCCGGCTTTCTGGATATCGAAGCGCAGCTCCAGGCCGCGGGCCTGCTTGAGCAGGTCTTCCGGCAGGGCGGAAATGGCTTCCAGACCGAGCAGGTCGACGAACAGGAACTTGTCCTGGAAGGCGAAATATTCCTGCAGGTAGCGATAGCCGCGGAAGGTGTTGAGTGGGTAGGGGATCAGCGCCTCGTCTTCGGCGAAACCCACGGGCTGTACTTTCTTGGCATCGAGCTGCAGCGCGGCGACGGCCTGGCCATAGCTGTCCTGCAGGGGCTTGCCGGCATCGTCCAGCAGCACCAGCTGGATGCCGCCGAGGTTGCGCAGCAGCGCCAGGTACAGCATCTGGCTGATGTAGCGTTCACCGGCCAGGTGCAGGCGCAGGGTCTTCAGGCCGATTTCACCGAGGTGACCATCGGTGCTCATTCCCAGGCGCAGGCTGAGCAGCGCGCCGTCGCCCTTCACCGAGTAATCCAGAGCGTTCAGCGCCAGGGGCAGTACTTCGGTGGGGAAGCAGGTGCGGAAGCGGCAGGTAACGCCTTCGATGGCCTTGGCTTCCACCGGCGTGCCGCGCTTGACCGGCAGCGCCGGGCCGGGCCGGCTCAGCGGGTCGAACTGCAGCATGCTGAACGCCGGCAGCGGACGCATATAGTTCGGCCACAGCAGGTGCATCAACGAATGGGTCAGCTCCGGCAGCTCGTCATCGAGCTTCTGCCGCAGGCGGCCGGTGAGAAAGGCGAAGCCTTCCAGCAGGCGCTCCACATCCGGATCGCGACCGGCCTGACCGAGGAACGGTGCCAGCACCGGGCTGCGGTCGGCGAAACGCTTGCCGAGCTGGCGCAGGGCGGTGAGTTCGCTCTGGTAGTAGTGATTGAATGACATTAGTTGGCCTTCTCCATAGCCGATTCGATGCAACGCCAGGCGTCATCGAAATCCTCTTTCTCAGAGACGAGGGTGTGTTCCGGTTGCAGCAACAGGCGCGGCAGCTTCACCGGTGCCGAAGAGCACCATTGCCTGCTCATCCAGGTGCAGCGGCGTGTGTGGTAGCCCGAGGCGCTGATCGAAAGCGTGGTCACGCAGCGCGGTGCATCGGCCAGCTGGGTGAACAGCCGGTAGTCACGATGTTCGTCAAAGGCGAAGCGGCCCTGGGTATCGCTGACGGTTTCGTAGGTCCAGGCTTCATCACTTGCGATATCCAGCGTGATCGTCGCGCTGGCCACCGCCACGCCTGTTTCCGCCGACAGCACGCGGCCTTCGACCACCGGGGTTCGGGTCACCGAGTGCGGGTACGGAACACAGGCGCTGAGGGTCGATAACGCCACGACCACGAGAGGAAGGCTCCGCTTCACCTGAAGGTGGCGTTCACTCGGGTGGTGATGAGAGGCGACCCGGTTGAGCGCTGATGCACTGACGTCATTCATCGGTGTTCAACCGCCGACCAGCACGGAGCCGGAGCCGATGGCGCTCGGGCAGGACGTTGGGTCGCCTAGGCGGGCTGCGGATTTACCGGACATCTGACGCTCCTGAGTTGACCTTGACCTGACCGCTGCCATCCAGGCTCGCGGAGAAACTGACCTGACGCCTGATGCCGTCCATTTCCAGCAGACCGTCGATGGCGAAGGTCAGGGTCAATGGATCGTGGGTGCGCGGCAGGGAAATCACGCGCACCTGGGTCAGACGGGGTTCGTACGCTTCGATAAAGCGTTCGATGGCGACACGCGCCTGCTGCAACGAGTCGTGCAGCGACAGGCGCATGTCGTTCAAATCTGGCAACCCGTAGTCGGGCAGCGTTTGCACGCTGCCCGCACGGGTGCTGAGCATCTTGGCCAGATGGGCAGCCACGGATGCCATGGCGGCGACTTCGCGGCTCCAGCCAGCGCGCTGGCTGGCTTCGCCGCCGAGGCGCTCGAACAGGCTTCCGTAGCTCACTGGCTGTTACTCCTTGTCCAGCTTGCCGACCAGCGACAGGGTGAAGTCGGCGCCCATGTACTTGAAGTGCGGACGCACGTTCAGGCTGACGCGGTACCAGCCCGGCTCACCATCGACATCGCTGACGATGACCTGGGCAGCACGCAGCGGACGACGGCTACGCACTTCGGAGCTCGGGTTTTCCTGGTCGGCGACGTACTGGCGAATCCACTTGTTCAGTTCCAGCTCGAGGTCGGTACGCTCTTTCCAGGCACCGATCTGCTCGCGCTGCAGCACTTTCAGGTAGTGGGCCAGGCGGTTGACGATGAACATGTACGGCAGCTGGGTGCCCAGCTTGTAGTTCAG
>JBLZZJ010000063.1:0-2299 GCA_050282285.1 Pseudomonas sp.
GCCCCGCCAGCCAAGGTACCGTGGACCGCGTACCTTGATTTACTCCTAATGGTCTTGACCCGGATTCATCCCCCAGAACCCGGGTTTTTTTTGTCCGCAGGAAATGTATGGCGCCGCTTATAGCTGGCGCACATGGGCCAGAGGGAACAACCGCTTGAAGTTGCTGCTGGTCTGCTCGGCCAGCACGTCGAAGCTCACGCCGCGCAGGGTCGCCAAGTACTCGGCGACGTCACGCACATATTCGGGCAGGTTGGGCTTGCCGCGATGGGGAATGGGCGCCAGGTACGGTGAATCGGTTTCGACCAGCAGGCGATCCGCCGGCACTTGCCGAGCCACTTCGCGCAAGGCATCGGCGTTGCGGAAGGTGACGATACCGGACAGGGAAATGTAGAAGCCGATGTCCAGGGCAGCCTTGGCCATCTCCCAGTCTTCAGTGAAGCAGTGCAGCACGCCGGCCTGGGGCAAGGCTGCTTCGCGCAGCAGCGCCAGCGTATCGGCGCGCGCTTCGCGGGTGTGCACGATGACCGGTTTGCCAGTGATCCGCGCGGCATCCAGGTGCAGGCGAAACGCCGCTTGCTGCAGCTCCGCAGCTTCCGGCTCGTAGTGGTAATCCAGGCCGGTTTCACCAATCGCCACCACACGCGGGTGGTTCAGCTCGCCCAGTAGCCAGTCGAGGGCGGGGGCAGAACCCGGTTCGAGGTCCAGCGGATGCACCCCGACCGAACAATCGACATCCTCATAACGCTCGGCGAGGCCTTTGACGGCGGCAGCGTTGTCGGCGCTGACGCCGATGCACAGGAAGTGCCCGACACCGCGCGAGCGCGCAGCATCCAGCGCCGCATCCAGGGACCCGCCGTGAGCGGCGAGGTCGAGACGATCGAGGTGACAGTGGGAATCAACCAGCATGGCAAGCAATCACAGTGAGGCGGATACCGCGACCGGTATCCTGGGCACGGCGGCCCGAATGGAAGACAACGATTTACATCGTATGGGTCGGACGGTCCGACTTGAGCGCACCGGCCAGGTAGGTTTCGATCTTGTTGCGGGCAGTGCTGTCACCGTCGTTGAACTGCACGCCAACACCCGCTGCGCGGTTGCCCTGGGCGCCTTTTGGGGTGATCCACACCACCTTGCCGGCCACCGGGATCTTCTCCGGCTCGTCCATCAGGTTCAGCAGCATGAACACTTCATCGCCCAGCTTGTAGCTCTTGTTGGTCGGAATGAACAGGCCACCGTTCTTGATGAACGGCATGTAGGCGGCGTAAAGCACGGACTTGTCCTTGATGGTCAGAGACAAGATTCCATTACGCGGACCCAGATTAGGTGGCAAGCTCATGCGGCATTCCTGGCTTTAATAACTTGTGGCCGATTCTAGCCCGGTCCGGGCAAGCTTGCCCACTGCACCAGCAGGGCTTCGAGAAGCAAGACACGGTTGAGGTTGGCTTTACCGATAACTTTCTGCCGCTGCGCGAGCAACCAGTCCTGGATATGCAGCACTTTGGCCTGCGGCGTCTTGTCCGCCAGGTACTGCACCACCTTGCGCATATCGGCCTGGCCCAGACCGCTTTCGTCACGCGTCAGTTGATAACGCAGGGCCAGTTGCGACCAGTCGCAAAACCAGTCGAACAGCAGCGGCAGCGACACGGCATTCCAGCTTTCCGCGAGCTGGCTTGGCGAAATCTGCTGCTTGAGCAGCTTTTTCACGCCTTCGACAACCTGCGCACGCTGATCACGCACACCCAGCTCCTGCAGCCGTACCGCCGCCAGTGGCGACCCGGCGGCCAGACACAGCAACTCGGCACGCTCTTCATCGCTGCACGCCGGCAAGGCCTGCGCCAGCCACGCCAGACTCATTGCCTCGCCAGGGACGGGGCACGCCTGCTGCACGCAGCGGCTCTTGACCGTGGGCAGCAGCCGGCTGGGCAAGTGGCTGATCAGCAGCAGCACGGTATTGCCGGAGGGCTCTTCCAGGCTCTTGAGCAGGGCGTTGGCGGCGTTCAGGTTCATGGACTCGGCCGGCTCGACCAGGACCACCTTGCGCCCTCCCAACTGGGCGGTCTGCACCACGAAATTGACCAGTTCACGGACCTGATCGACCTTGATCGGCTTGTCCGCCTCTTCTGGCTCAAGGACGAAGTTGTCGGGGTGCGTACCGGCGGCCAGCAAGTGGCAGGACTTGCAGCTACCACAAGCTTCCAGGCCCTGCGGCTGCTGGCAGAGCAAGCGTGCCATCAGCCGCTCGGCCAGGGCTCGCTTGCCGATTCCGGCAGGCCCGTGCAACAGGTAGGCATGGGCATGC
>JBLZZJ010000064.1:0-120389 GCA_050282285.1 Pseudomonas sp.
GAGCTGGTCAACGAGGTGCTGGCGGTGGTCAAGCAACTGGCCAGCGAGGGCATGACCCTGATCATGGTCACCCACGAAATGCGCTTCGCCCGGGAAGTCGGCGACAAGCTGGTGTTCATGCACCAGGGCAAGGTGCACGAGGTGGGTGACCCCAAGGTGCTGTTCAGCGAGCCGCGGACGGCGGAACTGCGTCAGTTCATTGGCTCGGTCAACCTGTGAGCGCCGTGGAGATGGCAGTCGAAGCAGTGCCCGTGCGCGTCGAACCGCTCACCCGTGAAGCTTTTGCGCCGTTTGGCGACGTGCTGGAAAGCGCAGGTGCCCAGCACTTCCCGATCAATGCAGGCACCACCACCCGCTACCACGACCTGGCGCACATCGAGGCGCTGGGCGATGGCGCCCGCGTGCTGTTCAACCTGTTCGAGGGCCAGGCCTGGCACTCGCCGATCACCATCGCCATGCTGGAGCGCCACCCCCAGGGCAGCCAGGCATTTTTCCCGGTGAACGGTGCGCGCATGCTGATCGTCGTGGCCCCGCCCGGCGAACTCGACGAACGGGCCATCCGCGCCTTCATCAGCGACGGCAATCAGGGCATCAACTACGCCCCCGGAACCTGGCACCATCCCCTGCTGAGCCTGCACCAGCCGGACACCTTCGTGGTCATCGACCGTGGCGGCAGCGGGCACAACTGTGATGAGCAGGTGCTGCGCCAACCCCTGCTGGCGCGCTTTACAGCGGTCCCTGCACAGCCCTGAGCGGGCGTCCGGCAGGGCCTGCGACATCGGTATGCGTTGGCTCGACCGTGTGATCGTGGCACGATGGCGCGGTTAATGATCGAGACATCGCCACTATGCCGCATACCCCTGCCGAGTCGTTCCCGTTGATTGCCGCCATCGACCTGGGCTCCAACAGCTTCCACATGGTGCTGGCCAAGGCCGATCACGGCGAGATTCGAATCCTCGAACGGCTGGGTGACAAGGTGCAACTGGCCGCCGGCATCGATGAACAGCGCCAGCTCAGCGAAGAAGCGATGCAGCGCGGCCTGGACTGCCTGCGTCGTTTCGCCCAACTGACCGCGACCCTGCCCGAGGGCGCAGTGCGCATCGTCGGCACCAACGCCCTGCGTGAAGCGCGCAACCGCGCTGAATTCATCCGCCGCGCCGAAGCCGTGCTCGGCCACCCGGTGGAAGTCATCTCCGGTCGTGAAGAGGCCCGCCTGATCTACCTCGGCGTGTCCCACAGCATCGCCGACACCCCGGGCAAACGCCTGGTGGCCGACATTGGCGGTGGCAGTACCGAATTCATCATCGGCCAGCGCTTCGAGCCGCTGCTGCGCGAAAGCCTGCAGATGGGCTGCGTGAGTTATACACAGCGTTTCTTCAAGGACGGCAAGGTCACCCCGGCTCGCTACGCCCAGGCCTACACCGCTGCGCGCCTGGAGCTGATGGGCATCGAACACGCCCTGCGCCGCCTGGGCTGGGAAGACGCGGTCGGTGCCTCGGGTACGATCAAGGCCATCGGCCTGACCATCCAGGCCGCCGGCCTGGGCAATGGCGAGGTGAACCAGGAAGGCCTGGCGTGGCTCAAGCGCAAGGTGTTCAAGATCGGTGACGCGGAGAAACTCGACCTCGACGGCATCAAGCCGGACCGCCGGGCGATCTTCCCCGCCGGCCTGGCGATCCTGGAAGCGATCTTCGACGCCTGCGACATCCAGCGCATGAGCCATTCGGAAGGCGCCCTGCGCGAAGGCGTGCTGTATGACCTGCTCGGCCGTCACCAGCATGAAGACGTTCGCGAACGCACCCTGCGCTCGCTCATGGAGCGCTACCACGTCGACCTGGAACAGGCGGCGCGGGTCGAGAGCAAGGCGCTGGAAGCCCTGGAGCAAGTGGCGGACAGCTGGGAACTGACGGATGAGTGGCACCGCGAACTGCTGGTCTGGGCGGCACGGGTGCACGAGCTTGGCCTGGATATCGCCCACTACCAGTACCACAAGCACGGCGCCTACCTGATCGAGCACTCCGATCTGTCCGGGTTCTCGCGCCAGGACCAGCAGATGCTGGCCCTGCTGGTACGCGGCCACCGCCGCAACGTACCCAAGGACAAGCTTGCCGATTTCGGCGAAGAAGGGATCAAGCTGGTACGACTCTGCGTGTTGCTGCGTTTCGCCATCCTGTTCCACCACATCCGTGGCAACCAGGAAATGCCCGCCGTTCGCCTCAAGGCCAACGAGAAGAGTCTGGAAATCCAGTTCCCCAAGGACTGGCTGGACGCCAACCCGCTGACGCAGGCCGACTTCACCCAGGAAGCGGAATGGCTGAAGCGCATCGACATCGTGCTCAGCGTACGCTGACGCCCACGCCGTCGAAGCACCCTCTCCCATCGCAGGAGAGGGCCGCAAACCACCTCGTTATCGGGCGCTGATCACCGGCACCGTCAGTTTTTCCAGCAGACCGGCCTGCGCGCTGCGCGGGTTCTGGTTGCCGGTCGGGCTGTTGCGCAGGTAGCGACCATCCGGTTGCAGCACCCAGCTCTGGGTGTTGTCGGTCAGATAGGCCTCGAGCTCCTTCTTCACCCGCAAAATCAGCTTCTTGCCCTCGACCGGGAAGCAGGTCTCGACGCGCTTGTCGAGGTTGCGCTCCATCCAGTCGGCGCTGGACAGGTAAATCTTCTCGTCGCCGTCATTGAGGAAGTAGAACACCCGGGTGTGCTCCAGGAAGCGACCGATGATCGAGCGCACCTGAATATTGTGCGAAACCCCAGGCACGCCTGGACGCAGGCAGCACATGCCGCGCACTACCAGGTCGATGCGCACGCCGGTCTGGCTGGCCTTGTACAGCGCGCGGATGATCTTCGGATCGGTCAGCGAGTTGAACTTGGCGATGATGTGCGCCGGCTTGCCCTCGGCCGCCGCCGCAGTTTCCTTGGCGATCAGGTCGAGCAGCGTTTTCTTCAGGGTGAAGGGCGCGTGCAGCAGCTTCTTCATGCGCAGGGTCTTGCCCATGCCGATCAACTGGCTGAACAGCTTGGACACGTCCTCGCCCAGCGCGACGTCAGCGGTCAGCAGGCTGTAGTCGGTGTACAGACGCGCGTTGCCCGCGTGGTAGTTGCCGGTGCCCAGGTGCGCGTAACGGACAATGTCGCCGTTCTCGCGACGCAGGATCAGCATCATCTTGGCGTGGGTCTTGAATCCGACCACGCCATAGATCACCACCGCACCCGCCGCTTGCAGGCGGCTGGCCAGTTGCAGGTTGGATTCCTCGTCGAAGCGGGCACGCAGCTCGATCACCGCCGTGACTTCCTTGCCGTTGCGCGCGGCTTCCACCAGCGCATCGACGATCTCGGAGTTGGCGCCGGAGCGGTACAGCGTCTGCTTGATCGCCAGCACGTGCGGGTCTTTGGCAGCCTGGCGCAGCAGGTCGACCACCGGGGTGAACGACTCGAACGGGTGCAGCAGCAGGATGTCCTGCTTGCTGATCACGTTGAACAGGTTGTCGCTGTTCTGCAGCAGCTTGGGAATGACCGGCGTGAACGGCGTGTATTGCAGCTCCGGGTGGCTGTCCAGCCCGGTAATGCTGAACAGGCGCGTCAGGTTCACCGGGCCATTGACCTGGTACAACTCGCTTTCGGACAGGCCGAATTGCTTGAGCAGGTAGTCGGACAGATTTTTCGGGCAGGTATCGACCACTTCCAGGCGCACGGCGTCGCCGTAGCGACGGCTGAACAGCTCGCCACGCAGGGCGCGCGCCAGGTCTTCCACGTCTTCGGTGTCCACCGACAGGTCGGCGTTACGGGTCAGGCGGAACTGGTAGCAGCCCTTGACCTTCATGCCCTGGAACAGGTCATCGGCGTGGGCGTGGATCATCGACGAGAGGAACACGAAGTTGTCGCCAGGACCGCCAACCTCTTCGGGCACCTTGATGATCCGCGGCAGCAGGCGCGGTGCCGGGATGATCGCCAGACCGGAATCGCGGCCGAAGGCGTCGACCCCTTCCAGCTCGACGATAAAGTTCAGGCTCTTATTCACCAGCAACGGGAACGGGTGCGTCGGGTCGAGGCCGATCGGGGTGATGATCGGGGCGATCTCGTCGCGGAAGTAACGACGCACCCAGGCCTTGATCTTGGTGGTCCAGAAGCGCCGACGGATGAAGTTGACGTGGTGCTTGGCCAGGGCCGGGAACAGCACGTCGTTGAGGATCGCGTACTGGCGGTTGACCTGCTCGTGCACCAGCTCGGAAATCCGCGCCAGCGCCTGGTGCGGCTGCAGACCATCGGCGCCAGCCTGTTCGCGGGCGAAGGTGATCTGTTTCTTCAGGCCGGCGACACGGATCTCGAAGAACTCATCCAGGTTGCTGGAGAAGATCAGCAGGAACTTCAGGCGCTCCAGCAACGGATAGGACTCATCCAGCGCCTGCTCCAGCACGCGGATGTTGAACTGCAACTGCGACAGCTCGCGGTGAATGTACAGGCTGCTGTCATCAAGCCCCGGGATCACCAGGGCGGGCGCCACCGGAGGCGCTACGACCGGCTCCTCCGGAACGGGTGTCTCCACCGGCGTTTCGACGACGACCGGCTGGGCGTCGTGCACGTCACTGTTGCTGAGTCCTTCGGTGTTCATCGTCAATCCTGGGGAGGCGATCTATGGCCTCTGTTGTAACAGTTCAGCCGCACGCACGGCGAAATAGGTGAGGATGCCATCGGCACCGGCACGTTTGAAGGCAGTCAACGATTCGAGGATCACCGCCTCGTTGAGCCAGCCGTTCTGGATCGCGGCCATGTGCATCGCGTACTCACCACTGACCTGATAGACAAAGGTCGGCACGCGGAATTCTTCTTTGACGCGCCAGAGGATGTCGAGATACGGCATGCCTGGCTTGACCATGACCATATCGGCGCCTTCGGCCAGGTCGGCGGCCACTTCGTGCAGCGCCTCGTTACCGTTGGCCGGGTCCATCTGGTAAGTGTTCTTGCTGCCCTTGCCGAGGTTGGCGGCAGAGCCCACCGCATCGCGGAACGGGCCGTAGTAGGCGCTGGCGTACTTGGCCGAGTAGGCCATGATGCGCACGTTGCTGTGATCGGCCAGCTCCAGGGCTTCGCGGATCGCCTGCACCCGGCCGTCCATCATGTCCGACGGAGCCACCACCTGGGCGCCGGCATCGGCGTGGGACAGGGCCTGTTTGACCAGGGCGTCGACCGTGATGTCATTCTGCACGTAGCCATCGTCGTCGAGAATACCGTCCTGCCCGTGGGTGGTGAACGGGTCGAGGGCCACGTCGCTGATCACCCCGAGCTCCGGGAAGCGCGCACGCAGCGCACGGATCGCGCGCTGGGCGATGCCTTCCGGGTTCCAGGCTTCGCTGCCATCGAGGGATTTCTTCTCCAGCGGCGTCACCGGGAACAGCGCCAGCGCCGGGATACCCAGGGACACCCACTTGTCGGCTTCCTGCAGCAGCAGGTCGATGGACAGGCGTTCGACGCCCGGCATGGACGGAATCGCCTCGCGACGGTTTTCACCATCCAGCACGAATACCGGCAGAATCAGGTCGTCGACGCTCAAACGGTTCTCGCGCACCAGCCGTCGGGAAAAATCATCGCGCCGATTGCGGCGCAGGCGGGTGGCGGGGAACAGGCGATTGGCAGGGGTAAAGCTCACGGCAGACTCCATAGCCCGCACGAGCGGGCGAGTGTGACAGTTATAAGCCGCCATTATGACCAAATGATGACGAGCAGATGCGCGGCAGCACGTCGCAGCAGTGCCTGGCGATGCGGATGCCCACATTGTGACCATGCAGACGCGGATTCGTCGAGCCATCCGGCAGTTTTCCCGCCTCGCGGGAGGGAGTAGTCTGAGTCACCTTATCGCCCGAGCCCGTCCATGTTCGAAAACCTGCTGCAGCAATTCGGTTACCCAGCCATCGTCGTGGGCACCTTTCTCGAAGGCGAGGTTTCATTGCTGGTGGCAGCCTACCTGGCGCTACGCGGCTTGCTCAGCATCGAACTGGTGGTGTTCTGCGCCTTCTGCGGCACCTATGCCAGCGACCAGCTGTGGTACCACATCGGGCGCCACCAGGGTCAGCGCATCCTCACCCGCCGCCCCGGCTGGCAGGCCCTGGCCGACAGGGCCCTGAAGCACCTGCGCCGCTACCCGGACCTGTGGGTACTGGGCTTTCGCTTCATCTACGGCATGCGCACGGTGATGCCGCTGGCCATCGGTATGTCGGGCTACTCCTGGCGCCGCTACCTGGTGCTGAACGCCATCGGCGTGGCGATCTGGGCCAGCGTCATGGGCTACGCCGCCTACCACCTGGGCGCCGCCGTGAAGGTGATCCTCAGCGATGTGCAGCGCTTCCAGGGCTATATCGCGGCGGTGCTGATCCTGCTGCTCGTCATCCTCTGGCTGCTGCGGCGCTGGCGGCGGCCCGCGCCTTGATCGCTGGCGCGGCAACTCACACCGCCAGCGGTCGCTCCGCACGGCGCCCGGCAAACAGGGCTAACGCGCTCAGCAGGCTGTAGGCCGCGAACAGTAGCCAGCCAAACGGGGTCATCGGCAACACGCCCAGGTGATCCGCCAACACCAGCACCGGCAGGTTCAGTACCAGGCGCCAGGCTTCCAGAACCGGCGCCCAGCCGCGGTTTTCCATCCAGATGCCGATGCTGTACAGGCCAAAACCGACCCAGGCACAGCCCAGCAGAAGCGCTGGTACCTGCAATTCGCCGCCCAGCGCCAACAGATAGCTGCCGCCTAGCACGTAGACGATGAACTGCAACGCCCCGTAGACCTGCCGGTAGCGGCTCAGCGGCACCTCGAATTTGACGAAACGACTCAGGTCGGGCTTCTGCTGCGGATACTGCTCCGCCACATCCGCCGGGCGCCAGCCGGTGCGCATGAACCAGATGCGCAGCTTGTCCCACCAGGACCGGGCGCGCACGGCGTCCTGCCACAGCACGCTGTAGAACTGCACGTTGGCCCAGAGCGGGTTCCAGCTGGCCAGCGGCGTGGTCACGCCGAAGATCACCGGTTCCTCGTCGAGCTCTTCCTGGAAGGTGCCGAACAGACGGTCCCAGAGAATGAACACGCCACCGTAGTTGCGATCCATGTACACCGCGTTCTGCGCGTGGTGCACGCGGTGGTTGGAGGGGGTGATGAAGATCCACTCGAACCAGCCCAATTTGGGAATGTGCCGGGTGTGCACCCAGAACTGGTACAGCAGGTTCAGTGCCGCCACCGTCAGGAACACCAGCGGTGGCACGCCCGCCAGGGCCATCGGCACGTAGAAGATCCAGCCGAAGATGAACCCGGTGCTGGTCTGGCGCAGCGCGGTGGAAAGGTTGTAGTCCTCGCTCTGGTGGTGCACCGAGTGGGCAGCCCACAGCACATTGCGCTCGTGGCCCAGGCGGTGGTTCCAGTAGTAGCAGAAGTCGTAGAAGACGAAAGCGCCCAGCCAGACCCACAGGCTGTCGGCCGACAATTCGAACAGCGCCGCCTGCTGCCAGACCAGGGTGTAGGTCAGCAGGCCGACCGTTTTGGTCAGCAGGCCGACGGTGGTGGACAGCACGCCAGCGCTCAGGCTGTTGATCGCATCGGCCAGACGATAGGTGCGCACACCTCGCCAGCGATCAGCCAGCAATTCCAGGGCGATCAGCAGGAAGAAAAAAGGCACCGCATAGAGGATGTAATTCATGTCAGACCCGTATCACTGTGCAAGGCCAAGGGCTACGATTGCATCGTACGTCCCGCTACCTGCGGGGACGCGGCGCCCAATGACAACCTGAGTGGCATTTGACGACAGCATGCGCAGACCTTTTCGCTGGATCGCCTATGGCTTCGGGCTGCTGAGCCTCGTTGCCCTGCTCGGCCTCTATCCCTATCGCAATGCCCTGTTGCCCGCCGCAGACGACCTGGCGCACGCCAAGGAGCGGCTAGCCCCGCACCTGCGCCTGCTGACGCCGCCCGGTGACGGCCCCTTCCCTACGGTGCTGGTGTTCCACGGATGCAGCGGCCAGCGCCAGGAAATGCTCGAAAGCGTGACCGACTGGGTGCTGCCCGCCGGCTATGCCGCGCTGTTCGTCGACAGTTACGGCGCCCGTGGGATCACCGACTGGCAGCCGGTGTGCGCCGGCAAGCAGCTGTGGGGCAACCAGCGGGCGCTGGATGTCTACGCGGCCATCGAGCTGACCACCGACTACCCGCAGATCGACAGCCAGCGCCTGGCGCTGCTGGGCTTCTCACACGGTGGCTGGAGCATTCTCGATGCGCTGTCCTATGCCGGCGAGGCCGGCCACGGCTTCAGCGCCCCCGGCCAGCAAGGCCTGGCGCGGGTCCGGGCAGCGGTCACCTACTACCCCTACTGCGGTTTTCCGGCCCATTTGCGCGGCCATCTCCAGCCTACGATTCCTCAGTTGATGCTGCTTGCCGACCAGGACCACATCACCGACCACCAACAATGCCTGGAAGCGTTGCAACAACTGGCGCCCGGCTCAGTCCAAATACAACAGTACGCAGAGGCCGACCACGTGTTCGACCACGAAAGCGATCTGGCCACGTATCAACCAAAAATCGCCAAGGATGCGCAGCAACGGGTCAGTCGCTTTTTGCGCACCCACCTTGGTTCAACCCGGTAACCAGGAGTACTTGATGAACAAAAAAGTAGCGGTGATTCTTTCCGGCTGCGGTGTTTACGACGGTGCGGAAATTCATGAAAGCGTGATCACCCTCTTGCGCCTCGACCAGCGTGGCGCCGAGGTGCAGTGTTTCGCGCCGAACATCGCACAAATGCATGTTGTCGATCACTACAGTGGCGACGAGACCGGCGAGACGCGCAACGTCCTGGTCGAGTCCGCGCGGATCGCCCGCGGCAACATCAAGGACGTGCGCGAACTGCACGTCGAGAACTTCGATGCACTGATCATCCCCGGCGGTTTCGGGGCGGCCAAGAACCTCTCGGACTTTGCCGTCGCCGGCGCCAATTGCACTGTACAACCGGACGTGCTGAACGCCGCCCAGGGTTTCGCAACCGCCGGCAAGCCCGTCGGCCTGATCTGCATCGCCCCGGCCCTGGCCGCGCGCATCTTCGGCGAGGGGATCAACTGCACCATCGGCACGGACGCGGCAACCGCCGATGCATTGACCAAGATGGGTGCGGTGCACCATGAGTGCGAAGTCAGCGACATCGTCGAGGACAGCGCGCGCAAACTCGTTACCACCCCGGCCTACATGCTGGCCGAATCGATCAGCCAGGCCGCGTCGGGCATCAACAAACTGGTCGACCGGGTGCTGGAGCTGACCCACGCTGAGTAACACTCGCGCCTCTGGCGGGCGGCCGAACAGGTCGATCCCGCCAATGCGCGCGGTACACCCGCCGCGCCTCTGGTCAAGACCAGGCCATTGCGGCAGCGTGTGGCAAACCGCCGAGGCCTGCCACCATGACCAGCCAACCCTTCGAACTCACCGCCGAATTGCAGCAGGCGGTGAGCGATTTCTTCCAACGCATCCCGTTCAACCAGGTGCTGGGCATCGAGCTGGATGAACTGAGCCCCGAGCGCGTGACCATGCACCTGCCGATGAAGCCCGAGCTGATCGGCAACTTCCTGCACGGCATCCTGCATGGCGGGGTCATTTCTTCATTGCTGGACGTGGCGGGCGGCGCCATGGCGCTGATCGGTGCCTTCGAGCGGCACCAGCACCTGTCGACCAGCGAGCGCATGGCGCGCCTGTCCAAGCTCGGCACCATTGATCTGCGCGTGGATTATCTGCGCCCTGGGCGGGGGCAGCGCTTTACCGCCAACGCGGTGCTGCTGCGCTCGGGCAACAAGGTGGCGGTGGTGCGCAGCGAGTTACACAGCGATGACGGCACGCTGGTGGCAGTGGGCACAGGCACTTATCTCTGCGGGTAGTGGCGTCTGAAAAGCTCGCCGCTGAAGCGCCTCCCACGGAGGTGGCCGGGTGCCTGCGATGAGCGGAGGTCTATGTGGGAGGGGCTTCAGCCGCGAGCTTTCAGGCGAGTCAGGATACGGTCCAGCGTATTGGCGAATGCCTGGCGATCCTTTTCACCATAGGGCGCCTGCCCGCCACCAACCTGCCCCTGCTCACGCAAGTCAGTGAACAGGTTGCGCACGGCCAGGCGTTCACCCATGTTGCGCTCGTCGAACTCACGCCCGCGTGGGTCGAGGGCGGCGACGCCCTTCTTCACCAGGCGATCCGCCAACGGCACATCGCTGCAGATCACCAGCTCGCCCGGCACGGCATGCTCGACCAGGTAGTCGTCGGCCGCGTCGGGGCCGCTGGGCACCACGATCAGCCGCACACAGGCGAAACTCGGGCGCGCCACGGCCTGGCCGGCCACCAGCACCACCTCGAAGCCGCGCTTGAGCGCGAACTTCACCACCTGATCCCGTGCACCGCGAGGGCAGGCATCGGCATCGATCCAGACGCGCATCGGCACGTGTCTCCTTGAAGGGGAAAGCCTGCATGGTAAGCCATGCAGGCCCTGCCGGTGGGCTTAGGCGGGCAGGCGACGACGCTCGCTCAGCCAACTGCGCCCGTACAACACGGCGATCCCGAGCAAGGCGGCAGCCTGAGCCGAGAGCGTGTAGGCGTCATCATGAATGCCCAGCCAGTCGAATTCGAAGAACGCCACCGGGCGCGTGCCCAGTACGCCGGCTTCCTGCAACGCCGCCACGCCATGACCAGCGAATACCACCGAGAGCACACACAGCAGCACCGCATTGACCCCGAAGAACGTCGCCAACGGCAGCTTGCGCGAGCCGCTCAGGATTACCCAGGCCAGGCCCAGCAACAGCACCAGGGCCGTCGCGGCCCCCGCCAGGACCATGCCATGGCCGGCAGGCCCGGCCTGCAGCCACAGGGTTTCGTAGAACAGGATGACTTCGAACAGCTCGCGGTAGACCGAGAAGAACGCCAGTACGGCGAAGCCGAAGCGTCCGCCGCCGCCGACCAGGCTGCCACGGATGTAGTCCTGCCAGGCCGCCGCATGGCGACGGTCATGCATCCACACACCCAGCCAGAGCACCATCACACTGGCGAACAGCGCGGTGATACCTTCCAGCAACTCGCGCTGCGCACCGCTCACGTCGATCAGGTAGGCCGCCAGGGCCCAGGTCGCGACGCCGGCCACCAGCGCCAGGCCCCAGCCGATGTGAACGCTGCGCACCGCCTGCTCCTGCCCGGTGTTGCGCAGGAAGGCGAGAATCGCCGCCAGCACCAGGATCGCTTCGAGGCCTTCGCGCAGCAGGATCAGCAGACTGGAGACAAAGCTCAGCGAGTCCGACAGGCCATCGCTGTCGAGCAGCGCGGCCGAGGTCGCCAGCTCGGCTTTCGCCTGCTCCAGACGTTGCGCCGCCTGGGGCACGGACAGACCATCCTGCAACGCCTGTCGATAGGCCATCAGCGCGCGTTCGGTGGTCTTGCGCTGCGCGGCGTCGAGGTTGTCCAGCGCGCTCTCGACCAGTTCGAAACCTTCCAAGTAGGCACCGACCGAGAGGTCATAGGCCTGCTCGTGATCGCCCGCGCGGTAGGCCGCCAGACTCTGCTCCAGGGTCGAGCGGGTGTGTTCGATCAACTGCTGCGGGCCACGCTGCTGTGCCGGTGGCTGCGCCCGCTGGGCACGAAACTCGGCGGCCCTGGATTCGCCGTGCGCGGCGGCGACCTCGGCTGGCGTCATGCCGGTCAACGCGGCCAGGCCGAACGACTCCCCCTTGGCGGTGGAATCGGCGCTGAATCCGGCGATGTAACTGGCCAGGTCCCAGCGCTGACGGTCGTCCAACTGGTCGGCAAACGCCGCCATGTCAGTGCCGTCGATGCCCAGGCCGATGGTGTTGAACAGGTCGTAGAGACTGAGGCGGTCCATGCGTGACGCGTCACGCAGGTTGGCGGGCGGCGGTTCCAGGCCGACGCCGGCCGGCCCGTCACCCGCGCCGCTGTCCCCGTGGCACACGCTGCACTGCTGGGCAAACAGCGGTGCGCCACGGGCGGGGTCGGGGGTGATGGCCGGGGTCTGGCTCACCTCGTAGGCAGTCGCGAGGGTCGAGGCCAGTTGGCGAGCTTGCAACGCCACCTGGTTGCCGTCGGCGCGCTGCTCGATGGCCTGGCGCAGGGCGGCTACGCCCTGCTGCAACGTGGGCTGTTCGTCGCGCGCCGGCAGCGCCACGATCAAGCCTTGAAGGACCGCGAGAAACTCCAGTTGCTCGCTGTATTCACCGCTGTCGACGACCTGGCCGTTGGCCACGGTGGCAGGGTAATCGACGCTCAGGTAACCGAGCAGGTGCAATGCTTGTGCCGCGCCTTCGATGGGCTCGGCCATGACAGCCAGGCTGCACAGGGCCAGAACCGGCACCAGCAACCAGCTGAAAAAACGGAATGGGGAAATCATAGTAGGAGCGAATCCTAAATACGAATGGATGGCATTGAATTGTTGCCTTCCTAACGATTTTCCTCAAGCCGTGATCAGCCGTATTCCGCGACCGATTGTCGCAAGAACGGCTGTTCGCGCATGGCATTCGTCGGGCCATCGGCCCGCACCGGCAGGCTCAGCGCCGGTAGAACGGCGTGCAGTTCTCCCGCACCGCCTGGGACAGGCTGTCGTCGGAGAGTTCGATCAGGTCCAGTTCCAGATCATCCGGCAGCAGGTCGGCGATCAGGCCGGCCAGGCGCCGTTGCTCCGCTACGCTGGTCGCGCTGACTGCCAGTAACAAACGCGGCTGGGAACCCATGGCCGGGTCACGCACGGCTGCCAGGTAAGCCTCGGCCACAGTCAATTCGGCACAGGCGGCGCTGATGGCCTGTTCCAGCGGTGGGTGACGCAGGGCGGCGATGGCCAGGTCGGAATCGCCTTCATATTGGGCGGATTGGGTGGCAGTGGACGGCATGCGGCGTGCTCGGCTGGCAAAAAATCCAGCCTAGGCACTTGAGCCGCCACTGTCGCGGTACCGGTTCACGACTGTGGCATTGTGTCGGTCAGGCCGGCGCGCGACGCACCGTGGCCAGCAATGCCACCGCACCGACGAACAGCGCGGCAAAGGTGCGGTTCATGATGCGCTGCTGACGCGGTGTGCGCAGCACCCGCAGGACCCGCGCCGCCAGTCCGGTGTAGCCGGCCATGACGATCAGGTCGACGCAGATCATGGTCACGCCCATCACCAGGTACTGGGACAGCAACGGCGCGTGGGGATTGAGGAACTGCGGCAGCACCGCCAGCATGAAGACGATGGCCTTGGGGTTGCTGAAGTTGACCAGGAAGCCGCGCAGCACCAGGCTCAGCGGCCGACCGACCGGACGCTCGGACGACTCGGTGGCCAGGTCGCTGGGCAGCGCCTGCCATTGCCGGTAGGCGAGGAACACCAGGTAGGCCACGCCGAACCATTTGATCAGGCTGAAGGCCAGGGCCGAAGCCGCCAGGATGGCACCGACACCTGCCGCTACGATAGCGATCTGCAGGGCCAGGCCGATCTGCAGCCCCAGGGCGTTCCAGTAACCGCGCACGAAGCCGTACTGCAGCCCGGCCGACATCGAGGCGATGGCCCCGGCACCCGGCGAGAGGCTGATCACCCAGCAGGCCACAAAGAACGCAAGCCAGGTTTCCAGCGCCATGGCGATTACCTCGAAGTAAGCGAATCGGAAAAAATCTAGCCTACCGCGCGCCGCTCATGCCGGCGAGCGCGGCGTTACACGTCGATCTTGCGCGCCGTCGGAATTTCACCGTTGCGCCAGCGACGAACCGCTTTCTGGAAGAACAGGCTGTTGGGAATCTGCACCCAGGTGCCAGGCGCATCGCCAGTGAGGTCTTCCAGGGTGGTGTAGAACAGGTTGATCGCCAGCACCCGGCCACGCACACCCGGCTTGTCGGCACTTTCCAGCACTTCGACGCAATCGCCGATACGGAACGGCCCCAGGGCGAAGATCAGCAGCGCACAGAACAGGTTCGACAGCACGCTCCAGATCGCGAAGAAGGCGATCGCCGCCACCGCGACGAAACCGGTCAGCGCCGTCCACAGCACCTGGGCCGAGACGCCCAGCCGTTCGAGCACCATCAGGAAGGCGCTGCCCAGGATCAGCCAGCGCACCAGGCCGCGCAGCGGCATCAGCAACTCCGGAGGCAACTGCGGATAACGATTGCCCAGGCGGCTGATGCCACGGGTGAGGATGCGCTGGGCCAGCCAGGCCAGGAACAGAATCAGCACCACCTGACCGGTGCGCATCAGCGGTTGGCTCCAGGCCATCAGCCAGGCCCAATCCATCGTGTCGAAATTCAAACCACTGCCTCCAATTCACGTTGCAACGCTTCCAGCGTCTCCAGGGCTTCCATCCAGCCCTCTTCAAGCTCGGCTTCGCGCCCCTTCAGCTTGGCCTGTTCAGCCAGCAGATCGCGCAGCTCGTCCTTGCGTGCTGCCTCGTACAGCGCACTGTCGCCGAGGCGCGTTTCGATGGCGGCCAGTTTTTCATGCACCTGGCCCAGCTCTTTTTCCAGCTTGTCGGCTTCACGCTTGTGCGGCGCCAGTTGCTGACGCAACGCCGCAGCCGCCTGGCGCTGGGCGCGCTTGTCGGTCTTGTCGAGGTTGGCGTCGGCAGCGCTTGCCGGTGCCTGCCGCGCCCGGTAATCCACCAGCCAGCGCGCGTAGTCGTCGAGGTCGCCATCGAACGGCAGTACCTTGCCATCGGCCACCAGGAGGAATTCATCCGTGGTGCTCTTCAGCAGGTGACGGTCGTGGGAGACCACTACCACCGCGCCCTCGAACTCCTGCAAGGCCATGGTCAGGGCCAGGCGCATTTCCAGGTCGAGGTGGTTGGTCGGTTCGTCGAGCAGCAGCAGGTTGGGCTTGCCCCAGGCAATCAGCGCCAGGGCCAGGCGCGCTTTCTCGCCACCGGAGAAATTGACCACCGGTTCATCGCAGCGCGGGCCACGGAAATCGAAGCCGCCAAGGAAATCGCGCAGGGTCTGCTCGCGCTCGCCGGGTGCCAGACGCTGCAGGTGCAGCAACGGGCTGGCCTTGTCGTCGAGGGCATCGAGCTGATGCTGGGCGAAGTAGCCCACCACCAGGTTCTCGCCGCGTTGCAGGTGCCCGCTCAGCGGTTGCAGCTCATTGGCGAGGTTCTTGATCAGGGTCGATTTGCCCGCGCCGTTCGGCCCCAGCAGGCCCAGACGCGCACCAGGAACGAGGCCCAGCTTGACCTGTTCGAGGATGACCTTGTCGCCATAACCGAGGCGCCCCTCGCTCATGCTCAGCAGCGGGCTGGAAATCTTGTCGGCCTCGCGGAAGCTGAAGTCGAACGGCGAATCGACATGGGCCGCCGACAGCTCCTCCATGCGCTCCAGGGCCTTGATCCGGCTCTGGGCCTGGCGGGCCTTGGTCGCCTGCGCCTTGAAGCGGGCGATGTATTTTTCCATGTGCGCACGCTGCGCCTGCTGCTTCTCGTAGGCCTGCTGTTGCTGGGCCAGGCGCTCGGCACGGGTGCGCTCGAAGGCGGTGTAGCCGCCGCGGTACAGGGTCAGCTTCTGCTGCTCGACATGGGTCACGTGATCGACCACGGCATCGAGGAAATCCCGATCGTGGGAAATCAGCAGCAAGGTGCCGGGATAGCTTTGCAGCCAGCCTTCCAGCCAGAGGATCGCGTCCAGGTCCAGGTGGTTGGTCGGTTCGTCGAGCAGCAGCAGGTCGGACGGGCACATCAGCGCCTGGGCCAGGTTGAGGCGCATCCGCCAGCCGCCCGAGAAGTCGCCGACCCGTCGGTCCATCTGCGCGTTGTCGAAGCCCAGACCGGCCAGCAGCTTGCGGGCACGGGCATCAGCCGAATAGCCGTCCGCGCTGTCCAGTTCGATATGAAGGCGCGCGATGGCGGCGCCATCGTGGGCAGCCTCGGCAGCAGCCAGCGCGTGCTGGATCTTGCGCAGGGGCAAGTCGCCGTCGAGCACATAGTCCACGGCCAGGCATTCGAGGTTATCGATCTCCTGGCGCATGTGCGCGATGCGCCAGTCCGCCGGCAACAGGCAATCGCCTGCGTCTGGCGTCAACTCGCCACGCAGCAAGGCGAACAGGCTGGATTTTCCGGCGCCGTTGGCACCGATCAGACCGGCTTTGTGGCCGGCGTGCAGGGTCAGCTCGGCGCCTTCTAGCAGACGCTGAGGACCACGCTGTAAAGTGAGGTTCTGGAGTCGAATCATAATGGCCGCGGAGTCTACCAGACTCGCTCGCCGCATACCCGGAAAGCACCATGCCCACTGACCTGTGGCGTTTCGCCGAAAACCTCTACCAACGCCCCGGCGTGGAAGCCGCCTGCCTGCACCTGCAGGCCGAAGGTGCAGATGTCTGCCTGCTGCTGTGTGCGGCGTGGCTGGAACAGCGCCGGGTGATGGTCAGTCAGGCCCGCGCCGACCATCTGCAGCAACTGGCCGAGCCCTGGCAACGTACGGTCGTCATTCCCTTGCGCCAGATTCGTCAGCAATGGCGCACGGCTGCCCAGCAGGACGATGCCCTGGCTGCATTGCGCGAACGGATCAAGCGACTGGAACTGGATGCCGAGCGTGAACAGCTCGAACGACTGGAGGTTGCCAGCAACGACTGGCCGGCAGAGAGGACGGATGACGCTTTTGCCTGGCTCGAAGCGTTGGCTCCGCGCCTGACAGACGAAGGCCGCGGTGCGCTGCAAACGCTGCGCATCGCGGCCTCGGTGACCAACCCTTAGGAAGCGGTTGGTGGCGTGCCGCTGTTGCTGGCTGCCGGAGCGGCTGGCGCAGCAGTGGTGGTAGCAGCCGGTGCCGGAGCGGCAGCCGGTGCAGGCTTGACCACTGGTTTTGCCGCAGGCTTCGCAGCCGGTTTGGCAGCTGCAGGCTTGCTCGCGACAGGCGCTTTGGCCACTGCTGGCTTGGCAGCCGGTTTTGCAGCTGGCTTCTTCACCGCCGGCTTGGCCGGTGCCTTGGCAGCAGGCTTGGCGGCAGCAGCGGTCGGTTTGGCTGGTGCAGGTGCGGCCGGCTTGGCTGCAGGTTTAGCTGCAGGTTTGGCGGGCGCTTTCGCGACAGGTTTGGCAGCGGGTTTTGCTGCTGGCTTGGCGGCCGGTTTGGCAGCAGTGGCAGCAGGTTTAGCTGCGGCGGCTGGCTTGGCAGCCGGCTTTGCAGGCGCCTTCGCGGGTGCAGGCTTGGCAGCTACTGCGGGTTTCTTGGCCACGGGCTTCGCAGCAAGTTTGGCAGCCGGTTTAGCGGCAGGTTTTGCTGCTGGCTTGGCGGCAGCCGGTTTGGCTGGTGCCTTCGCGGCGGGCTTGGCCGCTGCTGGAGCAGGCTTCTTGGCAGCCGGTTTGGCTGCAACCTTGGCCGCTGGCTTGGCAGCGGGCTTAGCGGCCGGCTTGGCTGCGGCAGCTTTGGCAGCAGGTTTTGCCGCAGGCTTGCTGGCAGCCTTGGCGGCGGGTTTTGCAGGTGCTTTTGCTGCAGGTTTCGCTGCCGCTTTGACAGCCGGCTTGGCGTCACGAGTGACCAGCGCCTTGCCGGCCGCTTCCTTCACTTTGCCTACACCCTGGGCGAGCTTCAGGCTCTCCTGGGCATCGCGTTTGAGCTGCACGATGTAGCCGCGGGTTTCGGTCTGACGCGCCTTCAGGGTATCGAGCGAATCTTCGAGAGCTGCCACGGCGGACTTGGCTTTGCTCTGCGCCTTGGCCTTGCCGGCCTTGGCCGCGTCCTGCAATTTGATGCGGGACTTGTGCAGTTTTTCCTGTGCACTGCCGCGCTGTTTCTCCAGCTTGGCCAGCAGCTTTTCAGCATCGGTCAACGCTTGCGAGCAGGCACTTTCGAGGTGTTCCAGCAGGCTGCTGGAAAGTTGCTGGAGCAGATGCAGCGGGGTACTAACCGACTTCTTCTTGGCGTTCTTAGTGGCCGACATGGCGTGCCTCCTAGCGGGTGTAGATGCAGCCCATACTAGACGCCTGCGTCACGCGCCGCTAGTCAGCGCGTTGAGTGGTGGTGCGGGCCTGGCATATTCTTCGCCCGCCGCTATTGGAGAATGTCCATGCAACGTGTTGCCCTGCTGCTCTTTTGTCTGATCACACCCCTCGCTCATGCCGAGCCCGAGGCCGATGAATTGGCTTACAGCCTTGGGGTTCGACTGGGTGAACGCCTGCGCAATGAAGTACCGGATCTGCAGGTACAGGCACTGGTCGACGGCTTGCGCCACGCCTACCACAACGAGCCGTTACGCCTGGACGAGGCGCGCATCGAAATGCTGCTGGCCGAGCACGAAGAGCAGCTCGCGGCGGCACCTGAACGCATCGAACGGGCGATAGCTGCGGAGAAACGTTTTCTTGCCAACGAGAAGGCCAAGCCCGGCATGCGGCAATTGAAAGATGGCGTGCTTCGGCAGGAGTTGCGCGCGGGGTCAGGTCGCAAGCCAACGGCAAAAAGCCGGGTGCAGGTACGTTACGTGGGATCGCTGGCCGACGGCAGCGAGTTCGACGAGAGCCAGGCGCCGCAGTGGTTTCGCCTGGACAGTGTGATCGCAGGCTGGCGCACTGCGTTGCAGGAAATGCCGGTAGGTGCGCACTGGCGCCTGGTGATTCCCTCCGCCCAGGCCTACGGTGCGGAAGGAGCAGGCGACCTTATTCCGCCTTACTCGCCACTGGTGTTCGAGCTGGAGTTGCTCGACACCCGCGACTGAGAACACGCCCGGTCAGAGCACAGGAGCGGCGGCCTGTTCCTTATGGGCGTTGTGCAGCACTTCGATCAGGCAATCTTCCAGTTCGAAGCGCTCGTGCAGCAGTTGACCAAGGCGCTTCAGCTCTTCGCTCAGCGTGGCGCTGTCACAGCTGCCCTTGCTGTCGCAACGGTCGTTGAAAGACAACGCGACTTCGGTGATCGCCTCGATGCGTGGATAAATCTGCTTGGCCAGTTCGAGGCCTCGCTGATCACCAAACGCCTTGGCTTCGTTGGTCAACTGTTCGTAGACCTCGAAGTGGCCCGCAGAGACGTAATCCACGAGGATTTCGCAAAAGCGGTGCACGTCTGGTGTATTGGCGCCGGGCGCCTGCTGCGCCTGGCTGACCGCCGCGTAGGCCGCAACCAGTTCGTGGCGCTCCTTCAACCAGCGGTCTATCAGCAGGTGAACCCCACCCCAGCGTTCTTGGGCGTTCTGACAACTCTCGAGCATGATGACCTCACTTCCCTTATCGGTTCTGCTGTTATACGTCCGATCCGAGACGGTTTTTTGTCAATCGGTACATGGTCTTGGGAAGGCATCCGCCAAACGGCAAGATTCCGACGGTGCATGCGGGCCAGATTATGCCCGCCAGCGGACGCCTTCAAGGCGCTTCGGCGAGAAAATTCATACGACCGTTTGATCCACTACCCGCGCAGCATATGGGTTGCACGCGCGCAACGCCCCCATGCCGGGCGCTAGGTGCAGATCCGTCAAACGCTTTTGCAGGGAGGGGCGGCGATTGCCTGGCGCGCGGGGATCAGTAGCGGCGAATCAACTGGTACAGACAGAACGTCAGCAAGCCGATGAACCCGAGCAGACTCCACTCCGGAATACTCAAGCCGATCAGGGTCCAGTTGACCTCGGCACAGTCCGCCGAGCCATGCAGCACCAGGCGCACGATGTCCTGGAACGGCAGCGCTTCGATCAGGTAGTTGAGGTTGGGCAGGCAATCGGGCAACTGGTCAGCCGGAACGCCTTGCAGCCAGACTTGCCTACCCGCCGTCCCCGCGCCAGCAGCGGCAAACAGCAGAGCCACGCCCGCATAGATGCGCCGCCCCAGGCGGGCCGGGCGGTGCAGTGCGGCAATCAGGCATACCAGGCCAAAGCCGATCACGAAGACCCGCTGCAGGATGCACAGCGGACAAGGCTCCAGCCCCACTCCGTGCTCCAGGTAGAGGGCGGCCCCCAACATGACAACACAGCCGACGAAAGCCAGGAAAAACAACGAACGAAGGCTGGCCAAGGACATGGCGAATCCGTGAGGTGACAGAGGCGCTTACGGTAGAGGAAAGCGCCTCGGCCTTTCAAGGCAATAGGCGTGGCGGGTCAGGCTAATCGTCCCGCGTAAAGCGCCGTGCATCCGCTTGCAGCACAAGCGGATGCCGCTCAGCCAGTCCGCTCGAGCCGTGCCGGTCCACTCAGGCGCCGGTCAAGCAGGCCCAGGCCTTCCTGGAACAACTGGTTGCTGCGCTCGACCTCACCCAACTGCGCAAGCAGACGCGCCAGCTCGGCGCAGGTTTCCGGGTGCCGTTCGAACGTCAGGCTGCTCTCCAGATACTCCTTGGCCTTGCCCCACAACTGGTTCTGCAGGCTCAGCCGGCCGAGCGTCAGCAACAGGCCCGCGTCGTCCGGATGCTCCTTCAGCCACCCTTCCGCCGCCTGCAGCTGGCGAGCGGGATCGCGTCCGCGCAGCAGGCCGTAGAGGCGCACCAGATGGCTGTCGTAGTGACGCTTGAGCGCCTCATGCAGCAACGCCTCGGCGTCCTGTTCGGCACCCAGGCGGCGCAGTTGATCGGCATAGGTCGCGAGCAGCGCAGGCTCCTTGCGCAAGGCGGGAGACAGCTGCTGCCAGGTTTGCTTGAGCGCTTCCTGGGCATGCTCGGTGGTATCACCCGGCGTCTGCCCACCATCGGCCAACAGGCCCAGCCAGGCTTGCCGCTCAAGGGTGCTCAGCTCGGCGTCACCCAGGGCCTTTTCCTTGCGCAGCTCAGGCAGCAGGCCCAACAGGCCTGCCCAGTCGCCGCGCTGCAGGTAGACGTGCTGCATCTGGCGCAAGACCAGATGGTGCCGAGGGTGGCGCTCACGCATGGCTTGCAGGGTTTCCAACGCGTCGTCGGTCTGGCCACGCTCCTGTTGCAGCTCGGCATGGGTCAGGGCGATGGCCAGCTCAGCCTGAGGCTGGCGGTGCAACGCCTGCTGGAGCAGCGCATCGCTGTCTTCGTGATGACCCTGGCGGTTGGCGGCACGGGCAGCACCCAGCAGGTACACCAGCGGTTGCGGTTCATCTTCGGCCGCGCGTTGCAGGTGGCGCTGGGCACGGGACCAGCGACCTTCCGCCAGGTCGATGAAACCTTGCTCGGACGCCAGGCGAACCCGACGGCCACGGTGCAGACGCGACCAGGGATTGACCAGCCCACCCGAGGTGACCAGCAGGCGCAGCAACGCACGCAGCAGGTACAGCAACAACAGCCCGACCGCGACCAATGCGAGGAACGCCCACAGCGTCGACTCGTAGCGGAAGCCCTTGTAGGCGAACAGCACATAGCCTTTGTGTTCCGCGATGGCCAGGCCAAGTAACGCGAGGCCTGCGGCAACCACCAGAACGGCGATCAGCAGATAGGCGCGTTTCATGGGCGAGCCTCCTCCGAACCGGTTTCGGTTTCAGCAGCGCTTTCTGCCTGCGCTTCACCCACCGCATCGGTGGGCACCGCTGCTTCCGTCTGCTGCTCGTCGCGCGCGGACTGTTTGCGTTCGATGTAAGCCTGCAAGGCCGTCAGCGACTGGCTGAGGTCCGGCGCCGACACTTCAATGGGCTGTTCAACCAGCTCGCCGATGCGCTTGCGCAGCGCGCGGCTGTTCGGGTTGTCGCGGTTGAAGCTGCCATCCAGCACTTCGCCGGCCTGGGTCAGCGCCTGGCGATAGACCTGGGTCTCGCCATGCAGTGCCGCCCATTGCGCCTGCTCCAGCGACAGGCTCAGGGCGAGACGTACCTGGGACAGCCCCTGGCCGGCCAGCAGCGGGCGAATGTTCTCGTCGGCATTGAAATCGAGGCGGAAATACTGCGACAGGGTCTGCAACCATCCGGACCACCAACTGGCGCCATTGTCCTGGGCCGCGATTTCGCTCAATACCCCACCATCGGCATCGAAGCTCGGGTTGAGGCTGCTCAACTGCCCGGCCTGCTCGCGCAAGGCGCCCAACTGCAGGAACAGCCCGGTACGGTCCGGGTTGACCGTGGTGCGCAGCGCTTCGAGGCTCTTGGCCAGTTGTTCGCGGGCGGCGAACGAGGCCGGATCGTTCTGGTCACGCAGGATTTCATCGGCACCCTTCACCAGGGCTTCGGCGCTGGCGATGTCCTGCAAGGCGGACAAACGCAGGCTGGCCAGGCGCAACAGATGCTCGGCCTCGGCCAGGCGCCAGTCCTGGCGGCTGGCGCCCAGCACGGTTTCCAGGCGCTGGTTGAGCAGTTGCTGATCACCCTGCAACTGCGTCACCAGGCGGCGACGCTCTTCCAGCTCGTCAGCCGATGGCAGCTGTTTCAGCCGGCCATCGAGCTGCTCCGCGCGCTGGCTGAGGGCAGTGGCCTGGTTGCGTGCTTCGTTCAACTGAGCCAGCTGCTGCTGGTCACGCCCCTCCAGGGCGCGCACCTGCCAGACACCCCAACCGCCAACGCCAACACCCGCGACGCCCACCAGCAGCGCCAGGATGGCCAGGCTGTTGCCACGGGATGCCGGGGCAGCGGGAGCGGCCTCGGCGGATACGGACACAGGGGCTTCCTGCGCCAGTTGCTCGTGCTCTTTCGGGGGAGTCGCTTCGCTCACGTATCCATCCTTTGCTTCAGAGGTGGGGGACGGGTTGCACCTGCAACGCCGCCAGCAACGCCGTGGCATTCGCACCACGGCAATCCACAACAATCTCGGCGCCCGCGGCACGTGCCTGCTCGGCAACACGCGGGCTGGGTACGAACAAGGGTAGACGGGCCAGCTGCGGCCAGTCACCCGCCGCCAGCTGCACCAGATGCTCCAGCCCCTGCCCACTGCTGACCACCAGGCCATTCAAGCGTTCCGCCTGAACCATCGCCGACAGGGCGCCTGGGGCGTATTGCGGCAATGAGCGGCGGTAGAGTGCCAGGTAGTCGACCTGCACACCTTGGCTGCGCAAACGCTCGGCCAGGAACTCTCGGCCACCTTCGCCGCGCAGGATCAGCACCCGTGGAAACAGCGCGTCAGCCAGGGCTTCCTGCAACCGGGGCAGCGCCAACAGCGCTTCGCTGTCATCGCCCTCAGGCGGAAAGTAAACCCTCAGGCCGTAGTCGTCGAGAATCTCGGCGGTGGCGGCGCCGACGCTGAACCAGGGCTGGTCGGCCAGCGGCTGCGGCCAGTAGCGATCGAGCAGGTCCAGGCCCAGGCGAGCGGCCGGCTTGCTGACGACGATGACCGCGCTGTAGCGCGCCAGGCCCAGGATGGTCTCGGTGTGCTCGACGCTTTCTTCCAGCGCCTCGATCGCCAGCAGCGGCAGACTGGCGCTGAAGATGCCCTGCTCCGCCAGGTTCGCCGCCAGGGCGGCGCACTCCTCGGTCGGGCGGGTCAGCAGCAGGCGCCAGCCACTCACTCGTCTGCGGCCTCGCCGTACACGGCTTGCAGGATGGCAGCTGCGCCCTGGGCCAGCAGCGCCTCGGCGACCTGCACGCCCAGCTGCTCGGCATCGGCGACCGGCGCACGGCTGTCGGCATTCAGCAGCAGGCTGCCGTCCGGCTGGCCCACCAGCCCGCGCAGCCACAGTTGCTCGCCTTCGAGTACGGCGTAGCAGGCAATCGGTACCTGGCAGCCGCCGTTGAGGTGTTTGTTCATGGCGCGCTCGGCGGTGACACGCAGGGATGTTTCCCGGTGATGCAGCGGCGCGAGCAGCGCGTGGATTTCGGCATCGCCGGTACGGCACTCGATACCGACCGCGCCCTGGCCGCCAGCCGGCAGGCTGTCGTCGACGCTGATCGATGAACGGATGCGGTCGGCAAAACCGAGGCGAATCAGGCCGGCGGCGGCCAGGATGATGGCGTCGTACTCACCGGCGTCCAGCTTGGCCAGGCGGGTATTCACGTTGCCGCGCAGGAAGTGGATTTTCAGATCCGGACGGCGCGCCAGCAGCTGTGCCTGGCGGCGCAGGCTCGAGGTACCGACCACGCTGCCGGCCGGCAACGCGTCGAGGCTGTCGAAGGTATTGGAGACGAAGGCGTCGCGCGGGTCTTCGCGCTCGCAGATGCAGTACAGGCCCAGGCCTTCGGGGAAGTCCATCGGCACATCCTTCATCGAATGCACGGCGATGTCCGCCTCGTTCTCCAGCAGCGCGGTTTCCAGTTCCTTGACGAACAGGCCCTTACCGCCGATTTTCGCCAACGGTGCGTCGAGCAGCTTGTCACCGCGACTGACCATTGGGACCAGGCTGACCTTCAGTCCGGGGTGGGACTCTTCCAGGCGGGCTTTGACGTATTCGGCCTGCCACAGGGCCAGGGCGCTTTTACGGGTGGCGATGCGAATTTCGCGAGACATGGGCAATTCCATAGAACGAACTGCCGGGGATGATAACAGGCTCAAAAGCTTCGAGCCTGTGACCTGACGTCTCCAGGGCACAGGCTCGCGGCCCCCCTCAGAGGTTGTGCATCAGCTTGCGCACACCGGCCACGTGGCGGCGGCTGACGATCAGCGCATCACCATTGAGCCCTTTGAGGAACAGCTGGAAGTGCCCGAGCGGCGTGCGTTGCAGCCGTTCAATGCGCTCGCGGGCCACCAGCGCGTTGCGGTGGATGCGCACGAAGCGATCACCGAACTCGTCTTCCAGCGCTTTGAGCGGCTCATCCAGCAGCACCTCGCCGCCCTCATGGCGCAAGGTCACGTACTTGTGGTCGGCGATGAAGTAGATGACATGGTCGAGGGGAATCAGCTCGATGCCCTTGCGGGTCCGCGCGCTGATATGGCTGCGCGGCCCGCCGCCACTCTCCGCTGCCGGACGGGTCAGCGCCGCCAGCTGCACGCGGTTGGGCCGCTCGGCCTTTTTCAGGGCTTCGCTGAGGTTTTCCGAACGGACGGGTTTGACCAGGTAGCCCACGGCGCTGACCTGGAAGGCTTCCAGAGCGAATTCGTCATGGGCGGTGCAGAAAATCACGGCGGGCGGGGCTTCCCGCTCGCAGAGTTTGGCCGCAACCTGGAGGCCATCCAGGCCGGGCATGCGGATATCGAGCAACACGACATCCGGCTTCAGACTGTCAATCAGGGTCAGCGCTTCCTCGCCATTGCTCGCGGCAGGCTCCAGGACGCGGTAACCATCGAGTTCACCGACCATTCGGCTCAGGCGCTCTCGGGCTAGTGGTTCGTCATCGACGATCAGGACATTCATAGTGCACTGGCTTCCTGCGTGAGTCTCGCACAAGGATAGCGTAGACAGGTGTAATGGCGGCCGTCACGGCGCTCCACGCTGAGACTGGCGCGGGGACCAAAAAGTGCCGCAAGACGTGCATCGATATTGCCAAGTGCGAGATGCGTCCCACGCGACGGCTGCCGTTCAACCGACTCTTCATACGGATTACTGACGATCAGTTCGAATACCCCTTCGCTGTAACGTGCCTCGACCCGCACCAGGCCGCCCTCGATACGTGGCTGGATGCCGTAGATCAGGGCGTTCTCCAGCAGGGGCTGCAGGGTCAGCTGCGGAATCGGCAGGTCATCCGGCACTTCGTTGACCTCCCACTGCAACTGTAGTCGCTCGCCGAGCCGATAGTGCTCGATCGACAAATATCGTTTTGCCAGCTCCAGCTCCTCGCTCCACGGCACCAGGCTGCCGGGCTTGGCCAGGCTGGCGCGGAACAGGTCGGACAGGTCCAGCACCGCCTGCTCGGCCTTGTAGGGATCGATCACTACCAGGCTGGCGATGCTGTTCAGGCTGTTGAACAGGAAATGCGGGCGAATCCGCGCCTGTAACGATTCGATGCGCGCGCGCAGCTCGGCCTGTTCCTGCTTGCGCCATTGGCTCTGCAGATAGAAATAGCGTAGCAGCAGCGCCGACATGATCGTGCTGATCAGCGCATGGCGCAGGTAAAGATTCACCTCGCCGGCCCGCGGCGAGCCGCCCAGCTCGTAGTAGTCGGCGACCGCGGTGCAGGCCAGGGTCAGGCCGACCACGATCGCGCAGCAAATCACCCCGGCCACCGCCGCACGCAGGCGTGCCAGCAGCGGCCGCATGCGGCACAGCAGGGCCGCCGACAGCAGCAGGATCCACTGCACGAACAGCGAGGTCAGCGCCAGGCGCACCCAGTCGAAACCGGGCAGCATGGGCTCGGCCAGCACCAGTACCAGCACCAGCAGTTCGGCGAGCAGCACCATGCTCAGCAACGCTTCGGGCTGGCAGAGTTCCGGGACGAAAAAGTCGTCGACGGGCGCGTTGTTGTTTTTCGGGTTGAACCATTGTTTTCGCATCGGCGCAGTTTCCGTGTGGCCCGTGCGGCGGGCAAGCCAGCCAGCCCCGGCCGGGCAAAATAAAGCACCGAAATGCGGGGCAGCGTTGCAAAGTGTGATCGGCACGACAGTGCCTGCGCCCGGCGCCGCGACGTCGAACGGCAGAGCGTCGCGGCGACTTTGTCGCCGACCCTGTTATTATCGACGCACTTTTTCGTCACGCAGGCCTGCCGTACCCGGCCTGCACGTCCAGCGCACCAGTCGAGCAGAACCCATGAGCACTGAAAAGACCAACCAATCCTGGGGCGGCCGCTTCAGCGAACCCGTCGACGCCTTCGTAGCCCGCTTCACCGCTTCCGTGGAGTTCGACAAGCGCCTGTACCGCCACGACATCATGGGCTCCATCGCCCACGCCACCATGCTGGCCAAGGTCGGCGTGCTGAGCGACGCCGAGCGCGACAGCATCATCGACGGCCTGACCCAGATCCAGGGCGAAATCGAGGCCGGTCAGTTCGACTGGCGCGTCGACCTGGAAGACGTGCACATGAACATCGAAGCACGCCTGACCGACCGCATCGGCGTCACCGGCAAGAAGCTGCACACCGGCCGTTCGCGCAACGACCAGGTAGCCACCGACATCCGCCTGTGGCTGCGTGACGAGATCGACCTGATCCTGGCCGAAATCACCCGCCTGCAGCAGGGCCTGCTGGAGCAGGCCGAGCGTGAAGCCGAGACCATCATGCCCGGCTTTACCCACCTGCAGACCGCCCAGCCGGTAACCTTCGGTCACCATCTGCTGGCCTGGTTCGAGATGCTCAGCCGCGATTACGAGCGCCTGGTGGACTGCCGCAAACGCACCAACCGCATGCCCCTGGGCAGCGCTGCGCTGGCTGGCACAACCTACCCGATTCAGCGCGAGATCACCGCACAATTGCTGGGTTTCGACGCCGTTGGCGGCAACTCGCTGGACGGCGTATCGGATCGCGACTTCGCCATCGAGTTCTGCGCCGCCGCCTCCCTGGCGATGATGCACCTGTCGCGCTTCTCCGAAGAGCTGGTGCTGTGGACCAGCGCCCAGTTCCAGTTCATCGACCTGCCGGATCGTTTTTGCACCGGTTCCTCGATCATGCCGCAGAAAAAGAACCCGGACGTGCCGGAGCTGGTGCGCGGCAAGACCGGCCGCGTGTTCGGCGCCCTGACCGGCCTGCTGACCCTGATGAAAGGCCAGCCGCTGGCCTACAACAAGGACAATCAGGAAGACAAGGAACCGCTGTTCGACGCCGCCGACACCCTGCGCGATTCGCTGCGCGCCTTCGCCGACATGATCCCGGCGATCAAGCCCAAGCACGCGATCATGCGTGAAGCGGCGCTGCGTGGTTTCTCCACCGCCACCGACCTGGCCGACTACCTGGTGCGCAAGGGCCTGCCCTTCCGCGATTGCCACGAAATCGTCGGCCATGCCGTGAAGTACGGCGTGGACAGCGGCAAGGACCTGGCCGAGATGAGCCTGGACGAACTGCGCCAGTTCAGCGATCAGATCGAGCAGGACGTCTTCGCCGTGCTGACCCTGGAAGGCTCGGTCAACGCCCGTGACCACATCGGCGGCACCGCACCGAATCAGGTGCGCGCAGCGGTGGTTCGCGGCAAGGCCCTGCTCGCCACGCGATGAACATGCTCGGCCGCCGCATTTCGGTGGTCGGCTGTTCCGGGGCCGGGAAAACCACGCTCTCCCGCCACTTGGCGCAGCATCTGGGCTGTCGCCATGTCGAACTGGATGCGCTGTACCACCAGCCCGACTGGCAACAGCTGTCCACCAGCCGATTCCAGCACGCCGTGGCCCACGCCCTGCAAGGCGACACCTGGGTCGTGGAAGGCAACTATTCCGCCGTGCGCCCACAGATTCTGGCGCAGGCGGACACGGTGATCTGGCTGGACCTGCCCCGTGCTTCGGTCATGTGCCAGCTGCTATGGCGCACGCTGAAGCGCCTGCTCACCCGCCAGGTACTGTGGAACGGCAACCGCGAGCGCTGGTACAACCTGTTCAGCACCAAGCCCGAGCGCTCGATCCTGCTGTGGGCCTGGACCCGCCATGCCCTGTACCAAAAACGCTACGCCGAAGAAATGCGCAACGCCCCAGACCAGCGCCGCTACCTGCGGCTGGACTCGCGCCAGGCCGTCGACGCATTTCTGGCCAGCCTGCCGGACGACCCACCCGCGCACTAACCTCACTCCCTTTCAGCCTGGAAACCACCCTGCCATGCCCCTGAACATCCGCCCTGCGGTGCGCGAAGACGCCGCCCTGATCCTGCGCTTCATCACCGACCTGGCGATCTATGAAAAGGCCGAGCACGAGGTCAAGACCGACGTCGCCGGCATCGAGAGCAGCCTGTTCGCCGAGGGCAGCACGGCCCATGGCCTGGTCTGCGAGCTGAACGGCGAGCCCATCGGCTATGCCGTGTACTTCTTCAACTACTCGACCTGGCTGGGCAAGCACGGCCTGTACCTGGAAGACCTGTACGTCACACCAGAGCAACGCGGTGTCGGCGCCGGCAAGGCGATCCTGCGTCACCTGGCGCAGCTGGCCGTGGCCAAGGGTTGTGGCCGCTTCGAGTGGTCGGTGCTGGACTGGAACCAGCCGGCCATCGACTTCTACCAATCCATCGGCGCACGCCCCCAGGATGAGTGGGTCGGCTACCGCCTGACCGGCGACGCCCTGCACAGCTTCGCCGCCGGCTAGACGCGTCGGGGGATTTCGCGGCAGCGGGAAACCGCATCTATGCTGTCACTTCCCCCACGCCGGTACCTCCCCATGCGCAAACTTCTCTGCCTGCTCCTGTTCGCCTCCTACGCCTGCGCCTCCCCTGCCCTGGTCATTCCGGCCAACAGCAGCTGGCACATGCAGCTCGATGGCGACCTGCACTTTCCCGACCGCCATGTCTACGACATCGACCTGTTCGATACCCCGCAAGCAACCATCGCCGACCTGAAATCCCAGGGACGCATCGTGATCTGCTATTTCAGCGCCGGCACCTGGGAAGACTGGCGCGACGACGCCAAGGCGTTTCCCAAGGCCGCCCGTGGCAAAGCCTTGGGTGACTGGCCGGGCGAACGCTGGCTGGACATCCGCCGCAGCGACGTGCGCACCCTGCTGGCCAAGCGCATGGACGTGGCCCGCAGCAAGGGCTGCGACGGCGTGGACCCGGACAACGTGGACGGTTTCAGCAACAACAACGGCTTCAAGCTGACCAAGGCCGATCAGCTCGATTTCAACCGCTGGCTGGCCACCGAGGCCCATGCCCGGGACCTCAGCGTAGGCCTGAAGAACGCCGTCGAGCTGCTGCCGGAGCTGGCGGACCTGTTCGATTTCGCGGTCAACGAAAGCTGCTACCGCTACAACGAGTGCGACGGCTACCAGCGCATGAGCTCACAGGGCAAACCGGTGTTCATCGCCGATTACCGCGCGTACAACGCCACGCTGTGCAGCCGCGCCAAGGCGTCCGGTTACCAGCTGCAGTTCTTCGAGCTCGAACTGACCGAACCTGGCACGCCCTGCCGCTGAGCCCCGTTACTGGCTGGCGCGGGCGCGGACCATGGCGAGGAATTTCGGCATGTCGGCGTCCTTGTCAGCGGCGATGGCCTGCACATGGGGATTGGCGTTGAGCCGCTCGAGCAGCGCGCGGGCGGCCGGGAAGTCGGCCAACAGATCCCGGTCGAACAGCTTCTTGCCGACCACGCAGGCCAGGTCGATGCTGTACAGGAAGTAGATGTCCGCCAGGGTGAAACTGTCGCCGGCCACGTAGGGCGTGAAGCGACCATGGCGCTGGAGCGTGGCGATGCCAGCCAGCAGTTCGGCTTCACAGCGCGCACGAATGGCCTCGGGAATCGGCATGCCGAAGAATGCCTGTGGATAACCCAGGCGCGCCGGCAGTTCGATGTACAGCTCGATCTCTTTCATCAGCGACCGCACCTGCGCCCGGGCGAACGGGTCGGCGGGCAGCAGCGGTTTGCCGCTGCCGCTCTCTTCCAGGTACTCGAGGATCGCGCTGGTCTCGTTGATGTGACCGCCCGCCACGCCCAGCACCGGCACCTTGCCCCGCGGGCTGATGCGCAGGCACTCCTCGCTCTGGCTGCCGTGCAGGGTGACGACCTCGAAAGGCAGCCCTTTTTCCAGCAGGGCCAGTTTGACCATGTTGAAGTAGTTGCTGACCGGGAATCCGTGAAGTGTGTACATGGGGCAGGCTCCAACGCCGGAGAAGGGTAGCCAAGGTTATAGACCCCCATCGCGCCGGACGGCCAGCCCCATCGCAGCCGTGAATGGCATCGCTGCCGCAGCGCTGGCACACTGTCGCCTCATATTGCGGACGGCCCGACCATGAGTGACCACGACACCACCGAAGACGAAGACTTTGCCGAAGACGCCCTGATCCAGGCGGTCGAGAACCAGATCGAAGCCGGCGAGCCACCTGCGGCCCTGGCCACGCTGAACAAGCTGACCCTGGTGGGTTACGAGCGCGACGACATCCTGCACATGATGGCCCTGGTACTGGCCGACGCGATCAAGCGCATGCTGGCCGACGACGCCCCCTTCGACAGCACCGCCTACGAGCAAGCGCTGCGGGCCTTGCCCGAACTTCCCAGCGACGACTGAGACAATCGTCGCACGGAGCGGCACAGCGGCGTTTGCCTGACTACACTGGAGGTCACGCGCATCACCTGTCGCCGTGGCGCGCTACGAGCCGGACAACTGCCGTTTCCGGTCCATGACAACAAGAAGTCGGAGCACCTATGTCCTTTACCCCAGAACTGGTTGCCGAGCTGGAACTTCTCGCCCTCTACAACCTGGACAACACCCAAGAAGGTCTCAAGGTTCACCACGTCGCAGCCCCACACGCCATCGCTGCCGCCAAGCGGCTGCACGAGAAAGGCCTGATCACCCAACAGGACGGCGGCTACCTGACCACCCTTGGCGTGGAAGCCGCCGAATTCGCCCAGAACCTGCTGACCATTCTCCGCGTCAGCGAAACCGCCTGACCCCCTTGTCGACATAGCCTGCCATCCCGTCTGGTGCTGGCAGGCCATACGGGGGCTGCAAACGCGCCGCCCCCGCTACCGCTTCAGAACACCTGACACAACGCCCGCTTCAGACCAGCGCCGCCGCACCGGCCAGCGCCACCTGCCCGTCCTGGGTCGGGTGCATGCCGGATACCCCGATGGCACCGATCACCTTGCCTTCGTGCACCAGCGGCACTCCACCTTCCAGCAGGATGGCGTTGTGCATGGACAACAGGCGTAATGCCGCACCACCCGTGGCCAGGGTTTCCTCGAAGCCCTTGGTCGAGCGCTTGAACAGCGCCGCCGTGGAGGCCTTCTTGATCGCCACCTCGACACTGCCCAGCGCCGCCCCGTCGAGCTTGTGCAGCAGCACCAGGTGGCCGCCGCTGTCGGCCACGGCAATCACCATCGGCCAGCCGTTGGCCACAGCTTCGACCTGGGCAGCAGCAGCGATGTGCTGCGCCTGCTCCAGTTCGATCGGGGCGCCGTAGGTGAGTACCGTAGGCGCTATCGCGACAGAGGCCGTCATGGCATGGCCTGCCCGCCGTTGACGTCCAGCACCTGACCGGTGATGTAGCCGCTGCAGGCATGGGACGCGAGGAACAGGTAGGACGGCGCCATTTCTTCCGGCGAACCGAAACGGCCCATGGGAATGGTGCTGCTGACTGCGGCGCGTGCGCTATCGTCCTTGTCGGCGTGGAACGCGGTGTCCACGGTACCCGGCGAGACGATGTTGAAGCGCACGTTGGCGCCGGTAAATTCACGCACCCAGTTACGCTGCACGTTGTGCAGCCAGGCCTTGGCCGCAGCGTACAGGCTGGCACCCGGACCGCCACCGCCGTGGGCCGCGATGGAACCGGTGGTGATTACCGCCGTGCTCTGTCCGCTGGCCTTGGCCGAGGCGCGCAGGTGCGGGATGGCTTCACGGGTGACCATCAGCGCGGAACGCAGGTTGACGTCGGTCATGGCATCGAAGAAGGCATCGTCGATGGCTTCCAGGCCACGCCGCTCCAGCAGCGCACCGGCGTTGTTGATCAGCACGTCCAGACCACCGAAGCGCTCGACGAATGCGGCCACCGTGTCGACGCAGACCTGGGTTTTGCTCAGGTCACCGGCGAAGAACGCCGCCTGGCCACCGTTGGCGGACAGTTCGGTGAGCAGTGCGTCGAGGTTCGCCGGGGTGTTGCGCGCAGTGATACCGACGCTGGCACCCAGCTGGGCGAATGCGCGGGCCGTGGCCAGGCCGATGCCCTGGGTGGAACCGGTGATCAGCACGCGCTTGCCGCGCAGGTCGTTGAAATTCATGGGGTGCATTCCTCTTTGGGAGTGGATGGAGAGTGAGGCGGCGGCCCTGCGCGGCGCTTGAGCAACCGCAGTAACAGCGGCAGCGTCCACAGCGACAGGGTGATGATGGCCAGGGCCAGGGAGACCGGGCGCTCGAAGAACACCATCAGGTCGCCCTGGGCACGCATCATCGAGGTGATGAACTTTTCTTCCAGCATCGGCCCGAGCACGATGCCGAGGATCATCGGCGCCAGGGGGAAGCCGTTTTCCTCCATGAGGAAACCGACCACGCCGAACGCGAGGATGGTGACGATGGCGAACAGCGTGTTCTCCACCGCGAAGGCACCGACGATGGAGAACGCCAGGATCACCGGCATCAGGATGCTCTGCGGCACCTGCAGCACGCGCTTGAACAGCTTAATGGCGAGGAAGCCGAAAGGAATCAGCAGAATGTTCGCCAGCAGGAACGCCAGGAATACGGCATTAATCATGTCGGCATTTTCGGTGAAGATTGTCGGACCGGGGTTCAAGCCTTTCATGAACAGCACGCCGATGACGATGGCCGTCAGCGAGTCGCCCGGGATACCGAATACCGTGGCCGGGATGAAACTGCCGCCCACCGCCGCATTGTTGGCGGCGGTCGCCGGGACGATCTTGGCCATGTTGACCTCGTCCGGGGTCTTGCGCCGCGCCGCGGCGCGCTTGGACATAGCGTAGGAAATGTAGGCGGCCACATCGGCACCCGCCCCTGGCAGGATGCCCACCAGCACCCCGACTGCGGAACCCTGGCCGACCCCGGCCTTGAAGCGGAAGATGTCGCGCAGCGCCTGCATCAGCATCGGCTTCTGCGGCACCAGCGCCGCTTCCCGCGAGTTGTCCGCGCGCTTGTTGCGGGTGCAGAAACGCAGGATTTCCGCCACGGCGAACAACCCGATGATCACCGGAATGAAACCCAGGCCGCCGAGCAGGTCGGAATTGCCGAAGGTGAAACGGGACTCGCCGGACACCGGGTCGAGACCGACACTGGCCACCAGCAAACCCAGCAGCAACGACACCGCGCCCTTCACCGGGGAGCTGTCGGCCACCGCGATGGCGGCGGTCAGGCCCATGCAGGCCAGCCAGAAGTATTCGAACGAGCTGAAATTGAGCGCGAATTCGGCGAGGAACGGCGCACAGAGGATCAGCGCCAGCACGCCGATGCTGCCGCCGATGGCGGAACTGACCGCGCTCATGCTCAGGGCGTACTCGCCCAGGCCGCGCTGGGCCAGTGCGTAGCAGGGTTCGGTGTAAGCCGCCGATGCCGGCGTGCCCGGCATGCGCATGTACACCGCCGGCAGGTCACCGGCAAAGATGGCCATGGCCGCCATGGTGACGATCGCCGAAATGGCCGGCACCGGGTCCATGAAAAAGGTCACCGGCACCATCAGCGCGACCGCCATGGTCGCCGTCAGGCCGGGAATCGCACCCACGAACAGGCCGTAGATGGCAGCGATCATCATCACTGCCAGGACCTCGAAGGTCATTACCATGCCGAAGGCATTGAGTATCGCGTCCATGGTCAGCTACCTGTGTAGTCGGTGAGAACGCCCATGGGCAGTTGCACGCTCATCACCTGCTGGAAGAACACGTACAGGAACAGCGTGGCCAGTACTGCGGTAACCCAGGACAGCAGCGGTCGACCGCTGAAACGCTGGCAGAGGATGCCGACCAGCAGGATCGAACTGACGACGAAACCCAGGGTTTCGATGACCGCGACGAACAGCGCGATCAGGACCGGCACCAGTACGATGTTGAACGCCCGCTCGCGGTCGCGCAGCCAGGGGCCGGCCTGCATCAGCCAGAAACCACTGATCCCGGCCAGGCGCACGCCCTTGACCAGTAGGATCACGCCGCACAGCGCCAGCAGGCTGCCGATGATGGACGGGAAGAAACCGGCGCCGTACTGGAAGAACGGGGAGACCTTCATCTGCTGCCCGCTGAACAGAACGCCCAGGCCGAGCACCGTGAAAAACGCCCCGAGGGCGATGTCGCTGAATTTCATGCTGTACGCTCCTGTCGATAAGCAGCGAGGGCCGCCCGCCCGAAGGCTGGCGGCCGCGTCACCGATTACGGGTTGAGCTTGCCGATCAGGGCCTGGACGTCACGGGTGTGCTGTTCCAGGTAGTGGCCGAAGGCTTCGGCGTTGCGCCATTGCGGACGGAAACCACGGGCTTCCATCTCTTTGCGCCACTCCGGATCGTTGTAGATCTTCTCCAGGGTCGTTTCGAGCTTGACCTTGATGTCGTCCGGCAGGCCGGCCGGCGCCACCAGGGCGCGGAATGAGCCGAGTTCCAGCTCCAATCCGGTTTCCTCCTTCAGGGTCGGCACGTCCGGGTAGGCGGCCTGGCGCTCGGTGCCGAACACCGCGAGGCTGCGCACCTTGTCCGACTTGAGCAGCGCGTCGGCCTCGGGCAGCGAGCACGGCACAAAATCGACACCACCGGCCGCCAGGTCCTGCATGGCGGCAGCGGCGCCCTGGCCAGGAATCATGCGCACTTTCTGCAGGTCCACCTGCCAGGCATCGAGCAGGCCGGCCACGGCCATCGGCCAGGAACCGCCACAGCCGCCAGCGCAGGCAATGGTGTACTTGGAAGGGTCTTCCTTCAGCGCATCCAGCGCCTGGCGCAGGTTGGTGAAGGGGGATTCGGCCCCGACCTGGAAGCCGGCCAGGTCGAAGTTGTACTGGCCGATGGGCGTGAAGTCGCTGGCCTTGAAGTCGGCCTGGCCCATTTCCTTGTAGTGGGCGTAGTTGAACAGCACGCCCAGGGTGTAGCCATCGGCCTTGGAGCTGATGATCTTCTGGATACCGACCACCCCGCCGCCCTGGCCGAGGTTGATCACGTTGAACTGCTGGCCCAGCTCCTGCTTGAGGTACTTGGAGAGGATCCGGGCGGTGCCGTCGGAGCCACCGCCGGCACCTGCCGGGACGATGATGCTCACGGGCCGCGCCGGCCATTCGGCGGCAGTGGCATGCGACGCCAGGCCGAGGGCCAGCGTGAGTGCCGCCACGGCGCAACCGGCGCGGCTCAGCAGCCTGCCAAGGGGGGACGATTCGGTCGTACGAGGTGCGTGGTCAACGAGCATAACGAGCTCTCCTTTTATTATTGTTGAGTACAGCTGTCATGGATGGAGCGCCCTGCGGTCCAGGGCCGGAATTACCTCTGCAAGGTCTGCCAGGCCGACACGAAGGCCCCGGCGTTGTCCGCCACCTGGGCCACGCCCATGCCGGGCTTGTACAGCGCCGAACCCAGGCCGAAGCCACTGGCACCGGCGTCGACATAGGCCTGCATGCCGGCCGGGGTAATCCCGCCCACCGGCAGCAACGGAATGTCCCGGGCGAACACCGCGCGCCAGGCGCGCACGATGGTCGGGTTGAACTGCTCGGCCGGAAACAGCTTGAGCACCTGGGCGCCCGCGGCGAGAGCAGCGAAGCCTTCGCTGGGGGTGGCCACACCGGGCGAACTGAACAGACCAGTGGCACGGGTCGCAGCGATCACGTCGGTGTCGCAGTTGGGCGACACGATCAGGCGGCCGCCGGCTTCGGCAACGGCCTGCATTTGTTCCACGCGCAGCACGGTGCCGGCACCGACCAATGCACGCTCGCCCAGCTCGGCGGCCAGCAGCGCGATGCTCTGCAGCGGCTGGGGCGAATTCAGCGGGATTTCGATCAGGCGAAAGCCGGCGTCGTACAACGCCAGCCCCACCGGAACGATCTCGTCCGGGGTGATCCCGCGCAGGATGGCAATCAGCGGCAGTTCCTGCAGGTAGGCATCAGACATGGGTGGCGCTCCTCTGGGCTGGGGCGCGGCGATCGGCCACCAGGCCGGCCGCGCGGGCGATGAACCAGAGCCCGGCGACCCCGGCGTTATCGAGGGTGCGCACCGCGCTCACGCCGAAATGCATCAGGGCCAGGCGGTAGCGTTCGCACAGTTGCTCATCACCGATCAGCACCAGCGGCGGACACACCTCGTGGGCGAAGCCGGCGAGCACGCTGCGCAGCTCTTCGCCAATCAACAGACCGGACAGGTAATCGAGGCTTTCGGTGGCGGCCAGGCGCTCGGTAAGCAGCAGGCTACGGGTGCTGAACAGACGTCCTGACACCCCTTCGCACGCGCTGTCGCGGGCAGTTTCCAGGCCCCGCACGAAGGCCTCGACAGACACATCGCTGCCCTGCTCGCGGGCCGGACGGCCAAGAATCGAATGGTCACGCAGCACCGCGAACAGCTCACCGGTCATGTAGGTGGCGAAGCTGTGGATAGAACCGTCACGCACGCTCACCCATTTGCTGTGGGTGCCGGGCAGCACCAGCAGGGCGTTGTGCGCCAGCTCCGGCTCCAGCTGCAGGGCGCCGAAGACCTGGGTTTCCTCGCCGCGGATGACATTGGGCAAGGCGCAGGCATCGAGCACGCCAGGCACTAGGTGCAGGGTGCCGCAGCCGCTGTCCAACGCCAGCAACTGACTGGCCAGGGCGCGACCGTCAGCCGGACACACCGCGTAAGGCACCTCACGCCAGCCCTGGCGGCTGCCGACCATGCCGCAGGCCAGCGCCGGTACGTCGGGCCATTTCTGACACCAGTCGCCGACCACATCCTCGTAGGCCCGGGCAAAATCACCAGCGGGGGTGTGCTGGATACCCCAGGGGCGCGTGCGGGTTTCCAGCACGTGGCCTTCGTCGGCAAGCAGGTAGGCACGCAGTGAAGACGTGCCCCAGTCCAGGGCGATCAGGGTCGGCGAAAGGCGCTCGGTCATTCAGGTACTCCAGCCCAGCTCTCGGGAAATGGCGGTCGCGCAGGCGATCACGTCCGGACGCAACGTGTGCAGACGGTCTTCCGGCATATAGGGAATGGCGCTGGCGACGCTCAGCGCGGCGACGATCTGCCCGCTGGCATCACGAATCGGTGCCGCCACGCAGCGCACACCCAGCTCGTTTTCTTCGAGGTCGAAACTGAAACCGCCAGCGGCGTAGCCCTGCATCAGGGCGCGGAAATCGTCCCAGGGGGTGAACACTTCACGCAGGCCCGACTGCCCGGCGCGGCGCTCCAGGCCTTGCTGGTACAGGTCCAGCCATTGCGCTTCGGTCAGGTCGAGCATCAGCGACTTGCCGATACCGGTGAGCGCCAGCGGCATACGCAGGCCGATGCGCGAGCGCATTTCCAGGCCGCGGCTGCTGGGCAGCTTCTCGATGTAGAGCACGTCGCCCTCTTCCCGCACACCCAGGTGCACGGTGTCCTGGGTCAGGCGGGCGAGGCGTTCCAGGTGCGGGCGCGCCACATTCGCCAGGGGCATCTGCGCCCGAGCCTTGTAGCCGAGTTCGATGAGTTTGGGGCCGAGCTGATAGCCGCCGCTGCCGCCGGCATTGGCGCGCAGGTAACCGGCCTGCACCAGCGCCGCGATCAGACGGTGCGTGGTGCTGCGCGTGCAGCCGATGGCGGCACCGATATCGGCCAGGCTGCTGGCGCCCTGGGCCACGGCCTCGATGACGGCCAGCCCACGGAACAGCGCCTGTGCACCTGTAGGTGCTTGATTATTGTTTTTATCGGACATGGGTATCTCCTGTGCTGGACTCTAAACCGCTTTTTTTGAATTCTCAATATGCGGAACATGATCCCATATTATGGGATTTAATGGATGTATCGGATCACCGCCCCGCTCCGCGAACGACCAGCGGTTCAAGAAAGCAGCGCGCACTGCCGACTACCTCAGGTGAACCTGGCGAACGAATGCCCCGGTATCCCTCGCCTGATACGCGCAAGGGCACTGCACCCCGTCGCTGGCGGCTGGTAATCTTGCCGCACCCACCTGCCGAGCCAGAGCATGAGCCGCACCCAGGAAATCCGCCCGGACATCGACGACGGTATTGACCGCAAGGTCCTGGCGCAGCTGCGGGCGCGCTTTCTCAAGGTCAACAGCGGCCGCCTGGACCGGGCAATGCAGGCGCTCTCGACACGCCAGCAACTGGTCCTGAAACTTCTGCCACTGCTGTTTCACGTCAATCACCCGCTGCTGCCGGGCTATGTCTCGGGCCTGACACCCGCCGGCCTGAGCGGCTTCGAGCCGGACGACGACGTGCTGGCCGATGCCCAGCGCCTGACCCGCTCGTTTTCCTACAAGCCGCGCCGGGGCAATGTGCCGCTGCCGATTCACGGCCTGTTCCTGATGGGCAGCCTGGGAACGGTGGCGCAGGCCGAGCAGAGCGACATGGACCTGTGGGTGTGCCACGCGCCAGACCTGTCAGCGCAAGAGATCGCCGAGCTGCGCAAGAAATGCGATTTGCTGGAAAGCTGGGCCGCGACCCAGGGCGCGGAGGCGCACTTCTTCCTGATCGACCCGGCGCGCTTCACCCTGGGTGACCGCGAGGCGCAACTGACCTCCGACGATTGCGGCACCACTCAGCACTACCTGCTGCTCGATGAGTTCTACCGCACGGCGATCTGGCTCGGCGGGCGCACGCCAATGTGGTGGCTGGTGCCGGTCTACGAAGAACAACGCTACGACGAGTACACCCGCACCCTGCTGAACAAGCGCTTCATCCGCGCCGAGGAGGTGCTCGACCTCGGCCACCTGGCGCAGATTCCGCCCAGTGAATTCGTCGGCGCCGGCATGTGGCAGCTCTACAAGGGCATCGAGTCGCCGTACAAATCGGTGCTCAAGCTGCTGCTCACCGAGGTCTATGCCAGCGAGCACCCGACGGTGGAATGCCTGTCCCTGCGTTTCAAGCAGGCGGTCTATGCCAACCGCCTGGACCTCGACGAACTCGATCCGTACATCGTGGTGTATCGCCGCCTGGAGGAGTACCTCAACGGGCGGGGTGAAACCGAGCGCCTGGAGCTGATCCGTCGTTGCCTGTACCTCAAGGTCAACAAGAAGATCAGCCGCCCGCCGCGCGACCGCCGCAAGAGCTGGCAACGCCTGTTGCTGGAACGCCTGACCGGCGAATGGAGCTGGACCCCGCGCCAACTCACTCTGCTGGACAGCCGCAGCCAGTGGAAAATGCGCCAGGTCAGCAGCGAACGCCGCGCCCTGGTCAACGAGCTGACCTACAGCTACCGCTTTCTCTCGGCCTTCGCCCGCAACCAGCAGGCGGGCAGCTCGCTCAACAGCCGCGACCTGGGCGTGCTCGGTCGGCGCCTCTACGCCGCCTTCGAGCGCAAGGCCGGCAAGATCGAATTCATCAACCCCGGCATTGCCCCGGACCTGGGCGAAGACACCCTGACCTTGGTGCAGAGCCCGAGTCCCGAGGCGCCGAACGAGAGCCAGTGGGCGCTGTTCAATGGCTCGCTGGGCGCGCAGGAATGGCCCGATTTCGCACCGCTGAAGCGCGCCCGTGAACTCATCGAACTGCTCGCCTGGTGCCACCGCAACGGCGTGATCGACAGCAGCACCCGCCTGTCACTGCACCCCGGCACCAGCGACCTCACCGAATTCGAGCTGTCGAACCTGATCGGCAGCCTGCAACAGGCCGTGCCGTTGCCCCTGCCGGTGGTGGAAGAAAGCGCGCTGCTGCGGGCCAGTACGCCAAATGACGTGCTGTTGCTGGTCAACGTGGGGCTCGACCCGCTCAAGCAGCACAGCCAGATGAACGTGCACATGACCACCGAACGCACCGATGCCCTGGGTTACTCCGGCGTTCGGGAAAACCTGGTGCAGACCATCGACCAGGTCACCCTCAACAGCTGGAACGAGCTGTCGGTCACCCGCTATGACGGGCCGCACGCCCTGCTCGACTGCCTGAGCGACTACCTCAACAGCCTGCCGGCCACCGGCAACCGCCCGAATCTGCGGGTGCGCTGCTTCTGCCGCAACCGCGCAGCCACCATCGCCGAACGGGTCGAAGAGCTGTTCCGCGACACCCTGAGCCATTACGGCAATACCCCCGGCGACCGCTACCTGCTGCAGATCAAACAGCAGTACCACGTGCTGGAACTGGCGCCCGGCCAGGTTAGCCATGCCTCGCTGAGCGACCTGCCCGCCCTGCTCGAACACCTGAGCGAAGAGCAGCCCGGCTACAGCCCGCTGCGCCTGGACCGCTATGCCCTGGAAGGCGACGACCTGTCGCTGATCCTGCCGCAGGGTCGCCCGGCCTGTATCCAGGTGTTCTACCGGCACAACGAGACCAGTGGCGAAGCCGAACTGACCGTGCTCGACGAACACAATGCGGTGTGGCGCCAGCGCGTGCCGTTCCGTGACGAACAGAGCCTGCTGACGCCGCTGCAACGCTTCCTGCAATCGCTGCTCTACCGACGCAATGCCCTGCTGCCGCTGGACAGCCCGCAGCCATTGGCCCCCCTGGAGATTCTCTATTACCAGGTGCTGCCATCGCCGCCGCTGCGCGCACAGCGCCTGGAACTGCGCCCGGCGCCGCAATCGCCGGTCAGTCACCCGTTCTACGACGTACAGGCCATCGTCGAGCCGGCGGACGGCAAGCGGGTACACGTGACCCTGTACTGCAACCACCGGGAATTTTCCGAACTGGAGTACGCCGGCGACCTGTTCGCCGCCGTGGCGCAGCACATCCTGGCCCAGCGTTCGGGCGGCGAACGCTACCCCTGCTACATCACCGACCTCGACCTGTCGTCGGTGCTGGGCGAAGGCCACGCCCAGACCGTGCACTACCTGCGTTACAAGGCGCGCCTGGAAGAAGCACTGAACATCGCCCTGCAAAAAGCCTGAGTCGACTCAGTCGCTCATGGGCGATTGTGGATGCTGCAGGGCGTACAGGTAGCTGCCGGTCAGGCTGTGATTGGCCGCCACGCCGGCATAGCTGGCGGTGAAGGTGATGGCCGTCCCCAGGTGCTGGTAGAGCCAGTCCCCCGTGACACCAGGCGGTACCTCCGGCACCACGTCGCTGTCGTTGACCACGCGGAAGGTCGGCACCTGCAACCCGTTGTAATGGGCCGCAAACGCCGGCGAGGCCAGGCGCGGGCTGGCGAAGTTGTAGTGCTGCAAGGGCAGGTCCGGCCAGCGCTCGCGCATGTCCAGCACCGCCAGGCTCGACAGCGTGCACCCCAGGCTGTGCCCGCACGACCACAGCGGCCCGCCGGGCTGCAGGCTGTCGAGAGCTTGCAAAGCCATGTCGCGCAGCGAGGTGTAGAGCTTCAGAAAGCCGTCGTGCACCAGCCCGAGATCGGTCTGCCAGGGGTAGCTGCGCTGCCGGGCTTCCAGATCGTCGAGCCAGTCCTGAACGGTATCGGTGCCGCGAAACACCAGGTACACCTCGCCGCTCGGGTCCCGCGCGACAAAGCCGAACGGCTCCGACTCGTTGAGAAAATGCAGCTCGCTGAGAATGCTCCAGATCGGCGCCGAGAACTGCCAGTCGGGCATCGTCGGCGCCTGCCACTGGAAATCCTGGGGCCGGCGCGGCCTGTCCTGGTGTTGCCACTGGGCGTACTGGTCATAGGCCGCGTTGACCAGTTGGGCACAGGTCAGCGCACGGGGAAGGGAAAAACCGTCAGGCAGGTACAGGGGTAAGCTGGACATCGGTGGGCCTCCTTGCCGGATCGGCGTGCGACGCACGCCGGGGTCTGTACGAAAATCGCCAGGCAAGCCCGGCGTTCAGCGCCGCATCAGCGGTCCGCACAGAGCCTAGACCATGTCCTAGCGGTTGTATTCACCCGCTGCTTCCGGCTGGTATTCCACCGCCAGCAGGGTCAGCTTCAGCACTTTGCCGGTAGGGCCGGCCCAATCGATGTGCTGGCCAACCGACAGGCCCAGCAACGCGCTGCCCACCGGGGCCAGGATGCTGACCGTGCCTTCGGCGCCGGCATCTTCCGGGTAGACCAGCGTCAGGTGATAGTCCTTGCCGCTGCTTTCCTCACGGCAGTGCACCCGCGAATTCATGGTCACCAAACCCGCCGGCACCTGATCATGGCCAACCACTTCCGCGCGATCCAGCTCAGCCTGCAGGGCCTCGGCGCCAGGACCGAAATCGTCGAGGCTGTCGAGTAGACGCTCCAGACGCTGCAGGTCGAGGCGAGTGATGGTGATCGATGGTGTACTGCTCATGGCGTCCGCGGGTCTCCTTTGGATGGGGCATCAAAAAAGCAAAACCCCGCTCCGAGAAGCGGGGTTTTGCGATAGTCAGACCCGACCGTACCACAGTCATCCAAATAAACAAGGCTGCCTGCTCAGCGCGCCTCCAGACGGGCCTGGGCGTTCTGACAGATGGTGCGTCGGCGCGGATTGTCCGCCGTGCCCCATTCCAGGATTTCCGACAACGCCCGGCCGCAGCCCAGGCAAATATCGCGATCATCCAGGCAGCAGGCGCGCCGACAGGGCGACGCGATGGTCTCGCTGACTGGGGTATCAGAGTTCGTCGAATTCAAGGTCGGCGCCCGATTGCTCGAGGGTGATGCGCACCAGCATTTCCCCCAGCAGCTCGTCGCTGCTGTCGCAGATCCAGCGATCACTGGCCGCGTCGTAATCGAAGTGGAAACCACCGGAGCGGGCGGCAACCCAGAGTTGGCGGATGGGCTCCTGGCGGCTGAGGATCAGCTGCGTGCCGTTCTCGAAACGCACGGTCAGCACCCCGGCGGAGTTCTCCAGGTCGAGGTCGAGATCGCTGTCATCGAAGATGTCTTCCACCGCTTGCTGGACGGCATCGACAAGGTCGTGAAAGCGGGCTTCGGTCAAACTCATTGCGGGTGTCCTCGGGAAATTCAGGCTCAAAAAACGGCTGACGCGGGCTCAGGGAGCCAGGTGACGGCGGTATTCGCCGGGGCTCTGTCCAGTCCAGCGCCGAAACGCACGGGCCAGGGAACCTGGCTCGCTGAAGCCGACCAGGAAGGCGATTTCCGTCAATTCCAGGGCCGGATCACGCAGATAATGCAGCACCAGCTGCTGGCGTGTCTCGTCAACCAGTTGGTTGAAGGATAACCCGGCTTCACGCAAACGGCGCTGCAAGGTGCGCGGACTCAATGCCAGACGCTCGGCAATCAGCGGCAGATCGGCACCGTTTTCCGGCAGCTGCCGCGCCAGCTCCATGCGCGCACGGTCGAGCACGCTCTGCCCCTGGCGGATCTCGTTGAGCAGGCGATCGGCATAGGCATCGAGCATCAGCCGCACCTGAGCGTCGGCCTGGCCCAGGGGGGTGCTCAACAGGCGTTTCGGGAAAACCAGGGCATTGTCGGCCTGACCGAACAGCACCGGGCAGCGGAAGATCCGCTGGTGTTCCCGGGTATCGGCCGGCGCCGGATGCTGGAAGCGCACCTCGGTCGGCGGGATATCCAGCCCGCTGATCCAGTGGCCAAATGTCACCCAACCGGCCAGGGTCTCCTCGCTGAGCTGGCGTTGCTGCTGCGGCAGCAGCGGCTGCCAGCTGTGCGCCACCAGCGCCTCGTACCCCTCACGCGGCGGCTCGTCGGCCAGATCGACCTGCCCCAGGTTACCCACCAACGCCGCATAGCGGGCCTGCCGGTGCAGCGCGTCGGACAGGGTCGCGCAACTCATGATCAGGTAGCCCAGCACCCCGTAGTAGCCGGGTCGCACCGCCTCGCCCAGGTGCAGGCCGAGGTGGTCATCGCCACTCAGCGTGACCGCCTGCCCGAGCAGCTCCAGGTAAGTGCTGGCGGCAATGCGCTGGTCACGCTGGGACAGCAGCTCCGGACCGAGCTGGGCGCGATGCAGCAGGTCGCTGGTATCGATCTGCTGGCGAGCCAGGTACTCCAGCAGGCCTTGCAGGTAGGCGACCGAAACCGAACTGGCCAGAGGCGCAGGGCTGTCCATCCAGACTCCTCGTGATGGGGTGACGACACCCCCATAATTTCCACCCGTCGGACGGCGTCCACTTCCGCGCATGCCACGGGTGGCCTGCGGATACCGGCAAAGCCCCGCCAGACGGGAATCCTGGCGCATAGGCAAGCCGCCGGGTGGCCGGTATACTCGGGCGCAATCGTGCTTTATTACAAGGATTTCCCCCATGAAGCGGCTGTTTACTGCCCTGATCGCGCTCGTCGCCGTTACCTCCCTGCTGGCGGGCTGCGGCCAGAAAGGTCCGTTGTTCCTGCCGGAAGACAGCGCTTCGGCGCCTGCGCAAGCCGAATAAGGACCGGATATGAACGCCTTCAACTACCGCGACGGTGCGCTGTTCGCGGAAGGTGTGGCCTTGTCCGCCATCGCCCAACGCTTCGGCACGCCGACCTATGTGTACTCGCGTGCGCACATCGAAGCGCAGTACCGCGCCTATGCCGATGCGCTGGCGGGTATGCCGCATCTGGTCTGTTTTGCCGTCAAGGCCAACTCCAATATCGGCGTGCTGAACGTCCTGGCCCGCCTCGGCGCCGGCTTCGACATCGTTTCGCGCGGTGAACTGGAGCGCGCCCTCGCTGCTGGCGGCGAGCCATCGCGCATCGTGTTCTCCGGTGTCGGCAAGACCCGCGACGACATGCGCCGTGCGCTGGAAGTCGGCGTGCACTGCTTCAACGTCGAGTCCACCGACGAGCTGGAGCGCCTGAACCTGTTGGCCGCCGAGCTCGGCGTGCAGGCACCCGTGTCTCTGCGGGTCAACCCCGACGTGGACGCCGGCACCCACCCGTACATTTCCACCGGTCTGAAAGAAAACAAGTTCGGCATTGCCATCGCCGATGCTGAAGCGGTCTACGCCCGCGCGGCCGAGCTGTCGAACCTCAACGTGATCGGCGTCGATTGCCATATCGGCTCGCAGCTGACCAGCCTGCCGCCGTTCCTCGATGCACTAGAACGCCTGCTGGTGCTGATCGACCGCCTGGCGGACCGTGGCATTCACATCAAGCACCTGGACCTGGGTGGCGGCCTCGGCGTGCAGTACCGCGACGAGCAACCGCCGCTGGCCGGCGACTACATCAAGGCCGTGCGCGAACGCCTGGCCGGTCGCGACCTGGCCCTGGTCTTCGAGCCGGGCCGCTCGATCGTGGCCAACGCCGGTGTCCTGCTGACTCAGGTGGAATACCTCAAGCACACCGAGCACAAGGATTTCGCCATCGTCGATGCGGCGATGAACGACCTGATCCGCCCGGCGCTGTATCAGGCCTGGATGGACGTGGTGCCGGTGCAGCCGCGCGACGGCGTCACGCGCCGCTACGATATCGTCGGCCCGATCTGCGAGACCGGTGATTTCCTGGCCAAGGACCGCGACCTGGCCCTGGCCGAAGGCGACCTGCTGGCCGTGCGCTCGGCTGGTGCCTACGGTTTCGTCATGAGCTCGAACTACAACACCCGTGGCCGCGCTGCCGAGATCATCGTCGACGGCGACGACGCCTTCGAAGTGCGCCGCCGCGAGACCATCAGCGAACTCTTTGCGGGCGAAAGCCGCCTGCCGGAGTGATGCCGATGTTATTGCGCTTTACCAAAATGCACGGCCTCGGCAACGACTTCATGGTCCTCGACCTGGTCAGCCAGCACGCGCATATCCAGCCCAAGAACGCCAAGCAATGGGGCGATCGCCACACCGGCGTCGGCTTCGATCAGCTGTTGCTGGTCGAGCCGCCGAGCAATCCGGATGTCGATTTCCGCTACCGCATCTTCAACTCCGATGGCTCGGAAGTGGAGCAATGCGGCAACGGCGCGCGCTGCTTCGCCCGCTTCGTGCTGGACAAGCGCCTGACGGTGAAAAAGCAGATCCGCGTGGAAACCAAGGGCGGCATCATCGAACTGGATGTGCGGGCCGACGGGCAGATCACCGTGAACATGGGCGCACCGCGCCTGGAGCCGGCGCAGATCCCGTTCCAGGCCGAACAACAGGCCCTGAGCTATCAGGTCCAGGTCGACGACCTGTCGGTCGAACTGGCGGCGGTGTCCATGGGCAACCCCCATGCGGTGCTGCGCGTGGACAACGTCGACACCGCACCGGTGCACAGCCTCGGTCCCAAGCTCGAACACCACCCGCGCTTCCCGCAACGGGTCAACGTCGGCTTCCTGCAGATCGTCGACCGCCAGCGCGCCAAGCTGCGCGTCTGGGAGCGCGGTGCCGGTGAAACTCAGGCCTGCGGCACCGGCGCCTGCGCCGCCGCCGTGGCGGCCATCCGCCAGGGCTGGATGGATTCACCGGTTCAACTGGAGTTGCCCGGCGGTAAACTGTCCATCGAGTGGGCAGGCCCCGGCCAGCCCGTTATGATGACCGGGCCCGCAGTGCGTGTGTACGAAGGACAGGTTCGCCTATGACCGACCAGCAGGATTCGCCAAAACCCCTCGACTCGCAGACCGTCGCAGCCTACCTGCGCCTGCACCCGGAGTTCTTCATCGACCATGACGAACTGATCCCGGAGCTGCGTATCCCGCACCAGCGCGGCGATACCGTGTCGCTGGTCGAGCGCCAGGTGAAACTGCTGCGCGAACGCAACATCGAGATGCGCCACCGCCTCGGCCAGTTGATGGACGTGGCCCGCGACAACGACCGTCTGTTCGACAAGACCCGCCGCCTGGTGCTGAGCCTGCTGGATGCCGGCAGCCTCGAGGAAGTGATCAGTTCGGTCGAGGACAGCCTGCGTTCCGAGTTTCAGGTGCCCTTCGTCAGCCTGATTCTGTTTACCGATGCTCCCCTGCCGGTCGGGCGCTCGGTCAGCAGCGCCGAAGCCCACCAGGCGATCGGAGGCCTGCTGGCAGGCGGCAAGACTATCTGCGGCGTGCTGCGCAAGCATGAGCTGGCTTTCCTGTTCGGCGACAGCGATGCGGAGCAGATCGGCTCGGCCGCCGTGGTCGGCCTCAGCCACCAGGGTCTGCACGGTGTCCTGGCCATCGCCAGCGCCGACCCGCAGCACTACAAGAGCTCGCTGGGTACCCTGTTCCTCGGCTACATCGCCGAAGTCCTGGCCCGCGTGGTGCCGCGCTTCGCCACCCCGCTGCGCTCGGTCCGCTAACCACCGCCGCACAGGTGGATGACGTGCATTCATCCCCCTGACTGCAGGCAGGGAGCCGCCATGCAAGCCCATCTGGATGCCTACCTCGAACACCTGCGCAGCGAGCGGCAGATGTCGCCCCATACCCTGGACGGCTACCGCCGGGATCTGGAGAAGCTGCTGGGGTTCTGCGAGCGCGAGCAGCTGCAGGACTGGGCGCGCCTCGATACCCAGCGCCTGCGCCGCCTGGTGGCCCGCCTGCACATGGACGGCCAATCCAGCCGCAGCCTGGCGCGCCTGCTGTCGGCAACCCGCGGCCTGTACCGTTACCTGATCCGCGAAGGGCACTGCGCCCACGATCCGGCGAGCGGCCTGGCGCCCCCCAAGGGCGAGCGCCGCCTGCCCAAGACCCTCGACGCCGACCGCACCGCCCAGTTGCTGGACGGCGCCGTGGAGGACGATTTCATCGCCCGCCGCGACCAGGCCATGCTCGAGTTGTTTTACTCCTCCGGCCTGCGCCTCTCGGAGCTGGTCGGACTGAACCTCGACGGCCTCGACCTGCCCGCCGGCCTGGTCCGTGTGCAAGGCAAGGGCAACAAGACCCGTGAGCTACCCCTGGGGCGTCTGGCACGCCAGGCCCTGGAGCAATGGCTGCCATTGCGCGCGTTGACGCGGCCCGCCGATGGCGCGGTGTTCGTCAGCCAGCAGGGCCGGCGCATCGGCCCGCGGGCGATACAGGTGCGCGTGCGCCAGGCCGGTGTCCGCGAACTGGGCCAGCACCTGCACCCGCACATGCTGCGCCACAGTTTCGCCAGCCACATGCTGGAATCGTCCCAGGACCTGCGGGCGGTGCAGGAACTGCTCGGCCATGCCGATATCGCCACCACGCAGATCTACACCCACCTGGACTTCCAGCACCTGGCCACGGTCTACGACAAGGCCCACCCACGCGCCAAGCGAAAAGGCAGCCCGGAATGAGCATTCAGCTGATCACCTTCGACCTCGATGACACCCTGTGGGACAACCGCCCGGTGATCCTGGGCGCCGAAACCGCCATGCGCGACTGGATCACCCGCCATGCGCCACGCCTGGCCAGCCAGCCGGTGGAACACCTGGGACAGATCCGCAACCGCCTGCTCGAAGGTGAGCCGGGGCTGAAATACCGCCTCAGCGAGCTGCGCCGGCGCACCCTGCGCCACGCCCTGGAAGATGTCGGCTATGCCGTTCCGGACGCGCAGCAGATGGCCGAAGGCGCCTTCCACGCGATGCTCGAGGCCCGCCACGCCATCACCTTCTTCCCGGACACCGTCACCACCCTGGAACGGCTCGCCCTGCGCTACCGGCTGGGCGTGATCACCAACGGCAACGCCGACGTTCGCCGCCTGGGCCTGGCCGACTATTTCCAGTTCGCCCTGTGCGCCGAAGAGCTGGGGGTCGGCAAGCCTGACCCGAAACCCTTCCAGGAGGCCCTGAAACGCGCCGGAATCGCCGCCGGGCAGGCCGTGCATATCGGCGATCACCCTGGCGACGATATCGCCGGTGCGCAGGCCGCCGGGCTGCGTGCGGTGTGGTTCAACCCGCTGGGCAAGACCTGGGATGCGGACGGCGCGCCGGACGGCGAAGTGCGCAGCCTGTCGGACCTGCCCGCCCTGCTTGAACGCTGGCAGTAGCTCAACCTGGCGCGAGTCGCGGCTGAAGCCCCTCCCATAAACAGGCCACCACCCAGTGGGAGGCGCTTCAGCGGCGACGGGTCAGAAACTACCCATCAGGCCCGTCAACGAACCGCCCCCCTCAGAAACGCAAAAGCCCGCCGGGAGAGGCGGGCTTTTGCGTATGGCGTTCAGGTAGCGCGATCAGATCGGGCGGCTGCCGTACTTGCTGTCTGGCTTCTTGGGCGGATCGGAGACCACATTGGGCTCGACTTCCTGCACCTTGCCGCCGCGCGCGAGGAAGTCTTCCATGGCGCGTGCCAGGGCATCCCGTTCCTTCTGCTTGGCTTCGATGCTCGGCAGCTCGTCAACATCAACCGCCTTGGCCTTGGACTTGCCCTTGCCGGCGGGAACGGCCTCGCTGTCGGCCTCGTCGCCGCTGTCGCCGTCATCGGCTGCAGCCAGCTCCTCGCCGTCTTCCTCTTCAGCCCCGTCCAGCTCGTCTTGTTCCAGATCTTCGTCGCTCATGTTCAACCTCATGACTTGCGAAAGCAGGTTAGTTATAGCCCAGCTGTGAAAGGTTTCGTACACAGCCAGAAAAAATTCAAATGACCGTACCTGGTCGAATGGCCACTCCCTCCCTGTGTGGCGCTGCCGGACACGCTCGAACAAAACCTGCCATTGCTCGAAGCGTTGCCCAACGGCGCGCATTCTAGCGCGGCGCCAGAAAAAGCAAAGGGCGCCATTAGGCGCCCTCGCTCAAAACACCGGGAATCAGTTCTTGGTGAACTCCGGATAGGCTTCCATACCGCACTCGACGATATCCACGCCCTCGTATTCCTCTTCCTCGGTCACCCGCAGGCCGACAACAGCCTTGATGATGCCCCAGACGATGAGGCTGGCGATGAAGACCCAGGCGAAGATGCTGACGATGCCCAGCAGCTGCGCGCCGAGGCTGGCGTCCGCGTTGGTCAGACAGACGGCCAGGGTGCCCCAGATACCCACGGTACCGTGTACCGAGATGGCACCGACCGGATCGTCGATCTTGATCTTGTCGAACGCGAGGATGGAGAACACCACCAGCACGCCGCCCACACCACCGATCAGCGTGGCTTGCAGCGCACTCGGGGTCAGCGGTTCAGCGGTGATCGACACCAGGCCAGCCAGCGCACCGTTGATGGCCATGGTCAGGTCGGCCTTGCCGAACAGCAGGCGAGCGACGATCAGCGCGGCGAGCAGACCACCAGCAGCGGCCATGTTGGTGTTGACGAACACCTGGGCCACGGCGTTGGCGTCTTCGATGGTGCTCATCTTCAGCTGCGAGCCACCGTTGAAGCCGAACCAGCCCATCCACAGGATGAACATGCCCAGGGCCGCCAGCGGCAGGTTGGAGCCAGGAATGGCGTTAACCTGGCCATTGGCGCCGTATTTGCCCTTGCGAGCACCGAGCAGCAGCACACCTGCCAGGGCAGCGGTCGCGCCCGCCAGGTGGACGACGCTGGAGCCGGCGAAGTCGAGGAAGCCCGCTTCGTTGAGGAAGCCCGAGCCCCATTTCCAGTAGCCCTGTACCGGGTAGATGAAACCGGTCATGACCACGGCGAAGGCCAGGAAGGCCCACAGTTTCATACGCTCGGCGACAGCACCGGAGACGATCGACATGCAGGTCGCCGCGAAGACGATCTGGAAGAAGAAGTCCGAACGGGCTGCGTAGTAAGGCGCGTCTTCGCCACCGGCGAGGACCGACTCGACGCTGTTTTCGTCACCGATCAGGAAACCCAGGCTCGGCAGGATGCCGCCCTCAGGGCTGGAGTACATGATGTAGTAGCCGATCAGCAGGTACATCACGCAGGCAGTGGCGAACAGGGCCACGTTCTTGGCCAGGATTTCAGTGGTGTTCTTGGCGCGCACCAGACCCGCCTCGAGCATCGCGAAACCGGCGGCCATCCACATGACCAGAGCGCCGCAGATAAGGAAGTAGAAGGTATCGAAGCCGTACTGCAATGCAGTCAATGCTGTGTTGTCCATGATTCACCTCGTGCCGTCGCGCTTTTGTCGCGCGTTTCGGTTTAAGGCGCCCGAGGTTGGCTCTCGGGCGCACTCCGTGTGCTTACAGGTTGTAGCCACGCTCGTTATGTTCGGAAAGATCGAGGCCTACGGTCTCGGTCTCTTCGCTGACACGCAGGCCCATCACTACATCCAGCACCTTCAGGATCACGAAGGTGACGATGGCGGTGTAGATGACGGTGAAGGCAACGCCCTTGAACTGAATCCACAGTTGCAGGCCGACGTTGGTCACTTCACCGAAGCCACCGAAGGCCGGGGCGGCGAAGATGCCGGTCAGCAGTGCACCGACGATGCCGCCGACGCCATGCACACCGAACACGTCCAGGGAGTCGTCGTAGCCCAGCTTGCGCTTGAGGCTGGTGGCGCAGAAGAAGCAGATCACGCCAGAGGCCAGGCCGATGACCAGTGCGCCTACCGGACCGACAGTGCCGGCAGCCGGGGTGATGGCAACCAGGCCGGCAACCACACCAGAGGCAATGCCCAGGGCGCTCGGTTTACCGTGAGTGGCCCACTCGGCGAACATCCAGCTCAGCGCAGCAGCAGCCGTTGCGATCTGGGTGACCAGCATGGCCATGCCAGCGGTTTCGTCAGCCGCGACAGCGGAGCCGGCGTTGAAGCCGAACCAGCCGACCCACAGCATGGCGGCACCGATCAGGGTGTAGCCCAGGTTGTGCGGGGCCATGGCCGTGGTCGGGTAACCCTTGCGCTTGCCGAGCACGATGCAGGCAACCAGGCCAGCGATACCGGCGTTGATGTGCACCACGGTGCCACCAGCGAAGTCCAGCACGCCCCAGTCCCACATCAGCGCGCCGTCACCGCCCCACACCATGTGGGCAATCGGTGCGTACACCAGGGTGAACCACACGACCATGAAGATCAGCATCGCGGAGAACTTCATGCGCTCGGCGAAGGCACCGACGATCAGGGCCGGGGTGATGATGGCGAAGGTCATCTGGAAGGTGATGAAGACACTTTCCGGGAACGCGCCAACCAGGGATTCCTTGGTCAGGTTGCCGAGGAACAGGTTGCCGAAACCACCGACGAAGGAACTGAAGTTGGTAACGCCAGCTTCCATTCCCGTCGTATCGAACGCCAGGCTGTAGCCGTAGACGAACCAGACGATGCTCATGACGCCGGTGATGGCGAAACACTGCATCATCACCGACAGAACGTTCTTCGAACGAACCATGCCGGCGTAGAACAGCGCCAGACCGGGAATGGTCATGAACAGCACCAAAGCAGTGGCTGTCAGCATCCATGCTGTATCGCCGCTGTTCAAAACAGCTTCGTCAGCCAGGGCCAGGCCTGGCGAAACGAGGGACAAAAGGGCTCCTAGCCCTGCGATTTTTCGCAGAGTCATGGTTTAACTCCTGGGGCGTGGGGTTCGGTGGCTTGGGTTAGATCGCGTCGGTATCGGTTTCGCCGGTACGGATGCGGATAGCCTGTTCCAGATTGACGACGAAAATCTTGCCGTCGCCGATCTTGCCGGTGTTGGCAGCCTTGGTGATCGCCTCGATAACGCGATCCAGCTGGTCATCCGCAATCGCTACGTCGATCTTCACTTTGGGCAGGAAATCGACCACGTATTCCGCGCCGCGGTACAGCTCGGTGTGGCCCTTCTGACGACCGAAGCCTTTGACTTCGGTGACGGTAATGCCCTGCACGCCGATCTCCGACAGGGACTCACGTACGTCGTCCAGCTTGAACGGCTTGATGATGGCAGTGACTAGCTTCATGTAACTTTCTCCCGTGTAAGGTGGACTTGCCCCAGGAATATCGAACCCGATTCAAGTCTAAGCGCAGTGTCTGGCTTTTGTAATGCATCGTTGCCCTGGCTCAACGGCACCGATACCGGCCAATCGCTCCGACGAAACACTCCCCCGCTTCGCCTGTCGCACCGAGAACTGCATCGGTGCATGTCTCACAAGCGCTAAAGCAGAAAGCTTGCCAACCAGTGAAAAGCACCGTGTTTCATGGCGTTACCGGCGATGAGCACGCGTGGGGATCGGTTTGCACCGGCGACAACGCACAAAAACAGTGCATTGCCCGATACTGCAGCGCGCGAAAACCGTGCAGCCGCGAACACCAGGGCGGCAAAAACGGGCGTGTTACACTGCCGCCGGTCTACTATCGGAACCCCGCCATGCTGCCGCCCAAAGCCTTTCTCGACGCCCTAGGCGCCCACGCTTCCCGCCTGTTCAGCGGCGATACACCGCTGCCCCGTGGCGAGTTCGAGGCGCAATTCAAAGCCCTGCTGCAAAGTGCATTCAGCAAACTCGACCTGGTCAGCCGGGAAGAATTTGACAGCCAGATGGTTGTCCTGGCCCGCACCCGTGCCCGCCTGGAGGCTCTGGAAGCCAAGGTCGCCGAACTGGAAGCCCGCACCCCGCCGCCGACCGAGTAACCGCACCACCCTGTCGCAGGACGCGACAGCACACGATCAAAGGAGTGATCGATGTCCCTGGCCATAGTCCACAGCCGCGCCCAAGTCGGTATCGAGGCGCCTGCTGTCACCGTTGAAGCTCACCTGGCCAACGGCCTGCCATCCCTTGCGCTGGTGGGCCTGCCGGAAGCCGCTGTAAAAGAGAGCAAGGACCGCGTGCGCAGCGCGATCCTCAACTGCGCGTTCGAATTCCCGCAGCGCCGCATCACCCTCAGCCTCGCCCCGGCGGACCTGCCTAAAGATGGTGGACGCTTCGACCTGGCCATTGCCCTGGGCATTCTCGCCGCCAGCGGCCAGGTGCCGATTGTCGCCCTCGAACAGCTTGAATGCCTGGGTGAGCTCGCCCTCTCAGGCGCCATTCGGCCGATACGCGGCGTATTGCCCGCCGCATTGGCCGCGCGCGATGCCGGACGCACCTTAGTGGTGCCCAGGGAAAATGCCGAGGAGGCCAGCCTGGCGTCCGGGCTGACCGTGATCGCCGTCGGGCACCTGCTCGAACTGGCTGCGCACCTGAATGGCCACACCGCCCTTTCGCCCTACCAGGCCCAGGGGCTGCTGCGACAGGTGCATCCCTACCCCGACCTCGCCGAGGTCCAGGGACAGGCCGCCGCCAAGCATGCACTGCTGGTCGCGGCGGCCGGCTCGCACAATCTCTTGTTCACCGGCCCGCCGGGCACCGGCAAGACCTTGCTGGCCAGCCGCCTGCCGGGCTTGCTGCCTGCGCTGGACGAACAGGAGGCCTTGCAGGTGGCCGCCATCCAGTCCGTGGCCAGCCATGCGCCGCTGCAGGCCTGGCCGCAGCGACCGTTTCGAAATCCGCACCACAGCGCTTCCGGGCCGGCGTTGGTAGGAGGAGGCAGTCGCCCGCAGCCAGGTGAAATTACATTGGCGCACCACGGAATTCTGTTTTTGGACGAGCTCCCCGAGTTCGACCGCAAGGTTCTGGAGGTCTTGCGCGAGCCCCTGGAAAGCGGACACATCGTCATCGCGCGGGCCCGCGACAAGGTACGTTTTCCGGCGCGGTTCCAGTTGGTGGCGGCCATGAATCCCTGTCCCTGTGGCTTTCTCGGGGACCCCAGCGGCCGCTGCCGGTGCTCCACGGAGCAGATCCAGCGCTACCGGGGGAAGCTCTCCGGCCCGCTGCTGGACCGCATCGACCTGCACGTCACCGTCGCCCGCGAAACCACCAGCCTGAATGCACCGACACTGGCCGGCGACGACACCGCCTCGGCCGCCGCCCGGGTCGCAGCGGCCCGGCGCATCCAGGTGGCGCGTCAAGGCATGGCCAATGCGTTTCTCGACCTGCCCGGGCTGCGCACGCACTGTACGCTCGCTCTCAGCGACCAACAGTGGCTGGAAAACGCGTGCGAACGCCTGGCTCTGTCCTTGCGTTCGGCACACCGGGTGCTGAAGGTCGCCCGCACCCTGGCCGACCTCCAGGCGCAACCCCAGATAACCCGGCAGCACCTGGCCGAAGCCCTGCAGTACCGCACCAATCTCTAGGAAGGCTCGCCCCTGGAACACGCCGACACGAGGGAACCAATCACCGTAAAAACTATCGATAGATCAACCTGAAAAGATCCAATCTATCAACCAGTGCTACACTTGCGCGCCTACCGCCCTTGACGAACATCCGATAAACCGAGAGTCGCACACGCTCCTTCCCGCCCCACGATATGGCCTAGGCTTACCGTGAACAGCGTGAAGTGGAATGACTCAGACCAAGGAGAGCCAGCCAATGGAGGCACCTCTGTCTTCGCGATCCACCCTCAATCCACCCGTATTTTTCGGGTCCACGTTCCTGATCGCCTGCCTGGTGATCTACAGCACAGCCTTCAAAGACAATGCTCAGCTCGTGTTCGGCGCCACCCAGGCGTGGATCATCGAGAACGCCAGTTGGGTCTACGTGCTGGCCGTCGCCCTGATCCTTCTCTTCACCGTGTTCCTGGCCGTCAGCCGCTACGGCGACATCAAGCTCGGCCCCGACCACAGCGAACCCGAATACAACAACACCACCTGGTTCTCCATGCTGTTCTGCGCCGGCATGGGCATCGGCCTGATGTTCTTCGGCGTGGCCGAGCCGGTGATGCACTTCATCGCTCCACCCGTGGGCGACCCGCAGACAGTGACGGCCGCCAAGGAAGCGATGAAGCTGACCTTCTTCCACTGGGGCCTGCATGCCTGGGCGATCTACGCCATCGTCGCGCTGATCCTGGCGTACTTCAGCTATCGGCATAACCTGCCGCTGACCCTGCGCTCCGCCCTCTACCCGCTGATCGGCGACCGCATCTACGGTCCCATCGGCCACGCGGTGGATATCTTCGCGGTGATCGGCACGGTCCTCGGCGTCGCCACCTCGCTGGGCTATGGCGTGCTGCAGATCAACACCGGCCTCAATCACCTGTACGGCCTGCCCACCACCACCACGGTGCAGATCGGCCTGCTGATCTTCACCATGCTGCTGGCCACCATTTCCGTGGTCAGCGGGCTGGACAAGGGCATTCGCCGCCTGTCCGAGCTGAACATGATTCTGGCCGTGGGCCTGCTGCTGATCGTGCTGGTACTCGGGCCGACCGTGTTCATCCTGCAGACCTTCGTGCAGAACACCGGCGGCTATCTGTCGGAGATCGTCAGCAAGACCTTCAACCTCTACGCCTACGAGCCGACCGACTGGATCGGTGGCTGGACCCTCTTCTACTGGGGCTGGTGGCTGTCGTGGTCGCCCTTCGTCGGCCTGTTCATCGCGCGAATTTCCCGGGGTCGCACCATTCGCCAGTTCATCAGCGGCGTGCTGGTGGTACCGGCCGGCTTCACCCTGCTGTGGATGACCGTGTTCGGTGACACGGCGATCCACATGATCCTGGTCGACGGGGTCACCGAACTGGCCGAAGCGGTGAACCAGGACAGCTCCCTGGCGCTGTTCGCCTTTCTCGAGCACTTCCCGTTCTCGATGATCCTGTCGCAGATCGCGGTGCTGATGATCGTGGTGTTCTTCGTCACCTCGGCGGACTCCGGTGCCATGGTGGTGGACATGCTCGCCTCCGGCGGCAAGGACCAGACGCCGGTCTGGCAGCGCATTTTCTGGGCCGTGCTGATGGCCGTGGTGGCCACCTCACTGCTGCTGGCCGACGGCCTGAAAGCGCTGCAGACCGCCACCATCGCCAGCGCCCTGCCCTTCGTCGTGGCCCTGCTGGCGTCGATGTGGGGCCTGCTGCGGGCCTTGCAGCTGGATGCAGCCAAACGCGGCCTGCGCGAGCAGGTCTCGCTCAGCTCGCGCGGCGGTACCAGCCAGGGTGGCTGGCAGCGTCGCCTGCGCAGCATGGTCATGCTGCCGCGCCGTTCCCATGTGAACCGCTTCATCGCCGAAACCGTGTTGCCGGCCTGTCAGCAGGTGGCTGAAGAACTGCGCAAGCAGGGCCGCGAAGCGAGCGTCGAGAGCGGTGAGGATGGCCACGTGAGGCTGTCGGTCAGTCACGGCAACGAGGCGGACTTCCACTACCTGGTACGCCCGCGTGCGCTGATCCAGCCCAGCTTCGTGATGCGCGATACCCGCGACGACACCAGCGAGGAACGCAAATACTTCCGCGCCGAGGTGCACCTCGATGAAGGTGGCCAGGACTACGACGTCATGGGTTGGAACCGCGAAGAAGTGATCGGCGACATTCTCGACCAGTACGAGCGCCACATGCACTTCCTGCACATGACGCGCTAAGCCTCGCCATCACCTGCGCCGCATTGCGCGGCGCAGCTGACCGGGCACCCGATCCGTATCGGGTGCCCGGCCGGTTTTACTGGAAGCGCCCGACTTCCTGCCGCAGCTCATCGGCCAGCTGGTCGAGTTCGCGCGCGGTCTGGGCCAGGTTGGCCACCACTTCACGCTGCTCGCTGTTGGCCAGGGCAATGCTCTGCAGGTTGCTGCTGAGCAGGGTGGCGGTGCTGCTCTGCTCGCTGGTCGCGGTGGTGATCGCCGCGAACTGCTCACCGGCGGAGTTGGTCTGCTCGGCGATCTGCTCCAGCGCAGCGGCCACCTTGGCGTTGCGTTGCAGGCCGTCCTGCATCAGCGCCTGGCCTTGCTCCATGGTGCTGATCGCACTGCTGGTTTCGCCCTGGATGCTGGCGATCATGCTGGAAATCTCGTTGGTGGCCTCACGGGTACGGCCCGCCAGGCTGCGCACCTCGTCGGCAACCACCGCGAAACCACGGCCCTGCTCGCCGGCACGGGCAGCCTCGATGGCGGCGTTGAGCGCCAGCAGGTTGGTCTGGTCGGCAATCGAGGTGATCACACTGACAATGCCGCCGATCTCCTGCGAACGCTGGCCCAGAGTGTTGACCACATCGGCCGTACCATTCAGCGAGTTGGCGATCTGGCCCAGGGCACTCGACGCTTCTTCCATGGAAGTGCGGCCGATGCGGGTCTGCTGGGCGTTGTCGCTGGCAAGGCGCTCGGTGTTGCGCATGTTGTCGGCGATGTTCGACGACGTCGCACTGAATTCCTCCACCGCGCCGGCCATGCTGCTGATCTCGCCGGACTGCTGCTCGATGCCTTCGTAGGCGCCGCTGGCCAGCCCGGACAGGGCCTGAGCCCGGCTGCTGACGTTGTGCGCTGCGCTGCGAATGCGCGAGACCATGGTCGACAGGGCTTCGCCCATCTGGTTGAAGTTGCGCGCCAGCTCGCCGATTTCATCGTTGCTGGTCACGTTGAGGCGGGCACTCAGGTCACCAGCGCCCAGCGCTTGTGCCTGTGCCACCAGGTCACCCAGTGGGCGCAGCTTGCGACGCAGCAGCCAGATCACGGCGGCCACCGCCAGCATCAGGGTCAGCAGGCTGCCGAGGGCCAGTTGGCTGCCCACGTGCCAGGTCACCGCCTGGATTTCCGTGCGCGGCATGCTCGCCAGCACCTGCCAGGGGCCGCCTGCGAATGGCATGGCCACGCTGAAGAACTCATCGACGCCGTCGCTCCAGAAAGCGCCGTGCCCCGGCTCTTCCAGCACCTTGCCCAGTTTGCCGGCGATCTGCTCCGGTTGACGGGCGCCTGCTGGCGGCACCAGCCACTTGCCCTGGTCATCGAGCAGGGCAAGGGAACCCGTCTGTCCGATACGGAAGCGCTTGAGGTTGTCGAACTGGGTGTTCTGCGCGTCGGTGTAGTCGAAGCCGACGAACAGCACGGCGAACACGCGGCCGCTGGAATCGCGCACCGGCGTGTACTGGGTCATGTAGAAGCGCTCGAACAGGAACGCCCGGCCTACATAGCTTTCACCGCCGATCACTTTGGGATACGCCGGGCCGTTGCGGTCCAGCACGGTGCCGATGGCACGGGTGCCGTCGGGTTTTTCCACCGAGGTGCTGATGCGGATGAAGTCATCGCCATCACGCACGAAAATCGTCGCCACGCCGGCAGTCAGGCGCTGGAATTCGTCCACTTCGGCGAAATCGTTGTTCAGCGCCGCAGAACCCAGAGACAACACCGGCGCTTGCACGCCAGCCACCGATACCCGCTCGCTGCTGACATTCAGCCCGCTGCTGAAACGGCGCTCGAACAGACCGGCCAGGCGCTGGGTGCTGTCGCGCAGGCTGCTGTGGAAGGTGCTCAGCTGGTCGGCAAGCAGGCGGGCCTCACTGCCCAGGTGCTCTTGTCGGGTCACCAGGTTGGACTGGTTCAGCGAGCGCAGGGCAAATAGCGTGCTGACGCTGATCAGCACGACCAGCACCAGGGCAAGGGCGGTTGCCAGTTGCCAGGCAATGCGGGAACGGGGGGTTGTCATTCGTCTCTCCGGGGGGCACGAAATGGCAGATATAAAGCCGAAAAAGTCCAGATTGGCCTGACCAATCTGTCGGCGGCCGGGGAGAATACTTGAGCGACTCGCTAGGTCAATGGCCGGCGTATCAAAGTGATATCATTTCGTCGGCTTTTTGTAACTTTGTTACATTTTCGCCCCTGAAAAGCGCCACATCCGGCATTTTCATCGCCGCGACCTCCCCCATTAGAAAGTCCCGCAAGCGCCGCACACGCTCCTGACCACGACGCCCCTTGGGCCATACCAGATAGTAGCTGGCGCCGCTGAGCACCGCCGTGGGCCAGGGCAAGCCGAGCCGCCCCTGGGCGACGTCTTCGGCCACCATCACTAGGTCGCCGATGGACACCCCGTAACCCCGCGCCGCCGCGACAATCCCCAGCTCCAGGGTGTCGAACACCTGCCCGCCCTTTAGCGGCACCTGCTCCGCAAGGCCCATGGCCTGCAACCACCGCCGCCAATCGCGCCGGTCCGGCGTCGGGTGCAGCAGCTCCGCCCCCTGCAGACGGGCGAGGTCCCAGGGCTCATCAGGCACGGCCTCAGGTGCACAGACCGGGATCAGCCACTCATCGAACAGCTTTTCGCTGTCCCAATCGTCGCCGAAGCCGCCTTCGCTCAGCAGGACCGCGCAATCGAACGGCTCGCGCTGGAAATCCACCTCGTCCACATCCATCCAGGCGCTGGTCAGTTGCACCTCGAGATCGCTGTTCTGCAATCGAAAGCGCGACAGACGGGACAGCAGCCAGCGCATGGTCAGGGTCGAAGGCGCCTTCAGGCGCAGGGTTGTGTCGTCGACCCGCAGGGTGGTGCAGGCCCGCTCCAGGGAGTCGAAGCCTTCTCGCAGCCCCGGCAACAGCAGGCGTGCGGTCTCCGTCAGCTGCAGGGTACGACCACGACGCTCGAAAAAGCGGCAGCCGAAGTGTTCCTCCAGGGTACGGACATGGCGACTCACCGCGCTCTGGGTGATCGCCAGCTCTTCCGCCGCCCGGGTAAAGGAGGCGTGCCGCGCCGCGGCCTCGAACGCACGCAGGGCATAGAGCGGCGGCAAATGGCGGTTCACAGGCTCAAGTCATGAGTTTTAGTCATGCATGGCATCGCTATTTTCCTTTTGTGGAAGGCTGATCAAGGCCAGAGAATAGCGGCACTTCCGCATCCCAGGACAGTATGGGGATGCCTACCCTACCAAAGTTTGACTCATCATGAAGAACTCCCTTGGTCACGAGCTGGGCGCCCTCCTGCGGCTGGCGGGCCCGCTGGTCTCCGCGCAGCTGGCCCATGCGCTGATGATCTTCACCGACACGCTGATGATGGCCATGCTCGGCCCCGCTCAGCTGGCAGGCGGTGCGCTGGGCGCGACCTGCTACTTCATCTTCTCGATCTTCTGCACCGGGGTGATTGCCGCCGTGGGCAGCCTCATTGCGATCCGCCATGGCGCCGGCAATCCCGCAGGCGTCTCGCGCCTGATCCGCAACGGCCTGTGGCTGGCCCTGCTGCTGGGCATCGCCAGCGCCCTGTGCCTCAACACCCTCGGCCCCCTGCTGCCGCACCTGGGCCAGGACCCGGGCGCCGCCAGCCAGGCCATGGACTTTCTCCGCCCGCTGTCGCTGGCCCTGCCTGGTTACCTGTGCTTCATGGCGCTGCGGGGTTTTACCAGCGCCATCGGCCACCCCGGCCCGGTGATGGCCATCAGCATTGTCGGCACCGTCGCCAACTTCGTCATCAATTACGCCCTGATCAAAGGCTGGTTCGGCTTGCCGAGCCTGGGCCTGGGTGGCATCGGCATGACCACCGCCCTGGTCAGCACCAGCATGGCGCTGGCGTTGGGGCTGTACATCCTGCTCGCCCCCACCTACCGCACCTACGGGCTGCGCAGTGGCCTGGGCCGCCCGCAGCGCGCGGAGATGCGGGCGCTGCTGCGCCTGGGCCTGCCGATCGGCGGCACCTACGCGGCGGAACAGGGCCTGTTCACCTTCGCCACCCTGTGCATGGGCGCACTGGGCAGCGTGCAACTGGCGGCACACCAGATCGCCATGCAGACGGTGGCGCTGGCATTCATCGTGCCGCAGGGGCTGTCCTACGCGGTGACCTTCCGTGTCGGCCTGCACTACGGCGCCGAGCGCCTGCACCTGTCGCGCCTGAGCGCGCAACTGGGCATGGCCCTGGGTGCAGCGCTGATGCTGCTGTTCGCCCTGCTGTTCTGGCTGCTGCCGGAATGGATCATCGGCCTGTTCCTCGATCGCCATGACCCGGCCTTCGCCGGGATCGTCACCCTGGCCGTGAGCCTGCTGGCGATCGCCGCCTGGTTCGAGTTGTTCGACGGCCTGCAAAGCATCGCCATGGGCGCGATCCGAGGGTTGAACGATGGCAGGACCACCCTGCTGATCGGCCTGGCAGGCTACTGGTGTGTCGGCGCGCCGCTGGCCTGGCTGTTCGCCTTCCCGCTGGGATGGGGCGCGCACGGTATCTGGTGGGGGCTGGCGGCAGGCCTGGCCGTGACGGCGACCGGCCTGGTGCTGGGCTTCGAATGGAAGATTTCGCGCCTGATGCCGACCCGGCCGCAAGCGGCCCAGACCAGCGTGTCGCCTCTCGGCTAAACCGCAGAGACGCTACAAGGGTGCGCCGGTACCGTTGACCAGCGGCTGGCGCATGCCGAACACCAGGAAACGCGCCAGCTCGTTGAGCGGGATGGCCTTGCTGATCAGGTAACCCTGCACCTGGTCGCAGCCGAACTGGCGCAACAGCCCCAACTGCTCGGGGGTCTCGACGCCCTCGGCCACCACTTCCAGGTTGAGGTTGTGCGCCAGGTTGATCATGGCCCGCACCAGCTGGCGGTTCTCCTGACGCTCATCCATGCCGCCAACGAAGCTCTTGTCGATTTTCAACAGGGTGATCGGCAGGCTGTTGAGGTGCACGAACGACGAAAAGCCGGTGCCGAAGTCATCCAGGGAAAAGCGCACACCGAGCTGCCCCAGGGCCAGCATGGTCTGTTGCACCTGATCGCTGCGGCGCATCACGGCGGTTTCCGTCAGTTCGAACTCCAGCCACTGCGCATCGACGCCGCGCTCCTCGATCAGGCGACTGAGCGTGGACAACAGCTGGCTGTCCTGGAACTGGCGGAACGACAGGTTGACCGCCATGTGCAGGGGCGGCAGACCACGGCCGCGCAGCCATTGCATGTCGCGCAACGCGCGGGAAATCACCCAATAGCCGAGCGGCACGATCAGCCCGCTTTCTTCGGCCAGCGGCACGAATTCGTTGGGGGTCAGCAAGCCGCGCTCGGCGTGCTGCCAGCGCACCAGCGCCTCCAGGCCGACGATGCGCCCCGTCTTCAGGCACAGGCGCGGCTGGTAATGCAGCTCCAGCTCGTCGCGACGCAGGGCACGGCGCAATTCGCCTTCCAGGTCAGCCTGGCTGCGGGCGCTGCGGTTGGTGCGCTCGTCGTAAATGTGAAAGGTGCACCCCTGCTGACTCTTGGCTTGCTGCATGGCGATGTGCGCATGCCACATCAGCGGGTCGGCGCCTACATCAGGACGGGCGTGGGCCAGGCCAAGGCTGCAGCCCAGCAGCAGGCTTTCGCCATCGATCCAGTAGGGTTCTGCCAGGGATTCGGTAATGCGCTCGGCCAGTTGTTCGACCCGGCGCGGATCGCGGCGGGTATCGATCAGCAGGGCGAATTCGTCGCTGCCCAGCCGCGCCAGTTGCTCGCCCGAGCGCAGTTGCGCCTTCAGGCGCGATACCACTTGCAGGATCAGGCGGTCGCCGGCCTGGTAACCCAGCGCGTCGTTGGCATGGCGGAAGTTGTCCAGATCCAGATGACCCAGGGTCAGGCCACGCCCTTCGCACTCGGCCAGGCGCCCGGCCAGCAGGGTCTGGAAGCCCTGGCGGTTGGCGATGCCGGTGAGGGCATCCTGCTCGGCCAGTCGGTGCAGGGTTTCTTTGAGGCTGCCCTGCTCGCGGACATAACGCAGGCTACGGCGCAGCACGTCATCGGTAAGGCTGCCGCGCACCAGCCAGTCGCTGACATCGGCGGGCGCGTTGCCAGGTTCTTCTTCCAGCAACAGGATTGTCGGCAACGGGCAGGTGCCCTGGGCCGGCTGGCAGGCGGGGGTGGTCAGCAACACGCCATCGCGCTGGCCATCGAACAGGGTGCTGGCCGCTTCCCACGACGGCGCGGTAATCAGCGGGAACAGGCTGCCCAACGCACTCAAGCGCTCACGCAATAGCTCGGGCCACTCCGATGTTTCAGCGAGCAGCACCAACCGCAAGGGTTCGACGAGCGCGGACAAGCAACCTCCCCAGGCCACCAACAACAAGATGATGAGCAAACCGTGTTTCTGCGCCGTTATCGGCGTCTAATCGTGTAGATCCGGTCGCTATCGTCGCGCATCCTGCGCCAAAGACGACTAACCGGCAAGTGTTCACCGGGTACTGGTTCACAGTCCGCGGCCAAACCGGCCTGCGGCGGGAGCGCACGCCGTCAGCCAATACCAGAGAGTCGAGGCACAACCGTCCGGTCCTGCTAAAATGCGCGCCCTCTTTCCCCAGGTGTTGTAGCAATGTCCCGACTGAATCCCCGGCAGCAGGAAGCCGTGAACTATGTCGGCGGCCCTCTTTTGGTGCTCGCCGGCGCAGGCTCCGGCAAGACCAGCGTGATCACCCGCAAGATCGCCCACCTCGTGCAGAACTGCGGCATCCAGGCGCGGCACATCGTCGCCATGACGTTCACCAACAAGGCCGCACGGGAAATGAAGGAGCGCGTCGGCACGCTGCTCAAGGGCCCCGAGGCCCGTGGCCTGACGGTGTCGACCTTCCACAACCTGGGCATGAACATCATCCGCAAGGAATACGCGCGCCTGGGCTACAAGCCCGGCTTCTCGATCTTCGACGACGGCGACATCAAGGCGCTGCTCACCGACATCATGCAGAAGGAGTATTCCGGCGATGACGGTGCCGACGAGGTCAAGAACTACATCGACAGCTGGAAGAACGACCTGATCCTGCCCGACGAGGCACTGGCGGGCGCACGCAACCCCAAAGAGCAGACTGCCGCCATCGTCTACCTGCACTACCAGCGCACGCTCAAGGCGTACAACGCGGTGGATTTCAACGACCTGATCCTGCTGCCGGTGAAACTGTTCCAGGAACACGCCGACATTCTGGAAAAGTGGCAGAACCGCATCCGTTACCTGCTGGTTGACGAATACCAGGACACCAACGCCAGCCAGTATCTGCTGGTGAAGATGCTGGTGGGCATGCGCAACCAGTTCACCGTGGTCGGCGACGACGACCAGTCGATCTACGCCTGGCGTGGCGCGCGCCCGGAAAACCTGATGCTGCTGAAAGAGGACTACCCCTCGCTGAAGGTGGTGATGCTGGAGCAGAACTACCGCTCCACCAGCCGCATCCTAAAGTGCGCCAACGTGCTGATCGCCAACAACCCGCACGTGTTCGAGAAGCAGCTGTGGTCGGAGATGGGCCATGGCGATCCGATCCGCGTGATCCGCACCCGCAATGAAGATGCCGAGTGCGAGCGCGTGGCCCTGGAAATTCTTACCGAGCACCTGCGCACCGGCCGCCCTTACAGCGATTTCGCCATCCTCTATCGCGGCAACTACCAGGCCAAGCTGATGGAGCTGAAGCTGCAGCACCATCAGATTCCCTATCGCCTGTCCGGCGGCACCAGCTTCTTCGCCCGCCAGGAAGTGAAGGACCTGATGAGCTACTTCCGCCTGCTGGTCAACCCGGACGACGACAACGCCTTCCTGCGGGTGATCAACGTGCCGCGCCGCGAGATCGGCTCGACCACTCTGGAAAAGCTCGGCAACTATGCCAGCGAACGCAAGATCAGCATGTACGCGGCAGCCGGCGAGATCGGTCTCGGCGAACACCTCGACGCGCGCTTCACCGAACGCCTGCAGCGCTTCACCAAATGGATGGATCGTGTGCGCCAGGAGTGCGCGCAGAACGACCCGATCGCCGCCATCCGCAGCATGGTGATGGATATCGACTACGAGAACTGGCTACGCCAGAACGCCTCCAGCGACAAGGTGGCCGAGGCGCGCATGGGCAACGTCTGGTTCCTTGTCGAAGCGCTGAAAGGCACCCTGGAGCGCGACGAAGACGGCGACATGACCATCGAGGACGCCATCGGCAAGCTGGTGCTGCGCGACATGCTCGAACGCCAGCAGGAAGAGGAAGAAGGCGCCGACGGCGTGCAGATGATGACCATGCACGCCTCCAAGGGCCTGGAATTCCCCTCGGTGTACATCATCGGTTTCGAAGAAGAGATCCTGCCGCACCGCTCCAGCATCGAGGCCGACACCATCGAGGAAGAGCGGCGCCTGGCCTACGTCGGTATCACCCGGGCCAAGCGCAACCTGGCGCTGACCTTTGCCGCCAAGCGCAAACAGTACGGCGAAATCATCGAATGCTCGCCCAGCCGCTTCCTCGACGAGTTGCCCCAGGAAGACCTGGTGTGGGAAGGTCAGGAAGAAGCGCCCGTGGAGGTCAAGGCCGCCCGCGGCAATGACGCGCTGGCGAACATGCGGGCCATGCTCAAGCGCTGAGTGCACCCGCACCGGTTTTCGCGGTCACAGGCAGTAGCCGCCATGGCCGCAGTGAGGAGGGATGACACCATGCGCACGCTGAGTCTCGATATCGACGTACTGGCAACGCTGATCAACAACCGCGAACCGGTGGAGGCCGTGCTCGACCTGGAAACAGGCAGCGTAACGGTCCTGCCGCCCGGCGATCAGGACAGCGAAATCCGCCAGCAGGTGGAACTCGAGCCCGAGCGCTACGCGGAGATTCCCTGCCTGGACACCGAGGAACGTGTGGCCCTGCGTGAGGCGTTCCTGTTCACCCTTGACGACGTGGCAGCCCATCCCCTGCTCAGCACCGCCCTGGCAGGGCGCAAACCGTTGCGCACGTTCGACTATGAGCTGGATCACTTTCCGCAGTTGCAGGAGCAGTGGCACACCTTCGAACTCGGCAAACTGCGCGAATTCACCCTCAACTGGCTGTACGAACATGGCCTGGAGCCGGCGCCTAACCCGTTGCCGATGGATACCCGGGGCATCCCGAAAGACATTCTGCGGCGCCTCAACAAGAACGCCTGACAGCGCCGGCTACGGCGCTGTATCCAGCTGGGCCAGGGCCTGGGCGATGTCATCCGCAGACAGCGGCCGCACCCGCCGCGCGATCTCCTGACCATCGCGCAGCACGATCAGCGTCGGCCACAGCTTGACGCCGACGTACGGCCCAGGCGTTTGCCCGGTCCGTCCTCGATGCGGATGTGACGAATGCGCGCACCGTACGGCCGCAACGCCGCCGCTATCAACGGCTCGGCACGCTGGCAATGCCCGCAGTAGGCAGCACCGAACTCGACCAGTACCGCCCCGGGCAAGACGTCAAGCTGGGCGCGGGTTGGCGGCGTTTCGTTCATGGCAATACTCCTGCTTGGTCTCGTCAGCCACCGCCCGGCCGCATGGCAGCGCAATGGCGCTCGTTGTGTCGGGTACACACCGGCGTTACATCGGATCGCACGACGGTTTCACTACAAGTGCGCAGCATTTTGAGGGAAAATGCCCCGCTTTGCGCTTGAGCCCAGAGGGAAGCGACCGTGGAATCGTTGAAACAGAAAATTCGCGACGAAGGAACCGTGCTCTCGGAGCAGGTACTCAAGGTCGATGCCTTTCTCAACCATCAGATCGACCCGCTGCTGATGCAGCAGATCGGTCACGAGTTCGCCCAGCGCTTCGCCGGCCAGGGCATCACCAAGATCGTCACCATCGAGGCTTCGGGCATCGCCCCGGCGGTCATGGCCGGCCTGGAGCTGGGCGTCCCGGTGATCTTCGCCCGCAAATACCAGTCGCTGACGCTGAAGGACAACCTGTACATCTCCAAGGTGTACTCCTTCACCAAGCAGACCGAAAGCACCCTGGCCATTTCCGCTAAGCACCTGTCCGCCAAGGATCACGTGCTGCTGGTCGATGACTTTCTCGCCAACGGCCACGCCGCCAAGGCCCTGATCGACCTGATCGGCCAGGCCGGCGCCAGCATCGCCGGTATCGGCGTGGTGATCGAAAAATCCTTCCAGAGCGGCCGCGCCGAACTGGACGCCCAAGGCTACCGCGTCGAGTCCCTGGCGCGCATCCGCTCGCTGCAGGACGGCCAGGTCAGCTTCCACGACTGAGCCCGCGACTACCCCTGGGTAGTCGCCTGCAGGCCTGCCAGCACCAGCCGCTGGTAGAACTCCTCACGCAGCCCATCCGGATTTTCCAGCCCCATGCGCGCCAGGTGCCGAGGAAACACCTCGGGCTTTGGCGCATCCAGCGCGGCCTTGCCCAGCTCGAGCATTTCGGTGAGTTTGAACCGTCGCTTGAGCCAGGTGAGCGCGCGCAACAGATCACGCTCCTCACGATTGAAATCGCTGCCCAGCGGGTATTCGGTGAACAGCGCGCCGTGCTTCGCTTCCAGCTGCTGCAAGCGCTCCGGCAGGTTGTCGCAGAACCGCGGATCGAGCTGGAAGTTGCCGGGCAGCTTGCCGGCCTGCTGCGCGCGCTCGATCAACTGTGGCTGGAAGCGTGAGTCGCAGATATTCAGCAAGGCCTCCACCACCTGGGCATCGGTCTTGCCGCGCAGGTCGGCGATGCCGTACTCGGTGATCACGATGTCGCGCAGGTGCCGCGGAATAGTCACGTGGCCGTAGTCCCAGACAATGTTCGAGCTGACGTGCCCATCCACTTCGCGCCAACTGCGCAGCAGCAGGATCGAGCGGGCGTCGTCCAGCGCATGGGCCTGGGCGACAAAGTTGTACTGACCGCCCACGCCACTGAGCACCCGCCCGTCTTCCAGCTGGTCGGCCACCGCCGCGCCCAGCAGGGTTACGGTAAAAATGCTGTTGATGAAACGCGCCTCCCGGCGATGCAGGCGCTTGAGGGCTTCGTCGTGGTGCAGCTCGTTGATGAAGCGAATGCCGGTCATGGCGAAGCGCGCCAGTTGCTCGCGGCTCAGTTCGCTCAAGCGCTGGTAGAACACTTCAGGGCCGAGAAAGAACCCGCCATGCAGCACGACCCCCTCGCTCGCCATACCGAGAAAATCCTGCAGGCCGACCTGGGTCGTGGGGTCACGCAGGTCCGCCGGCAGGCGTTGGCCATCGGGCAGCACCAGCCGCCCACCGTCCAGGCGCAGCGTATCGGCCAACAGGCCACTCTCTTGCAGCCAGCCCAGGGTGGCCGCATCCAGGTGATCGGGAACGCCCGCATTCAGCAGGGACTGGACGCTGGTCAGCCGCCCTTCTCCATCCAACGCACCTGCCGTCGCCAGTTGCTGCACCGCCAGCTCGGGGTAGACCCGGCGCCGCAGCACACCGGCCTCGGCCAGGGCCAGCAGGCCACTGACGAACATTTCACTGCAGCCGTAAAGCCCTTGGGCAAAGGCATCGAGCCCGCCGATGCGGGCTATCTCGGCATCCCACCGGCCGCCTTGCAGCTCGGCCAGCAGTGCACGGTAGCCGTCATTGTCGCCCTGCCGCGCCAGCAGCGCCGCCGTCAGCGCATCACCCATGGCACCGATGCCGATCTGCAACGTACCGCCATCGCGCACCAGGGTGCTGGCATGCAGGCCGATGCAGTGATCCTGCTGGGTAACCGGCATATTCGGTGTGCAGAACAGAGTGCTGTATTCGGTTTCCTCCAGGAGGATATCGAAACGGTCACGCGACACCCGCGCCGGCCCTTCCATGAACGGCAGCGCATCATGCACCTGGGCCAGGCACAGAACGGTTTCCCCGGCCGCGCGCCGTGCGTCCAGCAAGGGCAGCAGGTCGAGGCTGATGTCCGGGTTGCAACTGAGGCTGAAGTGATCGGGCTGCTGCGGGTCCTGAGCGACCAGTTGGGCGATCAGGTTGATGCCCTTGTCGTTGAGATCCCGGGCCACGTGGCTGTAGTTGCTGCTGATGTAATCCTGCTGGGCCTGGGGGTTGTCGAGCAGGCTGCCCGGCTGCAGGAAGAACTGCTCGACCCGCACATTGGCCGGCAACTCGCCGCGCAGCAGGTCGGTGAGAAAATCCAGCTCCGGGTAATCGCCGTAGACGCGCTCCACGAAGGGATCGAGAAAGCGCTGCTGCAACCCCTGGCTCGCCCGGGGTCGCCCCAGGCACAACGCGGTATAGATGGTGAGCTGGCGCTCGGGCAGTTCTCGAATACGCGCATACAGCGCGTTGACCCAGCGATTGGGCTTGCCAAGCCCGAGGGGAAGACCCAGGTGAATCGGGCCCTCAATGGTTTGCAGCACGTGGTCGATGGCGTCCTCGATGGAATACAACGTGGGCATCTGGCTCTCCTTACCGCATCTGCTCGATGCAGGTTTGGACTACACGACCGCCGCGTTGCTCCCCCACGGACACAAAAAGCAAAAAGCCGTTTGAAAGCGGCCCCGTTTGAACAGTCCGTCCCGGGTGTCGCTTCGCTCGACCCAGGCTACGGACTGAAACCGCACACAGCAAAAAGCCGCCCGAAGGCGGCTTTTTTCAAGGCAATGTCAGCAGCCTTACAGACCGGACATTTTCTGAATGGCTTCACGCAGCTCATCATCCGAGCAGTCAGCACAGGTGCCTTTCGGCGGCATGGCGTTGATGCCGGTGATGGCCTTGGCCAGGATGCCGTCGAGGCCGCCCTGGTGGTCGGCACGCTCTTTCCAGGCAGCGGCGTCGCCGATTTTCGGCGCACCCAGGATCCCTGCGGTGTGGCAGGCGGCGCAGTGCTTGGTGATGATGTCATCCGCCGTACGGGCGCCACCACCAGCGGAAGCAGCAACCGACTCGACACCCTTGCACTCTTCGCCCATCACACAGACGTCGCCAACCGGCTTCAGGCGCTCGGCGATCGCTTCATCGGTCGTGGCCTGCGCAGTCGCTGCCCACAGAGCCAATACGGCAGCTGGTGCTACCAGCATCTTCTTAATTAGGTTCACGGATACACCCTCATCGTGGCTAGTCTCGCCCGCGGCCACGGTTTCGCGAGCGGGCGACAGTATAACGGGAAGCCAGCCCGGCCGAAACAACCCAGATTGTCGCAGGGTTATTGTCGGCAAAGCCCTGATGCGCCGGCACAAGGGCGCTTCGTCAACCTTCGACGCTATCGGCGATCACCTGTTCAGGCAATCGCACATAGGTGCCGAAGACATGGTCCCAAAGCGGGGAAGAAACACCGAAGTTCTTCTCCACGCCCCGCTGGTGATGCAGGTCGTGGTTGCTGACCAGCCCGGGAATGAAGCGATAGAGCGGATGCTCCGGCCGGTGCATGACGTAATGCACCGAGATATAGGCCAGATAACCCAGCATCACACCGCCCAGCAGGGAGGCCAGACCCAGCGCCTGAGACACGGCAAGCAGCACCGCGAAGGTTGCCGTCGTCTTCCAGCTGGAGATGCCGATCAAGGCCAGCACGTCGAGGTGATGCGTCCAGTGCTCACGCCGATAAAGGGAATGGAACAGGAAGCGGTGCATGCCGTATTCGACAAAGCTTCAGATCAATACCCCTGCCGCGATCTGCCAGAACTGCACCGGCCCCAGTAACAGCGCCACCGCGAACAACAGCGGCACCGTGAAAAAATCCAGGTAATAGGCGAACGAGGACATCAACCATTTGTTGCTGGCTGCCATTTTTCGGGGCTCCTTGCCACGCCGAGCGGGGTCGGCTTATCCATGAGAGAAAGCGGCGCATTCTAGCGGCGGCGTTACGAGGCCGCGCTCGACGAGTTGGCGAATCGGGGTTTGCAGCGGGGAAAGCCCCTTTGCGAGGAAAGGGGCGACGCGGTACTTAGAAGTTTGCCGGCGTGGTCGCGCTGATCAGACGTGCCGGCTGATCGAACGGATTGCGGAAACGGTGCGGCTTGCTGCTTTCGAAGTAGTAACTGTCGCCGGGCCCGAGGATGAACACTTCATCACCCACCGTCAGTTCGAGACGCCCTTCGACCAGCAGCCCCGTTTCTTCGCCTTCGTGGGTGTACATGTCGTCGCCGGTATCCGAGCCAGCCGGATAGGTTTCGTCGAGCAGGGTGATGGCGCGGTTCGGGAAGGTCTTGCCCACCAGCTTCATGGAGATTTCACCACTGTGGATGTCGGTGAGTTCGGACGCTCGGTACACCACCTGGGTGTGACTGTCCTGGGCAACGTCCAGCGAGAAGAATTCCACCAGGGACATAGGGATACCCGCCAACACCTTTTTCAGCGAGCTGATCGAGGGGCTGACGCTGTTCTTCTCGATCATCGAAATGGTGCTGTTGGTGACGCCCGCCCGCTTGGCGAGTTCACGCTGGGATAGGCCTTTCAGTTTGCGAATGGATTGCAGTCGAACACCGACGTCCAATGCTGGAGTCCCCCTCGGGAAGATACGGAAAAAGTGTCCGTATCATGGCAACAGCGTTCAGTATTTACAACACACTGGTTGCAAATTCTGGCCAGCGGCTGGTTCAGCCCCCGGAATAGAGCAGCGGCACCCGACGCAGGTTGCAGAACAGCTGGTACGGGATGGTCTCGGCGCAAGCCGCCACCTCGCTGGCGAGAATGGTTTTGCCCCATAACTCGACGTGGCTGCCCAGCCCGGCCTGGGGCAGGTCACTGAGGTCCACGGTGAGCATGTCCATCGAAACACGGCCGATGAGGCGGCTCGGTTTGCCGTCGATCAGCACCGGCGTGCCGGTCGGCGCATGCCGGGGATAACCGTCGGCATAGCCCATGGCGACCACACCCACGCGGGTCGGGCGCTCGGTGACGAAACGGGCGCCGTAACCCACCGGCTCCCCGGCCGGCAAATCGCGCACGCTAATGACCTTCGATTCCAGGGTCATCACCGGTTGCAGCTGCGCGGCCTCGGACTGCTCCGCCTCGAAGGGCGACGCGCCGTACAGCATGATGCCCGGCCGCACCCAGTCGCTGGGTACATTCGGCCAGCCCAGCACCGCCGGCGAGTTGCGCAGGCTGATCTCCGCCAGCAGGCCCTGCCGCGCCTGCTGAAACACCGCAAGTTGCTCATCGCTGCGTGGGCAATCCATTTCGTCAGCCCGGGCGAAGTGGCTCATCAGGACGATCTTGGCCACCTTGCCGCTGTGCAGCAGGCGTTGGTAGGCCGCCTGGTATTCGCTCGGATGGAAGCCAACGCGGTGCATCCCGGAATCCAGCTTGAGCCAGAGGGTAAGGGGGCCACGCAGGGTTGCCTGCTCGATGGCCTCCAGCTGCCACGCCGAATGCACCACGCACCACAGGCGGTGCTGTTCGATCAGGGCCAGCTCTGCGGCTTCGAAAAAACCCTCGAGCAGCAGAATCGGCGCCGTGATGCCCGCCTCACGCAGTTGCAGGGCTTCCTCGATGCAAGCCACGGCAAACCCATCGGCCTCGCCGTCCAGGGCCTGGGCACAGCGCACCGCCCCATGCCCGTAGGCATCGGCCTTGACCACCGCCAGGGCGCGAGCACCGGATACCTCACGGGCCAGACGGTAGTTGTGACGCAGGGCTTGCAGATCGATCAGGGCGCGGGCGGGACGCATCGTGTGTACTTCTCTTTCGTTGAGATGCCCTGCCGGCTGGTCACGCCAGACAGGGCAACGTGCAGAAAAAAGCCCGGCGGGACGGCCGGGCAAAAAAATCGATACGGTGCTGCCGCGCTGTCAGAGCGCAGCGACGACCATCATTTCCACCAGCACATCCGGCCGGTACATCTTCGCCTCGACACAGGCGCGGGCTGCAGCGGCACCCTCGGCGACCCAGGCATCGTATTCGGCGTTGAGCCCTTCGTAGTGGGCATCGATGTCATTGAGGTAGATGGTGACGGACAGGATGCGGGTCTTGTCGGTACCGGCCTCGGCCAACATGCGGTCGATATTGGCCAGGGTTTCACGGGTCTGCTGGCGGATATCGCCGCTGTAGTCATCGGCCAACTGGCCGGCGAGGTAAACGGTGCCGTTGTGGATAACCACTTCGCTGTAGCGTTTTTCCACATGCAGGCGCTGGATCAACATAACAAATCTCCTCGAAACGGGGCGCAGAGCCTATCAGGTACGCACCGGCTGCGGGGCACCCACTACGTCGCCACGCTTGCTCGAGTAACGCGAGATATCCAGGCCCTCGGCGCTGATCTGCGGGCGTTTCTTGGCCATCAGGTCGGCCAGGAAACGGCCAGAGCCACAGGCCATGGTCCAGCCCAAGGTGCCGTGGCCGGTATTCAGGAACAGGTTGCGGAAGCTGGTCGCACCCACGATCGGCGTGCCGTCCGGGGTCGCCGGGCGCAGGCCGGTCCAGAACGACGCCTGGCTCAGGTCGCCACCTTGTGGATAAAGATCGGCAGTGATCATTTCCAGGGTTTCGCGGCGACGCGGGTTCAGGCTCAGGTCGAAGCCGGCGATTTCCGCCATGCCGCCGACGCGGATGCGGTTGTCGAAGCGGGTGATCGCGACCTTGTAGGTCTCGTCGAGAATGGTCGAGCTCGGCGCCATGTCGGCGTTGGTGATCGGCACGGTCAGCGAGTAGCCCTTGAGCGGGTACACCGGCGCACGAACGCCCAGCGGCTTGAGCAGTTGCGGGCTGAAGCTGCCGAGGGCCAGCACGTAGCGGTCGGCGGTTTCCAGCTTGCCATCGATCCACACGCCATTGATGCGGTCACCGGCGTGGTCGAGGCGTTCAATGTTCTGGCCGAAACGGAATTCCACGCCCAGCGCCTTGGCCATGTCTGCCAGTTGGGTGGTGAACATCTGGCAGTCGCCGGTCTGGTCGTTGGGCAAGCGCAGGGCACCGGCCAGCTTGTGGGTGACCGATGCCAGGGCCGGTTCGACCCGGGCGATGCCATCGCGATCCAGCAATTCGTAGGGCACGCCGGACTGCTGGAGCACAGCGATATCCTTGGCGGCGTTGTCCAGCTGCGCCTGGGTGCGGAACAGCTGGGTGGTGCCCAGGCTGCGGCCTTCATAGGCAATGCCGGTTTCGGCGCGCAGCTCGTCGAGGCAGTCGCGGCTGTACTCGGACAGGCGCACCATGCGTTCCTTGTTCACCGCGTAGCGGCTGGCGGTGCAGTTGCGCAGCATCTGCGCCATCCACAGGTACTGGTCGATGTCGGCGGTGGCTTTGATGGCCAGCGGAGCATGCTTCTGCAGCAGCCACTTGATGGCCTTGAGCGGTACGCCCGGCGCGGCCCACGGCGAGGCGTAGCCTGGCGAGACCTGACCGGCGTTGGCGAAACTGGTTTCCAGGGCCGGGCCGTTCTGGCGGTCGACCACCACCACCTCGAACCCCTGGCGCGCCAGATAGTACGCACTGGCCGTGCCGATCACACCACTACCCAGAACCAGAACCCGCATGGTTTTCTCCTCGCCGCGACCCGGCCAGTCGACCGATAGACAATGGGCGCAGTATAAGAAGCCAGCACTAGTGCTTTTCACTATATGCAGGCCTATATTTGGAGAGAATTCTCGGCAGAAACCGCTTTCACGGAGGGGCATCCCCCATGCGAACCCAGCATCAGAGCCGTCGCGAACTGGACAAGATCGACCGCAACATCCTGCGCATCCTGCAGGAAGACGGGCGCATCAGCTTCACCGAACTCGGCGAGCGCGTCGGCCTGTCGACCACGCCCTGCACCGAGCGCGTCCGCCGCCTGGAGCGCGAAGGCATCATCATGGGCTATCACGCCCGCCTCAACCCGCAGAACCTCAAGGCCAGCCTGCTGGTGTTCGTCGAGATCAGCCTGGACTACAAGTCCGGCGACACCTTCGAAGACTTCCGCCGCGCCGTGCTCAAGCTGCCCCATGTGCTGGAGTGCCACCTGGTGTCCGGCGACTTCGACTACCTGGTGAAAGCCCGCATCAACGAAATGGCCAGCTACCGCAAACTGCTCGGCGACATCCTGCTCAAGCTGCCGCATGTGCGCGAGTCGAAGAGCTACATCGTGATGGAAGAAGTGAAGGAAAGCCTGGCGCTGCCAGTGCCGGAGTAAGCAGAACGCCTGCAACTGGCAGGCACCTGATAGCTGTGAAGCGATGTAGGGTGGAAAACCGCGGAGCGTTTTCCACCAGTGTTGCCTAGACCAACACCTGCCGGGTGCTGGCGATCAGGTGATGCACCTGGCGCTCGACCTGAGGGTCGATTTTCTGCTCCGGCCCTTGCCCACGCGGACAGGGCAGGCTGTCCGTGGTGCCAAACAGGCGGCAGATCAACGGTCGCTGGTCATACACCTGACAGCCTTGTGGCCCCAGATGCACACAGTTCAGCTCTGCCAGCGCGGCCTCCTGCTCGGCGGCGCTCTTGCGCGGCAGCCGCGACATCTCTTCCGACGAGGCCGTCACCGGCCCACAGCAATCATGGCAACCGGGCACGCAATCGAAACGCGGAATCTGGCGACGCAGGTGGTCTATCTTGCGGGCGGTACAGCTCATCGGGGACATCCTGAACAGGTGACGCACATCTTAACGTGCCCGGCTGGCGAGACCGGCCACAAGTCGATGGAACGCAGTTTTTTACCACCGCCCCTTGGCGTCTCCGGGAAACCGCGCTTATCCTGCGTCAATTTTTCCAAACATAAAAAACAGGATTTCACACATGAACGCCCGCGTTCGACAGCCGGTCCACAGTCCTCAGCACGCCAATTCCTACTACGTGGCGTCCCGCAACAGTGCTCTGGCGTTTGCGCCGCTCGGCGGCGAGGTGCGGGCGGATGTGTGCGTCGTGGGGGGCGGTTTTTCCGGGTTGAACACCGCCATCGAGCTGGCCCAGAAAGGCTTTTCGGTGGTGCTGCTCGAGGCGCACAAGATTGGCTGGGGCGCCAGCGGACGCAACGGCGGCCAGCTGATTCGCGGCGTGGGGCATGGCGTTGAGCAGTTCGAGAACGTGATCGGCGCGGACGGCGTGCGCGAGCTGAAACTGATGGGCCTGGAAGCCGTGGAGATCGTGCGGCATCGGGTCGAGCAGTTCGCCATCAACTGCGACCTGACCTGGGGGTACTGCGACCTGGCCAACAAGCCCCGCGACCTGGCCGGCTTTGCCGAAGACGCGGCCGAGCTGCGCAGCCTCGGGTATCGCCACGAGCTGCGTCTGCTGCAACCGGAACAGATGCATGAAGTGGTCGGTTCGAACCGTTATGTCGGCGGCTTGATCGACATGGGCTCCGGCCACCTGCACCCGCTCAACCTGGCCTTGGGTGAAGCGGCGGCAGCGCAGGCTCTGGGCGTGCAGTTGTTCGAAGACTCGGCAGTAACGCGCATCGACTACGGCTCTGAAGTGAAGGTGCACACGGCCCAGGGGCTGGTGCGGGCCAACAATCTGGTGCTGGGCTGCAACGCCTATATCGGTGACCTCAACCCGAACCTGGGCGGCAAGGTGCTGCCAGCGGGTAGCTACATCATCGCTACCGAGCCGCTTTCCGAGGAACAGGCCCGGGCGATCATTCCGCAGAACATGGCGCTGTGCGACCAGCGCGTGGCGCTGGACTATTACCGGTTATCTGCTGACCGGCGCCTGCTGTTCGGTGGCGCCTGCCACTACTCCGGCCACGATCCGGCGGACATCGCCGGCTACATGCGGCCCAAGATGCTGGCGGTGTTCCCGACGCTGGAAAGCCTGAAGATCGACTACCAGTGGGGCGGCATGATCGGCATCGGCGCCAACCGCCTGCCGCAGATCGGCCGCCTGAAGGATCACGCCAACGTGTTCTACGCCCAGGCCTATTCCGGTCACGGGGTGAATGCCACGCACCTGGCCGGCAAGCTGCTCGGCGAAGCCATCGCCGGCCAGGAAAGCCGTGGCTTCGACCTGTTTGCCCAAGTGCCGCACATGACCTTCCCGGGCGGGCGCTACCTGCGCTCTCCCCTGCTGGCACTCGGCATGGCCTGGCACCGCCTGAAAGAGCTGCTGTAACAAACGCCGGCAATGCCGGCACCTGTTTCGCTAGAGCATCCAGAAGGGGCGGTGTGCCTCGCGATTGGCCTCATCGCGGGTCAGACCGATGTCGCGCAATTGTTCATCGGTCAGTCGCAGCAGCGCCTGGCGCGTGGACAGACGCCGCCAGAACAGCGCCCAGCGCGATATGTTCGCTTCGACCCGCGGTGTCACTCGGCCGTTCGTGCTCCGGGTCGCGGTCATCGCTGTCAGTTCCTGCCGTCCTGCCGGCAATCTTGCTTCGCCTAGCCCGCTCATCACCTTCTCCTGTTCACGTGCGCTATGGGAAGTCATGATGCGGCCAGCGCAAAAAGCATGACAGATTCAAAAAATAGCTATTAACTCCATACAGATGGCTCGTCTGACTGGCTGAATTGTGGATATTCAACGAATCTGTACTGGTTATCGGACCAACGAGCGCCTGCCGAGGAAACTGTCATGACCCTTTATGTGAACCTCGCCGAGTTGCTCGGAGCCCGTATCGAGCAAGGCCTGTACCGCCCTGGCGATCGTCTGCCGTCGGTTCGTGCGCTCAGCCTGGAACACGGCGTCAGCCTGAGTACGGTCCAGCAGGCATACCGCCACTTGGAAGACCAGGGGCTGGCCAGCCCGAGGCCGAAGTCGGGTTACTTCGTGCCGGTCAGCCGGGAAAAACCGGCGCTGCCGATGGTCAGCCGCGCCGCACAGCGTCCGGTCGAGATATCCCAGTGGGACCAGGTACTGGAACTGATCAGCATCGCCCCCGGCAGCGACATCATGCAGCTGGGCCGGGGCATGCCGGACATCAGCAGCCCGACCCTCAAGCCGCTGCTGCGCAGCCTGTCGCGCATGAGCCGCCGCCAGGAGGTGAAGGAATGGAGCTATGGCTGCCTGCACGGCGACCCGGGGCTGCGTAACCAGATCTCCCGGCTGATGCTCGACTCCGGCTGCCAGATTCCCGCCGAAGACATCGTCATTACCACCGGTTGCCACGAGGCGCTGTCCTCGGCGATCCATGCGGTGTGTACGCCAGGCGACATCGTCGCGGTCGATTCGCCGAGCTTCCATGGGGTCATGCAGGCGCTGAAAGCGTTCGGCATGAAAGCCCTGGAACTGCCGACCGATCCCCTGACAGGCATCAGCCTGGAAGCCCTGGAGCTGGCCCTGGAGCAATGGCCGATCAAGGCCATCCAGCTCACCCCGAATTGCAACAACCCGCTCGGCTACATCATGCCGGAGGCCAACAAGCGCGCTCTGCTGGCTCTGGCGCAGCGCTATGACGTGGCGATCATCGAGGACGATGTCTACGGCGAGCTGGCGTACACCTACCCAAGGCCGCGCACCATCAAGTCCTATGACGACGACGGCCGGGTGCTGCTGTGCAGTTCGTTTTCCAAAACGCTCGCCCCCGGCCTGCGGATCGGCTGGATCGCGCCGGGACGTTACCTGCAGCAAGTGCTGCACATGAAATACATCACCACCGGCATGAGCACCCAGCTGCCGCAGTTGGCGTTGAGCGAATTCATCGAGAGCGGTCACTACGAACCACATTTGCGGCGCATGCGCACGCAGTACGCCCGCAGCCTGGACCAGGTGGTGGACTGGATCAGCCGCTACTTCCCGGCCGGCACCCGGGTCAGCCAGCCGCGTGGCGGCTTCATGCTGTGGATTGAGCTGCCGAGCGGCTTCGACAGCCAGCGACTGAACCGCCTGCTGCTGCCACACAAGGTGCAGATCGCCCCAGGCAGTATCTTTTCCGCGGCGGGCAAATACCGTAACTGCCTGCGTATCAACTACGCGTTCAAGATGACGCCGGAGCTCGAAGAGGCCATCCGCCGGGTCGGCGAGTGCGTGGCCGAGCTGCTGGAAGAGCTCTAGCCGCCAGCCCTGGTCTCTGCCAGCGGTTCGAAGCCTGAGCTGCGCCAGGCCAGCACCACGAATCCCGCCGCACCAACCGCCATCATCAGCGGCAGGGCATGGCCGCTGACCCACTGGCTGACCGCACCGGTGCTCAGCGGCCCGATCAGGCAACCGATCCCCCAGAGCTGCGCGACGTGGGAGTTGGCCCGCACCAGCTCATCGTCCCGGTAGCGCTCGCCGATCAGGATCAGCGACAGGGTGAACAGACCGCCCGCGCTGGCGCCGAACAGCACCAGCACCGGCCAGATCAGCGGCGTGTGCAACAGCAGCGGAATCGACAGGCTGGAGATCAGCAGCACCACGCCGCAACCGCGGAACAGCGCGACCCGTGACATGCGATCGGCCAACAGGCCGATCGGTAGCTGCAGCACCGCGTCGCCGACCACCACGACGCTGACCATGAACAGCGCCACTTCCTGGGTGAAGCCCTGGCGCAGCCCGTAGATAGGCAGCAGGGTCAACATCATCGCCTCGAAGGCGGCGAACAGCATCACGGCCCAGGCCACAGCCGGCAATTTGCGGCAGAACGCCGCCAGACCTCGCCCGGAGGCACTGTGAGCATTCACGGCAGGCGCGCCGGTCCGCCCGAGCAATATCAACGAGCCGGCAATCAGCAGACAGGTGCCGGTCCAGAACGCCCGGTCGGTGTCCGTGCCCAGCGCGGCCAGCAGCAGCGGACCAGACAGTTGGCTCAAGGCATAGCCGGTGCCATACAGAGCCACCAGCCGCCCGCGCCACTTTTCCACGGCCAACTGGTTGATCCAGCTCTCGCCGAGGATGAACACCACGGTCAGCGCCACACCGATGAACAGCCGCACGCCCAGCCACACCACGTAATCCTGCACCAGCGCCAGGGTGGCTACAGACAGTGCGCCCAGCAGCAGGCACATCTGCATCAGGGTGGTGGTGCCGAAACGCGCCGCCAGTCGCCCGGCCAGGGAGGCACCGAGCAACACCCCGACCGCTGGCGTGGCGGCCATCACCCCGATGGCGAAGGAATCGTAGCCCCAGCCCTCAAGGCGCAACGACACCAGCGGCATGGTCACGCCCAGCGCCAGGCCGATGCTGATGACGGCCGCGCAGACCGCAAAATAGGTACCCCAACGCATTGCCCGACTCCTTCACGTCATGGCATGGGAGAAAACAAAACGGCCGGATTCCCCAAGGAAACCCGGCCGCAGGTGTGGCTATGAGCAGCCGGTCTGGCTGCCTGAGCCGGCCCCGAAGGGCGGACCTAAATCAACACGCCCTGGTTACAGCTTGATCCAGGTCGCTTTCAGCTCGGTGTACTTGTCGAAGGCATGCAGCGACTTGTCGCGGCCGTTGCCGGACTGCTTGAAGCCACCAAACGGCGCAGTCATGTCGCCGCCATCGTACTGGTTGACCCACACGCTGCCGGCGCGCAGCGCCTTGGCGGTGAGGTGCGCCTTGGACAGGTTGCTGGTCCAGACCGCAGCGGCCAGGCCGTAGACAGTATCGTTGGCGATGGCCACGGCCTCTTCCGCCGTGTCGAAACCGATTACCGACAGGACCGGGCCGAAAATTTCTTCCTTGGCGATGCGCATCGCGTTGTTCACGCCGTCGAAGATGGTCGGCTCGACGTAGGTGCCGCCGGTTTCTTCCATCACACGCTTGCCGCCGGCCACCAACTTGGCGCCGTCATCGTGGCCCGCCTGGATGTAACCCAGCACGTTGTTCATCTGGGTGGTGTCGACCAGGGCACCGACATTGGTTTCCGGGTCCAGCGGGTTGCCTGGTTTCCAGGCCTTGACCGCCTCGACCACCATCGGCACGAAGCGCTCCTTGATCGAGTTCTCCACCAGCAGACGGGAACCGGCGGTGCACACCTCGCCCTGGTTGAAGGCGATGGCGCCGGCAGCGGCTTCGGCAGCGGCCTGCAGATCCGGGGCATCGGCGAAGACGATGTTCGGGCTCTTGCCGCCAGCCTCCAGCCAGACACGCTTCATGTTCGACTCACCGGCATAGACCATCAATTGCTTGGCGATCTTGGTCGAACCGGTGAACACCAGGGTATCGACGTCCATGTGCAGGGCCAGGGCCTTGCCCACGGTGTGGCCGAAGCCAGGGAGCACGTTGAACACGCCTGCTGGAATACCTGCTTCGATGGCCAGTTGGGCCACGCGAATACCGGTCAGCGGCGACTTCTCGGAAGGCTTGAGGATCACCGAGTTGCCGGTGGCCAGCGCCGGGCCGAGCTTCCAGCAGCTCATCAGCAGCGGGAAGTTCCACGGCACGATGGCCGCTACCACGCCGATCGGCTCACGGGTGACCAGACCCAGCTCGTTGTGCGGGGTCGCAGCCACTTCGTCGTAGATCTTGTCGATGGCCTCGCCGCTCCAGCGAATGGCCCGTGCCGCACTGGAAACGTCGATGTTCAGCGAGTCGCTGATCGGCTTGCCCATGTCCAGGGTTTCCAGCAGGGCCAGCTCTTCACCGTGTTCTTCGATCAGGTCGGCGAAGCGGATCATCACCTCCTTGCGGGCGACCGGTGCAAGGCGCGACCAGACACCGGAATCGAAGGTCTTGCGCGCATCGTCGACGGCCGCGTCGGCGTCAGCCTGGTCGCAACTGGCGACCTGCGCCAACAGACGACCATCCACCGGGCTGATGCATTCGAAGGTGGCACCGGAGGCCGCTGGACGATAGGCACCGTGGACAAAGGCACGGCCTTCGATCTTCAGGTTCTTGCCGCGTTGTTCCCAATCGGCGCGAGTCAAGCTGGTCATGCGGGCATCCTCATATCGGTATACGTGCCGCTCTGCTGCGGTGGCACTGTCAATAATTCTGCAAGGCCTTCTCGAGGCCGAATCCTGCCCGCAACACTAAACCAGAGGGCTGCACCTTTTCAATATTTTTGACAAAGGAGGATAAAACACCCTTGTCATGTTCGTTTTATTAAACATAGACTTCATGAAACAGCCCGCCAACGGCGTGCGCCAATCACGCGAAGAGCCACCCGGCGTGCTGATCCGCGCCCCACTCACGGCCAAGGCGACGCGCAGAACCACCCCACTGCAGACCTGGACCCACACGATGAACATCGAACAGATCGTCGACTTCGCCAACGCCACCAGCACCCCCGAGCGCTACCGGCCAGCGCCCGAGAAAATCCTCAAGGGCGAACCGGATCAGATCGTGCGCAACCATTACGGCAGCCCGTGCGGGCAGTTCAATGTGGGCACCTGGGAAGGGGCCGTCGGTCAGTGGACCGTCCGCTACACCGAGCACGAGTACTGCGAAATTCTTCAGGGGGTCTCCGTACTGCGCGACCAGGACGGCAACGCCAAGACCGTCCGCGCCGGGGACCGCTTCGTCATCCCGGCCGGTTTCTCCGGCACCTGGGAAGTGCTGGAGACCTGCCGCAAGGTCTACGTGATCTTCGAGCAATCGGCAGACTGAACCACGTATTCACCGTCACCCTCATTGCCCGCCTCTATGGCGGGCTTTTTTGCGCGGCACATTTTCTCCGGCAAAAAACAGGCAACAAAAAGCCCGCCATATAGGCGGGCTTTTTGATAAGGCAGCGGATCAATTACTTGATCTTGGCTTCCTTGTACATCACGTGCTTGCGCACAACCGGATCGAATTTTTTGATTTCGATTTTGTCCGGAGTGGTGCGTTTGTTCTTGTCGGTGGTGTAGAAATGGCCGGTACCGGCGCTGGACACCAAACGGATCAGTTCGCGCATGATTTGCTCCTTAAACCTTTTCGCCGCGAGCACGCAGCTCGGACAGCACTACGTCAATGCCACGCTTGTCGATAACACGCATGCCTTTGGCAGATACGCGCAGACGCACGAAGCGCTTCTCGGACTCGACCCAGAAGCGATGGTGCTGCAGGTTCGGCAGGAAACGACGACGGGTTTTGTTGTTCGCGTGGGAAATGTTATTCCCGGTTACCGGACCCTTACCGGTAACTTGACAGACTCTCGACATGCCTCAGCCCTCTAAAACCACATGCCCAACCCGGCATGGGTTGGCCGCTTAAACTTAATGTCATTGGCGCTCAGCGCCGCGTTTCTCGAGGGTCTTACCGGTCACACCTGAAAGCGCAACAACCGGGCCCCTAGAAAAGAGCGCTGCTTTATACCAGAAAGCCCCTGGAGCAACAAGGCCGAACGCACTTTTGTCAGAAGCACCGTTGCGGCAACCTGGGCTTCGGCGCAGACGGCAAGGCCGCTGCCACGCCTGGACCACTCGTCGCAAATTCCCGCTTTGCCCGTACCGGCCGCCACCAGCCCCTGCCAAAGGCGCGGGTACGACTTGCGCCAACGCACCCGCAGCCCCTAGGGTAAGCCTCTTGCCGACGCGCCCATGGACGCGCGCCGCGTTGCCCGGAGTTTGTCATGCGCCCAGCTACCCGTTCACGCCTTACCACCCCGCTGCTCCTCGCCTCCCTGTTCAGCCCCCTGCTGGCACAGGCCGCCACGCTGAGCGTGTGCACCGAGGCCAGCCCGGAGGGTTTTGACGTGGTGCAGTACAACTCACTGACCACCACCAACGCCTCGGCCGACGTGCTGATGAATCGCCTGGTGGAGTTCGATGCCGCCAGCGGCACCCTGCAGCCGAGCCTGGCCCAGCGCTGGGAGGTCAGCGAAGACGGCCTCCTTTATACCTTCCACCTGCGTGAGGACGTGGCCTTCCACGACACCGACTACTTCACGCCGGGGCGCGTACTCAACGCTGACGACGTGCTGTTCAGCTTCCAGCGCATGCTCGACCCGAATCATCCCTGGCACAAGGTGGCCGCCAGCGGCTATCCACACGCCCAGTCGATGCAACTGCCCGGCCTGATCAAGCAGATCGACAAGGCTGACGAGCACACCGTACGCGTGACGCTCAATCGCCCGGATGCGACCTTCCTCGCCACATTGAGCATGGGGTTCGCCTCGATCTACTCCGCCGAATATGCCGCCCAGCTGCTCGAAGCCGGTACGCCCGAAAAGCTCAACAGCCAGCCAGTCGGCACCGGGCCTTTCGTATTCTCGCGCTTCCAGAAGGACGCGGTCGTGCGCTACAAAGCCAATGCCGAGTACTTCGCCGGTGCACCGGCCGTGGACAACCTGATATTCGCCATCACCCCAGACGCCAACGTACGGCTGCAAAAGCTGCGGCGTGGCGAGTGTCACATCGCCCTGTCCCCCAAACCCCTCGATGTCCAGGCCAGCGCCAGCGATGCGACGATCAAGCAGGTGCACACCGCAGCCTTCATGACCGCCTTCGTCGGCATCAACAGTCGGCACCCCCCGCTCGACAAGACGGCTGTGCGCCAGGCGATCAATCTGGCATTCGACAAGACCAGCTACCTCAAGGCGGTGTTCGAGGACAGCGCCGAAGCTGCCACGGGCCCCTATCCGCCAAACACCTGGAGTTACGCCAGCGAGCTGCCCGGCTACGCCCATGACCCGGAGAAAGCTCGGGCGCTGCTGAAGGAGGCCGGCCTGGCAGAAGGCTTCAAGACCACCATCTGGACGCGCCCCTCCGGCAGCCTGCTCAACCCCAACCCCAGCCTGGGTGCACAGCTGCTGCAGGCGGACCTGCAAGAAGTGGGCATCAAGGCAGAGATCCGTGTGATCGAGTGGGGTGAACTGATTCGCCGCGCCAAGGCCGGGGAACATGACCTGCTGTTCATGGGCTGGGCCGGCGACAACGGCGACCCAGACAACTTCCTCACCCCGCAGTTTTCCTGTGCGTCGGTGGAGTCCGGGCTGAACTTCGCCCGTTACTGCGACCCACAGCTCGACAAGCTGATCGCCGATGGCAAAGCCATCAGTGATCAGGCCCAGCGCAGCGCGCTGTACAAGGACGCCCAGGCGCTGATCCAGCAGCAAGCCCTGTGGCTGCCTCTGGCACACCCGACGGCCGTGGCCCTGGTTCAGAAGAAGGTAGAAGGTTATGCGGTCAGCCCGTTCGGGCGTCAGGACTTCTCCAAAGTCCGCTTGGCCAACTGACAAAGCCACCTGACGGCCGCTTCAGCGACGACACGCATTGCTGAAGCGGCCATCCGCACTACAACCAGCCGATCTCGGCCATCGAGACCGGCTCGCCATCGCCAACGATGAAATGGTCGAGCACCCGCACATCGACCAGCTCCAGCGCATCCTTCAGACGGCGGGTCAGCAAGCGGTCCGCCTGGCTCGGCTCGGCAACACCGGACGGGTGATTATGGGTAAGGATCAACGCGGCGGCATTGTGCGCCAGGGCCCGCTTGACCACCTGCCGGGGGTACACACTGGCGCTGTCGATGGAGCCATGGAACAGCGCCTCGAACGTCAGCACCCGGTGTTTCGAATCCAGGAACAGGCAGCCGAACACTTCATGGGGCTCGTGCCGCAGCAGCGCTTTCAGGTAGTCGCGCACCGCCTGGGGGCTTTCCAGCGCCGAATCACGCCGTAGCCGCTCGGCCAGGTGCCGCCGGCCCATCTCCAGCACAGCCTGCAACTGCGCGAACTTCGCCGGCCCCAATCCGTGGCGACTGCCGAACGCTCGCTGATCGGCCTGAAGCAGGTTGCGCAGGCCGCCAAAATCAGAGAGCAGGTGACGCGCCAGGTCCACCGCACTCTGCCCGGAGACCCCGGTGCGTAGGAAAATCGCCAGCAGTTCGGCGTCGGTCAGGTTATCCGCTCCCTGGGCCAGGAGCTTTTCCCGCGGGCGTTCCGCCGCAGGCCAATCGCGAATACTCATACAACCTCCATGTCTGACCCGGCCACCGGGGGCCGGAGTCGCTTCCCGACGCGACGCGCCGGGCTCCCTGCGCCGCTGTTCCGCTGCGGCCGCTGTGCTATCGTAGCCCAGTTTTTTGCGTGGTGATCGGCCTGGGGAGGTGTCATCGCCACGCCGCACATCCACCCTTATAAAAGGCAGGCCTATGCAGCGGCTGTATCGGAAACGCATCATTCTCGGCGTGGGCGGCGGCATTGCGGCCTACAAGAGCGCCGAGCTGGTTCGCCGACTCAAGGACCAGGGCGCCGAAGTGCGCGTGGTCATGACCCAGGGCGGACGCGAGTTCATCACCCCGCTGACCCTGCAAGCCCTCTCCGGCCACCCCGTCCACATGGACCTGCTCGACCCGGCCGCTGAAGCCGCCATGGGCCATATCGAGCTGGCTCGCTGGGCTGACCTGGTACTGGTCGCCCCCGCTACCGCCGACCTCATGGCACGCCTGGCTCAGGGCCTGGCCAACGACCTGCTGACCACCCTGGTGCTGGCCACCGACGCTCCCGTGGCCCTGGCCCCTGCGATGAACCAGGCCATGTGGCGCGACCCGGCCACCCAGGCCAACGCCGAACTGCTCAAGGAGCGCGGCCTGCGCCTGTTCGGCCCGGCTGCCGGCGAGCAGGCGTGCGGCGACGTGGGCCCCGGCCGCATGCTGGAAGCCGACACCCTCGCCCAGCTGGCCGCCGACTGCTTCCAGCGCAAGGCATTGAACGGCAAGCATGTGCTGATTACTGCCGGCCCGACCCAGGAAAACATCGACCCGGTGCGCTACATCACCAACCACAGCTCGGGGAAGATGGGGTTCGCCCTCGCCGAAGCGGCTGCCGAAGCCGGCGCCAAGGTCACGCTGATCAGCGGGCCGGTGCACCTGCCGACACCGGACCGGGTCACCCGTATAGACGTGGTCAGCGCCCGCGACATGCTCGCCGCCTGCGAAGCCGCGATGCCTTGCGACATCCTGATCGCGGCTGCAGCGGTCGCCGATTACCGCCCGGAAGTGGTCGCTCAGCACAAATTGAAGAAAGACCCCACCAGCGGTGATGGTTTACTCCTGCAAATGGTGCGCAACCCGGATATCCTCGCCACCCTGGCAACCCGCGCCGACCGCCCGTTCAGCGTCGGTTTCGCCGCCGAAACCGAGAACCTGCTGGAATACGCATCGCGCAAGCTCAAGGACAAGAACCTCGACCTGATTGTCGCCAACGATGTGGCCAACCCCACCATCGGCTTCAATAGTGAAGAGAACGCGATCACCATCATTGATCGCGCCTTGCACCAGAGCAGTTTCGCGCAGACCAGCAAGGGCAAGATCGCCCGGCAACTGGTGGACTTCATCGCCACCCGCCTGCCCGCCTGACGCCACCACCTACTGACTACAGAGCCTGACATGCACGCGCTACAAGCCAAGATCCTCGACCCTCGCCTCGGCAGTGAATTCCCCCTGCCGCAGTACGCAACGCCAGGTTCTGCGGGCCTCGACCTGCGAGCCATGCTCAAGCAGGACCTGATCCTGGAACCGGGGCAGACCGTACTGATCCCGACCGGCCTGTCGATCTATATCGGCGACCCGGGCCTGGCGGCGATGATCCTGCCGCGCTCCGGCCTGGGCCACAAACACGGCATCGTGCTCGGCAACCTGGTCGGCCTGATCGACTCGGATTACCAGGGTGAACTGATGGTGTCCTGCTGGAATCGCGGCCAGAGCGCCTTCACCATCGCCATCGGCGAACGCATTGCCCAGCTGATTCTGGTGCCTGTCGTACAGGCCCACTTCGAGCTGGTAGAACAATTCGACGAGAGCCAGCGTGGTGCGGGCGGCTTCGGACATTCAGGCAGCCACTGACCCGCCACAGGACAATTTGCCAGGGAGACGTTCGATGAAGCTCTTCAAGCGCGCCGCCAAGGATGCTGCACTGACTACCGAGCCCGTTAGCAAGGGCAAGAACGGTGGCGCAGGCAATCGCCAGGCTGCCAACAACCTGATTCCAGGTGCCATTGCTGCCGTTCTCGGTCTGGTGCTGGCTGCCGGCCTACTGTGGGTCGGCGTATTCGAAAGCGCCAACCAGCAACGCCTGCAGCAGCTCAACCAGGCCTGGGGCGGCGGCCAGGCGGCAGCCTTGCAGCAGGCGCTCAAGCAACTGGCGGCGGATACCCGCGCCGCGGCGCGCAACCCGCAACTGCTGCAGGCCCTGCAGAGCCAGGACATCAACCAGGTCCGCGCAGCTGAACGCAGCCTCGGCTACTGGGACGGCGTGGTGGATGCGCACCTCAACCTGCGCGGCCAGGCTGTGCAGGACATGGGCCGTACCGCGCCGATGAACTTCGCCGCCCTGGACCTGCTGCGCCGCCTCGAAAACGGTCAGCCGCCCGCAGTGGAAGCCTACAAGGTCGGACAGCGCTGGCTGGTCTACAGCGCCGCCCCGGTGCGCCTGAACGACGACCAGGCCATGCAGGGCACCCTGCTCCTGGTGGTCGACCTCGAGCGCCTGCTGGCAGCCCTTCCCGTGTTGCCCGAGGGCATCGGCCAAGTCCAGTTGCTGCAGAAGTTCGGCAACACCGCGCCGCAGGTGCTCACCCAGCGCGGGCAGGCAGACGGCACCGCCCAGAGCTTCGGTACCGGCAACCCGAACTGGTCCCTGAGTTTCACCCCCGGCCAGGCCCTGGCTGCCTCACCGTTCTCGCCGGTGCTACTGGCCGTCGCCGCCCTGCTTGCGCTGGCCGGCGCGCTGATCGGCCTGGTGCTGCTCAACAGCAGCCTGCAACGCCGCCTGCTCAGCGACGTCACGCAGCTCGTGCAAATGATCAAAGAACTATCCGCGGGCAAGACCGTCAAACCCTTCAGCTTGAGCGTGCCAACCCTCGATGTGCTGGCACAGACGCTGGCCCGGCTTCCCCGTCGGGCCAATGAGAGCGCAGCGGCACCAGAACGTAGTCCTGCCAAGCCCGTCGCCCCGAGCAAGCCGGCAGAACTGGTCGATCCGCTGTTCCAAGACACCGATATCCTCGATATCGACATTCTCGATGAAGACCAGGATCTCCTGGGATTGGAGCAGACCCTCGCAATGACTACCCCGCAAACCGCACCCAAACTCCCTGCCGACATTTTCCGTGCCTACGACATCCGTGGCGTGGTGGGCAGCAGCCTGACAGCGGAAACCGCCTACTGGATCGGCCGTGCCATCGGCTCCCAGAGCCTCGCCCAGGGCGAACCGAACGTCGCGGTCGGCCGTGATGGCCGCCTGTCCGGGCCGGAACTGGTGCAGCAACTGATTCAGGGCCTGCTCGACTGCGGCTGTAACGTCAGCGACGTCGGCATGGTGCCGACCCCGGTGGTCTATTACGCCGCCAACATCCTCAGCGGCAAATCCGCGGTGATGCTGACCGGCAGCCACAACCCGCCGGACTACAACGGCTTCAAGATCGTCATCGCCGGCGACACGCTGGCCAACGAACAGATCCTCGCCCTCAAGACCCGCATCGACAACAACGACCTGGCCAGCGGTGTCGGCACCGTCGAGCAGGTCGATGTCCTCGAGCGCTACTTCAAGCAGATTCGCGACGATATCGCCATGGCCAAGCCCATGCGCGTGGTGGTCGACTGCGGTAACGGCGCCGCGGGCGTGATCGCTCCGCAACTGATCGAAGCCCTGGGTTGCAGCGTGATCCCGCTGTACTGCGAGGTCGATGGCAACTTCCCCAACCACCACCCGGACCCGGGCAAGCCGGAAAACCTGGTCGACCTGATCGCCCGGGTGAAATCCGAGAAAGCCGACCTTGGCCTGGCCTTCGATGGCGACGGCGACCGCGTCGGCGTGGTGACCAACACCGGCACCATCGTCTACCCCGACCGCCTGCTGATGCTGTTCGCCAAGGACGTGGTTTCGCGCAATCCGGGCGCCGACATCATCTTCGACGTCAAATGCACCCGCCGTCTGACGCCGCTGATCAGTGGCTACGGTGGTCGTCCGGTGATGTGGAAGACCGGCCACTCGCTGATCAAGAAGAAGATGAAGGAAACCGGCGCCCTGCTCGCCGGTGAAATGAGCGGCCACATCTTCTTCAAGGAACGCTGGTTCGGCTTCGACGACGGCATCTATGCCGCCGCCCGCCTGCTGGAAATCCTCAGCCAGGACAAGCGCGACGCCGAACTGGTGTTCAGCGCCTTCCCGAGCGACATCTCCACGCCCGAGATCAACATCCAGGTCACCGAGCAGACCAAGTTCCGCATCATCGACAGCCTGCAGCGCGACGGTGTCTGGGGTGAAGGCAACATCACCACCCTCGATGGCGTGCGGGTCGATTACCCGAAAGGCTGGGGCCTGGTGCGTGCCTCCAACACCACGCCGGTGCTGGTCCTGCGCTTCGAGGCGGACAGCGAGCAGGAGCTCGAGCGCATCAAGGATGTGTTCCGTGCCCAGCTGTACACCGTCGCACCTGATATCACCCTACCGTTCTGATTCACCGATTCAGCCTTGGAGCCCTGCATGACCCTTGAACGTGATGCCGCCAGTAACGTCGCCAAAGTACTTTCCGAGGCACTGCCGTACATTCGCCGTTTCGTTGGCAAGACCCTGGTGATCAAGTACGGCGGCAACGCCATGGAAAGCGACGAGCTGAAAACCGGCTTCGCCCGCGACATCGTCCTGATGAAAGCGGTCGGCATCAACCCGGTGGTCGTGCACGGCGGCGGTCCGCAGATCGGTGATCTGCTCAAGCGCCTGTCGATCGAAAGCCACTTCATCGATGGCATGCGCGTCACCGACGCGCAGACCATGGACGTGGTGGAGATGGTGCTGGGCGGCCAGGTCAACAAGGACATCGTCAACCTGATCAACCGCCATGGCGGCAGTGCGATCGGGCTGACCGGCAAGGACGCCGAGCTGATTCGTGCGAAGAAGCTGACCGTCACCCGTCAGACGCCGGAAATGACCCAACCCGAGATCATCGATATCGGTCATGTCGGCGAAGTCACCGGGGTCAACACCGACCTGCTGAACATGCTGGTGAAGGGCGACTTCATTCCGGTAATCGCACCTATTGGCGTGGGCCCATCCGGTGAGTCCTACAACATCAACGCCGACCTGGTTGCCGGCAAGGTTGCCGAAGCGCTGAAAGCCGAAAAGCTGATGCTGCTGACCAACATCGCCGGCCTGATGGACAAGGAAGGCAAGGTGCTGACCGGGCTGACCACCGAACAGGTCGACGGCCTGATCGCCGACGGCACGATCTACGGTGGCATGCTGCCGAAGATCCGCTGCGCCCTCGAGGCGGTCCAGGGCGGCGTGATCAGCGCGCACATCATCGACGGCCGTGTGCCCAACGCCGTACTGCTGGAAATCTTCACCGACAGCGGCGTCGGCACCCTGATCTGCAACCGCAAGCGCCACTGATCCAGGCATCTACCGAATCAGCCCGAGCAATCGGGCTGATTCGCCTCCTGAATAGCCCCCTCCGCCCCTTGCTCTCCGGCAGGCCCTCGTCGACGCTTTAGTGATCGACCAACAGGGTTATGCCATGACGACGACCGCTCCCTCGCGCGACACCTTCACCTTCTTCCACCCGCTGCGGGTGCGCTGGTCCGAAGTCGACCCGCAGTCCATCGTGTTCAACGGCCACTATCTGACCTACGCCGATGTTGCCATCACCGAGTACTTTCGCAGCCTGGGCATCAGCTACCCGGCTGACCTGAGTCGCGATGGCGGCGACTTCTTCGCCATCAAGACCGTGCTCGAGTACCTGGCCCCTGCCCGCTTCGACGACCTGCTGGACATTGGCATACGAACCAGTCGGCTGGGGCGTTCGAGCCTGAGCTTCAGCCTGGGAATCTGGCGGGTGGGAGAAGCGCTGACGACGGGCGAGATCATCTACGTCCACGCAGACAGCACGACGCGCAGCAGCAAAGCGCTGCCGCAATGGCTACGTGACAGGATCAACGATTACGAGCGACAACGGCCGGATCAATAACGGCCGGTTGCTCAGGGACGACGCAGGAGCAGCTCGCTGAGGCGGTTACGGTCCGCGAGGAAACTGGCCTCTGCCTCTTTCCGAGCGTCCTGATAGCGATTGATGTCCTTCTGCAGGCGGCGCTGCTCGGACTTCTGGTTCTCGATCTGGGCCAGCAACTGATCGGGCACCTGGCGCCCCGCGCGCTCATGGTCGGCCGCCTGACTTTGCAGATTGGACTGCTGGGTACGAACCGATTGCAGGTTGCCCCGCGCCACGCTGATCAAGCCGTCCAGTTCGTTCAGCTTGCGCTCACGGGCACGATCAACGTCTTCGGGGCTGGTGTAGAGGCGTAGCAGCTGCGCGTCCGAACGCGAACGCGCCTTGTCCGCCACCAGGCGCTTCATTTCCTCGGCGCTCGGTGCGGGCGGGATCACCTTGACCACACGCCCCTGGTCGTTGAGCACCTCGTAGCCCTTGGCGATGAACTCCGGAGGCACACCCTGGCGACTGAGGACGGTCACGCCCTTGTCATCGACGTAGCGGTAGAGCTCCGCAGCATACCCCAGGGCCGGCAGCAGTAAGCCGAACAGCAGCGAACAGCGGATCATGGCCGGTTTGGGCATCGGGGCAGCACCTTATTGTCGTGGGTCAGATTCCATACTCGGCGCGATAGGCTTGCACCGCTGGCAGATACTGCTTGAGTTCAGCATCCCCCGCCAGATATTCCAGTACCTGTTCAAGTGACACAATGCTCACCACAGGCATATTGAAGTCCCGCTCGACCTCCTGAATGGCCGACAACTCGCCATTTCCGCGTTCCTGGCGGTTCAGGGCGATCAGTACGCCGGCCGCCTGAGCGCCCTGCGCCTGAATGATCTGCATGACTTCGCGAATCGCCGTGCCGGCGGTAATCACGTCATCGATGATCAGCACGTTGCCAGTCAGCGGGGCGCCGACCAGGGTGCCGCCTTCGCCGTGATCCTTGGCTTCCTTGCGGTTGAAACACCAGGGCACGTCACGCTGATGGTGCTCGGCAAGCGCTACCGCAGTGGTCGCCGCCAGGGGAATACCCTTGTAAGCCGGGCCAAACAACACATCGAAGGGAATGCCGCTTTCCACGATCGCCGATGCGTAGAACCGTCCCAGCTGGGCCAGTGCCAGGCCACTGCTGAACAGGCCAGCATTGAAGAAATACGGGCTGGTGCGCCCCGACTTGAGGGTGAACTGACCAAAGCGCAGAACCCCACGCTCGATGGCAAAACGAATGAATTCGCGCTGGTACGCTTGCATGGAAAATCCCGGACGGCACGGATTTGGCTAGGAATTTAGCTAATTGGACGTGAGCTCGGGTATCATACACGCACGTGTTTTTGGGGGCCATTTATGCGGATCATCAGTGTGAACGTGAATGGTATTCAGGCTGCAGTCGAGCGTGGTTTGCTCAGTTGGCTGCAAGCACAGAATGCCGACGTCATCTGCCTGCAGGACACCCGCGCCTCCGCCTTTGAACTGGACGACCAAGCCCTCCAACTGGATGGCTATTTCCTCTATGCCTGCGATGCAGAAGTACCGAGCCAAGGTGGCGTGGCACTCTACTCGCGGTTGCAACCCAAGGCGGTAATCAGCGGCCTCGGCTTTGAAATGGCCGACCGCTATGGGCGCTACCTGCAGGCTGATTTTGACAAAGTCAGTATCGCCACGATGCTCATGCCATCCGGGCTGGGCGGCGATGAGAACCTGAATCAGAAATTCAAGTTCATGGACGACTTTACCCATTATCTGGACAAGCAGCGCCGCAAGCGCCGCGAGTACATCTATTGCGGCTCGTTCTACGTGGCGCACCAGAAACTGGATGTGAAGAACTGGCGCGACTGCCAGCAACTTCCGGGTTTCCTGGCGCCTGAGCGTGCCTGGATGGATGAAGTGGTTGGCACCATGGGGTACGTGGATGCCCTGCGTGAGGTCAACCGCGAAGCCGATCAGTACAGCTGGTGGCCGGACAACGAGCAGGCTGAAATGCTCAACCTGGGCTATCGCTTCGACTATCAGCTGCTGACTCCGGGCATGCGCCGCAGCGTGCGCACCGCGCGCCTGCCACGCCAGCCGCGCTTCTCGCAGCACGCGCCGCTGATCGTCGACTACGACTGGATTCTCAGCGTCTGAACATGAAAAAGCCGGCATCAGCCGGCTTTTTCATGTTCGTCCTGACAGCGCCAGCCTATTCCTCTGACTGCTCCAGCCCGGCCTGCGCTTCGGCCAGCAGATCGCGTACATACGTGTCTTCGGTATAACGCTGACTGAGCGAGACCAGATGTTCCTCGGCCAGTGCGTACTCCTCCAGCGCGAGGTAATTGCGCGCCAGCACGATCTCGGTGATCCGGCCCGGCGCAATCTCGAACGCCGCCTTGTTATAGCCAAGCGCCTTGCGGTAGTCGATGTACTCGGCGCCGTTGTCACCCAGGTAAACCAGGCCCAGCACGTTGTTGACCGCCAACTGACGCGGCGCCAGGACGAATGCCTGCTCGAGCCGGACCACGGCCTCGGGCACCCGGTCCAGCATGAGATCAGCGTCCGCCATGTTCACCAGGTAGTCGTAACTGCCTTCGGGATATAGAGCCGCCGCCTTCGCAGCGTATTCGCCCGAACGCGGGTAATCACCCAGCTCGTAATAGCCCAACGAGATGTAGCGCAGCGAGTCCGCTTTCTGGGCTTCGGTCGCGGCAGGGTTCAGCACTACGGCTTCGAACTTGGCAATGGCCTGTTCGGTCTGCCCCTGATCATGAAGACGCTCCGCTTCCCTCTTGAGCGTGTGTACCTGGGTCTGCTCCTTGATCGCAGCCAAGGCCTCCGGCGCCTCACCACAACCTGCAACGCCCATGCACAGCAGCGCCAGCACTAGAATCCTTACGTTCATTACCCCACCTTCCCTGCTTACAGGAGAGGGCGAAAACCCTCTCCAATTGAAAATTTACTTCACCAGCCGCCAGCAGAACGGATAGCGATAGGCCCGCCCTTCATTGGCCTTGATACCGGCAATGATGGTCAGGACGATCGCACCGATGAACACCAGGCCCGCCAGCAGAATGCCTACCGCAACCAGCATCAGCATGACGCTGATCACCATGGCGATGACCACCGTGATCTGAAAATTAAGCGCTTCCCTGCCCTGCTCATCGATGAACGGGTCCAGGTCCTTTTTGATCTGCCAGACAATCAGCGGGCCGATCAGGTTGCCGAACGGGAAAACGAACCCGAGGAACGCGGCGAGGTGACAGAACATGGCCCACTGACGCACTTCCCGGCTGGGCGTGGGAACAGGGGGTTGCGAGTACTCATCCATCGTCACGCTCCTCGATTGGGGCTGTCAGTCGGCCAGAGCAGTCTGTTGCAGCGCGAACAGTTCGCTCATGCCCTGCTGTGCCAACGCCAGCATGGCGTTCAGCTCGGCCGGCTGGAACGGCGCGCCTTCGGCGGTGCCCTGCACTTCGATGAAGCCACCGGTGCTGGTCATCACCACGTTCAGGTCGGTTTCGGCAGCCGAATCTTCCAGGTAGTCCAGGTCGAGCACCGGCTCACCCTGGTACATGCCCACCGACACTGCGGCGATCATCTGCTTGAGCGGGTCGCCGCCTTTGAGGCCGCCACGCTTCTTGATCACCTTCAGCGCATCGACCAGGGCAACCATGGCACCAGTGATCGACGCAGTGCGGGTACCGCCATCGGCCTGGATCACATCGCAGTCGACGTACAGGGTGTTCTCGCCCAGCTTGGACATGTCCAGCGCAGCGCGCAGGGAACGGCCGATCAGCCGCTGGATTTCCAGCGTACGCCCGCCCTGCTTGCCACGGCTCGCTTCACGCTGGTTACGGTCGCCCGTCGCGCGCGGCAGCATGCCGTATTCGGCAGTCAACCAACCCTGACCCTGCCCCTTGAGGAAGCGCGGCACGCCGGACTCCACGCTGACGGTGCAAATCACCTTGGTGTCGCCGAACTCCACCAGAACCGAACCCTCGGCGTGCTTGGTGTAGTTGCGGGTGATGCGAATCGAGCGCAACTGATCGGCGGCGCGGCCACTGGGACGTTTCATCAAGGAATACCTGCTCTGGAGTAAAATCTGCCCGGCATTATAAGGCGCATGGCACAGCGGGGACATGACCAATTGGGTACGACCAGCGCGGTGCGCTACAATCCTGCGCCTTTCGTCCCGACTTTCCGAGAGGTCCGCCCCATGATCCACAGCATGACTGCATTCGCCCGCACCGAGCAGGCTGTGGCCATCGGCACCCTGAGCTGGGAACTGCGCTCGGTCAATCACCGCTACCTCGAACCGCACCTGCGCCTGCCGGAGTCGTTCCGCGACCTCGAAGGCGCCGTGCGTGAAGCCCTGCGCCAGGGACTGTCGCGTGGCAAGGTCGAGTGCACCCTGCGCGTTGCCGAAGACAGCGCGGGCAAGCCGCTGCAGGTCGATCTGGCCCGCGCTGCACAGCTGGTTGCCGCCGCCGAAAGCGTGGCCGGCCTGATCAAACAGCCAGCGGCGCTCAACCCGCTGGAAGTCCTGGGCTGGCCCGGCGTGCTGGTGGCCGACGCCACCGACCCGCAAGCACTGAACAAAGCCGCGTTGAGCCTCTTCAACCAGGCCCTGGCCGAGCTGAAGAACGGCCGCCAGCGTGAAGGCGCCGAACTGGCGAAAATCCTCAACGAACGCCTGGACAGCATCCTCGAAGAAGTCAGCACCCTGCGCGAGCTGGTGCCGCACATGCTCGCCGGCCAACGTCAGAAGATCCTCGATCGCTGCGCCGAGATGCAAGCTGAACTTGACCCCCAGCGCCTGGAGCAGGAGCTGGTGGTGCTGGCGCAGAAGAGCGACGTCGCCGAAGAGCTCGACCGCCTCACCACCCACGTCAGCGAGGTGCGCCGGGTACTGAAAACCGGTGGCGCGGCAGGGCGGCGTCTGGACTTCCTCATGCAGGAACTCAACCGCGAAGCCAATACCCTGGGTTCGAAAGCCTTCGACACCCGCAGCACCAATGCCGCAGTCAACCTGAAAGTGCTGATCGAGCAGATGCGCGAGCAGGTCCAGAACATCGAATGAAAACGGCCGTAACGGTCGCATCCACGCTGAATGGGCCTCGAAGAGCCGCCAGACAGAGGTAAACTGGGTCTATTCAGCTAGCGTCACCGTCCACGATTCGCCATGCATGCAGCCTGACCGACACTGTTTCCAGGAACATTTATGACCACCACCGGCACCCTCTACATCGTTTCCGCGCCCTCCGGCGCCGGCAAAAGCAGCCTGGTCAAGGCGCTGATCGATAGCGACCCGCAGATCCGCGTGTCGGTGTCGCATACCACCCGCGCCATGCGCCCGGGCGAGGTTAACGGCGAGCACTACCACTTCGTCGACCACGCGCAGTTCACCGCCATGCTCGAGCAGAGCGAATTCCTGGAGCATGCCCAGGTCTTCGACAACTTCTATGGCACCTCGCAGCGCTCGCTGGAGAAGACCCTCGCCGAAGGCATCGACCTGATCCTGGAGATCGACTGGCAGGGCGCCCAGCAGGTGCGCCGCCTGATGCCACAATCCCGTTCGATCTTCATCCTGCCGCCGACCCTGGAGGCCCTGCGCCACCGCCTGACCAACCGCGGCCAGGACAGCGGCGAGATCATCGAGCGCCGCATGCGCGAAGCGGTCAGCGAAATGAGCCACTACGTCGAGTACGACTACCTGGTGATCAACGACGATTTTGCCCACGCGCTGAGCGACCTGAAGGCAATTTTCCGCGCCAACCAGTTGCTGCAGAACGCCCAACAGCAACGCCACGCCGGCTTGCTCGGGGAGCTGCTGAACTGATCGCTGCCATGCCGCGATAAAACAGTGCTTCCCTTAATGCTGGTGATTTTTTAGACTATTCAGTCCGCTCGCCCATCCGGGCCCAGCTTTATTCTGCATTTGCTACGAGGAACACCATGGCCCGCGTTACCGTTGAAGATTGCCTGGACAACGTCGATAACCGCTTCGAGCTGGTCATGCTCGCCACCAAGCGTTCCCGCCAACTCGCTACCGGCGGCAAAGAGCCCAAAGTAGCGTGGGAAAATGACAAGCCGACCGTTGTCGCCCTGCGCGAAATCGCAGCCGGCCTGGTTGACTACGACGTCATCGCCCAAGACGACATCGTCGAAGAAGAGCCGCTGTTCGCTGCATTCGAGGAAGAGGCGAACGAGCCTCTGTAAGCCTATGCCTGGTCGACGTCGTACGGCGCAGGGTCATCCGAATCGGCAGGGAGTATCTCCATGCCGAGCATAGACGCCCTCGCCGATCGACTTTCGGCCTACCTCGGCCACGACCAGGTCAATCTGGTCCGTCGCGCCTACTTCTACGCCGAACAAGCCCACGACGGTCAGCGCCGCCGTAGCGGCGAAGCCTATGTCACCCACCCGCTCGCGGTGGCGAACATCCTGGCCGACATGCACATGGACCATCAGAGCCTGATGGCGGCCATGCTGCACGATGTGATCGAAGACACCGGTATCGCCAAGGAAGCCCTGCATGCGCAGTTCGGCGAATCCGTGGCCGAACTGGTCGATGGCGTCAGCAAGCTGACCCAGATGAACTTCGAGACCAAGGCCGAGGCCCAGGCCGAAAACTTCCAGAAGATGGCCATGGCCATGGCCCGCGACATTCGCGTGATCCTGGTCAAGCTGGCCGACCGCCTGCACAACATGCGCACCCTGGAAGTCCTGTCTGGCGAGAAGCGCCGGCGCATTGCCAAGGAAACACTGGAAATCTACGCCCCCATTGCCAACCGGCTGGGCATGCACAGCATGCGCGTGGAGTTCGAAGACCTGGGCTTCAAGGCCATGCACCCGATGCGCTCCGAGCGCATCCGCGCCGCCGTGCGCCGCGCCCGGGGCAACCGCAAGGAAATCGTCAACAAGATCGAAGAGTCGCTGCTCCACTGCCTGCAACGCGAAGGCCTGGAAGGCGACGTGACGGGCCGCGAGAAGCACCTGTACGGCATCTACCAGAAGATGCGCGGCAAGCGTCGGGCGTTCAACGAGATCATGGACGTCTACGCCTTCCGCATCATCGTCGACAAGGTCGACACCTGCTACCGCGTGCTCGGCGCCGTGCACAACCTGTACAAGCCGCTGCCAGGCCGCTTCAAGGACTACATCGCGATTCCCAAGGCCAACGGCTACCAGTCGCTGCACACCACGCTGTTCGGCATGCACGGCGTGCCCATCGAAATCCAGATCCGTACCCGCGAAATGGAAGAGATGGCCAATAACGGCATCGCCGCGCACTGGCTCTACAAGTCCAACGATGACGATCAGCCCAAGGGCACCCACGCCCGTGCGCGCCAGTGGGTCAAGGGCGTGCTGGAAATGCAGCAGCGTGCCGGCAACTCGCTGGAATTCATCGAGAGCGTGAAGATCGACCTGTTCCCGGACGAGGTCTACGTCTTCACGCCCAAGGGCCGCATCATGGAGCTGCCGAAGGGCTCCACTGCGGTCGACTTCGCCTACGCCGTGCACACCGACGTGGGCAACACCTGCATCGCCTGCCGCATCAATCGTCGCCTGGCGCCTTTGTCCCAGGCCCTGGAAAGCGGCTCGACCGTGGAAATCGTCACCGCCCCCGGTGCGCGCCCGAACCCGGCCTGGCTGAATTTCGTGGTCACAGGCAAGGCCCGTACGCACATCCGCCACGCGCTCAAGCTGCAGCGCCGTTCGGAGTCGATCAGCCTCGGCGAGCGCCTGCTGAACAAGGTCCTGGCCGGCTTCGACAGCCACCTGGAAAAACTCCCGGCCGAACGCATCCAGGCCGTACTGGGCGAGTACCGCCTGGAGTACCAGGAAGACCTGCTGGAAGACATCGGCCTGGGCAATCGCATGGCCTACGTGGTCGCACGCCGCCTGCTGGCCAGCGAGGGCGAAGAGCTGCCGAGCGCCGAAGGCCCACTGGCGATTCGCGGCACCGAAGGCCTGGTACTGAGCTACGCCAAGTGCTGCACACCAATCCCCGGTGACCCCATTGTCGGGCACCTGTCGGCCGGCAAAGGCATGGTCGTGCACCTGGAAACCTGCCGCAATATCGGTGATATCCGCCACAACCCGGAAAAGTGCATCCAGCTGTCCTGGGCCAAGGATGTCGCCGGCGAATTCAATGTCGAACTGCGCGTCGAGCTGGAACACCAGCGTGGCCTGATCGCCTTGCTGGCCAGCAGCGTCAACGCCGCCGACGGCAACATCGAGAAGATTAGCATGGACGAGCGCGATGGCCGCATCAGCGTGGTCCAACTGGTCGTCAGCGTGCATGATCGAGTCCACCTGGCCCGCGTGATCAAGAAACTGCGCGCCCTCACCGGCGTCATCCGCATCACTCGGGTCCGCGCATAAACTGCCTGGCGCGGGCCACTTGTGCCCCGCCGGCAGCGAAGCCTCACCACCCTCATACAAACAGGAGTTCCCATGAGCAAGAGCGTGATCAGCACTGACAAGGCCCCCGCCGCAATCGGTACCTACTCCCAGGCGATCAAGGCCGGCAACACCGTCTACATGTCCGGCCAGATCCCCCTGGACCCGAAGACCATGGAACTGGTGGAAGGCTTCGAAGCACAGACCGTCCAGGTATTCGAGAACCTCAAGGCCGTGGCCGAAGCCGCTGGCGGTTCGTTCAAGGACATCGTCAAGCTCAACATCTTCCTGACTGACCTGTCGCACTTCGCCAAGGTCAACGAGGTCATGGGCCGCTACTTCGAACAGCCCTATCCAGCCCGTGCAGCCATCGGCGTTGCTTCGCTGCCGCGTGGCTCGCAAGTTGAAATGGACGCCATCCTGGTCCTCGAATAAGCCTGCGGCGGGGTCCGCCCCGCCATCGCTGGAAAGGAACTCTCGATGCGTCATGCCCTTCCCCTGCTGTTCGGTGCGGCCCTGCTCGGCGGCTGCTCCAGCGCACCCGTCGACCCCAGTGGCATCTGGATCAACCAGACCGCCATCGATGAGGCCAACCAGGAGGGCAAACTGCGCGAGTCACTGCTGGCCTACGGCCCCAATCTCGAATGGCAGATCGATGCCAAAGCAGGCGCAGCCAGCTACAGCAACGGTTTCGAGCAGGTCGAAGGCAAACTGGTTGCAGAAGACGACAACCGCTGGCGCATCGACTTCTATGGCGACGACATCCATGAGCAACTGAGTCTGGATGACGAGGAGCTGGTGCAGAATGCCAGCGCCAACCTCCCGGAGCAGCGCTTCGTCCGGCCTGCCACGCCGAGTACCGACGCCAACGCACCGAAAGGCAGCAGCTTCGAGTACGCGCTCTACCAGACGTACCTGGGCGGCACCTGGAAAATCATCGAAGGCACCGGCCAGGGCGGCCTGGTGCTATTCCACCCGGATGGCAACCTCGAAGGCCTGCCGGGCGCCAACCGCTTTGCGCTATGTCTGGCCGGCGATTGCGCAGCCATGAGCGGCGAAAACGACAGCATCTGGCTGCAACTCGGTGAACAGGGCAGCCCGTGGATCTTCATCCATGACGGCAATCGGCTGGAAATCCTCGCAGCACACAACCGCGCCAGGATCGACGAGATGCCCGAGTACACCCCAGGCAATCGCACCTGGCTGCTCGAGCGCCAGTGACCTCGTAAGGCAAGCCAGGCACCCAAGGCGCCTGGCTTAGCCACTCAGCGGGCGTTCAAAACAGCCGCATACCCCTCACGATAGCTCGGATACACCGGCGCCCAGCCCAATGCCCGCGCACGGCCATTGCTGCAACGCTTGCTTCCCGAACGGCGCACCGTCGACTCCTCAGCCCACTCGGTGACGTTCAGCGCCTCACGCAACCAGCCGACCACCTCATGCAGGGGCGCTGGCTCGTCATCCACGCCGATATACAGGTCATCCAGCGCCTCGCCCCTGGCATCGGCCTGCACCAGAAAAGCCAGCAGGCCCGCGCAGTCATCGGCATGGATGCGGTTGGCATAGAGCGGCGGCTCGCTGACCACCCGATAACCCATCTGCACTTGCTTGAGCAGCCATTCACGACCCGGTCCATAAATGCCGGTCAGACGCACCGACGTTGCCGGGATACCGCTTTGCCAAGCCAGGCGCTCGGCCTCGAGCATCACCTTGCCCGAATAGCCCTGAGCCTCAGCCGGGGAGGTTTCGTCGATCCATTCCCCGTCCTTCTGCCCGTACACACCGCTGCTGGAGACGAAGAACAGGCGACGCGGCTGCTGGCCCGACGCTTTCAGCCAGGCCAGCACATTGCGCAAGCCATCGAAGTAAGCCGCCTGATAGCCCGCTTCGTCATGCTGGGTCGCTGCCGCGCAGTAGACGAGGTAGTCGATCCGACCCGTAGGCCACTGCGCAGGACGAGACTCCTTGCACAGGTCACCCGCCACGGGCAATACACCCGCCGGCAACGCTGCGACGCTACGACGCATGCCGAACACCGTCCATCCGACATCGCGCAGTTGCACCGCCAGCCGTCCTCCAACATCACCGCAGCCAGCAATCATCACGATCCCAACAGCATCCATAAATCACCTCGATGGCGCTCACCATTGGTCAGCAAGCGCTCTAAATCAGCAGACAGAATGTAATACAGTTACATAACAGCTTTCATAAACAAGAATTACTTGCAATAATGTTCAGCCTTTTTTGCCAATGCCAGCTTTTATGCGCATTGGTCACCGTAATCCCACTCTAGGTCCGGCCAGCATGAACTCTACCGCCCATAGCGTTAAGCCAACCACTGTCGCCTTCCGGCCACAACGCCTGCGCGTTCTTACCGCCCTTCTGTTCGGCCTGCTGGTCATGCCGTTCAGCGCAATGGCAGAACAGGCTGCGCCAACCGCCCCGGCCACACCCGCTACCGAAGCGTCGACTGCAGCACCGGGCGCCGAGTCGCCGACTGCCGCCGCTCCGGGTGCTGCCGTTCCGGCCGTCGACCCTCGCCTGGTCGAAGAACTGAACGCGAAAATCGAAGCGCTTGGCCCAGACGCCACTCCTGAGCAGCTCGGCCAGGTACGCACCGAGTTCTTCACCGAGAACGGCATCGCACCTGAGACCGCGCAAGAGCTGTCGAACATGATCGGCTCGCTGAACGACCTCGCGACCGCGATCGATGAAGAAGCCGCTGCTGAAGCCGCCTTCCATGACCTGTCGCCCTGGGGCATGTACCAGAGCGCTGACATCGTGGTCAAAAGCGTGATGATCGGCCTGATCCTGGCCTCGATCCTGACCTGGACCATCTGGGTCGCCAAGAGCATCGAGCTGGTGAGCGCCCGTCGCCGCCTGCGCCGCGAGCTGGTCGACCTCAAAGGCGCCCGCAACCTGGCCCAGGCCACCGAGCAGGCCCGCGCCAAGCACAGCTTCAGCGAGATCCTCATCGAAGACGCCCGCGAAGAGCTGAAACTCTCCGCCAACAGCCGCGAGAAAGAAGGCATCAAGGAGCGCGTCAGCTTCCGCCTGGAGCGCCTGGTCGCCGCCTGTGGCCGTGACATGAGCAAAGGCACCGGCGTACTCGCCACCATCGGTTCCACCGCGCCCTTCATCGGCCTGTTCGGTACCGTCTGGGGCATCATGAACAGCTTCATCGGCATTGCCAAAACCCAGACCACCAACCTCGCGGTCGTCGCCCCCGGTATCGCCGAAGCCCTGCTGGCCACCGCCCTGGGCCTGGTCGCCGCGATCCCGGCCGTAATCATCTACAACGTCTTTGCCCGCTCGATCGCTGCCTACAAGGCGCAGGTCGCCGATGCCTCGGCCCAGGTCCTGCTGATGGTCAGCCGCGACCTCGACACCCTGCCTGCGAACGATCGCAGCCAGCAGCCGCACATGGTCAAGGCGGGCTGATGCCATGGGTTTGCACCTGAACGAAAACGCCGACGATCTCCAGGAAAGCCACGAGATCAACGTCACGCCCTTCATCGACGTGATGCTGGTGCTGCTGATCATCTTCATGGTGGCAGCACCGCTCGCCACCGTGGACGTGAAGATCGACCTCCCCGCCTCCAGCGCCAAGCCCGCGCCACGACCGGAAAAGCCGATCTACCTCAGCATCAAGTCCGACAACACCCTGTTCATCGACAATGACCAGGTCAACCCCGCTCAACTGGGCACGACCCTGGATCAGCTGACCAAGGCGGACAAGGAAAAAACCATCTTCGTACGCGGTGACAAGGACGTTAACTACAGCGACCTGATGGGTGTGATGGACAATCTTCGTTCGGCCGGTTACCTGAAGATTGGCCTGGTCGGCCTGGAGACGGTCGGCGCGCAATGAAGAAATCCAGCCGCACGCTATCCTGGAGCGGCAGTCTGATCCTGGTGGTCGGCCTGCACGTCGCTCTCTTCGTATGGGCGCTCTACTGGCAGCCGCAAGCCAAGCCGATTGAGCTGCCGCCGGCCGCCATGATGGTCGAGTTGGAGCCATTGGCCGCGCCCGCACCTGCGGCGCCGCCACCTCCCGAGGTGGTTCCGGAGGAGCCCGAGCCGCAGCCCAAGCTGGTCGAAGCGCCCAAGCCAACGCTGGCCGTCACACCGCCCAAGCCGAAACCCAAGCCAAAGCCGAAGCCGCCGAAACCGGTCGAGCCGACGCCGGCCAAGCCACAGGACAATCCGCCAGCGGAAACGCCACCGGCTCCGGTAGCGGTCGCCGATGCCAAACCTGCCGCACCTCAGCAGGCGAGTATCAGTTCCCCGAGCCAGGCAGAAGTCAGCTGGCAGAGCAAGCTGATCAGCCACCTGAGCAAGTACAAACGCTACCCGGATGACGCACGTCGCCGTGGTATCGAAGGGGTCAACCGCCTGCACCTGGTGATTGATGGCGAAGGCAATGTCGTCTCCTACTCGCTCACTGGCAAATCGGGCAGCGCCTCGCTGGACCGTGCCACGCTGCAGATGATCCGCCGCGCCCAGCCGCTGCCGGTTCCGCCGGCCGAGATGCTCAAGGGTGGCACCGTGGAAATCGTCGCGCCCTTCATCTACGCCCTGGATCGTCGCTAGGGCCTGAGGAAGGCTGAAACAGGCCCCGACCCGCAAGAATCAACGCGGATCGGGGCCTTTTTCGTTAAATACCCCTCCAGATACGCACGCAGGCCCAGATCGGCAGTTGGTTACATTGAATACAGCCGCTATGCTTGGGCGCATCTCAATGGACTAAGACTATGACCCTGACCGAACTGCGCTACATCGTCACCCTCGCCCAGGAACAGCATTTCGGCCGGGCGGCGGAACGCTGCCACGTCAGCCAGCCTACGCTGTCCGTCGGGGTCAAAAAGCTCGAAGACGAGCTGGGCGTGCTGATTTTCGAGCGCAGCAAAAGCGCCGTGCGCCTGACGCCGGTCGGTGAAGGCATCGTCACCCAGGCGCAAAAAGTCCTGGAACAGGCCCAAGGCATTCGCGAACTGGCGCAGGCCGGCAAGAACCAGCTCGCCGCACCGCTGAAGATCGGCGCCATCTACACCGTGGGCCCGTACCTGTTCCCCCACCTGATTCCCCAGCTGCACCGCGTGGCCACGCAGATGCCGCTGTACATCGAAGAAAACTTCACCCACGTGCTGCGCGACAAGCTGCGCACCGGGGAGCTGGACGCCATCATCATCGCCCTGCCGTTCCAGGAAGCCGATGTCCTGACCCTGCCCCTGTACGACGAGCCCTTCTACGCGCTACTGCCCCACGGCCACCCCTGGGCCGAGATGAAAAGCATCGACACCAAGCTGCTCAACGACAAGAGCCTGCTGCTGCTCGGCGAAGGCCACTGCTTCCGCGACCAGGTCCTGGAAGCCTGCCCGACCTTGCGCAAAGGCGGCGAAGAACACGCCAAGCACACCACCGTCGAATCCAGCTCCCTGGAAACCATCCGCCATATGGTGGCGTCCGGGCTCGGTGTATCGATCCTGCCGTTCTCGGCGGTGGACAGCCACCACTACGCTCCCGGCGTGATCGAAGTGCGGCCGCTCAGCGCACCGGTGCCGTTCCGCACCGTGGCCATCGCCTGGCGCGCGAGCTTCCCGCGGCCGAAAGCCATCGAGATCCTGGCTGACTCGATCCGCCTGTGCTCGGTCGCCCGCCCCCACACACCAAACAGCTAACGCCGAACATGACCGAACTGGCGGCGGTTTCTGTCACCGCATTGAAAGGCGTCGGGGCTGCCCTGGCCGAGAAGCTGGCCAAGGTCGGCCTGGAAAACCTGCAGGACGTGCTGTTCCACCTGCCGCTGCGCTACCAGGACCGCACACGCATCGTGCCGATCGGCGCGCTGCGCCCGGGCCAGGATGCCGTGGTCGAAGGCATCGTCGCCGGGGCCGACGTGGTCATGGGCCGGCGGCGCAGCCTGCTGGTTCGTCTGCAGGACGGCAGCGGCACCCTGAGCCTGCGCTTCTACCACTTCAGCCAGGCCCAGAAAGAAGGCCTCAAGCGCGGCACCCAGGTGCGCTGCTACGGTGAAGTACGCCCCGGTTCCTCCGGCCTGGAAATCTATCACCCGGAATACCGAGCGCTGTCGGGCGACGAACCGATCGCCGTGGAACAGACGCTGACGCCGATCTACCCGACCACCGAAGGCCTGACCCAGCAGCGGCTGCGCCAGCTCAGCGAGCAGGCCTTGGCACGTCTCGGCCCTCACAGCCTGCCGGACTGGCTGCCCGACGAGCTGGCCCGGGACTACCAGCTCAGCCCCCTGGACCAGGCGATTCGCTACCTGCATCGCCCGCCACCCGACGCCGATCAGGAGGAACTGGCCGAAGGTCGCCACTGGGCCCAGCACCGGCTCGCCTTCGAAGAACTGCTGACCCACCAGCTCTCCCTGCAGCGCCTGCGCGAAAGCGTCAGGTCACAGCAGGCGCCAGCACTGCCGGTGGCCAAGCGCCTGCCAGGGCAGTTTCTCGCCAACCTGGGGTTCCAGCCGACCGGCGCGCAGCAGCGCGTCGGCGCCGAGATTGCCTACGACCTCAGCCAGGACGAGCCGATGCTGCGCCTGGTGCAGGGCGACGTAGGTGCCGGCAAGACCGTGGTCGCGGCGTTTGCAGCCTTGCAGGCACTGGAAGCGGGTTATCAGGTAGCGCTGATGGCGCCGACCGAGATCCTCGCCGAGCAGCACTTCATCAATTTCAGCAAATGGCTGGCGCCGCTCGGCCTCGACGTGGCGTGGCTGGCCGGCAAGCTCAAGGGCAAGGTTCGCGCTGCCGCACTGGAACAGATCGCCGGCGGCGTACCCATGGTGGTCGGCACCCACGCGCTGTTCCAGGACGAAGTGAAATTCCGCAACCTGGCACTGGCGATCATCGACGAACAACACCGTTTCGGCGTCCAGCAGCGCCTGGCCCTGCGCCAGAAGGGCGTTGGCGGGCGCATGTGCCCGCACCAGTTGATCATGACCGCCACACCGATCCCGCGCACCCTGGCCATGAGCGCCTACGCCGACCTGGACACCTCGATCCTCGATGAACTGCCGCCGGGCCGCACCCCGGTCAACACCCTGGTGATCGCCGACAGCCGCCGTCTGGAAGTCATCGAACGGGTGCGCTCGGCCTGCAACGAAGGGCGTCAGGCCTATTGGGTCTGCACCCTGATCGAAGAATCCGAAGAGCTCACCTGCCAGGCCGCCGAAACCACCTACGAGGACCTGGGCGCCGCGCTGGACGGGCTGAATGTCGGTCTGATCCACGGGCGCATGAAGCCTGCGGAAAAAGCCGAGGTGATGGACCGTTTCAAGAAAGGCCAGCTGCAGCTGCTGGTGGCGACTACGGTGATCGAGGTCGGTGTCGACGTGCCCAACGCCAGCCTGATGATCATCGAGAACCCGGAGCGCCTGGGCCTGGCGCAGCTGCACCAGCTACGCGGCCGCGTCGGTCGGGGCAGTGCCGCGAGCCATTGCGTGCTGCTGTACCACCCGCCGCTGTCGCAATTGGGGCGCGAACGACTTGGCATCATGCGCGAGACCTGCGATGGTTTCGTCATTGCCGAAAAGGACCTGGAATTGCGTGGTCCCGGCGAAATGCTCGGCACCCGCCAGACCGGCCTGCTGCAATTCAAGGTCGCCGACCTGATGCGCGATGCCGACCTGCTGCCGGCCGTGCGCGATGCCTCGCAAGCCCTGATGGAGCGCTGGCCGCAGCACGTCAGCCCATTACTGGAACGCTGGCTGCGGCATGGCCAGCAATACGGCCAAGTGTGACCTCAATCACGCCGCCACGACCACTGGCACCTACGAGCGTCAAACCCGCTGGTTATACTTCGGGCACGTGCTCCTTCTAAGCTGGATTCTTTATGAATGATGTAGCCCTCGCTCCCGACACCACGCCGCACCCTCCCGCGGTGATCCTGCAATTGCTGGATAAGCTCGGCCTGGCCTACCAGTTGCGCAATGACCAGCCCAATCTGCCCGCCGACCAACGCGTACAGGCCGTGCTGCTCGACGATGCGGTCGGTGCCCTGCTGGTGATCTACCCGCAGAGCCAGTTGCTCGACCTCAACCGCCTGGCCGAACTCACCGGTCGCAAGCTGGTGGCGGTCAAGCCCGAGCGCCTGGAGCGCATGCTCGCCAAGCACCAGCTCAGCGTGTTGCCTGGCCTTCCGCCTCTGACCAGCTCGCCGTGCCTGTATGACGAGCGCCTGCTCAAGGTTCCCAGCCTGCTGGTCGAGTCGGGCCAGCCCGGCGTATTGCTGGAGCTGTCCACCGAGGCATTCAAGAGCCTGCTGAGCAAGGCCAGCGCCGCGCGTTTCGGCGAGCCCCTGAGCAACATCCGGCCGAACCTGGACCGTCCCGACGACGATCGCGCTGAAATCACCCAGGCGGTGCAGGCATTCACCGCCCGCCGCATCCAGCAGCGCCTGGAAGAAACCATCGAGATTCCACCGCTGCCGGAAACCGCGCAGAAGATCATCAAGCTACGGGTCGACCCGGACGCCACCGTGGACGACATCACCGGCGTGGTCGAAACCGATCCGGCGCTGGCCGCCCAAGTGGTCAGCTGGGCCGCATCGCCCTACTACGCTGCGCCGGGCAAGATCCGCTCGGTGGAAGACGCCATCGTCCGCGTGCTGGGCTTCGACCTGGTGATCAACCTGGCCCTGGGACTGGCCCTGGGCAAGACCCTGAGCCTGCCCAAGGATCAGCCGCAGCACGCCACGCCTTACTGGCAGCAGGCGATCTACACCGCCGCAGTCATCGAAGGCCTGACCCGCGCCATGCCGCGCGCGCAGCGACCGGAAGCCGGCCTCACCTACCTGGCCGGCCTGCTGCACAACTTCGGCTACCTGGTGCTGGCCCACGTCTTCCCGCCGCACTTCTCGCTGATCTGCCGCCACCTGGAGGTCAATCCCCATGTGCCGCACAGCTACATCGAGCAGCACCTGCTGGGTATCAGCCGCGAGCAGATCGGTGCCTGGCTGATGCGCTACTGGGACATGCCCGACGAACTAGCCAGTGCCCTGCGTTTCCAGCACGACCCGGACTTCGCCGGTGAGCAGTCGGCCTACGCGAACCTGGTGTGCCTGTCCGTGAGCCTGCTGCGCAACCGCGGCATCGGCTCGGGGCCGCAGAGCGAGATTCCGCAGAGCCTTTACGATGCCCTGGGGCTGACCCGGGAAAAAGCCGATGACGCCGTGAACAAGGTACTTGCTGCCGAAGTTGCACTGCGTGAGCTGGCCGCTCAGTTCCACGGCAGCCACTGAGGCGTACGCCGCAATAGAAAAGGGCCCGTCAGGGCCCTTTTCTATTGCACATCCACTCGCTACTTCAGGGCGGCGCGGCGCTCGGCAAATATGCCAGGCAGGACCTCGGCACTGCTTTCCAGCAGCAGGGTGACGGGTACTTGCTCGTACAGCTCTGCGTAAGCGGCCAGCTGCTCACTGGGCATCTGCCGGTACGCATAGAGCATGAACGACTCCACCGCCTGGGCGCTCGACACGCGCAACGCATCGGCCTGGACCTGGGTCTGGCGGCTGAGCGTTTCTTCATCGATGGATTCGCCACGCGCCCGCAGCGTCAGCAGGGCCTGGGTTTTGCCGATCTCGTAGCGCAGCAGGGTGGCCAGCACCGTGGTGTGTGCAGCGGCGTCCAGGCGCCGTACCAGAGCCAGGCGATCCTCACGCGGTGGCCGCTCGACCAGTTGCGCACGGTAGGCCGCCAACCCCTCGGCGCCGCTTTCGCCAACCGCGCGCTCGGCCTCGGTAAAGCGTCGGGCCAATGGGCTGTCGAGCAGCTCGTGGGCCTTGTTCAGCTGGATCTGGTCCAGTTTCCCGGTCAGGCGTTTGGCCAGGTCCAGGCACATCGCATCGGCGGCAAAGGCCCGTCCGAGCGCCGCATGCTGCGACTCATCCATGCCACGTTGCGCCAAGGGCGCACTCTGGTCACAGAGCAGACGAATGCCGGCCAGTTCGAAAACCGGGGCGAAGGCATCGGGTTGAGGCGGGGCGGCGTGGGCCAGGCTGGCCACGAAGAACAGGGAAAAGAGGCTGAGGCGCATAGGCTGGGACTTCCGCAGGAACTTCCCCCAGCCTAGCGAATGCGCCGCGTGACGACTAGATGCGAGATGTGACGTTGCGCTTCAGGCGGCTTTTTTCTCGGCCGTTTTCTTCTTCGGCATGAGGTATTTGGTCAGCCCCTGGAACCACAGCACCAGCGCCGGGTTGCCCTGGATCTGAATGTCCTTGTTCTGGATGCCCTGCATGAAGGCCAGCTGTTTGTTCTTCGCGTTCATGGTGGCGAACCCGTAGGCGCCGTCACGGAAGCCCAGGGCGAAGGCAGGCTCGGCGGCCGGGCCACGCTTGCTGGTGATGCGCTGGTCCTTGACGATGAAGTGACGGGCGATCTTGCCGTCCAGGGTGTGCAGCTGGAACACCATGTCGCGATCGACCAGCTGCTGCTGGAAGGCGGGGTTTTCACGGCTCGCCTTGGCCATCAGGCGGCCCAGCATCCACAGGAGAAAACGGAATTTCATGCGCACGGCCTCAGCGGGTAATGGAAACGGCGGCGCATTGTAGCGGTTTGCGGCGAGGACTACAGCCAATCCAAAGACGGGTCGCAGAGGGTTTTCTGAAGGCGGGAAAGTGTTGCTGGAGTCGTGCCGATCAGGAGAAGCCCGGAGCCTGGCGGCCCCGGGCGGCACAGGTCAGTTGACCGCGTCTTTCAGGGACTTGCCCGGTTTGAAGGCGACGGTGTTGCTGGCCTTGATCTTCACCGGCTGGCCGGTTTGCGGGTTTTTCCCTGTGCGAGCACCACGGTGGCGCTGCACGAATGTACCGAAGCCAACCAGGGTCACACTGTCCTTGCGGTTCAGTGCACCTGTGATTTCTTCCAGTACGGCGTTAAGTACACGATTGGCTTGATCCTTGGTCAGATCAGCCTTTTCGGCGATGGCCGCGGCGAGTTCCGGTTTACGCATGAGATGCCTCTTTGACGGTTTTTTGTTGTTGTGTCCGTGCTGCTCTTCCCGAACAGCGCCCAAGGCGCCGCAACAGCTCTGCGCTGCGGCAGACTGAGGGAGAATGGCATGCCATTGGTGCCCGCGCCAGTCTCGCCCGACAGTTAAGCCCTACAAAATTGTGGTGAATCCGACAGAACGACCGTCATTCACGCCAAAAGCGCAGGAAGTGCCTTATTCAGGGCCAGTTTTTCCTGCACGGCCGTACCGGTGAGGGCGTAACCCAACAGGTTGCCGGCCTCGTCACGGCACAGTGCCTTGATATCGCCGCCACTGCCCTCGACGGTCCATTCCCCTGACACGCCACGGGGCGGTGGTGACACCACCAACGGGCATACCGGCGTCTTCACGGTGATCGGCATCGGCCCGTAGCTCACCGCCACCGGATCACCGGCCAGGGTTTGTGCCAGGGCGCGGGCGCAGCTCATCAATGGCATGACGTACAGCAGGTTGAGGCCATCGACTTCGGCGCAATCGCCCAGGGCGTAGATGTTGGCGTGGGACGAACGCAACTGGCGGTCCACCATCACCCCGCGGTTAACGGCCAGGCCGGCAGCCGCCGCCAGGTCGATCCGCGGACGCAGGCCAATCGCCGACAGCACCAGGTCGCATGCGATGACCTTACCGTCGGACAGCACGGCCTCCAGGGCATCTCCCTTGTGATTGAGGCTGGTCAACAGCGGCCCCAGGTGGAAGGTCGCGCCCAAGCTTTCCAACCCGGCCTGCACCGCGGAAGCCGCGGCAGGGTGCAGCAGCGCTGGCATCACCTGCTCGCAGGGTGCCACCAGTTCCACCTGATAGCCGCCCAGGATCAGATCGTTGGTGAATTCGCAACCGATCAGCCCGGCGCCAAGCACCAGCACCCGCTGCTTGCCCGCTGCCGCCTGGCGAAAGCGCGCGTAGTCTTCCAAGTCGTTGACCGGCAGGATCTTGTCCTGGGCATCGCCTTCAACCGGCACGCGAATCACTTCGGCGCCCCAGGCCAGGACCAGGTCCCGGTACGGCACGGCTTCTTCGCCGATCCACAGGCGCTTGTGGCCCGGGTCGATGCCGCTGATGCGCGTGTGGGTGCGCACCTCGGCCTTGAGCTGCTCGGCCATGGCGCCCGGCTCGGCCATGCTCAGCCCGTCGGCGTCCTTGTTCTTGCCGAAGCCGGTAGACAGCATCGGTTTGGAGTAGGAGCGACCATCGTCAGCGGTGATCAGCAGCAGCGGCGTCTCGCTGTCCAGCTTGCGAAACTCCCGCGCCAGGTTATAGCCGGCCAGGCCGGTCCCGACGATCACCACAGGTGCACTCATTGTCCTTTCCTCACTCATGAAAAAAGCGGACGGCGACCCAGCGCCACCGCACGTACTGCTACAGGGAGAAACGGCAGGCTCAGGCGATCTCGATCATCTCGAAATCCGCCTTGCCGACACCGCAATCCGGGCAGAGCCAGTCCGGCGGGATGTCTTCCCAGCGGGTTCCGGGGGCGATGCCCTCGTCTGGCAGCCCGAGGGCTTCGTCGTAGATGAACCCACATACCACGCATTGCCACTTGCGCATATTGGCCTCCACACACCGATCCGATGCAGCGAACCTACCGCAATCGGGCCCTCAATACCACGCGCCGCCGGCACGACCAGACGGAGGTTCTGCCCTCGCCGCTGGCGCTCGCCCATAAAAAACGGCGGCCCGTGGGCCGCCGTCATGTAAACCTGGAATCAGGCGATTTCGATCATCTCGAAATCCATCTTGCCGACGCCGCAGTCCGGGCAGAGCCAGTCTCCGGGGACATCTTCCCAACGAGTCCCGGCGGCGATGCCGTCATCGGGCCAGCCCTCGCGCTCGTCATAGATCAGGCCACAGACCACACATTGCCACTTTTTCATAATTACCTCAGGCGACTCTCACGGTATTGCGCGGGGCACGCTACCGCAAATGCGCAGGTGAGCCAAGCCGCCGGAGGCTCCAATCGCCCCGACGGCAGGCCAACCAAAGTCGGGACCTGCCCGCCCCGGGGCGGGCAGAACAATCACCGCGCAGCCAGCAGAGGATCGGTAAGCCCCATACCGTACATGGCGAACAGCGTCAGGCCGCCTGCGAGTACGAGGTAGTAGAGCGTTGGCAGCATGGTCTTGCGCAGGGTGATGCCCTCACGCCCCAACAGGCCGACAGTGGCCGAGGCCGCCACCACGTTGTGGATCGCGATCATGTTGCCGGCCGCGGCGCCCACGGATTGCGATGCGACCATCATGGCCCCCGAGACACCCAGCAGTTCTGCCGCATTGAACTGGAACTGCGAGAGCATCAGGTTGGACACCGTGTTGGACCCTGCGATGAATGCCCCCAGTGCACCCACAGCCGGAGCGAAGAACGGATACACACCGCCCACGGTATCGGCCACCAGTTGCGCCATGGCCACTGGCATCGACATCAGGTCGGAACCGTTGACCCCGGAGTTGATCAGGATGCGCACCATCGGGATGGTGAAGATCAGCACAAAGCCAGCACCCAGCAACGTCTTGCTCGATTCGCTGACCGCCGCCGTGAGTTCCGAGAAACGCATGCGGTGCATGAAGAACGTGATCAGTACCACGACGCACAGAATGCCACCCGGCAAGTAGAGCGGCTCGATCGCTCCGGACACCCCGGTCTCACCGAGGATGTCCTGCCAGCCGAAGCTGACCGACAGCATGGCCGCCTTCAGTTCAGGGAAGGAACGCGATATCACCAGAAAGGCGGCCAGCAGCAGATAAGGCGCCCACGCCATGAACACCGGAATGGGTTTGCGGCCAACCGCCATTTCGTCGAGCTTCATCTCGATCGACCCCATCCACTCGACCGGCCACTCTTTGGGATCGGCAAAGTCCCAGGCCTCCTTCGGCAGCAGAAAACCTGCCTTGGCAGCCGGAATCACAATCGCCAGGCCGACCAGGGCACCAATGATCGACGGGAACTCCGGGCCCAGGAACACGCCGGCGATCATATAAGGCACGGAGAAGCAGAGTGCGGTGAAGATGGCAAAAGGCGCCATCACCAGGCCCTCTTTCCACGACTGGTTCTTGCCGAAGAAACGGGTCATGACCATCAGCATGATCAGCGGCATGAGAATGCCGATCAGGCCGTGCGTGATCGCCACCCGCGAGTAGATCAGGTGGAACAGCACGTCCCAGTCGCTGCCTACCGCCACCAGTTGCTCACTGATACCGGTCTTGTCCAGGCCTGCGCCCACCCCCACCAGAATCGGCGTGCCCACCGCACCGAACGACACCGGGGTGGACTGCACCATCATCCCCAACACCACCGCCGCCAGCGCCGGGAAACCCAGTGCCACCAGCAACGGCGCCGCCACGGCGGCAGGGGTACCGAAACCCGACGCCCCCTCGATGAAACAGCCGAACAGCCAGGCGACGATCAGTGCCTGAACCCGGCGGTCCGGGCTGATATTGGAAAACCCCCGGCGAATGGAACTGATGCCACCCGAGTGCTTGAGCGTGTTGAGCAACAGGATGGCGCCGAAAATGATCCACAGGATCGCGGCGGTGAGGATCAGGCCTTGAAGGCTGGAGGCGATCACCCGGTTGAGGGACATGTCCCAGGCCGTCAGGCCGATTACCGCAGTGAGCAGGAAGACCACGGGCATGGCGTACTTGGCTGGCCAGCGAAAGCCGATCAACAGTACCCCTGCCAGCACCAGCGGCACGAATGCCAGGATGGAGAGCAGCGTTTGATTCATGGGTTTGGTCCCTTTTTGTTTTTGTGAACCTCAATTTTCCGGGGGATACCCGGCGCCACGCATCTGGAACGCCTTGATAGCTGCGCTCCGCGAGTCGCGTCGACCGGGATCGCCCGTCGCCACGCTCATGCTCAAGGGTCGCGACAGCCGTGGCTGTCGAGACCCGTTTGTACCGTTCAGCCCTACCCTCCTGACAGGACAGGGACGCCGTTTGTTCAGTGCATCGGTAAAGCGGTCTGCGCAGTGCCAAAGAAACGGCCGTCCCTGTTATCCGCGCGGAGTCGCTTCAGCCCTCCTGCTTGAAGCGCAGACGCCAGGCGTGCAACAGCGGCTCGGTATAACCGCTGGGCTGCTCGCGGCCCTTGAACACCAGGTCGCTGGCCGCCTGGAAGGCCGCCGACGCCGTGAAGTCCGTCGCCATCGGCCGGTACAGCGGGTCGCCAGCGTTCTGCCCGTCCACCACCGTGGCCATGCGCTGCAGGGTTTCGCGTACCTGATCGGCACTCACCACGCCGTGGTGCAGCCAGTTGGCGATGTGCTGGCTGGAAATGCGCAGCGTGGCGCGGTCTTCCATCAGGCCGACGTTGTGGATATCCGGCACCTTGGAACAGCCGACACCCTGCTCGACCCAGCGCACCACGTAACCGAGGATGCCCTGGCAGTTGTTGTCCAGCTCCTGCTGGATATCGGCAGCGCTCCACGGCCGTTCGGCGGTGACCGGCACCGTCAGCAGGTCATTGAGCAGGCTGTCGCGCTGAGCATTGAGGTCGATGGCTTCCAGTTCGCGCTGCACCGCCTGCACGTCCACCTGGTGGTAATGCAGCGCATGCAGGACGGCGGCGGTCGGTGACGGCACCCAGGCGGTATTGGCACCGGCCTTGGGATGGCCGACCTTCTGCACCAGCATGTCGGCCATCAGGTCCGGCATGGCCCACATGCCCTTGCCGATCTGCGCCTTGCCGCGCAGGCCGCAGCTCAGGCCGACCAGCACGTTGTTGCGTTCGTAGGCCTGGATCCACGGCGTGGTTTTCATGTCGCCCTTGCGCAGCATGGCGCCGGCTTCCATCGCGGTGTGCATCTCATCGCCGGTGCGGTCGAGGAAGCCGGTGTTGATGAACGCCACCCGGGCGCTGGCTGCTGCGATGCAGGCCTTGAGGTTGATGCTGGTACGGCGCTCCTCGTCCATGATCCCCATCTTCAGGGTATGGCGCGGCAGCCCCAGCAGGTCTTCGACGCGGCCGAACAGCTGGTCGGCGAACGCCACTTCCGCCGGGCCGTGCATCTTCGGTTTGACGATGTACAGGCTGCCGGTGCGCGAGTTGCCACGGCGCTGGAGGTCATGCAGGGCGATCACACTGGTCAGCACCGCATCGAGGATGCCCTCGGGGATTTCCTGGCCCTGGCCATCGAGGATCGCCGGGTTGCTCATCAGGTGGCCGACGTTGCGCACGAACAGCAGCGAACGCCCGTGCAGGGTCAGCTCACCACCTGCCGGCGTGCGGTACTGGCGGTCCGGGTTGAGTCGACGGGTGATGCGTTTACCGCCCTTCTCCAGTTCCTCGGTGAGGTCGCCCTTCATCAGGCCGAGCCAGTTGCGGTAGATCACCACCTTGTCGGCGGCATCCACGGCGGCCACCGAGTCTTCGCAGTCGAGGATGGTCGACAGCGCCGCTTCCAGCAGCAGGTCCTTGACCCCGGCGGCATCGGTGCGACCCACGGGGCTGGTCGGATCGATCTGGATTTCCACGTGCAGGCCATTGTTCTTCAGCAGCACCGCCTGGGGCGTTTCTGCCTGGCCCTGGTAGCCGACGAACTTCGCCGACTCCTTCAAACCGCTACGGCTGCCATCGCCCAGGCTGACCTGCAACTGGCCGTCGACGATCTGGTAACGCTGGGCATCGACATGGGAGCCGTTGGCCAGGGGCGCCGCCTGGTCGAGGAAGGCCCGGGCGAACGCGATTACCTTGGCACCACGGACCTCGTTGTAGCCGGGGCCTTTCTCGGCGCCGTCGGCTTCGCTGATCGCGTCGGTGCCGTACAACGCGTCGTACAGCGAACCCCAGCGGGCGTTGGCGGCATTCAGCGCGTAGCGCGCATTCATCACCGGCACCACCAGTTGCGGCCCGGCCTGCTGGGTAATCTCGCTGTCGACGTTGGCGGTGGTGGCCTGGACGTCGTTCGGCTGCGGCAACAGGTAACCGATCGAGCCGAGGAAGGCGCGGTACGCGGGCATGTCCGTCACCGGGCCGGGGTGCGCGCGGTGCCAGGCGTCCAGCTCGGCCTGCAGCCGGTCACGCTCGGCCAGCAGCGCCCGGTTGACCGGTGCCAGGTCGTGGACCAGGGCGTCGAAGCCCTCCCAGAACGCAGCCGACTGGATGCCGGTGCCGGGCAGCACCTCGTCGTCGACGAAACGCTTCAACTCACTGGCCACCTGCAAGCGCTGACACTGCACGCGTTCACTCATCACTCGTTCTCCTGTCTGAGGTCTGGAAATTCAGAGGGCGGCAATGCCGACCTTGGCCACCTGGGCGTCCTGCTCGGCCTTGACCCCGGACACGCCAACGGCGCCGATGACCTGGCCATCGACCACCACCGGCACGCCGCCTTCCAGGGAGGTCAGGATCGGCGCCGAGAGGAAGGCCGTCCGCCCGCCGTTGACCATATCCTCGTAACCTTTCGATTCACGACGGCCCAGCGCCGAGGTACGGGCCTTCTCGGTGGCGATGTAGGCGCTGATGGCGCCCGCGCCGTCGAGCCGTTCGAAGGCCAGGGGGTGGCCGCCGTCGTCAACCACGGCGATCGAGACCGCCCACTGGTTCTGCTGCGCTTCAGCGCGGGCAGCGGCGAGGATACGGGCGACTTCGGTCTGGCCCAGGACGAATTTGGTTTTCATGCACGGTTCTCCGGTTGATTCAGGGCGTCTTCGACCAGCTCGATCCAGTGCCGCACGGGGGTGCGTCCGGCGCTGTCGAGGTGGGTCTGGCAGCCGATATTGGCGGTGACAATGACGTCTGGCTTGTCGCTCTCCAGCGCATTGAGCTTGTTGTCACGCAATTGGCGGGACAACACGGGTTGGGTGAGTGAATAGGTGCCCGCCGAACCGCAGCACAGGTGGCTGTCGGGCACGCTGGTGAGGTGGAAGCCCAGGCGCGTGAGCACCTGTTCGACCGCGCCACCGAGCTTTTGTGCGTGCTGCAGCGTGCACGGGCAATGGAAGGCCAGGCGCATGTCACTGTCGATGCCCAGCTCGTTCAGCGGCTCGGCGCGCAGCACCTCCACCAGGTCCTTGGCCAGGGCACTGACCTGCCGGGCCTTGTCGGCGTAGGCCGGGTCGGTCGCCAGCAGGTGACCGTAATCCTTGACGAACGCGCCGCAGCCGCTGGCCGTCTGCACGATGGCCTCGGCCCCGGCCTGCACCGCCGGCCACCAGGCATCGATATTCTGCCGGGCCCGCTGCAGGCCCTGCTCCTGGGCATTCAGGTGGTAATCGACGGCGCCGCAGCAGCCGGCTTCACGGATCGGCACCACGCTGATCCCCAAGCGATCGAGAACCCGGGCGGTGGCCGCGTTGGTGTTCGGCGACAGGCCCGGCTGCACGCAGCCTTCGAGCATCAGCACGCGCCGCGCGTGGGTCACCGCCGGGCGCGGTTTGGCGGCGCGGATCTGCCGCGGCAGCTTGTTCTTCAGGCTCTCCGGCAGCAGCGGGCGAAACACCTGGCCGGTCTGGGTCAGCGCCTTGAACAGAGTGGGGCGCGGCACCAGCAGGCGCAGCCCTTCGCGCAATACGCGCTCACCCAGCGGACGCGGCACCGCCTGTTCGACCACATCGCGGCCAATGTCCAGCAGCGTGTGGTACTGCACGCCGGAGGGGCAGGTGGTTTCGCAGTTGCGGCAGGTCAGGCAGCGGTCCAGGTGCTCCTGGGTCTTGGCAGTGACCTCGTTGCCTTCGAGCACTTGCTTGATCAGGTAGATGCGCCCGCGCGGACCATCCAGCTCGTCGCCGAGCAGTTGATAGGTCGGGCAGGTGGCATTGCAGAAACCGCAGTGCACGCACGAGCGCAGGATGCGTTCGGCTTCGTCCGCCCGCGGCAATTGTCTGGCCTGTTCACTCAGGTTGGTTTGCATGGGTCAGATCTCAGCGTACAGACGCCCGGGGTTGAAGATCCCCTTCGGGTCGAGTTGTGCTTTCAGTTGCCGGTGGTAGCGCAACAACGGCGCAGCCAGCGGCTGGAACGGGCTGTCGCAGCGCTTGGCGGCAAAGCAGGTGGCATGCCCGCCAACGGCCGCCACCACCTGGCGAATGTGCTCGGCATCGGCGTCGGATTTCAGCCAGCGCTGGGCACCGCCCCAGTCGATCAGTTGCTCGCCGGGCAGCGCCAGCAGCCCGCAATTGTTCGGCAGCGACAGACGCCACAGCGGGCGTGGGTCGGCAAAGAAATCCAGGCGCTGTTCGTTCAATGCCTGCCAGTACCCGGCGTCCAGGGGTTCGCCGCCCAGGCGCTCACGGGCTGCGGCCACCGAGCCTTCGCCGCCCTCCAGGCGGATATGCAGGGCACGGCCGTCATGGCTGGCGGCACTGATCGGAATGGGTTGCTGGCCCCAGTCGGCGAGCTTCCTCAGAGCCAGGGCGCTGTCCACTTCCAGGCGCAGGCTGACGCTCTGCCGAGGCTTGGGCAGCACCTTGAGCGAAACCTCGGTGATCACCCCCAGGCAGCCCAGGCTGCCGGCGAGCAGGCGCGACAGGTCGTAGCCGGCGACGTTCTTCATCACTTCGCCGCCAAAACGCAGCTGCTTGCCGAACCCGGTGATCAGCCGGGTGCCCAGCACCAGGTCGCGCACCGCGCCAGACCAGGGCCGGCGTGGCCCGGAGAGCCCGGCGGCGACCATGCCGCCGACCGTGGCGGCGTCGGAGAAATGCGGGGCCTCGCAGGTGAGCATCTGCCCAGAGGCGTCCAGCGCGGCCTCCAGTTCACGCAGCGGCGTGCCGGCGCGGGCGGTGATCACCAGTTCGGTCGGGTCGTAGCTGACGATGCCGCGGTGACTGCGGGTGTCGAGCACCTCGCCATCGACCCGGCGGCCCAGGAAGGCCTTGCTGTTGCCGCCTTGGATACGTAGCGGCGTGGCGGTTTCCAGGGCGTGGTTGACCTGTTTCAGCAGCGCCGCGCTGGTATCCGCATCGTGGTGCACGGTCATCAGAAACGCTCCAGTTCAGGGAAAGGCAGCTGGCCGTGGTGCACATGCATGGCGCCGAATTCGGCGCAGCGGTGCAGGGTCGGGATGTTCTTGCCGGGGTTGAGCAGGCCGCTCGGATCGAAGGCGGCCTTCACGGCGTGGAACAGGGTCAGCTCGTCGCTGTTGAACTGCGCGCACATCTGGTTGATCTTCTCGCGGCCCACGCCGTGCTCGCCGGTGATGCTGCCGCCGACCTTGACGCAGAGTTCGAGGATCTTGCCGCCGATGGCCTCGGCGCG
>JBLZZJ010000065.1:0-27069 GCA_050282285.1 Pseudomonas sp.
GGCACCGCAGAAATCTACCGCCAGGTGGAAAAGGTGCCGCAGGTACTGGAATCCATCGCCATCGGCCAGGACTGGCAGGGCGATGTGCGCGTGGTGCTGTTCGTGCGCCTGCGCGATGGCGTGACGCTGGACGAGGCCCTGCAAACCGAGATCTGCAAGGTGATCCGCGCCAACACCACCCCGCGCCATGTGCCGGCCCGCATCGTCCAGGTCGCCGACATCCCGCGCACCATCAGCGGCAAGATCGTCGAACTGGCGGTGCGCAACGTGGTGCACGGCAAGCCGGTGAAGAACACCGACGCCCTGGCCAATCCCCAGGCGCTGGAGCTGTACCGCGACCTGCCGGAACTGCAAGCGTAGCGCCCTGAGCCCAACGTTGTCGGCCGTGCCAGCACGCGGCCGACAACGCCGGGCTGCGGCACATGCAGTGCTATGCTGAGCGGCCCGCAGCCCCACACGAGAACCGCGCATGCCCTCCTTCCAGGCACTCTTCACCATCGGTGAACGCTTCGATGCCTTCGTCAGCCGCGGTCTGCCCGCCGAAATCGCCACGGTACAAACGGCGCAGCAACGACTGAATGCCGGCCCGCTCAGCGCCGCGATCCAGCAAAGGCTACAGGCCGTCGAGGGCCGGTATCGTCTGCTGGCCGCCGCCGAAATGTGGTGCCCGGACTGCCAGCTCAACCTCACGGCCATGGATCACCTGCAACAGCTGCAGCCGCGCATCGAGCTGGCGATCATCTCCAAGAGCCGTGCCGAGCACGGGCTGAAGGAGCGCCTGGGCCTGGAGAGAATCTCGATCCCGCTGGTGCTGGTTCTGGATGAACACTTCGAACTGATCGGCCGCTTCGTCGAGCAGCCGCACGCGGTGACTGCCGGCGGCGACGCAGTGAAAACGGACTACCGCGCCGGCGGGTACCTTGAAAGCACGCTGGACGATGTGCTGGCGATCATCGAGGCGCATGAAAAACGCGTGTAGCCAGAATCTCTCGACAAGGCGCTTATACCGACTCTATGATTCGCCACCGGCCAAGCCGGTACCTGCTCGCCAGGCTCCCTGGCCATTGCGACTCAATCTGTCCGCCGGCGATGGCCGGCCAGCTTCATGACAACTCAATGCGTTACCTCTCTGATCGACCTTCCCTTCTCTGAAAGTCTTGTCACCGAACTGTTCTACGCCTCCGAAAACCTCCGCAACGGTCCACCGCTTCCGCCTTGGGGCCCGCTCCATGATGGGCGCAGCTATGCCTTCGAGCGCCTTTTCTATGCCGTCTGGCTTGAACCGCATCGACTGAACAGACTGCTCGCCGCCGAACGCTCCTTGTTAATGGCGACAAACTGGATTGGCGAGAATGTTCTGCACTGGATGGCCGTGGAGAACCAGGTGCGGGAGATCGAACTGCTGCGGGGGCTCGGCTCCCCCATCCCGCCTTTCGCCCTGGTGGAAGCCCTGGAGCTGGGTAACTGCGAAATAGTAATCCTGTTGCTCGAGCTGGGTGTGGATGTTGACCTTGTCAGCTGTAGCAGCACCTTCGCCCGTACATCCCTGCTGTCGCCCCACAGGCGGCGACTGATGCGCAGTTACTTCCACCAATATGGCTATGACCTCAGTCCACCTTCGTCACTCAAGCCGGGCCGAAACCAGGGCAAGGAAAAGGGCGATAGGCGGAAAAAGACACTGCGCACCCGGGCTACTCTCTTGGCTCGACGCCCCAATCGCCGCAAGCAGAATCGACGTTCGATGAATTGCTTGCACCGCCAACTTCAGGAACTGAGCAGTTGACCGCCAGGCCCTTCCGATCAGGAAGGGCCTTTTTATTGGCCTGCCCTGAAGGGCACCCCAGTCACAGGAGTGCCCTTGCTCCAGGCAGCCCTTCTAGAGTGCCACGGCTTGAAGTCCGGCCCAGAGCTCGACGATAGCATCAGATGCCCTGGCGGCCCGGGTCTTCCGGCGGCAGGTCCACTTCGATGTCTTCCAGTTTCAACTCCAGCCCCCAATCCCCCGACTCCGCGGCCTTCGGCTGAACGGCGGCCGCGACCGGCGCTGCGGGTGCCACCGGCGTCGGCGTGGATGGGTTGTCGCGGTAGAGCTTGAGTTTGAGGCGCACGTTGTTCGCCGAGTCGGCGTTCTTCACCGCTTCGTCTTCCTCGATCGCCCCCTCGTTCACCAGGTCGATCAGGGCCTGGTCGAAGGTCTGCATGCCGAGGTTCTTCGACTTCTCCATGATCTCCTTGATCTCGGCAAACTCGTTGCGTTTGATCAGGTCACGGATGGTCGGCGTGCCCAGTAGTACCTCGACCGCGGCCCGGCGCTTGCCATCGGTGGTCTTCACCAGGCGCTGGGAAACGAAGGCCTTGAGGTTGTTGCCCAGGTCGTTGAGCAGTTGCGGACGGCGGTCTTCCGGGAAAAAGTTGATGATCCGGTCCAGCGCCTGGTTGGCGTTGTTGGCGTGCAGCGTGGAAATCGCCAGGTGCCCGGTGTCGGCGAAGGCCAGGGCGTGCTCCATGGTCTCGCGGTCGCGGATCTCGCCGATCAGGATCACGTCCGGCGCCTGGCGCAGGGTGTTCTTCAGCGCCGCGTGAAAGCTGCGGGTGTCCACGCCGACCTCACGCTGATTGATGATCGACTTCTTGTGACGGTGCACGTACTCCACGGGGTCTTCGATGGTGATGATGTGGCCGCCGCTGTTGCGGTTGCGGTAATCGATCAGCGCCGCCAGGGAGGTGGACTTGCCGGAGCCGGTGCCGCCGACGAACAGCACCAGGCCGCGCTTCTCCATCACGGTATTGAGCAACACCTCCGGCAGTTTCAGGTCTTCGAACTTGGGGATGTCCAGTTTGATGTTACGGGCGACGATCGACACCTCGTTGCGCTGCTTGAAGATGTTGATCCGGAAGCGCCCCACACCCGACACGGAAATCGCCAGGTTCATCTCCAGCTCGCGCTCGAATTCCTCGCGCTGCGCCGCATCCATCACCGAATTGGCAATCGCCGCCACGTCGCCCGCCTTCATAGGCTCCTGGCTGAGCGCCTTGAGTACGCCGTTGAACTTGGCGCAAGGCGGCGCCCCAGTCGACAGGTACAGGTCGGAGCCGTCCTGGCTGGAGAGGATTTTCAGCATCGCTTGAAGGTCCATGAGCAGCATTCCCGTCGACTGGATGTAATACGTTAGGTCAAGATTCGGAGGTCTACCGGCGCGAAATAGCCGGAAAAGTGGCGCCATTCTGATGGCGCAGCAAATGCTGGCACAATACGCACCCCGTAAAAATGAGGAACCCGTCATGGCAAAGGCAATGGCCCGCCACATCCTGGTCAAGACCGAAGCGGAAGCCGCTGCCCTGAAGAAGCGCATCGCCGCCGGCGAAGCCTTCGACGTACTGGCTCGCAAGCACTCCACCTGCCCCTCCGGCAAGAAGGGTGGCGACCTGGGCGAAGTGCGCCCCGGGCAGATGGTGCGTGTCATCGACCAGGTGATTTTCAAGAAGCCGCTGCGCGAAGTGCATGGCCCGATCAAGAGCCAGTTCGGCTATCACCTGGTGCAGGTGTTCTTCCGCGACTGACACCGCCAGCAAGCTGTAAAGGCGATGTAAATAGGATGGATTCTCGTTAATGGCTGACGTAAAAGGTGGCTCGCTTTCGATTTCGCACCCCGCGTGCGACGTCTTCCACCTCAGGAGTTGCCATGTCCCTGACCGCCTTCTTTCAGCGCGCCGCCGCCCTGCTCGCCGCCTGCCTGCTGCTTAGCACCCCACTGCACGCTGCCGAGCGCACCCTCGAGGGCGCCTACGGCCCGATCACCCTCAAGGGCTCCCCGCAACGTGTCGTCGCCCTCGGCGACAGCGCCCTGGATGCTGCGTTGTCGCTGGGTATGAAGCCGCTCGGCACCCTGGCCAGCCGTGGCGGTAACGACGTCCCGGATTACCTCAAGGACGCCGCCGGGCGCATCACACTGGTCGGCAGCGTGCGCGAGCCGAACCTGGAAGCCGTGCTGCGGCTGCAACCGGACCTGATCCTTGCCTCCAGCGACCTGCCTCGTGATCTGTACGCCAAGCTCAGCCTGATGGCGCCCACCGCTGTGCCCACGGGCGGCAGTCTGGAAGACTGGCGCCAGGCCTACAGTTTCTATGCCCAGGCCCTGAACAAGGCCGATGAGGGCCAGCAGCGCATCGCCGAAATCGATGGCCGCGTCGCCGACCTGCGCCAGCGTCTGCCGCAGGGCCAGCAAGCCAGTGTGGTGCGCTGGAACCCGCAAGGCCCCTTCATCATGTCCAGCCACCTGTTCGTCGGCCAACTGCTGCAAGACATGGGCTTCAGCGCCAACGAACTGGCCACTGCCCAGACCAACAAACCGCACAGCGACGTGCTGAGCCTGGAAAACCTGTCCCGCGTCGATGCCGACTGGATCTTCCTCGCCACGCTCAACCCGGACGGCCGCAAGGCCCTCGACGCCGCGCGCCAGCAGCCGGCGTTCAGCCGCCTGAAGGCGGTGGGCAACGACCGCATGGTCAGCGTCGACGGGCAGATCTGGAGCAGCAGTTCCGGCTACCTTGCCGCCCAGCACATCCTCGATGATGTGGAGAAGGCCCTGCTGCACTGATGTCCACCTCCCGCATGCCCCTCCCCCAGGCACTGGGTCTCGCGACCCTGTGCCTGTCGTCGTTATGCCTGCTCAGCCTGCTGCTGGGCGCCGGCGATGTCGGTATCTGGCCAAGCCTGCAGGCGCTGCTGGGCGGCGCTGACGAAGACGCACGCTTTGTCGTCAGGGAACTGCGCTGGATGCGCACCGAACTGGCCCTGTTGGTCGGTCTAGCCCTGGGCTGTGCCGGCGTACTGCTGCAGGCGGTGACCCGCAACCCGCTGGCCGAACCGGGCCTGCTTGGGGTCAGCGCCGGCTCCTCGTTCGCCGTGGTGCTGGCGATCAACCTGGGCGCGACAGCAGCCACCATGCACCTCGGCGTGGCCATGTTCGGGGCGATGGTCGGCTGCGTGCTGGTGCTGCTGGTCACGCGCCTGCGTGGCGTGGGCGACGATCCGGTGCGCCTGGTGCTGGCCGGCGCAGCCTTCTCCGGCATCCTCGGCGCCCTGAGCAGCATGCTGTTGCTGTGGGACCAGCGCACCGCCGACGAAATGCGTTTCTGGGTGATCGGTGCCCTGGCCGGACGCCCCACCGACACCCTGAACTGGGCGTTGCCCGGGCTGATGCTCGGCCTGCTGATCGCCCTGCCGCTGGTTCGCCCGCTGTCGGCCCTGGCGCTCGGTGAGCGCGTGGCCAGCGGCCTGGGCCACCACCCGCAGCTGACCCGCCTCGGCACCCTGCTGGCCGTTTCCCTGCTGGTCGGCACCGCCACCGCGGCAGCCGGCCCCATTGGCTTCACCGGCCTGATCGTGCCTTACATCGCCCGGCGCCTGGTAGGCTCGGACATTCGCCGCACCCTGGTCCTGAGCATGCTGCTCGGCCCCTGCGTGCTGCTGTTCGCCGACGTCCTCTCGCGCCTGCTGGTGAGCCCCTATGAATTGCCGGTGGGGGTGGTGACCGCCTTCGTTGGTGCGCCCATTCTGATCGCGGTGGTGAGAAGCCACCGCCTGCCGACGCTGTGACATGAACGCTTCCCCCCTGCTCCACGCCACCACCGGCTATCGCCTGCTGCGCCTGGGCGACTGCAGCCTGTTGCTGCACACGCGCAGCAGCCTGATCGCCTTGCTGCTGAGTCTGACCTTACTGGCGAGCGGCGCCTGGATACTCGCAGCCGGCAATGACGGTCTCACCCCCTGGAGCGCCCTGGCCGCGGCCCTTGGCCAGGGCGAACCGATGCAGGTGTTCCTGATCCAGGAACTGCGCCTGCCCCGGCTGATCGCCGGCCTGCTCAGCGGCGCCGCACTCGGTGCTGCCGGCTGCCTGCTGCAGACCCTGGCACGTAATCGCCTGGCGACACCCGGGGTGATCGGCATCGACGACGGCGCCACCGCCTTTGCCGTCGCCTCCATCGTTGCCGTGCCGACCAGCCTGGCGCCGTCGGTTCTGGCGCTGTCCGGCGCCGCCACCGCCGCCGTGCTGACCTTCGCCCTGGCAGCCGGCGGTGGTGCCCGCGGCTACCGCTTCATCGTGGTCGGCATCGCTATCGGCGCGCTGTTCGGCGCCCTGACCAACCTGATGCTGGCGCGCAGCGACATCGACGCCGCCAATGCCGCCTACCCGTGGACCGTTGGCAGCCTCAACGCCCGTCCGGCCGATGCAGTGCTACTGCTCGGCATCGGCCTGGCCCTGGGACTGCCGCTGGCCAAACTGCTGGTACGCGCACTGAGCCTGATGCGCTTCTCCGACAGCGTGGCCATCGGCCTCGGCGTGCGTCTGCGACTGATGCGGGTGCTGACCCTGGGCCTGTGCGTGTGGCTGACCGCCCTGGCCGTGGCGGTGGTCGGGCCGGTTGGCCTGATCGCCCTCGCTGCCCCGGAAATGGCCCGCCATCTGTGCGCCCGGCACGGCGTACCGGTGCTCAACGCCGCACTGTCCGGCGCGCTGATGATGATCGTCGCCGACTGGCTCGGCCGCACCCTGCTGGCCCCCACGGAAATTCCCGTGGGGATCATCGCCGCCATCGTCGGCGGCCCTTACCTGTTATGGATTTTGTTGCGCCAGTCGCCCCGGAGTTCGACATGACCTCGCTACCCGCGCTGCTCACCGAAGGCGCCCGCGCCGACGTGCGCCTCGAAGCCCGCGCCCTGAGCATGGGCTATGCCCAGACGCGCATCATCGACGACCTCGACCTGCTGATCCCCAGTGGCCAGGTCACCGCCATCGTCGGTCCCAACGGCTGCGGCAAATCTACCCTGCTCGCCGGGCTGTCGCGTCTGCACAAACCCAGCGCCGGCGCCGTGCTGCTAGATGGCAAGGCCATCGGCAGCCTGCCGTCGCGCGACGTGGCGCGCCAGCTGGCCCTGTTGCCGCAAGACGCCAGCGCCCCGGACGGCCTGACCGTGGCCGAGCTGATCCGCTTCGGCCGCCAGCCGCACCAGAGCCTGCTGCGCCAGTGGAGCGAACAGGACCAGGCCATCGTCGACGCCGCGCTGGAGGCCGCCGACCTGCTCGAACTGGTCGACCGCCCGCTGGACTCCATGTCCGGCGGCCAGCGCCAGCGCGCCTGGATCGCCATGGCCATCGCCCAGGCCACCCCGCTGCTGCTGCTCGACGAACCGACCTCGGCACTGGACCTTGGCCACCAGATCGAAGTGTTCGAACTGATCCGCCAACTGGCCGCCGCCGGCAAGACCGTAGTCATGGTGGTGCACGACCTGTCCAGCGCCTGCCGCTACGCCGACCACCTGGTGGCCATGCACAGCGGCCGCATCATCGCCGAGGGCGCGCCGGTGGACATCGTCACCCCCGAGCTGGTCGAACAGCTCTACGGCGTACGCTGCACCCTGCTCCGCGATCCCGAGAGCGACACGCCGGTGATCGCTGGAATCAACCGGCTCTGAGGGATTGCTTCAGCCCTTTGTTGGCATCCTCCAGGCCATCAATCGCCCGCTCGGCACCTTAGGCCATGGCGCAGCTGAGCCTCGGCGACTTTGATCACCGCCAGGCGGCCCGATGGTCATTGAACCCTTGGGGCCAAGTTGGCCAGCTCCAAATGAAGTGAATGAGGCACATAACAACCCCGCCGTGCTGGACGGCGCACAGATCGCTAAAGATGTTGTCTCCCATCCGTAGTCCCGCACCATTCATTGCCGGCACAAAACTCATAGTGGTCGGGGCACCGCCAGCAATGCCATGCCGAGGCGGGCCACAAAGACAATCCACGCAGCCAGTTGCAGGCGAGCCTATCCGATCACCGCCCCCATCCGTTGAATCCCATGCCCCCCTGTACGCATCCCCAGCTACCCTGCCAGCCTGACGCGCAGTAGCCTTGCACCATAAATCTGCCAAGGAGTGGCCATGGCCAAGATGTCTGCGAAAGACCAAAGCACCCTTCTCGTTCTTGGTGTCGTCGTTGGGGTTCCTGTTCTCATATTTCAGAAGATCTCCGAGGCCGGTGCCTGGCCGGTAATCATCGGAGCACTTGTCATCGGTGTCGCGGCATACCTGGTCGGCAAACATCGGAAGAAAGCCAATCGCATCACCTATCTGCGAAAGAAATACAGCAGCGAGTCCACCGTACAGGCGATCCTCAAAGGCTCGATCTGGGACGGCATGAGCCAAGAGCAGTTAGTCGACTCCATCGGTCAACCTGCCGGCATAGACCAGAAGTATTTGAAGACCAAGACCCGCGAGGTCTGGAAGTACTATCCGCAAGGCAAGAACCGCTACCGGCTGCGCGTTACACTCGATGACGGCGAGGTGAACGGTTGGGACTCCAAGTCCTAACCCAGTAATGCCAGCCCACGCATCATCGCAACTTCCATCCTTAGCTAACCCAACTCCGGAGCGTTGCGTGTCCGAACAACCGATCTCCTTCAAATATGCCAGCAGCACCAAAGGTGACGACAACCTCATCCGGCAGTATCACTTGGAGGTGACTGACAGCCGTACTGGCAAGATCGAGATGATCTCTGTTGAACCCCGAGACTTAGTATCAGCTCGCAGCCTGAAAAGGATTCTGCTGGGTCGGTGCATGTTCTACACGGCGACACGCAGTGCCCACGACCAAATGCTACTAGCACTCTTTGATCCCGACTGACACCCCGAAAGCGCTACCCGAAGGACTGAGCAGTCCTTCACTGATCACACATCAAAGGACGATTTCAGGCCATGACCAAATACATACCCATACCAGATGAGATTGAACAGGCCGTTAAGGCGCTCGTCAGGAGCATGTACAAAGATTACAAACCAGAGTGGATTTCCTTGACCGCCACTTCAAAATCCCCTTATGGCGGTACTGGCAGTTTCATGAGCGGCACCTTTAACCACAGCATTGTATGGAGCCACGACAAACGGCCTTACATTGCTCACGGCCCGGGCGACTGACCCCAGAAACAACGAAGCCCGCGTCTGCGGGCTTCGTTGTAACGACCATCAACCATCAGATCTTCGAGGTGAGTTGCCTGGGTTAGACCTACTCGGCGGCGCTGGCGGAGCAGACGGCGCTCTCGGCGGGACGATTCGCCCACTAGGAGATCGATTGATGTTCATCCCCTCCTCGGACACCCTCCCATTCTCAAAGTAAGGTGGCCTGATCGGCTTAGAGCTCATCTGTATCCTCCTGCCCATCAAGGAAGTCGACCCATTGCACATCGCAATTTGCAATCAGTATAGCGCTGGTCCCCTCGTAACGCGTCATTGTTTCCCCATCCAGCCAATGAGGATCCGCCACGAGGAAATGACCATTACCTGGATCGCTAGGCCAGGCCCTTAGGTAACCCATCAACCGGCGACCATCAAGCAAGTTCAGCACCACGTATCGGTCTCTATAGCGACTAAATGCAAACTCCCATTCTAAAATTAGATTAGAGGACCGGGTGGTAAGGCCGTGCTTAGCTGCGATGCGATAGAAATAGTTGGTATGAGCACACCGAGCCAAAAGGAGCCCGAAAGCTGTTGCGATAGCAAGTGACCACAGGTTTTCTACCCCTGGACTCCACATCCCTAAGGAATGCGATTTGCCAACCCAAAGGCAAGCAATTTTAAAGGCCTCTACAACATAACTGATGATAAGGCTGCCAATCAGAGCCTGAATGATTCGCTCAAACTGTCCAGGCTTTGGGGCGGAAGCAAGCCAATAGAAAATCAGCGATGTCACGAAGCCAGGCAAAAGAGCCTGTAGCAATGTATAGAGTTGAGTTGAAATTTCCGGCATTAAATGACCTCCATGTCGCCGCGGCGAATTTCTTACCCGTACACCATCGCATAAATACTGAACAATGCCGTACACATTCCCCGCTACGATCTGGCCTTTTTTACCAAAAAAGGAGGCCACATATACAAAGTGCTGTTAGCTGTGAGGGTTGTTCAAAAAGGAAGCCTGTTGGGCTACTGCACCCATGAGCTATGGGAAACGCCGATAGGTACCGAGCTTGACCCTGAAGTGGAACGCGTGATCTACGACCTAGACGAGGAGCAGTTCGTATGCGTGTTTACCATAGCCATTCCTCTACAGGCTTCGTTTTGGTATGACCACGTTGACTTAACACCTGGAACAGTAGGTGCCGTTGATGCTTACTTTCGGCACATGCGTATCTAGTGTCCAGCAAGAACAAGCCCCGCATCTGCAGGGCTTTCTATATAGGTCAAGGCAGGCGATGGCTTGTCCGCCAACGGCGCCAAGTCATTTACCTTATGGTACCCAATAGCCAATTTGCCGCTATCGCCCACTGCCGCACTCAGCAGCAACCTGACCGACTAAGAAAAAGTGCAGATGTACGACACCCTGGGCACCAGCCTCGCCAACCCCAAGACGGTTCTAGTCGGCATGCTGTGCGGGCACATCGCGAAATTGATTAACGCGGCTTAGTCTTGATCTGCAACAGCAAGTGATCCAAATACGCGTTGGCCTGCGCTTTTTGCTCCGACCCGGGCGGGCCATCACTGCCCATGATCGAGCCCTTTGCAGTTTCAGCGATTTGTTTGATGCTCAAGATCATCTCGTTGTTCTTGATGATCGCTAAAACTAGATGTTCAAGGGCATCTAACTGCGCCTGCTGGCTCATGTATTGCTCCTTCATTCGGCCCAATGCCGGGGGCCAACCAATACCCCATAACTCACAGTTACACCAGATCAAGCAGGTAAAGCTGCAATACCGAGCGACCACCGGAAGAATATGCCAGCCATGAGGTGCGACTAGGTGCTTTTCTTCGCCCTAGGCGCCAGCCGCGACTGCCGAACCATTACGTCGAGCTCAGCCTGCGCTCTGTTCTTTCCGGTTTGGGCACGCTCTATATCTGCTCGCACCTACCCTAGTGGGAAGTAATCCGACTATTCGCCCAGGCCCTGGCTCCCCGACGCCACCCCATCACCACCATGGAAGCCGAGTACTGGCAGAGCGAGCTGCAGAAGTTCAGCGGAACTGGATGAAGCCGGTCATCATCCCACGAAGCACTGCATCGGCCACGCCAATGCGATGCGAAAAGGATCAGGGAAGGTGCTCGAACCTCGTACATTTTCCCCGCCAAGCAAGAACGCAGAGTTCAACCGAGAGACGAGTGACCTGCATCATCAGTGGCGCCCTACCCTAAAGGCACTGGGTATTCGTTACCGACCCCCGTACAATGCGCGCCACACTTATGCGACTATGTGCTTGATGGCCGGCATGACACCGGCCTTCATCGCCAAGCAGCTCGGCCATTCGATTCAGATCCTGCTGACTCGATACGCGCGATGGCTGGATGGCGCGAGCGATTGGGCAGAGATGGAAAAACTAACTTTTGCCCCAAAAGCGCCCCAAGCATAAGCGCACCACTCTGTAACATGCGAGATAGAGCCCTTTGATTTCCACCGCTAATATTACGATGCAGTTCGGCGCCAAGCCGCTGTTCGAGAACGTCTCCGTTAAGTTCAACAACGGCAACCGCTACGGCCTGATCGGCGCCAACGGCTGCGGCAAGTCGACCTTCATGAAGATCCTTGGCGGCGATCTCGAGCCCTCCGGTGGCCAGGTCATGCTCGAGCCGAACGTGCGCCTGGGCAAGCTGCGCCAGGATCAGTTCGCCTACGAAGAATTCAACGTGATCGACACCGTGATCATGGGTCACGAGGACCTGTGGAAGGTCAAGGCCGAGCGTGACCGCATCTACTCGCTGCCGGAAATGAGCGAAGAAGACGGCATGAAGGTCGGCGAGCTCGAAGGCGAGTTCGCCGAAATGGACGGCTACACCGCCGAATCCCGCGCGGGCGAGCTGCTGCTTGGCCTGGGCATTCCGCTTGAACAGCATTTCGGCCCGATGAGCGAAGTCGCGCCAGGCTGGAAGCTGCGCGTGCTGCTGGCCCAGGCACTGTTCTCCGATCCGGACGTGCTGCTGCTCGACGAGCCGACCAACCACCTGGATATCAACACCATTCGCTGGCTGGAAAACATCCTCACGGCGCGTAACAGCACCATGATCATCATTTCCCACGACCGTCACTTCCTGAACGCGGTCTGCACCCACATGGCTGACCTGGATTACGGCGAACTGCGCCTGTTCCCGGGCAACTACGACGAGTACATGACCGCTGCGACCCAGTCGCGCGAGCAGTTGCTGTCAGACAACGCCAAGAAGAAAGCACAGATCGCCGAATTGCAGACCTTCGTCAGCCGCTTCTCGGCCAACGCCTCGAAAGCCAAGCAGGCCACCAGCCGCGCCAAGCAGATCGACAAGATCCAGCTGGCCGAGGTCAAGCCGTCGAGCCGCGTCAGCCCGTTCATTCGCTTCGAGCAGACCAAGAAACTGCACCGCCAGGCCGTGACCATCGAAAAAGTCTCCAAGGCTTTCGACGACAAGGTGCTGTTCAAGAACTTCAGCTTCACCGTGGAAGCCGGCGAGCGCGTGGCGATCATCGGCCCCAACGGCATCGGCAAGACCACCCTGCTGCGCACCCTGGTCGGTGAAACGACCCCGGACGCCGGCACCGTGAAGTGGACCGAAAGCGCCGACGTGGGCTACTACGCCCAGGACCACGCCCACGACTTCGAGGACGACGTCAGCCTGTTCGACTGGATGGGCCAGTGGACCACCGGTGAACAGGTCATCCGCGGCACCCTTGGCCGCATGCTGTTCTCCAACGACGAGATCCTCAAGTCGGTCAAGGTCATCTCCGGGGGTGAACAGGGCCGCATGCTGTTCGGCAAACTGATCCTGCAGAAGCCGAACGTGCTGGTGATGGACGAACCGACCAACCACCTGGACATGGAATCCATCGAAGCGCTCAACCTGGCGCTGGAGAACTATCCGGGCACGCTGATCTTCGTCAGCCATGACCGCGAGTTCGTCGGTTCCCTGGCCACCCGCATCATCGAGCTGTCGGAAAACGGCGTGACCGACTTCAGCGGTACCTACGACGACTACCTGCGCAGCCAGGGCGTTATCGTCTGATCCGTGGTTCGACTGGCAACATGAAAAAGCCCGCTCATTGAGCGGGCTTTTTTGTGGGCAGCAGGTGCGATCAGGCGGTGACGAACAGTTCGCGGATCTGTGCCTGAGCGCCTTCGATGGCATTGGCGCGTGGCTCTTCACCATAGGCCAGGCCTTCTGCACGAACGAATTCGATGTCGGTGATGCCGAGGAAGCCCAGCATGAATTTCAGGTACTCCTCGTGGGCCTGGCCACTGACCTGACCGGCATGGATACCACCGGCAGTGGACGCGATCACCACGGTCTTGCCACCCGCCAGCCCTTTGGGGCCATTCTCGTCGTAGGCGAAGGTCTTGCCGGCAATGGCGATGCGGTCGATCCAGGCCTTGAGCTGGCTCGGAATGGCGAAGTTATACATCGGCGCGCCAATGACAATGGCGTCTGCGGCCAGGAATTCAGCAAGGGTGGCTTCGGCCAGTTCGACTTCGTGCTTCTGGGCGGCGTCGCGCAGCTCGGCCGGGGTACCGCCGGCCACCAGGCTGGCAGCGGACAGGTGGCTCAGCGCATCGCTGGCGAGATCGCGGTAGCTGACCTCGACGTCCGCGGCGGCGGCTTTCCAGGCATCTACCACGGCACGGCTGAGCTGGCGCGAGGCGGAGGCGTCGCCGAGGATGCTGGAATCGAGGTGCAGTAGTTTCATATCGGTCTCCAAAAGTGGGTTGCGCCATCGTGACGCAGTGCTGGAGATACTACCGATGAAAACAATCGCGTATTAGTCGCCGTAAATGCGATAGTTCGTCCCACTGACAGGACAATATCCATGCATGACCTCAACGATCTGTTCTATTTTGCCAAGGTAGTGGAGGCCGGCGGCTTTGCCGCGGCCGGTCGCGTGCTCGGCATTCCCAAGTCACGGCTGTCGCGGCGCATCGCCGAACTGGAAAACCGCCTGGATGCGCGCCTGCTGCAACGCACCACGCGCAAGCTGGCGCTCACCGACATCGGCGAACGCTATCTGCGGCATTGCCAGGCCATGCTGCTGGAGGCCGAGCAGGCCGAAGAGACCGTCGCCAGCCTGACCAGCGAGCCGCGCGGCCGCTTGCGCATCAGTGCGCCCGTGGGCATCGCAGCATTGCCGGACCTGGTGTCCGGCTTTCTGGCGGCCTACCCCCGGGTGCAGCTGGAGCTGATGCAGACCAACCGCCGCGTGGACCTGCTCAACGAAGGCATTGACGTTGCCATGCGCGTACGCAGCGCCGACGACGAAGACCCTAACCTGATCACCCGTCGCCTGTCGCCAGCCCAAGGCTACCTGGTGGCGGCGCCCGCCCTGCTCCAGAGCCAGGCCATTCTCACGCCGAACGACCTGGGCAAGCTACCGACCCTGGGCGCCCTGGAAACCGACCGCAAGGTGCACCTGCGCCTGGTGCACGACAGTGGGCATCAGCAGGAGGTGATTCTTGAGGCGCGGCTGGCCATCGAGGACTTCAACGTGCGCAAGCGGGCGGCGCTGGACGGGCTGGGTTTCAGCATGCTGCCGGCGCCGTTCTGCCGCGAGGAGCTGGACAATGGCCTGCTGGTTCGCCTGCTGCCCGACTGGTCGCTGCCCCCGGCCCACTTCCAGGCGGTGTACACCCACCGACGCGGCATGCTGCCGGCGGTGCGAGCCTGGATCGAGTACGTCAGCCAGGCCTCGCACGACTGGGATCAACCGATCTGATTCGAAGGCACGGGGCCGGTTGCGCTATCGTGACCGGGCTGACACTCCACCCCTTGGTGCCTTACCGATGAAACAACAGGACATCGCTGCGTTCTGCCTGCAACTGCCCGGCGCACGCGAAGACTTCAAATGGGGCAACAACCAGGTGTTCTCGATTGCCGAGAACAAGATGTTCGCCATCCTCAACTTCCTGGGTCACGACCTGGCCTTCAAGGTCGACAGCGATCTGTTCCTCGGTTACGTCGACCGACCCGGCATCCGCCCGGCGCCCTACCTGGCGCGCGCGTACTGGATCAGCATGAGCTGCACGCAACTGCCGATCAGCGACGATGAGCTGCGCCAGTTGCTCACGCGCTCCCATCAGCTGGTGGTGCAGAAGCTGTCCAAACGCAGGCAGGTCGGGCTGCTGCTGGACGCCGATCAGATCGGCAGATAGTGGCGTAGCACGCCGCCAAGGAATGCGCCGTCGAGCAGCAGCCAGTCGATCCAGACTGCCTGGTGCACCAGGATGATGCCCCAGAACACCACCTGATACGTGCCTTTGCGGGTCTTGTGGCGGAAGCACTGCTGCGCGACCAGCGCCCCAGGCCAGCCACCCAGCAGCTCGACCACGTGCAAAGCATTCTCCGGGGTGCGCCAGCGTCCGTTCTGGGCGCTGGACTTGTCCTGCCAGTACTGCACGAAGCTGACCAGGCTGGCCGCCGGATAGGCCACCAACACCCAGACGAAACTCGACGAAACCAACAACTCCAGCGCCCCCAGCACCGGCAGGCAGCACAGCGCGGCGAGGATCAGCAGCTTGGCTCCGAGGTTACGCACGGGGCCGCTGTCATGGCGTGGCGGACGGGGTTTCTTCGGCGCGGCCTTGCGCGCGACAGGCCTGGGTGCAGCCGGTTTTTCAGCTACCGGCCGAGGCTTGCGGCGAATGGCTGGTCGATCCAGAGCCAACTCCCCGGCCAGACGAATATGGTCGGCCCGGGGCCGCCCCTGTGCGTCCTTGCCGGGCACGTACAGCACTTCATCACCGGCGACCGGTCGACGGTCGCCGCGCATGGCAGAAATGTGCGCGAACAGCTCTGCCCCGCCGCGCTCGGGCTGAATGAAGCCAAATCCCTTGTCATCGTTCCAGCTTCGCAACAATCCGCGCTGTTCCATCTCTGCCTGCTCGTGTGGAAAGGCGGCATTCTAGCGATTCAAACGGGAAAATGGCGTTCCAGATACGCCAGCAGCAAACGATTGACCTCGGCGGCCTGCTCGTTCTGCACCCAATGGCCGCAGTCAGCCAGCACATGCTGCTCCAGGTTCGGCACGCGCTTGGGCATCTGCTTCAGCGTGTAGGCTTCGAGGGTGCCGACAGGGTCTTTGTCGCCCAGCAGGAACAGCGCGGGCTGCTCGACATTCAGCCCGTCCAGCGCCTCGGTACGCTGCCAGTTGAGCTCGAAATTGCGGTACCAGTTCAGCGCGCCGCGAAAGCCGCGCCCGGTGAAAGTCTGTTCGTACACCGCAAAGGCCTCGGCATCGCACCAGGGCGGCAGCACGCCTGGGTCCTGCAGGCCGTCGAACAACGAGGCACCGGCGGGTTTTTCCTGAAGGAAGAAGTCCTTGGGCACGGCGGCCGAGGTGTTGTGCATCATGAAACGCAGGGTGCGGGGAATGTCCGCGTCCATCTCCTGCTCCGCCACACCGGGCGCCTGGAAATACAGCATGTAGTGGAAGCGGTCAGCGTAGTGCTGGCGCATGAAGTCGAGCGCCGGCTGCCGGGGCCGCCCGCCATAAGGCACGGCCATGGCGACCACCGCCCTCACCCGCTGCGGCTCGAGCAGCGCCAGGTTCCAGGCCACCGGCGCGCCCCAGTCGTGCCCGACCACGCAGACGTGCTGCTGCCCCAACTGGTCCATGGCGGCCTGGATATCCGCGCAGATCGTGATCAGATCATAGGCAGACGGATCAGCCGGTGCGCTGCTCTGGCCGTAGCCGCGCATTTCCGGGATCAGCACGCGGTAACCTGCCTTGGCCAGCGGACCAATCTGCTGCCGCCAGGAATGCCAGCATTCCGGAAAACCATGCAGCAGCCAGATCGGCGGACCGTCAACCGGCCCCGCCGTGTAGAGGCTGAGGGTGATGCCATTGACGTCCAGCAGGTGGTGGTCGAGTGCGTGCATGAGGCCTCCTTATCCGTGGCCCACTATGACAAAGGCGCACCCGAAGGTGCGCCTTTAATCACTGCAACGAATACAACCGCCACGTCTCAACCGGCGGCAGTGCTCCAGTCGATCAGGTGCAATTGCCAGGTGGCGAGGATCAGCAGGCCGAAGCCGATGCGATACCAGGCGAACACCGCGTAGCTGTGGTTACCGATGAACTTGAGCAAGGCGCGCACGGCGATCATGGCGAAGATGAACGAGGTGACGAAGCCGATGGCGAATACCGGCAGGTCATCGGGCTGGAACAGATCGCGGTACTTGTAGCCGGAGTAAACCGCAGCACCAACCATGGTCGGCATCGCCAGGAAGAACGAGAACTCGGTGGCGGCCTTGCGCGACAGGCCGAACAGCAAGCCACCGATGATCGTGGCGCCGGAGCGCGAAGTCCCGGGGATCATCGCCAGGCACTGGGCGAAACCGATTTTCAGGGCGTCGGTCCAGCGCATGTCGTCCACCGTCTCGGCATGTATCAGGTGCTGGCGCCGCTCGGCCCACAGCATGATCACGCCGCCGATCACCAGCGCGGTGGCCACGGTGATCGGGTTGAACAGGTATTCGTGGATCAGGTCGGCGAACGCCACCCCCAGCACCAGGGCCGGGCAGAAGGCGATCAGCAGGTTGCCGGTGAAGCGCTGGGCCTGTTGCTCTTTGGGCAGACCGACTACCACTTCGAGGATTTTCCGGCGGTACTCCCAGACCACCGCCAGGATGGCCGCGAGCTGAATGATGATGTTGAACGCGATGGCCCGTTCGCCACCAAAGCCGATGAGATCGGCAACGATAATCTGGTGTCCGGTGCTGGAAATCGGCAAAAACTCGGTGATGCCCTCGACAATACCCAGAATCAGCGCCTGTGCGGCGGTCCAAAGGTCCATCCAAACTCCTATATAGCGCTTACTGCTGCGCAAACAACAAAACGAGTGGCCGGCCAAGTGTGCCAGCGACTCTCCGACTGAAAGTACGCTTCTTGGTTCCGAGCACGGAAAAAACCATGACCGCTCAGGTTTGCGGTTCAGGTGCCGAAATGCTATCAGAGAACGACGTTCTAAAGCCTCTGCCGCAGACGCCTCTGCGCAGGTAAAAGGAAGTCCACTTGTTGCACGCCAGATCGACGATGGCGGGTAGGAAATGGCCCCCCTCCACGCCCCGAACGCAATAACAATAACCGGGAGCACCCGATTCATGAACAGCCTTCGCAGCCTTCCCATCAGCCGTCGCCTGTGGCTGATCCTTGCCGTCTCCATTCTCATGCTGGTCAGCCTGGGCGTCATCATGCTCAAGCAGGTACACAGCGACCTGTATGCGGCCAAGGGTGAGAAAACCCAGCACGTGGTACAGAGCGCGGTCGGTATTCTGACCTATTACCAGAAGCTGGAAGCGGCCGGCACCTTGAGCCGGGAAGACGCCCAGAAGCAGGCGATGGATGTGATTCGCGGCCTGCGCTATGCCGGTCAGGAGTACTTCTGGATCAATGACCAGACGCCGACCATGATCATGCACCCGACCAATCCCAAGCTCGAAGGGCAGAACCTTTCCGGCTATAAGGACCCGGACGGCAAGCCGCTGTTCAACGAGATGGTGCGGATCAGCAAGGCCGAAGGCGCCGGCCAGGTCGACTACCGCTGGCCGAAGCCGGGCTCCACCGATCCGGTGCCGAAGATTTCCTACGTCGAGCTGTTCAAGCCATGGGGCTGGATCCTCGGATCCGGCGTGTACGTCGACGACGTGCAGGCCGAGTTTCGTAACCAGGCGCTGAGCGCTTCGGCCATCGGCCTGGGCATCGCCGTGCTGCTGGCCGTGCTGGTGATCCTGATTGCCCGCAGCATTTCCCGCCCGCTGCAGGAGGCGGTGAACGCCATGGCCAGCATCGCCAGCGGCGAAGGCGACCTGACCCGCAGCCTGGATGCCAACGGCCAGGACGAATTGGGCGCTCTTGCGCGGCACTTCAATGCGTTTACCGACAAGCTGCGCCAGGTGATCCGCCAGTCCCTCGACTCGGCCGGCGCTCTGGACCAGGCCGCCCGCTCCCTGGGCGGCATCGCGGGTAACGCCCAGCAGCACAGCCAGCAGCAATCGCAGCAGATGGAACTGGTGGCCACGGCGATCAACGAGGTCACCTACGGTGTGCAGGACGTCGCCAAGAACGCCGAACATGCGTCGAGCGAAGTTCACACCGCCGAGGAACAGGCTGCCCAGGGCCAGCAGAACATCGACGCCAGCCTGCGCCAGATCGGCCAGTTGTCCGGCACCATCGACCAGGCCGTCAGCGTCATCCAGAACCTCGCGCAGGAAAGCACCCAGATCGGCAGCGTGCTGGAGGTGATTCGCTCGATTGCCGAGCAGACCAACCTCCTCGCGCTGAATGCCGCCATCGAGGCTGCCCGCGCCGGCGAACAGGGCCGTGGCTTTGCCGTGGTGGCCGACGAGGTGCGCCTGCTGGCACAACGCACCCAGCAATCGACGGCCGAGATTCAGGGTATGATCGAGCGCCTGCAGGGCAACTCGGAAGCCGCAGTGAAGGTCATTAACGAAAGCAGCCGGGCCTCCCAACTGACCGTCGAGCAGGCCCGCCAGGCCGGCGAAAGCCTGACCCTGATCGCCCAGTCGTTGCGCAACCTGACGAGTCTGAACGCCTCCATCGCCAGTGCGACGCTGCAGCAATCCCATGTGGTCGAGGACATCAACCAGAACGTCACCCAGGCCGCCGGCCTGGCGCATAACAATGCCATGGCAGCCGAGCAATCCAGCGACGCCAGCCAGAGGCTCGGTCATCTGGCCGAGCAACTCAACCGGCTGTTGGGCCAATTCCGCGTTTAGAGGTAACAGTCGGCATGAGCAGCATGGAACACCAGGAAATCGACCTCGCGCGGCCGCAGAACCAGGACCTGATCTGGGACCTGGACAGCATGGCCCGTCGCGAGCTGGCGGAGCGCTTCATCAAGCTGTTCGAGAACCGCCTGTGCGTCTATTCCGAATCCGTGCGTCAGCTCTACACCAACTACAACCTGCACTTCCCCAGTGACCTGGGGCGCAAGATGGTGGTACTGCCCAACCCCTACGCGTTCCATGACACCCTGCACGGCATCGAGGCCCATGCCGTGCGCAAGACGGGGCTGTGCGTGCTACCGGGCGCAGTGATGGGCAAGCCCGGGCTGCTGCTCGCCACCCAGGTCCGCGAAGGCGGCCCGGCGCCCAGAACCATGCCGTTCAAGTCGGCCCTGGCGCAGATCATCAGCAACCAGAAGAAAGTCGGCGACGTGTTCCTGCCGATCATGATGAAAGGCGACCTGCGCGAGTTCGACCAACAGATGCCCTATATCCACCTGCACCGCCTGCAAGTGGCTCGCCTGACCCGGCTGTCCACCTTCGAGCGCGACGATATCCAGCAGACCATCACTCGCAAACTGCTGACGCTCTACCGCCAGGCCGACAGCCTGTCCTGCTGAGACCGGCAAGACCGCGCACGGCAGAGTCGCTACAATCGCCGGCTTCCCAATGATCGCGTGCAAATCCCATGTCGTTGATTGAACTGCTGGCGTCCGCCCTCGGGGTCGTGGCGGTCTGGCTCACCGTACGGCAAAACCGCTGGTGCTGGCCGATCGGCCTGGTCATGGTGGTGATGTACGGCTGGATTTTCTTCCAGGGCAAACTGTATTCGAACATGTTGCTGCAGGGTGTCTATGCGGTTCTGCAGGTCTATGGCTGGTGGCAATGGAGCCACGGCGGCGATCGCCACACCGGCGTGCAGGTCAGCCAGCTCAGCCTGCGCGGCCTGCTGCTGAGCGCGGCACTTGGCTGCCTCGGCGCGGTGAGCCTGGGGTTTGCCATGGAGCATTACACGGATGCGAGCGCTCCCTGGCAAGACGCGGCCTTGAGTGCTTTCAGCCTGGTGGCACAAGTCTGGATGGCACAGAAACGCATCGAGTGCTGGCCGCTGTGGATCGTCATCGACCTGCTGTTCGTGGCGCTATTTCTGCAACAGGGCCTTTATCCGACTGCGGCGCTGTACGCCCTCTTCACCCTGTTGGCTGCCACCGGTTGGGTGACCTGGCGACGTGACCACGCGCTGGCGCGCGCATGAAAACCCTTGTCCTGACCGGGCCGGAGTCCACCGGCAAAAGCTGGCTCGCCGCCGAAATACAGGCGACATTCGGCGGGCTGGTTGTCGGCGAATACGTGCGGTACTTCATCGAACAGGAACAGCGCGACACCTGCTACGCCGATATCGCCTCGATTGCCCGGGGCCAGTTGGCCTGGGAAGACCAGGCCCGCGCCCAGCAGCCGGACCTGCTGATTCTCGACACCCACCTGCTCAGCAACATCCTGTGGAGCCGCACGTTATTCGGTGACTGCCCGGCGTGGCTGGAAGAAGAGTTGCTGGCCCGGGACTACGACCTGCACCTGCTGCTCGATCCCGTCGACGTGCCGTGGGTCGATGACGGCCAGCGCTGCCAGCCGGAACTGGCGCAACGCATCGCGTTTCACCAGGCCTGCGAGCAATGGCTGCAGCGCCATGGCCTACCCGCCCGGCACATCCGGGGCGACTGGCAGCAACGTCGCGATCAGGCGCTGGCGGCCGTACAATACTGGCTACAGCCCACGGCGTAGGCCGGACATTCGATGACGCCTGATCGGCGGGGGCGCCGACCTAACGCATGCGGTGTTTGTGCAACAGGCGGTAGAACGTAGGCCTGGAGATTCCAAGCACGCGAGCGGCCTGGCTCATGTTCTTCGAGTAGCGCCGCAGCACATCGTTGAGCGCCTGCCGCTCCGCTTGCAGGATGTAATCCGCCAGCGTGCCAAGCCCCTCACCAGCCAGAGGCACCTCAAGCCGCAGATCGCCGGCTTCGATTCGCAACCCACCGGCCTGCACCACGGCACGGCGGACCCGATTACTCAACTCGCGAAGATTGCCTGGCCATTCATGCTGCTGCATGGCGCTGATCGCCATCTCGCTGAACCGCCGGGGGCGCACCGCAAGATCACTGGCATAGCGCCGGGCGAAATGCTCCGCCAGCAACGCGATATCAGCGCCCCGCTCGCGTAACGTCGGCAGGTGAACATGCACACCCACCAGGTGCCGGTAGAGCGCGTCGTGCAAATGCCCCTGGTTGAGCAAAGCGATCAGCTCTTCATCCGTCGCCACCATGAGGCGCACCTGACCATGGGCCACATCGCGAACCTGGAGCTCGCGCAAAAACGCGATCAGCACGGCCTGCTGCCCCGGGTCCAGGGCAGGCAGGCTCGCCACGAACAGCGTGCCGCGGGCTGGCTCGCTCCCCTCGCCACCCAAGGCCTGCCAGATAGAATGCAGAGTGGGCGCCACAAGGTCTTCGAATACCACGAACGACGAAGCGGTATGCCCCGCTGACTGATGCAGCTTGCGGGCAAGCATTTCCTTGCCGGTTCCTGGCTCGCCCTGGATCAACAAGGATGCTTCGGTATCCAGGAGGCTGGGCAGCAACTTGCGTAACTCCCGGATGGCCCGGCAATTTCCCAGCGCCACACTGTCCGCAAGCGGATTGAGTTTCGCCGGTGCGCGCACACCGGTGACAGTAACGGCACGTTCCAGCGCCAGATGAAGGTGTTCATCTTCGATAGGCCAGCACTGGTAATCGAATAACCAGTCGACGGCAAAGCGCATGACATCTGGCTCTGAGGCAGCCTCTTCGCCAAATACCGCAATCCACTCGATATCGCTGTTGGCAACGTGTGTGCGCAACGACTCGAGTTCGCGTCTCGCCGGGCCGTCCAGGCAGACCAGCGCAACATCCCCACAGGCCCGGGAATAGATGCCGGGCTCTACGGTGCTTACCTGCCAGCCACGCGCCTGCAACGACGCCACGATGCGGCTGCACGCAGGACAGGGCTCAACGATCAATAACTGCCGGGTGGCAATGCTAACGGCTTCCAACCTAACCGATCCTTGGCGCCAGTAATTTGTAATTCTATTAAAAACAATAGTTTGGCGCGCGTAGGTGTAACGCTAGCAAGAACTTTGACGCCCTAAGGAACAATTCCTTATATGCCTAATTTCTGTTTGTTCTGGCGCGGGGAAAGTCCATCTTTCGCGCAGACTTAAAAAATACCGCTGGAGCCATAGACAATTGCGCTATGGCCGCTTGCCATTATTGAGCTTAGTTGGCATAAAGTTGCACAAATAATAAGGTTACAAGGACGTCCCCAATGCGCACCCTACGTCGTATTTTTCTCGGAATCCTGTTGCTGGTCGCCGCTGCGCTCGCCGTAGCCCTGTATTTCATCGCCTTTCCCAACCTCCCACACTATCAGCAACCCGACAAGCTTCACTACCTCGACCAGTGGAGCGCAGAAGAGCGCCAGACGTACTACTACACCCCGCAGGGTACGCAGGTTAAAGGGCTTCACTATGAGTGGTTCAGTGCCCTGGAGATGCCTTTTGGCAAGAGCAAGTTCGCCACGCCGGATTACCTCGCTCGCTTCGGCTTCCTGATTGATCCCAAACAACAGGCGACCGCGCTCAACCCCGGCAACCTGCCCGTAGGCTTCGCCCGGCATGAAGACACCGAGAGCGGCGTCAACTACCTCGATATCAGCTGTGCAGCCTGCCATACCGGCGAACTGCGCTACGACGGCCAGGCTGTACGCATCGACGGCGGCGCGGCCTTGCACTCCCTGGCGTCGACCGTGCCGACCATTCGCGGCGGAAGCTTTGGCCAGTCGCTCGGCATGAGCATGGCGTTCACCTACTACAACCCGCTCAAGTTCAATCGTTTTGCCAAGGAAGTCCTCGGCGAATCGTACCCGGCGGGCAAGGATCAACTGCGCCACGACTTCAAAGCCGTACTCGATAGACTGCTGGGCACGGCCTTCAATGACTGGCACCGCGGCCTTTACCCGACCGAAGAAGGCTTCGGCCGTACCGACGCCTTCGGCCGTATCGCCAACACCGTGTTCGGCGACGCGATCGACGCCAGCAACTACCGCGTTGCCAACGCCCCGGTCAGCTACCCGCAAGTCTGGGATATCTGGAAGTTCGATTGGGTCCAGTGGAACGGTTCCGCCATGCAACCCATGGCCCGTAACGTCGGCGAGGCGCTTGGCGTCGGCGCCACCCTGCGTCTGACGCAAAACAACGGCCATCCGATTCCGGAAAGCGAGCGCTACGCCTCCAGCGTGCGCCTGCACGATCTCTACACCCTGGAAGAAACGCTCAAGCAGCTCAAGCCACCGGCGTGGCCGCAGGATGTGCTCGGCAAGATCGACATGCCGATGGCAAGCCGTGGCCGCGCCCTGTTCGAAGAGAATTGCGCGTACTGCCATGCGCCAAACCCCAAGCCACGTGACGAGCGCATGGCGCCGGACCGTGATCCGGAATGGCGGATGCGTATTGTCTCTACCGATGAGGTGGGCACCGATTCGACCACCGCCGACAACATCGCCGATCACCGCTTCGATATCAGCAAGCTCGGCTGGACGCCCGAGGAGCTGGGTCGCCTGGACGTGACGCTGCAAAACATCACCCCGAACGAACTCGACATGCGCAGCATTTCCAGCGCCAAGGGCCTCGCCTACATCACCGCTTACGTGGAGAACCGCGCCTACAAAGACGCAGGCGTTGCGCCGGCGGAACGCTCGCGCATGGACGGCTACGGCCTGCCCATCGGTGTGCAGGAGATACGCGGCTACAAGGCGCGCCCGCTGGATGGAATCTGGGCAACCCCTCCCTTTCTGCACAACGGCTCGGTGCCTACCCTCTTCCAGCTGCTCTCTCCGGTTTCCGAGCGGCAGAACAGCTTCTGGGTCGGCAATTTCGAATTCAATCCAAAGCAGGTCGGCTTCGTCAGCGACAAATTCCCAGGCGGCTTCCTGTACGACACCACGATCACCGGCAACGGCAACCGAGGCCACGAATTCCGTGATGGCTGCCGTCAGGACGGCGTGATCGGCCGGGCACTGCAACCGGAGGAACGCTGGGCACTGATCGAGTACCTGAAGGTGCTGGGCGATACCGCGCGCGAAGAGCAACTGGAACCGATTCCGGCGAAACCCTGGCGCCCAGGCCCTACCTGCCAGTTCTGAGTCGAGCAAGACAGTAACGGCGCAGCCGTCAGGAACAACAACCAAGAACAAGGAGTCATTTCATGATCAAACGGCTTTGGCTGTGGCTGGGACGCCTGCTCGGCAAGCTGGTCCTCCTGACCCTGGTACTGGGTGTCGGCGGCTGGCTTATTGGTACGGCGTACTACAGTTGGAAATTCTCAGGCCCGGTCTCCAGCGAGGAGCAGATTCCGCCTGAGGAAGCCGCGCTGACTCAAGGCATCATCGAAGATGCTATTCGCGTGGTAGAGCAGCATAGGGACAACACCCGTGTGCTACGCGACGCCCACGCCAAAGCACATGGTTGCGTGAAGGCAGAGGTCACCGTATTGCCGGATCTCGACAACGGCTTGCGTCATGGCGTTCTCAGTGAGCCGGGCAAGACCTGGCAAGCCTGGATGCGCCTGTCCAACGGCAATGCTTACCCGCAGTTCGACCGCGCTCGCGATGCACGCGGCATGGCCATCAAGCTACTCGACGTACCGGGTGAGAAACTGCTCGACGCCCCTGGCGAACCAAACGTTCAGGACTTCGTGATGTTCAATCACCCAGTCTTCTTCGTTCGTGACGTAGCCGAATACAAAACCAATTTCGCGGCTCAGGCAGACGGCAAGAAAGCCATGGCGTTCTTTCCCAGCCTCGATCCCCGCACTTGGGAAATCCGCCACCTGGTCATCGCGCTCAAGACATTGTCGCCGGCCCCCGAAAGCCCGACCGAGACCACTTACAACTCGATCGCACCGTTCAAACTCGGGCCACACAACATCAAGTACCGCGTCATCCCAACACCCGAGAACTGCCCTACTTACGCCATTCCAGAACAGAACAAAGACCTGCCCAACTTCCTGCGTAATGCGCTGTATCAGCAGCTGTCCCTGGACCGCGTCCCGGCCTGCTTTGCCCTGCAGGTGCAGCGACAAAATCCCGAACACTACATGCCCATCGAAGACCCCAGCGTGGAATGGAGTGAGTCGATTTCACCGTTCGAAACCGTTGCCACCATCAAACTCCCCGCCCAGGACTTCGATAGCAGCGGCCAGAACTTGTTCTGCGACAACATGTCGTTCAACCCATGGCACGCACTTCCTGAACACCAACCTATTGGCGGCATCAACCGCCTGAGGAAGGCCGTTTACGAGGCCGTCAGCGTGTACCGCCATGAACGCAATGGCGCACTGAACGCGCAGTGACACGGGTCATCGTGATCCAGGACACGGCATAGGGCGATTCATTCGGTATTGGTTACAGCACCAACTGAACTGCTAAAATCGCCCTCCACTTCAAGCGCTACTGCCAAAGCAGTGGCGCTCCGCCGCATTGTCGAAGAGAGATCGCGTGGAACTGTTCAAAGAGTTTATGTTCGAGGCCGCTCACCGGCTCCCCCATGTCCCGGAAGGTCACAAATGCGGACGCCTGCATGGTCACTCGTTCCGCGTGGCGGTCTATATCGAAGGCGAAGTGGATCCCCATACCGGCTGGATACGTGACTTCTCCGAGATCAAGGCGATCTTCAAGCCCCTCTACGAGCAACTTGACCACAACTACCTGAACGACATTCCTGGCCTGGAGAATCCCACCAGCGAAGTGCTCGCCAAATGGATTTGGCAGCAGCTCAAACCGCTGCTTCCCGAGCTGTCGCGCATCCGCATTCACGAGACCTGTACGAGTGGGTGTGAGTACCGAGGCGACTGAACAAGCGTTGTTTCGAGAAGCCACCTTAGGGTGGCTTTTTTGTGCACGTGAAATGGCGGGGAGACGGAGGGGGAAGAGGCGTAGGAGCGTTAGCTACCTGCCTGCAGATGCGCTTCGAGCATCTATTACCGCTATAAGTAGCGTTCGCCTCACAAGGGTTATAGTCAGTTTTAGCGCGGTTGCCATGAACAACGAAGGTCGAGGAATAGCGGTTCGCCTAGCCCAGGATCGTGAGTCGCTTTGAGCAATTTTCCGCCTTCCCGCCGCCCTCTGTAGCCTGCGCTTAAAGGCAGCCTGCCCAAATTTCCGGAGCCAAAAAGACGAAACCCCAGACCTCTTTCGAGATCTGGGGTTTCTTAGAGAAGCTTGACGATGACCTACTCTCACA
>JBLZZJ010000066.1:0-7189 GCA_050282285.1 Pseudomonas sp.
GACCTCGTCATCGCGAACGCAGCAGTTCCTACTCGAAACCTGCCTGTTTCTGCTTTTTGCTTGCGCTACTCCCGTTCCGCCATTCAGCATGGGCTGCATGAACGATCAGCTTAACGAACTCCGCATCCTCGCCGCCAAGGCCGAAAACCGTCGCACAGAGACGGGCATTCCGCGCGTCGCTATGGTCCAGGGCGAAATCCCTGAGCATATGCTGGCGGCGGTCTACGACCCGATGATCAACCTGATCCTGCAGGGCAGCAAAACCATGACCGTGGGCGACAGTACCCTGCGGTACGACCCGGCCACCTATTTCGTTATGTCCATCGAACTGCCCGCGGTCGGCACGGTGCACCCTACGGCAACAGGCGAACCCTACTTGGCCATCAGCCTGACGCTTGAGCCCAACGTGTTGTCCACGCTGCTGGCTGACCTGCCTAAACCTGCTGATCGCCATGAGGGTGAACCTGGGTTTTCGGTTGCCGCCGTCACGCCCGAGCTGATGGATGCCTGGGTGCGCATGTTGCGATTGATGGGTAACCCCGACGCCATCGCGGCCCTGGCGCCTGCGTACGAGCGCGAGATTCTGTATCGGGTGCTGCAAGGCCCCCACGGCTGGATGCTCCGGGAAATCGCAGCGCCGGATACCGCCATGGCCCGCGTGAATACGGCCATCCAGTGGATTCGACGAGATTTTGCTGAGCCCATCAGGGTTGAAATTCTGGCGCAGAAAGCAGCGATGAGCGTCTCCGCTTTTCATCGTCACTTCAAAGCTGTGACGACCTTAAGTCCTTTGCAGTATCAAAAGCGCGTGCGTCTGCTACAGGCGCGGATGCTCATGGTTGCCAGCGGCAAAAGCGTCACAGCCGCAGCTTTTGAGGTGGGCTATGAAAGCCCGACGCAATTCAGCCGGGATTACGCTCGGGTATTTGGCCTTCCTCCTGCCAAGGATGCAGGAAGAATTCTCGCTGAAACGAAGGCATTCAGAAACTAACTTGTAGAAGGAGACGCAAATTTCTGGGGCTTTTGCCTAATCGAACTGTGACAGGCAGCAATCGGCCCAGAGTGTGTAAAAACACTTTCGGATCTTGGGTGTCTCAGCCCAGCGCTCCTGGACGAGTTTATTCCCCCATGTATTTGCCCCGACCGGCACCGTTAACGCTCCAGAGCGCTTCTGGTGCCCTTTAGCACCTTCTGGAGCAGCAAAAGCCAGGGCTTTTACGCCACCACCGCCCTCAGCAAGCTTTCAGTGCCGATGATTTTCATGACTCGTTTCCAGTTCTTGGGAGTCTCTACCTAACTCATTTCTTACTAAAAAATGCTTGACTACATTACGGGAACCAGAAGCTCATCGAGCCCGGCGTGTGCCCGGGCGTGTGCAACGCCACGCCACAGCGGCAATCCAGTGCCTCGTCATCCGCCAGCCACTGATCCGGCGCCGGCACCGGCGTATAGGGCACGCCGAACATGCGGCACTGCATCTCCAGGTTGTCCCAGAGGAACTGGTCCTCCTTGTGCAGGTGCAGCGTCGCGCCAGTCAGCTCCTTCATCTGCCCGGAGGCCAGGAAATGATCGAGGTGCGCATGGGTGTGGATAATGCTCACCACCTTCAGGCCGTGAGCCTCCAGCCGCGCCATGATCACATCCGGGTTGCCACCCGGATCGACCACTATCGCCTTCTTCGTCACCGGGTCACCAATGATCGTGCAGTTGCACTGCAACGGGCCGACAGGAAAGGTTTCGCGGATGAGAGTGGGCTGTGCGGAAGTCATGGGCAGTCCTGTCGGGTTGAGCGCACATTTGCGCACAGCCCAGGTGGCGGAGGCAACCGTCAGGGCCGCTTGCCCCAGGCTCGCCCTCTCAATGCCGCATGAACTCCAGGCACGCCACATCAGGCTGCAGGCGCAGCAGCAGGCTGTTCCACAGCGGGCTGGTGAGGTTGTTGGTGAGGGCTTCGTCGCCGCCCCATTGCGTGCTGACGAACCACACGCCGTCATGCCGCTGATCGAGTTCGCACGACACGCAGCCGGGCTCGGCGCGCAGGCCGTCGACCAGTTCGGTCAGGCCGCTGCCAAGCATGGTGGAGCGGCCACGGCGGGCGTGGGCCAACAGGACGGTGGTAATTTCGCTAGTCATCGCTGGATATCCTTCTAGACGGGATACGGAATGAGCACATCGCAAGGCGGAGCCATCTCGTGTCGGACGCTGCCGCGGGTGTTGCTGCGCAAGTACCGGTAAGCGGTCTCGCGTGACAGGCAGCCGGAATCAGGCAGCCTGAGGAACAAGAAAGGAGGCGCTGACTGGCGGCAGCCACGCCTCCCTGATGCGGGTCATTCGTGAACCAGGCGGATGCCTTCGACACGCACCTGATCGCCGGGCGCGAAGCTTTTGCCGGGGGTACGCACACGCTGGAGCGAGCCGTCTTCGTTCTCCACCACGTAGGCGTTTTCACTGAGGCCGGTGGACTCCTGGACCGCGCTGCCGCCGAACACGCCAACCAGCGCCCCGGCAACCGCACCAATCGGGCCGCCGATGGCACCGATCATGAGGCCGCTGATGCCACCGAAGACCTTGCCGGTGGAGGTGTCTTCCTGGGCAGAAATCACTTCCGCAGCCATGGCCTGGGAAGTAGTCGCAACGATGAGCAGCGCGCAAAGCAAGGAACGTTTCATAAAGGTTCTCCAAAAGGTAAGAGTGAGTTGCACGCTAGACATATCACTTTCCATGCCAATTATTTTTTGCATAAAAATCAAAAAGATAGGAAATTTAAAAGTCATTACGACTCAAGCCTTAACGCTGTCTCATTGACTACAAAAAGTCATATCGACCAATTTCACAACGTTTACTGGATGCTGAAAGAGCGGCCTCCAGCAACCCAGCCGAACCCTCCTGGCCACTGAAAAGCAGGCAGCCGAACGCCACCGCCGAGACGAACCCGACGGCAAATGATCGATAGCTGGAAACCCCTTCGCCGATGGCTACGGCGAAGGGTAAGGAATCAGGCGCCTGCCGCCGGCCCCGCTTGGCAGGCAGCGCGATTGCCGGCGATGAAACTCACGCTGAGGGCCACGACCTGAGGGTCGAGCAGCACCTTGCTGTGCCCCAGCCCGCTGACCTGGATCAGCACGGATTCCGCCCACGCCGCGTTCAACGCCTCGGCGGCGGCAAACGGCACGACCTTGTCGTCGGCGTCGTGGATGATCAGCCCCACATGGCGCAGCCCCCGCTTCAGGATCGGCAGATCTGCCGCCGCAACGGGTTGCTCGATGAAGTGCTCGACCCATTCGTGGAACACCTGTGTCTGAAGCGCGTCCAGGCCGAAGCCGGCGGCCATACCGTGCACCATCGGGCTCAATGACGACGGTCCGTTGAGGTGCACGCTGGCCTTGACCTCAAGGCCATGATTGAACGCCCACAGCGCCGCACCGGCACCGGCGGAATGTCCGATCACACCGTGGATATCGCCCAGCGACTGGCACAGGAACAGCAAGGCACGCCCCATGTGCACCACGCTGCTGGCGGCATCGCCGGACTCCCCGTGGCCGGGAAAGTCCAGCAGGGTCACGCTGTAACCTGCCGCTACCAGCGGCGCGATAAAGGCGGTGAGGTGCGCGCCTCGGCTGTTCCAGCCATGGGCCAGCACCACCCGCGGTCCGTTACCCAGGGTCCAGTAAACGAGCTCCACGCCGTCATAGTCGAGCACCGTTCGCTGGGCATCAGCGAGCGCCTGCAGCTGCGCCTCGGTCGCGACGACCCGCTTGGGAATCGAGAACGCCTGGCGGATAGCGGTGTACGGCCCTTCTGAATCGGTCGTAGTCATCTGGTGATTGCCTGGTTACAGGTTGATGGGAGCAGCCCCTGACGGTGCGGCAGAGGGTGCATGATCGGCACCGCCTGGAACAGTCGTGGCAATACGCCGCCTCAGGGACATGTCTCGTCCGTCAGGCGATCGACAAGCCGCCTGAGCCAGGGGGCAATCAGTACCACCAGCGGAACCATCAGCAACCAGGACACCAGCCAGGCACTCGACCAGTGACCGATGAAGCGGCCGATGGGCAACACCGGGCCACTGGCCACGGCCGCCGCCACGGCGCAGGTAATGGCCGACTGCACCACTGCGAACAGGTAATGGCTGTAGCGTTTCGACAGTCTGATCACGAGCCTTGCCCCTGAATGGGGGCGTGCGAAACGCCCCCGCCTGGGTGGGATTACTGGCCGCCGGCGAGGCGCTTGACCACTTCGTCCGTGGTCCACAGCGCGTTGGCGATGAAGCGGTAGTTGATCAGCGCCGCCAGGTAGCCATCGCCGTCGGGCAGGGTCGGGCCGGCGGTGGCATCACGCACCACGGCGACTTCGAAGCCCAGTTCGAGGAACTCGCGCAGGTGCGATTCCACGCACAGGTTCGCCGCCATGCCGGCCAGGATGATCTGCGACACGCCGTGCTTGCGCAGCTGCAGCGCCAGATCGTTGGTTTCCGGGCCGTAGACCTTGTGCGGCGAAGCGATGATGGTCTTGCCGTCGAGGATGTACGGCTTGTACTCGGGCATGAAATCGGCGCCAGAGCCTTCGAAGCCATCCAGGGTCAGCGGGCCCTTGCGGTCGAACATGCAGATGCTGTGCATGACCTTTTCCAGTGGGCCGCCGAATTTCCACTCATGGTCGCAGGGGTAGTAATAGTGCGGCGAGACCGCGACGGTGATGCCAGCATCCTTGGCCGCGGCGAACAACTCGCCGATGTGGCGAACGGTGTCGTGCTCGATGATGCTCTTGCCGAAAACCGACCAGCTCACGCCTTCGGGGCTGAGGAAATCGATCTGCGGATCGATCACCACCAGGGCCGCTCGGGACAGGTCCAGCTTCATGCCCGGATCGGGCAGCGCGGGCTCCCTGGGATCGGCATACGGATGAGAAACAGCGTGCGAGTGGGTGTGTTCGTTGCTCATGGAAACCTCCAGCCAGTGATAGTCAGCTCGTACCTGGCGGGCTTCCCATGAAGCGGCCAGCGAGGACTCCATGCTAGGGCGAGGCGGTGGCGCGGTTTTTCCTGAGCGTGCAGAAGCTTTGATCGTTCGTCCCCATCTCCTGAAGCGCCCGCTGCACAAACAAGGTCATATCGACCATAAAGCAGTCCATAAGACAACGTGTCAGAACGACACATAAATACGCAACCAGTTGTTTTTTATCAGTTTATTTTTTGGCACAGTTTCTGATCTGTCCGTTGCTCACTGACCACATTTTCAGGAACGGACCCACCATGGAATACAGCGAATTCAAGAACCGCCTTGCCGTCGTCACCGGAGCCAGCTCGGGTATCGGCTTCGTGCTCACCAGCAACCTGCTGAAAGCGGGTGCCACGGTGCTGACCATGAGCCGCAACCTCGGCGAGCTGGAAGGCCTGCAGGCGCAGTACGGGGAGCGGCTGGTCTGGCTCAAGGGCGACGTCACCCGCGATGCCGATCTGGATGCGCTGGCCAACCGGGCCAAGGCACTCGGCCCCGTGCATTACCTGGCGCCCAATGCGGGCATCGCGCAACTGGGGGATCGTCTGGATACCGAGGCGTTCGACCGGCAGTGGGCAGTCAACGGTGCGGGCGCGCTGAAGACCGTCGCCAAGCTGCAACCCTACCTGGCCAAGCCGGCTTCGATCGTGTTCACCGGGACCTTCCTGTCGCAGGTGACCTTCCCCGGCCTGGCGGCCTACATCGCCTCCAAGACCGCACTGAAAGCCTTCGCCCGCAACCTGGCAGTGGAAATGTCCGCCGATGGCATCCAGGTCAACATGGTGTCGCCAGGGCCGACCGCCACACCGATCTGGGGCACCCTGAAACTCAGTGACGTGGAACTGGCTTCCGTGGCCCAGGCGGTGGAGCAGCGCCTGCTGACCGAGCAATTCCTCGAGCCGTCCATGGTCGCCGACGCCATGCTGTTCCTGCTGTCGCAGGGCGCGCGGGGCATCTATGGGCAGGACCTGGTGGTCGACAACGGCTACACGCTGCGCTGAGCGCGCCATGCACCGGCAGGGCCCGTGCCCTGCTGTGCATGTACCGGCCGCCGTGCGGCGGCCGTCACGCGTACTCAGGCAAACTGGCTGAACGACAGCGTGTCGTCCACATTATTGCCTCTGGCAGCAGCCACCTGCTGAGAGTCCCAAGGATTGGACTTCTGCCCGTCATCGCCTTCATTGATGGCGACTTCCGAGCGCTCCTTGATGCGCTGGACGATCTTCTCTTCGATGGCCGCCTGCTGCTCAGGTGGCAGGGCCTTCAACTCGTCCTCGGTCAGACCCAGTTCCTTGAGGATGCTGTCACGCATCTTCTCGGCCGGGGTCATTTCCATGTACTTCTTGAACTCATCGAGCGCGACATTGCTGCCCTCACCCAACGGCTTGCTCAGCACACCCTGAGTGACGCCGACTTCCTTGCCATGGCTGGCCTCTTCCAGACGCAGGCGAATGCGGGCAAAGCCCTCGTTGATCGCCTGCTCGGCCCGGTAGGATTCACCGTTGTCCTTGCTACCACGGAACGCAGTCGGTACCGGCACGTTCGCGGTGGAAAGGGACAGCAACTCCTCCTCGCGAAACTCACTCTTGCCTTTGTTGCCCAGGGGCGACAGCGCGCTGTAGCCGCCCAGGCTTCCTATGCCTCCAATCGTACTCATACCTCCTCCCTCATTGGTTGCGCACTGCGCGCACGCGCTTGTTGAGCAAATTTCGCACCCGATTTGAAATTATCTTCAGATTCAATTACTTAAATAAAAATCCGCGGTTCAGCCCCACGCCAGAGCGGCAACACACCGCCCGGTAGCGGCAAGCATTTGCCGCTACAGACGCGCGTCATGCCACCCCCACTACAGCGCCAGGCGGCAAAAATCAGGCTGCAGGCCTTGCCGGGCGTGCTTATGCAAAAAACGCAGGAGCATATAAAGAAATAACCGATAAATTTATCTTGCGCGCAAAATAAATGAGGAATAGAGTTCGTCCCATGAACTGATTAGCGCGCAACAAGTTAGCGAACAAATCAGAACACAGCGGATAACCAACCTGCACACACAACCCAACCAGCCATACCCAGAGGATTACCACCATGTCGATTCAAACCATCGCTTACCGTGCCTATGCAGAAGCCACCGGCGGCCGTGACGGCCGTGCCATCTCCTCCGACGGCGTTCTCGACGTCGCCCTGACCACCCCGAA
>JBLZZJ010000067.1:0-249107 GCA_050282285.1 Pseudomonas sp.
ATGGTGGGTCGTGTAGGATTCGAACCTACGACCAATTGGTTAAAAGCCAACTGCTCTACCAACTGAGCTAACGACCCTAAAATGGTCGGGGTAGGGGGATTCGAACTCCCGACATCCTGCTCCCAAAGCAGGCGCGCTACCGGACTGCGCTATACCCCGATAAGAAGTTTGGCTCCGCGACCTGGACTCGAACCAGGGACCCAATGATTAACAGTCATTTGCTCTACCGACTGAGCTATCGCGGAACTGTGCAACTTCTAGCTCTCCGTTACCGGCTTTGGCTTTCGCCGTTTCCCGTATCAGAGGCGCGCCATTTTACGGTTCCAGAACGCGCTGTCAACCCCTTAAATTGCTTTTATGACAATGCTTTGCAGTCGACAGACAGGCTGCTATATCTTCCCTACGATTGTCTTCATTCGCAGGACGCGCGGCCACGAGGCCTCTGCCAGGAAAGTCCATGAGCAACCGGGACACACCCGCCAATCCCCCGCTGATCAACCAGACCCTTGCCAGCCGTGGCATCCAGCCACGCTTCGGCGAGCTGGGGCAGAGCTGTCGCAAGCTGGTGATGAACCGCCTGGCGGAGCACCTGTCAGCCGTTTTCGGCCAAGTGGACGACACCTTGTTCGACTGCGCGGAAAAAGCCGAGAACAATCAGGTCCAGACACTTTTCTTCGACAGCATGCGCGAAATTCGCAAGCAGCGCCCGCAGATAGAGCGTACCTACCACCAGAAGGTATCGCAGAACTTCACCGACTTCCTCGATGGCACCTTGAAGCCCGCCCCCATCGCCACAGAGGTGGACGCCGAGCAACTGGCCCTGGTGCAGAACGAAGATTACGAAGAAATCCTGCAGGTCACCAATATGGTGAGCCGGGTCAAATCCCGTTGCGCCCAGGCTCTGTTCGCCCTGGAGCAGCGCCTGGCCCTGCTCAACAGCGGACAGAAGCTCAGCGAGGACAGCAACCCCTTCGGCCCGCAGATGATCGCCCAGGCGTTTCAGGATGCCCTGGCACCCTGCCCGTTCCCCCTGCGCATCAAGGTCATCCTTTATGCCTTGTTCGATCAGCACGTCATGCACAGCCTGGATAGCGTGTACGACGCGCTTAACCAGCGCCTTATAGAAGAAGGCATTTTGCCGAACCTGAAGTACAGCGCCCCGCGCAATCCCGACAGCGGCCGACCCTCCAGTACCAGCGAGGCACCGAAGGACGTCCCCTCGGCATCTCCCATGGTGTCATCCGCTAAAGGCACCCAACGCCCGACCAGCGGCAAGGCAACGGCCGCCGACCTCAGCGGCCCACCGCCCGACGATCCGGATACGTTGCTCGACGGTTTGTCGACGCTGCTCGGCGAGCACCGTCAGCGAGACGTGCATGCTCCACTTCTGGGAGGTACCCGGAGTATCGCCAGCTATGCGCCGCAGAGTGCGACGCGGACCTACAGCGCCAATGAGCTAATCGAGGCGCTTAATCGCATGCAGCGCCAGTCGGCGGACGACCTGGCCCAGCGCCTGCACGCACCGCAGCCGGTCGAAAGCCTGAAAGCCGACCTGCAGCAACAATTGGAGACCCACAGCGAACTGCCCGACCAGCATAAGCTCTCGGACCAGGAAGCCGACGTTATCGACCTGGTGGGCATGCTGTTCGACTTCATCCTCGACGATGACAACCTGCCCGACACCTGCAAGACCGCCCTGTCCCATCTGCACACGCCGTATCTGAAGGTAGCCTTGCTGGACAAGGCCCTCTTCACCCAGCACCACCACCCGGCGCGACGCCTGCTCAATGCCATGGCGCAGGCTGGTGTGCTGTATGGCGGTGAAGGCGACGAGCGCGGGCTGCTGGCCAAGATGCAATGGGTCGTGGAACGGGTCATTCATGACTTCATCGGCGACCTGCTCCTGTTCGACAACCTGCTGGAGGAATTCAACGAATTCACCGCCACCCTGCGGCACAAGGTCGAGCTGCGCGAACGGCGCGCCGTCGAAGCGGCCAAAGGGCGGGACAAGCTGCTGGGCGCTCGCCAACAGGCGGTCGACATCATTGCCACCTGCCTGCAAAAGCGGGATCTGCCGGCCATTATCCGTAACTTCCTCGAACTGACCTGGACCGATGTCCTGGTGTTCGTTCTGCTACGCCATGGCGACCGCAGCGAGGACTGGCAACGCGCCAGCGAGGTGGCCGAACAACTGGCGTGGAGCGCGACGCCGCTGGATGAGCCCGCCGCCAAGCACCTGCAGGACATCCGCCTGGCCATGCTGGAAGACTTGCGCAAAGGCCTGCAACTACTCGGCGGCTACCACGAGGACGGCATTCGTCGCCTGCTACAAGACCTGGTCGCCTGCCAGCACGCGGTGCAAGCCAAGCAGCCGCAGATCGCCGCCAAACTCAACCCTACTTTGCTGGAAAGCCCGCTCGGAGCGATGCTCGGCGAAGACGCCGCACTGGCCACGCTCGCGCCACGTGTCTCAGGCCTGTCGCCAAGGGCCCAAATGCTGGTCAAGGAGCTGGAACAGGTCGAATTCGGCACCTGGTTCGAATTTGTCACAGACGAGCAAACTCGAACCCTCAAACTCTCCTGGTTCAGCCCGACAACCCATAACTACATGTTTGTCGACCACAGCGGTCAGCGCGTGGCCATCAAGCCCATCGCCGTGCTGGCCGGCGAAATGGAACAGGGACTTGCACGGATCGTACCCCCGGAACGCAGCACACCCCTGGTGGATCGTGCCCTCACCGCCATTTACCGGGTTCTGCAACGCTTTACCGGACGTGCGGCCGAAACCCGCTAAGGAGCCTTTATGGAAGATCGTCGTCAGCACAGCCGTCATAGCACCGAGCTGCAGCTGGAAGTCTTCGAATTGCACACCGGCCAACGCCTTGGTCGGGTAGTGGACCTGTCCTTCGACGGTTTCATGCTGTTCAGCGATACGCCGCATACCGCGGATGCCCTGCTGGAGTGCCGATTGGTAAGCGAACAGGTGATCGAAGGGGTCAGCGAGATCAAGCTTGGCGCCGACTGCCTGTGGAGCCGCCCAGGCGCCGACGGCCAACACTGCTGGGCAGGCTTTCATATCATCGACCTGGCAGAAGACCAGGCGGCCGCGCTGGAAATCCTGCTCAAACACCTCTGAACCGACCGGCAGGTTGCAGCGCTACCACCGCCCCGCCTGTATTCGCCACCAGCCAAGTGCCACAACATCCCCCTGTAGGAGCGGCTGGGCGGCATTCCGATTGCCCGCCAGCTCTTCGTTCGACATCAGCTTGGCGTAAGCCGAGCTCGCGGCCAAGGCCGCTCCTACAGGGCTCCTCAGCGCCCAATCCCCCCACTGTTTCCAGCATTTAAATGGCGCACATCCGCTGCAGTAGGCGCGCCCCCCCAAGCAAGCTACGACTCGTAGCTCAACGTTATCCGTCAGCAATACATCGAAGGCGCCCCCAAACCGTAGGAGCGGGCTTGCCCGCGAGCTCTTCGCCGACAGTCAGATTGGCGCAGGGGCTTAGATCGCCGAGCTCGCGGCCAAGGCCGCTCCTACACTGCGCGCTTATGGAAAGGCGCTCAAAAAACCAGCGCATAAAAAAGCCCCGAGCAGCTCACACCGCATCGGGGCTTTTTGTCACGGCTTAGTTGAAGACGATTTCCTCGCCTTCAACACTACCGCTCACACTGCTACCGGGGGCGAACTTGCCTGCCAGTATCAGCTGCGCCAGCGGGTTTTCGATCCAGCGCTGGATCGCCCGTTTCAGCGGCCTAGCACCGTAAACCGGGTCATAGCCAATGGCGATCAACTTATCCATCGCCTCATCGCTCAGCTCCAGGCTCAACTCGCGCTCGGTCAGACGCTGACGCAGGCGGCTCAGCTGGATCTGCGCAATGCCGGCAATCTGCTCACGCGCCAGCGGTTCGAACACCACCACTTCGTCGATACGGTTGATGAACTCCGGACGGAAGTGGCTACCCACCGCATCCATCACCGCCGCATGCTGCGCTTCGCGATCGCCCACCAGCTCCTGAATCTGTGCCGAGCCCAGGTTGGAGGTCATGACCAGCACGGTGTTCTTGAAGTCCACGGTACGGCCATGGCTATCGGTCAGTCGACCATCCTCAAGCACCTGCAGCAGGACGTTGAACACATCAGGGTGAGCCTTTTCCACTTCATCAAGGAGGATCACCGAATACGGTTTGCGCCGTACGGCTTCGGTCAGGTAGCCACCTTCTTCATAACCCACATAGCCTGGCGGTGCGCCGATCAGGCGGGCCACCGAGTGTTTCTCCATGAACTCGGACATGTCGATGCGCACCAGCGCCTCTTCAGTGTCGAACAGGAATTCGGCCAGGGCCTTGCACAGCTCGGTCTTACCGACGCCGGTCGGGCCGAGGAACAGGAACGAACCACTGGGCCGGTTAGGGTCCGACAGGCCGGCACGGGAGCGGCGCACGGCGTTGGAAACCGCCACCACGGCCTCGTTCTGGCCAATCACCCGTTGGTGCAGCAGGCCTTCCATCTTCAGCAGCTTGTCACGCTCGCCTTCGAGCATTTTCGACACCGGAATCCCGGTCCATTTCGAGACGACTTCAGCGATCTCTTCCTCGGTCACCTTGCTGCGCAGCAACTGGTTCTCGGTCTTGCCATGCTGGTCGACCATCTGCAGGCTGCGCTCGAGGTCGGGAATGATCCCGTACTGCAGCTCGGCCATGCGACTGAGATCGCCCTTGCGCCGCGCCGCCTCCAGCTCCTGACGCGCCTGTTCGATTTTCTGCTGGATCTGGGCAGAGCCCTGTACCTCGGCCTTTTCCGACTTCCAGATATCTTCCAGATCAGCGTATTCACGCTCCAGGCGCGCGATGTCTTCCTGCAGTTTGACGAAGCGTTTCTTGGCCGCCTCATCCTCTTCTTTCTTCAGCGCCTGTGCTTCGACCTTGAGCTGGATCAGTCGGCGATCCAGACGATCAAGCACTTCCGGCTTGGAGTCGATTTCCATGCGGATGCGGCTGGCCGCTTCGTCGATCAGGTCGATGGCCTTGTCCGGCAACTGCCGGTCAGTGATGTAGCGGTGCGACAGCTTGGCCGCCGCGATGATCGCCCCATCGGTGATCGCCACCTTGTGGTGAACTTCGTAGCGCTCCTTCAGGCCGCGCAGGATGGCGATGGTGTCTTCCTCACTGGGCTCGTCCACCAGAACCTTCTGGAAACGACGCTCCAGGGCCGCGTCTTTTTCGATGTACTTGCGGTATTCATCCAGGGTGGTAGCGCCCACACAGTGCAGCTCACCACGGGCCAGCGACGGCTTGAGCATGTTGCCCGCGTCCATGGCGCCTTCGGCCTTGCCGGCACCGACCATGGTGTGCAATTCGTCAATGAACAGGATGATGCGCCCTTCCTGCTTGGACAGTTCGTTGAGCACCGCCTTCAGGCGCTCCTCGAACTCGCCCCGGAACTTGGCGCCGGCGATCAACGCGCCCATGTCCAGAGACAGCAGGCGCTTGTCGCGCAGACTGTCCGGGACTTCGCCATTGACGATCCGCTGGGCCAGGCCCTCGGCGATGGCGGTCTTGCCGACACCGGGCTCACCGATCAACACCGGGTTGTTCTTGGTGCGGCGCTGCAATACCTGGATGGTGCGACGGATTTCATCGTCACGACCAATCACCGGATCCAGCTTGCCCTCTTCGGCGCGCTTGGTCAGGTCGACGGTGTACTTGTCCAAGGCCTGGCGGGATTCCTCGATATTCGGGTCGTTCACCGCATCGCCACCCCGCAGGTTGGCAATGGCATTTTCCAGCGCCTTCTTGCTGACGCCCTGCCCTAGCAGCAGCTTGCCGAGACGGGTGTTTTCATCCATGGCGGCCAACAGCACCAACTCACTGGAAATGAACTGGTCGCCTTTCTGCTGCGACAAACGGTCAGCCTGGTTGAGCAGGCGCGCCAGATCCTGGGACAAGTTCACATCACCGGTCGGGCTCTGGATCTTGCCCAGGTGATCGAGTTCTTTGGTCAATGCCTGGCGCAGGCTGTTCACATCGAAGCCCACCTGCATCAGCAGCGGCTTGATGGAGCCGCCCTGCTGCTCGAGCAGCGCCTGCATCAGGTGCAGGGGCTCGATGGCGGCATGGTCGAGGCCGACGGCCAGGGACTGGGCGTCGGACAGCGCAAGTTGCAACTTACTGGTCAAACGGTCGATTCGCATTGCGTCATCCTTCCTTTAAAGGGCAGGCCGGCGCGATGGAAGCACCTGAAACAGAAAACCTGCCGAGATGAAGACTAGATGAGGTCGATTGTCTGCGTTTCAAGCCACACGGCATTGATCGAAGTCAGGCGACACCGGGCTGAGCCCGCCTTGAGAGCGCGAGACGTGCCGCTCTGTCACTCGCCCGGCTTGAGACAGTGCACGCGGGGCGTCAGTCGGCGAGCCAGATCAGGGAAGCGAAACGCCCGGTGCGTGACGCACGGCGATAGGAGAAGAAGCGTGGGTCGCTGTAGGTACAGAGTCCGCCACCGTAGACGGCCGTGACACCACGCGCAGCCAGACGAATGCGAGCCAACTGGTAGATGTCCGCCATGAAGCGACCGGCGTTGGCACTGGGCACGAAAGCGTCAGCGGCGTGTAGGTGCTGAGCAAGGAACACATCACGGACTTCGGCACCAACTTCGAAGGCTTGCGGACCAATGGCAGGCCCCAGCCACACCAGCACGTCCTCGGGCGCGCAGCCCAGGCTGTCCAGCGTGGATTCCAGGACACCTGCAGCCAGCCCGCGCCAGCCGGCGTGAGCGGCGGCAACCCGAGTGCCCGCCTGATCGCAGAAGAGCGCGGGCAAGCAATCGGCGGTCATCACGGTGCAGGCGACGCCTGGCAGGTTTGTCCAACTGGCGTCAGCCTCGACAACAGTACCCGGGTCGGCCTCGGCCACCACCACCCCATGCACCTGACGCAACCAGGCCGGCTGGCAGCCGAGCTGGCTGACCAGGCGCTGGCGGTTCACGACGACGCTTTGCGGGTCATCTTCGACATGATCGCCTAGATTCAGCGTGTCGAAAGGAGTGGCACTGATGCCCCCCAAACGCGTAGTGGTGCAGGCCCGAACCCGCGAAGGTGCGGGCCAGTCAGGCACCAGCCAGTCGTGGGGCTCGTGCGTCACCCGATGAAGGCCTCACGGTCCTGGCGCAACAGGGTCAGCAACCAGACGAAGTCATCGGGCAAAGGCGACTGCCACTTCATGCGCTCGCCCGTGATCGGGTGATCCAGCTCGAGAAAACGAGCGTGCAGCGCCTGGCGCGGGAATTCCTTGAGGTGCTGCACCATGGTCTGGCTGGCAGCGGGCGGAATGCGGAAACGCCCGGCATACACCTGGTCACCGACCAGCGGGTAGCCAATGTGGCTCATGTGCACGCGAATCTGATGAGTACGGCCGGTTTCCAGCTTCACCCGGGAATGGGTATGGGAACGGAAGCGCTCCAATACGCGGTAATGACTGATCGCCGGCTTGCCGCCATCCGTCACCGCCATGCGCTGACGCTGGGAGGAACTGCGGCCGATAGGAGCGTTGATCTTGCCGCCCGAGGTGATCACACCGATCACGATGCACTCATAGATGCGGCTGACCGTGCGCTTCTGCAACTGGTCGACCAGACGAGTCTGTGCCTCGAGGGTCTTGGCGACCACCATCAGGCCCGTGGTGTCCTTGTCCAGACGGTGCACGATCCCGGCACGCGGCACATTGATGATGTCCGGCACATGGTGCAGCAGCGCATTGAGCAGCGTGCCATCGGCATGCCCCGCCGCCGGGTGCACGACCAGGCCGGCTGGCTTGTCGATGACCAGGATCTGATCGTCTTCGTAGACGATATTCAGCTCGATGTCCTGGGCGATCCACTCACCCTGAGCTTCCTGTTCGGCGGACAGTTCCAGGCGCGAACCCCCATGGACGATGTCACGCGGACGCAGAACCGCACCGTCCACAGTGAGCAGCCCATCCTTGATCCAGGCGGACAGGCGCGAACGCGAATGCTCAGCGAATAGCTGGGCTGCGACTTGGTCGAGGCGTTGTCCACCCATGTCGGACGGGACCTCGGCACTCAATTGAATGGCCTGCTTATTTATAGAAGACATGCTCTGCAACGGCGGGAAGGTGGAGCCTTTGGTTTCGGCTGCACGCTTGTGGTTAAATACGGCGTCTTTGCCCCAGGGGTACCGGGGGCGCTCATCATAACAGGACGGCCAAGTTCAAGACAGCCGCCGTCACAGGGACGCAAGCCGCCATGCAAGTGAAACACCTGCTGCTGATCGCCATCCTCGCCCTTACCGCTGCTTGCTCCTCCAATGAGGTGCTGGATGAAAACCTGAGCGAGACCGAGCTCTACCAGCAGGCTCAGGAAGACCTGAACAACAAGAGCTACACCAGCGCCGTGACCAAGCTCAAGGCCCTGGAGTCGCGCTATCCGTTCGGTCGCTACGCCGAGCAGGCGCAGCTCGAACTGATTTACGCCTACTACAAGAACGTCGAGCCGGAAGCCGCGCGCTCCGCCGCCGAGCGTTTCATCCGCCTGCACCCGCAGCACCCGAACGTCGACTACGCCTACTACCTCAAGGGCCTGGCCTCTTTCGACCAGGACCGTGGCCTGCTGGCGCGCTTCCTGCCGCTGGACATGACCAAGCGTGACCCGGGCGCAGCTCGCGACTCCTACAACGAGTTCGCCCAGCTCACCAGTCGCTACCCGAACAGCCGCTACGCCCCGGATGCCAAGCAGCGCATGGTCTACCTGCGCAACCTGCTGGCGGCCTATGAGATCCATGTGGCGCATTACTACCTGACCCGTCAGGCCTATGTCGCCGCCGCCAACCGTGGTCGCTACGTGGTGGAAAACTTCCAGGAAACCCCTTCGGTGGGCGACGGCCTGGCCGTGATGACCGAGGCTTACCAGCGACTCACCCTGGATGACCTGGCAGCCACCAGCCTGGAAACCCTCAAGCTCAACTACCCGGATCATCCGAACCTGGTCAATGGCGAATTCGTACCGCGCGAAGAAGAAGCCGACAACCGTTCGTGGCTGGCCAAAGCCACCCTGGGCCTGATCGAGAATGACGCTCCCCTGCCGCCGGGCGAAACCCGCGCCAGCCAGGACGTGATCCGTCAGTACGAAGAAGCTGAAGACCAGATCCCCAACGAGCTGAAGCCAGAGAATCAGGATCAGGTACGTGAAGAGCGCAGCGAAGCGGAAGCCAGCAACAGCAACCGCTCCTGGTTCAGCTACATGACCTTTGGCGTCTTCGACTGATCGCCAGACCCTGAATAAGAAAGGAGGCCAATGGCCTCCTTTTTATTGCTGCTTGATGACTCAGTCCCCCAGACGCCAGCCCGAGGTGATCGGATAGCGACGGTCACGACCGAAGCCACGCTGGGTCACGCGTGGCCCGACCGCTGCCTGGCGACGCTTGTACTCGTTGATATCCACCAGACGCAGCACACGCTTGACCGTTTCCTCGTCGAATCCCTCGGCAATGATGGCGTTGGCCGACAGGTCATGCTCAATGTACAACCGCAGAATTTCGTCGAGTACCGGATACGGCGGCAGGGAATCTTCGTCTTTCTGGTCAGGCGCCAGCTCGGCTGATGGCGGACGGTCGATGACCCGCTGCGGAATCACCATTCCCAGCGTGTTGCGGTACTCGCACAGGCGAAAAACCAGGGTCTTCGGTACATCCTTGAGTACGTCAAACCCGCCAGCCATGTCGCCGTACAGGGTCGCGTAGCCCACGGCCATTTCGCTTTTGTTGCCGGTGGTCAGTACCAGATACCCTTTCTTGTTGGAGATCGCCATCAACATGGTGCCGCGGCAACGGGCCTGCAGGTTTTCTTCGGTCGTGTCTCGCCCCATGCCCTCGAACACCGGCGCCAGGGTGGAGAGGAATGCCTCGACCATCGGTGCGATTGGCAATACGCGGTAGACGACGCCCAAGGCGTTGGCCTCGGCCTGGGCATCCTCCAGGCTGATCTGAGCGGTGTAGTGATAAGGCATCATCACAGCCTCGACGTGTTCGGCGCCCAACGCATCGACCGCTACGGCCAATGTCAGGGCCGAGTCGATACCACCGGACAAGCCCAGCACCACGCCCTTGAAGCCGTTCTTGCGGACATAGTCGCGCACTCCGACCACCAGCGCCTGATACACGCTGGCTTCCAGGCCAGGCAGCGGAGAACTGGCGGCCGAATGCGGTGTTATCTGCCGGCCATCAAACGAGAACTCGAGCGGATAAAGGGCTTCCTCAAAAGCCGGAACGCGCTGGCAGATGCCGCCATCGGCACCCACCACACAGCTGCCGCCATCGAACACCAGCTCATCCTGACCGCCAACCTGATTGACGTAGATGATGGGCATGCCGCCCTCCCGCGCCCGCTCGGCCAGCATGTCCTCGCGTTCGCGCTGCTTGTCCAGGTGGAACGGCGATGCGTTCAGGCTCAGCATCAATTGCGCACCTGCCTCACGGGCCTGCGCCATTGGCTCGGCAAACCAGATGTCTTCACAGATGGTCAGCGCAACCGGTACACCCTTGATCGCCACGACGCAGGGCTTGTCACCCGCCTCAAAGTAGCGTTTTTCATCGAAGACCCGGTAATTCGGCAGCTTCTGTTTGTAGTACCGCGCCAGCACCTGGCCGTCGGCGATCACCGCACAGGCGTTGTAGCGCCCCTGCTCGGTGAGCCAGGGGAAACCGATGACCAGATGGATACCTCGCACCTGGTCCTGCACCCGCTGCAGGGCCTGCTCAATGCGCAATTGCATGCTCGACCGCAGCAACAAGTCCTCGGGCGGATAGCCGCACAGCGACAGTTCCGGGAATACGATGACATCCGCCTGCCACTGCTCACGGGCTTTGTGCGCGGCCTCGATGATTCGCTCGGTGTTGCCATGCACATCGCCAACACGCAAATTCAACTGGGCCATCACGACCCGCAGGGTTTGGCTCATCGCCGTCTCCACCTATGAATACCTATCCGCACCCGGCCTTTTACAAGAGGGCTGCGACCTGAATGCCATTCTCCCGCATCGTCGACAGGGGAAACAACGCACAGCGTGCTGTTTAGCCGCTGGGCTGCAAGGATATCCTTGGCTAAACTGCCAACCTTGCTAAAGAAAGAGAGTGTCATGGGTCTGTTCCGCTTGCTGTTCTGGATCGCCGTTATCATCGCCGCCTTTTGGCTCTGGCGCCGCTTCACCCGCCCGGCACGCCGCCCTGCGCCCAAAACAGACGAGGCCGCGCCGATGGTTCGCTGCGCACACTGTGGCGTACACCTGCCCCGCGAGCACGCCTTGCCTCTGGCAGAACGCTGGTATTGCACCCAGACGCACCTGGAACAAGGCCCCAAACCAGGTGAGCGCTAACGCCCCGAGCCTGCAGGGCCCACAAAGCGGGCGCATCCTGCGGCTTTACCACCTGTATCGCCTGGCCATTGGCCTGGCGCTGGTACTGCTGATTTCCAGCAACCTGGATACCCAGTTACTTGACCTCGCCCACCCCACGCTGTTCCGTAATCTGAGCTGGTTCTACCTGATCCTCAACATCCTGGTGGCGGTGCTGGTACAACGCCCTCGCAGTATGGTGCAGGTGTTCAGCCTGGCCCTGGCCGATGTGATTCTGCTCTCCGGCCTGTTCTACTTCGCGGGCGGCACTCCCAGCGGCATCGGCAACCTGATGATCGTCGCGGTGGCGATCGCCAACTTTCTCCTGCGTGGACGAGTCGGTCTGCTGATAGCAGCGATCGCAGCAATCGGCCTGATTTACCTGACGTTCTACCTCAGCCTGGCCCATCCCGAGGCAAGCATTCAGTATGTGCAAGCCGGCGCCCTCGGAGCACTGTGTTTCGCCGCCGCCCTGTTCGTCCAGGGGCTGACCCGCCGCCTGCAAGCCAGTGAAAGCCTGGCAGAACAGCGCGCTGCAGACGTCGCCAATTTGGAGGCCCTCAACGCGCAGATACTGCAGCGCATGCGCACGGGCATCCTGGTGCTCGATGAGCAGCACCGCGTGCTGCTGGCCAACCAGGGCGCCCTCAGCTTGCTGGGGCTCGCTGCCCTGGAAGGCAAGATTCTCGACCCTCACAGCCCTGAGTTGATCAAGCGCTTGCAGCACTGGCGCGACAACTCCAGCATGCGCCCCGCCAGCCTGCAGGCCTTTGCCGACGGCCCGACGCTGCAACCAAGCTTTATCCCCCTGCAACGGGGCGAGCAGCAGCACATCCTGGTTTTCCTCGACGATATTTCGCAGATCGCCCAGCAGGCCCAGCAGCTCAAGCTGGCCTCCCTGGGACGCCTGACCGCAGGCATCGCCCATGAAATCCGCAACCCTCTGGGCGCCATCAGCCACGCCGCCCAGTTGCTGCAGGAGTCGGAAGACCTGCAAGGCCCTGACCAGCGGCTGGCACAGATCATCCAGGACCATTCGCGAAGAATGAACCTGGTGATCGAGAACGTGCTGCAACTGTCACGGCGACGCCAGGCGGAGCCTCAACTGCTGGACCTGAAGTACTGGCTGCACCGCTTCGCCAGCGAATTCCGCAGTGCGGCACCGGTCACCCAGCGGCTACACCTGGAAACCGCCACCGGCACGATTCAAACCCGCATGGACCCCCACCAGCTGAACCAGGTGCTGACTAACCTGGTTCAGAACGGCATGCGCTACAGCGCCCAGAAACACAAACAGGGGCAGGTCTGGCTGAAGCTGTTCCGCGATCCCGACAGCGACCTGCCCGTGCTGGAAATTCTGGATGACGGCCCCGGTGTTCCGACAGAACAGGTGCATCACATCTTCGAGCCCTTCTACACCACCGAGAACAAGGGCACCGGCCTGGGCCTGTATATTTCCCGCGAGCTGTGCGAAAGCAACCAGGCTCGACTTGACTACAAACCTCGCGAGGAAGGCGGAAGCTGCTTCCGCATGACCTTTTCCCACCCGCGCAGACTGAGCTGAACATGACCCGCCAGAGAGCCCTGATCGTCGACGATGAACCCGATATCCGCGAACTCCTGGAAATCACCCTGGGACGGATGAAGCTCGACACCCGCAGCGCGCGCAACGTCAAGGAAGCCCGGGAATGGCTGGCCAAGGAGCCGTTCGACCTGTGCCTGACCGACATGCGTCTGCCGGACGGCACCGGCCTGGACCTGGTGCAGCACATCCTGCAGCGCCACCCGCAAGTTCCGGTGGCGATGATCACCGCCTACGGTAGCCTGGACACGGCTATCAACGCGCTCAAGGCCGGCGCCTTCGACTTCCTCACCAAGCCGGTGGACCTGGGCCGCCTGCGCGAGCTGGTCGCCACCGCATTGCGCCTGCGCCAGGGCGACAGCGAGGAAGAAACCGTAGACAACCGCCTGCTCGGCGACTCGCCGCCCATGCGTGCGCTGCGCAAGCAGATCCAGAAACTCGCACGCAGCCAAGCGCCGGTGTACATCAGCGGTGAGTCCGGTAGCGGCAAGGAACTGGTCGCGCGACTGATCCATGAACAGGGTGCGCGTGCGCAACACCCGTTCGTTCCGGTGAACTGCGGCGCCATTCCTTCCGAACTGATGGAAAGCGAGTTCTTCGGCCACAAGAAAGGCAGCTTCACAGGCGCCATTGAAGACAAACAGGGTCTGTTCCAGGCCGCCAACGGTGGCACCCTGTTCCTCGACGAAGTGGCTGACCTGCCACTGCCGATGCAGGTCAAGCTACTGCGAGCCATCCAGGAAAAAGCCGTGCGGGCAGTCGGCGGCCAGCAGGAGCTGGTGGTCGACGTGCGCATCCTGTGCGCCACCCACAAGGACCTGGCCGCTGAAGTCGCCGCAGGCCGCTTCCGCCAGGACCTGTATTACCGTCTAAACGTGATCGAGCTGCGCGTCCCGCCCCTGCGCGAACGGCGCGAAGACATTGCACAACTGGCCAATGTGATGCTGCAGCGGCTGGCCGAAGGCACCGGTTTGAGCGCTGCCCGGCTGGATCCCGATGCGCTGGAAAAGCTCAAGAGCTATCGATTTCCGGGCAACGTGCGAGAGCTTGAGAACATGCTCGAACGTGCCTACACCCTGTGCGAAGACGATCAGATCACCGCCCAGGATCTGCGGCTCGCCGATGCGAGCCCAGCTAGCGAGAACGGCGAAGCCAGTCTGGCGCAGATTGAAAATCTGGAAGACTACCTGGAAGACATCGAGCGCAACCTGATCATGCAGGCCCTCGAAGAAACACGCTGGAACCGCACGGCAGCAGCCCAACGCCTGGGCCTGACGTTCCGGTCGATGCGCTATCGACTGAAAAAACTCGGTATTGATTAAGTTACCGGGCACTCGCCGCTGGGCACGGCTCCTCCAAAGCAGGCGCTCATCTGCACACTGTAGGAGCCCCCGTCTTGACGCGGACCTTTCGACTGAGCACAACCAGCGCCGCAGACAACCCCAACACCGCTTCGCGGCCGACATTCGCCGCGGGGCGCAGCTCCCACAACAGATCGCGGCACTCCCCCGGCTCTGTAGGAGCCCCGGCCCCGGGGCGAAGCTTTCGACGGAGCACAACCAGTGCCGCAGACAGCCCCAACCCGCTTCGCGCACTGACATTCGCCGCGGGGCGCGGCTCCCGCAACAGATCGCGGCACTACCCGCTCTGTAGGAGCCCCGACCTGGGGCGAAGCGTCCGAACACCCAGCCCACCGCCAAGGCGTCGACTGGACACGGTGAATATACGACCCATTGGCGATGGCGTTCAGGCAGCGCAGCTGTGCGGCGGGTCCGGGTAGACGGCGGAGTCACCGGCAGCCTAACAGGCTGCCCTCACGGATCCAGATTCTTAGAAAACGCCCAAGCGCGCCGCCGGCGCATAAGGCGCCGGGTCAATGATCGGCTGCCGCCCCAGCATCAAGTCGGCCAGCAATTGGCAGGACGCAGGCGCCAGGACCAACCCGTTGCGATAATGCCCGCAGTTCAGCCACAGACCGGATTGCCCAGGCACCTCTCCGATAAAGGGAACACCATCCGGCGAGCCGGGGCGCAAGCCCGCCCAATGCCCTACCACCTCGGCGTCTGCCAACGCGGGCAACAGCTCGATGGCCGACGCCTTGAGGCTGGCCAATGCCACGTCGGTTGGGGTCTTGTCGAAACCGGCATGCTCCAGAGTGCTACCGACCAGAATATGGCCATCGCGCCGCGGGATCGCATAACGCCCCTTGGCCAGCACCATGCTCGGTAGAAAATCTTCGGCGCACTTGAAGAGGATCATCTGCCCCTTCACCGGCTCCACCGGCAACTTGATCCCCAACTCCAATAACAGCTCACCGCTCCAGGCGCCGGCAGCCACAACCACCTGCTGGCCGCGAACGTCCCCCTGCTCGGTCTGTACCCCACGAATACGCCCCTCTTCACGAATGAAGCCCGTCACCGCACACTGCTCACGCAAGGTGACATTCGGCATCTGCTGCAGCGCAGCACGAAGCGATTTGACCAGCCGTGGATTACGAACATTCGCTACATCGGCCATGGCCACCGCATGGGTATAGCCGTCGCCCAGAACCGGTACAGCCCGGTAAACGTCTTCTATATCGACCTGGCATAAAGGGCGCTGCTCACGCGCCGCCCACTCCAACGCTTGAGCCTCATCGTCCAGATCAAGCCAGTACAAGCCGGTCACCTGCACTTCCGGATCGATACCAGTTTCCGCCAGCAAACGCGCGCCCAACTGCGGATAGAAATCCTGCGACCAATGCGCAAGCGCCGTCACGGCCGGGCTGTAGCGCCAGGGATACAAAGGCGAAACGATACCGCCTCCTGCCCAGGACGATTCGCGGCCGACATCGCCTGCCTCAAGCAGCAAAACACTGGCCCCCGATTGAGCAAGCTGCATGCTCGACAACAGCCCGATGACACCGCCACCTACCACAAGAAAATCGCTCAACTCTGCGCCTCATACTTGTCACCCTCACTACGAGGGTATAAAAGCGACAGGTGCCAGGAAGGCACCCTAGTAAATACGTCCAAGGATGGATCTCATGCGCAATCCGCTTCAGCGGGGTTATACCCTGTTTGATTTGCTTGTCACGCTGGCATTGATCGCACTTCTCGCCGCCATTGCCGCCCCCAACCTTACGCAGCTCGTTGAAAGCAACCGCCAACACGCCTTGCTCGGAGAACTGCAGCGTTCGCTGCAGGAGGCAAGAGCGCGAGCCATTCTAGAGGGCAGGACAATCGAAATCTGCGCTTACTCGACTGGCGAGCAATGCGGAGAGGATTGGAACAAAGGATGGATATTACGGGCTTCCCGCACGAAAGAAATACTCAGCGTAAAGCAATCTACGCGAAGCGAAGGCACGCTACGCTGGAGCGGCTATAGCACCACCATTCGCTTCCGGCCGAACGGTACCAGCCCTACCGGTAACGGACGTTTCACGCTCTGCGCTCCCCAGGCAATGGCCTGGCAGTTGGTCATTAATCGCCAAGGGCGAATCCGCTCAGCCAGCAACAGTGAGAATCAGAACGAGCAACACCGCTGCCCCTAGCAGTGGTCGCCTATGCCAAGCCACATTGTGAACTGGCGCATAACCTGCTGTTGCAGGTAACCGGTCATCTCCCTCTATTGGCCAATTGTCTCTAGGGACAGGACTATCCACCCTGCTTCAGACAGTATTTGCTGAGTATTTTTTATGGAGTCCACTATGCCAAGCAAAACGGACATGCGCGGTTTTACCTTGGTAGAACTGATGATCACGCTAGTCGTGCTGGCGATCGTCGCATCTATCGCGGTACCCAACTTCATGGGGTTGATGGAGCGAAACCGCGTCCAGACCCAGGCGGAAGAACTGAAATCCTTTTTGCTCTACGCCCGCAACGAGGCGGTAAGCCAGAACGCCACTATTACTGTCACCGTGGATGATGAAGCCCCCTGGACCATCCAGCGCGGCTCCCAGGAATCCCTGCGTGACCTGGAGCATAACCCGCAGGCGGCAACCATCAGAACGAACGTCGATGAGATCAAGTTCAGAAGCAACGGTACCGCGACCGCTGCCAGTTTCACCGTCTGCCACGACGACGACACGGCAAGCGGCTATTTCCTGGAAACACAGGCTAGCGGTGCGGTATCCCTGTTCCTCAGGGGAAAAAAAGACGCCAATAACACCGATCTCAGTAACTGCACCCTGTGAGTAACGCATGATGATGAACGGCAAAGGCTTCAGCCTGATAGAAGTTCTGGTGGCACTGCTGCTCACCACCGTTGGAATTCTGGGAATGGTCGCCCTGCAAGGGCGAAGCATCCAGTACACCCAAGACTCCGTGCAGCGCAATACCGCCGTAGCGCTGGTCGGCGATCTGGTAGAAGTCATACGGGCAAACCCGAAAGAACTCTTCACCATGGCCCCCCCGCAATTTCCGATGAACAGCGGGATGAAAGACACCTCCATCTTTTTCAAGGATGAAGGAGAGGCCTTTTCTGATCGAGACGACTGCGTGGCGGACGCCAACACCGTACCCGGGACAGCCAAAGAGTTGAGAGATTGCTGGGCGGACGCTGTGGAAGCACAACTTCCCGGCGGCGCTGATATTTTCGATAGCGACATGTACATCTGCCGCAGCTCGACTCCTGGCACCTGCGACAGCAAGGGGTCGATGCTTGAAGTCCGGCTGGCCTGGCAAACGCGTGAAGGCGCGTGCCTGGATGCCGCAGACACCGATGCAGCCATCTGCACCTATACCGTTCGGGTGGAACTATGACGTCCATGAAACAGCAAGCCGGCCTGTCCATGATTGAGCTGATGATTACACTGGCTATCAGCAGCTTCCTGATCCTGGGTATCACCCAAGTTTATGTAGACAACAAGCGCAACCAGCTCTTCCAGCAAACACAGGCAACCAACCTGGAGAACGGTCGATTCGCAACACTGTTGCTCAACGACTATCTGGGACGCGCAGGTTATCGCAGGGCACCCTCTCAGTTGCTGGAAACAGCTTTTCCCCAACGCTCTGCATCAGGCGACTGCCTGCAGTTCAGTACGGGAAGCTCGATCACAGGCCTTGATCCGTCGGTGGGTGCGGGTTTCTGTATCCGCTACCAACCTCTGACAAGTGGCGAGCTGGACTGCCAAGGCGCGGCCAGCACTTCATTCACAGACGACACCCCGTTTATCGACCCGCCTGTCGACAGCCTGATCGTGCTGGCCTTCAAGTACGAGCCTAGCAGTGATGGCAATGTTCAGAATGGCAGCCTGAGGTGCAAGAGCCTGAATGCAAGCTCGCCTCAGTACGTGGAAATGCTCAAGGGCGTTGCGAGCCTGCGCATGGACTTCGGCGTGGGTGTGGCGGATCTGCTGGAGAAAGAGATCACTCAATTCATCCCGCAAAAAGATTGGACGGCCACCAGCGGAGCCATTCGCAGCGTCCGATACTCGCTACTGCTTGCTGGCCGCGATGGTCAACGGGACAGCGACGACTCCAAGGTGCTGACCGACTGGCTGGCAGCGGCTGACAGCACTGAAAAGTCCCGGCTTGAAACGAACGACAAGAAGCGTATCTATCAGGTCGCGGGCAGCACCCAGACCATCAGGAATCTCATGCCATGACCGCATTTCCACACAAAAACCAGCGCGGCGCGGTACTTCTGGTCGCCCTCGTGATGCTGTTGGTTATCACACTAATGGCCGTCAGCAACATGCGCAGCGTAACGCTCGAGTCGCGTATTACCGCCAATCGAGCGCATGACATGCAACTCAAAAGCCTGGCCGACGCCGCGTTGCGGGAAGCGGAGTTTCGCTTCTATGGGCCCGGCAATCTCTCCGACAAACTGGAGCCCAAAGCGGCCAACTGTGACGAGGACAACGAACTGGTCGTTTCGGGCAACAACAAGCCCTGCCTACTCGCCGTCGAGCCTGACAGCTTGCTCGACTTTGTAAACACGCCTTACATCCTCGGCACGGATAACAAATCAACCGTACTGCAAGAAGTTTCCAGCAGCGGCCTGGCGTGGATGCCCTATCGTGGCCTTGACCCATTGGACACCACAGTGGCAAGCGACACCTACAGTATTGAGTGGAACAGCATTCTGGCTGTAGAAACAAGCAACTCGGCAGTTAACGCCGAATACGGCATGGTTGCGGAAGGTCAGGGGACCTACTTCTACCTCAACAATGGCAAGGCCGGAAATAACCTGACCCTGCAATCAACCAATGCCAACATCTACCTCGGCCTTAACAATTGAGAGCTGAAGTCATGCAAAAGAATCGCATCAATAATTCTTACACCAAAACGCTGCTCAGCTCGCTTCTCGGCATTGCCATGCTCAGTGCTGCCAACGCTCACGCGACAGTGTCCCAGAGCCCCCTGAGCCTGACCATCGGCGTTCCGCCAAATATCATCCTGACCCTGGATGAATCCGGCAGCATGTCTTGGGGGTACGTCCCTGACTCGATCGAAAGTAGTGTAATCAGCGGCACCTTCATTACACGACTTTATGCAGCGAATGCGTTCAACCCGATGTACTACAACCCAAGTACCAAGTATGTCATTCCGCCATTTTTTGATGAAAGTGGTAACGAAGTCCAACTCTCGACCCAATTCACTAGAGCCCCAATCAATGGTTTCAGGCCTGGTGACGGGACTCTTAACCTGTCCAGCGATTATCGCCCCACAGGCAAAGAATACCGTATGCCTACTGGCGCCCATAACCGGCTCAATGGACCAGAAAGGGATTTCCGAGTAACTCGATCACTCACAACTAACCAGGCGCCGGTGGACGTAACAAGCGACGCCGGTATCGTATTCAGACTTTCTCGCCCCGGTGGCACTCGCACATGTGAAATAAGGCGAGCCGGCCCGGTACTGGATACGACCAATTTCACCTGCGCCCGTAGCGGGAGCACAGACACCTACATTGCGTCCACGCCCGCATACTACTACTCCTTCGACAGCGCACTTGCTAGCTGTAACAATTCAAAATCGAACACAAACTGCTACAAGCTCGTTTTTGTAGAAGAGACCGAGAAAGAAAACTATTCAATTTGGTATTCCTTCTATAGGACTCGCGCCCTGGCAACCCTGTCCGCTACCAGCCTGGCATTTTCACAACTCTCACCTGCCGTTCGCCTGGGCTGGCAGGATCTTGCACGCTGCAACACCCTCAATGGCGGTACCACCTCAGTCTGCAAGGACAACAAGTTTCGCCAGTATGACTCGCTGCATAAAGGCCAATTCTATAGCTGGCTCAAAGACATCTACTTTAACAGCGGAACTCCTCTTCCGGATGCCATGAAAAGAGCCGGAGAGTTTCTCAAGGAAGATGTCGCCTGGCATAAATACCCCAACAGTCGAAATACCTCCGACAGGAACACTAGTGACAACACCTACGCCTGTCGTGCCAGCTATCACATCATGATGACTGACGGCATGTGGAACACAGCCACCACAGACCCTAGATCATTCCAGCATGACAATGCCAACATCACCCTACCTGACGGCAAAAACTATACCGGGCAACATCCCTATAAGGATGCCAAGGCAAGTACGCTTGCCGACTTGGCCATGCACTATTGGGCAACAGATCTGAACTCTAATCTGGATAATAAGCTCCCCTCCTACATTCCGTTTAAAAGTGGCGACAGCACTACTGACTATTGGGACGCACGCAACGACCCAGCCACTTGGCAACACATGACCAACTTCATCATGGGCCTGGGCCTGACCAGCTCCCTGAATAGCTCCGGAATTCCTTGGGCAGGCAGCACCCATGAAGGCGCGGGCTATAGCGCTCTGGTGGCGGGAACAAAAAATTGGCCGGAAGCGTCCAGTGGCAGCGCCAACAACGTCTACGACCTGTGGCATGCCGCGATCAATTCACGTGGCGAATTTTTCAGCGCCGATAGCCCCGAGGCCATGGTTCAGGCATTCGACGACATCCTTTCTCGCATTGCCGATCGCAAATCCACGGCAGCTAAACCTGCCATCAACTCGGGCCAGGTCAGCGAAGATGAGAATGACAGGGGTACGATCACAACGGTTTCCTATCAAACCTCGTATGCCAGCGACGACAACTGGTCTGGCGATGTGAAACGCTTCGAGAAGAAGTGGAACCCCCAAACCAACACGTTTGAATCAACTGAAATCTGGAGTGCCAAGAGCAAAGTTCCAGGCTGGCAGACACGCACCATCAAAATGGCCGGCAGTAGCAATACGGGACTGATCGATTTTACCTGGGCCAATGCGGGTGCAACGGCCACCGCTGGCACACTGGCAAACTTGCTCAGCAAGGACCCTGTGAATGGCAACGCTGTTGATACTCGCGGCCAACAGCGCCTAGAGTTTCTGCGCGGCAGTCGCAGCGGTGAAGGAACCACCTTCCGCCAGCGCAGCGCTGTATTGGGTGACTTCTATTCTTCCAGTCCGGCCGTGGTTTCCGGCCCCCGCTATCTCGTGAACTTTTCCAACCGCCTGGAAGGCAATACCGCCTATTCCACCTTCGCTGCTGATATCGCAGAGCGCACACCACGACTCTATGTTGGCGGGAACGCTGGCATGCTGCACGGTTTCAATGCCAAAACGGGCGTTGAAGAATTTGCGTTCGTCCCAAGTGCCGTATTTCCCAAGCTGAACAAACTGACTGGTGCCAACTACAGCCACGAGTATTACGTAGAAGGCACTCCGACCGTCGCAGACGTGTATGACGGCACAGAATGGCGCACTATCCTCGTGGGCACGCTGAAAGCAGGTGGTAAATCGATTTTTGCGCTCGACGTTACACATCCAGGACAAGAAGAGCTGCTCTGGCAGTTCGACGAAAACAGCATTACCGCAAACGACGCCGTAAAAATGGGTTACAGCTTCTCCCAGCCCACGATCGCACGCCTGCATACTGGCAAATGGGCGGTAGTCTTCGGCAATGGATACGAGAGCGCCGGCAGCTCGAACGGAAAAGCTGCGCTCTTTATTCTCGACGCGGTGGAAGGCACGCTGCTGAAGAGCCTTGAAGTACAGGGCACTGACGGTATAGCCAACGGCCTGTCTACGCCTAAGCTGGGCGACTACAACGCAGACGGCACTGCGGACTATGCTTACGCGGGAGACCTGCAGGGCAATGTCTGGCGTTTCGACCTGCTTCGCGACGGGCGTGATGAAAGCACTCCATTCACGACAGAGGACGACGGAGAAAACGCGATTGACGCATTTGAGGTGTCCTATGGGGGCAATCCACTGTTCAGCGCGTTTGCCGATAACGACACAACCCGCCAAAAAATCACATCAGCGCCCAGCCTTGTTCGTCACCCCACAGGCCAAGGCTATCTCGTGATCTTTGGTACCGGGAAATTCTATGAAACCGGCGATAAGGACGGTGACAAGAGCATCGCGCAAACGGTCTACGGTATTTGGGATAAAGAAACACTCGGCCAGGACACCGGAAACCCCAATATCCGCCGCAGCAGCCTGCAACAGCAGACATTCGTTACGGATACAACGGTCACCAATGGCACCGACTCCCGCCAGGGCCGCGTGATCAGCAGCAATACCGTTCACTGGCAGGCCAGTGATGGCCAACAGGCGCAGAACGGCTGGTATCTGAACCTCAAACAGTCCGACGGTGAAATGGTTGTGGAAAACATGTCCCAGTTAGGCCGCACGGTGTTCTTCCAGTCATTGGTTCCCAATGACGACCCATGCGGCGACGGCACTAGTAACTGGACCTATGCGATCAACCCCTTCACCGGGGGCAAGACACCACAAAACGCGTTCGACTACGTGCCTTCTTCCGATATTGGCAGCACCAACGTGTCGGCAATCCGCCAGGACGGCGAAGGTGGTACGACCATTTCGCAGAATTCCGACGGCAAGTTCCAGCTGTGCACGGGTCAAGAGTGCGTCAACGTTTACCCGGACCCTTCCAGCCTGGGGCGGCAGTCCTGGCGTAAGGTCGAGGAGGACGAATAATATGAAACCTGAACCCCAGCAGTATCAGTGGAGCTGACGATGAAGAATGTACAGGCAGGCTTCACATTGATTGAAATCATGATTGTGGTCGTGATCATCGGCATCATGGCGGCCATTGCCGTCCCGAACTATAGCGAGTACGTGAAACGCGGGAATCGCACAGAAGGGCAAGCCCTTCTGAGCGATGCCTCGGCACGGCAAGAACGGTACTTCTCTCAGAATAATGCCTACATCACGGCAAGCGGTGACATTGCGAAGCTTGGCTTGAGAGGCGGAGACAAGTCAGAAACAGGGAAATATACGCTGACAGTTAGCAAGGTTGATGAAGACGGCGGCTATACCCTGACTGCCGAACAAAACTTCGATGACAGCAAGTGTGGTGATCTGACCCTTGATGCCCGCGGCAGAAAGGGGAACAGCGGCAGCGAGAGCACCCAAGACTGCTGGCGCTGACCCTAAAATCAATAAAAAGCCGGCTAATTTAGCCGGCTTTTTTGTTTCTCAGAAAAACAGATCAAACCGCCTTCACCCTCAATTCCTTTGGCATCGAGAACGTCACGTTCTCGGGGCGGCCATCCAGCTCGCGCTCCCCTTCCGCGCCCCATTCGCGCAGGCGTTCCACTACACCGCGAACGAGTACTTCCGGGGCGGAAGCGCCGGCGGTAATGCCGATACCGGCGGCGCCATCGAACCATTCTTGCTTCAGGTCTTCGGCACCGTCGATCAGGTAGGCCGGAGTGCCCATGCGCTCGGCGAGTTCGCGCAGGCGGTTGGAGTTGGAGCTGTTCGGGCTGCCGACTACCAGCAATACATCGCATTCGGCGGCGAGCTGCTTGACGGCGTCCTGCCGGTTCTGGGTGGCATAGCAGATATCGTCCTTGCGCGGCCCGCCGATGGCAGGAAACTTCGCGCGCAGGGCGTCGATGACTTTGCTGGTGTCATCCATCGACAACGTGGTCTGGGTAACGAATGCCAGGGCTTCAGGGTTGCGCACCTGCAGGCGCTCGACATCCCCCTCGTCTTCCACTAGGTAGATCGCTCCACCATTGCTGGCGTCGTACTGCCCCATGGTGCCTTCGACTTCCGGATGGCCGGCATGGCCGATCAGGATGCATTCACGCCCTTCCCGACTGTAACGCACGACTTCCATGTGCACCTTGGTCACCAGCGGACAGGTTGCGTCGAACACCTTCAAGCCACGGTTAGCGGCCTCGCCTCGAACAGCCTGGGAGACACCATGGGCACTGAAGATGACGATGACGTCATCCGGCACCTGGTCCAGCTCCTCGACGAACACGGCCCCGCGCGCACGCAAGTCTTCCACCACGAACTTGTTGTGCACCACTTCGTGACGCACATAGATCGGCGGGCCGAAGACTTCCAGGGCACGGTTGACGATTTCGATGGCGCGATCCACGCCAGCGCAGAAGCCGCGGGGGTTAGCGAGTTTGATATGCATGACGACGCTCGGTACGCGTGAACAGTAGGAAGGGAGTGTAACGCGGTATGCGCCCAGGGGAAGCCTAGGCTGAGGCAAGCCGCAGCCTGCCCCACCCTGAAGCGCTTAGAGCGCCTTGACCTCGATAATCTCGACGTCGAAGCTCAGCGACTTCCCGGCCAGTGGGTGATTGAAGTCGATGGTCACCTGGTTTTCATCGAAGCTTTTGACCACACCCGGCAGCTCGGTATTGGCGGCGTCATTGAAGATCACCAGCAAGCCTTCGGACAGCTCCATGTCCTGGAATTGGCTACGGGGCATGACCTGGACGTTCTGCGGATTGCCCTGGCCAAAGCCTTGCTCCGGCGCGATCGGCACGCTGCGTTTGTCACCGGCTTTCAGGCCGTAGATGGCCTGCTCGAAGCCCGGCAGCAGGTTGCCATCGCCCACCTTGAAGGTGGCCGGCTGCTTGTCGAAGGTGCTGTCGACCACATCGCCGTTATCGAGTTTGAGCGCGAAATGCAGGGTAACTTCCTTGTCCGGGCCAATTCGTACATCAGTCATGGGCTACTTCTCCGGACTTCTTGCTTTTGAACATATCCAGCGCCAGCAGGATGGCGCCGAGGCTGATGGCGGTATCGGCGATGTTGAACGCCGGGAAATACCAGCGGTTCTGCCAATGCACCAGAATGAAGTCGACCACGTGGCCGAACACCACGCGGTCTACCAGGTTGCCCAGCGCGCCGCCCAGCACCAGTGCCAGCGCGACGGCCAACCAGGTTTCATCGGACTTCAGACGTTTGAGCCAGACCACCAGCACGATGCTGACCACCACCGCGACCGCCGCGAAGAACCAGCGCTGCCAGCCCGACGCACCCGCCAGGAAGCTGAACGCAGCGCCCGTGTTGTACGCCAGGGTCCAGCTGAAGTAATCGGGGATCACCACGATCTGCTGGTACATCGACAGATTGTTGTCGAACCAGAACTTGGTCACCTGATCGACCACGAACACCAGCAGGCTCAACCACAACCAGGACAGTCGCCCGAAACGACTGGGATTAAGCATAGTGACGTACCTCGCCAGCCCCTTCGATGTTGTCGACACAACGACCACAGATTTCCGGATGGGCCGGGTTCACCCCGACGTCCTCACGGTGATGCCAGCAACGACCGCACTTGGCGTGAGTGGACTTGACGACCTTCAGCTTGAGACCGGCCACCTCGGTTTCCACCGCATCGCTCGGCGCACTGGCGAAAGGCGCCAGGCTGGCGGTCGAGGTGATCAGCACGAAACGCAGTTCGTTACCGAGCTTGTTCAGATCAGCGATCAGACCGTCTTCAGCGTAAACCGTGACTTCGGCCTGCAGGTTGCCGCCAATGGCCTTGGCGGCGCGCTGGTTTTCCAGCTCCTTGTTCACAGAGGTCTTGACCGCCATGACCCGTTCCCAGAACTCGCGATCAAGCTCGAAGCCTTGCGGCAACTCGCTCAGGCCCTGGTACCAGCCATTGAGCATGACCGACTCGTTGCGCTCGCCCGGCAGGTATTGCCACAGCTCGTCGGCGGTGAACGACAGGATCGGGGCGATCCAGCGCACCAGCGCTTCGACGATATGGAACATCGCAGTCTGGCAGGAGCGGCGCGCCACACTGTCGCTGGCGGTGGTGTACTGACGGTCCTTGATGATGTCGAGGTAGAAGCCGCCCAGCTCCTGCACGCAGAAGTTGTGCACCTTCTGGTAGACGTTCCAGAAGCGGTAGCTGTCGTAGGCCTCTTCGATCTCGCGTTGCAGCAACAGCGCGCGGTCCACCGCCCAGCGATCCAGTGCCAGCATGTCCTCGGCAGGCAGCAGGTGCTGTGCCGGGTCGAAGCCGCTGAGGTTGGAGAGCAGGAAACGCGCCGTGTTGCGGATACGGCGATACGAATCGGCGCTGCGCTGCAGGATGACCTTGGATACGGCCATTTCGCCAGAATAGTCGGTGGACGAAACCCACAGACGCAGGATGTCCGCGCCCAGGCTGTCGTTCACTTCCTGCGGCGCCACCACATTGCCCAGAGACTTGGACATCTTGCGGCCGTTCTCGTCCACCACGAAGCCGTGGGTCAGCAATTCCTTGTACGGCGCATGACCGTCGATGGCGCTACCGGTCAACAGGGACGAGTGGAACCAACCACGGTGCTGGTCGGAGCCTTCCAGGTACAGGTCAGCACGCGGACCCGCTGCATGGCCCAGCGGGTGCGAGCCGCGCAGCACGTGCCAGTGGGTGGTGCCGGAGTCGAACCACACATCCAGCGTATCGCTGATCTTGTCGTAGTCGGCCGCCTCGTCACCGAGCAGCTCGGCGGCGTCGAGTTTGAACCAGGCCTCGATGCCCTCTTGCTCGACGCGCTTGGCAACCTCTTCCATCAGCTCGGTGGTACGCGGGTGCAATTCACCGCTGGCCTTGTGCAGGAAGAACGGGATCGGTACGCCCCAGTTGCGCTGACGCGAGATACACCAGTCCGGACGACCGGCAATCATGCTGTGCAGGCGCGCCTGGCCCCAGGCGGGTACGAATTTAGTCTCTTCAATGGCAGCAAGAGCACGCTCACGCAGCGGCGCGCCTTCGTTCGGCTGTTTGTCCATTCCCACGAACCACTGCGCCGTGGCGCGGTAGATCAGCGGTGTTTTGTGCCGCCAGCAATGCATGTAGCTGTGCTGGATAGCTTCATGCTTGAGCAGCGCGCCAACCTCTTGCAGCTTGGCAACGATGGCCAGGTTGGCCTTCCAGATGAACTGACCACCAAAGAACGGTAGATCGGCAACGTATACGCCATTGCTCTGCACCGGGCTAAGGATGTCGTCGTTGCTCATGCCGTAGCGCTTGCAGGAACGGAAGTCGTCCTCACCATAAGCAGGAGCCGAGTGGACGATGCCGGTACCGGCGCCCAGTTCGACATAGTCGGCCAGATACAGCGGCGAAAAACGCTCGTAGAACGGGTGACGGAAGCGGATCAGCTCAAGCGAGGCGCCTACCGCAGTGGCGATCACTTCACCTTGCAGGCCAAAACGCTGCAGGCTGCTCTCGACCAGCTCTTCGGCCAAAACCAGCAGCCTGTCGCCGGTATCGACCAGCGCATAGTTGAATTCAGGATGGACGTTGAGCGCCTGGTTGGCCGGGATGGTCCAGGGCGTAGTGGTCCAGATGACGATGCTGGTCGGCTTGTTCAACGCGGCCAGGCCAAAGGCCGCGGCCAGCTTGTCGGCATCTTCGACCAGGAAGGCAACGTCGATGGCATCGGATTTCTTGTCCTGGTACTCGACCTCGGCTTCAGCCAGGGCCGAGCCGCAATCGAAACACCAGTTGACCGGCTTCAGCCCCTTGAACACGTAACCTTGCTTGACCATTTCCCCCAGGGCGCGGATTTCTCCCGCCTCGTTGGCGAACGCCATGGTCTTGTAGGGATTGTCCCAATCACCGAGTACGCCCAGGCGCACGAAATCGGCCTTCTGCCCTTCGATCTGCTCGGCAGCATAAGTACGGCACCGCTCGCGGGTCAGGTCGGACGGCTGGTTCTTGCCGAAGGTGGTCTCCACCTTGTGCTCGATCGGCAGGCCGTGGCAATCCCAGCCGGGTACGTAAGGGGCGTCGTAGCCCGACAGCGTCTTGGCGCGGGTGATGATGTCCTTGAGGATCTTGTTGACCGCATGGCCGATGTGGATGCTGCCGTTGGCGTAGGGCGGGCCGTCATGGAGGACGAACTTCGGCCGGCCTTCGCCCTGCTGACGCAGCTTCTGATACAGGCCAATCTCGTTCCAACGCTGCAGAATCTGCGGCTCGCGCTGCGGCAGGCCGGCCTTCATCGGAAATTGGGTATCGGGCAGATTCAGCGTGGCTTTATAGTCGGTCATCTCAGGCTCTTCGTAAGCGGGTGGCACTGGTTTCAGGTGCGCCAATGGGCACGGGCAGCGGCAATATCGGCAGCAATCGCCGTCTTCAAGGCCTCCAGAGAGGCAAAACGCTGCTCATCGCGCAGCTTGTGGTGGAAAGCCACCGTCAAACGCCGGCCATACAGGTCTCCGGCAAAATCCAGCAGGTGCACCTCGAGATGGGCGCTGCCGTCGCCGGCCACGGTCGGGCGCACGCCGATGTTGGCCACCCCCGGCCAAGGCTGGCCGTCTACTTCAGTGCTGACCAGATAGACACCGGTCAATGGCACGCGCCGCCGCTTGAGCTGGACATTGGCGGTCGGCGCATTCAACTGACGGCCAAGCTTCTGTCCATGCAGCACGCGACCGGCAATGCGGAACGGGCGACCAAGCAGCTTTTCAGCCAGGGCGAAGTCGCCCACGGCCAATGCCTCGCGCACCCGGGTACTGCTGACGCGGATACCGTCGAGCTCCACCGTGGTGGCAGCCTCGACCGTGAACCCTTCCTGCTCGCCAGCCGCCGCCAGAAAGGCGAAATCGCCGGCCCGGTCGCAGCCGAAGCGGAAATCGTCGCCCACTTCCAGATGCGCGATGCCCAGCCCCTCGATCAGCACACGCTGGACGAATTCGGCTGCGCTCAGCTCACGCAAGCGCCGGTTGAAGCTCAGGCACAACACCCGATCAACACCCTCGGCCGCCAGTAGCGCCACCTTGTCGCGCAGGCGGGCCAGACGGGGCGGAGCCGTATCAGGCGCAAAGAACTCGCGCGGCTGCGGCTCGAAAATCACCACGCAACTGGGCACGCCCAGCTCGACCGATCGCTCACGCAGACGCGCCAAGATGGCCTGATGGCCACGATGGACGCCGTCGAAATTGCCGATGGTGGCGACACAACCCCGATGCTGGGGCCGCAGGTTATGAAGGCCTCGAACCAGCTGCATAGCGCGCTTCTTGCTCATAAAGTGGTCGATTATACGCACACCCGGCAACGGACGACAGTTGAAGACTGCTCAAGAAATGGCCCGCCGCGTGAAGTCACGCAAGCGGAAGCCGAGCACCAGCAACATGCCGAAGTAGGCCACCAACCCGGCGACCACCAGTGCGCCCAGGCGCAGGAAGCGAAGCAGCATACCGTCATCCGACCAGGCGGGCATAAAGTGCATGATTGCCAGCAACACGGCCGCCATCACCCCCACCGCCAGGGAAACCTTGAGTAGAAATGGCACCCAGCCTGCCTGCGGGCGGAACATATCCCCCTTGCGGAGCTGCCAATAGAGCAGCCCAGCGTTCAAGCAGGCACCCAACCCAATTGCCAGCGCCAGCCCGGCATGGGCCAATGGCTCGATCAGGACAAGATTCATCAACTGCGTGGCGATCAGGGTGACGATGGCGATCTTCACGGGTGTCTTGATGTTCTGCTGGGCATAAAAGCCCGGCGCGAGGATCTTCACCAGGATGATGCCGAGCAACCCGACGGAATAGGCCATCAACGCCTGCTGGGTCATCAGCGCATCGTTGCTGGTGAATTTGCCGTACTGGAACAGAGACACCGTCAGCGGCTCGGCCAGCACCGCAAGCGCAACGGCACTTGGCAAGGCAAGGAGAAAGCAAAGGCGCAAGCCCCAGTCGAGCAGACGCGAATACTCGTCCCGATCAGCACTGGCGTAGGTTTTTGACAGCGCTGGCAAGAGGATCGTCCCCAGAGCAACCCCAAGCACGCCAGAGGGAAGCTCCATCAAACGGTCCGCGTAATACATCCAGGACACTGAACCCGCCACCAGAAAGGAGGCGAAGATGGTGTTGATGATCAGCGAAATCTGGCTGACCGACACACCGAAAATCGCCGGCCCCATCTGCTTGAGCACCCGCCAAACCCCGGTGTCTTTGAGATTGAGCCGCGGCAATACCAGCATGCCGATTTTTTTCAGGTGCGGCAGTTGGTAAAGCAACTGCAGCAGGCCGCCCACCAGCACCGCCCACCCCAACGCCATGATGGGAGGATCGAAGTATTGGGCAAAGAACACCATGAACACGATCATGCTGACGTTGAGCAGCGTCGGCACGAACGCCGGCACCGAAAACCGATTCCACGTATTGAGCACGGCCCCAGCCAGCGACGACAGGGAAATCAGCAATATATAAGGGAAAGTCACCCGCAACAGGTCGGTGGTCAGGGCAAAACGGTCCGCCTCATCGGCGAAACCCGGCGCTGACACCCAGACGATCCACGGCGCGATGAGAATGCCCAGCAGCGTCACCACCGCCAACACCAGGGTCAGCAATCCACTGACATAGGCCACGAAGGTACGCGCCGCTTCCTCGCCCTGCTGGGTCTTGTACTCAGCCAGAATCGGCACGAAAGCCTGCGAGAACGCACCCTCGGCAAAGATTCGGCGCAGCAGATTGGGCAGTTTGAAGGCAACGACAAAGGCATCCGAGGCGACGCCCGCGCCGAAAACCCGTGCGATCAATGTATCGCGCACGAACCCCAGAATCCGGGACAGCATGGTCAGAGAGCTGACGGCGGCCAGCGACTTGAGCAAATTCATGTAATAATTCGACTTCCGCGGACGAGCACCTGAGCAGACGATCCACCCGGCGCACGAAGGCGTCGAGTGTAGCGGTCTGCCACTGGTCAGGCCAGCACAGGTAAACGCCAACAGGCTTGACAGGCGTCCTTCATCTCGGCATGATTCGCGGCCTTATTTGTTTGTATCCCCCAGTTTTCGAGGAGCTTGACGGTGGCCAATACACCTTCTGCCAAAAAACGCGCAAAACAGGCTGAGAAGCGTCGTAGCCATAACGCCAGCCTGCGCTCCATGGTTCGTACCTACATCAAGAACGTGGTCAAGGCTATCGACGCCAAAGACCTCGACCTGGCCAAGAAAGCCTACACCCTGGCCGTTCCGGTCATTGATCGTATGGCTGACAAGGGCATCATCCACAAGAACAAAGCAGCACGGCACAAAAGCCGCCTGAACGGCCACATCAAGGCCCTCGGTGAAGCTGCTGCAGCCTAATCCGCTGTAGTTCTTGAAAAACCGGCCTGATGGCCGGTTTTTTATTGTCTGGCAGAAAGTGCCATGACCCCAACAGGGAAACAGGCAAGCCAAGGCCTGCCCGAAAAGCGCCTTACTTGGCCTCGGCCCAAGGCAGAATCGGTATCGCAGTCACAGCATTCTGCGGGCTACCTTCGATGACCCGATCGCTGTAGACCAGATAAACCAGGGTATTGCGCTTCTCATCGAAGAAACGCACCACCTGCATGGTCTTGAACACCAGGGAGGTGCGCTCACGGAAAACCTCTTCCCCCTCCTTCAACTCCGCCTTGAAGCGGATCGGCCCGACCTGCCGACAGGCAATCGAAGCCTCGGCACGATCCTCGGCCAGCCCAAGACCACCCTTGACCCCGCCCGTCTTGGCACGGGACAGGTAGCAGGTCACCCCAGACACTTTCGGATCATCAAACGCCTCGACCACAATCTTGTCGTTCGGCCCCATCCACTTGAATACCGTAGAGACCTCACCAATCTCCTCTGCGGATGCCAGCAGCGGCACCGCTACAAATGCCGCACATATACCCTTGAGTAGCCGCATCAATACGCTCCCTATCAGACCAGAATCAGGTTATCGCGATGCACCAACTCTGGCTCATCGACGTAGCCCAGCAGCTTCTCGATGGCATCCGACGGCTTGCCGATGATCTTCTGCGCCTCAAGAGCACTGTAGTTGGCCAGACCCCGGGCGATTTCACGACCATCCAGCGACACACACACCACCATCTCGCCGCGACGGAAGCTGCCCTGCACCGCCTTGACGCCGACCGGCAACAAACTCTTGTGATCGACCGTCAGCGCCTTCACCGCCCCCGCGTCCAGCACCAACGTGCCACGGGTCTGCAGATGCCCAGCCAGCCACTGCTTGCGCGCTGCCAGCAGACTCCGCTCCGGCGCCAGCAGCGTCCCTAGCCGCTCGCCCGCCTTGAGTCGCGCCAGCACCTGCTCGATAGCACCACCCACGATCACCGTGTACGCACCAGAACGCGCCGCCAGGCGCGCCGCACGCAGCTTGGTCTGCATACCGCCACGCCCCAATGCACCACCCACACCGCCAGCCACGGCATCGAGAGCCGGATCATCGGCCCGCGCCTCGAAAATCAATTCGGCATCGGGATTGTGCCGAGGGTCGGCGTTATACATGCCGTCGCGATCCGTCAGGATCACCAGCAGGTCCGCCTCGACCAGGTTGGCCACCAGCGCCGCCAGGGTATCGTTATCGCCAAAGCGGATTTCATCCGTGACCACGGTGTCGTTCTCGTTGATCACCGGAATCACATCCAGATCGACCAGCGTACGCAGGGTGCTGCGCGCGTTCAGGTAACGCTTGCGGTCCGAGAGATCATCATGGGTCAGCAGGATCTGCGCAGTGCGCCGGCCATGCTCACCGAAGCTCGATTCCCACGCCTGGATCAGCACCATCTGGCCAATTGCAGCGGCGGCCTGCAGCTCGTGCATCGCACTGGGGCGCGACACCCAACCCAGGCGACTCATGCCTGCCGCGACAGCGCCCGAGGACACCAGCACCAGCTCGACGCCTGCCTCGCGCAACGCCACCATCTGCTTGACCCAGACCGCCATGGCAGCCCGATCAAGACCACGCCCGTCAGCCGTCAGCAGCGCACTACCAATCTTCACCACCCAGCGCTGAGCGCCGGTTACCTTGTCACGCATGATCATCCAACCCCAGCAGCGACCCGTGATTACAAAAACGCCGCAATTAAGCGGCGCTGGAAATGGCTCGACAATGTATTGGAAACAGAGCGAGCCCGAATCAAGTACGGCGAAATCAGTCAAGAGTGCGTAGTGTACTGCTGTACACGCGCATTTCGAGCCCTATTTCAGAGCCGCAAAGCGGGCTCGCTGCTATTTCACCACCCGGTCAGTCCCGGACGTAAATGATTTCCGGGCCGTCCTCTTCATCTTCCTCATCCCAGAAGCTGTCGTCGTCACCCTCGTCGCCGACCGCCTTGACGCCCGCACGGCGCAGCGCGCGCTTGTCATCCAGGGCCTGCAACTGAGCACGCGCCTCATCTTCGATACGCTGATCGAGAGCCGCGACTTCAGCCGCGAACGCAGGATTCTCCTGGATGCGCTCCGAGCGCGCCTCGAGGTATTCCATGATGTCGTAGCAGAGCTTCTCGGTGCCCTCACGAGCCAGGGCAGAAATCACGTAGACCGGCCCCTCCCAATTCAGGCGCTCGACGACCTCGGCAACGCGAGCATCATGCTCCTCATCCAGCATCTGGTCGGCCTTGTTCAGCACCAGCCAGCGATCGCGGTCAGCCAACGCCGGACTGAACTTGGTCAGCTCTTCGACGATGGTCACCGCAGCTTCAGCCGGATCGGTCAGATCCAGCGGCGCCATATCGACGAGGTGCAACAGCAAGCGCGTACGCGCCAAGTGCTTGAGGAAGCGGATACCAAGCCCCGCACCCTCAGAGGCGCCCTCGATCAACCCCGGAATGTCGGCGACCACGAAGCTTTTGTAACGCTCCACGCTGACGACACCCAGGTTCGGTATCAGGGTGGTGAACGGGTAATCCGCCACCTTGGGCTTGGCTGCGGACACCGCACGGATAAAGGTGCTTTTACCGGCGTTTGGCAAACCGAGCAGCCCCACGTCAGCCAGTACCTTCAGTTCCAGCTTGAGATCACGGGCATCACCGGGCTTGCCCGGCGTTGTCTGACGCGGTGCGCGGTTGGTACTGGACTTGAAGCGGGTGTTACCCAGGCCGTGCCAGCCACCTTGAGCCACCAGCAGGCGCTGCCCCGGCTTGATCAGGTCGCCAATCACTTCCTGAGTGGACGCATCAATCACCGTCGTACCCACGGGAACCGGCAGGATCAGATCCTCACCCTTGGCACCCGTGCAATCGGTACTGCCGCCCTTCTCACCGTTCTGCGCCTGGAATTTGCGCGTATAGCGGTAGTCCACAAGCGTGTTGAAGTTCTCAACGGCCTCGATGTACACCGAGCCACCATCACCACCATCACCACCGTTGGGGCCGCCCTTCTCGATGAACTTTTCACGACGGAAGCTCATCATCCCGTTACCGCCGTCACCGGCCTTTACATAAATCGATACTTCATCGACGAATTTCATGGGTACGCCTCCCGCCACAAACGCGGGTCAACTGAATCAGAAAACAACAGGCTCTTGCCGGATGACCCCGCGCATGCCGCGCGGCAACCTGGGTAATCGGGCAAGAACCCCTAGGATACAGAAACAAAAAAGCCCCGTCGCAAGGACGGGGCTTTTCCAGCAGTCGCGCGATTAGGCCGCAACGACGCTCACGTAACGGCGGTTGAACGCGCCTTTTACTTCAAACTTGATCACGCCTTCGATTTTCGCGAAGAGGGTGTGATCTTTACCCATGCCAACGCCGTAGCCAGCGTGGAACTGGGTGCCGCGCTGACGCACGATGATGTTGCCAGGAACGATTTTCTGGCCGCCATACATCTTAACGCCAAGGCGTTTGGCTTCTGAGTCGCGACCGTTGCGGGTACTACCGCCAGCTTTTTTGTGTGCCATGAGTTCAATACTCCTATAAAGGGCTCAGACGAAACGAATCAGGCCTGAATACCGGTGATTTTGATCTCAGTGAACCACTGACGGTGGCCCTGACGCTTCATGTGGTGCTTACGGCGACGGAACTTGATGATGCGCACTTTATCGTGACGACCTTGCGACACGACTTCAGCCACAACCTTGGCACCGTCTACAACCGGAGCGCCGATTTGCACGTCGTCGCCGTTGCCGATCAACAACACGCGATCAAAAGTGACGGCCTCGCCAGTGGCGATTTCGAGCTTTTCGATCTTGAGGAATTCGCCTTCGGTGACTTTGTATTGCTTGCCACCAGTAACAATTACTGCGTACATGGTAAATCTCCGTTGATCCTGCTCACCCAGCGCTTTATAGGAATAAGTGTCGACTGGCATGGCTGCTCGGGGCCGGAAAGCGCCCTTGCAATTGCGTAAGGCAGGGAAATACCCAGGGGGAAGTTCAGGGTGCGCGATTGTACGCAAGGCCAAAGATCAGCGCAAGGCCTGCAGGCGCTTACCTTGACAGCCCCTACCCTGCCCCCTAGCATGCCGCGCATCCCGAGGCGTGCCACGGCTACGCCAATCGCTGCAAACACGCCTTACTGGAGCACCTGTCGCTGATGCAACAACCCCAGGCTTTTTACCGCGTAGTTGCGGACGACTTCACCGCCGTCGACGGCATCATCCGTCAGCAACTGGTCTCGCGCGTGCCGCTGGTGGAGAAGATCGGCGACTATATTATCTCGGCAGGCGGCAAGCGTCTGCGCCCGCTGCTGGTTCTGCTCAGTGGCAAGGCATTGGGCCTGGAAGGCGACAAGCTGCGCCTGCTGGCTGCCACCATCGAATTCCTGCACACCGCTACCCTGCTGCACGACGACGTGGTCGACATGTCCGACATGCGCCGAGGCCGCAGCACGGCCAACGCCCAGTGGGGCAACGCGCCCAGCGTACTGGTCGGCGACTTCCTTTATTCACGCTCGTTCGAAATGATGGTCGAGCTCGGCTCCATGCCAGTGATGAAGATCCTCTCCAAGGCCACTCGCGTGATCGCCGAGGGCGAGGTGCTGCAGCTGTCGAAGATTCGCGACGCCAGCACCACCGAAGAAACCTATATGGAAGTCATCCGCGGCAAGACCGCGATGCTGTTCGAGGCATCGACGCACAGCGCAGCGGCCCTGGCGCAAGCCTCGAACGAACAGACTGAAGCGCTGCGCACCTTCGGCGACCACCTGGGCGTGGCGTTCCAACTGGTCGACGACCTGCTCGATTACCGTGGCGACGCCGCTACCCTGGGCAAGAATGTCGGCGACGACCTCGCCGAAGGCAAGCCGACCCTGCCGCTGATCTACACCATGCGCGAAGGCAGCGCGGAACAGGCAGCCCTGGTACGTCAGGCGATCCAGAAAGGTGGTATCGAGAACCTCGAAAGCATCCGCGAAGCAGTAGAAGCCTCTGGCGCCCTTGACTACACCGCTCAGCTCGCCCGCGATTACGTGGAACGCGCCATCGCCTGCCTGGACACGCTGCCGGACAACGAATACCGCGAAGCCCTGATCGAACTGAGCCGCTTCGCCGTCGCCCGCACGCACTGAGCCTGAAACGTCCGAAAAGCCCGCCCAATGGCGGGCTTTTTTGTGTCACGACGAAAGGTATCGATTAAAGCTTGCTATAAATATAATAAGAATTATTCTCATCTAACCACTTGAAAGGGAGATGAGTCATGACCTACTTGATCGATGCCTGGCTGGACCGCCCGCAACCCTATCTGCGCATCCTGCATCGCGAGACCGGCGAAGTGTGCGCGGTGCTGGAACAAGAGGCGCTGGACGAATTACGCGACCAGGGTGATCTGGATATCCATGAACTGAATTCCAGTGAGCCGCTGGTGCTGAAGGAATTGGTACGCAGCCTGTTTCTCTACTGCTACGCACGGGCGCTGCGCTGATCGCCGACAGGAAGGGGCGACAGGGAGAAGGCGTCCTTTCCAGCAGCCCACGCCACCGGGGCACGCGCTGCCGAAAAGACGGTGGATGGGCGAAACACCATCCACCTGAACGATGTTACAGGACGTCCAGCAACTCGACGTCGAAGACCAGCACGCTGTGCGGCGGGATGCTGCCAACGCCCTGGGCGCCGTAAGCCAGTTCGCTCGGCACGTACAGGCGCCATTTGCTGCCCGCGTTCATCAATTGCAGGGCCTCGGTCCAGCCAGCGATCACACCACCTACCGGGAACTCGGCCGGCTCGCCACGCTCGTAGGAGCTGTCGAACACGCTGCCGTCAATCAGGGTGCCGTGGTAGTGAGTACGCACGGTGTCTTCACGGGACGGCTTGGCGCCTTCACCAGCGGTCAGGACTTCGTACTGCAGACCGGAAGCCAGCACGGTGATTCCGTCACGCTTGGCGTTTTCGGCGAGGAATTCCAGGCCGGCGCCAGCAGCCGCTTCGGCTTTGGCCTGCGCCTCTGCCTGCATGATGTCGCGGATCACCTTGAAGCTGGCCGACAGCTCGGCTTCGCTGACGCGGCTGGCCTGACCATTGAACGCGTCGGTCACGCCGGCCAGGATGGCCGCCAGGCTCACGCCCGGCGGCGGGTTGTCACGCAGTTGCCCACCGAGCTGACGGCCGATGCCGTAGCTGACGCGACCTTCGTCGGAGGACAGGTCGGGGCTGAAGTTGAATTCGGACATGAAAGGCTCCGCTTGGGGCTACGAAAAGGCCGGCCAGACTAGCACACAAGTGGCCTTCTGCCGCGCCAGCCGAACCTGTCAGCCCCTGGCACGCGGCAGCATGCCCGTCAGCACCTCGTCCCTGTCGACGAAGTGGTGCTTCAACGCCACCAGCACATGGCCGCCGACCAGCGCGCCGCACGCCCACGCCGTCCAGGTGTGCATCAGTTTCGCCAGGTCATACAGATCAGGATCAGGCGCAACCAGCGCCGGTACCTGGAACAGCCCCAGCATCATGATGGGTTTGTCCGCCACCGAGCTCCAGAACCAGCCGGACATCGGCAAGGCCACCAGCGCCACTACGTACAGCAGCACATGCCCCACCAGCGCGCCACGCTGCATGAGAGGGCTCATGCTGCCCGGCAGCGGTGGCGCGGGATGGGTCAGACGCCAGGCAATGCGCGCCACCACGAGCACCAGCAACGTGCTGGCCAGCGCCTTGTGCAGGATGGTGAGGCCATGACCGGGGTTCAACTCATCACGCCAATGCACGGCGACAATGCCGATCAACCAGCTCGCGATCCAGATGGCCGCGACGGCCCAGTGCAGCCACTTGGCGGTGCCGGTGTAGGTGGTGGGGTGTGCCGTGCTCATGCTGCCTCGCTAACCAGGGATATGTAGGAAGGGGCGAATTATTGACTCACCCTCCCCGATGGATAAAACCGTAATCCCGGCCCATTCAATCGAATCGATTGATAAGAAGGCAGATCCAACGGCCATGCCCGCGCAAACAAAAACGCCCGACCGCTGCGGGCGGCCGGGCGTTGCGAGGCAATCGGATCGATCAGTCGTGCTTGGTCAGCTTGTCCAGGTAACCCATGGCGAATGCCGAGACCACGAACGTCATGTGGATGATCACGTACCACATCAGGTACTCGGTCTCGTAGTTCTTGGCATCCATGAACACCCGCAGCAAGTGGATCGAGGAAATCGCCACGATGGAGGCCGCCACCTTCATCTTCAGCGAGCTGGAATCCATCTTGCCCAGCCAACTGAGCTTTTCCTTGCCTTCATCGATGTCCAGCTGAGACACGAAGTTCTCGTAGCCAGAAATCATCACCATCACCAGCAAGCCACCCACCAGCGCCATATCGATCAGCGACAGCAGCACCAGGATCAGCTCGGCCTCGGCCATGGCGAAGACCGCCGGCAAGATGTGGAAGACCTCCTGGAAGAACTTCAGCGCCAGGGCCAGCAGCCCCAACGACAAGCCGAAATAGATGGGCGCGAGCAGCCAGCGCGACGCATACATCGCATTTTCGAGAAAGCGTTCCATGGTGCCTCATGAGGGGGGGGAGATCAGAACAGGCGGCGAGTATACCCAGCCGCGCATGACGGACAAGAGGCGCCCTGTCGCAGGCGCCGAGCGGCTTATCCCCAGCTGCTGTGGATAACCTTGTGGAGAGACACAGGATTACGGGCGCAAACACACGAACGGCCAGCCCCGCGGCCAGGCGTACAAAAGCTGATCAACCCGCGCGTCAGGTTTCCGGATGAAGCTGGTAATACCCGGCATGACTGCATCGATCACCGTTCAGGCGTCGCAATTCAGCCTGGATATGCAGACGCCAGATGGGCAGTTCAACGCATTCGCTGTAGCCCTGCACGGACAGGCTTTCGGCTATTCCGGCAAGTACCCCTTCAGCGACGAAAGGCCCGCAGAATGGGCCTTGAGCCTTGATGGCGGAGGGTTGCGCGCCCGACATTCCGGCGGCGCAGATAAGGGTCCAGAGTCCATTCCCGCCGGCCAGTGGCAAGACCACGCATTCGATACGTGTCACCAGACCCAGGCATTGACGAATGAGGCAGAGGCTACGCGGCATGGCGGCGACCCTCACGAGATCCAGCTTCCAGCCTACACCCGCATCGGCGGATCAGGAAGCCAGGAGTTATCCCCGGTTACTGTGGATAAGTGTGTGGATGACTGGTGGGCAAGCGACGCCAGAGCGCGTCGTCAGGCGCACACCGTCATCCGCTCAATGACTGATCAATCATCGAGCGGACGACCTGGCATCTGCACTCACGCCTCGGGCTTTTTCGCCCGGGGCTTCTTCTCCTTGACCGGTACTGCGACCACGAGTTCCTCTTTCTTCGGCTCCTCTTTCTCCTCTTCGCCCATGCCGATCTCTGCGATTTCGCGCAGACGCTCAAGCACGCGGGCGTTGACGCTGCCTTTGGGGAATTGTCCTTTCTCGTCTGGGCTGCCCGCGTCCTCACCCACCAGCAGGCTCAGCGCCTCGTCGACATGGCGCACGGCGTATACGTGGAACTGCCCGGCACGTACCGCTTGCAGCACACGCTCGTCGAGCATCAGGGTGGCAACGTTCGAGTGCGGAATGATCGCCCCCTGCTCACCGGTCAGGCCGCGGGCTTCGCAGAGGCGGAAGAAGCCTTCGATCTTCTCGTTGACCCCACCCACCGCCTGCACTTCGCCGAACTGGTTGATCGAACCGGTGATGGCAAAGCACTGCTTGAGCGGCGTGCGCGAAAGAGCCGAAATCAGCGTGCAGACCTCGCCAAGGGAAGCACTGTCGCCGTCCACGTAGCCGTAGGACTGCTCCAAGGCGATGCTCGCGGAAATTTCCAGCGGGAATTCCTGGGCATACCGGCTGCCCAGGAAACCGGTGAGGATCATCACCCCCTTGGAGTGAATAGGTTGCCCGAGGTTGACCTCGCGCTCGATGTCGACGATGCCGCTGCCTCCCGGATAGACCGTGGCCGAGATCCGCGCCGGCACACCGAACGCCGAATCACCCACTTCCAGTACGGTCAGTCCGTTGCACTTGCCCACCGCCGCACCCACGGTATCAATCAGGATGATCCCGGCGAGCATGTCGTCGATGATCCGTGCCGACACCCGCCCCGTACGCGTAGCTTTGGCTTTCAGCGCCCGCTCGATGTGGCCGACGTCAGTCACGGTCTCGCTCGCCAGTTGGCGGATGAAGTCCGCTTCGCTGACCAGTTGGAACAGATCACCAATACGCGCCGACAACCGCCCCTGGTGCTCGGCCAGCCGTGCGCTGTAAGTCGCCAGGCGCGCCACCGCCGCCGCCGTGAGCGGCGCCATGCCCTCCTCGGTGGTGCGGGTCTTCATCAACTGGGCGAACTGCTCCAGGCTCTCATCACCCAGCGGGATGTCTTCGTCGAAATCGACCAGCACCCGGAACATCTCCTGGAAGTCCGGATCATGGTCCTGCAGCGCGTAATAGAGCTGGCGAGCGCCGATGATGATGACCTTGACCTGCAGCGGAATCACTTGCGGGTTGAGGGTCACCGTGGCGATACGCCCCAGATCCCCCAGCGGGGATTCCATCTTCAGCTTGCGCGAATGCAGGGCGCGCTTGAGCGCATCCCAGACGAAGGGCTCTCCCAGCATCTTCTCCGCCTCGAGGATCAGGAACCCGCCGTTGGCGCGGTGCAGCGCACCGGGGCGCAACTGGCGGTAGCTGGTGTACAGCGCGCCCTGGTCGGTGTTGTATTCGATACGGCCGAACAGGTTGTCGTAAGTCGGATGCGACTCGAAAACCACCGGAGCGCCGCCGTTGGCGTGATGCCCGACGACCAGGCTCGGGCAATACTGTTCCTCGAGCATCTTGCGCGTCTGCGCGTCGGCCTTTTCCACCTCGACCAACTGATCGACCACGGTCTTCAGCAGGTTGACCTGCACGGCCTGCAGGTACCCACAGACCCCGGCATTCTCCGCGTACTTCTCAGACAGCGGCGCCAGCAATGGCTGCAACGCCACGGTAATGGTCTCTTCATTCAACTGGCGCAGTTGATTGCTCGACTCGCGCTTCCACTGCGGCAGGCTGGCCAGCTCTTCGTTCAGGCGCTCTTCGAGGGCGGCGATGTCAGCGTGAAAACGCTCGCGCTCGGCTTCCGGCAACTGGGCGAACTCGGCCTCGTCCAGCGCCTTGCCCTCAAGCATCGGCGTGAATGCGATGTTGCTGCTGTCGCGGTACAGCGCCACACCCTTTTCCAGCGACAGACGCTCAATCACATCCAGCGCCTGGTCATAGCGCTTGTTGAACGCCCGGTCGATGGCGCTTTTCTTCTGCTGGAACGAGGGGTGTTCGAAGACTGCCGGGAACGTCGCCAGCAGGTTGTCGATCAGGGCGTTGATATCCGTGAGGAACTCACCGGCAGTACCGGCCGGCAGCTCCAGCGCACGCGGCTCGCGGGGCTCATCGAAATGGTTGACGTAGACACGGTCGGCCGGCGTTTCCAGGCGCTTGGCTTCTGCCTTGAGATAGCGTTTGACGAAGGAAAAACGGCCAGTACCCGGCTCGCCCATGACAAAGACGTTGTAACCGGGGCGCGGCATTGCCACGCCGAATTGCAGGGCTTCCACCGCCCTTTCCTGCCCCAGGACGCCGCGAAACGGCTCCAGATCATCGGTACTGGTGAAGTTGAACTGCTCAGGGGCAAAGGGACGGGTTAGCGCATCAGGTGCCAGCCGCAAACGGGCTGCAACGGAATCGGACATCGGTAATCCTTAACGGAAAGGCACAGGCATGAGAAATCATGGTCGCTTCGCACGACGCCGACAAGACATAAGCACGATCCGCGGCCGGCATATGAATGACAAAGCGGCTCACCTGGAGGCAGGTCCCGCCACATCCTCGACGCCCAAGCGAGGCGGCGACGGCCCTCGCAGGCTCGCCCCGCCTGGCCACGAGAGCCGAAAGCCCCATGACGATGATGACCTAGCACCTTTTGTCGCGCCGTACTCAATCCTGCGCAGGCGGTCACAGGATCAATACGGCGCCCTGAAAACTTGCACAAATCCCTGCCCTGCACATGCTTGACAGGCTTCGCCCGCATCGCCAAAGCTCCAGCGTCGCCACGCCTACAAGAGCGGTGCCTTTGAAACGGATATTGGCTTTTCTCGCCCTGTGCAGCAGCGTCCACGCCCTGGCCGCGCCCAACGTATCCGACGAACGCCTGAATGCCTTGAGCAACGATCCTTACTGGATCGCCCTCGGCCACTACGAAACGGGAAAATTCGGTGGCTGGCGCAGCTACGTGGATGACGACACGTTTTTCCTGGCCGACAACGGTGACAGCGACCCCGCCGCCGAACTGCGCGCCACCCTTGCGGCTATCTATCAGCCCCTTGGCGCCCAGGCCGACAAACACCCCCAATGCATCTACCCGGCGCGGACGCGCTGGCTCCGCGCACAGCTCGACCTGAACGATCTGCCCCAGCCGAGCTGCGAGGAATATCGCAGCTGGTACCGCGATGTCGCCCCGCACAGCACCGTACTGGTGTTTCCTGCGGCCTACCTGAACAGCCCCTCTTCGATGTTCGGCCACACCCTGCTGCGCATCGACCAGGCCGACGTGGACAGCAACAACACCGCCCTGCTCAGCTACGCCCTGAACTTCGGCGCGTTCATCGAAGGGGCGGACAACAGCATCCTGTACGCCTGGAAAGGCCTGATGGGCGGCTACCCCGGCCTGTTCGCCCTGGTGCCCTACCGGGAAAAGCTGGCCGAGTACCGCAGCTTGGAAAACCGCGACCTGTGGGAGTACCGCCTCAACCTCACACCGGAAGAAACCGGGCGCATGGTCGAACACGTCTGGGAGCTCAAGCAGATCCGCTTCGACTACTTCTTCTTCGACGAAAACTGCTCCTACCGCCTGCTCGAACTCCTGGAAATCGCCCGCCCGGGCGTCAAGCTGACCGAACACTTCCCGCTCACCGCCATCCCCACCGATACCGTGCGCGCCATCAAGGACGCCGGCCTGGTCGACCGCATAGACTACCGCCCCTCCCGCGAACGTGAACTGCTGGCGCGTGCCGAGCCGCTCAGTACTGACGAACAGGATTGGGTCCTACGCCTGGCGGCCGATCCCACCGTTCTACAAGAAAGCGACTTCCAGGCCCTGCCGAAGGCGCGCCAGTCGCTGGTCCAGGACGCGGCCTTTCGCCTGCTGCGTTATCGCACCACGGGTGAAGCCCGCGACCCGGAAACCGCCAAGCACAGCTTCACCCTGCTCCGGGCCATCAACCAGAACCCGCCACCGCCTTTCGAGATCGAACGCCCCGGCCTGCCGGAGCAAGGCCATGAGTCACGCACCTGGCAACTGGGTGCCGGCAGCCGCGACGACCGCGCCTTCGCCGAATACGGCCTGCGCATGGCCTACCACGACCTGAACGACAACCTGTATGGCTTCCCGCTGGGCGCCCAGATCGAAATCCTCCAGCTCAAACTGCGCCAGTACGAAAACAACCACTGGCAATTGCAGCGCCTGGACCTGGCCAGCATTCGCTCCTTCACACCACGCAACCAGTTGCTCAAACCCTGGTCGTGGCAGGTCGCCGGCGGGCTGGAACGCGTGCTGGGCAAAAATGGCGACGAAACCCTGGTCAGCCACATCAACGGCGGCGCCGGTATCACCTGGGAGTTGGGCGACGAGTTGCTGGGCTTCGCCCTGGGCACCGTGCGCGTCGAACACAACGAAGACTTCGCCGCCTTCGCCTCACCGGCGGCCGGCTTCAATAGCGGCATTCTGTGGCGCAACGGCGTCGGCAACCTGCTGCTGGAAGCCAAGGGTGACTATTTCCACAACGGCGAAGTACGTCGCAGCCTGAGCCTGGCCCAGCAATGGGAAATCAGCCGCAACCTCGGCCTGCGCCTCAGCGCCAAACGCGACTTCAGCCACCTGGCCAGCCCGGAAAGCGAAGTGATGCTGGAACTGAAGTGGTACCACTACTGACCCAGCCACCAGAAGGCTTCGCAGTTCTACAGGGGGACAGCCCTCCCTGCAGGAGCGAGCTTGCCCGCGAGCTCCATCGATCACCACCAACCCATGCATTCAGCACCACAAAAACACGGTCACCCTGCCCGTGCCTCGCTCCCTCCAAAAAAGGACTCGCCATGCGCACACCGCTACGCTTGCTCTCCAACGGAATGATCCTGTTCGTCACGCTCGGCCTCACTGGTATGGCTCAGGCCGAGATCAGCTTCGGCGCGTTCGGTAGCAGCAGCTCAGAACACAGTCTGGTGACAAGCTCCGGACATTCCGAAAGCACAAAAATCAGTCGATCGAGCATCAAAGTGAGGGACCTGGAGGACTCGTTCAGACAGCAGAAAGAGGACCAGAGAAAGCTTGCGGAGATGCAAAGTAAGCTCGATGCGCAGGAACGCGCCCTGAAGGACCTGCGCGGAAGCTCCAGCAGCCGCAGCCTCGAAGAACTGGAACGAAAAGTGGAAAAGCTGTCCCAGCTCGAACGAAAACTGGATGACCAGGCGCGCACGATCGACTCGCTGAAACGGGAGCTGGAACAGCTCAGCCGTCGGGTCAATTGATCGCCAGCTAACAAAAACGGGGCCCGCAGGCCCCGTTCTCGTTGTTGCAGCAGCGCTTACTGCGCCAGCTTCTTGTGCCGTACCCGGTGTGGCTGGGCAGCGGCTTCGCCGAGGCGTTTCTTGCGGTCGGCTTCGTACTCGGTGTAGTTGCCTTCGAAGAATACCGCCTGCGAATCGTCTTCGTAGGCCAGGATGTGGGTCGCCACGCGATCCAGGAACCAGCGATCGTGAGAGATCACGATGGCGGCGCCCGGGAAGTCCAGCAGGGCTTCCTCCAGGGAGCGCAGGGTTTCCACGTCCAGGTCGTTGGACGGTTCGTCGAGCAGCAGGACGTTGGCGCCCTCTTTCAGGGTCAGCGCCAGGTGCAGACGACCGCGCTCACCACCGGAGAGGTCCTTGACGAACTTCTGCTGATCACCGCCCTTGAAGTTGAAGCGGCCGACATAGGTGCGCGAAGGGATTTCGTAGTTGCCGATACGGATCTGGTCCGAGCCATCGGAAATGGCCTGGAATACCGACTTGCTGCCGTCCAGATCGTCACGGCTCTGATCCACGCACGCCAGCTGCACGGTTTCACCGATCTCGATGCTGCCCGAATCCGGCTGCTCCTTGCCCATCAGCATGCGGAACAGGGTCGACTTACCGGCACCGTTACCACCGATCACACCCACGATGGCGCCCTTGGGCATGACGAACGACAGGTTGTCGATCAGCACGCGGTCGCCGTAACCCTTGCTGACGTTCTTGAACTCGATGACCTTGTCACCCAGACGCGGACCGGCCGGGATGTAGATCTCGTTGGTTTCCGAACGCTTCTGGAATTCCTGGGACTGCATTTCTTCGAAACGCTGCAGGCGAGCCTTGGATTTGGACTGGCGGGCCTTGGCACCTTTGCGCACCCACTCCAGCTCTTCCTTCATGGCCTTCTCATGGGCCGACTGCTGCTTGGATTCCTGGGCCAGACGGTCGGACTTGGCTTCCAGCCAACCCGAGTAGTTGCCTTCGTACGGAATGCCGGCGCCGCGGTCGAGTTCGAGAATCCAGCCGGCGACGTTATCCAGGAAGTAACGGTCGTGCGTAATCGCGACCACAGTACCCGGGAAGTCGTGGAGGAAGTGTTCCAGCCAGGCGACGGAATCGGCGTCCAGGTGGTTGGTCGGTTCGTCGAGCAGCAGCATGTCGGGGGCCGACAGCAGCAGGCGGCACAGGGCCACGCGGCGCTTCTCACCACCCGACAGCACGGACACCTTGGCATCCCAGGCCGGCAGACGCAGCGCATCGGCGGCGACTTCCAGCTGACGCTCGAGGTTGTGACCATCGGAGGCCTGAAGGATGGCTTCGAGCTTGGCCTGCTCGGCGGCCAGTTTGTCGAAATCGGCATCCGGCTCGGCGTAGGCGGCGTAGACCTGATCGAGACGGGCCTGGGCATCCTTGACCACGCTGACGGCTTCTTCCACCACTTCACGCACGGTCTTGTTTGGGTCGAGCTGCGGCTCCTGCGGCAGGTAGCCGACATTCAGCTCCGGCATCGGACGGGCTTCGCCGTCGAACTCGGTGTCGACGCCGGCCATGATCTTCAGCAGGGTGGACTTACCCGAGCCGTTGAGGCCGAGCACGCCGATCTTGGCGCCAGGGAAGAACGACAGGGAAATGTTCTTGAGGATTTCCCGCTTCGGCGGCACTACTTTGCTCAGCCGGTGCATGGTGTATACGTATTGAGCCATGGATAACCTTGGTTCTATAGACAGAAACTGGGGGAGGCCGGGGAGGTGCCATGTGCTGACATGGCCAACGAACCCTGGCGGAGGACGAATCGCTTCGCCCGGCGCTGCCAGGCAGGTGTTCCGTTTTCCGACGGAGCACAATTGCATGCATGCGCGCGTGCGGCAAAGCTACCGGAATGCGCGGTACAGGGCAAACGACGCTCGTCGGACAAGCTGGCACTTTGCCACAGTTGTGGCATCCTACCCGCCCCGCGCGCGTCCGTTTCTTTAATAGCCTGCTTCCCAGGCCGTAGTTGCAGGATCTCCACCACGTGCCAAGCAACACCACGCCCTCTCTACCACGCGCGCCCGGCGATCCGCAGGCGGCGCCTCTGCGCAGCATGACCAAAGGTGCCCTGGTCACGCTGGTCGTGGGCATGCTGGCATTGCTGTTCTGGCAACTGCAGCTGGAGGCACGCCAGCGCCAGGACAACCAGCGCCAGCTCAACCATTCGTACACCACGCAACTGGCCAGCCACCTCAGCCTGAGCATGGAGCTCAAGGCCCATGCCGGCCTGGCCATGTTGCGCCAGAGCGACAGCCTGGCAGCCACCGGCACCTCCGAGCAGACCCTGCACAACCTGCGCGCGGTATTCCCCACGCTGCGCAGCATCGCCTGGCTCGGCCCGCGCGGTGGCGTGCTCGGTGATAACGACAGCAAGGCGGATGACGCCTTGTACCTGGCCAACCTGTTCCAGCGAAACCAGGGCCAGGCCTATCACTACGCGTTCAGCGCCCGCTCGGGCGGCCAGCTCTATCTGCTGCTGCGCCAGGATGAACACGCCACCAGCAGTGGCTATTGGGTCCTGCGCCTGGGGACCAGCTCGTTGCACAGCTGGCTGCAGGAGCATCGCCAGCCCCCGCATCAGTGGTTGCTGGAAGACCGTCTGGCGCAACGGGTCATCGTCCACCAGAGCGAAGACGCCGCCACCGGTACGCCGGTGTTTCCACCGATCACCGCCGAGGAACTGGCCCAGAGCATTCTGCTGATCCCGCTCAAAGGCAGCGACTGGCAGCTGCGGGCACTGTTCAACGAGCGCCACGTGCGCGCTCAGCTGCTGCCCGAGCTGGCCGGCAAATTCCTGCTGTTCACCCTCTGCACGCTGCTCACCTTGCTGGCGCTGTACCGCCTGCTGCGCGAGCAGCGCGCCCTGCACGCGCTCAATGCCGACTCGCGCCGTTCCCTGCAGCAGGCCGCCAGCGCCTTGCGGGCCATCGAAGAGCGGGTGCTGGTTACCGACAGCAACGGGCAACTGAACTACCTCAACCCTCAGGCCGAAGAGCTGTTCGGCCTGCGCAGCGAGGACGCCCACCACTGGCACCTGCTACAGCTGCTGCCACGGCTGAACCCATTGCTGCTGCACAGCACGCCCTTCATCAGCGAAGACGGCCCCGACCTGGTGGAAATCCAGCAGGGCGGTGTCACTCGCCTGCTGGACATCCACCGCAGCGACCTCGGCGATGAATCCAGGCGCCTGGGCTATGTGTGGGTCCTGCGCGATGTCACCGAGGAACAGCACTCGACCCGCGTCCTGCAGGAAGCCCACAGGCGCTACCAGGACATCTTCGAAGGCTCGGGCACCGCCCTGTGCGTCCTGGACATGGCCAAGCTGCACTGTTTCCTGCACCAGCAGGAGGTGTTCGATTCCTCCGCCCTGGATCGCTGGCTGCTGACCAACCCGCAACAGCACGACCACCTGCTGAGCCTGCTGCGGGTCACCGAAAGCAACCAGGTCGCTCTGCGTCTGCTCGGTGTGACCTCAAGCGAGCAGGCCTGGGAGCAGTTGATCAATCACGGCCCGCTGCAGCCTGGGGGCTTCCGCATGAAGCTCGTCGGCGCCCTGCTCGACGGCGCCAAACAGGTGGAACTGGAAAGCCAACTGACGACACCCATGGGCCAGGTACGACACCTGTGGCTGGTGGTTCGCCTGCCCGACGGCCCGCAAGACCTGCACGCCGTGACCCTGAGCATCAGCGACATGACCAGCCGCAAGCGCATCGAGCTGTCGCTGATCGAGCGCGAACGCTTCTGGTCTGAGGTGGTGCGGGCAGTGCCGGACACCCTTTATGTGCATGATCTGATCAACAAACGCGTGCTGTTCAGCAACCATCACCTGGGTCATCAGTTGGGCTACAGCACGGCCGAACTGAAAGAAATGGGTGAGCACTTCTGGGAACGCATCCTCCACCCCGACGACAGTGACTATTACTGGCGCATCCGCAACCTGCAGAAGGTGGTCGGCAACGGCGTGCTGCTCGAGTCCATGGTGCGCTGGCGGCAGCGGGACGGCGTCTGGCGCACGTTCAGCATCCGCGAACAGGCGCTGGCGCGGGACGAGGCCGGCCGGGTCAGCCGCCTGATCGGCGTCGCCAAGGACATCACCGAGCAGATAGAACGCAGCGACTCGTTGCGCGATAGCGAACAGCGCTACCGCCTGCTGGCGGAGAGCACCAGCGACGTGATCTTCTCCACCGACAACAGCCTGGAACTCAACTACGTCAGCCCTTCGGTGCAGAGCGTGTTCGGTTACTCGCCGGAGTGGATCATCGCCAACAATGTCCACAACCTGGCGACCAACCCGCAGCAGATGGCCGGGCTCTATGTGCTACTCGACCGGGTACGGGCGGCGCTGGGCAGCCCCGGGCGCCTGGCCGAGCTGCGCAGCCAGTTCCAGTCACAGCATTTCGTGTTCGACTGCCTGCGCGCCGATGGCCGCAAGTTCCCGGTCGAATTGCGGCTGGTGCCGATGTGGGACGAACACGAACGCTTCGAAGGCCTCCTCGGCGTGGTGCGCGACATAAGCCAGCAACGCCGCGCGGAAAAAGACCTGCGCATGGCCGCCACGGTCTTCGAGCACTCCACCGCCGCCATTCTGGTCACCGACCCGGCCGGCTACATCGTCCAGGTCAACAAGGCGTTCACCCGCGTCAGCGGTTACAGCTCGGCCCAGGTGCTCGACCAGTTGCCCGGCATGCTCACGGCCGACCGCCAGCAAGCCACTCACCTCAACTACATCCTGACCCAGCTCAATCAGCGCGGCAGCTGGGAGGGCGAGGTCTGGCTGAAACGCCGTGACGGTGAAAGCTTCCCCGCCTGGGTGGGCATCACGGCGGTCCAGGACGATGAAGGCGACCTGGTCAGCTACGTGTGCTTCTTCAGCGATATCAGCGAGCGCAAGGCCAGCGAACAGCGCATTCACCGCCTGGCCTATTACGACGCCCTGACCCACCTGCCCAACCGCACCCTGTTCCAGGATCGCCTGCACACGGCCCTGTTGCATGCGGATCGGCACCAGGAATGGGTCGTGCTGATGTTCCTCGACCTGGACCGCTTCAAGCCGATCAATGACTCCCTCGGCCACGCCGCCGGGGACCGCATGCTCAAAGACGTGGCCGTTCGCCTGGCGGCCTGTGTGGACGACGACGACACCGTGGCGCGCATGGGCGGCGATGAATTCACCCTGCTCCTGCAATCGCGCGCCAACCGCGACGGCGCCCTGAACCGCGCGATCCATGTCGCCGAGCAGATCCTCGACAGCCTGGCCCGCCCGTTCGTCCTCGAAGGGCGCGAGTTCTTCGTCACCGCCAGTATCGGTATCGCCCTCAGCCCGCAGGATGGCAACGAGCTGAGCCAGCTGATGAAGAACGCCGACACCGCGATGTACCACGCCAAGGAGCACGGCAAGAACAACTTCCAGTTTTACCAGGCCGCCATGAACGCCAGCGCCCTGGAACGCCTGGAACTGGAGAGCGACCTGCGCCACGCGCTGGAACAGGGCGAATTCACCCTCTACTACCAGCCGCAGTTCTCCGGTGACGGCTTGCGCCTGACCGGGGCCGAAGCACTGCTGCGCTGGCAGCACCCGCGCCGCGGCCTGGTACCGCCGGAGGCCTTCATTCCGGTGCTGGAAGAGCTCGGCCTGGTGGTCCAGGTGGGCGACTGGGTGCTCAACGAAGCCTGCCGTCAGCTCAAATCCTGGCACCAGGCGAAAATCCGCGTGCCCAAAGTGTCGGTCAACCTGTCGGCCCGCCAGTTCATCGACGGCGGCCTGGAACAGCGGATCGAACGGATCATCGAAACGAACGAGATCGCCGCAGCCTGCCTGGAGCTGGAGCTGACCGAAAGTATCCTGATGCACGACGTCAGCAGCGCCCTGGACACCCTCTCGCGGCTCAAGCGCCTGGGGCTGTGCATCGCCATCGACGACTTCGGCACGGGCTACTCATCGCTCAACTACCTCAAGCAGTTCCCCATCGACGTGCTGAAGATCGACCGCAGCTTCGTCGACGGCCTGCCCCAGGGCGAGCAGGACGGACAGATCGCCCGCGCCATTATCGCCATGGCCCACAGCCTGAACCTGGCGGTGATCGCCGAAGGCGTGGAAACCCAGGAGCAGATGGACTTCCTGCGCACCCACGGCTGCGACGAAGTGCAGGGTTACCTGCTCGGCCGGCCAATGCCTGCCAACGCGTTCGCCGACCAGTTCAGCGGCCTCGCCACGTTTGTGCTGAGCTGATCGCAGCGCCTGCGGCGGGCCAGGCTCGCCACATGAACCCCACTTGTCCGCCATATGACCCGGTTTCATATCCCAGGCAAGTTTGGATGAGGTAGAATCCGCCCCCTCTTTCTACCGCCCAGCTGCTTGTATCAGGGGATTGCCATGTTCAGCCGTGATTTGAATCTCGCCCGTTTTGACGCCGAATTGTTTGCTGCCATGGAGCAGGAAGCCCAGCGCCAGGAACATCACATCGAGCTGATCGCCTCGGAAAACTACACCAGCCCGGCGGTCATGGAAGCCCAGGGCTCCGTGCTGACCAACAAGTACGCCGAAGGCTACCCGGGCAAGCGCTACTACGGCGGCTGCGAGTACGTCGACATCGTCGAGCAACTGGCCATCGACCGCGCCAAGCAACTGTTCGGCGCCGACTACGCCAACGTCCAGCCGCACGCTGGCTCGCAAGCCAACGCCGCGGTCTACCTGGCCCTGCTGGGCGCAGGTGACACCATCCTCGGCATGAGCCTGGCCCACGGCGGTCACCTGACCCACGGTGCCAGCGTCTCCTCCTCCGGCAAGCTGTACAACGCCGTGCAGTACGGCATCGACGCCAATGGCCTGATCGACTACGACGAAGTCGAGCGCCTGGCCGTCGAGCACAAGCCGAAAATGATCGTGGCCGGTTTCTCCGCCTACTCCCAGGTCCTGGACTTCCCGCGCTTCCGCGCCATCGCCGACAAGGTCGGTGCCTACCTGTTCGTCGACATGGCCCACGTGGCCGGTCTGGTCGCCGCCGGCGTCTACCCGAACCCGGTGCCGTTCGCCGACGTGGTCACCACCACCACCCACAAGACCCTGCGCGGTCCGCGTGGCGGCCTGATCCTGGCGAAGAAAAACGAAGAGATCGAGAAGAAGCTCAACTCCGCCGTCTTCCCGGGTGCCCAGGGCGGCCCGCTGGAGCACGTGATCGCGGCCAAGGCCGTGTGCTTCAAGGAAGCCCTGCAGCCTGAGTTCAAGGAATACCAGCAGCAGGTGGTGAAAAACGCCCAGGCCATGGCCAGCGTGTTCATCGAGCGCGGTTTCGACGTGGTCTCCGGCGGTACCGAGAACCACCTGTTCCTGCTGTCGCTGATCAAGCAGGAAATCTCCGGCAAAGACGCCGACGCCGCACTGGGCAAGGCCTTCATCACCGTGAACAAGAACTCGGTGCCGAACGACCCACGCTCCCCGTTCGTCACCTCCGGCCTGCGCTTCGGTACTCCGGCAGTCACTACCCGTGGCTTCAAGGAAGCGGAGTGCAAGGAACTGGCCGGCTGGATCTGCGACATCCTGGCTGACCTGAACAACGAAGCGGTGATCGACGCCGTTCGCGAGAAGGTCAAGGCCATCTGCAAGAAGCTGCCGGTGTACGGCTAACCGCCCGACCGCAGCAGCAAAAAGCCCGGCATATGCCGGGCTTTTTCGTTCTGGCTTCGCGGGCCGATCAGTCAGCCACCACCGCCGCAAAGCCCTCGCGGATCTGCGCTTCCGGCAGGTTGTCGCCGATGAACACGATCACGCTCTCACGCGCCTCGCCCTCCGCCCATTCGCTGTCGTAATCGAATCCGTACAACCGCAGTACGCCCTGGAAGACCATACGCCGCGGTTCGCCAGCGATGTCCAGCACACCCTTGTAGCGCAGCAGGGAATCGCCGTGCTCTTCCAGCAGCGTTTCCATGAACGCACTCAGCTTGTCGATATCCAGCGACTCGCTGCTGCGCAGCACCAGGGTGCCGATACGATCCGGGCTGCTGGAAGGCGTCACCGGGCGCAGCGTCAGGGCGGGGCCGACATCGGCGTTCAGGTTGAAACCGCGCACGTCCAGCAACTCGGCCAGGTCGATGCGGCCGTGTTCGACCACGCGGATCGGTGCACGCCGGTTGATCCGTTGCAGGCGCTGGCTGAGCGCTTCGAAGTGCGCGTCATCGACCAGATCGCGCTTGCTCACCAGAATGCGGTCGGCGAAACCGACCTGGGCCTGGGCAATGGTCTCGCTCAGGTGACGCTCGGCATTGGCGGCATCCACCAGGGTGATGATGCCGTCGAGCACATAACGCTCGCACAGCTCTTCGTCGGCGAAAAACGTCTGGGCGACCGGCGCCGGATCGGCCAGACCGGTGCATTCGATCACCAGCCGGTCGAAGGCAATCTCACCGGCGTCCAAGCGTTCCAGCAGCAGGAAAAGGGCTTTCTCCAGCTCGACATGAATCGAGCAGCACACACAGCCGTTGGCCAGGGTCATCACCTGAACCGGGTCATTGCCCAGCAATTGGCCATCGATCGGGGTTTCGCTGAATTCGTTTTCGATCACCGCGATCTTCAGCCCGTGCTCGGCCTTGAGGATGTGGCGCAGCAGGGTGGTTTTTCCGGCACCGAGAAAACCACTGAGCACGGTGACCGGAATGGGGAAATTCGACATCAACAAACGACCCTCGAAATGAAACGCGCCACGACGAGGCGTGGCGCGTGTTGATTGCAGTGGACCCTCAGCAACAACGCACAGGGCGTCCCTTGCCTCCACCATACCGGGCTTCCTGGCGTTCCCGGAAGAACGCCTCGTAGCTCATCACCGGTTTGTCCGGATGCTTGTTGCGCATGTGCTCGACGTAAGTGTCGTAGTCAGGCATGCCCACCAGCATACGGGCGGCCTGCCCCAGGTACTTACCCATACGGCTCAGGTCATTGAACATGCGCAGGCTCCTCAAGCGTCCGGAATCGAGTGGTAAGGGGCTTCCTGATCGCTGCGCTCCGGTTTGATCCAGGCGCGGCGCCCCACTTTCAGGGCATAGAACAGGATGCTCATGACCACGCACAGGAACAGCACGGTCAGGGTCGCGTTAGTGTAGGCGTTGAAGATCACGTGCTGCATCTGGCCGATGTCCTTGGCCGGCGCCAGCACCTGACCGGCGTCCAGCGCGGCGCTGTACTTGTTGGCCAGCGCCAGGAAACCCACGGCCGGGTTCGGATCGAACAGCTTGATCAGGCCTGCGGTGGTGGTGCAGATCAGCAGCCAGGTTGCCGGAATCAGGGTGACCCAGACGTAGCGCTGGCGCTTCATCTTGATCAGTACCACGGTCGCCAGCATCAGCGCGATCCCCGCCAGCATCTGGTTGGAGATGCCGAACAGCGGCCACAGGGTATTGATGCCGCCCAGCGGATCGACCACACCCTGGTACAGCAGCCAGCCCCACATGGCCACGCAGCCTGCGGTGGCGATGACGTTGGCACCCCAGGACTCGGTTTTCTTCAGCGACGGCACGAAGTTGCCCAGCAGGTCCTGCAGCATGAAACGCCCGGCACGGGTACCGGCGTCCACAGCGGTCAGGATAAACAGCGCCTCGAACAGAATCGCGAAGTGGTACCAGAACGCCATGGTGTTCTCGCCCGGCAACACGCTGTGCAGGATCTGCGCGATACCCACGGCCAGGGTCGGCGCACCGCCGGCACGGGCCAGGATGGTGCTTTCACCGATGTCATCGGCTACCGCCTGCAGGGCTTCCGGGGTGATCACGAAGCCCCAGCTGCTGACGGTCGCGGCGACGGTCTGCACATCGGAGCCGACGATTGCCGCCGGGCTGTTCATGGCGAAGTACACGCCTGGCTCGATCACCGAGGCGGCGACCATCGCCATGATGGCCACGAAGGACTCCATCAGCATGCCGCCGTAACCGATGTAGCGGGAATGGGCTTCGTTGGCCAGCAGCTTGGGCGTGGTGCCCGAGGAGATCAGCGCATGGAAGCCGGACACGGCGCCACAGGCAATGGTGATGAACAGGAAGGGGAACAGCGTGCCTTTCCACACCGGCCCGGTGCCGTCGGTGAACTGGGTCAGCGCCGGCATTTTCAGCTCGGGGGCGATGATCAGGATGCCGATCGCCAGACCGACGATGGTGCCGATCTTGAGGAATGTCGACAGGTAGTCACGCGGCGCCAGGATCAGCCACACCGGCAGCACCGCTGCGACGAAGCCGTAGCCCACCAGCATCCAGGTGATCTGCACACCGGTGAAGGTGAAGGCCGGGCCCCAGACCGGGTCCGCAGCCACTACACCGCCCAGCCAGATCGAACCCAGCAGCAGCGCCACACCGATCAGCGAAATCTCACCGATGCGGCCGGGGCGGATATAGCGCATGTAGATGCCCATGAACATCGCGATGGGAATCGTCGCAATGACCGTGAACATGCCCCATGGGCTTTCGGCCAGGGCCTTGACCACGATCAGCGAGAGCACCGCCAGGATGATGATCATGATCAGGAAGCAGCCGAACAGGGCAATCGTGCCTGCCACCTGGCCCATTTCCTCGCGCACCAGCTCGCCAAGCGAGCGGCCGTTACGGCGGGTGGAGATGAACAGCACCATGAAGTCCTGGACCGCACCGGCCAGTACCACGCCGGCGATCAGCCAGAGCGTACCGGGCAGGTAGCCCATCTGCGCCGCGAGCACAGGACCGACCAACGGACCGGCGCCGGCAATGGCGGCGAAGTGGTGGCCGAACAGGATGTGCTTGTTGGTGGGGACGTAGTCGAGGCCGTCATTGTTGACGACGGCCGGGGTGGCCCGGTTCGGGTCCAGTTGCATCACCTTGTTGGCGATGAAAAGACTGTAGTAGCGGTAGGCAACCAGGTAGATGGCGACCGCGGCGACCACTATCCACAAGGCGTTGATCGATTCACCACGGCTCAGCGCCACAGTGCCCAGGGCGAATGCACCCAGCACGGCGACGGCGAACCAGGCAACATGGCTGGCCAGTCGAGTCATTGAGGGTCTCCTGCCGCGCACCGTTGGCGCCACGGCAATAATTGTTATTGTAGGAGCTCCGGCAACGGAGCCGACCTACTATCCCTGTATGAAACCTGCGGCGACATTCGCAGAACTACTGGCCGCCACTACGTAGTTATACGCAGTGCTATCCACAACAACGTTCAGGCTATCCTGTGTCGTCGTGTCGCTTATTAATAGTAGCTCGGCGTTTGCCAGACGCACGGGCAACGGATTGCAAACACGTGCGCAAGAACGGCAGGTTCAGCCTGCCCCGGTGGCCCTTCGCCCTGCCTCCCTGAGTGTCCTGCATGCAACTCAAACACAAGATCGTGGCACTCGGCATTCTGCCCCTGCTGCTCGCCGTTGCCGTGGTGTGCGTACTGGTCGTGGTGCAGAACCAGCGCCTCGGCGAACAACAGGCCCGGCTGATAGAAAGCAGCATCCTCAGCAGCAAGCAGGCCGAGCTCAAGCACTACGTGGAGATGGCCACCAGCGCCATCGCGCCGCTCTACGACAGCGGCCGCAACGACCCGGAAACCCGCCAGCAGTCCCTGGAAACCCTCGAGCGCATCAGTTTCGGCAGCGATGGCTACTTCTTTGTCTACGACAAGGATGGCAAGAGCCTGATGCACCCGCACCAGTCGGACCTGGTCGGCAAGAACATGTGGAACATGACCGACCCGGACGGCCTGCCGGTCATCCAGGCGCTGTTGAAAACCGCTCGAAACGGCGACGGTTTCCAACGCTACGACTGGCAAAAACCCTCCACCGGGCAAATCTCGGACAAGCTGGCCTACGTGGTCATGCTCGACCGCTGGGACTGGATGTTCGGTACCGGCATCTATATCGAAGACGTGGAGCATGCGATCCAGCAGGCCCGGGAAGAAGTGGCCAGCGGTATTCGTACCACCATGCAGGCCATCGTGGCCGTGGCCCTGGTGGCTGTACTGCTGGTGTTCGCCTGCGGCCTGATGCTCAACGTCAGCGAACACCGCCTGGCCGACCGCAAGCTGAAACGGCTGACCCAGCGCATCGTCACCTCCCAGGAAGAGGAACGTTCGCGGGTGTCGCGCGAGCTGCACGACGGCATCAGCCAGCTGCTGGTGTCGGTCAAGTTCCAGTTCGAGCTGGCCAGTCAGCAACTCGCCGCTGGCGATGCCAAGGCCGCCGAGACCCTGCGCCAGGGCACTGAACGCCTGGTGGCAGCGATTGGCGAAGTGCGGCGGATTTCCCATGACCTGCATCCGTCCCTGCTCGATACGCTGGGACTGCCGTCCGCCATCGGCCAACTGGTCTGCGAATTCCAGCAACGCAGCGGCCTGACCGTGGATTACCGCAACCAGCTGGGTGACCGACGCCTGGCGACCGGGGTGACCGTCGCCCTGTTCCGGGTGCTGCAGGAGGCGCTGGCCAATATCGAACGACACGCCCAGGCGCACCATGTCGATATCCGCCTTGATGGCCAGAGCCGGCAGGTGCAACTGACGATTCGCGACGATGGCATCGGTTTCAATCCACGCCAGGCCGACCAGCACAGCGGCGGCATCGGTTTGCGTAATATCCGCGAACGCGTCGAGCACTTCGGTGGTCAGTTCAGCATTGCCTCGACCCCCAACGGAACGGAGCTGCGCGTGCTGCTACGCCCGGAACCCACCTGGAAAGACCCCGACGCGCCGGAGACTCCAATCCAATGAACAACGCCGCCTCGATCCGCATTGTCCTCGTCGATGACCACACCCTGGTCCGCGACGGCATACGCGCCCTGCTCTCCATGGTCCCGGGGTTCGAGATCGTCGGCGAAGCGAGTGGCGGGCGCGAGACCCTCGACCTGCTGCAAAGGAGCGTGCCCGACATCCTGCTGATGGACATCGGCTTGAAGGACGGCAACGGCCTGGAGCTGACCGCCGCGCTCAAGAAGAAATACCCAGCGCTGAAAGTGCTGATCCTGAGCATGTATGACAATCAGGAATACGTGAGCAATGCCTTGCGGGCCGGTGCCTCCGGCTATGTGCTGAAGGACGCGCCATCCCGTGAAATCATCGCCGCCATCGAGGTGCTGGCGGTGGGCGGGCAGTTCTACAGCAGCGGGCTGGCGCAGAAACTGACCCCGGAAGAACCCTCGGAGCATGAGCTGACCCCACGGGAACGCCAGGTGCTGCTGATGATGGCCCAGGGCCTGAACAACAAGGCCATGGCCCGCGAACTGCAGATCAGCGTGCGCACCGTCGAAACCTATCGGTTGAACATTCGCCGCAAGCTGGATATCGAGAAGCCCGCCGATCTGGTCAAACATGCGCGGGAACACGGCTGGTCACCGGAGTGACCGACGGCCAGGGCGGCCATCAGGAAGAATGGAACGCAGAGAACCGACCGGTGATGAGGCTGCCATCTGGCAACCTCATCACCATGGCCTGAAAGGATCAGGTCGGCTGTTTGGCGTAGCGGGCCAGTTGTGCATCCTGGCTCATCACATCCAGGGTGGCGGCCAGTACTTGCTCGCTGGTCACGTCAGCACCGGTGAAGATGGTGCCGAAGTTCTGGTGGGTCACCTTGGCGAAATGCTCGCGGTCAGCAGCCTCGACACCCAGCAGCGTGGCATAGGCATCCAGCGCCTCGCCCTGGCCCTGGGCCATGTCTTCGGCAATCGAGTCGAGCATGCCGTTCATCGCCAGCATCGAGCGACCGCCGTACCCCAGACGCGCGCTGGTGTCGCAGCCGTTGGTACCGGACGTCATGCCGAAGGTAGCGTTACCCGATGTACCGTTGGTGGTGGTGGCCAGGAAATGCGGAACAAATCCACGTTGTCCTTCGAACAGCATGTTGCCCCAACCGCAGCCATTTCCGCCCGCAGCATCGGCCTGGGCCGCCACGCTGGCCGCACTCAACAACCCGAAAATCAACCCTTTGCTCAGCAGTCGCTTATTCATTTTTGAGGCTCTCCGCTCATGGATGGTAATAACCTCCCCCGTTGCAGCTTTGGTGACGTATGCCAACCTGTCAAACCCGCCCTTCCAAAATCTTCCCGAGCACGCGTAAGCCGCAAATTCTGTGACGTTCTCCCGCATCTCCCCCGCAAAGACAAACCGGGCGCACCAGCCTTAGCTATAGTGGATGAAACCGCGCAGGAGTTTTTTGCATGAGCAACGAAGCCAACGACCGTCGGCGATTCCACCGAATTGCCTTCGATGCCCCCACCGAGCTCGTGCAGGAGGCCCGGCGCTGGCCGGTGGAGCTGCACGATATTTCGCTGAAGGGCCTGTTGGTCAGACGTCCCGAAGGCTGGAATGGCGACCCTAACCAACCCTTCGACGCCATCGTCGAGCTGGGCGGTGGGACGCAGGTCAGAATGGAAGTGGTGCTGACGCGCACCCAGCACGACCTGCTCGGCTTCGTCTGCCGGCACATCGACCTCGATTCGATCAGCCACCTGCGCCGCCTGATAGAACTCAACCTGGGGGACGAGAGCCTGCTCGAGCGGGAGCTGGCAGCCCTCGGCGAGGACGACTGAGCGCCCTCGCCCTTCATCACGGTTACTCGAACAAGGCGTCCAGCGCCTGTTCGAGGCGGGTCACGGCAATGACTTCCAGGCCTGCTGGCGCTTCTTTCGGAGCGTTGCCCTTGGGCACGATGGCCCGCTTGAAGCCATGCTTGGCCGCCTCCTTGAGGCGTTCCTGACCGCTCGGCACCGGGCGGATTTCCCCCGACAGCCCCACTTCGCCAAACACCAGCAGGTCATGGGCCAGGGGCCGGTTGCGCAGGCTGGAGATGACCGCGGCCATCAGCGCCAGGTCCGATGCGGTTTCCAGCACCTTCACCCCGCCGACCACGTTGAGAAAGACGTCCTGGTCATAGGTGGGAATGCCGCCGTGACGGTGCAACACCGCCAGCAGCATCGCCAGGCGATTCTGGTCGAGGCCCAGGGTCACACGGCGCGGGTTGGCCATGTGGCTGGTATCGACCAGCGCCTGCACTTCCACCAGCATCGGCCGGGTGCCTTCCCAGGTCGCCATGACGATGCTGCCGGGCACTTCTTCCTGGGCGCGGGTGAGGAAGATCGCCGAGGGGTTGGTGACCTCCTTCAGGCCTTTGTCGGTCATGCCGAAAACGCCCAGTTCGTTGATCGCGCCGAAGCGGTTCTTCACCGCCCGCAGCAGGCGCAGGCGCCCATCGGACTCCCCCTCGAAATACAGCACCGTGTCGACCATGTGCTCCAGCACGCGCGGGCCAGCCAGCGCGCCTTCCTTGGTCACGTGGCCCACCAGGAAGATTGCCGTGCCGCTCTGCTTGGCGAAACGCACCAGCAACGCAGCACTCTCGCGCACCTGGGCCACGCCGCCCGGTGCCGATTGCAGCTGTTCGGTGAAAATCGTCTGGATCGAGTCGATCACCATGACCTTGGGCTTTTCCACCCGCGCCGTGGCGATGATGGTCTCGATGCAGGTCTCGGTCATGACCTTGAGCTTGTCTTCCGGCAAACCCAGGCGCCTGGCGCGCATGGCCACCTGCTGCTGCGACTCCTCACCCGTGACGTACAGGGCCGGAAAGCGCGTGGCGATGTTGCACAGGGTCTGCAGCAGAATGGTCGACTTGCCGATGCCCGGGTCACCGCCGATCAGCACCACCGAACCATCCACCAGGCCACCACCCAGCACACGGTCCAGCTCGCCGGATGCGGTGGAGAAACGGGGCATTTCTTCGACGCTGACCTCAGCCAGGGTCTTCAGCTGCGCTTGCTGCCCGGCCCAGCCAGTGCGGCCGCTGGGGGTGCTGGACGTGGCATCGAGCATGGTTTCCACCAGGGTGTTCCAGGCGCCGCACTCGCCGCACTGGCCGGCCCATTTGGGAAAGGTGGCACCGCATTCGGTGCAGCCATACATGCGCTTGGCCTTGGCCATGTGAAGTCGTCCTGCCTGATGAGCGAAGGCCGAAACGATACCGAATAACTGGATAAAATCACAGTCCTTGCCACCCGCAGACCGCCAGCGGTTTCATCTGGCAGCGCAGCGAGGCAGGTCGCTCAACGGATGAAGGGGCGCAGCCGGATGGCCCGGCCGCGCCGTGGGGATCAGCGAAAGCGCACGGCGGCGCCTAGGGCGATGTCAGTTGCAGGACGATCTTGTCCTTGAGCAACACGCGCTCGCGGCGCAGACGACCGAGGGTTTCATCATCGAAAGGCTGGTTGCCTGACTCGAGGTCGACGATGCGTTTGTCCAGGTCCTGATAACGCCCCACCAGGCCATCGAAGCCCGGATTCGTGCGGCGGCGCTCGGTCAGTTGGTCTCCGAACTCGCGAAACTCCTCACGCAGATTGTGCTCAGCGGTCATGGGTCACTCCTCTTGGTGTGGATGTTCAGCATTGACCTTAGACCATCGACGGCAGATGCGACCTTGCGACCGACGGCGCTCAGCCTGAACAGTTGCGACCGCAGTTGCAGCAGCCCTCTTCGGTCTTGCGCTGCAGCCGCACCAGGTCTTCGCGCAGGCCGGAGCGCCGCAGTTTGAGCGCCGACAGCGGCACGCCATCGGGGCGTTCGATACCGTCTTCGATACGCGCGATGCGACGGATGACGTCCTCGTACTGCTCGGCCAGAGCAGCGTAAGCCGGGTTGCGGCGCAGGCGCTGGAAGTCCGGTTCGGACTGGGCGGAGTAATCGATATGCATGGCAATGCTCCCATTTGCTGAAATTTCTGCCACTCTAATTTGGTATCCCGCGCGGTCTGTTGATCCGGGTCAATCGCGGCGTAGAGGCGTTGCGCACGGGCGATAGGCCGTGCAGCCGCCCTACCGTCCGCACCTGGCACTGGATAGACTGGCCATGACAATCGAGCGGAACCGCCTGCCCGCGACAGAGTCCGTTAACCAACACCCCTCCCGCCAGAAACCAGCCTCACATCAAGGAGCAGTCCATGAGCATCCTCAGCGAATTCAAAGCCTTCGCCGTCAAGGGCAACGTGGTCGACATGGCCGTCGGTATCATCATCGGCGCCGCATTCGGCAAGATCGTCTCCTCCTTCGTGGGCGACGTGGTCATGCCGCCGCTGGGCATCCTGATCGGCGGGGTGGACTTCTCCGACCTGGCCATCGTGCTCAAGGAGGCCCAGGGTGACCTGCCGGCCGTGACCCTGGCCTACGGCAAGTTCATCCAGACCGTCATCGACTTCACCATCATCGCGTTCGCCATCTTCATGGGCATCAAGGGTCTGAACCGGCTCAAACGTGAAGAGGAAGCCGCGCCAGCCGCCCCGGCAGCGCCGACCAAGGAGCAGGAACTGCTCAGCGAAATCCGCGACCTGCTCAAAGCCCAGCAGAACAGGGAATAAGCAGATAAAAAAACGGCGCCCGAAGGCGCCGTTTTTTTGGGCTGAAATCACTCAGCCTTGGGTTTGAGCAGCAGCTTGGCCACGCGCCGGTCCTTGACCTCGATAATAGTCAGCACCCAGTCGGCGTATTCCACCTCATCGCCGATAAGCGGCAGGCGGTCAAGCAGGCTCATCGCCAGCCCTGCCAGGGTCTGGTAGTCATCGGTCGGCTTGGCCTTGAAGCCCACGCGATCACGCAGCACCGCCAGGTTGAGCGCCCCGCTGACGTGGTAACCACCGTCGACAGGCTCGATATCCGGCCCATCCACCTCGCTGGCATCCGGCAACTCACCGGCAATCGCTTCCAAGATGTCGGTCAGGGTCAGCAAGCCTTCGAAACCGCCAAACTCGTTGACCACGAACGCCACATGGGTCGAGGCCTGGCGCATCTGCTCCAGGGCGCTGAGCACCGACGCGCTGTCCGGCAGGTTGACCGGCGCACGCACCAGGCTTTCGATATCCGGCTGCTGGCCCTTGAGCAGCTCCTTGAACAGCTCTTTCTTGTGGATGTAGCCCAGCGGCTCATCCGCCGCGTCGCCACGCGACACCAGCAGGCGCGAGTGCGGCGACTCCAGCAGCTTCTGGTGGATGCTTTCCAGCGGGTCGTCCAGGTTGATCCGGTCGACTTCCATACGGTCGGTCATGGCCTTCTTGATCGATTGCTCGGCCAGGCTCAATACACCACTGATCATCACCCGCTCACGGCGGTCGAACAGCACCGCTTCGCCTTCGCCGCCCTCGAGCATGTCGGCGATATCCTCACCGACTTCGTCGGCCTGAAATTTGCCGCCCAGTAGACGCATCACCGCGTGGGCCGTGCGCTCACGCATGCCACGCTCGCCCTGCAGGCTGCGCCGGCGGCGCGAACGGGCCAGCTGGTTGAACACCTCGATCAGGATCGAGAAGCCGATGGCGGCGTACAGGTAGCCTTTCGGGATGTGGAAGCCCAGGCCTTCGGCGGTCAGGCTGAAGCCGATCATCATCAGGAAGCCCAGGCACAGCATGATCACTGTAGGGCGTGCGTTGACGAAGGCGGTCAGCGGCTTGCTGGCAACGATCATCAGACCCATGGAAATCACCACGGCGATCATCATCACCTGCAGGTGCTCGACCATGCCCACCGCGGTAATGACCGCGTCCAGGGAGAACACCGCGTCCAGCACGATGATCTGCGCCACCACCGGCCAAAAGCGCGCATACACCTTGCTGCCGCCATGCTGGTGGGTCCGCCCTTCGAGGCGTTCGTGCAGTTCCATGGTGGCCTTGAACAACAGGAACACACCACCGAACAGCATGATCAGGTCACGGCCGGAGAAGGTTTTGCCGAACACGTCGATCAGCGGCTCGGTCAACGTGACCAGCCACGCGATACTGGCCAGCAGGCCCAGGCGCATGATCATCGCCAGACTCAGACCGATCAGGCGCGCGCGGTCACGCTGCTCGGGCGGCAGCTTGTCGGCGAGGATGGCGATGAATACCAGGTTATCGATGCCCAGGACGATTTCCAGGACGATCAGGGTCAACAGGCCCAACCAGGCCGTGGGATCAGCGATCCATTCCATTTAGTGCGGTGCTCTCTCGGGTAAAAGTCGGACACGGCAAGACGCGCGACGCAAGAATGCGACACGTACGCAAGCGGCTGGCTGTGGGGAAAAACGTGCAGCACGAGGCTGCCGGAGGGACGTACGCCAGGAGGCGTCGCCGGAGGAAGTCCGCGCCCTCAACCGTGATGGCGAGGGCGGTCTACAACTGTCACTGTCCATGAGATCCGTGAACGGTAATAACGGCCGATCAATCTAATCCACTTGGTCACATCTGCTAAAGCCCCATTCGTAACTTTTTTTTACCAGTAGGTCTCCACCGCCACCTGACCCGGCCGGCGCGTCAGGCTCAACTGAAGGTCCCGCGCCTTCAGACGCTGGCGAGTGTCATCGATCATCTGCGGATTGCCGCAGATCATCAGCCGCGAGTGTTCGGGGCTCAGGGCCAGCCCCGCCGCCTGTTCCAGCTCGCCGCTGTCGAGCAGCGTGGTGATACGCCCGTGCAGGCAGCCGGGGGCCTTTTCGCGGGTGACCAATGGCAGGTAAGCCAGCTTGTCAGCGTATTCGGCCAGGTGTTCCTGCTCGCGCAGGCCGTGAATCAGCGGCTGATAGGCCAATTCGGCTGCGGTACGTGCGCTGTAGACCAGCACGATGCGCTCGAAACGCTCCCAGACCTCGAAGTCCTGCAGGATCGACAGGAACGGCGCCAGGCCGGTGCCACTGGCCAGCAGCCACAGATCGCGGCCGCCAATGAAGCGGTCGAGGGTGAGATAACCAAAGGCTTGTTTGTCGACGAACAGGGAGTCGCCGGTCTTGAGCTGGCTCAGTTCGGAGGTGAATTCGCCGCCCGGCACAACGATCGAGAAGAATTCGAGGAACTCGTCGTGGGGCGCTGACACCATCGAATAGGCACGCCAGAACACCGAGCCGTCGGCTTTCTGCACGCCAAGCCGGGCGAATTGCCCCGCCCGGAAGCGGAAGCCCTTATCGCGCGTGGTGCGCAAGGTGAACAGGCTCGGCGTCAGGGTCTGCACGTCGAGCAAGGTTTCGCGGGTGAATTTCTCTTCACTGGCGGACATGGGGGCTCCCGGTCTGGTTCATGCCCCCAGTGTCGCGCAAAGCCCGTCGGCGAAACACCCGCAAGCTCAAGGGCTTTTGGCGCCGCCGACAGGAAGGGGGCAATCAGCGACGGTTGACGATCTGCGCCGCGCGGATCACATCGGCACCGATATCGGCCTCGAAGGTTTTCCACAGCGGACGCATGGCAACGCGCCAGGCTTCACGCTCTGCGTCGGTCAGGGGGATCAGCTTGCTGTTGCCGGCCGCGGCGATCTGCTCGCGCCCTTTCTGGTTCAGCATTTCAGCTTCCTTGTTCACCGCGAACGTCACCTCTTCGATGATCGCTTCCAGCTGGATGCGCACCTGGTACGGGATGCTGATCCAGAACTTCGAATTACTGATCAGCATGTAGTTCAGGGAACCGTGGTTGCTCTCGGTGATGAACGGCTGCACGGTGTCGATCCGCTGGCTGGCGATGTTCGACCAGGGGTTTTCTGCGCCCTGCACGGTGCCGCTCTGCAGTGCACGGAAGGTTTCACCGAAGGCGATCCGCTTGCTGGTCGCGGCAACCGCACCGAACTGCGCTTCAAGCACAGCCGAAGACTGGATACGGAACGCCAGGCCCTGGGCGTCAGTGGGCACATGCAGGGCACGGGTGGCGGAAAGCTGCTTCATGCCGTTGTTCCAGTACGCCAGGCCGTAGATGTCGTGCTTGGCCATGGAGCGCAGCAGTTCGCGGCTCTTTTCGCGCTTCTGGAAGCGCTTGACCGCTTCCAGGTCATCGAACAGGAACGGCAGGTCGAACACCTGCAACTGCTTGGTGTACTGCTCGAACTTGGACAGCGACGGCGCCAGCAACTGCACCTTGCCCGAACGCAGGGCTTCCAGCTCGTCAGCATCGCCGAACAGCGTCGAATTCGAATAGACCTCGACCTTCACCTGGCCGGCAAGGCGCTCTTCCACCAGCTTCTGGAACATCAGGGCACCGCGGCCCTTGGGCGTATCGTCGGTGACCACGTGGGAGAACTTGATGACGATCGGATCGCGGGCGTTCGCGGTCGAGGCGAACGCCAGTGTCGTGGCGAGAACTGCGGTAAGAACGGACTTGAACATGATGCACCCTTGAGCAATAAAACACCGGCAGGCGAGCGCACAGGCGCTGGCCCGACAATAGAAAGTTGGCTGTCATGGAGCGGCGACGGCGCGGTTACGCGCTGCGCGTCCAAAAGAGATACCGGGTCTGCTCAGGCTGTGGCAGCCGACGCCCAGTTATTGTTGGCATGCTGTTCCGGGGGGGTGACCCATCGGTCTTGAACGCGACCCAGCCGGACAGACGGCAATTTTTCGTGAAGTGGCGCCGCACTACAAGTGCGCATAACCCCAACCAACCCGCACTTTAAGGAAAATCCTGCCGTGGGCGTGCCAAAATACCCGGGTGACGCCGCCCCTTTTGTATTGCGAGCCTTTCGATGCCGTTATTCGTTACCCCTTTCGCCCAGCTCGACCTGGTTCGCCAACCCGAGCAGCAGGCCGAGCAGCTGCAGGCGTTCGACGCCGCCGACGAGTACCTGCTCGCCCACCTGCACGAACAGGGCCTGGCACCCGACGCCAGGGTGCTGGTGCTCAACGACAGCTTCGGTGCACTGGCCGCCAGCCTGGCGGGCAAGGCGAAGGTGACCAGCAGCGGCGACTCCCACCTGGGTCACCTGGGGCTGACCAGCAACCTGGCGCGCAACGCCCTGCCGGCAGAAGCCGTGGCGTTCGTACCGGCCAGCGCCGTGGCCCAGGGCCCGTTCGACTGGGTGCTGATTCGCGTGCCCAAGACCCTCGCCCTGCTGGAGGAACAACTGATCCGGCTGCACGGGCAACTGGCGCCGGGCGCTCAGGTGGTGGCCGGCGCGATGATCAAGCACCTGCCAAGGGCCGCAGGCGACCTGCTGGAGCGCTACATCGGCCCGGTGCAGGCTTCGCTGGCGGTAAAAAAGGCGCGCCTGCTGTTCGCCACACCCAGCGAACGCCCGGCACCGCAGTCGCCCTACCCGACCCGCTACAGCCTGGAAAAACCGGCCCTGGAGCTGGTGAACCACGCCAACCTGTTCTGCCGGGAAGGCCTGGACATCGGTACCCGGGCCTTTCTTCCGCACCTGCCCAAGCACCTCAGCCGGGTGCGCGCCGCCGATCTCGGCTGCGGCAACGGCGTGCTGGGCATCGCCTACGCACTGGGCAGCCCGCTGGCCGAGCTGACGCTGGTGGATGAGTCCTACATGGCCGTGCAATCGGCAGAGGCGAACTGGCGGGCGGCGCTGGGCGAGCGTCCGGTGGTGATTCGAGCCGGTGATGGCTTGGCTGAGCAGGAGCCCGACTCGCTGGATCTGGTGCTGTGCAACCCGCCCTTCCACCAGCAGCAGGTCGTCGGTGACTTTCTGGCCTGGCGCATGTTCCAGCAGGCGCGTGCCGCGCTGGTTACCGGGGGGGAGTTGTGGATCGTCGGCAACCGCCACCTGGGTTACCACGCCAAGCTGAAACGCCTGTTCCGTGGCGTCGAACAGGTCGCGGCCAACCCGAAGTTCGTGGTGCTCAAGGCAACCAAATAGGCCCGTGCTCAGCTGCCCGGGCTATCTGCCACGACCGTAGGGTGGGTTAGCGGCACTACTCCACTTGCCTCAAAGCCACACTGTTATCCGCGTGCCGCGTAGCCCACCAGACAGGCTCACGGCCAACAACCGCTGGTGGGTTACGGTGCGGCAGGGAGAGGTGTGGGCTTCAGCCCACCTGAACTGTGCGACAGGAATAGGTGCAACGCCTACTTTCCAGACACGCACCCAACCCACCCTAAGAACAACTATCCGGGTGCCGCGTAGCTCACCTACGAACTACGAAAAACGCACCCGGCGTTATGGCGTGCCCATCCCCGCAGCCTGCATAAACAGGCGCAGCAGGTAGGACACCGCGCCAAGGGCCAGGACGCTGCCGGTCCAGATCGCGACCAGCCAGCCGAGCCGCTGCCACAGCGGTTTTTTCTCTTCGATATCGGTCATCGCCCTGCCCTCAGTGATAGCCATCGTCTTCGGTCACCTTGCCGCGGAACACGTAATAGCTCCACGCGGTGTACATCAGGATGATGGGGATGATGAACAGCGCACCGACCAGCATGAAGCCCTGGCTCTGCGGCGGCGCGGCGGCCTCCCAGATGCTGATCGACGGCGGGATGATGTTCGGCCACAGGCTGATACCCAGACCGCTGTAACCCAGGAAGATCAAGGTCAGGGTCAGCAGGAACGGCCGGTAGTTGGCGTTCTCGGCCACCGCGCGCAGCAGTTGCCAGGTGCACAGCAGCACCAGCACGGGCACGGGCATGAACCAGAACAGGTTCGGCAGGCTGAACCAGCGCTCGGCGATATCGGCGTGGGCCAGCGGCGTCCAGATGCTGACTGCGCCGGTCACCGCCAGCACCACGAACACCAGCGGGCGGGCCAGGTCATGCATCTGCTTCTGCAGACGGCCTTCGGTCTTCATGATCAGCCAGGTACAGCCGAGCAAGGCATACGCCGCGATCAGCGCCACACCGCAGAACATCGAGAACGGTGTCAGCCAGTCGAATGCACCGCCGGCGTATGCCCGGTCCACCACCTCGAAACCGTCGATGTAAGCCCCCAGCGCCACCCCCTGGAAGAAGGTTGCCGCCAGCGAGCCGCCGATGAACGCTTTGTCCCAGATATGACGCTTTTCCGCCTTGGCCTTGAACCGGAATTCGAACGCCACGCCGCGGAAGATCAGCCCCAGCAGCATGAAGATCAGCGGCAGGTAGAGCGCGCTCAGCACCACCGCGTAGGCCAGCGGGAACGCGCCGAACAGCGCCGCCCCGCCCAGCACCAGCCAGGTTTCGTTACCGTCCCAGACTGGCGCCACGGTATTCATCATCACATCGCGTTCCCCTTCGCTTTCGACGAAGGGAAAGAGGATGCCGATGCCCAGGTCGAAGCCGTCCATGACCACATACATCATGATGCCGAAGACGATGATCACGGCCCAGATCAGCGAGAGATCAATACCCATATTCAACTCCTTTCATGGGGGGCATCACTGCCACCCTCTTCGAGGTCTTCCTTGGCAGCCGACAGCGGACGCGCAGGCGTACGTTTCTGACCCGGCCCGCCATCTGCGGTTTCCTTGCCTTCGTCGGTAATCGGCCCTTTGCGCACCAGGCGCAGCATGTAGCTGATACCAACGCCGAACAGGGCAAAATAGACCACCACGAACATGATCAGGGTCAGGCTCATCTGCGCGAAGCTGTGCCCCGACGACGCGTCCGCCGTGCGCATCAACCCGTGGATGATCCATGGCTGACGACCGATCTCGGTGGTGTACCACCCGGCGAGAATCGCGATGATGCCCGACGGCCCCATCCACAGTGCCATGTGCAGGAACGGCCGGCTTTCGAACAGTCGTCCGCGGAAGCGCAGCCACAAGGCCCAGATACCGGTGACGATCATCAGCATGCCCAGGCCGACCATGACCCGGAAGGTCCAGAACACGATGGTCGAATTCGCCCGGTCTTCCGGAGCGAACTCCTTCAGCGCCGGCACCTGTTTATCCAGGCTGTGGGTCAGGATCAGGCTGCCCAGCGCCGGAATCTCTACTTTAAAGCGGGTTTCCTCGCGCTCCATGTCCGGCCAGCCGAACAGGATCAGCGGGGTCGGCTCGTCACCGATGTTTTCCCAGTGCCCTTCGATCGCGGCGATCTTGGCCGGCTGGTACTTGAGGGTGTTGAGACCGTGGAAGTCACCGATCACAGCCTGGATCGGCGCCACCAGCAGGGCCATCCACATGGCCATCGAGAGCATCTTGCGAATCGCTGGATTGTCGCGGCCGCGCAGCAGGTGCCAGGCCGCCGAGGCGCCGACGAAGAACGCCGTGGCCAGGAACGCAGCGGTTGCCATGTGTGCCAGGCGATACGGGAAGGACGGGTTGAAGACCACCGCGAACCAGTCCACCGGGATTACCCGGCCGTCGATGATTTCGTAGCCCTGCGGGGTGTGCATCCAGCTGTTGGACGCGAGAATCCAGAAGGTCGAGACCAGCGTACCGAGGGCTACCATCACCGTGGAGAAGAAGTGCAGGCCCGGGCCAACGCGGTTCCAGCCGAACAGCATGACACCCAGGAAGCCGGCTTCCAGGAAGAATGCGGTCAGCACCTCGTAAGTCAGCAAGGGCCCGGTGACCGCGCCGGCAAAATCGGAGAACGCGCTCCAGTTGGTGCCGAACTGGTAAGCCATGACCAGGCCGGACACTACGCCCATGCCGAAGTTGACGGCGAAGATCTTCGACCAGAAATGGTAAAGGTCGCGGTACACGCTTTCGTTGGTTCTCAGCCACAGGCCTTCCAGTACGGCCATATAACTGGCCAGACCGATGGTGATCGCCGGGAAGACGATATGGAAGGAGATGGTGAACGCGAACTGGATTCGGGCGAGATCTAACGCCTCTAAACCGAACATAGAACATCCTCAGTCAGGTTACTTGGAGCACAGTCCTGTGCACAGCTTGGAGCTTCAGGAGACGGAATTGTTCTTGTTTTAATGCGGGGAGATAAGACGGGCGAGGCCAAGGGAGCCCCATAGTAAAAACCAAACGATGGTTTTGACCTGAATCAATCATGCAGTAAAGAGTACTCGCAGCCGTCCCACCCAACGCTGTGGTTATTTGTCGCGCAAGTATCACCGGCGCAACAGTGTTTTCTCTGCACCACCATGGAGCCCGCCCCCTGCTGGCATGCTAGGCTGGCGACCCATTCCAGTAGCTAGCTATCTACCGTATGAGCACCCACGGCACGCTTCTCCTGCGTCATCACCGTCCATTCATCGCCTTCTGGCTGGCCCGCGTGTTCACCGCCAGTGGTTTCCAGATGATTACCGTGGCCATCGGCTGGCAGATGTACACCCTGACCGGCAGCGTGTTCGACCTCGGCCTGGTGGGGCTGATCGAGTTTCTGCCGAAGATCCTCTTCATCCTGATCACCGGCCACGTCGCGGACCGCTTCGACCGACGCAAGGTCGCCGCGCTCTGCCAGGGCGCCCAGGGCTTGATCGCCGTGGCCCTGCTGATAAGCAGCAGCACCGGCGGCATCAGCCGGGAAATGATCTTCGCCATCGCCTTCCTGCTCGGCACCGCCCGCGCCTTCGAGATGCCGACCACCCAGGCGTTGCTGCCGAACATCGTGCCGCCCGGCCTGTTCCCGGCCGCCGTGGCCGCTTCGGCTTCGGCCATGCAAAGCGCCACCATCATCGCTCCAGCGCTGGGCGGTTTGCTCTATGCCGTGGATTCTGCCTGGGTGTATGGCCCGGCATCGGTGCTGTACGTCATCGCCCTGAGCCTGATGCTCAGCCTGCCGTCGCAACAGAAGCCGTTGAAGCAGAAGGTCTCCGTGGAGTCGCTGCTGGCAGGTTTCCGCTTCATTCGCAGCCGCCCGGAAGTGTTCGGCGCGGTCTCCATGGACATGATGGCCGTGCTGCTCAGCGGCGCCACAGCGCTGCTCCCGGTGTTCGCCAAGGACATCCTGCTCACCGGCCCCTGGGGCCTGGGCCTGCTGCGCTCGGCACCCGCGGTGGGCGCGCTGCTGATGTCGGTATGGCTGGCGCGCAACCCGATCGAGCGACGCGTCGGCCCGGTGATGTTCTCCTCGGTGGCGATCTTCGGCGTGGCGACCATCGGTTTCGGCCTGTCCACCTCGCTGTGGTTCAGCCTGGCGACCCTGGTGGTGCTCGGCGCCGCCGACATGATCAGCATGGTGATTCGCGGCGCCTTCGTGCAGCTGCAGACCCCGGATGAAATGCGTGGCCGCGTGGGCGCGGTGAACGGCCTGTTCATCGGCGCCTCGAACCAGCTGGGCGACTTCCGCGCCGGGGTCACAGCCAGCTGGTTCGGCACCGTACCGGCAGTGCTGATCGGTGGCGTCGGCGCCATCGTGGTGACCGGGCTGTGGATCAAGCTGTTCCCCGCCCTGGCCACCCGCGACCACATGCACGCCCCGCTGGCGGGCGAGCCGAAGACGCCCTAGCGAGGCCTGGCCGCGGTGACTCCCTAAGGGGCACCGCGTCCCCTGCCGCTAAGGCACCTGCTTCTGTGCATGCGCCTGCTCGGCCCGCTGCATGGCCTCTTGCACCATCTGCATGGCATCGACGCAGGCCTGCCGGTTCGCGTCGGTGGGACGCTGGCAAACGGTCAGGCTATCAGCAGGTCTCTCAGCAGGACGGGGGGCGCTGAAATCGAGATCCGGCGCCTTCGGCCCCATGAACATCCGTGACAGCACGGCAACCAGTACCAGGATCACCACCCAGATCAGTAGGTGCTTGCCCAACTGTGCCAATTGCCGCCAGGCCAGGATCAGCCAGGACGCCGGTGCGCCGCCGCGCGAGGCGACATCGAGGAACTGTACGCACAGGATGAGCGTCAGCAACGCCAGCGCAGACGACTGGAACGCCCCGGGCGTCCAGCCGAATGTCAGCGCGGCAAAGAACACGCTGGGCGCGATATGCCGCAGCAACAGGAGGCCGCTGCCACCCCGCACCAAACCGGCCGGCAGTAACCGCAGGCTGATCCCGACATCGAACAGCACGCGCCACCTGGCAAAGCGGTTCCAGCCGTTGATGAACAGCCGCAATACCATCAGCAAGGCCGTGACGATCGCCATCACAACGCCCACGGAGACAATCAGGTCGGCCAGGTCCTGGATGGGGGCCGTGCGGGCCAGCAGGAACAGCACCAGACACATGCATCCCCACAACAGCGGATACAACTGTCGCCAGCCACTGCCCGGCCGCCATTCTCGCCACTGCTGCAGGTAGGACGCACCCGGATGATCGAGTGCCGCCTCCTGCTGCTCCACTCGCTGGGCCAGCGCGTCGCAGGCCTGCCAGTCGGCGTCATCGAAGCCGTCGACCAGCTTGCGGCGTTCACCCGCCTTCATCGGTTTGAGCAGCAGCCAGGCGGCACGTGCCTGCGCAAACTCCGGTCGATCTTCGCCCAGCCAGCGGTGCAGATCCTCTCGGAGCATCAGCCCAGCGCTGTGCGAGCAGAGTCGCTCCCAGCGCTCGCTGTCGCAGGGAATCTGGCCCCGTGCCTCATCCCAGCCGAAGAGCTGGCACAGCCCGTCGAAAAAATTCAGCGACCAGCCGTCGCCTTTTTCAAGTATCTCCAGCAACCCTTGCTGCACCTGGTTGCGCCGGTCGAAGGGTTGCATCCAGGGCTCTGCAAGCAACAGCGCTACGGTCTCGAGGACGGCATCCTCTTCGCCGCCTTCGATTTGCGACCACCACATCCACAGTTCGGCATTCAACAGACGCTCGGCCAGCCCATTCATGCTGGCCAGCGGCAGATAATCGGCCTGCCAGGGCGACAGCCAATTCAGGCGGTCCATCGCCCAGCGCAGCGTCTCGATGGCCTGCTCCCCCGGTTCCTGGCAACGCCGCAGCAGCTCCAGTTGCAGAGCCGGCTCCTGCTGGGCCTGGCGCGCCTGGTCGAGTGCGTCGTCCAGGGACTCACAGGTATCCGGCAAGGACCGAACCCAGGCGTGCTCATCGCTGCTCTGCTGCGGCGTGTAGGTAAGCGGCGCGTAAGTAGGCTGGCCGCTGTCGAACAGCGCTGGTGTCAGGGGCTGATGCCAGGGAGCGGCCTCGACCGACAGCTCGGGCTCGGGCTCGCGCACCTCACGGTCCACCCACGCCAGGGCATATTCATACGCCTCGCGCAGGCGCTGAAAGGCCTCGGCGTCTTCGTCCGGGCGGTACTGCTTGAGCAGTTGGGCATAGCGACGCTTGATGCTGCGCGTATCGGTCTCGACATCCAGGCCGAACAGTTCCCACGGATTCATGTGCGCCTCAGTACCCGTGCTCGATGGAATCCAGGCGTGCGGCCAACTCAGTACGGGTTTCACGGATTTCACGCTCGTCCTGGCGTTCCAGGATGCTGGCGAAGTGCGCCGCCAGTTGCCCCACATGGTCGCGCGCATCCCCCAGGCACTCCTGGTACAGGCGCTCCATGCGCGCCATCAGTGCGCTGTTGACCTGCTGGTCGCGGGGATGAACCTTGAGCGCCTGCAGCGCCGCGAAACGCTCGGCGATTTCCTCGGGCGTCAGCACACCGGGATTGTTCTCGATCACCAGGCGACGGCTTTCGCCGGTCAGCGTCGTGTCCACCTGGGCCTCAAGCAGGCCGTTGATGTCATAGGTGAAGCGGATATCCAGCGACACTTCGCCAGCAGGCCGGGACGGCACGTCGATATCCAGCTCACCGAGGAAGATATTGTTGGCCACCAGCCGGCTCTCGCCCTGGAAGATGCGCACGCTGACCTGTTTTTGCCCGTCGTAGAGCGTCTGCACACTTTTCACCCGGCTGACCGGCACCACACAGTTGCGCTCGATGATCGGCAGGTAGTGGCCGCTCTGCTGCTGAGTGCCGACGGTCTTGGAGATCTCGACGCCGAGACTGTAGGGGCAGACGTCGGTCAGCACCACTTCTTCCAGCGTGGCGTCGCGGGCCTTCAGTGCCGCCTGGACAGCCGCGCCCTGGGCGACCACTTCGTCCGGGTTCAGGTGCATGGCCGGGAAACGCCCGAACAGGCTGGCCACCAGCTTGCGCACCAGCGGCATGCGCGTGGTGCCTCCGACCAGCAGCACTTCATCGAGATCGGCGACCTTGATCCGCGCGTCACGCAGGGCGCGCTCGATAGGCGCGCGCAGGCGTTCGAGCAACGGCTCGCAGATGTTCAGCAGTTGTTCCTGGCTCAGCGGCAGCGTCCACTCGCGGCCGTCCTCACGCAGCTGGAACACCGCCTCGCTCTGCTGGCCGAGAGCATGTCGCACGCGCTGGGCCTCACGGCGCAGACGCTGATGGATCGCCGGCTGGTTGGCATCCGGCAGGTCCTGACCCGCCAGGGCGCTGACGAAATGAGCCGCCACCGCATCATCGAAATCCTCACCGCCGAGGAAGTTGTCACCGGCGCTGGCGCGCACCTCCATGACCCCTTCGAACAGCTCCAGCACCGAAACGTCGAACGTGCCACCGCCCAGGTCGAACACCAGGAAAGTCGCCTCGCCCTTCTGGTGCAGGCCATAGGCCAGGGCAGCAGCGGTGGGTTCGTTGATCAGTTTCTCGACCTTGAGACCGGCCAGCTCGCCCGCAATGCGCGTGGCCTTGCGCTGGGCGTCGCTGAAATAGGCCGGCACGCTGATCACCGCTTCGGTCACCGGCTGGCCGTAGGCGCGCTCCACGTCTTCCTTGAGGCTGCGCAGGACCATGGCCGACAGTTCTTCGGGACGGAACGTACGCGATCCCAGGCGTGTGTTCTGGGCACTGCCCATGTGCCGCTTGAACAGGGATGCGGTCAGGTGCGGGTGGGTTTGCAGACGCTCGCGGGCGATATCGCCGACCACCAGATGCCCCTCGTTATCCAGGCCAACCACACTGGGCGTGAGCAGGCTGCCGAGGGCATTGGGCACCAACCGGGCGGTTTCGCCGTCCCAGACTGCCACGAGGCTGTTGGTGGTACCGAGGTCTATTCCGACGATCATCTGGCCGCAAGCTCCTTATGCGAGGGGTACGGCCGCGAATCGGGTGTGCTCGTCGGCCGGCGCGCCATTACAGCGGGCCGGCCGGGCTCAGTAAAGGAAGAATCACCTAGACAGTGGAAAAACGTACCGGGATCGGGTCGCTCTTCACACGGTGCACCGTGTCAGCATCGCTCCGCGTGAAGAAGCATCGTGCGGCTAGCCAACCAGCATGGCCTCCGCCACCTGGCGCCGCGTACCCTTGCCACGCAGCTGCTCGACCAGGGTCAGAGCGAATTCCAGGGCGGTGCCGGGGCCCTGGCTGGTGATGCAGTTACCGTCGACCACCACCGGCTGGTCGACGAAGGTGCAGCCGCTCAGGCGGTCACTGAAGCTCGGGTAGCAGGTCATGCGCCGCTGCTTGAGCACGCCATACTGCTGAAGCGCCACGGCAGGCGCGGCGCAAATACCGGCGAACAGCTTGCCGGCCTTAGCCTGCTGCCGCACGCGTTCGGCCAGGGGTTCGTGCTCGGCCAGGCGCTGGGCACCCGGCATGCCGCCGGGCAGTACGATCAGGTCAAAATCCTGGGCCAGCACGTCGACCAGCATGGCATCGGCGGTCAGCCGGGTGCCACGGGCGCAGGTGATCATCCGGCGCCCTTCGATACTGGCCACCACGACCTCGACTTCAGCGCGGCGCAGCACATCGATCAGGGTCACGCATTCGAGGTCTTCGACCCCATCGGCAACGGTGATTACGGCACGTGTGGTCATGTTCATTTCCTCGCAAAGCAGAACTCGAACGGCCCCTCCGGTCATAAATTCACCGTCTCAGGGCATGCTGTTATGATGCGCGCCTTTTTTCTGATCCACAGCACATTCCTGCATCTGGCCCGGGATGTGCTTTGCTTTCGGTCAGTTAGTCAACGGCGCGATTGTCGCCATGGGGAGCCCAGCATGCTGGAAAGACTGTTCCAACTCCAAGCGCACAACACCAATGTGCGTACCGAGGTCCTCGCAGGTGTCACCACCTTCCTGACCATGGCCTACATCCTCTTCGTCAACCCGAGCATCCTGGGCGAAACCGGCATGGACAAGGGCGCCGTGTTCGTCGCCACCTGCCTGGCGGCCGCGTTCGGCTCCGCCGTCATGGGCCTGATCGCCAACTACCCTATCGCGCTCGCACCGGGCATGGGCCTCAACGCCTTCTTCACCTACACCGTGGTGCTGGGCATGGGCCACACCTGGCAGGTGGCGCTGGGCGCGGTGTTCCTCTCGGCGTGCCTGTTCTTCCTGCTGTCGATCTTCAAGATCCGTGAATGGATCATCAACAGCATCCCGCTGGAGCTGCGCTCGGCCATCGCCGCCGGCATCGGCCTGTTCCTGGCGCTGATCGCCCTGCAGAACGCCGGCATCGTCGTCGCTAACCCGGCGACCATGGTCGGCATGGGCGACATGGGCAGCCCGCAGGCGCTGCTGGCAATCCTCGGCTTCTTCCTGATCATCGGCATGGAAGCCCTGCGCATTACCGGCGCGGTGCTGATCAGCATCCTGGTGGTCACCGGGCTGAGCATCCTGCTCGGCGTCAGCGAGTTCGGCGGCGTGGTGTCGATGCCGCCGTCGCTGGCTCCGACCTTCATGCAACTGGACATTGCCGGCGCGCTGGATGTGGGCCTGATCAGCGTGATCTTCGCCTTCCTCTTCGTCGACCTGTTCGACAACTCCGGCACCCTCATCGCCGTGGCCAAGAAAGCCGGCCTGATGCGCAAGGACGGCCACCTGCCGAAGATGGGCCGCGCCCTGATCGCCGACAGCACCGCGGCGCTCGGCGGCTCGCTGCTGGGTACCAGCACCACCACCAGCTATATCGAATCGGCAGCCGGCGTCAGTGCCGGCGGGCGCACCGGCCTGACCGCCATCGTGGTGGCCATCCTGTTCCTCTTTGCCCTGTTCTTCGCCCCGCTGGCCGGTAGCGTGCCGGCCTTCGCCACCGCCCCGGCGCTGCTGTTCGTCGCCGTGCTGATGGCCTCGGGCATGGCCGAGATCGACTGGGACGACATCACCGTCGCCGCCCCCGTGGTCGTCACCGCACTGGCCATGCCGCTGACCTACTCCATCGCCACCGGCATCGCGTTCGGCTTCATCACCTGGGTGGCCGCCAAGACCCTGGCCGGCCGTGCCCGTGAGCTGAACGGCATGCTGGTGGCACTGGCAGTCTTCTGCGTGATCAAGCTGGCGCTGTTCTAAGTACCTGGTGGGCTGAAGCCCACCCTACAAGCAGCAACCGTTACCCGTAGGGTGGGCTTCAGCCCACCACACAGGCAGCAACCGTTATCCGTAGGGTGGGCTTCAGCCCACCACACAAGCGGCAACCGTTATCCGTAGGGTGGGCTTCAGCCCACCACACAACCGTTATCCCGTAGGGTGGGCTTCAGCCCACCACTCTGGGAACACGCGCCGACGAGCTACCCAAGGCACAGCGGCATCGGCTCCGCTACAATAGCGCCCCCGTTTTCCTGCCCCATGAGTGACCGATGAGCCGCCCCGCATTCGACCCCGCCAGCTACGACGCCCAACTCGCCGAGAAGAAGGCCCGCCTGGCCGAACTGCTGGCGCCGTTCGACGCGCCTGCGCCGGAGGTGTTCGAGTCGCCGCGCGAGCATTACCGCCTGCGCGCCGAATTCCGCCTGTGGCGCGAGGGCGAAGACCGGCACTACGCGATGTTCGAAGCCGGCGACAAGCACACACCGATCTTCTTCGACGATTTCCCGATCGCCAGCACCCGCATCAATGAGCTGATGCCGCGCCTGAAAGCGGCCTGGCAAGGCAACAAGGCGCTGAGCTTCAAGCTGTTCCAGGTCGAGTTCCTCACTACGCTATCCGGCGATGCCCTGGTCACCCTGTGCTACCACCGCCCGCTGGACGATGCCTGGCAGGCGGAAGCCGAGAAGCTGGCGGCCGAGCTGCAGGTGAACCTGGTCGGTCGCTCCAAGGGCAAGCGCATCGTCATCGGCAAGGATTACGTGGAAGAAGCCCTGCAGGTGGCGGGCCGGACCTTCCGCTACCGCCAGCCGGAAGGCGCCTTCACCCAGCCCAACGGCGAAGTGAACCAGAAGATGCTCGGCTGGGCCTACGACGTGCTGGGCGAGCGCCAGGACGATCTGCTGGAGCTGTACTGCGGCAACGGCAATTTCACCCTGCCCCTGGCCACCCGCGTGCGCAAGGTGCTGGCCACGGAAATCAGCAAGTCATCGGTCAACGCGGCCCTGGCCAACCTGGCCGACAACGCCGTGGACAACGTGACCCTGGTGCGTCTGTCCGCCGAGGAACTGACCGAAGCATTGAACGAGGTGCGGCCGTTCCGCCGCCTGGCCGACATCGACCTGAAGAGCTACGACTTCGGCAGCGTGTTCGTCGACCCGCCGCGCGCCGGCATGGACCCGGACACCTGCGAGCTGACCCGCCGCTTCGAGCGCATCCTCTACATCTCCTGCAACCCGGAGACCCTGGCCGCCAACATCGCTCAGCTCAACGACACCCACAAAGTGACGCGCTGCGCCCTGTTCGACCAGTTCCCCTACACCCACCACATGGAAAGCGGCGTGCTGCTGGAGCGGCGCTAGTCGCGGTTCAGCACGCGCACAGCCCAGAACGCCAGCCCGGCAGACACCACCTCGATCAGCAAGGCAATCAGGTTGAAGGTCTGCTGGGCGCCGCCGTCCAGCCACAGCCCGCCAATACGCGCCAGGGCCAGGGCGCAATAGAGCAGGACCAGCAGCATCAGCGCGCTGCGCATCAGGTCGAGACGGCTAAGCGACAGCAGCAGGAAGGCCGCCAGGCCGATCTGCAACCCACCATAGAACGCACGCACATCGGTGGCCGCGGCCGGCGCCAGCAACAGCATGCCGCTGAGGTTGGCCATTTCGTGGGGGCGGATGAAGTACGCCAAACCGAGGCCCGCCAGCGCCACTATCTGGATGATCAGAATCACACGTGCGAGCAGCATTGCCTTCACCTCGGAGCCCATCGTTTTCGCAGCATAGGCGCCTGGGGGGCATCCGCAAACAGCCAATGTTGGGGCGGCGGCCACAGCGCGCTATGCTCACGCGTCTATCCACAGGAGTACGCCGCATGCGCCCGATCATGATGCTCACCGCCCTGTTCGCCGGCTTCGTCCAGGCCGCCGAACCACTGACCATCGACGTCCATCGTGACGCCAACTGCGGCTGCTGCACGGCCTGGATCAGCCACTTGCAGGACAACGGTTTCACCGTCAATGACCACGTCGAACCGGACATGGCCGCCGTCAAGCAGGAGCTCGGCGTGCCGCCGCGCCTGGCGTCGTGTCACACCGGGGTGATCGACGGCAAGTTCGTCGAAGGCCATGTACCCGCAGCGGACATCCTCAAGCTGCGCCAACGTCCCGACCTGCTCGGCGCCGCCGTGCCAGGCATGCCCACCGGCTCCCCGGGCATGGAGCGCGGCAACATCCGTGATGCCTACCAGGTCATCGGCCTGGACCAGAAAGGCGCTGAACACGTGATCACCTCGTACGCCGCCCAGTGACGCGCTGACGGCCGGGCTGGCGCCGCCGCCGGAGTGCGACGACACTGAGAAACGGGAACGCAGCAGGAGGCAGGCAATGCGCTGGAAACGGGCACGACGCAGCGACAACGTGGTGGATGCGCGCGGCAGCGGTGGCGGCATGCGCATGGGCGGCGGCAAGGGGCTGAGCCTGGGCGGCATCGCCATCGTGGTGATCGTCGGCCTGCTGATGGGCCAAGACCCGCTGCAGATCCTCGGCCAATTGGCCGGCCAGGCCACCCAGAGCAGCGCCCCTGCATCTCGACAGGCGCCACCGGCCAACGATGAGCAATCGGAATTCGTCCGGGCCATCCTCGGCGACACCGAAGACACCTGGCGCGAGATATTCCAGGGCGCCAATCGCCAGTACCGCGATCCGACCCTGGTGCTGTTCAGCGGCGGCGTGAACTCTGCCTGCGGATTCGCCAGTTCGGCGGTCGGCCCCTTCTACTGCCCGGGCGACCAGCAGGTGTACCTCGACCTGGAATTCTTCCGTGAACTGGAACAGCGCTTCGCCGCGGCCGGCGATTTTGCCCAGGCCTATGTGATCGCCCATGAAGTGGGCCACCACGTGCAGACCCTGCTGGGCGTATCGGCCAAGGTCAACGCGGCGCGCCAGCGCGGCGAGCGGATGGAGGGGGATAACGGCTTGCTGGTTCGCCAGGAACTGCAGGCCGACTGCCTGGCGGGGGTCTGGGCCCATCATGCCCAGCAGCGACTGGACTGGCTGGAGCCCGGTGACCTGGAAGAGGCGCTGAACGCCGCCAATGCCATCGGCGATGACCGTCTGCAAAAGCAGACACGCGGACAAGTGGTGCCGGACTCCTTCACCCATGGCACCTCGGCGCAGCGCATGCGCTGGTTCCGGCTGGGCTTCGACGAAGGCAACGTCAACCGTTGCGACACCTTCCAGGCTGCTCGCCTGTAGCAGCCGTTACGGTAGATCGGGGGCAACCACCTCCCCCGTCCACCCAGCGAATCACTGCATCCAGGGCGGCGGAGGTTCTTCGCCCCGGGGCTCGTCTTCGGCGTTGAGCAGGGCCTGACGCCGCGCTTCTTCCGCCAGGGCGGCCTTGATCTCGCGCATCACCGCGTCCACGTCGGCAGCGTCTTCCGGATCATCGAACTCACCGGTCAACGGGCTTTCCGGGGTCAGCTTGCCTTCCTCGTACAACGCCCACATTTCCTTGGCGTACTTGCTGAACTTGAGCTCGGGCGCGTACTGGCCGAAGTAGGCGGCCATGTTGCCGACGTCCCGTTCCAGCATGCGAAACGCATGGTTGTTGCCGGCCGCATCCACCGCCTGGGGCAGGTCGATGATCACCGGACCTTCCGGACCGAGCAGCACGTTGAATTCGGACAGGTCACCATGCACCAGGCCGGCGCACAGCATCTTGACGATTTCCTGGATCATGAACGCGTGGAACTCGCGGGCGTCCTCGGGCAGCAGGTCGACGTCATTGAGACGCGGCGCTACGTCGCCCTGGCCGTCGGTGACCAGTTCCATCAGCAACACGCCTTCGAGAAAGTCATACGGTTTGGGCACGCGCACCCCGGCACTGGCCAGGCGAAACAGCGCCGCAACTTCCGCGTTCTGCCAGGCGTCCTCCTGCCCCTTGCGACCGTACTTGGAGCCCTTGGCCATGGCCCGGGCATCACGGCTGTTGCGGACCTTGCGGCCCTCCTGGTATTCGGCGGCCTGGCGGAAACCTCGTTTATTGGCCTCTTTGTAGACCTTGGCGCAGCGCAGCTCGTTGCCACAGCGCACCACGTAGACCGCCGCCTCTTTACCGCTCATCAGGGGGCGTATCACCTCATCGACCAGACCATCTTCGACCAGGGGTTCTATACGTTTTGGCGTCTTCATCAGCTTTAACCGCGGATCCTTTGTTGCCCAATTCCTGTTTGTTGCCCGTTATACGGCAATCCTCCGGCAGCGCCCAGCCCATGGCAGGGCCTCAGGCCTCAACCGTTGAACAAATGCCGGCGCAGGGCCTCGATGGCATAACGAACCTTGGCCGGTTGCGCATCCCGTCGTGGCGTCACCAGATAGACGCCGTGGGCCGGCAACTGCCAGTCCGGCAGCACGACCCGCAGGCTGCCAACGGCCAGTTCTTCGCGCACCTCCTGCTCGGGTTGCAACGAAATGCCCATGCCCGCCAGGGTGAAATGGCGCACGGCCAGAATGTTGTTACAGCCTACACGACTCTCGATACGTAGCCGTTGCACCTCGTCACTGAGCGAGTGCTGCAGGTTCAGCACACTGTTGTGCGGCGTGCCATTGAGAGTCACCCAATCCTGCCCTATCAGCTCCTCGGGGCGAGTGATCGGCGCCTTGCGCGCCAGGTAGGCCGGGGCGGCGCACAGCAGCATCCGTGTGTCGCCGATATGCCGCGCCACCAGGCTCGAGTCGTCCAGGTTGCCCACGCGAATGGCCAGGTCGATGCGCTGCTCAACCAGGTCGATCTGCTCATCCTGAAAGAACAGCTTGATGCTGAGCCCACTGTGGGCCTGCAACAGCGGCGCCAGGGCAGCACTGATCGGCCGCCCGGAAAATCCGACAGGCGCGGCGATGCGCAGCTCCCCCACCGGCGCATCGCGCAGCTCGGCCAGGCGCTGCTCGGCCTGCTGTGCCAGGGCCAGAACCTGGGCACAGCTCTGGTAGAAGGTATGCCCCGCCTCGGTCAGCGTCAGCTTGCGGGTGGTGCGGTGCAGCAGGCTGACCTGGGTGCTGTCTTCCAGCTTGCGGATCTGCTGGCTGACCGCCGACGCCGTCATGCCCAGCACCTCGGCGGCGGCCACCATGGACCCGCGATCGACCACCGTGGCGAAGATCGCCATACGCTTCAGCTGCTCCATTAATAAGATCCACTTAATAGTTAAAGCATTTTTAGCCTATTTTTCTGCCGTTTATCCAGCTGCCATTATCTTTCCACCCCAAACAACTGGAAAACCTTCCATGAAAATCGCCCTGATCGGCGCCAGCGGCTTCGTTGGCACAGCTGTCCTGCAAGAAGCCCTGGACCGTGAACACCAGGTCACCGGTATCGTGCGCAATACGCAGAAGCTGCCCCAGCATGCCGCCCTGACCGCAGTCGCCGGCGACGTCTATGACGCCGATGCCCTGGCTGAGCTGATCGCCGGTCATGACGCCGTCATCCACGCCTTCAACCCCGGCTGGGACAACGCCGACATTCGCGCGCTGTTCATCCAGGGCACCGAGGCCATCTACGCGGCCACCAAACAAGCCGGCGTGAAACGTCTGCTGGTGGTGGGCGGTGCAGGCAGCCTGTACGTTGCGCCGGACCTGCAACTGATCGACACGCCGAACTTCCCAGCCGCCTACAAAGACGGCGCCGAAGGTGCACGCCAGGCGTTGAATCTGCTCAAGGGCGAAACCAGCCTGGACTGGAGCTTCATCTCCCCGCCCGCCCACCTGCACCCTGGCGAGCGCACTGGCCAGTTCCGCATCGGCGCGGATCAGTTGCTGATGAAGGGCGACGAGCCGGCCGGCATTTCCGTTGCCGACCTGGCCGTGGCGATCATCGATGAACTGGAACGCCCGACGCACATCCAGCGACGCTTCACCGTCGGCTACTGAATCCCCGGTGAGCCACCTGCGGGCGAGGCGACGGCCACGCCCGCACTACCACGAGGAACCCGCTGCAATGTTGACCACTACCGCTTTCGTCGCCACTGACGCCCCCGGGCGCTACATCGCGCGCCTGTGCAAGCATTTCGCCCACAAGATCCCGGTCGAATTCGACGAGCAACAGGGCCGCATCGAATTCGAAATCGGCCTCGCCCTGCTCAATGCAGAAGCCGGCGGCCTGCGCCTGACCGCCCACAGCCCGGATGCCGAGCGCCTGGAAAAACTCCAGCACGTGATCGCCAGCCACTTCGAGCGCTTCGCCTGGAAAGAATCCCTGACGCTGGACTGGCAGTAGTCAGCGAGACGGCGGAAAACCTCAGCTGATCGCCGGCTAAAGCCATATCGCATCCCATAACGGGTAATCGCCCACTCGACTCACCAAGCCGGCCCGGATCGGGTTGGCGATGATGTAGCGAGCGGCAGGTCGTACATCCTCTTCCCGGCGCAGGGCTCGATCATGAAAGCCGTCCTGCCAGAGTTTTCCCTGTCGCCCCAGAGCAGCATGGATACGCCTGGCACTGCGGCCTTTGACTCGCCGCATCACCGTACTGAGCGAACTATTGTTCAGGGCAACCAACCAGTGCAGATGGTCCGGCATCACGGTCCACGCCAGGGATTCCACCAGGCCGTCCTCATGAACGGATCGCAGCTCGGCGACAAGGAGCCTGGCGAGGAAGAAGTTGGTAAAGACCGCTTCACGCTTCTCAACGGTGGCAGTCAACAGATACACGCGCGCAGGCTCGGACACACGGCCGGTACGCAATTCGCAAGAACGGGGCATTCCTTTGCCTCCTTTCCATTCATGGAGACACAGGTATAGCCAATGGGTACGTGGTATCGCCAGTCGCGGCTAAAGCCCCTCCCACAGGATTGGGTGGCCCGTGGGAGGGGCTTCAGCCGCGACAGGCTGGCGGGGACCTCGTACCGGCAACACTTGCGCAATGAACCAGGCCAACTCGAACGCCAGGATCACGCCGATCAGCGCCGTCGCGCCCTGGCTCAAGGCATAGGCTTGCCAGGTGGCGAACAGCAGGCGGCCGGCGGCGTCGTAGCGGCCGAAGATCACCTGCGGATGGCGGATACGCAGCACCGACCAGACGCAGACGATCGAACCCATGAGGTTGGCCATCAGGATGTGCATCGGCTCGAACGCCGGCAGCGTGCTAGAGAGTTCGAGAGACTGAGCGGTCGCTTGCAGCAGCCCGTGCAGGGCGAGAAAGCTCCACGGGGTGACGAAGGCAATCGTCACCAGCAGGTCGTACCAGCCGCTGGCCCGCACCAGGCGTTTGTACTGTTCGGTCGTCCACATGAAAACTGCTCCAGATAGCTAAGGAGCAGCCAGGCTAAAGGCTAGAGTACACTCCAAGGTCAAGCACTCACGAGCCCTATTCATGCGTATCGGACAATTGGCCGAAGCCTGCGACGTCAGCCGCGACACCCTGCGTTTCTACGAGCAGCGCGGGTTGATCGCCGCGCGCCGCACCAGCAATGGCTACCGCGACTACCCGGCCGACATTGTGCAGTTGGTGCTGTACATCAAGACGGCCCAGCGCCTGGGTTTCACCCTCGGCGAAATCGGCGAGAGCGTCGGTGCGCTGTGGCAGGCGAATGACCCGGACAGCGCCGTCGCCCAGCTGCTGCAGGACAAACTGGCGCTGATCGAAACACGCATCAGCGAGCTGCAACTGCTGCGCCAGGAGCTGCGGCAACGGCTCGGCCAGGCCTGCCCGCTCAACCCCGAGCCAACATCGGCACCAGAGGATCGCTAGCACGCCGCACCCTTTTACCGTCATGCCGACACCCGGCATGGCGGCCCTCTTCGCAATCAGGAGATACCCATGCGTTCGACCCGAACCGCTCTGATCATTGGCGCCTCGCGCGGGCTTGGCCTGGGCCTGGTGCAGCAGTTGCGCGCCAACGGCTGGCAGGTCACCGCCACCGTGCGCGACCCGCAACGCGCCGACGCCCTGCGGGCCGTGCCCGAGGTGCGCATCGAGTCCCTGGACATCGATGACAGTGCCTCACTGGACGCCCTGGTCACCCGCCTGAACGGCCAGGTATTCGACCTGCTGTTCGTCAACGCCGGCATCCTCGGTCCGGATCACCAGTCGGCCAGCGCGGCCACGGCAGCCGAACTGGGCCAGCTGTTCATGACCAACGTGGCGGCGCCGATCCGCCTGGCCGAGCGTTTCATCGGCCAGCTTCGCCCAGAAGGCGCCGTGCTGGCGTTCATGAGTTCGGGACTGGGCAGCGTGGCCAACCCGGAGGGCAACAACCTGGCGCTGTACAAGGCGAGCAAGGCGGCGCTCAACTCGCTGACCAACAGCTTCGTCTGCACCCTGGCCGAACCGCGTCCGACGGTGCTGTCGCTGCACCCGGGCTGGGTCAAGACCGACATGGGCGGCGACGGCGCCGAGCTGGAGATCGTCGACAGCTGCCGCGGCCTGGTGGCTCAGGTCGAGGCCTACAGCGGCCGTGGCGGGCACCACTTCATCGACTACCAGGGCCAGACCATCCCCTGGTGATTGCCCCTTGCGACGATGCCGCGCCTGCGCGTATCGTCGCACCACGCCCCTCACCGGGCGCACCTGGATCAGCAGACAGGGTCAACACTGAGCTGGCTTACCTGAACTCAACCTCAGAGGAGCCTGCTCAATGGCAGCTACCCGTATCTGGATCAAGAACCCCCTAGCCCTCTTCACCGCCAATGACCTCGACGCCGCCGGCGGCCTGGTCATCGAAAACGGCGTCATCGTCGAACTGCTCGGCGCCGGCCAGCAGCCGTCAACACCCTGCGACCAGACCTTCGATGCCCGTGAGCATGTGGTCCTGCCGGGCCTGATCAACACCCACCACCACTTCTACCAGACCCTGACCCGCGCCTGGGCGCCAGTGGTCAATCAGCCGCTATTCCCCTGGCTGAAGACCCTGTACCCAGTGTGGGCGCGCCTGACGCCCGAGAAGCTGGCGCTGGCCAGCAAGGTGGCCCTGGCCGAACTGCTGCTGTCCGGCTGCAGCACGGCAGCGGATCACCACTACCTGTTCCCCGGCGGCCTGGAAAACGCCATCGATGTGCAGGTCGAAGCAGTCCGCGAACTGGGCATGCGCGCCATGCTGACCCGTGGTTCCATGAGCCTGGGCGAAGCGGACGGCGGCCTGCCGCCGCAGCAGACGGTGCAGCAAGGCGAGGTGATCCTGGCCGACAGCCAGCGCCTGATCCAGCAGTACCACGAGCGCGGCGATGGCGCGCAGATCCAGATCGCCCTGGCGCCCTGCTCGCCGTTCTCGGTCACCCAGGACATCATGCGCGAGAGCGCCGAGCTGGCCGAGAAGCTCGACGTACGCCTGCACACGCACCTGGCGGAAACCCTCGACGAGGAAGACTTCTGCCTGCAGCGCTTCGGCCTGCGCACCGTGGATTACCTGGACAGCGTCGGCTGGCTCGGCCCGCGTACCTGGCTGGCCCACGGCATCCACTTCAACCCGGATGAGATCGCTCGGCTCGGTGAGGCGGGGACCGGCATCTGTCACTGCCCCAGTTCGAACATGCGTTTGGCATCCGGCATCTGCCCGACCGTGGAGCTGGAAGCCGCCGGCGCGCCCATCGGCCTGGGGGTCGACGGCTCGGCGTCCAACGATGCCTCGAACATGATCCTCGAGGCACGCCAGGCGCTGTACATCCAGCGCCTGCGCTATGGCGCCGAAAAGATCACCCCGGGACTGACCCTGGGCTGGGCCAGCAAGGGCTCGGCGCGGCTGCTGGGGCGCAGCGACATCGGCGAACTGGCGGTGGGCAAACAAGCCGACCTGGCGTTCTTCAAGCTCGACGAACTGCGCTTCTCCGGCAGCCACGACCCGCTGTCCGCCCTGCTGCTGTGCGGCGCCGACCGTGCCGACCGGATGATGATTGGTGGCACCTGGCGGGTCATCGACGGGCAGATCGAGGGGCTGGATGTGGCCAAGCTGATTGCCGACCACCGCCAGGCCGCGCGCGAGCTGATTGCGGGGTAAGGGCTGGGCGCTTGGCGGTGTTCCATTGGCTAGGGCAAGAGGAATCGCCGCTGAAGCGCCTCCCACGAAGCCCGACTTATCGCTTGCCCGGTGACTCCAGCCGTCGCGGCTGGAGTCACTGGCGAGGCGAAATCCTGTCCTAACGGTTAAACTTTGCGGCAAACCCGCCTGATTGATGAGATACGCCCCATGTACGACTGGCTCAATGCCCTGCCCAAAGCCGAACTGCACCTGCACCTCGAAGGGTCGCTAGAGCCCGAGCTGCTGTTCGCCCTGGCCGAGCGCAACAAGATCGCCCTGCCCTGGAACGATGTGGAAAGCCTGCGCAGTGCCTACGCCTTCAACAACCTGCAAGAGTTCCTCGACCTCTATTACCAGGGCGCCGACGTGCTACGCACCGAGCAGGATTTCTACGATCTGACCTGGGCCTACCTGCAGAAGTGCAAGGCGCAAAACGTCATTCACGTAGAGCCGTTCTTCGACCCGCAGACCCACACCGACCGCGGCATTCCCTTCGAGGTGGTGCTGCGCGGCATCCAGCAGGCGCTGCTGGACGGCAAGCAGCAACTGGGCATCAGCCACGGGCTGATCCTGAGTTTCCTGCGCCATCTGTCCGAAGAGGAAGCATTCAAGACCCTGGAGCAGGCCATGCCCTTCCGCGACGCGTTCGTCGCCGTCGGCCTGGACAGTTCCGAGATGGGGCACCCGCCGAGCAAGTTCCAGCGGGTGTTCGACAAGGCTCGCAGCGAAGGCTTCCTGACCGTCGCCCACGCGGGCGAGGAAGGCCCGCCCGAGTACATCTGGGAAGCCCTGGACCTGCTGAAGATCCAGCGTATCGACCACGGCGTGCGTGCCATCGAAGACGAACGGCTGATGCAGCGCATCATCGACGAGCAGATCCCACTGACCGTGTGCCCGCTGTCCAACACCAAGCTGTGCGTGTTCGACCACATGGGCCAGCACAACATCCTCGACATGCTGGAGCGCGGCGTGAAGGTCACGGTGAATTCCGATGACCCGGCCTACTTCGGCGGCTACGTCACAGAGAACTTCGCGGCCCTGCACGAGCACCTGGGCATGACCCAGGACCAGGCCAAGCGCCTGGCACAGAACAGCCTGGACGCCCGTCTGGTGTAATACCCAAAGACCCGGGCCACCTCGCGTGAGGTGGCCCGAATACAAGACTCAGTGGTGCTTGTGCTCGGCCGCTGGCGCGTCCTGTTGCACCGCGACTTCCACCTCCACCGGACCGGCCTTCTCGAAGGTCAGCGTCATAGGGAAGCGCTCGCCGTCACTGGCCTGCTTCTTCACGCCAAACAGCATGACGTGGTAGCCCATGGGCTCGAACTTCGCCTCGCCGCCCGCCGGGATCTCGACACTCTGCACCTGCTGCATCTTCATCACGCCGTCGACGTGGGCGTGTTCGTGCAACTCGGCCTTGTCCGCCACCGGCGTCGCCACGCTGAGCAGGCGATCCGCGCCCGGCCCCTTGTTGTGCACCACGAAATAGGCGGCAGCAGTCGGCGCCACCGGCGGCATGGCCCGCGACCACGGATGTTCGATATGCAGCTCGCCGACATTGTAGTCGTGGGCATTGGCCAGCAGGCTGGTGCCCATCATCACGGCCAGTAGCAGGGTCTTCTTCAACAACATGGTCTTCCTCCAGTAATGGACCGATGGTCCATGACACGACTTCTCATGTAAATAAACACATCGACGCAGCCCGGCCGCGTCGAACCATCCATTCAATTGCTGGCAGCGCCTCGCCAGGTGCCAAGGCGCGACAACAGCAGCCAGTCCAGGGCCCAGATCAGCAGCAGGGAGGCGCCCACCAGCGGGAACGCGATACCCAGCAGGCACATGATGACGATGGCGGTCTTCCAGCGCGGCAGGTCGTGGCGCAGCGGCGGCACGCCAAAACGCCCCTGCGGGCGACGCGTCCACCACATGACCAGGCCGCTGACCGAGCTGAGCAGAATCAGCAGACAGATCGCCAGCATCACCAGTTGATTGGCCAGGCCGAACAGCTTGCCTTCATGCAGCATCACCCCGGTTTCAACCGTTCTCGCCACCAGGCCGTAATCCTTCCAGCGCACGTCCGCCAGCACCGCGCCGCTGTACTGATCGAGGTGCAAAGTGGCGTCGTTGCGCGGGTCGCTGGCGAACAGCGCCACGCTGTAGACCCCGGTTTCGCCGGTCGGCAGGGTGATGCTGTAGCCCGGCGAGACGCCACGTTCGGTAGCGGTATCCACCACCTGCTGCAGGCTGACGGTCGGCGCCACAGCCGGCGCTGCGTGGTGGGCATGGCCATTGTGCGCGGCATGGGGATCGGACGCCGGCAGCGGTGTGGTTTCCACCGCCCAGGCCACAGTCTGGCGCGTGCTGGTGTTGAGGCTGCCGGCCAGTTGCTCGGACTTCGGCACGTCATCCCACATGGCCGCCGGAAAGTGATTCCAGGCCCCGGCAAACTGGGCACCCCAGTAACCGGTCCAGGTCATGCCGGTGAGCAGCATGAACAGCAGCAACAGCGAACCCCAGAAACCGGTCACCGCGTGCAGATCGCGCCAGAACAGGCGACCTCGACTGGCCAGGCGCGGCCACAGCACACCCGCCCCGCTGCTGCCGCGCGGCCACCAGAGGTACAGCCCGGACACCACCAGCACGATGCCCCAGCCAGCAGCCAGTTCGATCAGGCGGTCACCCACGGTGCCGATCATCAGCTCGCCGTGCAGTTTGCGGGCAATGGCCTGCAGGTTGTCCTGGGCGTCCTGGCTTCCGAGCACGGTGCCCAGGTGCGGGTCGACGAAGACGTTCAGGCCCTGGCCTTCGTTGTCGATGACGAACTGCGCGCTGCGCCCGGCGTCCTCCGGTGGCAGGTACTGCTTGATGGTCGCCTGCGGGTAGGCCTGGCGCACCGCCTCCATCTGCTGGTCGGCGCTGAGGCGTTGCTCGGCTGCCGGCACCTGCAGCAGGTCGGCGTACATCAGTTGGTCCAGTTGCGGCTTGAACAGGTAGATGATCCCGGTCACCGACAGCAGGATCAGAAAGGGAATGACAAACAGCCCGGCATAGAAATGCCAGCGCCACGCCAGGTTGTAAAAGGAGGGAGCACCTTGGCTCATGATCGACTCCGATAGCTTGCGAACGCCGCCCCGGCAGCACGAGCGCGCGGGTGAACGGCAGAAAGTTCGGGGGCGCGGCCCAGCGGCCACGCCAGAAGCTTGGGGTCAGATCGACGGGGAGGCGCGGGGGTTGGCCGAGGGCCAGAGATAACGCGCAGGGCGCGGTGCGAACAACGGAGCGGCCAGCAGCGGACGACTGGCCGCCAGCAAACCGAGCAGGCCAAAGAAGGCGGCCAGGATAAGCGCGCTGAAACTGGAGCTGAGCGAGCAACCGGCGCCGGACGCCGGGTTCGGTGCCACCACGCCGGAGCCAGTCAGGTCCGCGCCGGCGCCGAAGTTGCCTTCGAAGGAGCAGTACTGGCCATCCAGGCCGCTGAGTTGCAGACCGGCCATCTGCCCATGGCTGATGCTGCAGACGAACGCACTGAACAGAACGCTGAAATACAGCATCCAGGCAATCAGTGAGCGGTCGTTACGGGCCAGTTTCATGGGGCGCGACTCTAGGGTCTGTTCTTGTTTCAGCGCAAGCCGCGCCAGGCGGCTGCGATCAATTGCCGCAGCCGGCTTATCGCAAGTCTAGTTCTGCCACGGGGCGTTCGCCAGCAGCTCGGCGCACCGCGCCTGGACGAACTCGCGCAGCAGGTGCACCGGCTTGCTCAGCTGCGCCCGGTGCGCGCAGATCAGGTTCAGCGGCGTTGCCTCGCCCTGCCACTGGCGCAGCACCACCTTGAGCCGACCGGCGCCGACATCGGCCGCCACGTCGAGCCAGGACTTGTAGACCAGACCGGTCCCGGCGACGGCCCAGCGCCGTACCACGTCGGCATCGTCGCTGACCCGGTCACCGCTGACCGTGAGGCTCGCCTCGCGCTTGCCGAACTGAAAGTGCCAGCGCTCGTGAACCCGCCCGCCGAGCATGTACAGCAGGCAATTGTGCTCGGCCAGTTCCTCCACGCTCTGCGGCTCGCCGCGGCGCGCCAGGTAGTCCGGCGAGGCACACAGCACCCGGCGATTGCTCGCGGCCACCGGCAGGGCGACCAGGCTGGAATCTTCCGGGGCGCCGTAGCGCAGGGCGATGTCCACCGGTTCGCGGAACAGGTCGGTAACCCGGTCCCCGAGCAATAACCGCAGGTGCAGGTGGGCATGAACCCGCTGGAACTCATCGAGCCAGGGCAGCAGCGTGTTGCGACCGAAATCCGAGGGCGCCGACAGCTGCAACAGGCCGCTGATGGCGCTCTTGCTCCCGGCCAGTTGCTGGCGCCCGTCTTCCAGGCTGTTCAGGGCCTGGCGCGCGTGCACCAGAAACAGCTCGCCCTCCGGCGTCAGGCGCAGGCTGCGCGTGGAGCGGGCGAATACCCGTGTTTCCAGCTGGCTTTCCAGGCGCTTCAGCGCGGCGCTGGCCACCGCCGGCGAGATGTCCAGCAGCCGGGCCGCCGCCGACAGGCTGCCCACATCGGCGGTACGCACGAACACCTGCAAATCATCGAACCGCAGCATGGGTGACCGCCATTTTCAAAAAAATATTGAAAGAGACTCTACTTGCCCGCTGTTTTTCTTGCCATGCAAATAAACGAGCATAGGCACCACCTTACTGCGGAGCCTCACCATGCCCCTGACTCTGGTTGCCACCATCACTGCCAACGCCGGCCATGCCGACACCCTCGAAGCCGGCCTGCGCCAGTTGGTTACGGCCAGCCGTACGGAAGCCGGTTGCCTGCAGTACGACCTGCACCGTCACCAGGACGATGTCCATGTGTTCGTGATGATCGAGCAGTGGCAAGACAGCGCCGCCCTCGCCTTCCACCAGGGCACCGACCACTACCTTCACTTCAAGGCCTCCTGTGCCGACGCCTTGAAAGGTGTCGCCCTGCAGCCCCTGAACCGTATCGCCTGATCCCGAGGAATCCATGAAAGCCATCGCCTACTACCAGTCCCTGCCGGCCGACAACGCCGACGCCCTGCAAGACGTCCAACTGGCCGAGCCCACCCCGGGCCCTCGCGACCTGCTGGTCGAGGTCAAGGCCATCTCGGTCAACCCGGTGGACACCAAGATCCGCCGCAACGTCGCCCCGGAAAACGGCGACGCCAAGGTCCTCGGCTGGGACGCCACTGGCATCGTCAAGGCCGTCGGCCCTGACGTCACCCTGTTCAAGCCGGGCGACCGCGTGTTCTACGCCGGAGCCATCAACCGTGCCGGCGCCAACAGCGAACTGCACGTGGTGGACGAACGTATCGTCGGCACCCTGCCGAGCAGCCTTTCCTTCGCTGCCGCAGCCGCCCTGCCGCTGACCGCCATCACCGCCTGGGAACTGCTGTTCGAGCGCCTGCAAGTGAGCGAAGGCCGCGAAGACCTGGGGCAGACCCTGCTGATCACCGGCGCGGCCGGCGGCGTGGGCTCGATCCTGGTGCAACTGGCCCGCCAGCTCACCGGCCTGACCGTGATCGGCACCGCTTCGCGCCCCGAAACCCAGGCCTGGGTCCGTGAACTGGGCGCCCACCACGTGATCGACCACAGCCAGCCGCTGGTGGCCGAGCTCAAGCGCATCGGCATCGATCAGGTGACCCACGTCGCCAGCCTGACCCAGACCGATCAGCACTTCGATCAACTGATCGAGGCCCTGGCGCCACAAGGCCGCCTGGCACTGATCGACGATCCGGCGCAGCCGCTGGACATCATGAAGCTCAAGCGCAAGAGCCTGTCGCTGCACTGGGAGCTGATGTTCACCCGTTCGCTGTTCGAAACCCCGGACATGATCGAGCAGCACCGCCTGCTGGAGCGGGTGTCGAAACTTGTCGACGAGGGCGTGCTGAAAACTACCTTGGGTGATCACTTCGGCACCATCAATGCGGCCAACCTGCGCCGCGCGCACAGCCTGCTGGAAAGCGGCACGGCCAAGGGCAAGATCGTTCTCGAAGGGTTCTGACCCGCAACACCGCACCCCCGCCAGGCCATGCAACGCCTGGCCGCCGCCCGGAACGATCCGGGCGGCTTTTTTTCGACGCCTGCCGGTCCTTTTCACCCGCACTTCGCCCACAGCAGACTAGACTCAAGGCAGCCACCCCGGCACCGAACCGGGGGCTCGGTTCTCCCCTGCTCCCCTACCCCAAGCGGCGACTCAAGGATGCGATCCGACTTCACTGCCCCCGTGCGTCTGGCCAGCGTTTACATCCTGTTCAGCGCGATCTGGATTCTCTCCAGCGATTACCTGCTGACCGCGCTGGTCAGCGACGTCGCCTGGGTGACACGCCTGCAAACGGTCAAGGGCCTGGCCTTCGTGCTGTGCAGCAGCCTGCTGATTTTCTATGTCAGCTACCGCGATCGCCTTGCCCACCGGCACCTGCTCGACGCCCTGACCCGCAACACCCGCCTGCTGGTACAGGCGCAGCACAACGCTGCCCTGGGAATCTGGGAATACAACGGCCACTTCCGCTGGAGCGCCGAAGCCCTGCAATTACTTGGCCGCGACGAAGGCAACGCCACCGGCAGCCTCGAACAACTGCTGACCTGGTTGCACCCCACGGACCGGCCACCGGTGCAACGTGCCCTGCTCGCCCTGCTCGAGCAGCAGGTGCCGTTGCGGATCAGCGCCCGCCTGTATCAGCCGCACCGCAGCCAGGTCACCTGGCTGATGCTGCGCGGCGATGCCGACACCGAGGGCCTGGTGCTCGGCACCCTGCAAGAGATCACCAACCAGAAACGTGACGAGCTGGCCCTGCGCGAAAGCGAACAGCGCTTTCGCCAGCTGTTCGAACAGACCCCGCGCATCGCCGTGCAGGGCTACGACCGCGAGCGCCGGGTGATCTACTGGAACCAGGCCAGTGCCCAGCTCTATGGCTATACCCTGCAGGAAGCCATGGGCAAGCGCCTGGAAGAACTGATAGTGCCACCGACTGCGCGCAATCAGGTGGCCACGGCCATCAACCACTGGATGCTCGGCGGGCCACCGATCCCCGCGTCGGAAGTGCAATTGCAACGCAAGGACGGCGCCCGGCTCTGGGTCTATTCCAGCCACCTGATGATGCGCAACAACCGCGACCAACTGGAGATGTACTGCGTCGACATCGACCTCACCGAGCAGAAGCAGATCGACAACGAACTGCGGGTCAGCGAAGCCCGTCACCGCGAGCTGGTGGAACAGATGAGCGACGTGATCTTTCTCACCGACCTCGGCGGTCTGCTGAGCTTTCTCAACCCGGCCTGGGAAAAACTCAGCGGTTATGTCGGCTATGAAAGCCTGGGGCGCCCACTCAGCCAGTTCTTCGACAGCGCCGATGCCGTGCGCCTGCATCAGCAACTGTTGGGCGTGGCCAGCCGCGAACACCTGGTCATGCGTGGCGAATTCCGCCTGCTGACCCGCCAGGGCCAGTTGCGCTGGGTCGAGGTGCAAGTGAGCAAGACCCTGCCGGACCATAGCTTGCGCGGCAGCCTGCGCGACATTCACGAACGCTACCAGGCGCAGCAGCTGCAGCAAGCACGCAACGCGGTGCTGGACGAACTGCTGGCGCGCCGCCCGCTGGAGCAGATTCTCGAAGGCATCACCCGACGCCTGCAGGACCTGAATCCGCACATGCTGGTCTCGATCATGCTGCTGGATGCGGACTACCACCTGCACCTGGTCTCCGGCCCCGACCTGCCACCGGACTACCGGGACGCCATCAATGGCATCAAGGCCGACCTGGAAGTGGGCTCCTGCGGCCACGCCGCGCGCAGCGGGGAACTGGTAATCGCCGAAGACCTCAGCACCCACCCTTACTGGCAGGCATTCCGGGAGCTGACCCAGGCCGCCGGACTGGGGGCCTGCTGGTCGTTGCCGTTCAAGGATGAAAGCGGCCAGGTGCTGGGCACCTTCGCCGTCTACTACCGCAAGCCGGTGCGCCCCAGCGCTTCGGATATCGCCCTGGTCACCGAATTCACGCGACTGGCGGGCCTGGCCGTGCACCAGGGCATGCCGGACAACCCATCGAGCATAGAGCGCCTGCGTAGCTAGGGGCGGTGCGTGCCGTCCAACAGGCGAATGCTGTCGCGCCCACCGCGCTTGGATTCATACAGCAGCGTGTCGCCCTGTTCGATCAACGCCGCGAGGCTGGCCGGCGGCTGGTCGAACAGGTTGGCCCCAATGCTCAGGGTCACCGCTTCAGGGGTGACGAAGGTCTGCGAGGTCAGCACGTGGAACTGCTCGCGCAGGCTGCCGCCCAGCGCCATGATTGTTTCGCGGGAGGCGTCTTTCAGCAGGATGACGAACTCGTCACCGCCCAGTCGCGCCGTGAGCGCCCCCTGGGGCAAGGCCACGCGGATCATCCCGCTCAACGCGACCAGCAAGCGGTCACCGGCGGTGTGGCCGTACAGGTCGTTGACCAGTTTGAAGTTGTCGATATCGATCAGCAGCAGCGCGCCCGGCTGCGCGCTCGAAGCGCTGGCCAGCAGGCGCGGTGCGCGCAGGTCCAGGGCGCGGCGGTTGTAGAGCCCGGTCAGCGGGTCGCGGGCGGCCAGGCGGGCGATCCGCTGCTCGCGCCGGTAGCGCTCGGAGCCGGTCATCGACAGGGCGATCAGCATGATCGCCATCACCCCTTCCACCAGGGAAATCCGAATGATCTCGCCGCCGAAGGCCGCCAGGTCGATCAGGGTGCCGGGGATCACCACGCTCAGCGCCTTGGCAACATAGAACAGGCCGTGCGCCAGCAGTACGTACCGCAGTTGCACCGCGCCCACGCTCAGCGAGCGACCGTGGGCGCGCAGCAGGTAACTGGCCCAGAGCGTCGGCAAGGCCACCAGCAGGGAATTGACCACCAGCATCAGCTTCGACCACGTCTGGTCGCCGGGCAGCAGGAGCAGGGCGAACCAGGCCGCGGGGGCCAGGAACCAGTTCCATGACAGGCGCGTTTGGGTGAAACGGGCGACGCCCAGCAGGAACAGCCAGTGCGCCAGCACCAGCAGGCCGTTGGCGAACCAGATCCCCACCAGCAGCAGGCCGTTCATGCGCAGCAGGGCCAACGTCGAGCCCACGGCAATCGTCGCGAAGCCGGCGCTCCAGCACAGCAGCGACGACTCGCGCACGCTGCGCCATTCAACAGCCATGTACAGGGCGGCGGCAGCAGCGAGGGCGATCGTCAGTATCAATATCGTGGGGGGATCGAGCGCCAACACCTGACGGTTCTGCCTGAGAAGGGAAAGGGGCGCGATTGTAAGCGTTCGCGGGTTTTCTTAGCAGTGACCGCACAGCGGGCAATATGCCGCGACGACAAACGGCGAGCCGGGTGCGGCGGTAGCCAACGCAGCGGCTGTTGCCCATGCCAGACGGCCTGCAGCGCAGAAGCACCTGCCGGCGTCGAGGCCGGCAAGCGACCGGGACGCCACAAGATTGATCTGTATCAGGGTGCGTTCTCGATCAGTGACTAGACTGGGGGTCCCATGTTGGAGGTGCCGATCATGCTTATCCGCATTCAACCGCTGACCCAATCCGGCCGTACCTGCTGGCAGGTGCAACTGGGTGTCCATTGCGTGACCTTCCGCAGCGAAGAGGAAGCGCAGCAGTTCCTGGATACCCTCCAGGCCCGCCTGCAAGCGCCGCATCAGTTGCCCGCCAGCGAGCGACGCCTGGCCGGTTGAGCGAGCGCGCTCAGCCGGTGGGGTGACCCGCGCGGCGCTCGGCCCGGTAGGTCAGCTGCGAGAACACCACCGCCAGCAGCGCGCAGCCGCCCACCACCATGGCCATGGGCGTGGCGCTGCCATCGTGCAGCACACCCACCAGCGCGGCGGCGGTAGCGGCAATGCCGAACTGCAGACTGCCGAGCAGTGCCGAGGCGCTGCCGGCATGCCGCCCCTGCCCCGCCATCGCACAGGCCGACGCGTTCGGCAGCAATATGCCCAGGCACGCCATGCAGCCGAACAGCGGAATCAGCAGCGGCCACAGCTGCGTCGGCTTGCCGAGGGCAACCAGCAGCAACCCCAGACCGCCCAGCAGGTACACCCAGACGATCCGCCGCAGCCAGTAGCCCGGGCCGTGGCGCGCCACGAGCCAGGCATTGAGCTGCGCCACCAGGATGAAGCCCAGGGCATTGCTGCCGAACAACCAGCCGTAGTGCTCGGCCGGCACACCGTACAGTTCGATGAAGACGAACGGCGACCCGGCGATGTAGGCGAACATGCCGGCAATCGAAACGCCGCCGGTCAGGGCATGACCGATAAACGGCAGATCGCTGAACAGCCGCACGTATTCACGTCCCGCCCCGCGCAACGGTGCCACCGGCGCGGTGCGGTCCAGGGTTTCCGGCAACCAGACCGCCACGGCAGCGAGGCACAGCGCGCTGAACAGCGTCAGGCAGAGGAAGATCGACGGCCAGCCATAGCTGTTGAGCAGCAAGCCCCCGGCCAGCGGCGCGAGGATCGGCGCCAGCCCCATCACCAGCATCAACTGAGAAAACACCTTGGCCGAGGCAATCGGGTCGCACAGGTCACGCACCACCGCCCGCGACACCACCATCCCGGCGCAGCCGCCCAGGGCCTGGACAAAGCGTGCGGCGATCAACCATTCCAGGCTGGTGGCCATGGCGCAGGCCAGCGAAGCCAGGGTGAACAGCGTGACCCCGATCAGCAGCGGCAAGCGACGCCCGTAGCGGTCTGCCAGCGGACCATAGACCAGTTGACCGATGGCCAGGCCGATGAAATACGCCGAGAGCGACAGCTGCACATGCTCGACATCGGTGGCGAACACCCGGGCCAGGGTGGGGAAACTCGGCAGGTAGAAATCGATGGCCAGGGGGCCGAAAGCGCTGAGGGCGCCGAGGATCAGCAAGATACGCAGGTTCATGAACATCCAGACAGTCAGGGAGCGGTTGCCCGAGGGGCAGTGAACACCGGAAACGGCCCGTGCCGTTTCCGGTCGGTCGGCCTAGCGGCCGTGATCCGGGGACTCAGCGGTCCCGACGGGTTTCTTGCGGCGGTTGGCGACCTTTTCCGCCAGCGATTCTACCAACAGGTAGAACATAGGGATCATGAAGGTCGCCAGGATCGTGGCCGCCAGCATACCCCCGATCACCCCGGTACCGATCGAATGCCGGCTCGCCGACCCCGCACCGCTGCTGATGGCCAGCGGCACCACGCCGAGGATGAACGCCAGCGAGGTCATGACGATCGGCCGGAACCGCAGGCGCGACGCCTCCAGCGCCGACTCGAAGATGCCCATGCCCTGATGCCGGCAGAGCACGGCGAACTCGACGATAAGGATCGCATTCTTCGCCGCCAAGCCGATCAGCGTCACCAGGCCGACCTGGAAGTACACGTCGTTCTCGATGCCACGCAGCCACACCGCGAGAATCGCCCCGAACACCGCGAACGGCACGGCGGTGACCACCGCCAGCGGCAGTGTCCAGCGCTCGTACTGAGCGGCGAGGATCAGGAACACCATGATCAGGCCGAACACGAACGCCTGGCTGCCGGAGCCCTGGGTCGCCAGTTCCTGGTACGCCGAGCCGACCCAGCCGATGCTGTACTCGCTGCCCAGCACCTCGTCCGCCACCTCCTGCACCGCGGCCAGGGCCTGGCCGGAGCTGTAGCCCGGCGCTGGCCCACCAAGGATCTTGGCTGCCGGGTAGACGTTGAAGCGCGCGTAGGTTTCCGGTCCGAGAATGCGCTCGACCTTGACCAGGCTCGACAGCGATACCAGGTCGCCGCCGGCGGAGCGCACGTAGACCTGGGACAGGTCCTCCGGCTTGCGGCGGAACGCCGATTCGGATTGCAGGCTGACCTGGAAGATCCGCCCGTACAGGCTGAAATCGTTGACGTAGTAGCTGCCGAACGTCGCCTGCATGGCGGTGAACACGTCGCTGATCGTCACCCCCAGGGCCCGCGCCTTGGTGCGATCGAGGTCGATGTAGTACTGCGGCACGTCGGCGCTGAAGGTGGTCTGCACCCCGGCCAGTTCAGGCCGCTTGTGCACTGCTTCGAGGAACGCCGCCACGCGGCCCGCCAGTTGCGCGGTGCCAGCGCCGCCACGGTCCTGAATGAAGCCCTCGAAGCCGCCCGTGGTGCTCATGCCGGTGATCGGTGGCGGGTTGAAGGTCAGCACCAGGCCGTCCTTCTGCCCAGCGCCCATGCCCATGAAGGTGCCGGTCAGGTTGCGCGCGTCCATCTCCGGGTCGGTACGCTCGCTCCAGTCCTTCAGCGGCACGAACGACACCCCGGCGTTGCTGCGCGTGCCGAAGGTCAGCACGTCGAAGCCGGCGAAGGTCACCACATCCTGCACCGCAGGATGTTCCATGAGTTGCTTGGTGACGGTGCTGGAGAGCTCTTCGGTACGGGTCAGCGACGCTGCGGGCGGCAGGATATAGGCGTTGATCACATAGCCCTGGTCCTCATCCGGCACCAGAGAGCCAGGCACCCGGCCGAACAGCACGACCATCAGGGCAATCATCCCGCCGAACAGCAACAGCCCCACCAGCGAGCGCTTGAGGAAGAACTGCACGCCAGCGGTATAGCCATTGGTGATGCGGTCGAAGAACCGGTTGAACACACGGAACGGCGCGATCGGTTCGTGGTGCCCTGGCTTGAGCAGCAAGGCGCACAGCGCCGGGCTCAGGGTCAGCGCGACGATGCCGGAGATCACCACCGACACGGCAATGGTGATGGCGAACTGTTTATACATCTCCCCCGCCAGGCCGCCGAGGAAGCCCACCGGCACGAACACCGCACACAGCACCAGGACGATGGCGATGATCGGCCCGGTCACCTCCTCCATGGCCTTGATGGTCGCCTCCCGCGGGCCGATCTTGTCGGCGGCCATCACCCGCTCGACGTTCTCGATCACCACGATCGCATCGTCCACCACGATGCCGATGGCCAGCACCATGCCGAACAGGGTCAGCAGGTTGATGGAGAAACCGAGCATGTACATGCCGGCGAAGGTGCCGATCAGCGACACCGGAATCGCCAGTACCGGAATCAGCGTGGCGCGCCAGTTCTGCAGGAAGATGAAGACCACCAGCACCACCAGCACCAGGGCCTCGAAGAAGGTGTGGATCACCTCATCGATGGACACCTCGACGAACTTGGTGGTGTCGTAGGGAATCTTGTAGGTGATGCCCTCGGGGAAGTTCTTCGCCATGCGTTCCATCGCCGTGCGGATCGCCTCGGCGGTGTCCAGGGCGTTGGCCCCCGGCTGCAGGTAGACCCCGAACGCCGCGTTCAACTGGCCGTTGAGCGAGGTCATCAGCGAATAGTCCTGGGCACCCAGCTCGATGCGCGCCACGTCCTTGAGCAGCAGGCTGGCACCGGTGGCATCGCTGCGCAGGATCACGCTCTCGAATTCCGCCGGGTCGGTGAAGCGCCCCTGGGTGGTCACCGTGTAGGTGAAGTCCTGTTTCTGCTCCAGGGGCTGCTGGCCGAAGCTGCCGGCGGCGAACTGCGAGTTCTGCTCGCGGATGGCGTTGACCACGTCGGTGGGCGTCAGGTTGTACTGCGCCAGCTTGTCCGGGCGCAGCCAGATGCGCATGGAGTAGTCCTTGGAGCCGAACTGGCTGACATCGCCCACGCCCGGCAGGCGCTTGAGTTCGTCGATCACGTTGATCAGCGCGTAGTTACTGATGTACACCGGATCGCGGGAGCCGTCCGGGGAAAACAGCGTGACCACCTGGAGGATGTCGGAGGATTTCTTCTCGACCTTCACCCCCTGCCGGCGCACTTCTTCCGGCAGCTTGGCCAGAGCGGCCTGCACCCGGTTGTTGACGTCGATGGTGGCCTGGTCAGGGTCGCGCCCCACCTCGAAATACACCGACAGACTCATGGCGTTGCCGCCCGAGTTGGACTGCTGGTAGATCATGCCCTCGACGCCGTTGATCGACTGTTCCAGCGGCGCAGCCACCGTCTCGGCGATGACCTGGGCACTGGCCCCGGCGTAGGTGGCGCTGACCGCCACCTGGGGCGGCAGGATCTGCGGGTACTGCGCAATGGGCAACGCCCGCATGGCCATCAGACCGGCCAGGACGATGATGATCGAGATGACCGCGGCGAACACCGGACGGTCGATGAAGAAGCGTGAGATCACCGCAGGCGCTCCCTATGATTGCTTGGCGGGCTGGACGGTGGCGTCGCTGACCTTGACCGGCGAATCCGGGCGCACCTTGGGCAGCCCCTCGACGATGACCCGATCACCTTCGCTGACGCCTGACTCGATCACCCAGCGGCCCTGGGACGTGCGCCCGGTGGTGACCTCGCGCATGCGCGCCTTGTCCTCAGCGTCGACCACGTAGACAAAGGTGCCGCGCGGCCCCTGGGCCACCGCCCGCTCGGGCACGGTAATGGCGCGGGGCACGCTGATGCCGGTGACCATCACCCGCACGAACTGGCCCGGCAGCAGTTTCTGCTCCGGGTTGGGCACCACCGCCCGGGCACTGACGGTGCCGGTGGTGCGGTCGACCAGGCTGTCGGTGAAATCCACTTTGCCCTGCAGCGGGTAGCTGGAGCCGTCGCCGAACATGATCTTCACCCCCATCTGCTTGCCTTCCAGCAGCAGCTCGCCTTTCTGCAGGCCGCTGCGCACCATCTCCACGTCGCTGTCCGGGGCGGCGAAGTTGACGTAGATCGGGTCGAGCTGGGTGATGTTGGTCAGCAGGCTGGCGCTGGGGTCGCCCGCCACCATCAGGCTGCCTTCGGACACGGTTTCCTTGCTGGTGATGCCGGAGATCGGCGCCTTCACCGTGGTGTAGTCGAGGTCGATCTGCTTGGACTGCACCTCGGCCTCGGCGGCCTGGATATTGGCCTTGCTCTGCTCGAAGTTGGAAATGGCGTTGTCCAGCTCGCTTTCGCTGGCGAAACCTTTCTTCTGCAGCTCGCGAATGCGCTTGAGGTCGCGTTCGGTCTGGCGGTAGCGCGCCTGCTCCTGGGCCAGCGCGCCCTTGGCCCGGGCCAGGGCCGCCTGGTAGGTGCGAGAGTCGATGCGGAACATCAACTGGCCCTGGGTCACCTGGCTGCCTTCCAGGTAGGTGCGCTCCTGCAGGATGCCACTGACCTGGGCCCGTACCTGCACCTCACGAAAACCCGCAGTACGTGCCGAATACTCCAGCTCCAGGGGGAACGGGGCCACCTTGGCGGCTTCCACCACCACCTCTGGCGGCGGTGGCGCCCCGCCGGCCAGCGCCACGGAGGCCAGACCACTGGCAACGAAGACTGCAACGGCATACGCGTGTTGGCGAACGGAAACCATGGGGCCTCTCCGAAATGATCCGTGATCGGGCGAGCAGAACCTTGGCGCCATTTACATACAACTACGTTCGTAAACAGACCACTGTGCTTAAATTCATTACACTCTGTTCCCCCAACGCTGAGCCTAGACAGAAATTTTCCTGCCGCCATGCGCCGAACCAAAGAAGAAGCTGAAAAGACCCGGAACACCATTCTCGCGGCGGCCGAAGTGCTGTTCCTGGAGAAGGGTGTGGCGCACACCAGCCTGGAGCAGATTGCTCGGCACGCCGGTGTGACGCGGGGCGCGGTGTATTGGCACTTCGAAAACAAGGCGCACCTGTTCCACGATCTGCTCAGCCAGGTCCGCCTGCCGCCGGAGCAACTGGCCGAGCGCCTGGGCTGCTGCGCGGAACATGACCCGCTGCTGGGGTTGCGCGCGCTGTGCGTCGAGGCCATCGAGAGCCTGTCCCATGACCAGCAGCGGCGCCGTATCTTCACCATCCTGCTGCGCCGCTGCGAGTTCACCGAAGAACTGCGCGAAGCCGAGCAGCGGCACGAAGCCTTCATCAATCAGTTCATCGAACTCTGCGAAAGCCAGTTCGCCCATGCGCGGGTGGTCACCCGCCTGCAACCGGGCATGACCCCGCGCCTCGCTGCGCGGGTGCTGCACGCGATGATCGTCGGCCTGTTCAGCGACTGGCTGCGCGACCCGACGCTGTTCGATCCGCACCAGGACACCGCGCCGATGATCGATGCCTGCTTCCGTGGGCTGATCCGCGACTGGCCCGAGGAAGCGGCGCTGCCCCGGGCGCCGATCTGATCCCTACGCTTTGACCGCTGTATAACCCTCGGCCAGGATCACCTCGAGCAAGCGGTCCGCCGCCAGTTCGCTGTTCACCCGCACCTCGGCGCCCGCCAGGTCGACCTGCACCTCGGCCTGCGGATCACGGGCCTGGATGCTGCGCTCGATAGCCCGCACGCAATGCCCGCATGTCATGCCTTGCACCTTGAATACCTGCATCGTTCACCTCCGTTGGCTGCCCTGTGCATCAGGGCGTACAGTCAGCTTCGGGCTTGCCACCGTGGCAAGGTCAAGCCCCGGCGCTTGTCCTATCGATAGACCTCGACCAAGCTCAATCCGTTAGAGCCCTTTCGGGAGATTGTCATGTTCCGCCCCTATGCCCTGCTCCTGCTCGGCGCGCTGGCCTGCAGCCCGCTGCACGCCCAGACGCTGCCAACCCTGCTGCCCCAGGCCGATGGCTACGCCGTGCTGATCATCTCCCGCGAGCGGCTGGAAGTCGCCACGCCCTGCGAAGTCGGCCTGTATCTGCAGGACCAGCTCGCCGCGCGCATCTACCAGGGGCAAGCCGTGTCCTTCAACCTGCCGCCGGGTCCGGTTTCGGTTCGGCTGGGCGTTATCGGCAGCGGCATCTGCGAACCGGGCATCGTCCAGCTCAAGGGCCAGAGCCTGCAGCTGGAAGCCGGTGAAGTACGCCGTCTGCGCATCGCATTGAACACGTCGGGCCTCTACCTGATTCCCGCGCCAGCGCTGCAATAGGCATTCAGGGCTTGACCTTGCCCCTGTGGCAAGGTTGATTCTGGGGGTGAACATCAGCACCTCAGGAAGAATGCCCATGGCCACCCTGTCCACTTTCGACCTGCCGATCAGCGGCATGACTTGCGCCAGTTGCGCCGGCCGTGTCGAGCGCGCCCTGCGCAACCTGCCGGACGTCGCCACGGCCAGCGTCAATCTGGCCACCGAGCAGGCACGGATCGAAGCCCCGGCCGACAGCCTCGCCCAGTTGATCGCCGCCGTGGAGAAAGCCGGCTACCAGGTTCCCAGCAGCCGCCTGGACCTGCAGATCAGCGGCATGACCTGCGCCAGCTGCGTCGGCCGCGTCGAGCGCGCCCTGGCCAGGCAACCCGGCGTACTCGGCGCAAGCGTCAACCTGGCCACCGAACAGGCACAGTTGAGCATCACACCCGGCACCGACCCGCAGGCACTGATCCGCGCGGTGAGCGACGCCGGCTACAAGGCGCAACCTGTGGACAGCAGCGCGCCTGCCGAACACGATGCCGACCGCGCACTGCGCCAGGAACGCTGGCGGGTCGTCCTGGCGCTGCTGCTCGCCGCTCCACTGGTGCTGCCGATGCTGCTGAGCCCTTTCGGCATTCACTGGATGCTGCCGGCCTGGGCCCAGCTGGCGCTGGCCACCCCGGTGCAGTTCATTCTCGGCGCGCGCTTCTACCGCGCCGCCTGGCACGCCCTGCGGGCCGGCGCCGGCAACATGGACCAACTGGTGGCCATCGGCACCAGCGCCGGCTTCGGCCTGAGCCTGTACCAGTGGTCAGTCACCCCGCCCGGCCACATGCCCCACCTGTACTTCGAAGCCTCGGCGGTGATCATCGCTCTGATCCTGCTCGGCAAGTACCTGGAGAGCCGCGCCAAACGCCAGACCACCAGTGCCATCCGCGCGCTGCAGGCGCTGCGCCCGGACCGCGCCCTGCGCCTGCGCGATGGCCGGGAAGAGTCGGTCGCGCTCAGTGAACTGACGCTGGGCGACAGCATTCTGGTCAAGCCCGGCGAGCGCTTCCCGGTGGACGGCCGGGTGCTGGAAGGCCGCAGCCACGCCGACGAGGCGCTGATCAGCGGCGAAAGCCTGCCCCAGGCCAAGGAGCCGGGCGACCCGGTGACCGCCGGGGCCATCAACGGCGAAGGCCGTCTGCTCGTGGAAACCACGGCCCTGGGCGCAGAAACCGTATTGGCCACGATCATCCGCCTGGTCGAAGACGCCCAGGCGGCCAAGGCACCGATTCAGAAACTGGTGGACCGGGTCAGCCAAGTGTTCGTGCCAGTGGTGCTGCTGATCGCCCTCGGCACCCTGGTGGCCTGGATGATGCTCGGCGCGCCGCTGCAGATCGCCCTGCTCAACGCCGTGGCAGTGCTGGTGATCGCCTGCCCCTGCGCCCTCGGCCTGGCGACGCCCACGGCGATCATGGCGGGCACCGGCGTGGCGGCTCGCCACGGCATCCTGATCAAGGACGCCGAAGCCCTGGAAGTCGCCCATGGCGTGACGGTGGTGGCCTTCGACAAGACCGGCACCCTCACCTCCGGCACCCCGAAGATCGCCCACCTGCAGGCCGCCGACGGCGACGAACAGACCTTGTTGCGTCTCGCCGGCGCCTTGCAACGCGGCAGCGAACACCCGCTGGCCAAGGCCGTGCTGGACCAGTGCGCTGCCCGGGACATCACCCTGTCCGCCGTGGACGACAGCCGCGCCCTGCCCGGCCGTGGCATCAGCGGCCAGGTCGAGGGCCGTTACCTGGCCCTCGGCAACGCCCGCCTGCTGGCGGACAGCAACCTGGCAGGCGGCGACCTGAGCGACCGCGCAAAAGCCTGGGAAGCCGAAGGGCGCACGGTGTCCTGGCTGATCGAACAGGCTCCCGAGGCCCGTGTGCTGGGCGTGCTGGCGTTTGGCGACACCCTGAAGGGCGGCGCCCTGGCCGCCGTGCAGCACTTGAGCGAACGCGGCATTCACAGCCACCTGATCAGCGGCGACAACCAGGGCAGCGCCTCGGCGGTGGCCGCCACCCTGGGCATCGAATCGGTACACGCCAACGTGCTGCCGGCGGAGAAAGCCAGCCTGGTCACCGGCCTGAAACAGCAGGGCGTGGTGGCCATGGTCGGCGACGGCATCAACGACGCGCCGGCCCTGGCGGCGGCCGATGTCGGCATCGCCATGGGCAGCGGCACCGACGTGGCCATGCACGCCGCCGGCATCACCCTGATGCGCGGCGACCCGCGCCTGGTGCCGGCCGCGCTGGACATCAGCCGACGCACCTACGCCAAGATCCGCCAGAACCTGTTCTGGGCCTTCGTCTACAACCTGATCGGCATTCCGCTGGCCGCCTTCGGCCTGCTCAACCCGATGCTGGCCGGCGCCGCCATGGCCCTGTCGAGCGTCAGCGTGGTGAGCAATGCCCTGCTGCTCAAGACCTGGAAGCCGCGCATGACCGGAGACGATCGATGAACATCGGCCAAGCCGCGCGCAAGACCGGCCTCAGCGCCAAGATGATTCGCTACTACGAACAGATCGAGCTGCTGCCCAGCGCCGGGCGCAGCGACAGTGGCTACCGCCAGTACAACGAACAGGACCTGCACCGCCTGGCGTTTATCAAGCGCTCCCGGGACCTGGGCTTTTCCCTGGCGGAAGTGGCCAAGCTACTGACCCTGTGGCAGGACCGCCAGCGCGCCAGCGCCGACGTAAAGGCCCTGGCTGGCGAACACATCATCGAGCTGAACCGCAAGATCGAAGAACTCAGCAGCCTGCGCGACACCCTGCAGGAACTGATGGACCACTGCCACGGCGACCACCGCCCGGACTGCCCGATCCTCAGGGACCTGGAGTCTGGCGGGTGTTGTTGAGCCTGTAGCCCGGAGCACCTGAGCGGCGTTCAACCCACCATCGGCGGCGTCCCGTGGTGGATGAAAAGAGCGTCATCCACCCTACGGCAGCTCCCACGCTCCGTAGCCTGGATCGAGCGCAGCGACATCCGGGGATTTCCCGGGTATCGCTCTGCTCAACCCAGGCTACGGACTTCAGCAAATACCGCAGCCGCAGTTGTAGGGTGGATGACGCTTCACCCATCCACCAGCAGTGGTGTCACCGTGGATGAAAAAGTGCTCCCTAAAAGTCAGGCCGGGGCGAGTGTCTGCACGGCCTGTTGCAGGGCGTGGCAATCCGGCAGGAAGTGGTCGGTCAGTTCCGGCCAGGGGTTTTCTGGCAGGTTGACCAGCACGCTGGTGGCCCCGGCGGCGCGGGCGCAATCGAGGTCGTAGCGGTAGTCGCCGACCATCACCAGGGTGGCGGGCGCCACCTGCCAGCGTTCGGCCAGGTGCAGCAGGCCGCCCGGGTGGGGCTTGGGCGGCGCCTCGTCGCGGCCGAGCACGTCGTCCACCGCGAAGCAGTCGTCCAGGCCGATGGCCTCCAGGGTCAGCAGTGCCAGGCAATGGGCGTTGCGGGTCAGCACGCCCAGCCGGCAACCCCGCTCACGCAGCTCGCGCACCAATTGCACCGCGCCCGGCGCCGGGCGGGCCGCCAGGGCCAGTTCGCGTTCGTGCTCCATCAGCCAGGCATGCTTGGCAGCTGCTTCATCAGCGGGCAAGGCCGCCAGGTGGTGGAGGATGTCCGCCGTCAGTGGAATATCCAGGGCACGCTTGATCGCCTCGAAGTCATGCACGGCCAGGGTCAGGGTGCCGTCCATGTCGAACACCCAGTGGCGCGCCTCGCTCAGGTTCACGCGGGCCCTCACTTCCAGTCTTCGCGAACGCGGGTCAGCCCTTCCTGGGCCACCGAGGCCACCAGTTGCCCCTGGCGGTTGAAGATGCTGCCGCGGGAGAAGCCACGGGCGTTACCGGCCCACGGGCTGTCCATGGCGTACAGCAGCCAGTCGTCCATGCGCAGGTTGCCGTGGAACCACAGCGAATGGTCGAGGCTGGCCACCTGCATGAACTTCTGCCACACCGAGACGCCGTGGGGCAGCATCGAGGTGGTCAGCAGGTTGAAGTCACTGGCGTAGCCGAGCAGGTACTTGTGCAGTTGCGGGTCGTCGGGCAGGTCGCCGGCAGCGCGGAACCACACGTACTTCACCGGCTCGCTCGGCTCCGGAGCGAAGGGGTTGCCCACGGTCACCGGGCGGATTTCGATCGGCTTGTCGCTCACCGCGCGCTCGCGCATGCGCTCCGGCAGGGAGTCGGCCACCAGGCGCACCAGCTCGGTTTCCGAGCGCAGACCTTCGGGGCCCTGCACGTCCGGCATGACGATCTGGTGGTGAAAACCCTCTTCGTCGTACTGGAACGAGGCGCTGCAGGTGAAGATCGGCTTGCCCTTCTGGATCGCCATCACCCGTCGGGTGCTGAAGCTGCCGCCGTCACGCACCCGGTCGACCTGGTACACCACCGGCAGGCTGGCGTCGCCAGGACGCAGGAAATAGCCATGCAGCGAGTGCACGTGGCGGTCGGCCTCCACCGTCTGGCTGGCCGCCGACACACACTGGCCCAGTACCTGGCCACCGAACAGTTGGCGGAAGCCCAGGTCCTGGCTGACGCCACGGAACAGGTTTTCCTCGATGGATTCCAGGGTCAGCAAGGCAACCAGTTCATCCAATACGTGACTCATGCAGTCTCTCCCCAATCGCCGCTCAAGGGTGCGGCGGTCTTCTCAAATCGTCGTAGGCAGGCAAGGACAGCAAGCGCTCATCCCATACCGCACGGCCAAGAGTGAAATGGTAAAGGCTTTGCCAGCGGCTGTCGGCAAGTCCCAGCAATTCGTGCACCGCTTCGTCGAAATAACAGCCGATACCGGTGGCGGACAGGCCGGCGGCCTCGGCTTCCAGGTACAGCAACTGACCGATCTGCCCACACTCCCAGTAAAGCCTCGGATAGCGCCAGGCGCCGCCCGCCAGCGCAGAATCGAAGCGCGCCAGCATGGCTACGGCCAGGCAACCGTCGCTGGCGATGTCCTGGCCGCACGAGAGAAACGCCGCCAGCCCCCGGGCATCGCCTTCCAGCAGGCGGTACAGCGGCAGGTCGCCGGGCACCCGCTGCCAGGTGAAATCCTCGCGCAGACCGACCTGGGCCTGACCGTCGCCCCGCGCCAGCCAGTACAGCCCCGGCGCCAGGTCACGCACACGGTGGACGAACAGCAGCAGGTCGACCTCGGGCGGCTCGCCGGTCACCGCGAAGGGCACCGGGGAATTGGCCGGCATCAGGCGTTGCAACCAGGCATAGAGCAGCTCGGCGGTGATCCCGGCCTTGCCGTCCATCGCCTGGGCGCTGCGCCGTCGGTGCAGGATCGGCCGCAGCGGCAGGCCCGGGTTGTCCGACGCCTGGCGTCCCGCCGCCGCGTTCCAGGGCACCGTCGGCAATGCAGGCGCCCGGCACAGCGCATGCACCCGGGCCAGCTCTGGCCAATCCCGGTACTGTCGCGACAGGCGATTGGGCCGGCCGCTCAGTTCCAGCGCTGTCAGGCTGTTCAGCAGACTCGCCGGCAGCGTGGGTTCCCGCTCCCGGGCCGGGCCGATCCACAGCAGGCAATCGACATGCTCCGCCTCGTGAAAACCTTCGCGGTCCAGGCCGAACAGGCTGTCCAGCCGCACCTCGTCCACGCGACGGAGCACCCGCACCTGCCAGCCCAGGGCACTGGCGGCAATCGCCAGGGCTGCCAGGGCGTGGCCCAGGTCGTGCTGGCAATAACGGTAAGCCCGCTCGCCGTACTTCCAGGCCTCGCGCCAGGGAATGCTGGTCAGGGCCAGCAGGCAGCCATCGGCCGGCAGCGCGGCGCCCAGGGCTGGCGGCAGCTCGGCGCGCACCTCCAGCGCATGAACATCGGCGCTGTAGTGCGCCAGCAGCGCGCCATCTTCCAGCACGCCCGAGGGCAGCAACAGATAGGCCTCGGTCGGGTGCAGGTTGCCCGACGACGGATTGACCCGCAGCGCCCAGCGGTTGCCGCCCGCCTCCTTCCAGGCGGACAGGGCCAGACTGTCGTAGAGCAGTTGCGACAGGCTGGCGCGGTTCAGTGGCTGCACGCTGGCGCTCGGCGCGGCGTAAACCGAGTCGAAGGCCGGCGACTCTTCCTGCGGGCGATGCCACAGCTCGATCAGCCGCGCGCCGTCATAGCGGCGAAACGGCGCGGGCTGGGTCGCCCAGTCCAGTTGCCCTGGCCCGGGGGCGAACTGCTCCGGCCGGTGCTTGCTGAGCTGATGATAGGCGCGGACGTCGTCGCTCATGACAAGGCCTCCCAGTCATGGCGCGTCAGGCGATACAGCACATGGCGGCGCAACGGGTGTCCTTCGGCGAGCGCCGGGTGTTCGAAGTCGCCGGCAGGGTCGTGGCGCATGCCGATGGCCTGCATCACACCTTGGGACGGCAGGTTATCCACAACCGTGAACGAGACGATCTGCGCCAGCCCCAGGTCCTGGAAACCGCTGGCCAGGGCCGCCGTTGCGGCCTCGCGGGCAAAACCCTGACGCCAGTGGGCACAAGCCAGGCGCCAGCCGATTTCCACCGCCGGCACGAAGGGCGCGGCGAAGCCGACGTGCAGCAGCCCGGCGGCACCGATGAAGGCGCCCGTGTCGCGGTGCTGCAGCACCCACCAGCCAAAGCCGTGCTCGGCCACGTGGCGCTGCACCCGCTCGACCAGCGCGTCGCTCTGCGCCCGGTCGAGGCAAGCGGGGAAATAGCGCATCACCTCGGGGTCGGCGTTCAGCGCCGCGAAGGACGCCCGGTCCTCGTCGCACCAGTGGCGCAGGATCAGCCGTGGGGTGTGCAGTTCGCTCGGTAACGCCATGCTGACTCCGCTTGAATGAGGTCCGACCGCGCCGCCATACTCGGCGCTCGCCATCCGAGCCCAGTGTATGCGCCTGCCTCTCGTCTATCACGACGACTACAGCCCGCCCTTCCCGGTCGAGCACCGTTTTCCCATGGAGAAGTTTCGCCTGCTGCGCGATCACCTGGTCGACAGCGGCCTGACCACCGACGCCGACCTGCTGCGGCCCGAGCCGTGCCCGGTGGATATTCTCCGCCTGGCCCACTGCCCTGACTACATCGAACGCTTTCGCCACGGCCAACTCAGCCGTGACGAACAGCGCGTGCTGGGCCTGCCCTGGAGCGCGCCGCTGGCCCAACGCACCGTCCGCGCCGTGGGCGGCTCGCTGCTGGCCGCCGAGCTGGCCCTGCAACACGGCCTGGCGTGTCACCTGGCTGGCGGCACCCACCATGCCCACTACGATCACCCGGCCGGTTTCTGCATCTTCAACGACCTGGCGGTGGTCAGCCAGTACCTGCTGGCCAGCGGCCGGGTACAGCGCGTGCTGATCTTCGATTGCGACGTACACCAGGGCGACGGCACCGCCCGCCTGCTGGCCGACAGCCCCGAGGCGATCACCGTGTCGCTGCACTGCGAAAAGAACTTCCCGGCGCGCAAGGCCGACAGCGATTGGGACATCCCCCTGCCGATGGGCATGGGCGATGACGACTACCTGCGAGTGGTGGACGACGCGCTGAACTACCTGCTGCCGCTGTACCAGCCGGACATCGTGCTGTACGACGCCGGGGTCGACGTGCACAAGGACGATGCCCTCGGTTACCTCAAGCTGACCGATGCCGGCGTCGCCGTCCGTGACGAGTGCGTACTGAACCATTGCCTGGGCCGCGACACTCCGGTGGTCGGGCTGATAGGCGGCGGCTACGACAAGGACCGCCAGGTCCTGGCGCGGCGCCACGGCATCCTCCACCACAGCGCCGGCCGGATCTGGCAGGCACGCGGCCTGGGCTGAGCGACTATCATCAGCGGCATACCGCCAAAAAAGGAATTTCCACCGTGCAACGACTTCTGACGCGGACACCCGCCACCCTCGCGGCCCTCGCCCTCGGCACCCTGATGCTCGGCAACGCGAGCGCCGAGAGCCGCGACCTGACGGCCACCGTCAACGCCACCATCGAACCGCTGATGCAGGCCCACGGCATTCCCGGCATGGCCGTGGCGATCACCCGCAACGGGCACGGCCAGGCCTTCTACTACGGGCTGGCCAACCTGGAAAGTGGCCAGGCGGTGAGCGCCGAAACGCTGTTCGAGATCGGCTCGGTGAGCAAGACCCTCACCGCCACGCTCGCCGCCCTGGCCCAGGAAAAGGGCAAGCTGTCGCTGCCGGAGAAAGTCGAACGCTACGTACCGGAATTGCAGGGCAGCCCGCTGGCGCAGGTCACCCTGCTCGACCTGGGCCTCTACACCGCTGGCGGCCTGCCGCTGCAATTCCCGGACAGCGTGAGCGACCGCGAATCGATGGTCGCCTACTACCGCCAGTGGCAGCCCGAGCACCAGCCCGGCAGCTCGCGCCGCTACTCCAACCCCAGCATCGGCCTGCTCGGCTACATCGCCGCGCAGCGCCTGGAGGCGCCGTTCGCCAGCGTCATGGAAACCCAGCTGCTGCCCAGCCTGGGCATGAGCCACAGCTACATCCAGGTACCGCCCGCGCAGATGCCGCACTACGCCTATGGCTATACCCAGGACAACCAGCCGGTGCGGGTCAACCCGGGCCCCCTCGACGGTGAAGCCTACGGCGTGAAAACCACGGCCGCCGACCTGCTGCGCTTCGTCCACGCCAACCTGCAACCCGGTGCCCTGGAAGGGCCGCTGAAAGGGGCGATCGCCACCACGCAGCGCGGTTACTACCAGGTCGGGGACATGACCCAGGGCCTGGGCTGGGAGTTCTACCCCTACCCCATCACGGTGGAACGCCTGCAGGCCGGCAACTCGTCCGCCATGGCCCTGGAAGCCCACCCGGTGGGCGAACCCCAGGTGCAGACCGGCGACGTGCTGTTCAACAAGACCGGCTCGACTGGTGGCTTCGGCGCCTATGTGGCCTTCATCCCGGCCCGCGGCCTGGGGGTGGTCCTGCTGGCGAACAAGAACTACCCCAACGCCGCCCGGGTGGAAGCAGCACATGCCCTGCTGACGGCGCTGGACAAGCCTGCGCAATAGGTCAAACGGCTCGCAGAGTGGTGCGGGCCGCGCAGGCTGAGCGCAGCGATACCCCTCGGAGGTGCTGACCCCAGGTCAGCCACGATCAAGGCGCCCCGTGATTACCCCGCCAACACTTTGTCCAGCGCCTGTTCGAGCGTGGCCACCGTGCGGTCGATATGGCCCAGCTTGTCCAGCCCGAACAGGCCCAGGCGGAAGGTCTGGAAGTCGGCCGGCTCGTCGCACTGCAGCGGCACGCCGGCGGCGATCTGCAGGCCCTGGGCGGCGAATTTGGCGCCGGTCTTGATCTGCGCGTCGTCGGTGTAGCAGACCACCACACCCGGCGCCTCGAAGCCGGCCGCGGCGACGCTTTTGAAGCCCTTCCGCTCCAGCAAGGCCCGCACCCGGTCACCGAGTTCCTGCTGTTGCTGGCGAACGCGGTCGAAACCGATGGACTGCGCCTCGTGCATGGCATCGCGAAACCGCGCCAGCGCATCGCTGGGCATCGTGGCGTGGTAGGCGTGGCCGCCCTGCTCGTAGGCCTGCATGATCTGCAGCCACTTTTTCAGGTCGCAGGCGAAGCTGGTGCTCTGGGTCGCCTCGACGCGTGCCTGGGCGGCCTCGCTGAGCATCACCAAGGCGCAGCATGGCGAGGCGCTCCAGCCTTTCTGCGGCGCGCTGATCAGTACGTCGATGCCGCAGGCCTGCATGTCCACCCAGAGGGTGCCGGAGGCAATGCAGTCGAGCACGAACAGGCCGCCGACCGCATGCACCGCATCGCTCACGGCGCGCAGGTAGCTATCCGGCAAAATCATTCCGGAAGACGTCTCCACGTGGGGCGAGAACACCACCTGCGGCTTCTCGGCAGCGATGGTCGCCAGCACCTCATCCAGCGGAGCCGGCGCAAAGGCAGCCTGGCTACCGCTGGTCACCGGGCGCGCCTTGAGCACCGTGGACTGCGCGGGAATCTGCCCCATGTCGAAAATCTGCGTCCAGCGGTAGCTGAACCAGCCGTTGCGGATCACCAGGCACTGCTGCCCGGTCGCCAACTGCCGCGCCACCGCCTCCATGCCATAGGTGCCGCTGCCCGGCACGATGGCCACGGCATGAGCGTTGTAGACCTGCTTCAGGGTGCTGGAGATGTCCTTCATCACGCCCTGGAACGACTGCGACATGTGGTTGAGGGAGCGGTCGGTGTAGACCACCGAGTATTCGATCAGGCCGTCGGGATCGATGCTGGGATAGAGGTCGGACATGAAAGGGCTCCTGCCGGAAAAGTCGTCTCCAGACCCTGCCCGAAGCCGGGGCAAATCACAAGGTCGGCGCGGCCTCGGGTAGAATGCAGCCCCACGCCCTCAGACCCCTGCCCTCGCCATGCCCAACGCCTCCTGCCCTGCCGCTCCCCTGATCGCCATCATCGGCGGTGGCCCTGCCGGGCTGATGGCTGCCGAGGTGCTGGCGCAAGCCGGTGTGCAGGTCGAGCTGTTCGACGCCATGCCCTCGGTGGGGCGCAAGTTCCTGCTGGCCGGCGTGGGCGGCATGAACATCACCCACTCCGAGGCCAAGCCGGCCTTCCTCGGCCGCTACGCCGAGCGCCAGCAAGAAGTCGCCGAGCTGCTGCGGGATTTCGACGCCGACGCCCTGCGCGCCTGGATTCACGGCCTGGGTATCGAAACCTTCATCGGCACCTCCGGCCGAATCTTCCCCACCGATATGAAAGCCGCGCCGCTGCTGCGGGCCTGGCTCAAGCGCCTGCGCGAACTGGGCGTGCAGATCCACACCCGACACCGCTGGCTCGGCTGGACCGACGACGGCGGCCTGCGCCTGGCCACGGCGGACGGCGAACGCACGGTGCAGGCCGATGCCACCCTGCTGGCCCTGGGCGGCGGCAGTTGGGCGCGGCTCGGTTCGGACGGCGCCTGGGTCGAGCTGCTGCGGGCACGCGGGGTGAGCAGCGCGCCGCTGGAACCGAGCAACTGCGGGTTCGATGTGGCGGCCTGGAGCCCCTTCCTGCGCGACAAGTTCGCCGGCGCGCCGCTGAAAAACGTCGGCCTGTGCCTGGACGACGATACCCCGCGCCTGGGCGAATTCGTGCTCACCGCCCAGGGCATCGAGGGCAGCCTGGTGTACGCCCTGTCGGCGCGGATTCGCCAGCGCATCGCCGTGACTGGCAGCGCCACGGTCAACCTCGACCTGCTGCCGCAACACAGCCTGACCAAGGTGCAGACGGCGCTGGGCAAGCCCCGAGGCTCGCAGTCCATGGCCAAGTTTCTGCACCGCCAGCTCGGCCTCGATGGGGTCAAGGCCGCACTGCTGCGGGAGCTGGCGCCCGCCGAGCTGTTCAACGACCCGGTGCAGTTGGCCCTGGCGATCAAGCACCTGCCGATCACCCTGGTCCGCCCGCGCCCGCTGGATGAGGCGATCAGCAGTGCCGGTGGCGTGCCGTTCGAGGCCTTGGACGCACAGCTGATGCTGCGCGAACTGCCGGGGGTGTTCTGCGCCGGCGAGATGCTCGACTGGGAAGCCCCCACCGGTGGCTACCTGCTGACCGCCTGCTTCGCCAGTGGTCGCACCGCCGGCCTGGGCATCCTGCGCTGGCTGGACGCCAGCCGCACCGACTGACACCCACCACAACACCCCGAGCACCGGCGCCATCAGCAACTATGCTTGGGAAAACCGCCCGAACGCGGCCTACCGTCCTGCACAGGTCCTGCCTCCATCGTGATTCCCCTGCTGGTCTGCGATGACTCCAACATGGCGCGCAAGCAACTGATCCGCGCGCTGCCCGCCGAATGGCCGGTCGCCCTGAGCCAGGCCAGCAATGGCCAGGAGGCCCTGGAAGCGATTCGCCAGGGCAAGGGCCAGGTGCTGCTGCTCGACCTGACCATGCCGGTGCTCGACGGCTACCAGACCCTCGCCGCGCTGAAGGCGGAAGGCTTGCAGAGCCAGGTGATCGTGGTCTCCGGCGACGTGCAGGACGATGCCATTCGCCGGGTCAAGGAACTGGGCGCCCTGGCCTTCCTGAAGAAACCCGCTGACCCCGAGCTGCTGCGCAAAACCCTTATCGACCTGGGCCTGTTCAACCCGCAGGCCGGCCAGGCAGCGCCCACACCGAGCGCCCCGCCCGCCGTGCTGGACGAGATGAAGGTGAGCTTCCGCGATGCCCTGCGCGAGGTCAGCAACGTCGCCATGGGCCGCGCCGCCGCCCTGCTGGCCAAGGTGCTCGGGGTGTTCGTGCAGTTACCGGTGCCCCAGGTGAACATCTTCGAAGTCAGTGAACTGCACATGACCCTGGTCGATGCCCAGCGCGGCGAACGCCTGAGCGCGGTGTGCCAGGGCTTCATCGGCGACGCCATTGCCGGCGAGGCGCTGCTGCTGTTCCACGACTCGGAAGTGGCCGACATGGCGCGCCTGCTCAAGTGGCAGCCGAAGGACGATACCCAGACCTCGGAAATGCTTCTGGACCTGTCCAGCATCCTGATCGGCGCCTGCCTGTCCGGGATCGCCGAGCAGATCGACGTGCGTTTCTCCCAGGGGCACCCGACGCTGCTGGGCCAGCACGCAGCCCTGGAACAACTGATCCAGCTCAACCGCCAGCGCTGGAAGAAGACCCTGGCCGTGGAGATCAGCTACAGCCTGGAGGAGCACGACATCCACTTCGACCTGCTGCTGCTGTTCACCGAAGACTCGATCAAGCGCCTGAACGACAAGATCCACTACCTGATGAGCTGAACCGCCATGCCCACCCAGATCGACATCAAAGAGGTTCACTGGCTGCTCGACATCGTGCAGTGCATCGACGTCGGGGTGATCGTGCTCGACCGCGAGTACCGGGTAGAGGTGTGGAACAGTTTCATGGAAAACCACTCGGGCCTGGGCCCGGACGAAGTGCACGGACGACCGTTGTTCGAGCTGTTCCCGGAGATCGACCAGGCCTGGCTCAAGCGCAAGGTGGACACCGTGGTGCAGCTGGGCACCCGCGCCTTCAGCCTGTGGGAACAGCGGCCCTACCTGGTGCATTTCAAGAACTACCAGCCGATCACCGGCCAGGAGCCGTTCATGTACCAGAACGTCACCCTGCTGCCCCTGTCCGGCGCCAGCGGCGCGGTGGAGCACCTGTGCGTGGTGATCTACGACATGACCGCCGCCGCGACCCACAAGAAACAGCTGGAGGCGGCCCGGGCCGAGCGCTAACCTGCCCGCTCGCCAGGCCCCGCCAGAGGGCCGGCATGACCGCATGATCAGCCTGTGGCCACCACCATCGACAAGGGTCCCGTGATGTTGCAGAGCGTCGAATTGAAAACCTTCGTCCCGGCCCGGGACTATGAACTGAGCAAAGCCTTCTACCTGGCCATGGGTTTCAAGCCCGGCTGGATCGACGATCAGTTGGCTTACTTCAGCCACGGCGATCATTGCGCCTTCCTGCTGAAGAATTTCTACGTCAAGGAGCTGGCCGATTCGTCATGCACCTGCTGGTGGAGGACGTCGATGCCTGGTGGGACACCATCGTGCAGGCGAAGCTCGACGAGCGTTTCGGCAGCCGCCTCGTCCCGCCCCAGGACCAGCCCTGGCGCATGCGCGAGTTCATGGTCACCGACCCCAGCGGCGTGCTCTGGCGCATCGCGCAGAACACCTAGGGTGAAAAACCGCAAAGCATTTTCCACCAGCCGGTAGCACCGTTGCCCCTGCTGATCGGCTGTGCCTGCTGGATACGGCGGACACGCTTCGCGTTGTCCGCCCTACGGTCTGAGGCCCGCCTTGGCGCATCGCGCAGAACACGTAGGGTGGAAAACCGCGAAGCGTTTTCCACCAGCCGGCAGCATCGTCTCCCCTGCTGACCTGCTGTGCCTGCTGGATACGGCGGACAAGCTTCGCGTTGTCCGCCCTACGGTCTGAGGCCCGCCTTGGCGTATCGCGCAAACACGTAGGGTGGAAAACCGCGAAGCGTTTTCCACCAGCCGGCAGCACCGTCACCCCTGCTGACCTGCTGTGCCTGCTGGATACGGCGGACAAGCTTCGCGTTGTCCGCCCTACGGTCCGGGGCCAGCCTTGACGCATGCGCAGAACACGTAGGGTGGAAAACCGCGAAGCGTTTTCCACCAACCGGCAGCATCGTCTCCCCTGCTGACCTGCTGTGCCTGCTGGATACGGCGGACAAGCTTCGCGTTGTCCGCCCTAAGGTCCGGGGCGTCGCCCGTCCTACGCTTTCTTGCCACCCTTCTTCGGCTTGCCGCCAAAGCTCGGCACCTTGCGCACGGCCTTGGGCGCCGGGGTGTCGTCGGATTCGAACCAGTTGCCCAGGTGAATCTTGCCTTTGCCGGCGCCGGGCACGGTTTTCTGCTTGAGCTTCTTCGGCTTTTTCACCACCTGGCCACCGGCCAGGGTCTGCGGCACGCGGTGGTCCGGGATGAAATCAGGCTCGTCGACCCGTTGCAGCACCTGCTGGATCAACGTCTCGATGGCCGACAGGTATTGCACCTCGTCGGCGCACACCAGAGACACCGCCTGCCCCGTGGCGCCAGCGCGCCCGGTGCGGCCGATGCGGTGCACGTAGTCTTCGGCGACGATCGGCAGGTCGAAGTTGACCACCAGCGGCAGGTCGTCGATATCCAGGCCGCGGGCCGCCACGTCAGTGGCCACCAGCACCTTGACCTCACCGGCCTTGAAACGCTGCAGGGCACGCAGGCGAGTCGGTTGCGGCTTGTCGCCATGAATCGCGTCGACGCTGATGCCGTGGCGCTGCAGTTCGCCCTCCAGCTCGTCGACACCCTTGCGGGTCTTGGCGAACACCAGCACCTGGCTCCAGCGCTTGTTCTGGTACAGGTGCAGGAACAGTTCGGTCTTGCGCTTCTTGTCCACCGGGATCAGCCACTGCTTGACCGACTTGGCCGCCGCGTTGCGCGGGCTGACCTCGATCGACAGCGGGTCGCGCAGCAGCTCGCCGGCCATGGCACGGATAGCGTCGGAGAAGGTCGCGGAGAACAGCAGGGTCTGGCGTTTCTTCGGCAGCGCGGAGAACAGGTCATCCAGCTCGCGGGCAAAACCCAGGTCGAGCATGCGGTCGGCTTCGTCGAGCACCAGGGTCTGCAGCTGGTTGAACTTGACCGCGTTCTGCCGGTACAGGTCCAGCAGGCGCCCCGGGGTGGCGACCAGCACGTCGAGGCCCTTGCGCAGCTTCATCATCTGCGGGTTGATGCTGACCCCGCCGTACACCGCGTAGCTGCTCAGCGGCAGGTCCTGGCCGTAGGTGAGGAAACTCTGCTGCACCTGCTCGGCCAGCTCCCGGGTCGGCACCAGCACCAGGGCGCGCACCGAATTGCTGGCGACCTGCGGCCCTTCCATCATCAGGCGCTGCAGCAGCGGCAAGGCGAAGCCGGCGGTCTTGCCGGTGCCGGTCTGCGCAGCGGCCATCAGGTCGCGGCCCTTGAGAATCGGCGGGATGGCCTGGGCCTGCACGGGCGACGGGGTCTTGTAGTCGAGGCCTTCGAGGGTGCGCAGCAGCGGCTCGATCAGGCCAAGGGAGGCAAAGGTCATAGGGTTCAACCGGACGGGGCAGTAAGCGATGGCGCACAGTTTATCCTGCCTGCACCCGGCAAGCCCGCCTTCTTCGCGTACCGGCACAAGCAGGTCGTGCCTGCGGATCGGTGGGAGGGGCTTCAGCCGCGACCGCGACCAGGGCCGTGGCGCTAGGCGCCGCGGATACGTTGCAGGGTCTGCGCCATCTTGGCCGCTGGCACTTTCTGCAAACTGCACAACAGGTCGTGGGACAACTCGGCGATGCCGTGCCGCTCGCGCAGCAGCGCGCCCATGAAGCACAGCAGGTTGGCCGCCATTTCCGCATCGGCCAGGGCCCGGTGCGCCTTGCCGGTGTCCGGCAGCTGCGCCCAGCGGTTGAGGTTGCCCAGCTTGTGGCTGGGCGCCTGGGGCAGCAGGCGCCGCGACAGCAACAGCGAACAGGCGAAGGCCTGGCGGCGCTGACGGCGGATCAGCCCCAGCTCGGCGTCCCAGAACTTCTGGTCGAAGGCGGCGTTGTGCGCCAGCAAGGGGATGTCGCCGACGAAATCAGCGACTTCATGCATCACCTGCTCGGCCGGCGGCGCCGTGCGCAGCATGGCGTTGCTGATGCCGGTGAGCTGCTCGATGAATGGCGGCACCCAGGCGCCGCTGTTCATCAGGCTCTGGTAACGGTCGACGATGCGCCCGTTCTCGACGATGGCCACGCCAATTTCTGTCGCCCGGGCCTGCTGCGCCGGAGACATGCCGGTGGTTTCGAAGTCGATGACGGCAATACGTTCTGCAAACATGTTTCAGTTTCTCAACAACAGGGCGCCCTCGATGGGCACATAACGGCTGGCGGCGCGCACCAGCGATTGAGCGGTCAGCCCCGGCACGCCATAGGCCACGGCATCCACGCCATGGCTGCTACGGATCTTGTCCAGCAGCAGGTCGAAATCCCCATCGCCGGAAGCCAGCACCACGCTGTCGACCCGGGGCGCGGCGTCCATGATGTCGATGGTGATGCCCACGTCCCAGTCACCCTTGGCCGAGCCATCGCTGCGCTGGATGAAGGGCTTCAGCTTCACGGTGAAACCGAGGTTGCGCAGGATCTGCTGGAACTGCTGCTGCTTGGCATCGCCGCGGTCGATGGCATAGGCGTAGGCCTCTACGATCTGCCCGTGCTGGCTGATATCAGCCCACAACGCGGCGTAGTCGAAGTGGCAACCGTAGGCCTGGCGCACGGTGTAATAGAGGTTCTGGACATCGGCGAACACAGCAATTTTCTTCACCGGGCATCCTCGGCGGGCAACGGGCGGGTTAAAGTCGGCGAGCAGTATGACAGCCTCTTGCGCAGGACAGTCGAAATGCCGCCCCATGACCCGTTTCCCGCCTCACCCGGCGCCCTGCTGATCATCGATATGCAGCAAGGCATCCAGCAGACCGGCAAGCCACGCAACAACCCCGATGCCGAGGCGCGCATCGCACAGTTGCTCGACCAGTGGCGGCAGGCCGACTGGCCCCGGGTGCATATCCGCCACATTTCCCGGCAAGCCGGTTCGGTGTTTGCCCCCGGCCAGAGCGGCGTGCTGTTCCAGCCTGCGCTGGCGCCGCTGCCCGATGAGGCGGTGTTCGAAAAGAACGTCACCGACGCCTTTACCCACAGCGGCCTGGAACGCTGGCTGCACGCCCGTGGCATCCGCCAGGTGGTGATCGTCGGCGTTGCCAGCGAGAACTCGGTGGAAGCTACCGCCCGCACCGCCAGCAACCTGGGCTTCGTCACCCGGGTGGTGGCGGACGCCTGCTACACCTTCGCCAAATGCGACCTGGCCGGGCGCCTGCGCAGCGCCGAAGAGGTGCACGACATGGCCATGGCCAACCTGCGCGACGAGTACGCCCAGGTGCTGAGCAGCCGCGAATTGCTGCCCGGTGCATTTGGAGCACCGGGAGCGATTGGCTAGAGTGGCGGCCTTGCCCACTGAGCTCGTTGACGCCCCATGAATGCCTTTCACGTCCTGCGCGATACCTGGTTCTTCTTCAGCACCAACCTGGTCCCGATCGCGCGCCTGTGCCTACCACTGGTGTTCCTCGAGACCCTGGTGCAGTACCAGGTCAGCGAGGCGGTGGGCAACGACTCGAACACCCCACACGGCATGCTGGTCGGCCTGTTTTTCTACCCGCTCTACACCGGGGCGCTGATCCTGTTTCTGAACGCACGCAGCAGTGGCGGCGAAATGCCCGACGACCGCGCCTTGCTGGCCAGCAGCCTGCGGATGTGGCCGCGCTTCGCCATACTGGCCGCCGCCAGCACCCTGGCCACATTGGCCGGGGCCTACCTGTATGTGCTGCCCGGCGTGTGGATCATGATCAAGCTGGCGTTTGCCGATTACCTGCTGATACTGCGCGGGCGCACGCCGCTGAAGGCGCTGCACGAGAGTTTCATGCTCACCAGCGGCTATTTCTGGCCGATCCTGCTGTGCGTGCTTTGCGTCATGGTGCCGCTCTGGAGCTTCGAAGTGTGGCGTACGCCGGCTGACGGCAGCGAGCCGGATGTGCTGGCCGAACTGCTGTTCGGCACCATCGGCCGCTTCCTGCAACTGTTCTCCACGGTGCTGCTGTTCCGCCTGTTCATGCTGCGCGAAACCCAGCCGGAACAGGCCTGAGCACACCGGCCGGGGGCAGCCGGAGCAGGCTGTCGCAGGCCTGCTAGGCTTGGGGATCGCCACTCAAGGAGCGCGCCCCATGGCTGATACCAATCCCAGCATCCTGTCGCACATCTCCATCGGCACCAACCGCTTCGACGAGGCGGTCGCCTTCTATGACCGGGTGTTGTCCAGCCTCGGCTGCAAACGCATTCTGGCCCACCCCGGCGCCGTGGCGTTCGGCCGCGAGTACCCGGAGTTCTGGGTGCAGACGCCGATCAACGGCCAGCCAGCCAATGTCGGCAACGGCACCCACTTCGGCTTCGTTGCCCCGGACAAGGCGGCGGTGCATGCCTTCCATAAGGCCGCACTGGCAGCCGGCGCCCGGGATGAAGGCGCCCCAGGCCCCCGCGCCGAATACGGCGAACCGTACTACGGCTGCTTCGTCAGGGACCTGGACGGGCACAAGATAGAGGCGGCGTTCTGGGACATGGACCTGGTCAACGCGCTGTACGTCGAGCCGCACCAGCACTGATCAGCGATTTGCGCCCTGGTAACGCAGGGCCGCCCGGGTGATCCAGCCCTCGGCCTGTAACTGCTCGAGGGCCTCGCTCAGCTTGCGGTACTCGGCGTGCCGGGCACGCAGCCGGGAGAAGCCGATGTACAGCTCGGTGCGGGCATCCGGCTGGAAGGCCGCTTTGACCACCTGCTCATGCCGGTTCGAGTCGCGCAGTTGATAGTCGACCTGGCAATCGGTGCCGATCACCGCGTGCAGGCGCCCACGCGCCAACATGTCCAGCAACTGGGTTTCCGTGGTCACTGCCACCTTGTTCAGGGTGCGGTCCGAATCGAAGGGTTCGAAGTAGGCGGACTCCAGCACGTAACCGATCCGCAGGCCGGCCAGCTGCTCGTAGCGACGCAGCGCCGTGGCGTGGGCCGGCGCCGTGTAGAACCGCGGCGAGCAGGCGTAATAGGGCTGCGGCAGGTAGTCGATATAGACCTCGCGTTCCGGGGTCTTGGCCAAGCCCGTCATGAGATCGGCCCGGCCCTGCTCCAGCGCCGCCAGGCCCCGCGCCCAGGGTGCGCGCTGGACATCGAAGCGCAGCCCGGTGCGCTGGCTCAACTGTTCCAGCAGGTCGATATCCAGGCCCTGCAGGGCGCCGTCAGGCCCCTGGGTGCGGAACGGCGGCCAGAGATCGGTCATCACCACCAGCGACGGTACAGGCTCGGCCCGCAGTGACAGGCTGAACATCAGCAGGCAAAGCAGACAGGCCGCGCGCATCAACGCCGTCCCGCACGCACGACGGACAAGCACGGCACCGCCCTCTGGCGGTCGAACACCTTGCAAGACATGAAGGCTCCCCGGATGACGCAAAAAACGAAACGGCCTGGGCAGGTGGCAGGGTCCTGCTCTCTTTGGTCAGCAAACATACAGCGTCGCGCGCCGTTGTGCATGATATCTCAGCACCATGGATTCTTCGCCGGGGGCTGTAGCACAGGTGTTAGCGGTCATCCGCCGGTTGCCGGAGGCGGTTCGCAGCAGCGACCGTGGGCCGTTCTCGGGTATGCTCCGCCCATGCCAGCCTGTGACCTCGTCTGTCCATGATCGCCTCTCGCCTCCTGCGCCGTACCCTGATAGCCCTGCTCCTTGCCTGCGGTCTGCTGCCCGTCCTGTTCTACGTTCTGGCCTGGCGCCCCGCTGCGCAGGAAGCCGCCCCCGTCAGCTGCACCGGCAAGACACCTCTGCTGCAACCGGGCCAGGCACTCAAGGTCATGACCTGGAACGTGCAGTACCTGGCCGGCAAGCGGCATGTGTTCTGGTATGACCTGCCGGGTGGCGATGGCCCGGACAGCCGCCCCGACAGCGAAGACCTGGCCCGAACCCTGGACGAGGTGGTGCGCGTGGTGCGCGAGGAACAGCCGGATATTCTCCTGCTGCAGGAACTGCATGACGGCGCCAAGGCCAGCGACTACCAGGATCAACTGGCGCTGCTGCAAGCGCGTCTGCAGGGCATCTACCCGTGCAGCGCCCAGGCTTTCTACTGGAAATCCGCCTTCGTGCCGCATCCGAAGATCATGGGCAGCGTCGGCATGAAACTCGGCACCCTCAGCCGCTACCGGATCGAACGTGCGGAACGCCTGCAACTGCCGGAAATGCCGGCTGACGTGGTGAGTCGGCTGTTCAACCTGAAACGCGCCGTGCTGGTCAGCTACCTGCCGCTGCGCGAGGGCGGACAGCTGGCCGCGATCAACACCCACCTGGATGCCTTCGCCCAGGGCGACGACACCATGCGCAAGCAGGTGACGATGACCACCGACCTGCTCGACCGGCTGCAGGCCAAGCGCGTGCCATGGGTGCTGGGTGGCGATTTCAACCTGCTGCCACCGGGTCAGTACGCCCAACTGCCGACGGATCAACGCGGCTGGTACGCCCCCGAGGGGGAGTTGCGCTCCCTCGCCGAACGCTACCCGATGGTCCCGGACCTGCATCAGGCCAGCGGCCCGCAACGCGCTGACTGGTACACCCACTACCCCAACGACCCCAGCGTGAAGGGGCCGGACCGTACGTTGGATTACCTGTTCCACAGCCCCCAGCTCACCCGCCTGGACGCCAAGGTGCGCCAGCACGACACCCTGCCCATTTCCGACCACCTGCCGCTCCTGGCGCGCCTGCTGCTGCCGCTCGACTGAACGATCAGCACGCCACTGGACAAAGCATCTGGCACTTGGCCATGCTCGACTACGCTACAACAAAACAATGACAAGACGGTGTGAGCCGCTAGCTGATCGATGCGAACAATCCTGTGTCTGCTGCTTGCCACGGGCCTCTGGGCCGGCCCGGGCCATGCGCAATCCGGCCCCGATATCGCCAGGCCTCTGGTCAGCGTCGGCTATTACGAATTCCCGCCCTACTCCTACAGTGACAGCAAGGGCCGCCCTCGGGGGGCGATCCTCGACCTGACCCTGCGCCTGCTGGAACGGGCCGGCTACCGTGCCGAGCTGCGCTCCTATCCAGGCGCGCGTCTGTATGGCGCCTTGCAGGTCGGCAGCGTGCAGCTGTGGCCGGGCGCTCCCGGCAAAACCGAGCTGGTCGACCACACCCTGGAAGCCCGCACCCAACTAGGCGAAATGGTGCTCAACCTGTATTTCCGGCGCGACACGCCGTTGCCCAGGATTCCCGAAGACCTGCAAGGGCGCGGCGTGATCCTGATCAGCGGCTACACCTACTGGAAGCAAGTCAACGACCTGATCAACGATCCGGCGTTGGCCATGACGCAACACCGCACCCGCACACACATGGCGGCCCTGGAAATGCTGCAACGACGCCGTGCGGACTTCCTGCTCGATTACCAGGCGCCGGTGGAGCAGGCCCGGCGGCGCCTGGGCATGGATGAACTGCCGTTCATCCAGCTGCAACGCATGCCGCTGAAGTTCATCCTGTCGCGCCACGCCCCGGGCGCCGAAGCCCTGCGCGATGCGCTGGACCGGGCCTATGAGGAGCTGCAGGCGGAAGGCCAGGACCTCAGCCTGCCGCTGCCCTGATACCGCGGATCAGACCAGCCGGGTATTGAGCTGGGCGCGGTTGCGGAATTGCCCCGGGGCGATGTCGAATTTCTCGCGAAAGCAGCGATGGAAGTGCGACACGGTGGCGAAGCCACACGCCACCGAAATCTCCAGGTGCGAGCGGTTGGTGTGCTGCAGCAACTGCCGGGCATGGGTAAGCCGCAGTTCCAGGTAGTAGCGCGGCGGCGTGGCATGTACGTAGCGCTGGAACAACCGCTCCAGGTGACGCCGGGAAATCCCGCTGTAGCGCACGATCTCGGCGATCTCGATCGGGTCTTCGATATTGTTGTGCATCAGTTCCAGGGCGACCCGCAGCGACTCCGGCAGGGTGGGATTGAGCCCGATCGGCACCACCGACACATCGGTGATTTCCGGCTTCCTGTCGCAACCCAGGACCTCTTCGACGGCGTTGCGCACGTCCTGCCCGACCAGGCTCTCCACCACCTCCAGCATCATGCCCAGCGAGCTGTTGGCACCCGCGCAGCTGATGCGCTTGGGCGCATTGGCGAACGACAGGTGAGTCACCCGCACCCGCGGGAAGAGTTCGGCGATCATCGCCCGACCATCTGGATGAAATGCGCAGTCGTGCCCGTCCAGCAGGCCGGCTTCGGCCAGGAAGAACGCACCGTTCCACAGGCCGCCGAGCACCGCACCCGCACCGTCTGCCCGACGCAGCTTGCTTCGCAGCAGTGGTTCGGCCTCCAGGCGGACACGAAAACCGCCGCAGACGATCAGGATGTCCGGCTGTTTTTCATCCAGCTCGACCAGGGTCACGTCGGTGGAAATGGCGATGCCCAGGTCACTGACCACCTGCCGGCCCTCGCCACCGACAACCTGCACCTCGAACACCGGCGCGGCGCTCATCAGGTTGGTGGTCACCAGGGCGTCCACGGCGCCAGTGAAGGCCATCATGGAAAAGTGCTCGCGCAGGATGAATGCAACCCGCCGCACCGGCGGGTTCGTGGGCGCACTGGCAGCCTTGTCCAGGTGCATGAGGTTCTTGCACTTGAGGACGCTTTCGAATGAGGTCTTCATGGTGGGCTCGTGTGAAGGCGACGGTCGAATCGGCACTATGCCTCGTCGCCCCCTCCACGCACAGCCCCCGCGCCGCCTCGCACCACCCGCAGGTTCCAACCACTAGCCGTTACTGATGCAGACGCTGGCTTCTTTCAGAAACGTCAGGGTCTCGATGGCCCCGCGGGAGGTCTCGTAGGTCATCGTGGCCTGCACCACCTCGCAGGTCGTCGGCTGCGGTTCTTCGATACGGATGACCCGCGCCACGTCCAGCTCGCTGCCGTAGCGGTAGGCCGGGGCGTCGGTGCGTTCTTCGGCGAACAGCGCCGAGCTGCCCAGAACAGTGGCGGCCATCAGGCCAGCGACGGAAAACGTACGAATATTCATGTGCACTCCACAACGGCTGATGACCCGCAGCCTGGACGGTCCAGATGTGAGTGACAGGTTACGAAGGGCACGCTGACGTCAGGGTGACTGCTGCCTGACAGGAAGATGTCAACCGCCTGCGTTCGGCTGAACGCAGGCGGAAAATGGCAGATCGAGCGAAGGGATCAGGCGAGGGATTCGCTGGTCAGGGAGAAGCCGAAGGTGTTGAAACCATCCGCGCTGCGGGCGAACACCCGGCCGCCGTGCATGGAGGCCACGGCACGGACGATGGACAGGCCCAGGCCATGGTGCGCATCGCTGCGCGCCCTGGCGGCATCGGCGCGGTAGAAGCGCTCGAACAGATGCTCCAGGTGCACGCTGTCGATGGGCTCGCCGGCATTCGACACGCTTACCTCGGCCTGCATGCCATTGCTCACCAGCCGGACCGTGATGGTGCTGCCGGAGGCGGCGTAGCGCGCCGCGTTCTGCAACAGGTTGGCTAGGGAACGGTGGAACAGGCGCCGGTCGATGCGCACGCGCATGTCACCCTCGATCACCACCGCCAGGTACTTGTCGAGCAACACCGGCTCCAGGTATTCCACGGTCTTGGACGCTTCCTCGTAGAGCGAGACGTCGCTCAGTTCGGTGGCCCGCTGGCCGCTTTCCGCGCCGGCCAGGAACAGCATGTCGTTGACGATGTTGCCCATGCGCTCCAGCTCTTCCAGGTTGGATTGCAGCAGGTCCTGGAGTTCGTTGACGTCGCGGTCGTGGGCCAGCGCCACCTGGGTCTGCCCGATCAGGTTGGTCAGGGGCGTTCGCAATTCATGGGCGACGTTGGCGTTGAAGCCTTCGAGCTGGCACCAGGCCGTTTCCTGGCGAGCGAGTGCGCCGTTGAACGACACCGCCAGCTCCTGCAGTTCGCTGGGCAGCGCCTCGGTTTCCAGGCGCTGTTTCGAGTCGCCGGGAGGCAGGCTGTTGGCCTGGTTGCTCAGCCGCCGCACCGGCTCCAGACCGAACCGCGACACCCAGAAACCGAGCAGCGCCGCCAGGGCGATGCCCAGTGCCGAGGTGAAGATCAGGGTCTTGGTGAAGTTACCCAGGGTGCCCATGAACGGCGTCGAATCCAGCGCGACGATAAAGCGAAGCTCCGGACGGTTGCCCATGGCCGGGATGGTCTTGGTCAGCAGCACCATCGGGCAGTGCTGCTCCGGCACCTCCATGATGGAAAAGCCATCCGGCTGCCGCGAGCGGTCCTGGCCGTCCGGCATGGCGCCGCCATAGCTGTAGTTGTCGTCGTCGCTCAGCACCCAGTAACGCACCCGCTCGTCGGTGGGCGTCAGGCTGTCCAGCTTCTGGTGCACACCGACCCAGACCGCCGGCGATTCGTACTTCGCGAGCAACGGGTCGAGCACCGAATGGCGCAGGATCAGCTCGTTCTGCATCTGTTCGTCCAGCGACTGCTCCAGGGAGCAACGCAGCAGCACGGCACTGGTCGAGGTGATAAGGATGGCCGCCAGCGCGAACATCAGGGCCAGTCGCCTGGCGATCGATCCCTTCATACCGCGGCGCTGCCTTGGCGCACGGTTTCGTCACGGCTTTCCAGCACGTAGCCCATGCCGCGCACGGTGTGCAGCAGCTTGCGTTCGTAGGGCGCGTCGACCTTGGCGCGCACGCGCTTGATCGCGACCTCCACCACGTTGGCGTCGCTGTCGAAATTCATGTCCCAGACCTGCTCGGCGATCATCAGCTTGGAAAGGATCTCGCCCTGGTGCCGCGCCAGCAGGCTCAACAGGGAAAATTCCTTGGCCGTGAGGTCCAGGCGCAGGCCGGCGCGGGTGACCTTGCGTGCCTGCAGGTCCATTTCCAGGTCGTCGATGCACAGGTGAGTCAGGTCGGCGGTATCGGTCGCGCGGCGGCGAATCAGCGCCTGGATACGCGCCACCAGCTCGGCGAAGGAAAAGGGCTTGCCCAGGTAATCATCGGCGCCCTCGCGCAGCCCGCGCACGCGGTCGTCCACGGTGCCCCTGGCCGAGAGCATGATGACCGGCGTTTTCTTCTGCAGGCGCAGGCCCTGCAGCACCGCATAGCCGTCCTTGCCGGGCAGCATGACGTCGAGGATCACCACGTCGTAATCGATCTCCAGCGCACAGTGCAGCCCATCGACGCCATTGCTGGCGACATCGACGATATAACCTAGCTCGCTCAAGCCCCGGTGCACATAGGAGGAGGTCTTTTCTTCATCCTCGACGATGAGCAAACGCATTCGGCAATTCCTCTCTGGTAACGGCACGCCCAGGCCTGTATTCGGGCGCACTCCCCAGTCTATACAGCGGCGGGTGTCCGGAGCCTGACGGCTTCCTGACATTTTTGTCAGAAAGCCCGACGGCCACTGTTTACACGGTCTCCAGCCACGGAACCAGCAGATTCCGACGGCCTCCCGGCACGCTGCAGGATCAGGCAAGAATCACGGAGCTTTGCGCTGTCGCCGGCGCGGTCGACGGATGAAAATCGTACCGCGCACGCTCGCGAAGAGCGGCATGACCGCCTCCACATCGGGCACCGAGAGGCATACGATTCCTGGCACCCCACACCGACTCCACACGACCATGAGCGACTCACACCCCATCGCGGCTTCCCTGTTCCTCGCGGCCCTGGCCCTGGCGTCGGTCGACAGCGCCCACGGCCAGGGCACGTCACTGCCTCTGGGGCAGGCCAGTTTCGCCGCGTACCGGGACGACGCCCGGCAATGGCTGCAACAGGCCCGCGAGTTCCAGAGCCCCGATCACGCCGCCGAACTGGAGTGGAACGCGCCCCAGGAATGGCGGCCCGAACAGCCGGCCACCCGGGGCATTCTGCTGGTGCATGGCCTGGGCGATTCGCCCTGGTCGTTCAGCGACCTGGGCCCCAGCCTGGCGCAGCAGGGCTTCCTGGTGCGTACCCTGCTCCTGCCCGGCCACGGCAGCAAACCCGCCGACCTGCTGGGCACCCGCTTCGAAGAATGGCGCCAGCTGCTGCGCGAACAGGCTGCCGTACTCGCCAACGAAGTGCCACAGGTCTACCTGGGCGGCTTCTCCACCGGCGCCAACCTGGTGCTGGACTACGCCTACGAACACCCGGAAGTGGACGGTCTGCTGCTGTTCTCGCCGGTCTTCAAATCGGACACTGCCTATGACTGGCTGCCCTCGATGATCGCCTGGGCCAAACCCTGGCTGCGGGCGCCCGGCCCCGGCCGGCCGTCACAGACGCCGGTGCGTTACCTGAACGTGCCGACCAACGCCTTCGCCCAGTTCTACCGCAGCAGCGTCACGGTCCGCGCCAAGCTGAACAGCGGCACCTACGACAAGCCGGTGCTGGTGGTCGCGGCGCAGCATGACTCGGTGCTGGACACGGCGCACATCCGCGACACCTTCAGCCAGCGCTTCACCCACCCGGCCAGCCGCATGGTCTGGTACGGCAGCCCCCTGCTGGAGGTGCCCCAGGCGCCGCGGGTGCTGACGCGCAGCGATGCCCTGCCCGAACAGCGGATCAGCCAGTTCTCGCACATGGGCGTGCTGTTCTCCCCGAACAACCCGCTGTATGGGGAACACGGCACACAGCGGATCTGCTGGAACGGCCAGGACGACTTGGACATCGCGGGCTGCCAGTCGGGCGAAACCGTCTGGTATTCGGACTGGGGCTACCGCGAGGTCGGGAAATACCACGCCCGCCTGACCTACAACCCGTATTTCGAATGGCAGAACAGCGTCATGTTCGACGTATTGAATACCGCGCAACACACAACTTCCAATTAACCCAGAAACAGCCCTGCAAGTTGCCGCATTAATGAGCGAAAAGAACAGCACATAGAATCAGGCAACACCTTTGCAGTAATGGACTAACGACCCATGTTTCGAGGCTTCATACTTATCCAGAACCCGATACATGGAGATAGGCACATGCGACACAAACTGTTTATTGCCGGCGCAGCCCTGGCACTCTTGCTGGCCGCACAATTCAGCACCGCTGAAGAATCCCCGTCCTTCGTGGCCCGTACCGAAGCGCTGCTGCAGAAGAACCAGCCAGCCGCTCAACCCCAAGCCATTGCAGACAGCAACTCGACGAGCAAGGCGCAGAAAACCAAGGACTGCTGAACCCGTTGTTGTTCCCATGGCCCGAAACCTGCTCCCGACCTCGGTGCCATACTCCGGCCGCTTTGGATAAGCGGCCTTTTTTATTGAGTTGAAATTATCTTTTTATTTATTAACTGCAACGCAACTACCGGGCAACAAGGCCCGGTAGTTGATAAGCAGTGTTCAGTCAGATGGCGGCGCGGCGTAATGCCACAATATGGCTGCGCGGCGACGCGCCGAAGAACCGGCTGTATTCACGGCTGAACTGCGAAGGACTTTCATACCCCACGCGGTAACAGGCCACCGAAGCCTCGACCCGTTCCTGCAACATCAGGCGGTGGGCTTCTTCGAGGCGCAGCCGCTTCTGGTACTGCAACGGGCTCATGCCGGTCATTTCCTTGAAACGGTGGTGCAGGCTGGAGGTGCAGAGGCTGATCCGCTGGGCCAGTTCCTCGATGCGCAGCGGCTGCCGGTAATTGGCGTTCAGCCAGTCCACCGCCTGCGCCACACGATGGGTGTGGGACTTGACCATCACCACATCGCGCAACTGGTGACCATGGCGGCCGCGCAGCAGGCGGTAGAGGATTTCCTTGTAGGCCAGGGGCGCCAGCATGGCGATGTCCTGGGGGGTATCCAGCAGCCGCAACAGGCGCAGCATGGCCTCCTGCGAGGGCAGGTCGAGCGGCTCGACATGCAACCCGGCGGACGGGTTCTTCTTCAGCAGGTGCTTGAGGTCGGCATCGAAGATCAGTTGGCTGATCGTCTTCGGCTCGATGTCGAGCCGGATCACCAGCAGCGGCCGGCTCTGCGAGGCGTCTTCGACGCGGAACACCAGCGACTCGGACTGGGTGACGAGCAGGCACTCCATGCAACCGAAGCGGTGGCGCTGGTCGCGCAAACGAACTTCCTGCTGCCCCTGGATGACGACGTACAAGGCCGGCTTCTGCTCGGCCTGGAACGTCTCGATCACGGCGCCGTTGCGGATCAGTTGCAAGGGCTCGATCGGTGTCTGGTGGGCACCATCGTTCGGCGCGAAACGCGACAGGATGTCCGTCATTTCTACGCGCGGTTCGGACAGCTCATCGGTCATTGTGGACAGGTCATAACGGGGTTGGCTCACCGCAGCCTCCTTCAACTGAGTCCCGTAACCGCTGCGGCAGCGTGGCAAGCGCAGCGGTCAGGTCGAAGGTTCAAGTCTACGGAGCGCCAGGTGTCCCAAAGCTGACCGCTTCCTGACAATTCTGTCAGGCAGGAGCGGCAGCACGCCGGCTTGTTTGCCGAATATTACTTGCGCGGTTTGGCCCGCGCGGTGGGCTCGGCGATCAGCGGGTCGTCCGGCCAGTAGTGCTTGGGGTAGCGGCCCTTGAGGTCTTTCTTGACCTCGGCATAGGTGTTCGCCCAGAAGTTCGCCAGGTCCTGGGTCACCTGCACCGGGCGCCGCGCCGGAGACAGCAGGTGCAGCAGCACCTGCTGTCGGCCGTTGGCGATGCGCGGCGTCTGCGCCAGGCCGAACAATTCCTGCAGGCGCACCGCCAGCACCGGCGGTTGCTCGCTGTAGTCCAGGCCGATGCGCGAGCCGGACGGCACTCCCAGAGCCTTGGGCGCCAGCTCGTCGAGGCGCTGCGGCAGCGGCCACGGCAACAGGTTGTGGAGGATGCTGGCCAGCTCCAGGTTGGCGAAATGGCTGAGCCGGTTGACCTTGCCCAGGTAAGGCGCCAGCCATGTTTCCAGGCTGTCGCGCAGCGCCGCGTCAGACACGTCCGGCCAGTCGCTGCTGCCCTTCTCCGTCAGGTCGAGGCCGCGCAACAGCGCCACCCGCGCCTGCCACTGGCGCAGCTCCGGGGTCCAGGGCAGCAGTTCCAGGCCTTTGCGCCGCACCAGTCCGACCAAGGCGCGGCCCCGGGCGTCCTCGTCCAGCCCCGCCAGGGCTTCGCGAGCCACCACCAGCTCACCCAGCTTGCGCTGGCGCTCGGCGCGCAGCACGCCTTCGCGCTCGTCCCAGTCGAGCACCTGGTGCTCGCGAATCAGCTCCGCCAGCACGCTGTCGAACAGCGCCGGATCGAGATCGGCCGCCAGGTAGATGCGCTCTTCGCGCTGGCCCTGGCGGCTGCCCAGGTCGGCCACCACCAGCCAGGCGTGTTTCATCAACCCGTCGGCCTCGCCGAACTGGGCCGCGCGACCATTGGCCAGCCGGTACTCTGCCCCGCCTTCGCGCCGCTGCTGGGCGACCCGGTCCGGGTAGGCGAACGCCAGCAGGGCACCCAGCCAGCGCGGGTGATCAGGGTCGGCAACCGGCGTGGTCACCGGCACGGCCTTGAGATAACCCTGGAACTGCCGCGCCAGCTGGCGGGTACGCTGCACGCCACTGGCAGCGCCGCGCGCACCCTTGCTGTCACCGGCCAGCAGGGCGATACGGCTGTGCAGATCGGCGCCGGCACCACGCAGGATGTCACGCTCACCCAGCAGCGCCGCCAAGTCACAGGCCAGCGGCCCCAGACCCAGCGCCTGGGCACGCAGCAGCAGATGGGCGATGCGCGGGTGGGCGGGCAGTTCGGCCATGGCCTGGCCATGGGCAGTCAGGCTGCCCCTTTCGTCCAGCGCTCCCAGGCGCCCGAGCAGGTCGCGGGCCTGGGCGAACGCAGCGGCCGGCGGCGGGTCCAGCCAGGCCAGTTCATCGGGGTGAACGCCCCAGCGAGCCAGTTGCATGGCCAACCCGGCCAGGTCGGCCTGGAGGATTTCCGCCGACGAGTAGGCTGCCAGTTGCTCATGCTGTGCCTGCGACCACAGGCGATAACAGGCGCCCGGCTGCAAGCGCCCGGCCCGGCCGGCACGCTGGGTCGCCGAGGCCCGGGAAATGCGCTGGGTGTCGAGCCGGGTCATGCTGCTGCCCGGGTCGAAGCGCGGCACCCGCGCCAGGCCGGCATCCACCACCACGCGCACGCCGTCGATGGTCAGGCTGGTTTCTGCGATGTTGGTCGCCAGCACCACCTTGCGCATGCCCGCCGGGGCCGGCTCGATGGCCTGACGTTGGGCAGTCAGGGCCAGGTCGCCATGCAGCGGGCACAACAGGATGTCGCTGCGTCCCGCCAGGGATTCGGCCAGTTGCTCGGCCACCCTGCGGATTTCCGCCTGCCCCGGGAGAAACACCAGCACGCTGCCCGGCTCGTCGGCGAGCACCTGCAAGACGGTCGACAGCACCCGTGGCTCGACCCACTCGCCAGCCTGGTAGGGCGCGCCCCAGTTCATCGCCACCGGGAACATGCGCCCTTCGCTGCGCAGCACCGGTGCATCGTCGAGCAACCCGGCCAGGCGCTCGCCCTCCAGGGTGGCCGACATCAGCAGGATTTTCAGCGGCGGCTCGCCGGCGTCCGCGCCACGGAACATCGCGCGGCCATTGAGCGCCAGGGCCAGGGCTAGATCGGCATCCAGGCTGCGTTCGTGGAATTCGTCGAAGATCAGCAGGCCGATGCCGTCCAGGGTCGGATCGTCCTGCAGGCGCCGGGCGAGGACACCTTCGGTAACGACTTCGATACGGGTCCGGGCGCTGACTTTGCTCTCCAGGCGAATGCGGTAACCCACCGTTTCCCCCACGGCCTCGCCCAGCTCGCTGGCCAGGCGTTCGGCAGCTGCCCGGGCGGCCAGGCGCCGCGGTTCGAGCATGATGATGCGCTGCCCCGCCAGCCAGGGCTCGTCGAGCAGCGCCAGCGGTACACGGGTGGTCTTGCCGGCACCGGGAGGCGCTTCCAGGACCGCCTCGTCACGGCGGGCCAGGGTGTCGCGCAGGGCGGGCAACAAAACATCGATAGGCAACGAAATCATGAACACTCCAATCAGGCCGGCGATTATAGCGGCGAACTGCCAGCGTGCTTCGGTGGTCTTAGTACCGTCATCAGCAGCAGTAGCAGTTTTGCCATTGGCGGCTTGCTATAGTTGCGCGAATTTTTTCTGGAGGTGCTCCATGCGCACGAAATCCCGTGTTATCGGCGGCGTTCTGGCCGTTACCCTGTTCACCCAGCTGACTGCCTGCGGCACGATTTTCTACCCGGATCGCCGGGGCCAGATCGAAGGCCGGATCGACCCGGTGATCGCGGCCCTGAATGCCGTCGGTATTCTGTTTTATGTCCTCCCCGGCCTGATCGCTTTCGGCATCGACTTCGCCACCGGCGCCATCTACCTGCCTGGCGGCCTGAACGCCCAGGTCGACCCACAGGACCTGAAACAGGTGGTGGACGCCGACGGCAAGATCGACCAGGCCAAACTCAAGGCCCTGATCGAAGCCCAGACCGGCCACAACCTGCCACTCGATGACCCACGCCTGATCCAGCACAGCGGCAACGCCGAACAACTGGCTGCCTACGGTCTGCGCCCCGCCGCCTGATGAACCGCCTGGCCGCCTGCTCTGGTGCAGGCGGCCAGGCCGATCTGTTGTTGCACCTGCGCGCCCTGGCACGCATCATCGCGAGCAGATCAGCGCGGCCCTGACGGCCCGCTCCCGTTCTCGACTCTGTACGACCCGCCATGAGCATTTTTCCCCACCACGCCCGGCTGATGCGCCTGGCCACTTTTGCCGCCCTGACGGTTGCCCTGAGCCTGGTGCTGGCGAAAGCCGTGGCCTGGTGGTTGAGCGGCTCGGTCAGCCTGCTCGCCGGCCTGACCGACTCGCTGCTGGACAGTGCCGCGTCGCTGCTGAACCTGATCGCCGTGGCGATTGCCCTGCGTCCGGCGGACGACGACCACCGTTATGGCCACGGCAAGGCAGAAGCCCTGGCGGGACTGGGGCAGGCGCTGTTCATCGGCGCCAGTGCCATCCTCGTCGGTATCCAGGGCGTCGAACGACTGCGCACCCCCGAGCCGCTGAGCGGGGAAACCCTGGGCATGGCGGTGATGGTGCTGTCGCTGGTGCTGACATTCGCCCTGCTGCTGTTCCAGCAGCACGTGGTGAAAGTCACCGGTTCCACGGCCATTCACGCCGACTCGCTGCACTACCGCTCGGACCTGCTGCTCAACGGCAGCATCCTGCTGGCGCTGCTGCTGACCGCGTTCGGCTGGCAACAGATGGACGCCCTGTTCGCCATCGGCATCGCCTTCTACATCCTGTGGAGCGCCATCAGCATCGCCCGGGAATCGGTCTCGGTGCTGATGGACCAGGAAGTGTCCGCCGAGGTCAGCGAGCAGATGCACCGGTTGGCGTGCGCGGTGCCGGGTGTACTCGGCGCCCATGACCTGCGCACCAGGGTATCCGGCACCCACTGGTTCGTGCAGTTGCACCTGGAACTGCCGGGTGAGCTGAGCCTGTCCGAAGCCCACCAGCGCTGCGTCGACGTGGAAGATGCCATCAAGGCTCAGTTCCCCCGCGCCGAGGTGCTGGTGCACGCCGATCCTTCAGACGTGGTAACACCCGCCCTCGGCTGAGGCCGTAACCACGCTTCCCCCTGGCAGACGCCCGCCTGCGAATACCGTTCGCCGGGGCCGGCGTTATCGCGTGGACCAACAGCCCCCCCCTCGCTATCGATCCAGATCGTGTTTTGCATCACATGACACAGCCGCTCGACAGGCTTGCCGTGCGCTGAAAAGCGGGCCGGGCCAGGCAACGCCGGTGGCGAGCAAACGCCTTGGGCGGTTCTAGACTCAACAGCGACACCCCGTCATAACAACAAGATCAAGGAGTCTCACCATGTCGCTCTCTCCCAGTGCCTGCGCCTTGCTCGGTCTGGTCGCCTGGACGCTGTTTCTGCTGGTGCTGCTGCTCAACCAGCGCGGCCTGCTGGTCCTCAGCGGCAAGCTCGCCATCAACGGCTTCGCCCCCGACGGCAGCAACCTGCCCGGCGGCTTCGGCCTGCGCGTGGTCAGGGCCCACGCCAACTGCGTGGAAAACGTGCCGCTGTTCGCCGCCACGCTGCTGTACGCCATGGTGGTCAACCAGACACTGATCACCGATCCGCTGGCCCCGGTGCTGCTCGGCGCGCGGATCTTTCAGTCGCTGATGCATCTGATCAGCACCAGCCCGCTGTTCGTCTGGCTGCGCTTTGCTGCCTTCCTGGTGCAGTTGGTGATCCTGGCCTGGTGGCTGCTGCGCCTGTCCGGCCTGCTGTAACACGGGCAATAAAAAAGGAGGCCTCTCGGCCTCCTTTTAGGGAATGTGTCCTGTGCTGGCAATGATGTCGCCGCTTTCGTCGCCCGCCTGGTTGGGCAGTGCGGACTCGGATGCCATGACGACCCGGTGGGGCCGCTGGCGCCTGCTCGCCTGATTGGGTGAGCCGGTTGGACGTGTCGTCCGAGCCGTGAAACTGAGGTAAAGCTTACGCCTGACCGCGCGACGGAAGATTGCGAAAATTGCTCACATGAACGCCTATTGCGCAATTTTCTGTCTTTCAGTAAAACTATTCGGCAATTATCCAAAACAAAAAGCCGAACATGAACAAACTCGACCGATACGACCTGAACATTCTTGCCGAATTGCAGCGCGACGCGACCTTGTCGAACCAGGACCTGGCCGAGCGTATCGGCCTGTCGCCCTCGCCGTGCTCGCGCCGGGTCAAACAGCTGGAAGACGACGGCTACATCCTCGGCCAGGTGGCCCTGCTGGACCGCAAGAAGCTGGGCCTGAGCCTGACCGCCTACGTGCTGATCGGCATGGACCGGCACACCCCGGAACGCTTCGATCACTTCCAGGAAGTGATCCGCAAATGCCCGGAAGTGCTGGAGTGCTCGCTGGTCACCGGCATGGATGCGGACTACCAGCTCAAGGTGGTGGTGCCGGACATGGATCACTACCAGAAGCTGCTGCTCGGCACTCTGACCCGCATCGATGGCGTGTCCAGCGTGCGCTCCAGCTTCGTCCTGCAGCAGGTGCTCTCCAGCACCCAGCTGCCGCTGCAGCACCTGCGCAGCTGATCGCCTGCGACCTTGTGGTCGCTGACATTGTCGCCGGCAGGCGTATAATCGTGTGCATTCCGCTGTGCCCCGCGTTGCCTGCCATAAGCGCTCCCGCGCAATCCACAACAATGCTCGCCCCGCCCTTGCGTCCCCTGGCGCACAGCCTGTTGTCAGTCAATCGAGGTCACGATGGATCCGAAAGTATTCGAAGAGTTGATGATGACCACGCTGGTCGGCGGCCTGGTGCTGTTCATGGCGTTTATCGTCTGGGACCTGGCGAAGAGGTCCAAGGCCGGGCGCTTCGGCACCATGATCCTGTTCCTCGCCCTGGGTCTGGGCGTGCTCGGCTTCATTATCAAGACCTTCGTCATCGCCGGTCTCGAAGGCGTCTGACCCCGCCCGGCGCGCCGCTTACAGGCGTGCCTCGACCTCTCGCCACTCACCCGGCTGCAAGCCATCCAGCAACCAGGGGCCGATGCGCACCCGCACCAGACGCAGGGTCGGCAGGCCCACCGCGGCGGTCATGCGCCGCACCTGGCGGTTGCGCCCCTCGCGAATGACCAGCTCCAGCCAGGCGGTCGGCACGCTCTTGCGAAAACGCACGGGCGGGTTGCGCGGCCAGAGCGTCGGCTCATCGAGCAAACGCGCCTCGGCCGGCAGGGTCGGTCCATCGTTCAGCTCCACCCCGTCACGCAGACGCTGCAACTGCGCCTCATCCGGCTCACCCTCGACCTGCACCCAATAGGTTTTCGCCAGTTTGTGCCGTGGGTCGGCGATGCGCGCCTGTAGCTGTCCGTCGTTGGTGAGCAGCAGCAAGCCCTCACTGTCCCGGTCCAGACGCCCGGCCGGATACACGCCCGCGACCTGCACGAAGTCCTTGAGCGTGGCCCGCCCCTGGTCGTCGTTGAACTGGGTGAGCACGTCGAACGGCTTGTTCAGCACCAGCAGACGCGGTGCCACGGGGGGCGCCTTGGCGACACGGCGGGCAGCCGGTTGGCCGGTCCGGCGCGAGGGGGGCGTGGAGCGTGGTGGACGTGACATTGAACAATCCGAGGGGCGGCAGAGCGGAGTGGCAGTGTAACCGAGGCCATGCCCGTCCCATCACCCACCTTTATCGAGGGTTCGCACCGCGCCCGGGATGACTATGCTGCTTCGACCACCTACCAGCCCGGAGCAAGAATCCATGAGCACACCTGCGCCTGAGTCCACCCTGTTCACCGGCTGGGCCGCCAACGCCCCGGGCGAAGCCCTGGTGCCCCACCGTTTCGATCCGGGCCCGCTGGGCGCAGAGGAAGTGGAAGTGGCGGTGGAGTACTGCGGCATCTGCCACTCCGACCAGTCGATGATCGACAACGAATGGGGCAACGCACGCTACCCGTTCATCCCCGGCCATGAAGTGGTCGGGCGCATCGTGCGCCTCGGCGAGCAGGCGCGCGGGCTGAAGGTCGGCCAGCGGGTCGGCATTGGCTGGAACAAGGGCAGCTGCATGCATTGCCAGGCCTGTATGGAAGGCTCGCACCAGCTGTGCGGCTCGGTGAAACCCACCATCGTGGGCGGCAACGGCGGTTTTGCCGACCGCATGCGGGCGCACTGGGCCTGGACCATCGCACTGCCGGACAACCTCGACCCGAGCCTGGCCGGCCCGTTGTTCTGTGGCGGCTCGACGGTGTTCAGCCCGCTGCTGGAGCTGGACGTGAAACCCACCGACAAGGTCGGCGTGGTCGGCATCGGCGGCCTCGGCCATCTGGCACTGCGCTTTCTCAATGCCTGGGGCTGCGAAGTGACAGCCTTCACCTCCTCTTTGAACAAGCAGGACGAAGCCAGACGCCTCGGCGCCCACAAGGTGGCAGCCTCGACCGACAAGGCCGCGCTCAAGGCCATGGCCGGCAGCCTGGATTTTCTGCTGGTGACCGCCAGCGCCGACCTGGACTGGGCCGCCCTGATCGGCACCCTGGGCGGCAAGGGCCGCCTGCACTTCGTCGGTATCGTGCCCAGCGCCATCCCGGTCCATGTGTTCAACCTGATCCCGCGCCAGCGCAGCCTGTCCGGCTCGCCGGTCGGCTCACCCGCGCATATGGCGACCATGCTGGAGTTCTGCGCCCGCCACCAGATCCTGCCGCAGGTGGAGCACTTCCCCATGAGCAAGGTCAACGACGCCATCGCCCACCTGCGCGCGGGCAAGGCGCGTTATCGGATCGTGCTCGACGCCAGCTGCTAGGCGGCAACCAGGAGTGGCGCCGGTGCTCGGGTCAACCGAAACCGGCGCGACACCAGCACCTCTGCCGCCACCAGGGCCACCAGCAGGCCAATCTGGATCAGCAACGCCACGTAGAGTGGCTTGAAGAACCACTGGACCTGCTGGCGCAACAGCCCCAGCAGGAAATCCGCCTGGAACAGCTGCTCGACCCGGGCATCCAGGGTCCGGCTCAGCACCTTTTTATCCAGACTGGTATAGACGGCGGCCTGCCCGACCAGGCGGTCGCCCACCAGTTGGCCAATCAGGCTGGCACGCAAACGGTCATACAGATTCAGGGAAATCCGCTCCAGCAGGGACGCCTCCTCGGCTTGAACCGCCTCGGTCTGACGCATCTCACGTAGATAATCCAGGGCCAGGCGCCCGAGCACCTGCTGTACCGTCTGGTGCCGCAGCTCTTCCTCCAGCCCTGCCTGGTCCTGCTCGGCCAGGTAGCTCTGAAAGCTCAGGTGCACACTGTCGGCCAGTTCCTGAACCAGCGGTGCATAGCTGTCCAGGTGCCGGTAGATCTGCTGTTGAGTGCCGTACAGGCTGCCTGCCTGAAAGCCGAGAATGCCGCCAGCGAATGGCAGCAGTAGAAAGTAGAGTTTCAGCAGGCCGTGGTGCCAGCGGTTGCGGCGCGCCAGCCAGCCTCGCCGTTGCAGCACGATCGCCAGAATCAGCCCGAGCAGGGCGAAGACGAACACGCCCGCGCTGGAGTACAGAAACAGCAGGAAGGTGTTGAAAGGCTCCCAGAGCCTGATGAGCAGTATGTGCGCATGATCCATTGCCAATCTCCCTATCATCCGTGAAGACGCGAATGGTACAGCCCTGAGCCCTCCCTTGCCGCCAGGAGAACGCCAGCCCGTGCGCCGATACACACAACCGACGCGTTTCGCCTGCCGTCGACCTGCTGACAACGTGACGAAGCAGCGGCACACTGCGGGCCTTTTCCAGGGAGGGTTCGCCATGACCTATCGCATCGACACACCCACCGAGGTTGATTTCCCGCGCATGCTGGAAGTCTGGGAGGCTGCTGTGCGGGCCACCCATGACTTCCTGCCGGAAATCGACATCCAGCTGATTCGCCCGCTGCTGAGCAGCCAGTATTTCCCCAACCTCACCCTGACCTGCATCCGCGACAGCAGCGGCCAGGTCGTGGGGTTTCTCGGCGGCGCCGAGGGCAAGGTGGAAATGCTCTTCGTCGACCCTGCTACCCACGGCCAGGGCATCGGCCGCGCGCTGCTGCAGCACGCCATCGAGCAGCACGGCGCCTATCTGGTCGACGTCAACGAGCAGAACCCCAAAGCATTGGGCTTTTATCTGAGCCAAGGGTTCGTGGTCGAGAGCCGGTCACCGCTGGATGGCGGCGGCCGGCCCTTCCCACTGCTGCATCTGCGCCTCGAACCAGCCGCGCAACGCGATACCTGACCTGACGCCTCATCGGCCAGGGCAGCGAAGCGGCTTGAGCACCCGCCTCTGGCCATATTTCTCGGCCAATGCCAGGTGCTCCGACTGATCGTGAGTCTGCTCAAAGTTCCAGCTGCGGGCGAACTGGGTGGCGGCAACGCCCAGCGTGCTTATGACCTCATCCCCTTCAGCGGCCAGGCAGGCTGCTGCTGAGTGATGCAATGCACCCCACCGCCGCCATGGGCCAGTTGATTAATCCGTACAGGCACCACTTCGCGGCCGGGAAAGGCCATGCGCAGCGTCGCCGCCGCATCCTGATCGGCGGCAATGCCGTAGGCCGGCATGATGATCGCGCCATTGCAGATATAGAAGTTGGTGTAAGAGGCGCAGAACACCTCGACCTCGGTGTCCACCGCGTCGCTGGCCTCGAACAGCTCGAGCATCTCGAACTGACGGCCACGGGCGTCAGTCGCGAGTTCCAGGGCGCGGCGGTTTTCACGCACTACCTCGGCATACACCGAACACGGATCGCGAGTGGCATCCACCAACAGCGCACCGGGTTTGGCAAAGGCACACACGCCATCGATATGGCCATCGGTCACGTCACCCGTCACGTACTGCGGATCACCCGGCAGCCAGATGGTCTTTTTCACACCCAGCAGGCGGGCAAAAACTTCTTCCATCTCGGCCTTGTTCATCCCGGGGTTGCGGTTGGGGTTGAGCAGCACCGATTCGGTAGTGATGAGCGTGCCATCACCATCTACATGAATCGCCCCGCCCTCGTTGCAGAGCGGCGTGCCGAAGCACTCCATGCCCAGACCGTTGAGAATGCGTCGCGCCAGGCCCTCGTCCAGATCGTGCTCGGACTTGCCACCCCAGGCGTTGAAACGCCAACTGACACCCACCACGCCACGCTGCGGGTGGCAGACAAAGCTCGGCCCGGAATCGCGGCACCAACTGTCATTGACCGCCAACTCAATCAGTTCGATGTTGCTCCCACACAGCTCTCGGGCGCGGAGCACCGCAGACGGATGAACCACCATTTTCACCGGTTCGAAACGCGCAATGGCGTTGGCCACCCGAGCGAAGTCGATCTGCACCTCTGCCAGGGACACGCACCAACTGGACTCCCACAGTGCCTGGTTATGCGGCCAGACCATCCAGGTGGCAGCATGCGGGACCCATTCGGCGGGCATGAACCACGTGTTTTCTGCACCTGCATCAGATTGCATACAAAGCACCTCAGTTAAGCATTAGTTATCACTGAAAACCGCGAGCGCGGTGATGAGGTGCATGCTAGGCCTGTAAAAAATGCACAACAAACGATAGATTCTGCGCACACCTGATTAGCTGGACTTATCAATCATGCTGAAGCACTGGCCTCCACTGAACGCCCTGCGCGGCTTCGAAGCCGCTGCCCGCCTGGGCAGCTTTCACAAAGCCGCCGAAGAGCTGCACCTGACCCAGTCAGCGATCAGCCAGCAGATCCGTAGCCTGGAGGGTTTTCTCGAACAGCCGCTGTTCCACCGCAACGGTCGTAGCGTGGCGCTGACCGATGCCGGCTTCGACCTGCTCAGCACCACCCAATCGATGCTGCAGCAATTGGCGGTGGGCATTCGTCGATTGGAGCAGTACCGCAAACCCAATCAACTGGTGGTCAACAGCACGCCAGCCTTCGCGCGCCACTGGCTGGTACCGCGCCTGGGCGAGTTTCATCGCCTGCACCCGGAGGTCGATCTGTGGCTGTTCACCAGCGACGAAGCGCCGGACATGACCACCCAGACAATCGATATCGCCGTGCGCGACGACCTCACCGCCCAGGCCGAATGCAGCTTTCGCGTGTTGCTGGAAGATCGCCTCTACCCGGCTGCCCACCCCAGCCTGCTGACGCAACAGCCAGACGACCGCTGCACCTTGCATGGTGAACGGGAAATGGACTGGAGCCACTGGGCGGTACAGGGGGGAGTAAACGTGGGCCAACAGAGCCGCGGGTTGAATTTCTCCGACCCCGGCCTACTGCTGGATGCGGCCAGCCAGGGGCTGGGGATTGCCCTGGTCAGCCAGTTGCTGGCTGACCAGGCGCGGCGCAATGGCTTGCTGCAACCACTGGTGGAACAGCGCGTACGCGGTCCCAACTGGGCCTGGCTGGTGCACCGCGACAGCGAAAGCGACCCGCTGACCCGCAGCTTCTGCAACTGGCTGGAAAACGCCCTGGACTGTAGCGCAGCAAGCAACGCGTAGGGAGGGTCAGCCGCGCAGCGGCGTAGCCCACCAATGCAGCACTCATGTAGATGATGGGCATCGCAACGCTCAACCCATCCTACGGACTTCCCACTGCCACATCTGCGCCTGGCGTAAACGGGCCCGGTCTTGCACCGGGCCCGCAGCACGCTAGCGGAACGGAGGCTCGTCGAAACTGCGCAGCTTGCGCGAGTGCAGCGAGTTGAGCTGGTTGCGCATCAGCTCCAGGGCGGCGATGCCGATGTGCAGGTGCTGGGTCACGGCGCGCTCGTAGAAGGCGCCGGCCGCGCCGGGCAGCTTGATTTCGCTGTGCAGCGGCTTGTCCGACACGCACAGCAGCGTGCCGTAAGGCACCCGCAGCCGGTAGCCTTGGGCGGCGATGGTGCCGCTTTCCATGTCCACTGCCACCGCCCGCGACAGGTTGATCAGCGGGCGTTCCTGGGCCCAGCGCAGCTCCCAGTTACGGTCGTCATAGGTCAGTACGGTGCCGGTGCGCAGGCGCTTCTTCAGCTCGTCGCCCTCTTCGCCGGTCACCATCTTGGCCGCTTCCTGCAGTGCCTGCTGCACCTCGGCCAGGGCCGGCAGCGGAATGTGCGGCGGCAACACGCGGTCGAGGATGCCGTCGCGGCGCATGTAAGCATGGGCCAGCACATAGTCGCCGATGGTTTGCGACTGACGCAGGCCGCCGCAGTGGCCGATCATCAGCCAGCAGTGCGGACGCAGCACCGCCAGGTGGTCGGTGATGTTCTTGGCGTTGGACGGGCCCACGCCGATGTTGACCAGGGTGATACCGTGGCCGTCGTCGGCCTGCAGGTGATAGGCCGGCATCTGGTAGCGGTGCCAGACCACGTTCTCGATGATCGCCTGCATCTCGCCTTCGGCCATGCCGCGCTCGATCACCACGTTGCCCGGCAACACCATGCGGGTGAACCGCGAGTCGCCCACCAGCATGTCCAGGCCATGGCGGATGAACTGGTCGACGTAGCGGTGGTAGTTGGTCAGCAGGATCCACGGCTGCACATGGCGCCAGTCGCTGCCGGTGTAATGCACCAGGCGGCGCAGGGAGAAATCCACCCGAGCGGCGTCGAACAGCGCCAGGGGCAGCGGGTCGGTGTTTTCCCAGTCGTACAGACCGTCGGCCGTGCCATCGGTGGCGGCGGACAGGTCGGTGCTGGGGAACACCCGCGCCAGCTCGGCGGCGGTGACCCCGGAGCCGGCCAGCTCATCACCCTGCTCGACCACGTAGGGATAGGGGATGTTCTGCTGACTCATGCCGACTTCGACCCGCAGGGTGAAGTCGCTCATCAGCGGACGCAGCTGCTCCAGCAGGTATTTGCGGAAGGCTGCCGGGTGAGTGACGGTGACGCTGTAGGTGCCCGGCACCTGCACCTTGGCGTAGGCGCGCACGGTGGTCGGCACCTCGCCCTGGCACAGGTAGGTCAGGCGCAATTCGGGGTAGCGGAACTGGCATTGCTGCTCCGCGTCGGGGCGAATGCGCTCCTTGAGATAACGCTTGAGCGCCTGGCTGAGGCCCTGGGTCGCTTGCTGGTGCAGGGCGGCCAGACGATCGACCGCCTCCTCCGCACTGTTGGCAACGATGAAGTCTTCGGAACAAGTCACGGCGTGCATTCCTGGCTGGACGAACGCGCCTATCTTGCCTGTATCCGCCCGGCTTGGCATAGCCGCTCGTAAGGCCGCACCCACCCCGGGCGGATGGGCGCGGCCGACGATCACACCCTGTGCGGTGTGCTGCGGGCCACCAGCGCTTCGACGTCCAGGCCCCGCGGCAGGGTGCCGTAGACGCGGCCGCCCTGTTCCAGGCGGCTGGCGATAAAGGCGTCGGACACCACGGCGTTGCCCGCTTCCAGCAGCAGCTTGGCCTGCAGGGCCAGGGCCACGTCTTCGGTCAACTGGCGGGCGCGGTACTGGATGTCGGCGGTGTCACGGAAGTCCGCCTGCAGGCGCTGGATGTGCGCGGCCAGGCGCTTGTCACCATGTCCGTCGCCCAGCTCGGCGAACAACGCGTCGAGCACGCCCGGCTCTTTCGACAAAGCCCGCAGCACGTCGAGGCACTGCACGTTGCCGGAGCCTTCCCAGGTCGAGTTGACCGGCGCTTCGCGGTACAGGCGCGGCAGGATGCTGTCTTCGACATAACCCGCGCCGCCCATGCATTCGGCGGCCTCGTTGATCATGGCCGGCGCCCGTTTGCAGATCCAGTATTTGCCCACGGCAGTGACCAGCCGGGCGAACTTGTCTTCCTGCTCGTCATGCGGATTATCCAGAGCTTTGCCCATGCGCATCATCAGGGCCAGGGCCGCTTCGCTTTCCAGGGCCAGGTCGGCCAGGACGTTCTGCATCAACGGTTGCTCGCTGAGCACCCGACCGCCGACCTGACGGTGCGCGCAGTGGTGCGCCGCCTGGGTCAGCGCCTGACGCATCAGCGCGCTGGAACCGACCATGCAATCGAAGCGGGTCAGGGAAACCATCTCGATGATGGTCGGCACGCCACGCCCTTCTTCGCCGACCATCCACGCCAGCGCGCCGCGGTACTCGACCTCGCTGGAGGCATTGGACTGGTTGCCCAGTTTGTTCTTCAGGCGCTGGATATAGAACTCGTTGCGCTGGCCATCCGGTCGATGGCGTGGCAGCAGGAAACAGCTCAGGCCCTTGTCGGTGTAGGCCAGGGTCAGGAAGGCGTCGCACATCGGCGCCGAGCAGAACCACTTGTGCCCGACCAGCTCATAGGCCTGCCCCGGCCCACCGATGCCGGCCGGGTGGGCGCGGGTGGTATTGGCCCTCACGTCGGTGCCGCCCTGCTTCTCGGTCATGGCCATGCCGATGGTGGCGCCGGTCTTCTGCTCGATGGGCAGGTTGCGCGGGTCGTACTGGGTGGACAGTATCTTGGGCAGCCACTTTTCAGCGACGTCCGCCTGCAGCTTGAGCGCCGGCACGCTGGCGTAGGTCATGGTCAGCGGGCAACCGGTGCCGGCCTCGGCCTGGGTATGCAGGTAGCTCAGCGCCGCTCGGGCGACCTGAGCACCGCTGCGCGGGTCGGTCCACGGCATCGACGGCAGGCCGTGGGCAACCGCCGCCTCCATCAACTGGTGATAAGCCGGGTGAAACTCGACCAGGTCGATGCGGTGCCCGTAGCGATCGTGACTCTTGAACACGGGCTTGTTCTCGTTGGCGAGAAAACCGGCGGCCATCAGCTCGCCACCCGCCAGGGCGCCGTAAGCATCGAGACGCGACTCGGCCCAACCACCGCCAAAACGGCGAGTCCACTCCTGCAACGGCAGGTCGACGCGGTACAGGTTGGCGCCGTCCAGCGGCGGCACCTGGTTGAATACCTCATGGGTTTCGGCTTGCAGGACAGGGTTCATGGCTTCGGCTCCTCGGCACCAACGGCACGCAGACAGAAGGTCGCCAGGCTCTGGCAGACCTCATCGAGTTCCAGGGAAAGTCGCCCGGCTTCGCGGGCGGCACGGGCGGGCGGCGACAGCGGGCCGACCAGGGCTTCGGCAATCGCACCCACCAGGCAGGCGGCGATCAGGCCGATGTGCTGGACCTGAAACGCGCCCTGGGCGACGCCCTCTTCCAGCAGCTCGGTGAACAGTTCGGCATAGGCTTCGCGGTACAGCAGGCGCTGCTCGTCAACCTCGGGGTCCACCGGTTCGGCGATCAGGGCGAAGGCCAGACGCCGGCTGTCCCAGGCGCGGGCGGCGAACTGCCGAAGACCGGCGCGCAGGCGTTCGGCCGGGGTCCCCGGACCACGCAAGGCTGTGGCCAGGGCATCGACCTCGCGCTGGCTGGCGCTGGCAAACACCTCGGCGGCCAATTCACCCTTACTGTGGAAGTGCCGGTACAGGCTACCGGTGGCAATGCCGACGTTTTCCGCCAGGCCTTGCATGGTCAGGGCGGCGAAGCCACCTTCGGCAACGCGTTCGAGGGCGCAGTTCAGAATGCGCTCACGCAGTACCTGGTCGCGATCGAGACGAAGTGCAGTGGTGCGATAGACCATGATCTGAATCCCGGTTCACGTTTTCATCAGTGAATCAGGATTCAGACTTTGCTCAAAGGGGCATTTCGGACAAAACCACTGCTGAACCGCCACATCCGTGCCGGTTCAGCGCAGTCAGACCGCCTTGGGACGGCACAGCACCCAGTCGTGCAGCAGCGCACGCAGGGTGTCGAATTTCACCGGCTTGGCCAGGTAATCGCTCATGCCCGCCGCCAGGCAACGTTCACGGTCGCCGCTATGGCTGTGGGCCGTGATCGCCAGCACGGGCAGGTCCGCACAATCCGGCAGGTTACGGAGCGCGCGGCAGGTGGCGAAGCCGTCCATCATCGGCATCTGGCAATCCAGCAGGATCGCATCCACCGACTCGCGACTCAGGACCTCCAGCGCTTCCATGCCGTTGTCTGCAGTGCGCACCTGGTAGCCGAGCTTGAGCAGCATGCCGCGCGTCACCAACTGGTTGATCGCGTTGTCCTCGACCACCAGCACGATGCACTGCTCCGGACGGCGCACCGCCTGGGCACTGGCGCGCCGCACCGGGGCCGCCTGGACCGCGCTCTGCACCGGCAGGGTCAGGGGCACATTGAGCAGGAAGCGACTGCCCTGCCCCAGCTGCGATTCGTGCTCCAGGCTGCCGCCCAGCAGGTCGACCAACTGACGGCAGATCGCCAGGCCGATGCCCAGACCGCCGTATTCACGGGTCATGGAACCGTCCAGCTGGCGAAAACGCTGGTACAAGGCGGTATCCGGGGTGGCGTTGAAGCCGATCCCGGTGTCGATCACCTCGATACGCAGCGGCAGGCTTGCTCCCGGCTCGCCCGCCCGGCTGACACGCAAACTGACCGAACCGTGAGCGGTGAACTTGATGGCGTTGTCGATCAGGTAGCCCAGGGCCTGGGCCAACTTGCCCGCGTCGCCTTCCAGGGTATCCGGCAGTTCTTCGTCCAGTTCCAGCACGAAGGCCAGCCCCTTTTCCTCGGCCCGTGGCGCGTGGTGCGCGCGCAAGCCATCGAACAGGCCTCGCAGGCTGAACGGCTCGCGACGCGGGTAGAGCTTGCCCGCCTGCAGCTCGGTGAGCGCGAGGATGTCATTGACCATGCGCATCATGTCCCGCGCCGAGCTGGCGGCGGTTTTCTGGTACTGCGCCAGTTCGATGTCGAGGTTGACCGTCTGCATCAGCTCCAGGGAACCGATCACGCCGTTCATCGGCGTACGCAGTTCATGGGTCACGGTGGACAGGAATTCGTCCTTGAGGCGGTTGCTGTTGGCCAGCTCCTGGTTCAGCGTTTCGAGCTTGCGCCCGGCCTCCTGGAGGATGCGCGTGCGCTCTTCCTTCATGGCATTGATGCGGTCGGCCAGGGCCAGGGACAGCAGCCCCACTTCCAGCGCCGAGCCGATCTGGCTGGCGTACATGGTCAGGAACACGTTGGGCAGGTAGCCCAGCACCATCAGCGTATTGATCGCCCCACCGATCAGGAACGCGGTCCAGGCGATGATGAAGTAGCGCGCCACCCGCATGCCGCGCAGCCAGGCCAGCACCCCGGAGACGAAGATCATGACGGTGAAGATCAGCGCCAGGTAGGTGGCCAGGCGCAGCGACAGCGCGTAGCTCGCCGTCAGCGACAGCACCATCACGGCGGCACCGCAGGCCATCAACAGCAGCAGAATGCGGTCCACCCAGGGGCTGTGCTCGGCGGTGTGCAGGAAGCTGCGGGCGAACTGGCAACCGAACAGCGCCGCCGAACCGATCAGGAACGGCGTGGCCGCGTTCGCCCACCACGGGCTGTTGGGCCAGAAGAATTCGATGCCGGCGCCATTGACCGAGACCTGGTAAAGGCCGAACGACGCAATATAGAGGATGTAATAGAGGTAGCTGGTGTCGCGCACGCTGAGGTAGATGAACAGGTTGTAGATCAGCATCACCAGCAGCACGCCATAGATGATGCCCAGTACATAGATGCGGCCTGGCTGCTCTTCCAGGTACGCATTGGGCGACCACAGCGACAGCGGGGCCTGGATCGAGCCCTGGCTTTCCAGGCGCAGGTACACGCGCTCGGGCTGGTTGGGCTGGAGCTTGAGCTCGAACAGGTAGTTGTTCTGCTTGATCTGCCGGCTGGAGAACGGCAGCGCGTCGCCGGTGCGCTGGATCAGGTGAAAGTTGCCCTGACCATCGTCCTGGTACAGCTCCAGGTGGTCCAGCGGCGGGTAGGCCAGCTCCAGCAGCCAGGGCTGCAACCCGCCCAGGGTCTGGGGGCGGTATTCAAGGTCGAGGCGCAGCCAGAACACCGAGCGGGAATAGCCGGCATTCAGCACCGGCTTGTCATGCCGGCGAAAACTGGCCTGCAAAGCTGGCGAGGCGATGTCATTGATGGTCGAGTCACCGCGTACGTCTTCGAAGACATACATGGACTGGCCAAGGGGTAACGAGCGGGTGTACTCGTCGAATGTCACCGCCCCGGCAAATACTGGCCAGACGGCGAGCAGGAAAATCACGATGTTGCGCATGCAGCCCCACATAAACCCTGTCGAGCGACACCGGAGAGCCCCACCTCTCACGGACGGCATCGCCACGCACGGTCTGGTTGTTCGAATGCTACTCACTCTAGCACAGCCAAACCGCGGAAAAACCCAGCCTTTACAGGCAACTAGCGAAGCGGCAAAACCGCTCTAGCACGGCGCATTCCATCGACACAAGCACTCTACCCCCGATACAACCGGTTGCCCGGAAATAGCCCCTGCCGTGCACAGCAAGCGTGCGCCGAGCCGGCCCAAATCCAAGGTTTAGTGGTAAGCTCGCGCACCATGAAAATGCCTACTTCCCGCCCCGTAGTACTCTGCCTGTCCGGTCACGACCCCAGTGGTGGCGCCGGCCTGCAGGCCGATATCGAAGCCCTGCTCGCCCAAGGCTGCCATGCGGCGCCTGCCGTCACGGCGCTGACCGTTCAGGATACCGTCGACGTTTCCGACTTCCGTGTGCTGGACCGCGAATGGGTGCTGGCCCAGGCCAACGCCGTGATCGCCGACCTGCCGGTGGCCGCCGTCAAGCTGGGCATGCTCGGCTCGGTGGAAATGGTCGAAACCGTGCTGATGGTCATGGACAAGCTGCCTGGCATCCCGCTGGTCTGCGACCCGGTGCTGCGTGCAGGCGGCGGTGGCGCATTGGGCAAGGACGAAGTCGGCTACGCCATGCGCGAGCGGCTGTTCGCCGTGTCCACCATCGCCACGCCGAACCTGCCGGAAGCGCGCATCCTCGCCGAATTGCCCGAAGGCACTGCCGATGAGTGCGCGGAAAAGCTGCTGCCGCATATCCGCTACCTGCTGATCACCGGCGGCCACGGCGACGAGCACGAAGTGCATAACCGCCTGTATACCCGTGACGGCAGCCGCCACACCTTTACCTGTCAGCGCCTGCCGGGCAGCTACCACGGCTCGGGTTGCACCCTGGCCAGCGCACTGGCCGGCCGCCTGGCCCTGGGCGAGGAACTGGTGAGTGCGGTGAAGTCCGCCCTCGACTACACCTGGCGCACCCTGCGTGACGCCGAGCAGCCCGGTCACGGCCAGTACGTGCCCCGGCGTCTGCCCCTGGATTACTGCTGATGGAGCGCCTGCAATGAAATTGCGCGGCCTTTACGCCATTACCGACAGCCAGCTGCTGGCCGGTGGCAAATTGCTGCCGTACGTCGAGGCGGCACTCAAAGGCGGCGCCAGCCTGTTGCAGTACCGGGACAAATCCAGCGACGAAGCGCGCCGCCTGCGTGAGGCCGAAGCCCTGCGCGAGCTGTGCAATCGCTACGGCGCCGGCCTGATCATCAATGACGACGCCGAACTGGCCGCACGCCTGGGCGTTGGCCTGCACCTCGGCCAGGGCGACGGCTCGCTTTCCGCGGCCCGGGCGCTACTCGGGCGCCAGGCAATCATCGGCGGCACCTGCCATGCGCAACTGGACCTGGCCGAAAACGCCATAAAGGAAGGCGCCAGCTACGTCGCCTTTGGCCGCTTCTTCAATTCCAATACCAAACCCGGTGCACCGGCAGCCACGACCGAGCTGCTGGCCGAAGCCCGGGCCAGGCTGAATGCCCCCATCGTCGCCATCGGCGGCATTACGCTGGATAACGCAGGCGAGCTGATCGCCCAGGGCGCCAGCATGGTGGCCGTGATCCATGCGCTGTTCGCCGCCGATTCGGTTGCCGAAGTCGAGCGCCGAGCCCGTGCCTTTTCTATCCTGTTCGCCACGACCTGATCGTTTCAGGGGCGGCGCGGCCGCTCCGACCTGACTCTAGAGGCCCATCATGTCCCGTTCCGAAACACTCTTCGCCGACGCCCAGAAACACATCCCCGGCGGCGTCAACTCGCCCGTCCGCGCCTTCAAGAGCGTCGGCGGCACGCCCCTGTTCTTCAAGCACGCGGCCGGCGCCTACGTCACCGACGAAGATGACAAGCGCTACGTCGACTACGTGGGCTCCTGGGGCCCGATGATCCTCGGCCACAGCCACCCGGACGTGCTCGACGCCGTGCGCAATCAGCTGCAGCACGGCCTTTCCTACGGCGCACCTACCGCCATGGAAACCGAAATGGCCAACCTGGTGTGCAGCCTGGTGCCGTCGATCGAGATGGTGCGCATGGTCAGTTCCGGCACCGAAGCGACCATGAGCGCCATCCGCCTGGCCCGTGGTTTCACCGGCCGCGACAGCATCATCAAGTTCGAAGGCTGCTACCACGGCCACTCCGACAGCCTGCTGGTGAAAGCCGGCTCCGGCGCGCTGACCCAGGGTGTACCCAGCTCCGCCGGCGTCCCCGCCGCCTTTGCCAGACACACCCTGACCCTGCCCTTCAACGACATCGCCGCCGTCGAGCAGATGCTCAATGACGTAGGCAGCGAAGTGGCGTGCATCATCGTCGAGCCAGTAGCCGGCAACATGAACTGCGTGCCGCCGGCCCCTGGCTTCCTGGAAGGCCTGCGCAGCCTGTGCGACCAGCACGGCGTGGTGCTGATCTTCGACGAAGTGATGACCGGTTTCCGCGTGGCCCTCGGCGGTGCCCAGGCGTACTACGGCGTGAAGCCGGACCTGACCACCTTCGGCAAGATCATCGGTGGTGGCATGCCCGTCGGCTGCTTCGGCGGCAAGCGCGAGATCATGGAGCGCATCGCGCCGCTCGGCCCGGTCTACCAGGCCGGCACCCTGTCGGGTAACCCGCTGGCGATGGCCGCCGGCCTGACCACCCTGAACCTGATCAAGCGCCCGGGCTTCCACGACGAGCTGAGCGACTACACCCAGCGCATGCTCCAGGGCCTGCAGGACCGCGCCGATGCAGCGGGCATCCCGTTCGTCACCACCCAGGCAGGCGGCATGTTCGGCCTGTACTTCAGCGGCGCCGATGACATCGTCACCTTCGACGACGTCATGGCGAGCGACGCGGAACGCTTCAAGCGCTTCTTCCACCTGATGCTCGACGGCGGCGTCTACCTGGCTCCGAGCGCCTTCGAAGCCGGTTTCACCTCGATCGCCCATGGCGATGCCGAGCTGAAAATCACCCTGGATGCTGCCGAACGCGCCTTCGCCGAGCTGAAGAAAGGCTGACCCCGCAGGCTGACGATCAGTACCTCGCCCCAAGGCGACGTACTGATCGCCGCTGATCCCACCGAAAGAGACCTGGAACGATGCAGTACAGCACCGCGCTGTCCGACGGCATTCTCGCGCTGGCCTGCCTGGCCTGTGTGATCGCCATCGGCAGGGCCCGCAGACACTATACGGAAGCCGATCAACCCGTCCTGTTCTGCGCCCTGCTCGGGTTTCTGATGCCGGCAGCGGCCGCTGCGGCGGGCACGGTGCGGTATGCCTTGAATCCGGATTGGCTGGAAGCCCACCTGTGGCTGAGCCAGGCCAGTACCTTTCTCGCCCTGCCGCTACTCGGCCTGACGGCCCTGGTACTGGGACGCAGCTGGGTCTGGAGCCGGCCGAACTGGGGTCGGGTGATTCTCGGTCTGTGCGTGTTCTTCGAGGTGTTCCGCCAGATGAACGTGCTGGACGACTACCGCCTGCTGCTGAGCGTGGGCGCTCTGCTGCTGATCCTGTACGCCGGCATCGTGCAATGGCCGCGTCGGCTGCCGGCCCTGGCAGGGCTGGCTGCGGTGGGGCTGTTTCTGGTCGCCGGACTGGCAGTTGGCACCGAGGGTTTTATCGGTCCCATGCGTCGAGTCGACCTGTTTCACGCGCTGCTGACACTGGCTTATCCGCTGATCGCCTGGCTGCTGCTGACCCTTCCAGCCAGCAATACGACAGAAAACGCCGTAAAGACTTTGTAAGAACCCCACTGCTTATTTCATAATGTGATGGCTGACGCGTTTCGTCGGCCGGGCATACGCCCGCACTGCCAGAGGTACACGGATTTTCATGAACTGCACCGGCCGCACCCTGTCACTGGGCTGCCTGTTGCTCCTTCTCCCTCTGCTCGCGTTCGCGGGCGGCAACTCCTTGCTGATCCCGGCAACCGGCAGTTGCGCCCTGAACACCGCCCCAGAAGACCTTCCAGACGCATTGAATGCCTGCGAGCAGGCCGCCCGCAGCGGTGACCTGCAGGCCGAATACGAGCTGGGCGAGTTCTATTACGACGGCAAGCGCGCGCCTCGCGACCTGGCACAGGCTCTGAACTGGTTCGAACAGGCGTCCCTGCAGGGCCACGCCCAGGCCCAATACCGCCTGGGCATGATGTTCTTCAATGGTGAGGGTGTGCCGGCGAACAACGTGCAGGCCTACATCGTGCTGAAGATGGCCGCGGTCAATGGCTCGGACGAAGCCATGGACAGCGCCGATCAGGTCTCGGCGCAGATGCCACGCAATGAACTGGAAATCGCCAGCCAGGTGTTGGGACAGATATTCCGCAACTACCTGCTGGAATTGCAGACCCGCGACACACCGTCGCCCTTCTCGCCACTGCCCTGAGCAGCGCCGCAGGCGACGCGAACGCCGCCGTTACTTGCCAGGTGTTACTTGTCAGGCATCGGCATGGGGAACGGCATGATATTGCCGCCGCCCTTCGCCTCGCTGATCTTCGGCGTGCCCAGTCGCTCGACTTCATCGATACGAATGATCGCGTGCATCGGCACGAAGCTGCGCACCACTCCATCGAACTGCGCCTTGAGCTTTTCTTCGCTGGGGTCGACCACGACCTGGGTACGCTCGCCGAAGACGAACTCTTCCACCTCCAGGAACCCCCACAGATCGCTCTGGAAGATTTGCTTGGCGTACATTTCGAACACCTGGCCCTGGTTGAGGAAAATGACCTTGTAGATAGGCTCGCGCTTGCTCATGGATGACAACGAATACCGCGGAAAAGAGGGCGCGGATCATAGCACAGGCACCGAATCACAGTGCCTCGGCTGCCTTCTTCTAGAATGGTCCCGCCACGACAAGGATGTACCATGCCCATTACAACCGACTGTATCCGCCTGCCAGCCCTGCTTCTGAGCCTCGCCCTGCCGATCGGCGCCAGCGCGGGCGATTGCTCGCCCGAATCCCTGACCCGACCGACGGTGGATCATCTCTTTACCAGCAAGCAGTACGAAGCGGCCATCGACCGCCTGCAGAAAACCGTACACGCCCAGGACCGATGCCCGAATCAGGCGCTTGACAACGCCTGGTACTGGCTGCGCAGCGATCTGTCGCTGACTTATCTGAAGGCCGGCCGCGAGCAGGAATGCCTCAGCCTGTTGGCCCCGCTGGTCAACAACCCGCGCAGCCCACTGGATATCCAGCACAACCTCGAGAACGACGTCCGCGTCGCCCGTGCCCTGGAAACCAACCAGCGCCTGTGCCGCAACGCCCATGAAGTGCGCCTGAACCACTACCTCGCCGCCCCCTGCCCAACGGCGCCGGCCGCCGCGCGGGACAGCGTGGCCGTGGCACCCGACCGGTGCCTGGCACTGATGCCGGCTGCCGAGCAGGGAAGCTGCCCACGCCTGGAACTCTGGGAAAACGGCCAGAACCGGGGCGCCCTGCAGGTGATCGACGCCGGCCAGCGCTCCCCGCTGGCCGATACGTCGCGCTGCTGCAGCATCCAGTCGCTGCGCCTGTCACGACTGGCCGGAAACGACAGCCTGCGCCTGCTCGGAGAGGGACGTGACTGCTTCGGTGGCACCGCCTACGACCGGATCGACACCCTCTATTCCTGGCAAGGGCGCCAGCTGAAACCACTGGCAGACTACTCACGCAGCGACTGAGCGCGCCATGTGGCGGTAGCACCCGACACCACGCACGCATATAATGCGCGGTCATTTTTTAGCCAGACCAGATCGCGCCATGACCAAGAAGCTCTATATCGAAACCCACGGTTGCCAGATGAACGAGTACGACAGCTCGCGCATGGTCGACCTGCTGGGTGAGCATCAGGCTCTGGAGGTCACGGAAAAACCCGAAGAAGCCGACGTGATCCTGCTCAATACCTGCTCGATTCGCGAAAAGGCGCAGGACAAGGTGTTCTCCCAGCTCGGCCGCTGGCGCGAGCTGAAGCAGGCCAACCCGGATCTGGTGATCGGCGTCGGCGGCTGCGTAGCGAGCCAGGAAGGCGCGGCGATCCGCGATCGCGCGCCCTATGTCGACGTGGTATTCGGCCCGCAGACCCTGCACCGCCTGCCCGAGATGATCGATGCGGCGCGCAGCACCAAAATCGCTCAGGTAGACATTTCCTTCCCCGAGATCGAGAAGTTCGACCGCCTGCCGGAGCCCCGCGTCGACGGCCCCAGCGCCTTCGTTTCGGTGATGGAAGGCTGCAGCAAGTACTGCACCTTCTGCGTGGTGCCCTACACCCGCGGTGAAGAAGTCAGCCGCCCGATGAACGACGTGCTGGGCGAAATCATTCACCTGGCCGAACATGGCGTTCGCGAAGTGACTCTGCTCGGGCAGAACGTCAACGGCTACCGTGGCGCCACCGAAGACGGCGAGATCGCCGACTTCGCCGAACTGCTCTACGCCGTAGCCGCCGTCGACGGCATCGACCGCATCCGCTACACCACCAGCCACCCGCTGGAGTTCTCCGATGCGCTGATCCAGGCCCACGTGGAAATCCCGGAACTGGTCAAATACCTGCACCTGCCGGTGCAATCGGGCTCCGACCGCATCCTGGCGGCCATGAAGCGCAACCACACCGCACTGGAATACAAGTCGCGCATCCGCAAGCTGAAGGCGGCCGTGCCGGACATTCTGATCAGTAGCGACTTCATCATCGGCTTCCCGGGCGAAACCGAAAAAGACTTCGAGCAGACCATGAAGCTGGTGGAAGACGTCGCCTTCGACTTCTCCTACTCCTTCGTCTACAGCGCTCGCCCGGGCACCCCGGCAGCCGATCTGCCCGACGACATGCCGGACGACTTGAAGAAGCAGCGCCTGCAGATCCTCCAGCAACGCATCAATCAGCAGGGCTTCGAGAACAGCCGTCGTATGGTCGGCAGCGTGCAGCGCATCCTGGTCAGCGACTATTCGAAGAAAGACCCGGGCATGCTCCAGGGCCGTACCGAGAATAATCGTATCGTCAACTTCCGCTGCGACAATCCACGCCTGATCGGCCAGTTCGTCGACGTGCATATCGATGACGCCCTGCCGCATTCCCTGCGTGGCACATTGCTCGAGCAAGGCAGCCTGCACTGAGGTTCCGCCGGCTGTCAGCGCGCGGGAGAACGCAGTGAAGGCCCCGGCCGTCGGCTGGCGGTCAGCGATTGGCGCAAGGCGCAGCAACGGTTCATGACGGCGTACGCCCCACCCAGGGCCCGGTACGCCGTCTGGCTGCCGGGCGAGCCTGTGAGCCGTGCTCCATTATCCCGTGCAGCCGAGCTTTCCCCATTCGGCCACTGGGGTTATTCTTCATTTCACTATCCCAGCCGACTGGCGGCCATCCCAAGACCTTGAACGCACCCATAGAACCACATCGTTTTGTCCTCGAACCTTTCGAGGCCCGTCGCTTCGCCAACCTCTGCGGGCAGTTCGACGAGCACCTGCGCTTGATCGAGCAGCGCATGGCCATCGAAATCCGCAACCGCGGCAACCAGTTCGAATTGCTCGGCGACCCTGAGCAGACCACCTCGGCGGAGCACCTGCTCAAGCGCCTCTACCGCGAAACCAAAAGCACCGAACTGTCGCCCGACATGGTGCACCTGTTCCTGCAGGAATCCGGTATCGAAGAGCTGGCCAATCCGACCGTCGAGGCCAGCGTGGCCCTGCGTACGCGCAAGGGCATGATTCGCCCACGCGGCGCCAACCAGCAGCGCTATGTCCGCGCGATACTCGACCACGACATCAACTTCGGCATCGGCCCGGCGGGTACCGGCAAGACCTACCTGGCGGTGGCCTGCGCCGTGGACGCCCTGGAGCGCGAACAGATTCGCCGCATCCTTCTGGTGCGTCCGGCCGTCGAAGCCGGCGAGAAACTGGGCTTCCTGCCCGGCGACCTGTCGCAGAAGATCGACCCGTACCTGCGCCCACTCTATGACGCACTGTACGAGATGCTCGGTTTCGAGCAGGTGGCCAAGCTGATCGAGAAACAGGTGATCGAGGTCGCGCCGCTGGCCTACATGCGCGGCCGCACCCTGAACAACAGCTTCATCATCCTCGACGAGAGCCAGAACACCACGCTGGAACAGATGAAAATGTTCCTCACGCGTATCGGTTTTGGCTCCACCGCGGTGATCACCGGGGACATCACCCAGGTCGACCTGCCGCGCGGCACCAAGAGCGGTCTGACCCACGTGATCGATGTGCTACGCGACGTCCCCGGCATCAGCTTTACGCACTTCAAGCCCAAAGACGTGGTTCGCCACCCGCTGGTCCAGCGTATCGTCGAGGCCTACGAGCGCTTCGAAGAGCGCCAGCAAAGCGGCCGCGCCCATTCGTCCGCCGACAATGACCCGGGCGCACGCCGCGATGATTGAACTGGACCTGCAGGTCGCCAGCGAAGCCAGCCAGCTACCCGATGAAGAACAGTTCCGCACCTGGTGCGAGCTGGCGCTGCGCCAACGCAGCGCCGACTCCGAACTGACCATTCGCCTGGTGGACGAGGCCGAAGGCCGCGAGCTGAATCACACCTACCGTCAGCGCGACTACGCCACCAACGTGCTGTCGTTCCCGGCAGACCTGCCTGACGAACTGGACGGCATCGCACTGCTGGAAATCCCCCTGCTCGGCGACCTGGTGATCTGCGCACCGGTGGTCGAGCGCGAAGCACGCGAACAAGCCAAGAGCCTGGAAGCCCATTGGGCCCATCTGGTGATCCACGGCTGCCTGCACCTCCTCGGCTATGACCACATCGAGGATGAAGAGGCCGAGGAAATGGAAACGCTGGAACGTAAATTGCTCGCTGAGCTGGGTCATCCCGACCCGTATGCCGACGACGAATAATTGCCCACAAGCAAGGACCCCGAGTAAACACTCATGAGTGAAGACCGATCGAGCAACGAGCCGAAGTCCTGGTTGAACAAACTGACCCAGGCTTTTGCTCACGAGCCGAAAAATCGCCAGGAACTGCTGGAAGTTCTGCGCGAAGCACACCAGAACCAACTTCTCGACACCGAGGCGCTGTCAATTGTCGAAGGCGCCATCCAGGTCGCTGACCTGCAAGTGCGCGACATCATGGTCCCGCGCTCGCAAGTGATCACCATCAAGGCCACCCAGACACCCCGGGAGTTCCTGCCCGCAGTGATCGAAGCCGCCCACTCGCGCTACCCGGTCGTGGGTGAATCCCTCGACGACGTGATCGGCATCCTGCTGGCCAAGGACCTGCTGCCCCTGATCCTCCAGGGCGAGCAACCCAACTTCAACATCAACGACATGCTGCGCCCGGCGACCTTCGTTCCCGAGTCCAAGCGCCTGAACGTCCTGCTGCGCGAATTCCGCGCCAACCACAACCACATGGCCGTGGTGATCGATGAGTACGGCGGCGTTGCCGGCCTGGTGACCATCGAGGACGTGCTGGAGCAGATCGTCGGCGACATCGAAGACGAGCACGACGTCGAGGAAGACAGCTACGTCAAACCGCTGCCCAGTGGTGATTTCCTGGTCAAGGCGCTGACCCCGATCAGCAACTTCAACGAAGCCTTCGACACGGAGTTCTCGGACGATGAGTTCGACACCGTGGGCGGCCTGGTGATGAGTGCATTCGGCCACCTGCCCAAGCGCAATGAAACCACCGAAATCGGCGAGTTCCGCTTCCGCGTCCTCAACGCCGACAGCCGCCGCATCCACCTGTTGCGCCTGACACCACTGACCCGCTGAAACCCTGCCCGGGTTGTCGTGATCGACGACAACCCGGGCATGTCGCCCTTCCCCCCTTTCGCTTTCCCCTCTACCCTTGCGCCACCGCTCCCCAAGGACCTGCGCTCAATGCACTGGATTACCCGCCCCGGCTGGCCGGGCAACCTGATCAGCCTCGCAGCAGGGGCCATCACCACCCTGGCCCTCGCCCCCTTCGACCTGTGGCCGCTGGCCATTCTGTCCATTGCCCTGTTCTATCTGGGGCTGCGCGACCTGCAACCGCGCCAGGCACTCTGGCGTGGCTGGAGCTACGGCTTCGGCCTGTTCGCCGCCGGCACCAGCTGGGTGTACGTCAGCATCCATGACTACGGGGCCGCTTCCCCGGCCCTGGCGGCATTCCTGACCCTGGGCTTTGTCGCCGGGCTGGGCCTGTTCTTTGCCCTGGCCGCCTGGCTCTGGGCACGCTGGATACGCCGCGTCGAAGCGCCCCTGGCCGATGCCCTGGCATTCGCGGCGCTGTGGCTGGCTCAGGAAGCCTTGCGGGGCTGGTTCCTCACGGGCTTCCCCTGGCTCTACGCCGGCTACAGCCAGCTCGACGGCCCACTGGCGGGGCTCGCGCCGATTGGCGGCGTCTGGCTGCTGTCGTTCAGCCTGGCGCTGAGCGCAGCGCTGCTGGTGAATCTGTCACGCCTGCGCACCGACAAGCGATTCCTGGCGGTCGGCATTGTCCTGCTGCTGGCACCCTGGGTCGCCGGTGTCGCCTTCTCGGGTCATGCCTGGACAAAACCTGCCGGGCAACCGCTCAAGGTCGCGGCCATGCAGGGCAACATCGAACAGAACCTCAAGTGGGACCCGGCGCAACTCAACGCCCAACTGGCGCTGTACCGCGACATGAGTTTCAGCGCCGAACCCGTGGACCTGATCGTCTGGCCGGAAACCGCAGTCCCGGTGCTCAAGGAGCAGGCCGTCGGTTACCTCAGTGTGATGGACCGCTTCGCCAGCGACCGCCAGGCCGCACTGATTACCGGCGTCCCGCTGCGCCAGGCCAACGAGCAGGGCGACATGCGCTACTACAACGCGGTCAGCGTGGTGGGCCAGGGCAGCGGCGACTACCTGAAGCAGAAGCTGGTGCCCTTCGGCGAGTACGTGCCCCTGCAGGAAGTGCTGCGTGGGCTGATCGCCTTCTTCAACCTGCCGATGTCGGACTTTGCCCGCGGCCCGTCCGAGCAACCGCTGCTCGAAGCCAAGGGCTATCAGATCGCGACGTACATCTGCTACGAGGTGGTCTATCCGGAGTTCGCTGCGGGGCTGGCGGCCAAGAGCGACCTGCTGCTCACCGTCAGCAACGACGCCTGGTTCGGTAGCTCGATCGGCCCTTTGCAACACCTGCAGATGGCGCAGATGCGCGCGCTGGAGGCGGGCCGCTGGATGATCCGCGCCACCAACAACGGCATGACCGTGCTGATCGACCCCTTCGGCAAGATCACCGAACAGTTGCCGCAGTTCGAACGCGGCGTGATGTACGGCGAGGTCCAGCCGATGCAGCAACTGACGCCTTACCTGCAGTGGCGGGCCTGGCCGATGATCATTCTCTGTGTCCTGCTGCTTGGTTGGGCGCTGCTGGCCAGCCGCATGGCCAAGACCGTCTGAAAACAGCAGAACGGCGGACAGCACCCAGGCTGTCCGCCAGCGGCCTAGTCCGTGCGGTGGAGTACGGGATACAACAGCATCCCGATCGCTTCGTTGAGCAGTAAACCGCTCTGCCACAACGCCTTGCCCTCTGGCAGCCAGCCGCCGAAAGGCCGGCCATTGGGCACGCCAAGCGCCCCGACCGGGGCGGCGACCACCTGAAAACCTGCCTGCTCGAAACACCAGCGCGCCCGCGGCATATGCCAGGCCTGGGTCACCAGCACGACCCGGCGCACGCCCGCCGGCTGCAACAGGGCGGCGCTCAGGCTGGCGTTTTCCCACGTGGTGCGGCTTTCCTCTTCCTGCCAGCGCACAGCCACACCGAAATCCTGCGCCAGCACCTCGGCCATCAAGGCCGCCTCGCTGGGCGGCTGACCAAAGTGCAGCCCGCCAGTGGTGGCGAGCGGCAGGCCTGACGCCTTGCCCAGGCGCGCCGCGTAGCGCGCCCGCTCCAGCGCCAGCATGCTTGGCTGATCAGCGTTCCAGGCAGGATCGCCCTGAGCACGCCCAGCACCCAGGACCAAGATTGCATCGGCCTGCTGCCGCAGATCGCCCCAGCGCGTTTCCACCAGCGCGGGCTCCCGTTCTAGCAGTCGTGCGGCCCACTCCACGGTGACCGGCAAGCTCATGACCCACAGGCCACCCAGTCCGGTGACGAAGCAGGCAATCGCCAGACGCGGAAAACGCCGACGCGTCCACCAGGCCAGCACGAGCAGCAGGAACAGCAAGCCCGGCGGCATGAATATCTGTTTAAGCATGTAGCGAATCGGCATCGAACTCCCCCTGATCGGCAAAGCCTATCAGAGAGCCGTGGGACACTGGCTACGGGGCATTTCGGGAGTGGAAGATCAGCGCGGGGCGCCGGCGCGAAACAGCTGCGAGCCACAGGCCAGGCACGCCTGCACGCCCCTCCCTGCCTGCCATTCGGCGGCCACACCACACAACGCGCAGTGCAACTGCATGCGGCGCTTGGGCAGGATCTTGTAGCGCCCCAATACCTTGCTGCCCGACTTGACCGCAGGACGAAGGGGCTTCGCTGAACGGGTCGCCGGCCAGTGCTCGATCAGGGCAAGCTCCTCTGCAGCCGCATGCCAGCCCCGCAACCATTCGAGATCACGGTCCAGGTAGGCGCGGATCAGTTCCAGCTCGGCCGATGTCAGGTCACGCAGTTCCAGTTCACGCAACGGCTCGGCCGAAAGCCGATTGAGGTTGTCCGCTTCATCCAGCGCCAGGGCAAGGCGCTGCAGCAGCCGCTCGTAGAGCCCGCCACCTGCCTCTGCCCGTTGCAGTCCCGCCATCCACTCACCTCGCGAGGGCGCGCCCCGGCGACCCCTACCACAAGCTTAGCGGCACGCCCCCGGACAGTGAGGGGCTGCGACAAACGGCGACATTCACCCCGGGCACGAGGCGCGGCCCGCAATCAGGGTTTCCCTCAGTCAAGGGGGGTCATGTATGCTACGGCGTTTCCCGAACGCCTCCATTCTCCAGCGCCAGTAGCCATGCACGAACAGTATCAGCCACGCGAAATCGAAGCCGCCGCGCAGTCCCACTGGGACGCGCAGAATTCCTTTGTAGTCAGCGAACAGCCCGGCAAGGAAACCTTCTACTGCCTGTCGATGTTCCCGTACCCGAGTGGCAAGCTGCACATGGGTCACGTGCGCAACTACACTATCGGCGACGTGATCTCCCGTTACCAGCGCATGCAAGGCAAGAACGTCCTGCAACCCATGGGTTGGGACGCCTTCGGCATGCCGGCGGAAAACGCCGCGATGAAGAACAACGTGGCGCCCGCCAAGTGGACCTACGAAAACATCGCCTACATGAAGACCCAGCTGCGCAGCCTGGGCCTGGCGGTGGACTGGACCCGCGAAGTGACCACCTGCAAGCCGGACTACTACCGCTGGGAACAATGGCTGTTCACTCGCCTGTTCGAAAAGGGCGTGATCTACCGCAAGAACGGCACCGTGAACTGGGACCCGATCGACCAGACCGTCCTGGCCAACGAACAGGTGATCGACGGTCGCGGCTGGCGTTCCGGCGCGCTGATCGAAAAGCGCGAAATCCCGATGTACTACTTCAAGATCACCGCCTACGCGGATGAACTCTTGTCGAGCCTCGACGACCTGCCGGGCTGGCCTGAACAGGTCAAGACCATGCAGCGCAACTGGATTGGCAAATCCAAGGGCATGGAAGTGCAGTTCCCGTACAACGTCGACTCCATAGGCGAAGCGGGCGCACTCAAGGTCTTCACCACCCGCCCGGACACCCTGATGGGCGCGACCTACGTCGCCGTGGCCGCCGAACACCCGCTGGCCACCCAGGCCGCACAGAACAACCCTGAACTGCAGGCGTTCATCGCCGAGTGCAAAGGCGGCAGCGTAGCCGAAGCCGACGTCGCCACCCAGGAGAAAAAAGGCCTGCCGACCGGGCTGTTCGTCGAGCACCCGCTGACTGGTGAAAAACTGCCAGTGTGGGTCGCCAACTATGTGCTGATGCACTACGGCGATGGCGCGGTAATGGCCGTGCCGGCTCACGACGAGCGCGATTTCGAATTCGCCACCAAGTACGACCTGCCGATCAAATCGGTGGTGCGTACCAGCTCCGGCGACACCAACCCTGCCCCGTGGCAGGACGCCTACGGCGAGCACGGCACGCTGATCAATTCCGGCGAGTTCGATGGCCTGGACTTCGTCGGCGCCTTCGACGCCATTGAAGTCGCGCTGATCAAGAAGAACCTCGGTGCCTCGCGCACCCAGTTCCGTCTGCGCGACTGGGGCATCAGCCGCCAGCGCTACTGGGGCTGCCCGATCCCGATCATCCACTGCGAAAGCTGTGGCGACGTGCCCGTGCCGGAAGACCAACTGCCGGTCGTCCTGCCGGAAGACGTGGTGCCGGACGGCGCCGGCTCGCCATTGGCGCGCATGCCCGAGTTCTACGAGTGCAGCTGCCCGAAATGCGGCCAGCCTGCCAAGCGTGAAACCGACACCATGGACACCTTCGTCGAGTCCTCGTGGTACTACGCCCGCTACGCCTCGCCGCACCATGAAGGTGGCCTGGTCGAGAAATCCGCGGCCGACCACTGGCTGCCGGTGGATCAGTACATCGGCGGTATCGAACACGCCATTCTTCACCTGCTGTACGCGCGCTTCTTCCACAAGCTGATGCGCGACGAAGGCCTGGTGAGCTCCGACGAGCCCTTCAAGAACCTGCTGACCCAGGGCATGGTGGTCGCCGAGACCTACTACCGCCGCGAAGCCAATGGTGCCTACACCTGGTTCAACCCGGCGGACGTCGAACTCGAGCGCGACAGCAAAGCCAAGGTCATCAGCGCCAAGCTGATCGCCGACGGCCTGCCGGTGGAAATCGGCGGCACCGAGAAGATGGCCAAGTCGAAGAACAACGGCGTCGACCCACAGTCGATGATCGATCAGTTCGGCGCCGACACCTGCCGCCTGTTCATGATGTTCGCCTCGCCGCCCGACATGAGCGCCGAATGGTCCGACTCCGGCGTAGAGGGTGCACACCGCTTCCTCAAGCGCGTCTGGCGCCTGGCCTACGCCCATGTCAGCCAGGGTCTGCCCGGCAAGCTGGACGTGGCCGCCCTGAGCGACGAGCAGAAAGCCATTCGCCGCAGCACCCACCTGGCCATCAAGCAAGCCAGCCAGGACGTGGGCCAGCACCACAAATTCAACACCGCCATCGCCCAGGTGATGACGCTGATGAACGTACTGGAAAAAGCGCCGCAATCTACCGAGCAGGATCGCGCCCTGGTGCAGGAAGGCCTGGAAGCGGTCACCCTGCTGCTGGCACCGATCACGCCGCACATCAGCCACGAACTGTGGGCCCGCCTGGGCCATGACGACGCGGTCATCGATGCCCGCTGGCCGGTGCAGGATGACAGCGCGCTGGTACAGGACACGCTGCAACTGGTGGTCCAGGTCAACGGCAAGCTGCGTGGTCAGATCGACATGCCCGCCAGCGCCACCCGCGAAGAAATCGAGGCTGCAGCCCGGGTCAACGAGAACGTCCTGCGCTTCACCGAAGGCCTGACCATCCGCAAGATCATTGTGGTGCCGGGCAAACTGGTCAATATCGTCGCCAACTGATTACGCTCGGCGCGACCGTCCAACGGCGCGCCGGGAAGCTCGACAAGGGGATAACAAAGATGATGAAGCGGAATCTGTTGGTAATTGGCCTGGCAACCCTGCTCAGCGCATGTGGCTTCCAGTTGCGCGGCACCGGCGACACCGAGTTCGCACTCAAGGAACTGGACGTCAGCGCACGCAATGCCTACGGCACCACCGTCAAGGATGTCACGACGGCCCTGGAGCATAACGACGTACGCGTCTACCCAGGCGCACCGTACAGCCTGATCATCAGTGACGAGCGCGAAACCCAGCGCACCGCCAGCTACACCAGCGCTGCCCGTAGCGCCGAACTGGAACTGACCACCTCGATCACCTACGAAATCCGTGGTTCGAAGAACCTGCTGCTGATGAGCAACCAGCTGGACGTGCAGAACTTCTACGTGCAGGACGGTAACAACCTGATCGGTTCTGGCGAGGAATCGGTGCTGATCCGCACCGAAATGCGCCGCGACCTGGTACAGCAACTGGTACAACGCCTGCGCCTGATCACCCCGGAACGCCTCGACGAGCTGCAACAGGTCGCCGAAGCCAAGGCCAAGGCTGAAGCCGACGCCCTGGAAGCCGCCCGCCAGCGCGAAGCCGCACAGCCACAGCAGTCGCCCGTGCAGCTGCCGATTCCCGCCCAGTAAGCCCGCCGGGGCCGCGTCGCGCGGCCCCGCGCTGTCGATCTTCGATGAAACTCAATCCCGCACAACTTGGCAAACACCTCCAGGGCAACCTGGCGCCGGTGTACCTGGTCAGTGGCGATGAACCGCTGCTCTGCCAGGAAGCCTGCGACAGCATCCGCGCAGCCACCCGCCAGCAGGGTTTCACCGAGCGACAGGTATTCAACGCCGAGGCCAACTTCGACTGGGGCAACCTGCTCCAGGCCGGCGCCAGCATGTCGCTGTTCGCCGAGAAGCGCCTGCTGGAACTGCGCATCCCCTCCGGCAAACCCGGTGACAAAGGCGCTGCGGCCCTGATCGAGTACCTCTCGCGCCCGCCTGAAGACACTGTGCTGCTGGTCAGCCTGCCGAAGCTCGATGGCAGTACGCAGAAAACCAAGTGGGCCAAAGCACTGATCGAAGGCCCGCACAGCCAGTTCATCCAGATATGGCCGGTCGATGCCGGCCAGCTGCCGCAGTGGATCCGCCAGCGCATGGCTCAGGCGGGGCTCAACGCCACCCAGGAAGCGGTGGAAATGATCGCCGTGCGTGTGGAGGGCAACCTGCTCGCCGCCGCCCAGGAAATCGAGAAACTCAAACTGTTGGCGGATGCAGGCCAGATCGATGCCACAACCGTCCAGGCTTCCGTGGCAGACAGCGCCCGCTTCGACGTATTCGGCCTGATCGACGCTGCGCTCAATGGCGAAGCCGCCCATGCCTTGCGCATGCTCGAAGGGCTGCGCGGGGAAGGCGTGGAACCGCCGGTGATCCTCTGGGCACTCGCCCGTGAACTTCGCCTGCTGGCCAACATCGCCCAGCAGTACGCCCAGGGCATTCCGCTGGAGAAAGCCTTCAGCTCCGCGCGCCCGCCCGTATGGGACAAGCGCCGCCCACTGGTCAGCAAGGCCCTGCAGCGTCATTCGGCGAGCCGCTGGGCCTCGCTGCTGCAGGACGCCCAGCGCATCGATGCGCAGATCAAAGGGCAGGCAGCCGGCGATCCCTGGAGCGGCCTCAGCCTGCTGACCCTGGCGATCTGCGGCAAACGCCTCGGCCTACCCAGCGAAACGGTCTTCTGAACCATCGTTCTCTGATTGCCGGTCAACCTCTGGACATTATTTGACCAGAAGCGCATGATCGCGCCGCCCGCGACCCGTGGGCCATCCAGCGAGGACATGCCAGTGAGCAAAAAAGCCAAGCGCCCGAACAAGGCCAAATCCCTGATAGCCCAGCCCCTGTTTCGCTCCCGCCAGGAAAAGCCCCAAAAAGGCAAAGGCAGCTACCGCCGCGAAGCCTCCCAGCAAAACTGGGAGGCTTCTTGCTTTATGGCGGCCTGAAAACCGCGCTGCACCCCGCATAGGGCCTCATCCGTGCTAAGGTAACCGCCTGCAAAACGTGTTGAGATCACCATGCCCAACCTGCTTTTTCGCTGCTTGAGCCACAGTGCTACAGCGTGCTTCTTCGTGCTACTGACCGCCTGCGCAGAGGCCCCCGCGCAACCGCTGGCAACCGCACCGAGCGCTCCCGCAGCCACCCAGCCCACCCCGCCAGACACCACCGCTCCCGTTGAAAAGCTCAGCTTTGACGAGTGGCGTACCTTGCTGCGCAGCGACGCCATCGCAGCCGGTATCGCCCCCGCGCTTTTCGACCGTGCCTTCGCCGGCGTCGAGCCCAACCCCAACGTGCTGGCAGCCGACCGTAGTCAACCCGAGTTCACCCGCCCGGTCTGGGAATACCTGGACGGCGCCGTGGCGTCGACCCGGATCGCCCGCGGTCGCACCCTGATCACCCAGGAGCGGGCCAACCTCAACCGTATCGAGCAGCGCTACGGTGTGAATGCGGAAACCCTGGTCGCCATCTGGGGCCTGGAAAGCAACTTCGGCAGCAACATCGGCAACCACAACGTGGTGCGCTCGCTTGCGACCCTGGCTTACGAAGGCCGCCGCCAGGCGTTCTGGCGCGCCCAGCTGCTGGCGGTCCTGCAGATCCTGCAACACGGCGATATCAGTCCGGAAAGCCTGGTCGGCTCCTGGGCCGGCGCCATGGGTCAGACCCAGTTCATGCCCACCACCTATAACGAACACGCGGTGGACTTCGACGGTGACGGCAAGCGCGACCTGTGGAACTCCTCCACCGATGCGCTGGCGTCGGCGGCGCATTACCTGCAAAGCTCCAACTGGCAGCAAGGCCAGCCATGGGGTTTCGAGGTGCGACTGCCCAGCGGTTTCGACTATTCACTGGCCGACCCCGAGAACCGGCTTCCGCTGACGCAGTGGGAAACCCTGGGCGTTCGCCCGGTGAACAGTGCCGTCAGCGCGCCAGCCGAGGCCAGCGCCACGCTGCTGCTACCGGCTGGCCATAAAGGCCCGGCGTTCCTGGTCCTGCCCAACTTCCGCAGCATCCTGCGCTACAACAACTCCACCTCCTATGCGCTGGCCATCGGCCTGCTGTCCGACGCACTGCGCGGCGGCAGCGGCGTACAGGCCGCCTGGCCACGCAGCGATCGCCAGCTGGGCCGCAGCGAACGGATCGAGTTGCAGGAACTGCTGACGGTAAACGGCTTCGACCCAGGCCCTGCCGATGGCATCATCGGCGCCAACACGCGCAAGGCCATTCGATCCCTGCAATTGCAACTGAACCAGCCGGCGGACGGTTACCCCACCGAAGACCTGCTGAAGCAACTGCGCGGCCGCTGAACCCAATCAGAGGCGGGCGGCGCGTGCGCTGCTCGCCCTGGCCTGGAGCGATCCCGCATCGCCCTGGCGTTGAAGCAGGCACCCGCCGCTCGGCAGGTCTGTGCAAAAACCTTCTGTGATACACTGCGCGGCGGCCAAAAGCCCCCTGCCCGTGGAGCCTCTACCGGAGCCCAGAATCCCGATGTCCGATACAGCCTCGCCAAAACCTGTTGCCAGCGGCGAAAAATTTCGCACAGTCCAAGGCATCACCGCGATCAAGGACGGCCAGAAGCGCCGGGCCTCAGCCGAACCCCAGGTATTCGAACCCAAGCCCAGCTGGCTGCGCGTAAAAGCGCCCGGCGGCAGCCGCTTCGAAGCCGTCAAACGCAATGTCGGCGAGCATCGCCTGAGCACCGTTTGCCAGGAATCGCATTGCCCGAACATGGGCGAATGCTGGTCCAACGGCACCGCCACCATCATGCTGATGGGCTCGGTCTGCACCCGTGCCTGCCGCTTCTGTGCGGTGGACACCGGTAACCCGAACGGCTGGCTGGATCTGGAAGAACCGCAGAACACCGCCAAGTCGGTGGAACTGATGGCGCTGCGCTACATCGTCCTGACCTCCGTGGACCGCGATGACCTGGACGATGGCGGCGCCAGCCACTATGCGGCCTGCGTACGCGCCATCAAGGAAAATACCCCGCAGGTGGTGGTCGAAGCCCTGACCCCGGACTTCGATGGCGACCTGCTGGCCATCGAGCGCGTGGTGGATTCTGGCCTGGAAGTGTTCGCGCAGAACGTCGAGACGGTCAAACGCCTGACCCATGAAGTGCGCGATCCGCGTGCTGGCTACGAGAAGACCCTCAACGTACTGGCCCATGCCAAGCGTCATCGTCCGGACGTCCTGACCAAGACCAGCCTGATGCTCGGCCTTGGCGAGACCGACGAGGAAGTCCTCGAAGCGATGCGTGACATGCGCGCCATCGGCGTCGATATCCTTACCCTCGGCCAGTACCTGCAGCCGACTCGCAATCACCTGAAGGTGCAGCGCTGGGTCAGCCCGGAAGAGTTCAATCGCTTCCGAGACATCGGCCTGGAAATGGGCTTCATGGAAGTGGCAGCCGGCCCGCTTGTACGCTCCAGCTACCGCGCCGACCGGGTGTTCGAGAAGAACAACCTAGGCCTGGCAGCACCGGTACCGGTCCCCGGCCAACAGCTCGATACCAGCCTGATTCCGGCGCTCAACCTGAATTAAGCACGTGTCGATTTGCCAATAAAAAAGGTGCGCATTGCGCACCTTTTTTCGTCAGGGCGTTCCGGTTACTGGTCGTACCCCAGACGCACCCTCAGCGCTCGTTCGAGTCGCTGCACCACGTCATCGAATGCTGGCGGCGCCTCCAGCAGATCGCGCAGTTGCACCATTTTCAGGCCACTGTAGCCGCACGGGTTGATCCGCCCGAAAGGTGACATGTCCATGTCCACATTGAGCGCCAGACCGTGGAACGAGCAGCCACGGCGAACCCTCAACCCCAGCGAAGCGATCTTCTCGCCGTTGACGTAGACCCCAGGCGCATCGGCCTTGGGCGCCGCCTCGATGCCATAGGTCGCCATCAGGTCGACCAGACTCTGTTCCATTGCCGTCACCAGCTCGCGCACCCCCAGCCCCAGGCGTCGCAGGTCCAGCATCAGGTACGCCACCAACTGACCAGGGCCGTGGTAGGTGACCTGGCCACCGCGCTCGACCTGAATCACCGGGATATCACCGGGTGCCAGCAGGTGCTCGGGCTTGCCGGCCTGCCCCTGGGTGAAGACTTTCGGATGCTGCAGCAGCCAGATTTCGTCGGGTGTCTGCTCGTCGCGCTCGGCGGTGAGCAGACGCATCGCCTCCAGGGTCGGCAGATAATCCACCATCCCGAGGTGACGCACGATGAGCTCGGCAGCGGCCACTACAGCACCATGTGCACGCGGCCAGTGGCACGCAGGTCCACGTGGATGGCCTGCAACTGGTCCACGCTGGTGGCGGTGATCAGCACCTGGACGGAGAGGAAACGGCCATTGCGGCTGTCACGCGACACCAGCGTGGTGGTGTCGAAGCCAGGGGCGTGACGCTGGATGATCTCGATCACCAGGTCGGAGAAGCCGTCACCCGCGTCACCGATCACCTTGATCGGGTAATTCGGGCAGGGGAATTCGATTTTCGGAGCTTGAACGTCGGTATCGGTCATGGCGGTTACTGCAGGCTTTTCGCCTGTCCAATGCAAGACGCCCCTGTCAGGGGCGTCTGTGGTAGGGATGATTCAGTTGAACAACCCGTAGAAGAACAAGCGGATGCTATCCCACAGGCTGCGGAAGAAGCCACCCTCCTCCACGGCGTTGAGGGCAATCAGGTCGGCGCTGTGCACCACCTCTTCACCCAGCTTGACCTCGACCTTGCCAATCACGTCGCCCTGGGCAATCGGGGCAGTCAGTTGCGGATTGAGGGTCATGCCGGCTTGCAGCTTGTCCAACTGGCCTTTCGGCAGTGTCAGGGTCAGGTCCTTGGCCAGACCCGCCTTGACCTGCGAGGTAGCGCCCTTCCAAACCTGGGCCTGAGTCAGCTCGGCGCCCTTCTGATAGAAGGTGCGGGTTTCGAAGAAGCGGAAGCCGTAGGTCATCAGCTTCTGGGTCTCGGCGGCACGAGCCTGCTCGCTGACCGTACCGAACACCGAGGTGATCATCCGCGCGCCATCGCGCACTGCAGAGGCCACCAGGCAGAAGCCGGCTTCTTCGGTGTGACCGGTTTTCAGACCGTCGACAGTCTTGTCACGCCACAGCAGCAGGTTGCGGTTGGGCTGCTTGATGTTGTTCCAGAAGAACTCCTTCTGCGAGTAGATCGCATAGTGCTCCGGGTCTTCTTCGATGATCGCCCGCGCCAGCAGGGCCATGTCATGGGCGCTGGAGTAGTGCTCGGGGTGCGGCAGGCCGGTGGCGTTCATGAAGTGGCTGTTGGTCATACCCAGGCGAGCGGCCGTGGTGTTCATCATGTCGGCGAAGGCTTCTTCGCTGCCGGCGATGTGCTCGGCGATGGCCACGCTGGCGTCGTTGCCGGACTGGATGATGATGCCGTGCAGCAGGTCGCTGACGCTGACCTGGGTGTTGACCTGGATGAACATGCGCGAGCCGCCGGTACGCCAGGCTTTCTCGCTCACGGTGACCATGTCCTGCTCACCGATCTGGCCCTTGCGGATTTCCAGGGTGGCGATATAGGCGGTCATCAGTTTGGTCAGGCTGGCCGGCGGCAGGCGCTGGTCGCCGTTGTTCTCGACGAGCACCTTGCCACTGGCCGCGTCCAGCAGGACATAGGATTTGGCAGCAAGCTGCGGCGCTGCCGGGATCACTTGCTGGTTGGCCCAGGCAGCCGAGGCACCGAGCAGGGAAAGTGACAGGAAAATGCGCTGCGCAAAGCTGGTGATATTCATCAGTCTCTCGAGGTTGCTGATAGTGATACAGGCCCCTGTGGGGCAACTTGTGACGTAGCCACCGCCGCTGGCGGCGGTGGCACTGTGTGCTTAGTCAGACGCGGACGCGATAAGTGCCGCGTCAGTCCGCCTTGACCAGCGTCGGCTGGCCGAGGTTGGCCAGGCGCACGCTGTCGCGCACCTGATCAGCCTCGCCCTGGCTGTTCATGGGTCCCAGACGCACGCGGTGCAGAATCTGCTGGTTGCGCACCACTGAGCTGATGAATACCGGCGCACTCACCGTCTCGCTCAGCTTGGCCTTGAGCAGTTCCGCAGCGTCCGGATTGGCGAAGGCTCCGACTTGGAGAAACAGGCCAGAGGCTCCGACTGAATCGTTTTTTTTTGCGTCGATCTGCACAGGCACCACGGCCGCCGCATGCTGCTGCGGAGGGGGCGAATACTGCTCGATCTGCTGCGCCACCGGCTGAGGCGTGGCCTTTACCTGCTGCGGCGAGGCCAGGACCATGGGAACTGGCTGCCCCTGCTGTGCCCACCACTCATGGGGATCGATGCCTTCGACCTTGACCCGTGCCGTGCCGCTTTCGGCATAGCCGAGCTTCTTGGCTGCGGCGAAGGACAGGTCGATGATGCGATCGGAGTAGAACGGACCACGGTCGTTGACCCGCAGGACCACGGTCTTGCCGTTTTCCAGGTTGGTCACTTTCACATAGCTGGGCAGCGGCAGCGTCTTGTGCGCGGCGGTCATGCCGTACAGGTCATAGGTCTCGCCGTTGGCGGTGTTCTGACCATGGAACTTGGTGCCGTACCAGGAAGCCGGACCGACCGCCTGATAGCGGCGCGCGTCCTGAATCGGGTAATACTGCTTGCCGAACACTACATAAGGGGCGGCCTTGACCGGCCCGTAGTGCGGCATCGGGATCGCATCGGGAATGCGCGAGACATCCACATCCCACCACGGCGCGCCATCCTTGTGGGGTGGGCTGTAGTTGCCGGGGCCGGAAATACCGCCACCCGATTGCGCGGGTGTGGGAGCAACCGGCGTCGGCGCGCGGTTGGACGAACAACTGGCCAGGAACAGGGCCAGGGACGCGCAGGCCGCCAGTTTGAACGGTAATCCCGGCATCAACGCGCTCCTCGTGCTTCAACCAGCAACTCGGCCAGTTGGTTGACTGCCATTGCGTACATCACGCTGCGGTTGTAGCGCGTGATGACATAGAAATTGGGCAGGCCCAGCCAGTACTCGGCACCCTGTGCGCCTTCCAGGCGGAACGCGGTCACCGGCATTTCCGGATCGAGCGCATCGCCGGCGGTCCAGCCCAGCGCCTGCAGCTCGGAGACGTTTTTGACCGGGTCGAGGCCTTGGGTCAGGCCCTGGTCAACCTGCTCACCTTGCACCGTGGCCGCGCTGACCACCGGCTCACCGGGCAACCAACCATGGCGTTTGAAGTAGCTGGCCACGCTGCCGATGGCATCCACCGGGTTGGTCCAGATGTTGATATGGCCGTCGCCGTCGAAATCCACGGCATAGGCGCGGAAGCTGCTGGGCATGAACTGCGGCAGGCCCATGGCGCCGGCGTAGGAGCCTTTGAGACCCAGCGGATCGACCTGCTCTTCGCGGGTCAGCATGAGGAACTCACGCAGTTCCTTGCGGAAGAACGGGGCACGCGGCGGGTAATCGAAGGCCAGAGTCGAGAGTGCATCGACCACGCGGTAACTGCCGGTGTTACCGCCGTAGAAGGTTTCCACGCCGATGATCGAGACGATCACCTGGGCCGGGACACCGTACTCCTGCTCGGCACGGGTCAGGGCCTCTTCATGCTCGCGCCAGAAGTCCACACCACGCGCGATGCGCGAGTCGGTGATGAAGATCGGACGGTAATCTTTCCAGGGTTTGACCTTCTCGGCGGGACGCGAGATGGCATCGAGGATTGCCTGCTTGCGTTCGACCTGGCCGAACAGGCCAACCAGCTGTTCGCTGGCAAAGCCGTAGTCGCGGGTCATCTCGGTGATGAATTCGTTCACCAGCGGCGAATTGTCGTAATCAGCGGCGAGCGCCTGCTGGGACAGCCCCAACGCGCCGGTCAAAGCCAGCCAGTGTGCATGCCGTACAGCCCAGCCACGCAGAATATGCATTGATCTCATAACCCCAATCAAACCTGAGCGATCCACTTACGGTGCGTGTGGATCGACATCAAAATTCCAAAACCGGCCAGCAGCGTAATCAACGAAGTGCCGCCATAACTGATGAATGGCAATGGCACGCCGACCACGGGTAACAAACCACTCACCATACCGATATTGATGAACACATAAACGAAGAACGTCATGGTCAACGCCCCGGCGAGCAGCTTACCGAACAGCGTCTGTGCTTGCACGGTAATCACCAGGCCGCGAGCGATCAGCAGCAGATACAGCAACAGCAGCAAACACACCCCGACCAGACCGAACTCTTCGGCAAGCACGGCAATGATAAAGTCCGTATGGCTTTCCGGCAAAAAGTCCAGGTGCGACTGAGTGCCGAGCAGCCAGCCCTTGCCGAGTACGCCCCCCGAACCGATGGCCGCCTTCGACTGGATGATGTTCCAGCCGCTGCCCAGCGGATCGCTTTCCGGGTTGAGGAACGTCAGCACGCGCCGTTTCTGGTAGTCGTGCATGACGAAGAACCACATCCCGACGGCAATCGGCACCACGGCAGCGACGGCGCCCATGATCCAGCGCCATTGCAGGCCGGCGATGAACAGCACGAACCCGCCCGAGGCGATGATCAGCAGCGAAGTCCCCAGGTCCGGCTGCACCAGAATCAGACCGAATGGCACGAAGATCAGCGCCAGACTGACCGCGATGTGCTTGAAGCGCGGCGGCAGACTGCGTTTGGCCAGGTACCAGGCGATCGTCGCCGGCATGATGATCTTCATGAATTCGGACGGCTGGAAGCGTATCACCCCGGGGATGCGAATCCAGCGGGTGGCACCCATGGCGTTGTAACCCATGATGTCCACGGCCAGCAGCAGGCCGACCCCGGCGATGTAGGCAAGCGGCACCCAGCGCGCCATGAAGCGGGGCTCGAACTGGGCAATGATGAGCATGCCGACCAGGCCGATGCCGAACGAACTGGCCTGCTTCATCAACAGGTCGACGTTCTTGCCGCTGGCCGAATAGAGGATGAACAGGCTGGCGGCCGCCAGGATCAGCAGCAACAGCAGCAGGATGCCGTCGATGTGCAGGCGCTGCAGCAGGCTGGCGCGGCGACGCAGGACGTCTTCGTTGGAGAGGATGCGGTCGAAGCTACTGTTCATTGACGCGTGACCTCTGCCGCCAGGGGCGGCGCATACTCGGCCTTCATCTGACCGTTTTCATCGAGCAGCCAGGCATCCATCACTGCCTTGGCCACGGGCGCGGCAACACCGGAGCCAGACTCACCGTTCTCGACCATGACCGAGACCGCGATCTGCGGGTTGTCCGCCGGCGCATAGGCAACGAACAGCGCGTGGTCGCGGTGGCGTTCCTGCACCTTGTTGCGGTCGTACTTCTCGCCCTGCTTGATCGCCACCACCTGGGCCGTGCCGCTCTTGCCGGCGATCCGGTACAGCGAGGCATCACCGACCTTGCGCGCCGTACCGCGCGTGCCATGCATCACCTGCTCCATGCCGGAGCGGGCAAAATCCCAGAGCTTGGGGTCACGCAGCACGATATCAGGCAGTGGTCGGGTGTCCACCGGCGGCAGACCATCCAGGCTCTTGGCCAGGCGTGGGCGAATCCACTTGCCGCGGGTGGCCATCAGGGCAGTGGCCTGGGCCAGCTGCAGCGGCGTGGTCTGCATGTAGCCCTGGCCGATACCGAGGATCAGGGTCTCGCCGGGGTACCAGGGCTGACGGTAGCGGGCACGTTTCCAGTCCCGCGACGGCATCAGGCCGGCAGTTTCCTCGAACATGTCCAGCGACACTCGCTGGCCCAGGCCAAAGCGGCTCATGTAGTCGTGCATGCGATCGATGCCCATCTTGTGGGCAAGGTCGTAAAAATAGGTGTCGTTGGAACGGGCGATGGCCAGCTCCATGTCCACCCATCCATCACCGGTGCGGTTCCAGTTGCGGTATTTGTGGCTGTGGTTGGGCAACTGGTAGAAGCCAGGGTCGAAGACCCGCGAGCTTGGCGTCACCACGCCGGCATCCAGCCCGGCCACCGCCACCATCGGCTTGATCGTCGAGCCAGGCGGGTACAGGCCTCGCAACACACGGTTATACAACGGACGGTCAATCGAATCGCGCAGGTCGGCGTAGGCCTTGAAGCTGATACCGGTCACGAAGGGATTGGGGTCGAAACTTGGCTGGCTGACCATGGCCAGCACTTCGCCGGTCGCCGGCTGGATCGCCACAATGGCACCGCGTCGCCCGCCCAGGGCCAGTTCGGCAGCTTCCTGCAGGCGCGTATCCAGGGTCAGGATGATGTCCTTGCCCGGCAGAGGGTCGGTGCGGTTGAGCACCCGAAGCACCCGGCCACGCGCATTGGTCTCGACCTCTTCGTAACCCACCTCGCCGTGCAACTGTTCTTCGTAAAAGCGCTCGATACCGGTCTTGCCGATATGGTGCGTACCGCTATAGGCCACCGGATCGAGTTCTTTCAGCTCTTTTTCGTTGATACGGCCGACATAACCGACCGAGTGAGCGAAGTGCTCGCCCTGCGGATAATGCCGAACCAGCTGCGCGACCACCTCGACCCCCGGCAAGCGGAACTGGTTGATGGCGACCCGCGCGATCTGCTCTTCGGACAACTCGAACAGCACCGGTACCGGCTCGAACGGGCGCCGCCCCTGGCGGACACGGCGCTCGAACAGAGCACGCTCGTCCTCGCTCAGGCCCAGCACTTCGACGATGGTGTCCAGCACCTTCTCCCACTCACCGGCCCGCTCGCGGGTCAGGGTCAGGCTGAAGCTCGGCCGGTTGTCGGCGATGATCACGCCGTTGCGGTCGAAGATCAGCCCGCGGTTAGGCGGGATCGGCTGGACGTGCACCCGGTTGTTTTCCGAGAGCGTCGAGTGGTACTCGAACTGCACCACCTGGAGGTAGTACATCCGCGAAATCAGGATCGCCACCATCACCAGAATCAGCCCGGCACCGACCATTGCACGCTTGCGGATAACGCGGGCGTCTTTTTCGTGGTCCTTGAGGCGAATCGGCTGTGGCATCGGTGACTGCTGGTTACTTGTGGTAGGGATGGCCGGACAACACGGTCCAGGCACGATACATCTGTTCGCCGATCAGGATCCGCACCAGCGGGTGCGGCAGGGTCAGTGGCGACAGGGACCAGCGCTGTTCGCTGCGCGCCTGAACCTCAGGTGCCAGCCCTTCCGGGCCACCTACCATGAGATTGACGGTGCGCGCATCCAGTCGCCATTTGTCCAGCTCCACCGCCAACTGCTCGGTGCTCCAGGGCCGCCCTTCGACTTCCAGTGTGACGATGCGTTCCCCGGGCTGGACCTTGGCCAGCATGGCTTCGCCTTCCTGGCGGATCATGCGGGCCACGTCGGCGTTCTTGCCGCGCGTGGTCAGGGGAATTTCCACCAGTTCGAGCGACAGCTCGGAAGGCATGCGCTTGGCATACTCCTGCCAGCCATCCTCGACCCAGCGCGGCATGCGCGAACCCACGGCAATCAGTTTGATACGCACCGCTGGCGGCCCTTACTCCTGGCCCTGCTCAGGCGCGTGCTGGGCACGGCTCTGCTCGGCACCCTGCCACAGACGCTCGAGGTCATAGAACTGGCGAGCGGTCGGCAGCATCACGTGAACGACGATGTCGCCCAGGTCGAGCAGTGCCCATTCGCCGCTGTCCAGGCCTTCGCTGCCCAGGGGGCGCACGCCTTGTTCCTTGACCTTCTCCAGCACGTTGTCGACCAGCGACTTGACGTGACGGCTGGAGGTACCGCTGGCGATCACCATGAAATCGGTGATGCTGGTCTTCTCACGCACGTCGATGGTGGTGATGTCTTGTGCCTTGAGGTCTTCAAGGGCAGCGATCGCCACCTTGACCAGGTCTTCGCTGAGCATTGCTTGGTTTTTCATAAGTAACTCGTTTGCCTCGTGTTCAAATCGCCGCACGGTACAGCCCGTGCGTTTGGATGTAGTTCAGTACCGCGTCGGGCACCAGAAAACGTATCGATTGTCCGCCCGCCAACAGGCCGCGGATCTGGGTGGCAGACACCGCCAGCGGTGTCTGCCAGATAAACGATATTTGCCCGCCGGCCCCTTGCATGGCCAACGGATCACTCACACTGCGCGCCGCCAACAGGTTGCGCAGCGCTTCGGGCGCCTCGCTGTCGGCGTCCGGGCGTTGCAGCACCAGGATGTGGCAGTGCGACAACAACGACTCCCAGCGGTGCCAGCTCGGCAGGCCGCAGAACGCGTCCCAGCCCAGCAGCAGGAACAACTGGTCGTCGGGCGCCAGCTCGGCACGCAACGATTCCAGCGTATCGATGCTGTACGAGGGCATGTCGCGCTGAAGCTCGCGATCATCCACCTGCAGCAGGGGTACGCCGGCAACTGCCAGTTCGACCATTGCCAGGCGGTCAGGCGCCGACACCGTCGGCGTATCGCGGTGCGGCGGCCGGGCGCTGGGCACCAGGCGCAGCTCGTCCAGCGCCATGAACTCGGCCACTTCCAGCGCACTGCGCAGGTGGCCGATATGCACCGGATCGAACGTGCCGCCGAAGATGCCGACGCGTTTACTCATCAAGTACGCACATGACCGTCGCCGAACACGACGTACTTCTCGCTGGTCAGCCCTTCCAGCCCGACCGGGCCGCGCGCATGCAGCTTGTCGGTGGAAATGCCGATCTCCGCGCCAAGGCCATATTCGAAACCATCGGCGAAGCGCGTCGAGGCGTTGATCATGACCGATGCGGAATCGACTTCCGTCAGGAAGCGGCGGGCATCGCTGAAATTCTCACTGACGATGGCGTCGGTGTGGTGCGAACCGTAGTGGTTGATGTGCTCGATGGCCTGCTCCAGGCCGTCGACGATGCGGATCGACAGGATCGGCGCGGTGTACTCGGTGCGCCAGTCTTCCTCGGTCGCTTCCAGTACGCGGTCACCCAGCAACGCCCGGGTACGCGGGCAGCCCCGCAGCTCAACGCTCTTTTCCCAGTAGATCGCAGCCAATGGCGGCAGTACACGCTCGGCGATAGCCGCGTGCACCAGCAGGGTTTCCATGGTGTTGCACGGCGCATAGCGCTGGGTCTTGGCGTTATCGGCAATGCGGATGGCCTTGTCCAGGTCCGCCGCCACGTCGATGAACACATGGCAGATGCCATCCAGGTGCTTGATCACCGGCACCTTGGCATCACGGCTGATGCGCTCGATCAGGCTCTTGCCGCCGCGCGGCACGATCACGTCGACGAACTCCGGCATGCTGATCAGCGCACCCACCGCTGCGCGGTCGGTGGTTTCCACCACCTGCACCGCAGCCGCCGGCAGATCGGCCTCGGCCAGGCCACGCTGGATGCAGGTGGCAATGGCGCGATTGGAGTGAATGGCTTCCGAACCGCCGCGCAGGATCGTGGCGTTGCCGGACTTCAGGCACAGGCTGGCCGCATCGATGGTCACGTTCGGGCGCGATTCGTAAATGATGCCGATGACGCCGAGCGGTACGCGCATCTTGCCCACCTGGATGCCCGAAGGCAGGTAGCGCATGTCGCGGATCTCGCCGATCGGGTCCGGCAGCTTGGCGACCTGACGCAGGCCTTCGATCATCTCATCGATGCGTGCCGGGCTGAGCGCCAGGCGATCGAGCAGTGCCGGCTCCAGGCCATTGGCACGGCCGGCGGCCAGGTCCTGCTCGTTGGCGGCGGTCAGCTCGGCACGCGCGGCGTCCAGCGCAGCCGCAGCGGCTTCCAGGGCACGGTTTTTCTGCGCCGTGGAGGCGCGGGCAACCACCCGCGAGGCATCACGGGCGGCCTGCCCCAGGCGATTCATGTAGTCGAGCACGGACTCAGTCATGGGCTGCGGTCGTCTGGCAGTTGGAAAAAGTTGCTGATTATAGCCGCGCAGCCGCCTCACGCCCAGCAGCGCCGGGCGGATGGTCAACACCGCGTGTTTCAGCCGCAAAGCAGTACCTTCTCCAAGCCCTTGCGGCGCTCCGGATTCGTTCAGGCACAGTTAAGACTCTGTTGCTATGATCGCGCCCAGCCCATGTCGAGCCCTGATACCGCATGCCCTCCGAGCCCGCTCCCTATCTGCCCTGGCCCCTGGCCAAGCCGCTACCCGACAGCTTTTTCAACCGCGACGCGCGCCTGGTTGCCCGTGAGTTGCTCGGCAAGGTCATCCGCCATCGCCAGGGCGATCTCTGGCTGGCCGCACGCATCATCGAGACCGAGGCCTACTACCTGAGCGACAAGGGTAGCCACGCATCCCTGGGTTACACCGAGAAAAGACGGGCGCTGTTCCTCGACGGCGGCCACATCTATATGTACTACGCCCGAGGCGGCGATTCGCTGAACTTCAGCGCCCAGGGCCCGGGCAACGCCGTACTGATCAAATCCGCCCATCCCTGGATGGACGCCCACTCCGGCGCCGCCAGCCTGGAACGCATGCAGGCCAACAACCCAGATGCCCTGGGCGGCACCCGCCCCGTGGAAAAACTGTGCGCGGGGCAGACCCTGCTGTGCAAGGCACTCGGCCTCAAGGTCCGGGACTGGGATGCACAACGCTTCGACACCCGGAGGCTATTCGTCGAAGATGTCGGCGAGCACCCCGCCCAGGTCATCCAGACCGCGCGCCTCGGCATTCCCCACGGGCGTGACGAACACCTGCCCTACCGTTTCATCGACGCCGCCTTTGCCCGTCATTGCACACGCAACCCTTTGCGCCGCGGCCAGGTCGAAGACACTCATTATTACCGGCTTCATCCCGAGGATATCCACCGATGAGCGAATGGCTCGACAGCCTGACCACCTGGCTCGCCGCCAACCCCGAGTGGCTGGGCCTGGCGATCTTCCTGATCGCCTGTATCGAATGCCTGGCAATCGCCGGGATCATCGTGCCCGGCACCATCCTGATGTTCACCGTGGCGGTACTGGCCGGCAACGGTGCGCTGACGCTGTGGCAGACCCTGCTGCTGGCGTACTTCGGCGGCCTGCTGGGGGACGCCTTGTCCTACAGCATCGGTCGCTATTTCCATCAGGACATCCGCCGCCTGCCCGGGCTGCGCCAGCACCCGGAGTGGCTGGCCGGCGCCGAGTCCTACTTCCAGCGCTACGGGGTCGCCAGCCTGCTGGTCGGTCGCTATATCGGCCCGCTACGCCCGATGCTGCCGATGGTGGCCGGGATGCTGAACATGCCCCTGGGCCGCTTTATCGCCGTGAGCATGCTGGCTGCGGCCGGCTGGTCGGTGGCCTACCTGCTGCCGGGCTGGGCAACCGGGGCTGCACTGCGCCTGCCGCTACCCGAAGGGTTCTGGCCGCAAGCGGCAGCGGTGGCCGCCGGCCTCGCCGTGGTGCTGCTGGTCAGCGTACAAAGCAGCCTGCGTGAGCAACGCCGCGCCAGCCTGATCAGCGCAGGCCTGAGCCTGGTGATGCTGCTGGGGCTGTTCATCGGCTGGCCCCTGCTCATTCAGCTCGACCAGGGACTGCTGGCCCTGGTGCAGGAACAGCGCAACAGCGGCCTCGACAACCTGATGGTGCTGATTACCCGGGCGGGTGATTTCCATACGCAGCTGGCCGCCGCCATCCTGCTCTGCCTGTTGCTGCTGGTTGCGCAACAGTGGCGCGCCTTGCTGTTCGCTGGCGGCGCCCTGCTGGGCACGGCGCTGGCCAACGGCACGCTCAAGGCCCTGTTCGGCCGCTTGCGTCCGGACGTGCTGGTGGAGCCCCTGAACAGTTTCAGCTTCCCCAGTGGCCACAGCTCCGCAGCCTTTGCCTTCTTTCTGGTACTGGGAATCCTCGCCGGACGCGGCCAGCCGGCTCGCCTGCGCCTGACCTGGCTGCTACTGGCCGCCCTACCGGCCACGGCCATCGCCCTGACACGGGTCTACCTCGGCGTGCACTGGCCCAGCGACATCATCGCCGGCGCGCTGCTGGCCAGCGGTGTCTGCGCCCTGAGCCTGGGGATCAGCCAATGGAAGACGCCCATGCCGGCGCTGTCGGCCAAGGTCTGGTGGCTGATTCTTCCTGCCTCCCTGGGGCTGCTCGGCGCGATTGCCACCTGGAAGTTTTCCGAGGGCATGCTGCTCTATCGCTACTGAGCCGGCTCAGGCGTTCATCTGCCCCTGCAACTCGTCGATCAGCACTTGCAGCAGATCCAGGCGTTCCAGGGGCAGATCGACCGTCAACAACTGCATCTTCTGCTCGGCGGACAGTGGCAGCAGGTACGCCAGCTGGTTGGCCAACTCCGCCTGGCCCGTGGCCACGCCGCCCATGCCCAGCCCTTCGACCATGGGGTGAGCCGCCAGGGCACCGAGCAAGGCGGCCAGGTCCGCATGTTCAGCCAGCAGCGGCTGGTCGGCGGCATCATCCAGCCACTCGATAGAGCCGACGGTCAGTTGGTCAGGCAGCACCTGGGCGCGCTGCACCCGAAAACGCCGGCCACCTTCGACGCGAATCCCCAGCAGGCCGTTGGGCCGCTGCTGGAAATCGCGGATCAGCGCTTCGCAACCCACCGAGGCAAAGCGCTCGGCGGCTTCACCGACCTCTGCGCCATCGAGGATGCACACCACGCCAAACCCCTCGCCCTGCTTCATGCAGCGGCTGATCATGTCCAGGTAGCGGGCTTCGAATATCTGCAGGTCCAGCATGCAGCCGGGAAACAGTACGGTATTCAGTGGAAACAACGGCAGGCTCATCTCAGGCCCCTCAGCTCAGTACAACGAATGCCAGCGGCAACAGCACCGCGGTCACCATGCCCATCAGGCTCATCGACAGCGCCGCGAAGGCACCGCACTCCTCACTTTCCTGCATCGCGCGAGCCGTGCCCACCGCATGGGCGGTCATGCCCAGCGCCATGCCCATGGCCGCATGGTGGCGAATACCGCACAGGCGCAGCAACGAGGGGCCGAGAATCGCACCGACCACCCCGGTGAGCATGACGAACACCGCCGCCAGCGCCGCGATGCCACCAATCTGATGGGCCACCAGCATGGCGATGGGCGAGGTCACCGACTTCGGCGCCATGCTCAGCAGCATGAAGTCCTCGGCACCGAACCACCAGGCGAAGGTCACCCCCAGCAGCGTCGCCACCGTGCCCGCCACGAGCAGCGTCAGCACGATGGGCCAGAACAGCTGGCGGATACGCCGCAGGTTGAGAAACAGCGGCACGGCCAGGGCCACTGTGGCGGGGCCGAGGAACAGGGTCAGGGCCTCGGCGCTGACCTTGTATTCCTCGAAGCCAAGCCCGCAGAGCAGCAGCACCGAAATCACGATCACCATCGACAGCAGTACCGGCTGCAGAAACACCCAGCGGGTCTTTTCATAGGCCGCAATCGACAGCTGATACGCACCCAGCGTCACCCCCACGCCGAACAGCGGATGGTGGGTAACCGCCTGCCACGCGCCATACCAATCCAGGCTCATGCATCCCCCCGACGGCGCTGCTGGCGCTCGATCAGGACCTGCATCACCCAGCCGGCGAACACCAGCGACAGCACCAGGGACAACACCAGCGCACCGACCACGGCCCAGAAATCGGCGACGATCGCCTCGGCGTAGGCCATCACCCCGACCGCCGGCGGCACCAGCAACAGCGGCAGGTACTTGAGCAGGCTGCTCGACGCCAGGTGCAAGGGCTCGCCCACCTCGCCGCGCACCAGCAGGAACACGAACAGCAGCACCATGCCGATGATCGGCCCCGGCAGGATCGGCAGGAACAGGACATTGAGCGCAGTGCCGAGCAACTGGCACAGCACCAGCCAGGACAGGCCGCGTAAGAGCATGGATGGACATCTCCGGAACGGTCGCGGCAAGACGGACGGCCGCGATCTACATGAAACCGGACCCAGGGTCCGACAAAACTGCGCTCATTATAGGCTGGCGAGGCTGCCGGCTATAACCCACCCGAATGCCCCTGTGAAATCGCGCCTGCCTTGTGCGGCAACGCACGGACGCAACCTGCGCCAGCCTGACAAGCGCCCTGGTACATGCTTTGATACGCCCCTTCGTATTCCAATGGACTGGATCACCGCCATGCCCCTGCTCGCCTTACTCGTCATTGCCTTCCAGGTCACCTGCGGCCTGCATGTCATCCGCAGCGGCCAGGAGCGCTACTGGCTCTACCTGATCATCGCCCTGCCAGGCCTCGGCTGCCTCATCTACTTTCTCGGCATCATGCTGCCCGACCTGCTCGGCAGCCGTCGCGGTCGCCGCGCCCTCAACCAGTTGCACGACAGCATCGACCCGCAACGCCACCTGCGCGCACTGCGCGATGCGCTGGACATTCGCGACACCCGCGAAACCCGCATCGACCTGGCCGACGAGCTGCTGCGCCTGGACCAACCCGAAGAAGCCGCCACGCATTACCAGATGGCCCTTCGCGGAATTCACAGCGACTCCCCGGACATTCTTCTGGGCCTGGCCAAGGCCCGCTTCGCCCATGGCGACTTTGCCGGCTGCAAGGACAGCCTCGATCAACTGATCGCCAGGAACCCGGACTTCCGCTCGGCCGACGGGCACCTGCTGTACGCCCGCGCCCTCGAAGCACTCGGCGAAGACCTCAAGGCCGAAGAGGAATACCTGGCCCTGAGCCGCTACTACGCGGGCCCTGAAGCAAGCTATCGCTATGCACTGCTGCTGAGCCGCCTGGGCCGCACCCGCGAAGCACGGGACCTGCACCAGCAGATCCAGACCCACGCCCGCCGGGCCGCACGGCACTACCGCACCCTGCACAAGGAATGGCTGGACCTGAGCCAGCAGGAGCTGCGCAGCCTGCAATCGGACTGAGATACCGGGCCCCTCGGCGCCCGCCCGCGCGACGGGCTATGACCCGCCATTCATCAGGGCGCGGCGGGCTTGACCCGGCGCACGTCGCGTGATGATCTTGTGGCGGCACAACAATAACAAACACCGCTCCTCAAGGAGGAACCTATGCCGTCAGTACCCGTCGCAGAACTGCATACCTACGTGGGCAAGGAACTTGGACGCTCCGACTGGTTGAGCATCGACCAGGACCGCATCGATCAATTCGCCGAATGCACCGGCGATCACCAGTTCATCCATGTCGACCCGGAAAAGGCCAAGCTGACGCCGTTCGGCACCACCATCGCCCACGGCTTCCTGTCGCTGTCGCTGATCCCGAAGCTGATGGAAGGCATCATGATCATGCCCCAGGGCCTGAAGATGGCCGTCAACTATGGCCTCGACAGCGTGCGCTTCATCCAGCCGGTCAAGGTCGGCTCCAAGGTGCGACTGGTGGTGACCCTGACCGATGCCAATGAAAAGAACCCCGGCCAGTGGCTGCTCAAGGCCCGCGCCGTGATGGAAATCGAAGGCCAGGAAAAACCGGCCTACATCGCCGAGCCGCTGACCCTCTGCTTCGTCTGATCCCCTCCCCCGGCAACGTGCCGCCCCCGGGCGGTGCGTTTGTCACCGCAGTGGCGCGCTGTCACACCGCTCATCACCTCGTTTGCGGCATACTCCCAGCAACCGTTCGATCTGGATGCCCGTCATGCCACGCCTCGTTCACCTGGCTCCCCTGAGCCTTGCCCTGCTCCTCGCTGCCTGCGGCGATGGCGAGCCCCTGTTGCCACCGGACGCGATCCTGCCCGACGGCAGCCGTTACCGCGGCGAGGTGATCGACGGCCTGCTGCAGGGGCCGGGACGCCTGGACTACCGGGACGGCAGCTGGTTCGAGGGTGGCTTCAAGGACGGCCAGTTGCACGGCAGCGGCGAGTGGCACGGTACCAATGGCGAGCGCTATGTGGGGAAATTCCAGGAGGGCGCCTTCCACGGCCAGGGCACGTTGCGTCAGCGTGACGGCAGCGAATACCGCGGAGGATTTGCCAAGGGCCATTTCGCTGGCGAGGGACGTCTCGAGCAGCAGGGCCAGGTCCTCAGCGGACAGTTCAAGAACGACCTGCTCGACGGTCCGGGCACCCTGACCCTCACCGATGGCAGCCGCTACCAGGGCCAGTTTCGCAAAGGCCAACCCCAGGGTCAGGGCGTTCGCACCGACGAATACGGCAACCAGTTCAGTGGCGAGTTCGACAAAGGCCAGCTCAAGGGCACCGGCAGCTACAAGGGTGCCGATGGCGATCTCTATGACGGTGGTTTCCGCCGCGGCGAATTCCACGGCAAGGGCCGCTACCAGAGCCCCAACGGCGACGTGTGGAGCGGCCAGTTCGCCGACGGCGCGCTGAGCGGTGAAGGCCAGTACCAGGGCAGCGACGGCGCCCACTACACCGGCGCCTTCGAAGACTGGACCTACCACGGCAAGGGCCGCCTGAGCCTGGCCAACGGCGACACCTACGACGGCCAGTTCGCCCATGGCGTATACGCGGGCACCGGCACCCTGACCCTGGCCGACGGCAGCCAGCAAAGCGGCGTCTGGCTGAACGGCCAGCGGGTGGGCGACGAACAGGGCACGCGCTTGCCCGACCCGCTGGAAATCGGCCTGCTCAACCAGGGCCGCCTGCTCGACGAGGCCATAGCCAGGCTGCCGACCTCCACACCCGAGATCGACCTGTACACCCTGACCCTGGCTGGCGACGGCAAGCAGAGCGTGTTCCTGCGCGAAGCCGATTACGTGGCAGGGCTTCTCAAAGAGCGCTTCACCGCCCATGGCAACATCACCCTGGTCAACCACCGCGATCACATGGCCGACCGTCCCCTGGCCACCCGTGAAAGCCTCACGCGGGCCGTGCAGGCCCTGGCCGAGCGCAGCGATGAGGACGACCTGATTTTCATCTACCTGACCAGCCACGGCTCGCGCCGCCACGAACTCAACCTGGACCAGCCGCGCCTGCAATTGGCCGACCTGCCGGCCAGCGAGCTGGCGAACCTGCTGGCGCCGCTCAAGGATCGGCACAAGGTGCTGGTGATATCGGCCTGCTATTCGGGCGGTTTCATCCCGCCACTCAAGGACGACAAGACCCTGCTGATGACCGCCGCCCGGGCGGACCGGGTGTCATTCGGCTGCTCCGAAGAAAACGACTTCACCTACTTTGGCCGTGCCCTGTTCGCCGATGCCCTGACTCAGACCGATGACCTGCAGCGCGCGTTCGAACTGGCCAAGGAACATGTGGCCAAACGGGAGGAGGCCGATGGCTTCGAGCCATCCGAACCACAGATCTGGGCGCCCAAGGCCGTGCTCGCACACTGGCAGGCGCTGCGCGAACAACAGGCCCGGCACGCCCTGAGCGCTGCCGCCGCCGACAAACCCACGGCTACACACTAAGCTGATCGATATCAGCGGAGGAACGCACAACCATGTATTTGACGCCCCAGCACATCCTTCTCGCAGGCGCCACCGGCCTCACCGGTGAACACCTGCTGGATCGCCTGCTCAACGAACCCACCGTCGAGCGCGTGCTGGCGCCGAGTCGTCGGCCGTTGTCCGAACACCCGCACCTGGAAAACCCGGTGGGCGAACTGCTGCCGCTCCTGCCCCAGTTGACCGGCCCGGTGAGCACCGCCTTCTGCTGCCTCGGCAGCACCATCAAGCAGGCTGGCTCCCAGGACGCGTTCCGCGCCATCGACCACGACATGGTGCTGGCCTTCGCCCAGCGCGCCCGTGAGCTGGGGGCACGCCACCTGATCGTGGTCAGCGCACTCGGCGCGGACAAGAATTCTTCGGTGTTCTACAACCGCATCAAGGGTGAAATGGAACAGGCCCTGATCGCCCAGGACTGGCCGCAACTGACCATCGCCCGGCCTTCGCTGCTGCTCGGACCGCGCAGCGAATTCCGCCTCGGCGAACGCCTGGCTGCGCCCCTGCTGCGCTGGCTGCCGGGTAAATACCGCGGCATCGAGACCACCGTCCTGGCCCGCGCCCTGTGGCGCCTGGCGCTCGAGGAAGACACCGGCGTACGCGTGGTGCTGTCCGACGAACTGCGCCGCCTCGGCCGCTGACCCCTTCATTTTCGAGAACCGAACCACCATGAGCACGCCCCCCAACAGCCTGATCGACGCCCTGGCCACCACCGACATGCTGGAAATCGACGGCCTGCACGCCTGGCAATTCACCGTGGACAACGAACTGCTGGCCCAGGTCAGCGCCGGCTCGGCGGACGCCGGCAGCCAGGATCTGCCCCTGCTGCGCATTGAGTGCATGGACGGCCGCGAACAGCGCCGCTGGCAGTTCTCGCTGGCCGCCGTCACTGCAGCACGCTTCGACGCCGACTCGGACAGCTGGCAGCTGGCCGGCCAGGACGCCGAACACCAGTTGAAATGCTTCGCCGCCATCAGCGCGGACAACAGCGACGCACCGGACGACGACGCCTGACCACACCGCAGGAGACGTGGCATGAAACTCTATGATCGCTACGTCCTGCCCCGCCTGATCGACTTCGCCTGCGGCCTGGGCGAAGTCATGAAAAGTCGCTCGAAGATCGTTCCCCAGGCCCATGGCCGGGTCCTGGAGATCGGCATTGGCAGCGGTCTCAACCTGTCGTTCTACGACGCGACCAAGGTGCGCGTCATCGTCGGCGTGGACCCGTCGGCCGACATGCAGAAGCTGGCCCGCGAGCGCGCCGCGAACATCACCATCCCGGTAGAAATGATCGCCCTGGAACTGGGCGAGATCCAGGCCGCCGACGCCAGCTTCGACTGCATCGTCTGCACCTTCACCCTCTGCACCATCCCCGACGCAGTTGCCGCCCTCAGGGAAATGCGCCGCGTGCTGAAACCCGGCGGCCGCCTGCTGTTCTGCGAGCATGGGCTGGCACCGGATGCCTCGGTGGTGCGCTGGCAGCATCGCCTGACCCCACTGTGGAAACCGCTCGCCGGTGGCTGTCACCTGAACCGCGACATCCCTGCCCTGATCCAGGCCGGCGGCTTCGTCCTCGGCAGCGTGGAAACCGGCTACCTGCAAGGCCCAAGGCCGATGACCTTCATCTACCGGGGCTGGGCGCACTGAGGCGCTGGGGCGTCCCGCACGCGGGCTTCCCCTGGTGGGTTACGCAACGCGCCGAGGCTGTGGCGGTTGGAGGTGCGCAGCATGGCGTTGCTAACCCACCCTACGGTTCTGCACACGCCACTCCAGTACCGGTCTTGACGCTGGCGGCGGACGACGCCAAGGTTGTCGCTTCCTTCCGTGGAGCCCGCCAATGAGCCTCGAGTCCGTCCGCGCGTTTCTTGCCGAAAAAGCGCCCGACCTGCAGATCATCGAACTGCAAACCAGCACCGCCACCGTGGCCCTGGCCGCCGAGGCGCATGGCGTTGAGCCGGGGCAGATCGCCAAGACCCTGGCCTTTCGCATCGGCGAGCAGAACCTGCTGGTGGTGGCCCGGGGCGATGCACGCATCGATAACCGCAAGATGAAAGAGGCCTTCGGCGCCAAGGGCAAGATGCTCGACGCCGACAGCGTCGTCGCCCTGACCAGCCACCCGGTCGGCGGCGTCTGCCCGTTCGGCCTGGCCACGGACTTGCCGGTGTATTGCGATGTCTCGCTGCGCACCTTCGAGGAAGTGGTGCCCGCTGCCGGCTCGATCCACAGCGCCGTGCGCATCGGCCCGACACGCATGGCCGAGCTGGTGAACGCCCAATGGGTGGACGTGTGTCAGGCCCTGCCCACTGAGACCGCCGCCGAGCCCGTCGCCTCCTGACACCACGGACCGAACTCCGATGAAACCGCACCTGCTGATTCTCAATCCCCTCAGCGAAACCAGCCTGGCCCGCGTCGCCGAACGCTTCGAGGTGTTCTACGCCGCCCAGGCGGACGAACGCGCGGCCGCCGTAGCGCGCCACGGCGCGACCATCCAGGCAGTGCTGACCATCGGCACCATCGGCCTGACCGGTGAAGAGATTGCCCGCCTGCCGCAGTTGGGCTTTATCGCCACCCTGGGCGTGGGCTATGAAAAGGTCGACCTGGAAGCTGCCCGCCAGCGGGGCATCGCCCTGTGCAACGGCGCGGGCAGCAACGCCGACTGCGTGGCCGACCACGCCATGGCCCTGTTGCTGGGCGCGATTCGCGACCTTCGCCGCCTGGACGTAGCCTGCCGCGCCGGCGTCTGGCGTGACGCCCTGCCGATGCAGGACAGCGTGTACGGCAAGCGCCTGGGCATTCTCGGCATGGGCGCCATCGGCGAAAAACTTGCCCAGCGCGCAGTCGCCTTCGGCATGCCGGTGGGCTACCACACGCGCTCGGCCAAGGCCGACAACCCGCATCGCTACTTCGCCAGCGCACGGGAACTGGCAACTTGGTGCGACTGCCTGGTGGTGGCCATTCCCGGCGGCGCCGCGACCCTGCACATGGTCAATGCCGAGGTACTGGCCGCACTCGGACCGAAGGGTTACCTAGTGAACGTGGCGCGCGGCAGCGTGGTCGACACCAACGCCCTCGCAACGGCGCTGCGCGAAGGCCAGATCCGTGCCGCTGCGCTGGATGTCTACGAAAGCGAACCGCTGCCGCCCACCGAGCTGCTGGACCTCGACAACCTGATCCTCACCCCGCACGTCGGCGGCAACTCACCCCAGGCCCTGGAACAATCGCTCAACCTGTTCCTCGACAACATCGACCGGCACTTCAACGGCCAGCCGCTGCGCACCCCAATCTGACCACCCCTACCTGTAGGAGCGGGCTTGCCCGCGAGCTCTTTTGGTTTCAACAGATCGCGGCTAAAGCCCATCCCACAGGGCCCAGGGCCCAGGGCAATTCAACGCCGCGGCAGCTTACCCGCCCCCACTCACCTGCAACCCGATCCCCAGCGCCTTGGCCAAAGACAGCGGCAGCAACAGGGTATCGAGCAAGGCGCTGGCGGGCAGGTCGAGCCAGGCAAGACGCGGCGCCTCGGCGCCGAAACGGTCGACCGGGCAGCATCCGCCCTGCAGGCTGTACCAGTCCAGCCGGGTGCCGGCGTAGACCACCGGCGCACCTGGCTTGTTGGCATCCAGGGTGCGCACGCTGGCGCAGCCGGTCAGGCTCAGCACCAGCAGGACCAGACAAAGGCAGCGCCGCATCAGCCGCGCTCGGTGCGGATTTCGACCAGCCGGCCGTCGATGAAGCGCAGGTAGCGCAGCACGCCATTACGCGGCCCGTAGATCCATTGTTCCACCGTGACACCGCCGCCCTGCGGGCTGCTGGGCGGCGTCACGTCGCGCTTGTCCGGCTCACCACAGATGCGCAGCACATCGAGGCTGTGCTGCCCCTCGTCGATCAGCGCATTGCCGCAGCGCATGGAGGCCTGGGCCAACGGGCTGAGTGAGGCGATCAACAGACCGCCCAGCAGACAACGGATCGCAACGGACATGGTGATTCTCCCTACTCGTCGGACACCTGATGGTGCTCGCCCCAGCGCGGCAGCATGTCCTGGGGAATGCCCAGGCAATTGAGAATGCGCGCGACCACGAAATCGATCAGGTCATCGATGGTCTGTGGCTGGTGATAGAAGCCCGGCGCCGCCGGCAGGATCACCGCGCCCATGTTCGACAGCTTGAGCATGTTCTCCAGGTGAATGCTGGAGAACGGTGCTTCCCGGGGTACCAGAATCAGCTGCCGACGCTCTTTCAGCGCCACGTCCGCCGCCCGCTCGATCAGGTTGTTGCAGGCGCCGGTGGCGATGGCCGACAGGGTGCCGGTCGAACACGGCACCACCACCATTGCCCCAGGCGCGCCGGAGCCGGAGGCCACCGGGGCCATCCAGTCTTCCTTGCCGTAGACGCGGATCTGCCCCGGCGCAGCGCCCGTGTATTCGCTGAGGAACGTCTGGATCGCTTGGGGCTTGGCTGGCAGGGTGACGTCGGTCTCGGTGGCCAGCACCAGTTGCGCCGCCTTGGAGATCAGGAAATGCACCTCGCGGTCTTCCTGCACCAGGCAGTCGAGCAGGCGCAGGCCGTACTGGGCGCCCGAGGCGCCGGTCATGGCCAGGGTAATGCGCTCAGGTCCGGACATTCAGGCCTCCAGAGCCGCAGCGAGCTTGCCGTGCAAGCCGCCGAAACCGCCGTTGCTCATGATCACTACCTGGGTGCCAGGCGCGGCCTCGGCCTTGACCCCTTCGATGATCGCCTCCAGGGAATCGCAGACCCGGGTCGGCACCGTGGAGGTGGAAACGGTGGCCGCCAGATCCCAGCCCAGATTGGCCGGTGCGTACCAGTACACCGAGTCGGCCTGTTGCACCGACTCCGGCAACCCGTCGCGGTGGGCCCCGAGCTTCATCGAGTTGGAGCGCGGTTCTACGATGGCGATCAGGCGGGTATCGCCGATGCGCTTGCGCAGGCCATCGAGAGTGGTGGCGATAGCCGTTGGATGGTGGGCGAAGTCGTCATAGATGGTCACACCCTTGACCTCGGCGACCTTCTCCATGCGCCGCTTGGCGTTCTGGAACAGGCACAGCGCCTCGATGCCCAGGGCCGGCACCACACCCACATGGCGCGCCGCTGCCAGCACTGCCAAGGCATTGGCTACGTTGTGCTGACCGGTCAGTTGCCAATCCACCACGCCTTCGGCCTTGCCCTCGAAGCTCACCTCGAAACGCGAGCCGTCGGCGCTGAGCAGGCGCGCCTGCCACTGGCCATCGGCGCCGGTGGTCTGCACTGGCGTCCAGCAGCCCATGCCCACCACGCGTTTGAGCGCAGTTTCGGACGTCGGATGAATGACCAGACCTTCGCTCGGAATGGTCCGCACCAAGTGGTGGAACTGTCGCTCGATGGCCGCCAAGTCAGGAAAGATGTCCGCGTGGTCGAATTCCAGATTGTTGAGGATGGCCGTGCGCGGGCGGTAGTGGACGAACTTGCTGCGCTTGTCGAAGAACGCGCTGTCGTACTCGTCGGCCTCGACCACGAAGAACGGCGTGCCACCCAGGCGGGCGGAAATCCCGAAGTTCTGCGGCACGCCGCCGATCAGGAAGCCCGGGCTCATGTTCGCGTGCTCCAGCACCCAGGCCAGCATGCTGCTGCTGGTGGTCTTGCCATGGGTCCCGGCCACGGCCAGCACCCAGCGCCCCTGCAACACATGGTCGGCCAGCCACTGCGGGCCACTGACGTAGGGCAGGCCCTTGTTCAGCACGTATTCCACCGCCGGGTTGCCGCGGGACAGCGCGTTGCCGACCACCACCAGGTCCGGGGCCGGCTCCAGTTGCGCGGGGTCGTAGCCCTGCATCAGCTCGATGCCCTGGGCTTCCAGCTGGGTGCTCATGGGCGGGTAGACGTTGGCATCGGAACCGGTGACGCGGTGCCCCAGTTCCTTGGCCAGCACGGCCAGCGACCCCATGAAGGTGCCGCAGATACCGAGAATATGGATGTGCATGAGGGTCCTCAAAAAGCAGGCCGGATAAGGCCTTAGAACCTGTTCACGATTTCGCGAGCTAGAGCCATACAAGGCAAAACAGGCGAGGACGCGGAGTTTACGAGCTGTAAATGAGCAGTCCGAGCCTGTTTTTAACGCAGTAAGGCCGACGCGCAGCAGATCGTGAACAGGTTCTTAGGCGAGATGCCGGCAGGTTAGCACAGCCCCCCGGCGGGCGAGCGCGGCGGCGCTCACGGCTCCAGGGGTGAAATGCCGATGCCCTGTTCGACCGCAGGACCGGGCGCGGATTCCGAGCGGCCCGCCGATGCGCTTCAAGACATGTCAGGACCGGGTGAAACGCCACAGGGCAACTACGCTCTAACGACACGGATGCCGCCCCACTGCCCGCCCAACGACCAGGCTCAGGCCGGCACCCTCCCGTTCCACCCTTCTCGCACGGGCAGCCCCACAAGGGTGGCGTGCGCAACGACAGGAGAGATCCACCATGATTTACGCCAAACCCGGTACCGCAGGCGCCGTTGTCACCCTCAAGCCGCGCTACGGCAATTACATCGGCGGCGAGTTCGTCGCGCCGGTCAGTGGTCAGTACTTCACCAACACCAGCCCGGTCGACGCCTCGGTGATCGGTGAATTCCCCCGTTCCGACGCCAAGGACATCGACAAGGCCCTGGACGCCGCCCATGCCGCCGCCGATGCCTGGGGCAAGACCTCCGTGCAGGACCGCGCGCTGATCCTGCTGAAGATCGCCGACCGCATCGAAGCCAACCTCGAACTGCTGGCCGTGGCCGAGACCTGGGACAACGGCAAGGCCGTGCGCGAAACGCTGAACGCCGACGTGCCCCTGGCTGCCGATCACTTCCGTTACTTCGCCGGCTGCATTCGCGCCCAGGAAGGCACTGCCGCCGAAATCAACGAGCACACCGCCTCCTATCACTTCCATGAGCCGCTGGGTGTGGTCGGGCAGATCATCCCCTGGAACTTCCCGCTGCTGATGGCCGCCTGGAAGCTGGCCCCGGCCCTGGCCGCCGGCAACTGCGTGGTGCTGAAACCGGCTGAGCAGACGCCGCTGTCGATCACCGTATTCGCCGAACTGGTGGGCGATCTGCTGCCGCCGGGCGTGCTCAACATCGTGCAGGGCTATGGCCGTGAAGCCGGCGAGGCGCTGGCCACCAGCAAGCGCATTGCCAAGATCGCCTTCACCGGCTCAACGCCGGTCGGCTCGCACATCATGAAATGCGCGGCGGCCAACATCATTCCGAGCACCGTGGAGCTGGGCGGCAAGAGCCCGAACGTGTTCTTCGAAGACATCATGCAGGCTGAGCCGGCATTCATCGAGAAGGCCGCCGAAGGCCTGGTGCTGGCCTTCTTCAACCAGGGCGAGGTGTGTACCTGCCCGTCCCGCGCATTGGTCCAAGAGTCGATCTTCGAGCCGTTCATGGCCGAGGTGATGAAGAAGATCAAGGTCATCAAGCGCGGCAACCCGCTGGACACCGAGACCATGGTCGGCGCCCAGGCCTCCCAGCAGCAGTACGACAAAATCCTCAGCTACCTGGAAATCGCCCAGCAGGAAGGGGCCGAGCTGCTCACCGGCGGTGCCACCGAGAAACTCGAGGGCGACCTGGCCAGCGGGTATTACATCCAGCCGACCCTGCTCAAGGGCACCAACCAGATGCGCGTGTTCCAGGAGGAAATCTTCGGGCCGGTGGTCGGTGTGACCACCTTCAAGGATGAAGCCGAAGCGCTGGCCATCGCCAACGACACCGAGTTCGGCCTGGGCGCCGGGGTGTGGACCCGCGACATCAACCGCGCCTACCGCATGGGCCGGGGGATCAAGGCCGGCCGCGTCTGGACCAACTGCTACCACCTGTACCCGGCGCACGCTGCCTTTGGCGGCTACAAAAAGTCCGGGGTCGGGCGTGAAACCCACAAAATGATGCTCGACCACTACCAGCAGACCAAAAACCTGCTGATCAGCTACGACATCAACCCGCTGGGCTTCTTCTGACGCCCAGTCGCGGCCTGAGACGCCTGCAACAGAATCAAACGCTTGCTTGGATTGCGCTTTCCAAAAGCTTTAGGCAGCATCGTGATGACGCTCTGGCATAGCCCCTGCATTGCCGAGACAGCCCATCACCAGAAGCCGAGGCCCGCCATGCGCATCGTCCAAGCCACCCTGGAACATCTGGACCTGCTGACCCCGCTGTTCGTCAGATACCGTGAGTTCTACGGCGAACTGCCCTTCCCCGACTCGTCGCGCAAATTCCTGGAAACCCGCCTCAAGCGCAAGGAATCGGTGATCTACCTGGCCCTGGCCGACGACGAAGACAAGCTGCTGGGCTTCTGCCAGCTGTACCCCAGTTTCTCCTCGCTGTCGCTCAAGCGCGTGTGGATTCTCAACGACATCTATGTGGCTGAAGATGCGCGCCGGCAACTGGTCGCCGACCACCTGCTGCAAACCGCAAAGAAGATGGCCCGGGAAACCAATGCCGTGCGCATGCGCGTCGCGACCAGCCGTGACAACGAGGTGGCGCACAAGGTGTACGAATCCATCGGTTTCGTCGAAGACAGCCAGTTCAAGAACTACGTGCTGCCCATCAACAGCGACTGAAGCCGTGACCTCCCGGCACCGCTTGCCTGGCCCTCGGCCCCGGGCAAGGGTGCCGGACAGTGATACTTGCCGCCTCCGCCCCCGCCGCTTATGGTGGTCCCCCGATAACCCGAGCCCCTGACGCATGTGGTCGTTCAGCGCCTGGCGCCGCCAGCGCATTCTCTCCCGCCATCCTGTAGACCCCGCTGCCTGGGCCACCGTGCACCAGCGCCTGCCGGTTCTCGATGGCCTGGACGATGCCGAAGACCAGCGCCTGCGCGAACGCGCCGTGCTGTTTCTGCACGCCAAGCACCTCAGCGCCCTGCCGGGCGTCGAGCTGGACGCCACCGATCGCCTGACCCTCGCCGCCCTGGCGGAACTGCCCCTGCTGCACCTGGCCGACCTCAACTGGTACCAGGGCTTCCATGAAATCGTCCTGTACCCGGATGACTTCGTCAGCCCGCAGCGCCACCGCGACGCCAGCGGCATCGAGCACGAATGGGACGGCGAACACAGCGGCGAAGCCTGGCAACAGGGCCCGGTGATTCTCGCCTGGCCAGGCGTGCAGGCCAGCGGCGGCTGGGACGGCTACAACCTGGTTATCCACGAGCTGGCCCACAAGCTGGACATGCTCAACGGCGATGCCAACGGCCTGCCGCCGCTGCACAGCGACATGCGCATCGACGAATGGGCCAGCGCCATGCAGAGCGCCTTCGACCAGATGAACGCCGAACTGGATGCCAATCCGGAGGCAGAAACGGCAATCGATCCGTACGCCGCAGAGAACCCGGCGGAATTTTTTGCCGTCACCAGTGAGTATTTCTTCAGCGCGCCTGATCTATTGATCGAGACGTTCCCCCAGGTCTACGCGCAACTGGCCCTGTTCTATCGCCAGGACCCGTACCAGCGCCTGCAACAGTTGCTCATCGACCACCCGGACTACCGTGACAGGCCGGAAGAACCGCCTGTAGCGACCAATGGCTAGGTAAACCGACGTAGCAACGCCGTGGGAATGTGCCTATAATCCCGCCACTTTTTTTGGCCCTCCAGGGAGTCGCCCCCAATGAGCTACAGCAAGATTCCAGCCGGCAAAGACCTGCCGAACGACATCTACGTCGCCATCGAGATCCCGGCCAACCACGCGCCGATCAAATACGAAATCGACCACGACACTGACTGCCTGATGGTCGACCGTTTCATGGCCACCCCGATGTTCTACCCGGCCAACTACGGTTTCATCCCGCACACCCTGGCCGACGACGGTGATCCGCTGGACGTTCTGGTCGTGACCCCGTACCCGGTCGCCCCAGGCTCCGTGATCCGCGCCCGCCCGGTTGGCGTGCTGCACATGACCGACGAAGCCGGCGGTGACGCCAAACTGATCGCCGTTCCACACGACAAGCTGAGCCAGCTGTATGTGGACGTGAAGGAATACACCGACCTGCCTGCGCTGCTCCTGGAGCAGATCAAGCACTTCTTCGAGAACTACAAGGACCTCGAAAAAGGCAAGTGGGTCAAGGTTGAAGGCTGGGGCAACGCTGACGCCGCCCGCGCCGAAATCATCAAGGCAGCTGCGGCCTACCAAAAGTAAGCCACAGCCACCCCCTGAAAGCCGGCCACAAGCCGGCTTTTTTATTGCCTGCGATTCGAGCCCGACGTGGCGATGAGTGCCGATTCGAACGCGTTCTTTGGTCGAACTTGGCTGACCGGACAGTCAGCCCGTATGCTCGCCTCTTTTTGGTGCGAGCCTGTCCATGTCGATAGCTGACCTTTTATTGCTGATCGCCGCCGGTTTCGCGGCAGGCGGCATGAATGCCCTTGCCGGGGGCGGCACGTTCTTTTCCTTTCCGGCGCTGCTCGCCGCCGGCCTGCCCCCGGTGACCGCCAACGCGACCAATGCCGTCGCGCTCTGGCCCGCCAGCCTGACGGGTGCCTGGGCCGCACGGGAGTCGCTGCGTCCCTTGGGTCGTTACCTGATCCCGTTGCTGCTCGCCGGGCTATGCGGCGGCCTGCTCGGTGGACTGTTGCTGCTGGCCGGCGGCGATGCGGTGTTTGCCATGCTGATTCCCTGGCTGCTGCTGGCCGCCACGTCCCTGTTCGCAGCCAGCCCGTGGCTCAGTCGCTGGCTGGCGGCGCGTCGCGCAGAAGCCCTGCATCCACCCCATGGACCGCTGTCGCTCGGCGCGCACGTAGTGGTGTCGATCTACGGCGGCTACTTCGGCGCGGGCATGGGCATTCTGCAACTGGCCGCGTTCTCCATCGAAGGGCACCCGCTTGCGCGGGCCAATGCGCTGAAGAACCTGATCTCTGCCGTGATCTACAGCATCGCCACCATTACCTTCGTGGTGGCCGGGCGGGTCAGCTGGTACGAGTTGGTCATCCTGCTGATCGGCGCCACGGTCGGCGGCTATGCCGGCGGCGCCCTCGGCCAGCGACTGCCGCCGCTGTTCCTGCGCACCCTGGTGATCCTGGTCGGCAGCGGCATGACCCTGTACTACTTCTGGAAAACCTACGGCGCCGTTTGAACCGGGCCCGGAGCGGCCCGCTGATTTGCCCGCGCGGCATGGCTCTGCTAGTGTCGCGCCCGTTTCCGATGCCGCCGAGACCCACCGCCATGGCCCGTAAAAAAGCCGCGCTCGACTTCGAGCAGTCCCTCACCGACTTGCAGAACCTGGTCGAACGCCTGGAAAACGGCGAACTGTCACTGGAAGACTCGCTGACCGCATTCGAACAGGGCATCCGCCTGACCCGTGATTGCCAGGCTGCCCTGGCCCAGGCCGAGCAGAAGGTGCAGATCCTTCTGGAGCGCGACGGCGAACTGGAAGAAGCGCCCTTCGACGCGGAACCCGAGGCATGATCGCGGCCTACCAGGCCCAGTGCCAACACCGCGTCGATGCTGCCCTGGAACACCTGTTCATCGCCCCAAGTCCCGAGCTGGATCGCCTGTACAGCGCCATGCGCTACAGCGTGATGAACGGCGGCAAACGGGTTCGTCCGTTGCTGGCCTATGCCGCCTGCGAAGCTCTGGGCGGCGAAACGGGCCAGGCCGATGGTGCCGCCTGCGCCGTCGAACTGATCCACGCCTATTCCCTGGTGCATGACGACCTGCCGGCCATGGACGACGACGACCTGCGCCGCGGCCAGCCGACGACTCACAAGGCCTTCGACGAAGCCAGCGCGATACTCGCCGGTGATGGCCTGCAAAGCCTGGCCTTCGACGTCCTGACCGACGCACAGCGCAACCCGGTCAACGCCGAATTGCGCCTGGCCATGATCAGTACCCTGGCCCGCGCGGCCGGCCCGGCAGGCATGGTCGGCGGCCAGGCCATCGACCTCGGCGCCGTGGGCCACAAGCTCGACCAGGCCGCCTTGGAATTCATGCACCGGCACAAGACCGGCGCCCTGATCGAAGCCAGCGTTCGGCTCGGCGCCCTGGCCAGTGCTCGCGCAGACGAGCGCTCGCTGAAAGCCCTGCACACCTATGCACAGGCGGTCGGCCTGGCGTTCCAGGTGCAGGACGACATTCTCGACGTCGAAAGCGATACCGCGACCCTCGGCAAGACCCAGGGCAAGGACCAGGCCAACGACAAGCCGACCTACCCGGCCCTGCTCGGCCTCGACGCAGCCAAGGCCTATGCCCTGGAACTGCGCGACCAGGCCCTGCATGCACTGCGCCCTTTCGACAGTGCCGCCGAACCGCTGCGCGAGCTGGCGCGCTACATCGTCGAACGCCGCAGCTGACCCATGCGGGCGCCAGCAGACGCATGACGACGACCCGGACACTGGCAATCGTCATGTTGCTCTCTGCCAGTCACGCAGGGGGCATGGAGGGGCAAGGCAACTCGGTCGATCATTTCACCGTCGCCAGCAGTCTCGGCACCGCCGGCACCAGCGCCGCCACCAGCAACGCCCTGCCGCCCTACAAGGTCGCCCGTGACGATGCCCTGGCCTTCATCGCCTCCGAGGGCAGCATCCATGGCGCGCAGCTGGAGAGCGCGCTGCGTCACTACCGGCACGCTCATCCACAGTCCGGGCTGAGCGATATGCAGCTGGCCCTGTCCCTCGCATCGATTCGATAGCCTCTACGAGCACCTCACCTGCTGCCCCCCCGAATCCGTGCCTTCCCTCGCCCGCCGCACGGCCATCACTCCAATCTATGGCCTGATGATCGCCACATGAGGCTTGCTTTACCCCGGCGGTCAGCCTTCTAAGATGGCTCCATAACGACAAGACGCCCGGAGCCGCCATGCCCTTCCCCGCCCTGCTGATCGCCAACCGCGGCGAAATCGCCATCCGCATCGCCCGCACAGCCAGCGAACTGGGCATTCGCGCGCTGGCCGTGTACGCCGAGGACGATGCCGCCTCCCTGCACGTACGTCGGGCCGACCGCGCCGTGCCGCTCAAGGGGCGTGGTGTACCGGCCTACCTGGACATGGATCAGTTGATCGCCATCGCACAGGCAGAAGGCTGCGATGCCATCCACCCCGGCTATGGCTTCCTGGCCGAGAACGCCGAGTTCGCAAGGCGTTGCCAGGCCGCCGGCCTGACCTTCATCGGGCCGAGCCCCGAGGTACTGGAGCTGTTCGGCGACAAAGCCCAGGCCCGCGCCCTGGCCGAGCGCTGCGCGATTCCCTTGGTACGCGGTATCAACCACGCGGTCACCCTGGACGAAGCCCGCGACTTTCTGCGCGGCCTGGGACCAGGTGGCGCGGTGATGCTCAAGGCACTGGCCGGCGGCGGTGGGCGCGGCATGCGTGCGGTGTTCGATGAGCCTGCCCTCGCCGACGCCTATGCCCGTTGCCAGTCGGAAGCCCGTGCGGCGTTCGGCGCCGACGGGCTCTATGTCGAGCAACTGGTGAGCAACGCCCGGCACATCGAGGTCCAGGTGATCGGCGACGGCAGCGGCGCAGTCAGCCACCTGTGGGAGCGCGATTGCAGCCTGCAACGGCGCCAGCAGAAGCTGGTGGAAATAGCGCCCAGCCCCGACCTGGCGCCGGCCACCCGCGACGCGATGATCGCTGCGGCCCTGACCCTCGCCGCCGAGGTTCGCTACCAGGGCCTGGGCACCTTCGAGTTTCTGGTCGATGCCGAGCACCCCGAGCGCTTCTACTTCATGGAGGCCAATCCCCGTATTCAGGTCGAGCACACCGTTACCGAGCAGGTCACGGGCGTCGACCTGCTGCACACCCAGCTGCGCCTGGCCGCCGGGCAGAGCCTGGACGCGCTGGGCCTGGCGCAACCGCCGACGCTGAACGGCTGCGCGGTGCAGGTGCGGATCAACCTGGAAAGCATGGCCAGCGACGGCAGCGCCCGGCCAGTCACCGGCACGCTCAGCGCCTATGAACCGCCCAGCGGCCCCGGGCTGCGGGTGGACGGCTGTGGCTACGCCGGTTACCCCTGCAACCCCGGCTACGACTCGCTGCTGGCCAAGCTGATCAGCCACGCGCCGAACTACACCGCCGCCCTGCAACGCGCCTACCGCGGCCTGTGTGAGTTCCGCCTGGAAGGCGTGGGGAGCAACCTGCACCTGCTGCAAAACCTGCTGCGCCTCCCGGAGGTCGCCGCCAACCAGGTCAGCACCCGCTTCGTCGAGCAGCACCTGGAGCGCCTATTGGCCGCGCAACCCCAGGCCCATGCTCATTTGTATTTCGCCCAGACGCAGGTATCGGCCAGCGACACCCAGCAGGTCGCCGATGCTCCACCAGGCTGCCTGCCGCTGAACACGCCAAGTACTGGCGTAGTGGTCAGCCTGGACGTCAGCGAAGGCGACGAGGTCGCCGCAGGGCAGCGGATCGCCGTGCTCGAAGCGATGAAGATGGAGTTCGAGATCAAGGCCAGCCACAGCGGCATCGTCCGCGCCCTAGCCGCACAACCTGGCCAGGCCTTGGGCGAAGGCCATCCGCTGCTGTTCCTCGAACCCGCCGAGGTGAGCGGCGATCGGGTCCAGAGCGAAGAATGCATCGACCTCGACCACCTGCGGGCTGATCTGGCCGAGGTGCTGGAGCGCCACGCCATCACCCGCGACAAACGCCGTCCGGAGGCCGTGGCCAAGCGCCGCAAGACCGGGCAGCGAACCGTACGCGAGAACCTCGACGACCTGCTCGACGCCGACAGCTTCATCGAATACGGCGCCCTGGCCCTGGCCGCCCAGCGTCGTCGGCGCTCGCCGGAAGAGCTGATCGCGCAAAGCCCGGCCGACGGCCTGGTGGCAGGCCTGGGCACGGTGAACGCCGAAGACTTCGGCGACCAGGCGGCCCGTTGCATGGTCATCGCCTATGACTACACGGTGTTCGCCGGCACCCAGGGGGTGATGAACCACAAGAAAACCGACCGCATGCTGCAACTGGCCGAACAATGGCGCCTGCCCCTGGTGCTGTTCGCCGAAGGTGGCGGCGGCCGGCCGGGCGATACCGATTTCGTGGGCGTCGCGGGCCTCGACTGCCACACCTTCGTCGCCATGGCCCGGCTGTCCGGGCAAGTGCCCCTGGTCGGGGTGGTTTCGGGCCGCTGTTTCGCCGGCAATGCCGCCCTGCTCGGCTGCTGCGACCTGATTATCGCCACCGACAACGCCAGCATCGGCATGGCCGGCCCGGCGATGATCGAAGGCGGCGGCCTCGGCCGCTTCACCCCGGAACAGGTCGGCCCGGTCAGCGTGCAAGGCCCGAACGGCGTAATCGATGTTCAGGTACGCGACGAAGCCGAGGCAGTGCGGGTGGCCAAGCAGTACCTGGGTTACTTCCAGGGTGCCCTGCCGGATTGGCATTGCGCGGACCAGCGCGAGCTGCGCCAGTTGATCCCGGAGAACCGCCTGCGGGTCTACGACATCCGTCAGGTGATCCGCACCCTGGCCGACCGGGATTCGGTGCTGGAACTGCGCCAGGCCTTCGCCCCGGGCCTGATCACCGCGTTGATCCGCATCGAGGGCAAACCGTTCGGCCTGATCGCCAACAACCCGGCCCACCTCGGCGGCGCCATCGATGCCCAGGCCGGCGACAAGGCCGCGCGCTTCATGCAGCTGTGCAACGCCTTCGACCTGCCCATGGTCTCGCTCTGCGATACACCGGGTTTCATGGTCGGGCCGGAGGCAGAGAAACAGGCGACGGTGCGCCATGTGTCGCGGATGTTCGTGGCCGCCGCCGGCCTCACGGTGCCGTTCTTCACCGTGGTGCTGCGCAAGGGCTATGGCCTGGGCGCGCAAGCCATGGCCGCCGGCAGCTTCCATTCGCCGCTGTTCACCATCGCCTGGCCCAGCGGCGAGTTCGGCGCCATGGGCCTGGAAGGTGCGGTGCGCCTGGGTTTTGCCAAGGAGTTGGCGGCCCAGGAAGACCCAATCGCCCGCCAGGCCCTGTTCGACAAGCTGGTGGCGAAGGCCTACCAGAACGGCAAGGCCATCAACATGGCCAGCTTCCTGGAAATCGATGCCGTGATCGACCCACAGGAAACCCGCGCCTGGCTGGTGCGCGGCTTGAATGCCACGCCCAGGCCCGCCGCACGCGACAGCAAGAAGCGGCCATTCGTGGACACGTGGTAAACGCGGAGTACGCTCACGGCCAGGCCAGGGCACAGCTGGCCGAGATTACGCCACAGCCTCCGACACCTTGCGCACCCGAGTGTCCGTTGCGGCCACCGGACGCCCGCCTGCACTGCGTACTTCCAACGGCGCCAACGGCAGACCGGTGTCCACCTCGATCAACTCGGAGTGGACCTCGTCCTCCGTGAAGCAATGGGCTTCCCCCCATTGGCGCAGCGCCACCACCAAGATGAACAGCTCACGACCTTTGGCCGTCAGCACGTACTCCAGATACGCGCTACCGTCGGAAGCCGGCTCCACGGTCAGGATGCCTGCCGCCACCAGCTTGCGCAGGCGGTCACTGAGGATGTTCTTGGCCGCCCCCAGGCTTTTCTGCAGTTCGCCAAAACGATGCAGACCATCGAACAGATCCCGAACGATCATCAGTGACCACCGGTCACCAATCAGCTCCAGCGCCCGGCCCACGGGACACGCAGTGCTTGTTGCTCTGTCGCTCACACCTTCTCTCCTGAACACGACAACTGGTTGCAGTTTAAAACTAGAACCGCTAGCCTTCAAATGGTTTCAAATTGAAACCACAAGGAAAGCCAGCCATGTCCACCTCGATGCCAGCCGCCCTGGTCTGGCTACTTGCCACGGCCTGCGGCCTCAGCGTTGCCAATGTCTACTACGCCCACCCGCTGCTGGACGCTATCGCTCATGACCTAGGCATCAGCCAGGCGGCGGTCGGTGGGGTAATTACCCTCACCCAGATCGGCAGTGCACTGGCTCTCCTGTTCCTGGTTCCTCTGGGCGATATTCTCGAGCGGCGGTGCCTGATGGCGGCGCAGCTAGTGCTTCTGGTCGGCTCGCTGACACTGGTTGCACTCGCCTCCCAACCCGCGCTGGTGATGCTCGGCATGCTGGGGCTGGGCCTGCTGGGTACGGCCATGACCCAGGGATTACTGGCCTTCGCCGCCACCCTGGCCTCCGATAGCGAGCGCGGCCGGGTGGTCGGCGCGGCGCAGGGTGGCGTCGTGGTGGGTCTGTTACTGGCGCGCAGCCTGTCTGGCCTGCTGGCTGACATTGGCGGCTGGCGGGCCATCTACCTGCTTTCGGCCGGGCTGATGGCGATGCTGCTGCCCGTATTATGGCTGCGCTTGCCCAGCCTTCGCCCGACCGTGCAGTTGAGCTATCTCGCCCTGCTGCGCTCGATGCTCACGTTGCTGCGCGAAGACCGAGTGCTGCACGTGCGCGGCATGCTGGGTCTGCTGCTGTTCGCGGCCTTCAATTTGTTCTGGACCGCATTGGTGTTGCCACTGAGCCAACCGCCCCTGTCCCTGAACCACACCAGCATCGGCGCGTTTGGCCTGGTCGGAGCGGCTGGCGCGCTCGCGGCAGCGCGTGCAGGCCTCTGGGCAGATCGAGGGTATGCGCAAAGCGCCAGCGGTCTGGCCCTGGTGCTGTTGACGCTGGCCTGGCTGCCGCTCGCCTTTACCGAGCAGTCGCTGTGGATGCTGGTACTCGGCGTGCTGCTCCTGGACGCCGCAGGCCAGGCCCTGCATGTCATCAACCAGAGCCTGATTCTGAACAGCGGCAACCCCGCCCACAGCCGACTGATCAGCCTCTACATGTTGTTCTACGCAGTCGGTAGCGGCCTGGGCGCGTTCGCCGCCACGCGCCTCTACGACGCAGCCGGGTGGCCGGGCGTATGCCTGGCCGGCGCCTTCGTCAGCCTGCTGGCGTTGGCATGCTGGTGGTTGACGCTGCCAGATCGAGGCAACGTGCGACACCATATCTTGGGCAGAAAAAGCAGCATCAGGTAAACTGCCGCATCTTCTTATACCTATAACGATTCGCCTGATGCCGACGACTTTCCATGAGATTCCCCGTGAGCGCCCGCAGACGCCGCTGCTAGACCGCGCCAGTACGCCGGACGAGCTGCGTCGCCTGGGTGAGGCCGAGCTGGAAACCCTGGCCGATGAACTGCGCCAGTACCTGCTCTACACGGTTGGCCAGACCGGTGGTCACTTCGGTGCCGGCCTGGGGGTGATCGAACTGACCATCGCCCTGCATTACGTCTTCGATACACCGGACGACCGCCTGGTCTGGGACGTCGGCCACCAGGCCTACCCGCACAAGATTCTCACCGGGCGCCGCGAGCGCATGGGCAGCCTGCGCCAGAAGGACGGCATCGCCGCCTTCCCGCGCCGCACCGAGAGTGAATACGACACCTTCGGCGTCGGCCACTCCAGCACCAGCATCAGCGCGGCCCTCGGCATGGCCATCGCGGCCCGCCTGAGCGGCAGCAAGCGCAAGTCGGTGGCAGTGATCGGCGACGGCGCCCTCACTGCGGGCATGGCCTTCGAAGCCCTGAATCACGCCTCGGATGTCGGCGCCAACATGCTGGTGGTGCTCAACGACAACGACATGTCGATCTCGCGCAACGTCGGCGGCCTGTCCAACTACCTGGCCAAGATTCTCTCCAGCCGCACCTACGCCAGCATGCGCGAGGGCAGCAAGAAGGTGTTATCGCGCCTGCCCGGTGCCTGGGAAATCGCCCGCAAGACCGAAGAGCACGCCAAGGGCATGCTGGTCCCCGGTACGTTGTTCGAGGAGCTGGGCTGGAATTACATCGGCCCCATCGACGGCCACGACCTGCCCACCATGCTCGCCACCCTGCGCAATATGCGCGACCTGGATGGCCCGCAGTTCCTGCATGTCATTACCAAGAAAGGCAAAGGTTTCGCCCCGGCCGAAGTCGACCCCATCGGCTACCACGCGATCACCAAGCTGGAGCCGATCAAAGCCAGCGCGTCCGCCCAGTCCAAGCCGGCTTCCGGTCCCAAGTACTCCAGCGTCTTCGGCCAGTGGCTGTGCGACATGGCCGCCGAAGACCCGCGCCTGGTCGGCATCACCCCGGCGATGAAGGAAGGCTCGGACCTGGTGGACTTCAGCGAGCGCTACCCGGAACGCTATTTCGACGTTGCCATCGCCGAGCAGCACGCCGTGACCCTGGCGGCCGGCATGGCCTGCGACGGCGTGAAGCCGGTGGTGGCGATCTACTCCACCTTCCTGCAGCGCGCCTATGACCAACTGATCCACGACGTAGCGGTGCAGCACCTCGACGTGCTGTTCGCCATCGACCGTGCTGGCCTGGTGGGCGAAGACGGCCCGACCCACGCGGGCAGCTTCGACCTTTCCTACCTGCGCTGCATCCCCGGCATGCTGGTGATGACGCCGAGCGACGAGAACGAATTGCGCCGCATGCTGACCACCGGCTACCTGTTCGACGGCCCGGCAGCGGTGCGTTACCCACGCGGCAGTGGCCCGAACGCCCCGATCGACACGGCCCTGCAGCCGCTGGAAATCGGCAAGGGCGTGGTCCGTCGCGAAGGCAAGGGAGTGGCCTTGCTGGTGTTCGGCGTGCAGCTGAGCGAAGCCCTGAAGGTCGGCGACACCCTGAACGCCACCGTGGTCGACATGCGTTTCGTCAAACCCCTGGACGAAGCCCTGGTGCGTGACCTGGCAGCCCGCCACGAGCTGCTGGTGACCCTCGAGGAAAACAGCATCATGGGCGGTGCCGGCAGCGCGGTGAGCGAGTTTCTCGCCCGCGAAATCCTCAGCCCCCCGGTCCTGCACCTGGGCCTGCCCGACTACTACGTCGAGCATGCCAAGCCGGCGCAGATGCTCGCGGAATGTGGCCTGGACGAACACGGCATCGAAACCGCCGTACGCGCCCGCCTGGAGCGCGCTACAGGCTGATCCCCTGGCCGTCTCATCGGCCCGTTTTTTGCTGTAAATCGTGCCTCACGGTTGAGCATTGACGGGTCGTTGAGAAACGGCTGGGAGCTCGTATGCAGTTGCGCAGTCACACAATGGAATTCAAGGGCCGCGAGCGACGCTGGCTGCCCTGGTTGGGCAAGACCGGCAAGCTGGCCATGCGCTGGTCCTGGTGGCTCAATGCCGGGCAAGCCGCCCGGGTGGAAAAAACCTTCTCCGGCCTTGCCCTGACCCGCGTCGACCTGTTGATCAACTGGGCTCGCCAGCACTGGCAGGCGCTCGAGCTGATCAGCAGCGGCCTGAGCCAGACCTGGCCCAACCTGTCGCCCGACGCCTTGCAACGCGCCCGGGCGCACATGCCGGAAGTCTCCGAACTGTTCGTGGTCGATGCCAGCGGGCGCGTACTCGCTTCGACCTATGCCCCGCACATTGGCCAGCGCCACGACGCCGAGGCCGTGGCGGCGGGCCTGCGCGCCCCCTTTCTGCACGGCCCCTACCGCGACGAACTGACCCTGAGGCTCGGGCCAACCACCTCCAAATTTCACGACGCCGTGACCCTGATGTTCCATCAGCCGCTGAGCCATGCCGGCCAGGTGGTGGGTTGCCTGTGCGCGCGCCTTCCCAACGACGTGATGAGTGACCTCATCCAGCGCGAAGCCGGGCACGTGTACCGCGACTCCGGCGACAACTACCTGTTCATGGTGGAAAGCGCCTATGCCCCGAACATCGCACCGGGTACGGCGCTGTCACGTTCACGCTTCGAAGACGGTGCATTCACTGGCGGCGAGAACCTGAAACAGGGCGTTCACACCCCGTTCGGCACCGTTAAGGTGCAAAACCACACCGAATTCGAACTGCGCTTCACGGACCCGGCCACTGGCCAACTGCACCCTGGCGTGCGCGAAACCATCCGCCACGGCAGCAACCTGTTCGTGCTTTATCCCGGCTATCCGGATTACCGCCATGTTCCGGTCATCGGCGCCGGCCTCACCCTGCGCCTGCCAGGCTCCCCGGATACCTGGGGCATGATGTGCGAAGGCGACCTGGAAGAGGTGTACCGCCAGCGCAGCCTGAGCTACTCGCTGTCCAGCCAGCTGCTGGTCGGCCTGCTGTCGCTGGGCACACTGCAATGGTGGCTAGAATTCCAGTTACCCGACTATGCCGCACCGCTGACCTTTGCTGCGGCCAGCCTGCTGCTGTTCGGGTTCTGGGCCTTCAGCCTGCGCCGTCGGGCCCGCACCCTGCAGTCGCTGTCGGACTTTTTCCTGGACACTGCCGAGTGCGGCGCGCCGCTGAGCAACCGTCTGGTGCTGGAACGCTTCGCCAGCGACGAAGCCGGCACCCTGGCCGGCTGGGTCAACAGCTTCGTCGACAAGATGGACAACACCATGCAGGGCATCCTCAGCGCTGGCAGCGCCCTGCAGCAGACCTCCTCCGGCCTGACCCGGATTTCCGCCAACGCCAGCCAGTGCGCGACCCAGGGCCAGGTGGCGGCCGTCTCCACAGCGCGGGCGATGCTCGACGTCAACCACAGCATCGGTGAGGCTACCCAGCACATCCTCGACAGTGAAAGCGCCTCGCGTCAGGCCCTGAGCATGACCCAGCAGGGTGGCAGCGCAGTACAGCAGAACGCCGAAGATGTCGCACAGCTGGCCCAGCGCATCGAGCAATCCAGCCAGGCGTTGCAGGCCCTGAGCCGGCAGACAGAAGAAATACAGCACATTGCCGAGGCTATCCGCGGCATCGCCGACCAGACCAACCTGCTCGCCCTCAATGCGGCCATCGAGGCGGCCCGGGCCGGCGACAGCGGACGCGGCTTCGCGGTGGTCGCCGATGAAGTTCGCGCCCTGGCCCGGCGCACGGCCCAGGCCACGGAAGAAATTGCCACCACCCTGGGCAGCGTGCGCCAGCAGACCCGCGACACCCAGGCGGCGATGCAGAGCTGCCAGGAGGCAGCCCAGCGCAGCGTGACCCGCTCGGAGCAGACCACCACCGCCTTGGCGCACATCCAGCAGGAAGTCGGCGCCATGCAGGGCCGGCTCGGCCAGATCAGCCAGGCCATGCAATCGCAGCTGGGCCAGGTGCGTGCGGTGAACGAGCAAGCCCAGGCCATCACCGGCGCCGCCGAGCGCAGCAACCTCAGTGCGGGTGAAACGCTACTGGCGGCACAGGCGCTGGCGCAGCTGGTACTGGACCTGCACAAGACCGCCAGCCGCCTGAGCCGCCAGGACAGCAGCACCCCATCCCCCTCCACGGCGCCGTCCCCGGCCAGCCAACTTGTACTGCAGGCCATTCCACACTAAGGTGCGCGTCATTCCATGACTTCGCCCTGGGTGCGCCGCAAACGGCGTTAAACGGGAAGCCGGTGCGCTCGCCAGAGCCATCCCGGCGCTGCCCCCGCAACGGTAATCGACCGCAAGCCAACGCTTGCCGCCCTGTCCAACAGCCACTGGGTTTCCCCGGGAAGGCGGACAGGGGTCGAGAGCCCGGAGACCGGCCCTGGCGGTTCGACTGGTGTTGCGGAGGGCAGCACGGTCAAGCGCCGGCCTGCCCCGCGTTTGTGCCCTGCCCTCCTCGAAAGCCTGCGACCTTTTGAGGACCACTCCATGAAGCACTCCCCCCTGGCCCTTGCCATCGCCTTCAGCGCCTGCCCGGTGTTTGCAGCCGATAACACGCCCTACACGACCGCGCCGCTGGTCGTCACATCGGGCCGGGTGGCCGAGCCGCTGCAGCAGGTCACCGCTGCCACCACCGTGTTCGAGCGCGCGGATATCGAGCGCCTGCAGGTCAGTACGGTGCCCGAGCTGCTGAGCCGCGTGCCTGGGGTGTCCATCGTGCAGAACGGCGGCCGCGGCAGCCTGACCAGCCTGTTCCTGCGCGGCGCCAACGCCAACCAGACCCTGGTGCTGGTCGATGGCGTGCGACTCAACGCGGCGGCCAGCGGCCTGGCCCGCCTGGAATTCCTCAGCCCCGAGCAGATCGAGCGTGTCGAGGTGGTTCGTGGCCCGCGCTCATCCCTGTACGGCGCCGACGCCATCGGCGGGGTGATCCAGATCTTCACCCGCCGTGGCAGCGAGGGCCTGCAACCGCGCCTGCGCCTGGCCGCCGGCACCCAGCAGACCTTCGAGCGCAGCCTCGGCCTGTCGGGCGGCAACCAGGACACCCAGTTCGATCTGGGCGCCAGCCTGGTGGAGCGCGCGGGCTTCGACCGCTCCCAGGATGCCCGTGGCCTGGATGGCGACCACGACGGCCTGCGCCGCAAGGCCTTCAACCTGAACCTGCAGCACCGTTTCAATGAGCGCCTGAGCGCGGGGCTGAATCTGCTCGAACAACGGGGCGAGAGCGAGTACGACGACCTGTTCAGCTTCGCGCCGGGCAACCCCAGTGAGCGCTTCGGCCTGTCCAGCGTTGCCGGCCACCTCGATGCCCAGCTCACCGAAAGCTGGAACAGTCGCCTGGAACTCGGCCACAGCGAAGACAAGAGCGAGAACCGCGACCCGATCAACGCCGACAACAACTACGTGTTCAACACCTACCGGGACAGCGCCAGCTGGCTCAACACCCTGCAACTGAGCGACACGCAGCAGCTGCTGCTGGGCCTGGACTGGCACGAAGACCGCCTGGGGACCGACAGCGCGTTCAGCCAGGACGAGCGCTGGAACCAGGCAGCGTTCATCCAGCACCGCTACCGGGGCGAGGGTTTCGCCACCGAAATCGGCCTGCGCCACGACGACAATGAGCAGTTCGGCAGCGAGAACACCTGGAACGCCGCACTGACTCTGGACCTGGCCGAGCGCCTGGAACTGGTGCTGAGCTATGGCGAAGGCTTCCACGCGCCCACCTTCAACGACCTGTACTTCCCCACCAGCGCCTTCTACGGCGGCAACCCGAACCTCGAAGCAGAGCGCTCCAGGACCTACGAGGTGCAACTGCGTGGCGATCACCTGGACACGCGCTGGAGCCTGTCGGCCTACCGCACCGAGGTGAAAGACCTGATTACCGTGGTCAGCGACCCGACAACGTTCTTCAGCACACCGATGAACGTCAACCAGGCCCGCCTGCAGGGCGTGGAGCTGGAACTGAGCCGGGAACTGCTCGGCTGGCAAGCGACCCTGGGCGCCAGCCTGCTCGACCCGCGCGACCGCGACAGCGGCCATACCCTGCCACGTCGCGCCAAGCGCAGCCTGAGCCTCGATCTGGATCGGCAATTCGGTCCGTTCGGCGCCGGCCTCGGCTGGCAGGCGTTTTCCGGTCGCTATGACGACACTGGCAACAACCGCGAGATCGCCGGTTACGGCCTGCTTGGCGTGCGTGCCAGCTGGCAGATGAACGAAGCACTGCAGTGGCAGGTCAAGGTCGACAACCTGCTGGACAAGGATTACTCCCAGGCCCTGTACAGCCGGCCGGACGATGCGTTCTTCAGCAGCGTCAGCTATTACGGTTACCGGGAAGAAGGCCGCAGCGCGCTGCTCTCGCTGACCTGGACGCCTGAGCTCTAAGTGCGCGACTAGCGCGCCTCGGCCAGCGCCTGGCATAGCCGCTCGGTCGCGGCGAGCATCTGGAAGCTGGGCCGTTCGAGGCCCTTGTCAGGCAGCACCAGCAACTGCTTGCGGGCTACCGCCGTCAGTTGCGGCCAGGCGCGCCAATCCTGCAATTGGGCCTGGCTACCGGCGAGAATCACCTCGGGATCGCGCGCGAGCACAGCCTCCGCGCTGACCTGGGGCGCCGGCAGGTCGAGGTCGGCGAACACGTTCTCGCCGCCACAGACACGCAGCGCATCGCTGATGATCTGGCGACCACCCACGGTATACAGCGGCGCATTCCATACCTGGTAGAACACCCGCAGTGGCTGCTCGCGCCCATAGCGCGCGGCCAGCTGCGCCATGCCTTCCTGGAACCGCTGACTCAGGCGCTGGCCTTGCTCAGCCTGCCCGAGACGCTCGCCGATTTCGGCAAACTGTTCGGACAGGTGGGCCAGGTCGCGGGGCTCGGCAATCAACAGCGGAATGCCCATGCGTTGCAGTTGCTGGCGCTGGGCCGCGCTGATGCTATCAGGCCAGAGCAACAGCAGATCGGGCCGCAGCGCCAGCAGGCGCTCCATTTCCAGCTGACCGTAACGCCCCACGGACGGCAGATGAGCCAGGGCATGCGGCCGCTCGCCGCCGTCCAGCACGCCGACCAGCAGATGGCTCGCATCGAGTTCGACGACGATTTCACTCAGGGAAGGCACCAGGCTTACCACCCGCTCCACCGCCAGTGCAGAACAGGTCAGAACGGCGAGCAGGCACGCGCACAGGCGACGCATCAGGCCAACTGGCGAGGAATGCGGTAGAGGTAGAGCAGCACGACGCTGGACAGCGCCAGGAGGATCAGCGGGATGGCTTCCAACCCGGCGAACACCGCGACGGCGGCGATCCAGGCGGGCAGGCCAGCCCCGAGGAAGGCCAGACGACGGCGGTTGGCCAGTTCCAGCCAGGCGGCCGGTTCTTCGGGGGTGTCGAGGGCGTTTTGTGTGGCGATCAGGGCGTGCTTGTAGCCGCTGAACAGCGGGAGGCTGACGAACATCGACGCCATGCCGGCGATGAACAGCGGCATGGCCATGACGCTCAGTTGCCGATCATCACCGAACAGCAGGTTGAGCACGAACAACGGAGCCAGGGTCAGGCCAAGTTGCCGCCACCAGACCAGCGCCAGGCGGCGCCGCACCTGCGCACGCGTCACAGGCTTTCCTCGACCTCGCCCTGGTGCAGGCTGCCGAGCATGTGCCCGAGCTTGCCGGCCTTGGTCGCCAGGTACTTCTTGTTGTGCGGGTTCAGACCGGTTTGCAGGGGCACACGCTTGGCCACCGGAATCCCCATGTCGCCCAGCGCCTTGACCTTGCGCGGGTTGTTGGTCATCAGGTTGAGGCTGTTGATACCCAGATGTTCGAGCATTGGCAGACAGATCGCGTAATCCCGCTGATCGGCACCGAAGCCCAGGCGCTCGTTGGCCTCGACGGTATCGGCGCCGCCGTCCTGCAGTTCGTAGGCGCGGATCTTGTTCAGCAGCCCGATACCGCGCCCTTCCTGACGCAGGTACAGCAGCACACCCCGACCCTCGCTGGCGATGGCACGCAGTGCGGCCTCGAGCTGGAAACCGCAGTCACAGCGCAGGCTGAACAGGGCATCGCCGGTCAGGCATTCCGAGTGCAGGCGCCCCAGCACCGGGGCACCATCGGACACATCGCCGAAGGTCAGCGCAACGTGCTCCTTGCCCGTGGCTTCTTCGAGAAAGCCATGCATGGTGAACACGCCGAACGGCGTGGGCAGTTGGGAGGCGGCGACGAAAACGACAGGCACCGGATGCTCCTGAAAGTAGGTGGGAGGCTGAAAATCACGAGGGCCGCATTGTAACAGCAGCCCTGGCTGACCGGTCAGACTGAATTACCGATGAAAAGGATCGAAAACGTCCTCAGTGCTTGGATTCCAGGACCAGCGCGTCCTGGTCGACACGCCAGCCGACGCGGTTCAGGAAACTCATGCCCAGCAGGGCTTCGGTCGGCGAATTGCCTTCGAGCACCACGGCTTCGACGCCTAGTAACTCGAGGGAGCCGACCTTGACGCTCTTGAGGTTGACGCGCCAACCGCGCACGGTACCGCTGGCGGTACTGACCTGCAGCGGCCGGCCGGTGACCCGGTAATCGATACCCAGGCGCCGGGCGTGGCCATCGTTCAGGGCCACGGATGTAGCCCCCGTATCCACCAGGAACTGCACCGGATGCCCGTCCACTGAACCGGCCACCCAGTAATGCCCGCCAATGCCCTTGGCGATGCTCAACTGGCGCTTGCTGGCCTCGGCGAAGCCATTGCTGTACTCGCGGCTAAGCGGGTAGCTGCGCTCCACGCCATCCACGCGCAGCACCGCGCTGCGATTGTCCACGCTGACCACCACCACGCCGCCTGGGCCTGCCTGCCCGACTTTGACCAGCTTGCGCTGGCCGTCGACATTGACCACGGCTGCGCCAGGAAAAAGACCAACCACCAGCACCTGCGAGGCGGCCAGAACGCTTTGAGCAGCAGCAAGCACGACACCGGCACACAACAAGGCGAATCCACGCATCGAGCTTCTCGCACCTAAATCAGTCAAAGGGGTAAGGCTGTTGCCACTGAGCGAACAGGGGACGCAGGCTGCCACGGGCGACCAGTTCATCCATGCGCTGGTCATACAGCTTCATCAGCGCCTGCCCGCGCGGGGTATCGGCAAATCCCAGGTAGAGCGGCAGGCGGGTCAGATCGGTCACGCGGTAACGACCTGGATCGGGCGCCGTTTCCAGCACGTCGTCGATCTCGGTGCGTGCATCGATGTAGAAATCCGCATGGTCGAGATTGAGCATGCCAAGGATACCGCCACGTCGCTGAACTTCCTGGTAACGCGTCAAATTTGGCAGATATCGCTGGTAGGAGTAACCGCGCACCCAGATCAGGCGGAACGTCCCCAGGGAGCTCAGCTGCGGCGTCGGCTTGCCGAACAACCCGAGCGCACTGATCTGGTCGGCGTCGTAGTGCCACCGCGGGTAGCGCACCCCGCCCTCCACTTCATTGAGGTAAGAGCCGACCCAGGCGTCGGCCTCCCCGCGCTGCACCAGGCCAATGGAGCGGGTATAAGGCACGCTCTGCACCACCAGCTTGATGTCGAGAGGCTCGAACACTTCGCGCAGCAGGTCCCACGCCAGGCCGGAACCGTCGGCATGGGTGTAGTCGGCCCACACCTCGCTGGCCAGGCGCACTTCCTTCGGGACGGCTGACTCAGCCTGCGCGATGCTCCCCATCAGCAGTGCAAGCAGCAACCTTCGCCACCAGACAACCATAACCACCCTCTGCGCGTTATTCACAGCAGGGGCGAATCGACAACAACCTGATCGCCACGCTAGAAACCCAACCCCGAAGCCAGGCCATTGGCCCAGCCCCATACCACCACCTGCATGGCCAGCCAGGCAAAGACCCCGGCCAGCACATCATCGAGCATGATCCCGACCCCGCCATGCACATGCCGGTCGATCCAGCGAATCGGCCATGGCTTGACGATATCGAACAGGCGAAACATCAAGAAGCCTAGCAGCAACCAGCCCCAACCTTCCGGCACCAGCCAGAGGGTGATCCACATGCCGACCATTTCATCCCAGACGATGCCTTCATGGTCGTGTACCCGCAGGTCTTCGGCGACCTTCCCGCACAGCCAGAAACCGAACAGCATGGTGATGCCGAGCATCAGCCAATAGCCCCAGTCCGGCAGCATCTGCCACAGCGGGATGAATGGCAGGGCCACCAGCGAACCCCAGGTGCCCGGCGCCTTGGGCAGGGTTCCGGAGCCGAAACCGAAGGCCAGGAAATGCCAGGGGTTGGTCCATACCGACGGCGGTATTGGCTTCGAATCAGTCACCACGACTCCCAAAATGTTGATAGCCCCGAGCGGGCGGCTGAATGCATTGTCCGTGCTCGTCGAGCAGGTCGACACCCGTACCGGCTTCGACGCGACCCACGACGTGTACGGAAAAACCCTGAGCCTGCAGCGGCCCGACGGCGTCCGCCGGCAGGGTAAAGGCCAGGCGATAGTCGTCGCCACCGCTTAGCGCACAAACACGAGCCTGCGCCTCGCCACACAGTGCCAGCAGGGCATTGGACAGCGGCACGCGCGACTGTTCGATAGACAATTTCACGCGCGATGCGCCGGAAATGTGTCCGCAATCGGCCAGCAGACCATCGGAAATGTCCAGGGCCGAGGTGGCCTTGCCGAGCAGCGCTTGCCCTAGGGCCAGCTGGGGCTCAGGCGACCAGTAACGGGCCAGCAACGGTTCGGCGATGGCGGGGGCAGCCACGCTACTGCCCAGCACCAGCGGCAGAGCGCCGGCAGCGTCACCCAGCGCTCCACCGACGCACAGCAGGTCGCCGACCTGGGCACCCGCACGGGTCAACGCCTGGCCCCGAGGCACACGGCCAAAAACCGTGAACGTCAGGCTCAGCGGCCCCCGGGTGGTATCCCCACCGACCAGACGAATCCCGCATTGGGCGGCCATGCGCTCCAGGCCGGAAGCAAAGGCCTCCAGCCAGCTCGCATCCGCCTGGGGCAGCGTCAGGGCCAGGGTAAAACCGAGAGGGGTTGCGCCCATGGCAGCCAGGTCGCTGACCGATACGGCCAGCCCGCGCATGCCAAGCAGGAAAGGATCGGCGCCATCCGGGAAATGCACCCCGTTGACCAGGGTATCGGTGGAAACCGCCAGTTGCTGATCGGCTGCCAGCTCGAGCAGTGCACAGTCGTCGCCGATTCCCAGGGCGACGCCCTCGCCGGGCTGCGCACAGGGCGCAGCGGCGAAGTACTGGCGGATCAGTTCGAACTCACCCAACGCCGGTGCTCCACGGCAAGCCGGCAACACGCGGCACGGTGACAGCGTGCAGGCCAGCGGTACGGTGGAACCCGGCGCAGGTGTTCACCGCGTCATCAGCGCTTGTAGGCGCTGACTTCTGCGGCCCGCAGCTGCGGCGCCAGCTTGTCCAGTACGCCGTTGACGAACTTGTGCCCGTCGGTGGCGCCGAACACCTTGGCCAACTCGATGCCTTCGTTGATGACCACGCGGTACGGGACATCAATACGGTTTTTCAGCTCGTAGGTGGACAGGCGCAGGATCGACAGCTCGACCGGGTCGATCTCCTCCAGCGGGCGGTCCAGCAGCGGCTGGAACGCGCCGTCGATTTCGGTCTTCTGACGCGGCACGCCGTGCAGGATCTCGTGGAAGTAAGCACCGTCGACCTTGCTGAAGTCGTTATCGACGCGGAACTGCGCTTCGATCTCGTTCAGCGGCTGACCGGCGATGTGCCACGAGTACAGGGCTTGCATGGCCAACGTGCGCGCTTCGCGACGAGCCAGGACCTTGCCACTGGGTGCTTTGGGACCCTTCGGCGGCTGACTGGAATTCTGGCTCACTTGGCCTCCAACTGCGCCAGCAGGCTAACCATTTCCAGAGCGGACAGGGCAGCTTCGCCGCCTTTGTTGCCGGCCTTGGTGCCGGAGCGCTCGATGGCCTGCTCGATGGAATCGACAGTCAGGACGCCAAAGGCAACCGGCACACCGAACTCCATGGAGACCTGAGCCAGGCCCTTGGTGCATTCACCAGCGACGTATTCGAAATGGGGGGTACCGCCGCGGATGACCGCACCCAGGGCGATGATGGCGTCGAACTCGCTACGCTGTGCAATTTTCTGCGCAACCAGGGGGATTTCGAAAGCACCCGGCGCGCGGATGATGGTGATGTCGCTTTCGCTCACGCCATGGCGAACCAGCGTGTCAACGGCGCCACTTACCAGGCTTTCCACGACGAAGCTGTTGAAACGGCCGACCACCAGGGCAAAGCGGCCTTTGGGGGCGATGAAGGTACCTTCGATGGTCTTCAGGGTCATAACGAGTTCTCACAAAGTTTAAAGAGCCAGGGCGCACACGGAGGCGCCCTGAAAAATAGTTATCGCTTGCGGCCTGCGCCCACGCCCGTCAAGCGGGCAGGTATTCTACAACTTCCAGGTCGAAACCGGATATTGCATTGAACTTCATCGGCGAACTCATGAGGCGCATTTTGCGTACGCCGAGGTCGCGAAGAATCTGCGAGCCGGCGCCCACGGTGCTGTAGGTAGTCGGGTTGGCGACCTTCGCCTCGTTGCCCAGTTGACGCTCCAGGTGCGCCAGCAGGTCCGGACCGGTCAGCGGGTTGCCCAACAGCAGCACCACGCCGCTGCCGTCTTTTGCCACTTCGGCCATGGCAGCACGCAGACTCCAGCGACCCGGCTGCTTGACCATGAACAGGTCGCGCAGCGGGTCCATGTTGTGCACGCGCACCAGCGTCGCCTCTTCCGGGCAGATTTCGCCCAGGGTCAGGGCCATGTGCACGTCGCCTTCGACGGCGTCGCGGTAGGTCACCAGGTTGAACTGGCCCAGCTCGCTGTCGAGGACCTGCTCACTCACGCGTTCTACCGTGCGCTCGTGGATCAGGCGGTAGTGGATCAGATCGGCGATGGTGCCGATCTTGATGCCGTGTTCCTGGGCGAAGACTTCCAGCTCAGGGCGACGGGCCATGGTGCCGTCGTCGTTCATGATTTCGCAGATCACGCCGCTCGGCTCGAAACCGCCCATACGCGCCAGATCGCAGGCCGCTTCGGTGTGGCCGGCACGGGCCAGCACGCCACCGGGCTGCGCCATCAGCGGGAAGATATGGCCCGGGCTGACGATGTCATCGGCCTTGGCATTGCGGGCGGCAGCGGCCTGTACGGTGCGGGCGCGGTCGGCAGCGGAAATACCGGTGGTGACGCCTTCCGCCGCTTCGATGGAAACGGTGAACTTGGTGCCAAAACCGGAACCGTTGCGCGGCGCCATCAGCGGTAGCTTGAGGGTTTCGCAGCGCTCGCGGGTCATGGGCATGCAGATCAGGCCACGGGCGAAACGCGCCATGAAGTTGATGTGCTCGGCGGTCACGCATTCCGAGGCGATGATCAGATCGCCTTCGTTCTCGCGGTCCTCGTCATCCATGAGGATGACCATCTTGCCAGCGCGGATGTCTTCAACCAGTTCTTCGATGCTATTGAGTGCCATGCGGGCGATTCCTTAATGCTTCATGTAGCCGTGTTCGGCCAGAAAACTTTCGGTGACGCCTGAGGCCTTGGGCTCGGCAGCCTTGTCGCCGAGCAGGAGGCGTTCGAGGTAGCGCGCCAGCAGGTCCACTTCAAGGTTCACCTGACGTCCGGGACGGTAGTCGACCATGATGGTCTCGGCCAGGGTGTGCGGCACGATGGTCAGCTCGAACTCGGCGCCATTGATGGCATTCACCGTCAGGCTGGTGCCGTCGACGGTAATCGAGCCCTTGTGCGCGATGTACTTGGCCAGCTCGCGCGGGGCGCGGACCTTGAATTGCACGGCGCGGGCATTGTCTTCGCGGGAAATGATCTCGCCGATGCCATCGACGTGACCGCTGACCAGGTGCCCGCCGAGGCGGCTGGTAGGGGTCAGGGCTTTTTCCAGGTTGACCGGGCTGCCGGGCTTGAGGTCGATGAAGGCGGTACGGGCCAGCGTCTCGCGGCTCACGTCCGCCCAGAAACCGTCACCGGGAAGCTCCACCGCGGTGAGGCAGACGCCGTTCACCGCAATGCTGTCGCCGAGTTTCACGTCCGCCAGATCGAGCTTGCCGGTGGCGACGTAGACACGCACGTCGCCGCCCTTGGGCGTCAGCGCACGGATGGAACCGATGGATTCGATTATGCCGGTGAACATGCGTCCTCCCGGGGGTGCTGCAAAGGGGTGTTGAACAGCATGAATGAACTCCTGTTTTGGTCAAAACAGGGCAATGCCGATCGATAGGGATTTCACGGGCACGCACAAGGCACCCGAGGAGGGAATCCCGCTCTCTCTTTATCCGGACTATACCGTCGGCCCCGGAATCAAACCGGGTCTGCTGACCTTGCTGACAGCCCGTGAAGCACTGCCGGCAAGCGCTCGCGGGCTAGACGCATAAGCGTCATTACCGCCGGTGGGGAATCGCACCCCGCCCTGAGAACGTTTGTGGCCACCTGGGCGGCCGAGAAGCGTTTTACCACACTTGCACTGCGCCTGCATGCCTGCGTGACGGCCTGTGCTGCTCCCTGGCAGGTTTGCCCTTGCCGCAACGACCGTCAGGTCGGCGGCAAACAGCGCGTCAGTCAGTTGCCGGCACGGCGGTGATGCGCCAGTCATCCCCGACGGCGCGCATATCGACGATTTTCAGCGCCTGCGCTTCGGCCATTCGTGCCAGGGGCAGATCGAGTAACGGGCGGGCGCTGGAACCAAGGAATTTCGGAGCGACGAACAGTTGGTATTCGTCGACCACCCCCAGCCTGGCCAGGGCACCCGCGAGTCGCGGTCCGGCTTCGACCAGCACTTCGTTGGTGCCGCGTGACGCCAGCTCAGCCAGGAGTTTGCGCAGGTCGACATGCCCATTGCTGCCAGGAACCGCCAGCAGCTCATGACCATCCCCCAGGTAACGATCCCGGGCAGCCGCTGCGGCACAGGTGGCAACCAGCGCCGGGCCTTCCTGGAAGAACGGCTGGGTCAGCGGCACACGCAGGCGCCCATCGACCAGAACACGCAACGGCGGCCGGGTAACGGCCAGGGCCGTCAGCTCGGCGCTCAGGCCCAGCTCATCGGGCCTCACCGTCAGGCGAGCCTTGTCGGTGAGGACGGTGTCCGCCCCGGTCAGCACCACACTGGCGCGGGCGCGAAGCCGCTGTACAGCGGCCCGCGCCTCGGGGCCGGTGATCCACTGGCTCTCGCCACTGGCCATGGCAGTCCGCCCGTCCAGGCTCATCGCCAGTTTGACGCGGACGAAGGGCAACCCGTGTTCCATACGCTTGACGAAGCCGGCGTTCAGCGCGCGTGCTTCGGCATCGAGAATGCCGCTCTGCACGGTGATGCCAGCGTTCATCAGGCGCAGCAGACCACTACCGGCCACCTGTGGATTGGGGTCCTGCATGGCCGCCACGACCCGGGCCACACCGGCATTGATAAGCGCATCGGCGCAGGGCGGCGTGCGCCCGTGATGGCTGCAGGGTTCCAGTGTCACGTAGGCGGTGGCCCCACGGGCCTTGTCGCCGGCCTGGCGCAGCGCATGCACCTCGGCGTGCGGCTCACCGGCACGGGCATGCCAGCCCTCACCCACGATGACACCATCACGGACGATCACGCAGCCCACACGGGGGTTGGGGTGCGTCGAATAAATACCCTTGCGGGCCAGTTCCAGCGCGCGGGCCATGAAGCCCTGATCGGAAGTCGTCATCAGGATTTGGCAGGCTCGCGGGACAGGCGGTCGATTTCCTCACGGAATTCGTTGAGATCCTGGAAGCGCCGGTAAACCGAGGCAAAGCGAACATAGGCCACTTCATCGAGCTTCTGCAGTTCGCCCATGACCAGTTCACCCAACACCAGCGACTTGATTTCACGCTCACCGGTGGCACGCAGCTTGTGCTTGATGTGAGCGATGGCCGCTTCCAGTCGCTCGATGCCTACCGGGCGCTTTTCCAGGGCCCGCTGCATGCCGGCACGCAGCTTGTCTTCATCGAATGGCTGGCGACTGCCGTCCTGCTTGATCAGGCGGGGCATGACCAGTTCGGCGGTCTCGAAGGTGGTGAAGCGCTCACCACAGGCCAGGCACTCGCGCCGACGACGTACCTGCTCGCCTTCGGCGACCAGGCGCGAATCGATCACTTTGGTGTCGTTGGCTGAGCAGAAAGGACAATGCATGACAGAAAGGCGCCCGATAAATGGAGGCTCATAGTAGCGCAATAGCCCCAGGCCTGGACAAGACACGGCTCACCCTGCCGGCACGATGACTCCATCGCTTTTCTTTGCATTTACACCGGGGCTGCGAGGAAAATCCCGGTCACGGCCCTTATCCACAGCGGTAGCCCCATGACTTTGCGCCAGATCGCCCTGCCTGCCCTTCTCGCCCTTCTCGCCGGCTGCGCCTCCGAGCAGCCCGTGCCCGCCCCCGTCGAGCCCGTACGATCGATACCGCTCCCGGAAACGAAGCCTTTTCTCCATGAGCTCCAAGGAACCCTGCTGGGCGTGCCGGCCAATGCCGATGTCGAACTGGCTCTGCTGCAGGTCGACGCCCAGGGCCGGCCGCAACGCCTGCTGTCCAGCCTCAAGTTGCGCGGCTCCGGTGAGCCCCTGCCGTTTCGCCTGGGCTTCAACCCCACGGCATTCCCCGCAGACCAGAAAGTCGAATTGCGTGGCCGAGCCAGCCAGTCCGGCCGGCTGATCCTGCACCTGCCCTCGCGACTGGTTCAGCAGGCCGACTCACAGGCCCTGGGTGAACTGCACTTCGTGCCCGCGCCGTGAACGCACCCGCGACACTGCAGGCCAGTCTTGGCGAATTGCTCGGCGATGCCCGACTGGTCGCAGAAATCCTGCCGGGCACTGACCTCAAGCTGTGGCTGATCGACGCCGCCAATATGGACCGCGCCTTCAGCCCCGAAGAGACCCGGCGCATCCTCGAAGAACCACCCTACTGGTGCTTCTGCTGGGCCAGCGGCCTGGTGCTGGCACGCTGGCTGGCCGAACACCCGGAATGGGTACGAGGCAAGCGCGTGCTGGATTTCGGCAGCGGCTCGGGCGTGGCGGCGATTGCCGCGGCCAAGGCCGGCGCCCTGGAAGTGGTGGCGTGCGACCTGGACCCGCTGGCACTCGACGCCTGCCGGGCCAACGCCGAGCTGAATGCGGTGACACTCAGCTACTCGACGGATTTTTTTCAGGAGGATGATCGCTTCGACCTGATCATCGTCGCCGACGTGCTCTACGACCGCACCAACCTGCCCCTGCTCGATCATTTCCTGAGCCGTGGCCGCCAGGCGCTGGTCGCCGACTCCCGGGTGCGGGACTTCCAGCATCCGCTGTACCAGCGCCTGGATCTGCTGGAAGCCTGCACCTGGCCGGACCTGGCGGAGCCCGCTGAATTTCGCCACGTCAGCCTGTACCATGCTCGGCGTGATTGAACGCGCGACTTGTTTCTGCCGCCGCGCGCCCGCATCTATAACGCACGACATCCTGCCCCCGCGAGAGCAACCATGAGCGACAGCCCTTATATCTTCGACGTATCCGGCGCAGCCAGTTTCGAGCAGCTGGTAATCGAAAACTCGTTCCACAAGCCTGTTCTCGTGGACTTCTGGGCCGAGTGGTGCGCGCCCTGCAAAGCGCTGATGCCGCTGCTGGCGCAGATCGCCGAGGGCTACCGGGGAGAGCTGCTGCTGGCCAAGGTCGATTGCGACCAGGAACAGGAGATCGTCGCGCGCTTCGGTATTCGCAGCCTGCCGACCGTGGTGCTGTTCAAGAATGGCCAGCCGGTCGACGGCTTTGCCGGCGCCCAGCCGGAATCCGCGATCCGCGCCATGCTGCAGCCCCATGTGGCGGAGCCACCTGCCGCCGAGGCCGATCCCTTCGAAACCGCCAAGACGCTGTTTGCCGATGGCCGCATCGCAGACGCCGAAGCCGTGCTCAAGCAACTGCTCGGCGAAAACAGCGAACAACCGGCCGCCCTGATTCTCTATGCCCGCTGCCTGGCAGAACGTGGCGAGCTGGGCGAAGCGGAAACCGTGCTCGGCGCGGTGAAAGGTGATGAGCACAAACAGGCCCTGGCCGGTGCCCGTGCACAACTGACGTTCCTGCGTCAGGCTGCCGACCTGCCCGATGCCGCCACGCTGAAGAGCCGTCTGGCCCAGAACGGCGAGGACGACGAAGCCACCTACCAGCTGGCCATCCAGCAACTCGCGCGCCAGCAATACGACGCCGCGCTCGATGCCTTGCTGCGCCTGTTCGTGCGCAACCGCAACTACGCGGAAGGGCTGCCGCACAAAACACTGCTGCAAGTCTTCGACCTGCTCGGCAACGACCACCCGCTGGTCACGGCCTACCGTCGCAAGCTGTACCAAGCCATCTATTGATCGACCAACGCGTGAGCGGGCACCCGCCCGTTCACGCGTGCCCCGGCTCCCCTTCGTCGACCCAGTGATAGATCGGCGCATCGGTGCCGGTTTCCATGCGCACATGCACGCAATGGCGCAGACGCACCAGCAGACGCTTCCCAGCCTGCTCGCCGCCGGCCAAGGCCGCCAGTTGCACCAGCAACTGCGGACCCTCGATCTTCCCCGCCTTGCGCAACAGGTCCAGCGTGGTTTGCCAGAGCGCATCGCTCTGCGGCAGGGCTGCGCCGGCAACCGGCGCTGAAGCAGCAGTGGTCGGCGCCATATGCGCGGCAAGTTGCGCCCAGTCCTCGGCATCCAGTTCGACACTCAGGTCCACAGGCCAATCGCCAATCCGTCCGCGTATACGCACCATCTCACCACCTCTCGAAAACGTACCGAGCATGCTCCCATGCCGATGGCTGCGGGCCAAGTGGCTAGCCATTCGCACCGAAAATCGTTATAACGTAACGAAATTACCTGAAGACTCTGGAGCCCTCCATGCGCCGCCTGCTGCTTGCCCTGCCGTTTGCCCTGCTTCCCCTGGTCGCCGCCCAAGCCAGCAATCACGATGGTCACGATCATGACCACAGCCACGCGCACGACCATGCACATGAACACGACCATGATCACGACAGCCTGGGCGCTCACGAGCACGGCGTCGCGCAACTCAACGCAGTACTCGACGGCCAGACCCTGGAGCTGGAACTGGTGAGCCCGGCGATGAACCTCGTCGGTTTCGAGCACGCCGCCAAAAGCGATGCCGACAAGGCCAAGGTCGCCAGTGCCCGTGCCCTGCTGGAAAAACCCCAGGAGCTGTTCAGCCTGGCCGCCGGCGACTGCAGCGTCGACAAGCAGGAACTGGAAAGCCCGCTGTTCGAAGCCACCAAGCATGCCCACGATGGCGATCACAGTGACATCCACGCGCACTACCAACTCGACTGCAAACAGGCCAGCGCATTGAAACAACTGGACCTGGGCAATCTGTTCAAGCGCTTCCCCGCCACCGAGAAAATTCAGGTGCAACTGATCGGCCCGAACGGCCAGCAAGGGGTGGAGCTGACCCCAGCCAAGCCGACCCTGAGTTTCTGACAAACCGTAGGGTGGATGACGCTTCACCCATCCTCCCTTGCGGTCTTGCGGCGGACGCCGACCTTGACGAACAGCGACGATACCGTGTCCATGAAATCCTTGATCACGGCGCTGGTGTCACCGGCCGGCAGTACGTTATCGACTGAGCCCTCGATTCACCTGGCGTTACTGCAGATCGTTTCGTTGGTATGGATAAGCCGAACTCATGCAGGGCTCGGCACCTCCAAGCAGTAGCGGCCGCCTGATCGGGATCTGGCGGCTGCATCTACCGATGACTCATCAGGGCGCGGGCGGCCGGCCCGTCATAGCCAGCGGAGGCGCTATGTTCTTTCCCACGCTACAGGGTGTCAGCCTGTTCCAGGTGATGAAGACCACAGTCAGCGATTTCATCGAAGACGAACTGCCTACCTACGCGTCGGCTCTGGCTTTCCAGATGTTCTTCTCGCTGTTTCCTTTTCTGTTGTTCCTGGTCGCGCTGATCAGCCTGCTGGATCTGCAGCCGTTCTTCGACTGGTTGCGACAGCAGGCCGAACTGGTGCTGCCACAATCCACGGTCGAGCTGGTCAATCCGGTCATCGATCAGTTGCAGACCCAGAAGGCCGGCCTGTTCTCGATCGGTATCGTGGTAGCGCTGTGGACGGCCTCATCGGCCGTGCGCTCTACCATGGATGCGATGAACAAGGCCTACGGCGTGAAAGAAGGCCGCAAACCCTGGAAGCGCATTCCCCTGTCGCTGCTCTATACCGTTGGCATTGCTGCCGCCCTTCTTATGGCGGCGGCGCTGATGGTGCTAGGACCACAGGTAATGGGCTGGCTGGCGCAACAGATCGGCATCGAGCAGGTCGTGGTGACGCTGTGGAACTGGCTACGCTGGCCGATCGCGGTGTTCCTGCTGATGATCGTGGTGGCGGTGGTGTACTTCGTGGCACCGGACGTCAAGCAGCGCTTCCGGTTCATCACCCCGGGCTCGGTGCTGGCCGTGGTGGTGTGGATCGGTGCATCGCTCGGCTTTGCGTACTATGCGCAGAACTTCGCCAACTACAACGCCACCTATGGCAGCATCGGGGCAATCATCGTATTCCTGTTGTACCTGTACATTTCCTGCGCGGTGCTGTTGTTTGGCGCCGAGCTCAATGCCGTCATCGAGCATTACTCGCAAGAGGGCAAGAAGCCGGGCGAAAAAGAGATCGAGCCAGACGCTGATCCTGCCCGATAATCCGCGCGTTCATGGCTGCATGGGTGGGCAGGTCTGCTGCCCGCCGCCGCTGAAGCCGCGGGTGCTGAACCGCCGTCGATCAAAGAGCGTTACCCACCCTATGCATCAAATGAGTTACCTATGAGTTCACCCCTTATCACCCTGTCCAACCTCGGTTTCGCCTGGCCCGGCCAGCCCGAGCTGCTGGACATTCCCAGCTTCACCCTGGCCCGCGGTGAAACCCTCTTTCTCAAGGGCCCCAGCGGCAGTGGCAAGACCACCCTGCTCGGCCTGCTCGGCGGTGTGCAGCTGGCCCAGCGCGGCAATATCCAGTTGCTCGACCAGGACCTGAGCGGCCTGTCCTCGAGTGCCCGGGACCGCTTCCGGGTCGACCACACCGGCTATATCTTCCAGCAGTTCAACCTGCTGCCGTTTCTCTCGGTACGCGAGAACGTCGAACTGCCTTGCCGCTTCTCGCGCCTGCGGGCAGAACGGGCAGTACAGCGGCACGGCAGCATTGCGCAAGCCGCCGCCCTGCTGCTGGCCCACCTGGGTCTGAAGGATGTCGGCCTGCTCGAGCGCCGAGCCGATAGCCTGTCCATCGGCCAACAGCAACGGGTCGCTGCGGCCCGCGCCCTGATCGGCCAACCCGAACTGGTGATCGCCGACGAACCCACCTCGGCGCTGGACGCCGATGCCCGCGAGGCGTTTCTGCAGCTGCTGTTCGCGGAATGCCGCGAAGCCGGCGCCAGCCTGCTGTTCGTCAGTCACGACCAAAGCCTTGCTCCCCTGTTCGACCGCAGCCTGTCACTGGCCGAGTTGAATCGCGCAGCCACTTCTGCCGAGGCCTGAAATGCATTTGTTCCGTATCGCCCTGGCCAGCCTGGCCAATCGTCGCTTTACCGCACTGCTCACCGTGTTCGCCATCGCGTTGTCGGTGTGCCTGCTGCTGGCCGTGGAGCGCGTACGTACCGAAGCCCGCGCCAGCTTCGCCAACACCATCAGCGGCACCGACCTGATCGTCGGCGCCCGCTCCGGCAGCGTGAACCTGCTGTTGTACTCGGTGTTCCGCATCGGCAACGCCACCAACAACATTCGCTGGGAAAGCTTCGAGCACTTCGCCGAACACCGTCAGGTCAACTGGGCCATCCCCATTTCCCTCGGCGACTCGCACCGCGGCTACCGGGTCATGGGCACCAGCCCGGCCTACTTCGAGCACTACCGCTACGCCCGCACCCAGTCCCTGGCACTGAGCAGCGGCCGGGCCTTCGCTGACGATCCATTCGAGGTGGTGCTCGGCGCCGAGGTGGCCCAGGCGCTGAACTACAAGCTGGGCGACGAACTGGTACTGGCCCATGGCGTCGCCACCATCAGCCTGCTCAAGCACGACGACAAGCCTTTCACCGTGGTCGGCATCCTGGGGCGAACCGGCACACCGGTGGACCGCACGCTGCACATCTCCCTGGCCGGCATGGAGGCACTGCACGTCGACTGGCAGAACGGCATGCCCGCTCGCGGCGCGGCCAAGGTCAGCGCCGACCAGGCTCGGGCCATGGACCTGCAACCCAAGCAGATCACCGCCGTCATGCTCGGCCTCAACAGCAAGATCGCGACATTCAGCCTGCAGCGGGAGATCAACGAATTCCGTGGCGAGCCGCTGCTGGCCATTCTTCCGGGAGTCGCCCTGCAAGAGCTGTGGAGCCTGATGGGCACGGCGGAGAAAGCGCTGTTCGTGGTGTCGCTGTTCGTAGTGCTGACCGGCCTGATCGGCATGCTCACCGCCATCCTTACCAGCCTCAACGAGCGCCGCCGAGAAATGGCCATCCTGCGTTCGGTGGGCGCACGGCCTTGGCATATCGCCAGCCTGCTGATTCTGGAAGCCTTCGCTCTGGCCCTGTCCGGCGTGCTGCTGGGCCTGCTGTTGCTGTACCTCGGGATCGCCGTTACCCAGGGCTATGTGCAGGCCAATTACGGCCTGTATCTGCCACTGAATGCACCAACGACCTATGAGTGGACGCTGCTCGGCGCTATTCTGGGCGCCGCTCTGCTGATGGGTAGCCTGCCGGCATGGCGTGCCTACCGGCAGTCGCTGGCCGACGGCCTGTCCATTCGTCTATGAGGTTGCCCCACATGCTCCGCAGCTTGCTCGCCCCCCTGCTTCTTGCCCTGGCCCTGCCTGCGTCGGCTGCCGAGGTGCGCGAGCTGACCTGGTCAGACCTGATCCCGCCGGATGCGCCGCCCCAGGTCACGGAGCCGGCGCCGATCCACGACCTGTCGCAACTGGCGGATGCGCTGGCCGAATCCGGTCCTGCCGCCATGCAGCAATCGCCGGCGGCGCCGGTGGTCAAGGCGCTGGATGGACAGGCAGTCAAACTGCCGGGCTACATCGTGCCGCTGGACGTGACGGACGAAGGCCGTGTGACCGAGTTCCTGCTGGTGCCGTACTTCGGCGCCTGCATCCACGTGCCGCCGCCTCCGTCGAATCAGATCGTGCATGTCCGAGCCGAGCTGGGAGTGCTGCTCGACGCCTTGTACCAGCCGTTCTGGATCGAGGGTCCGCTGAGCGTCGAACACAGCAGCAGCGAACTGGCGGAGGTCGGCTACCAGATGCAGGCCGACAAGATCTACGCCTACGAGCTGCCGGACAGCTGACAACCCGCTGCCGAACCACTCGAAAGCCAGACGCACCGTCTGGCTTTTTACTTTCTGCCCAAGCCTCACGGTCGCCCGTGAATGGGCACGCCCACCACTCATTCCAGACAATGCGCCCTCTTATTGAGCTGGATCAAGAAGGCGTTTTCCTCACTCCGTAGTCTAGGCATCACTCTCTTTTACATTGATGACTCGATAGGAGTTCGTATGCACAAGCCACTGATCGCCGCCTCACTGATTGCCATGGCGCTGGCAGCGCCCATGGCACACGCGCACCAGGCCGGTGATCTGATCCTGCGCGTGGGCGCCGCCACTGTCGCTCCGAACGAAGACAGCTCGGACCTGTCCATCGCGGGCAGCAAGGCCGCGGGGACCAAAGCCACACTCGACAGCGATACACAGCTGGGCCTGACCGGCACCTACATGGTCACCGACCACCTGGGTATCGGCCTGCTCGCGGCCACGCCCTTCCAGCATTCGGTTGGTGTAAAAGGCCTCGGTGCCCTGGACGGCAAGCTGGCAGACATCAAGCACCTGCCGCCGACCCTGACCCTGCAGTACTTCCCGCTGGACAGCGCGTCCAAGGTCCAGCCCTATGTCGGCGCAGGCATCAACTACACCCTGTTCTTCGACGAAGACCTGACCAGCCAGCGCTCGGCACAAGGCTTCAGCAACCTGAAGCTGGACAACTCCGTCGGCCTGGCGCTGGAAGCAGGTCTGGACTACCAGATCACGGAAAACGTCCTGTTCAACGCCAGCGTCTGGTACCTGGATATCGACACCACCGCAACCACCAACCTGGACGGTGTCGGCAAGGTCAAGGTCGACGTGGATGTCGATCCCTGGGTGTACATGGTCGGCCTCGGCTACAAGTTCTGAGGCACGCTGCACGACCCGAAAGCCGGCGTAACGCCGGCTTTTTCATGGCCGCCGACCGCAGATACCGGACAACAAAAAGCCGCGCAATTGCGCGGCTTTTTCATTACGACTCACTCGAGCCCGAGCAGTCGCCGCAAGCCTTCACGAATGGGCGTCGCAGTCGGCAACCGGTAGCTGGCCTGCAGGCGCGCATTGTTCGCCCGGGAGTGGCGAATGTCGCCAGGGCGCGGCGTCTGGTGAGTCACCGCCGGCAAACCACCGAACAGCGTGCCGATTTCTGCCAGCAACTGGTTCAGGCTGGTTGTCTGGTTCCAGCCGACGTTGACGGCCCCGGAAACAACCTGGGGCGCAGCGACTGCCTGCATGAGCAGCTCGACCAGATCGGCCACGTAGAAGAAATCGCGCGTCTGCTCGCCATCACCGAACACACTGATCGGCAGCCCTTGCTGGGCGCGCTGGGTGAAGATGCTGATCACCCCCGAATACGGGGACGAAGGGTCCTGGCGTGGACCGAAGATGTTGAAGAAACGAAAGATCGCCGGTTCCAGGCCATGCTGGCGCTGGTAGAAATCCAAGTAGTACTCGCTGGCCAGCTTGTCCGACGCATACGGGGTCAGGGGCGCCTTGGGCGTGTCTTCGCCAATGGCCTGGCCTTCGCCGTTATTGCCGTACACCGCAGCGCTGGAAGCGAACACCACACGCTTCACGCCATGCTGACGCATGGCTTCGCACACGTTGAGAGTGCCCACGAAGTTGCTCTGGTGAGTCGCGACCGGATCATCGACAGACGCCTGCACAGAAGCCACCGCCGCCAGGTGCACCACCGCCGCACAGCCGTCCACCGCTTGCAGCACCAGCGCGGCATCGGCCACATCACCTTCGATGAAACGCAGGCTCGGGTTGTCCAGCGGCAGGTTGCTGCGCTTGCCCATGGACAGGTTGTCCAATACACGCACCTGATGCCCTTGAGCCAGCAGAGCGTCGACCAGATGCGAACCGATAAACCCGGCTCCGCCGGTTACGAGGATTTCAGACATGGCGATAGTATCGGTCCAGTAGGCTCGGCAATCCGGCACGCCAGGCGCGCGGTTTGATACCGAAGGTGTGAAGGATTTTCTTGCAGGCAAGCACAGCATGCTGAGGTTCGTCCGCAGCATCCGGACGGGCCGCGTGGGCCTGGGCCGCGACGTCCTCGACCAGATTGCTGCGGAAACTGCGCGCCTCGCTGAGCACCGCCTGCCCCAACGCCAGCGAGGTGGTCGCCTCGTGGCCACCGTAATGGTAGGTCCCCCACAACGGCGTCTCGCAATCGAGCTGTTTGAGCACGGCGAGAATCACCCGTGCGGCATCATCGACGGGCGTCGGATTACCGCGGCGGTCATCGGCCAGGAACAGGGTTTCATCGTGTGCGGCACGGGTCAGGAAGCGCCCGAGCAAACCATCCGGGCTGTCATCGAGCAGCCAGCCGAAACGCACCAGCACATGCCGCGGGCAGGCTGCGCGCACACTCTGCTCCAGGCGCCACAAGGCTTGCCCACGCAGGCCCAGCGGGACTGGCTCTTCCTTTTCGCTGTATGCCGTCGCGCGCGAGCCATCGAAGACCCGGTAGCTGGACGGTTGCAGCAGGCGGATTTCATGGTGCTGACACAGTTCGGCCAAGCGCTCGACAGCGCGCTCCTGAGCGACCAGACGCGCCTCGTTCAATACTTCGGCCTGGAACCAGTCGAAGTAATAGGCGAGGTTGATCAGGGCGTCGGGGCGAGTGTCGTCGAGCAATTGAGTCAGGCTGGCGGCATCCCAGCCGGACTCTGGCGGCCTGGGCGCGAGAAAGCCGATGTCTTCCTCGGCGCCGAGGCGAATCAGCGCCTGCCCCAGGGCATTACCGCCGCCTAGCAGCATCAGCCGCATACGCATGATAGAGCGCGGACTCAGATGATCAGAACGGAATGTCGTCGTCGAAGCTGTCGAAGTCCTGAGCAGGCTGAGGCTTCTGCTGCGGAGCGGACTGACGCGGAGCCTGTTGCTGCTCACGCTGCGGTGCCGGGCGCGACTGACGCGGAGCGGAGTCACCACCGCCAGCGTTATCAGGACGGCCACCGAGCAGCTGCATGGTGCCTTGCATGTCGACGATGATTTCAGTGGTGTAACGCTTGACGCCGTCCTTTTCCCACTCGCGGGTCTGCAGCTTGCCTTCGATGTAGACCTGCGAACCTTTGCGCAGGTACTCGCCGGCGATTTCGGCAACCTTGCCGAACAGCGAAACACGGTGCCATTCAGTCTTTTCGACCTTCTGACCGGTCTGCTTGTCGGTCCACTGCTCGCTGGTGGCCAGGCTCAGGTTGGTCACAGCGTTGCCGCTTGGCAGGTAGCGTGTTTCCGGGTCCTGTCCGCAGGTGCCGACCAGAATGACTTTGTTAACCCCACGGGCCATAACGTTCTCCTAGGCTTTCAGCACGCCGCTGGCGCCGATTCGATCAGGCGCTCCAGGGACGTGCGGTCCAATTGTTGGGTATCCACTTTGATGTAGATGGCAGCTTCATCAGCTACCACCATGGCGTCCGCCACTCCGGGCGTCGCCATAAGACGCTCGATCAGTCCGACATCGGCCAGTGCCGCAGCATTGAGCGGCAGGCGCAGACTGGTAACGTACGGAGGTTCGCGCATAGTAACAGCAATGGCGAGCCAAATTGCACAGAGCACTGCACAGCCGATGAACACGCCCGACAGGCCATAATGCTGGTACAACCAGCCGCCGAAAATCCCGCCGACGGCCGCACCGAGGAACTGGCTGGTGGAGTACACCCCCATGGCCGTGCCCTTGCCACCTGCCGGCGCCACCTTGCTGATCAGCGAGGGCAGCGAGGCCTCCAGCAGGTTGAATGCGGTGAAGAACACCACGGTTCCGACAACCAGCGCGCGCAGGTTGTCGCCGAAACTCCAGAAGAACAGCTCGCACGCCAGCAGCACACTCACCGCCCCCAGTAACACGCGCTTCATCTGCCGGCGCTTTTCACCGTAGATGATGAACGGCACCATGCCGAAGAAGCCGATCAGCAGCGCGGTCAGATAGACCCACCAGTGCTCTTCCTTGGGCAAACCGCCCTGCTCGACCAGCGCCAGCGGCAACGCCACGAAACTGGCCATCAGGATGGCATGCAGCACCAGGATGCCGAAGTCCAGCCGCAGAAGATGGGGGTTTTTCAGGGTGGGAAGCAATGCCTGACGGGCCACGCCAGACTCGCGGTGCTGCAGCGGACCCGCCTCGCGGGGCACGACCCCAGCGACGATCAGAATCCCCAACAGCGCCATGGCCGCCGTCGCCCAGAACAGGCCGGACAGGCCGAACGCCTTGGTCAGCAGCGGACCGACGACCATGGCCACCGCGAACGACAGACCGATGCTCATGCCGATCATGGCCATGGCCTTAGTGCGGTGTTGTTCACGGGTCAGGTCGGAAAGCAGCGCCATGACCGCTGCGGAAATAGCACCAGCACCTTGCAACACACGCCCGGCGATCACGCCCCAGATCGAGTCGGCATTGGCTGCCAGCACGCTGCCAGCGGCGAAGATCAGGAGGCCGACATAGATGACCGGCCGTCGACCGATGCGGTCGGACAACATGCCAAACGGGATCTGCAGCACCGCCTGTGTCAGGCCATAGGCACCGATGGCCAGGCCGATCAGCGCCGGGGTACTTCCGGCCAGGTCCATCCCGTAAGTGGCCAGTACCGGCAGGACCATGAACATGCCGAGCATGCGGAAGGCAAAGACCAGCGCCAGACCACCGGCCGCGCGGGTTTCCCCTCCACTCATACGCTCGTTGTGCAGATCGTGCATTACATAGGTCCTATTCGAACAGGCCGGCGATTCTACCAGCCATCCTGCCCTTGGCACAGGCGCGCACTTTGCCGCAGGGCAGGGCAGAGCCGTATACTCGACCGTTTCCGCCCGCCAAGCGAGGCCGCTGTTTGTGGACAAGATTCTGATCCGTGGGGCACGTACCCATAACCTGAAAAACATCGACCTGACCCTGCCACGCGACAAGCTGATCGTGATCACCGGCCTGTCCGGTTCGGGCAAGTCGTCCCTGGCCTTCGACACGCTGTACGCCGAAGGTCAGCGCCGCTACGTCGAGTCGCTGTCGGCTTACGCCAGGCAGTTCCTTTCGATGATGGAAAAACCCGACGTCGACACCATCGAAGGGTTGTCGCCGGCCATTTCCATCGAGCAGAAGTCGACCTCGCACAACCCACGCTCGACCGTGGGCACCATCACCGAGATCTACGACTACCTGCGCCTGCTGTACGCCCGCGCCGGTACGCCGCGCTGCCCGGACCACGACCTGCCGCTGGAAGCGCAAACCGTCAGCCAGATGGTCGACCAGGTCCTCGCCCTGCCCGAAGGCAGCAAGCTGATGCTGCTGGCCCCGGTGATTCGCGAGCGCAAAGGCGAGCACCTCGCCGTGTTCGACGAACTGCGCGCCCAGGGTTTTGTGCGTGTACGGGTCAACGGCAAGCTCTACGAACTGGACGAACTGCCCAAGCTCGACAAACAGAAGAAGCACAGCATCGACGCCGTGGTGGATCGTTTCAAGGCCCGTGGCGACCTGCAACAGCGCCTGGCCGAGTCCTTCGAGACAGCCCTCAAGCTGGCCGATGGCCTTGCCCTGATCGCGCCCATGGAGGGTGAAGAAGGCGAGGAAATCATCTTCTCCGCGCGCTTCGCCTGCCCGGTCTGCGGTCACTCGATCAGCGAGCTGGAACCCAAGCTGTTCTCCTTCAACAACCCGGCCGGTGCCTGCCCGACCTGCGACGGCCTGGGCGTGAAGCAGTTCTTCGATGCCAAGCGCCTGGTCAATGGTGAGCTGACCCTGGCTGAGGGCGCGATACGCGGCTGGGACAGGCGCAACGTGTACTACTTCCAGATGCTCGGCTCCCTGGCGGCGCACTATGGCTTCAGCCTGGAAGAACCCTTCGCCGAACTGGATGCCGAACACCAGAAGGTGATTCTCGGCGGCAGCGGCTCGCAGAATGTCGACTTCAAGTACCTCAACGACCGTGGCGACATCGTCAAACGCTCGCACCCGTTCGAAGGCATCGTGCCCAACCTCGAGCGCCGTTACCGCGAGACCGAATCGACCAGCGTGCGCGAAGAGCTCGCCAAGTTCCTCAGCACCCAGCCCTGCCCGGACTGCCGTGGTACACGCCTGCGTCGCGAGGCGCGGCACGTATGGGTTGGCGAGAAAACCCTGCCGGCGGTGACCGGTATGCCGATCGGCTCGGCCAGCGAGTACTTCGGCGACCTGACCCTGGAAGGGCGGCGTGGCGAGATCGCCAGCAAGATCCTCAAGGAAATCTGCGAGCGCCTGCAGTTTCTGGTCAACGTCGGCCTCGACTACCTGACCCTGGACCGCAGCGCCGACACTCTGTCCGGCGGCGAGGCCCAGCGCATCCGTCTGGCCAGCCAGATCGGCGCCGGCTTGGTGGGTGTCATGTACATCCTCGACGAACCGTCCATAGGCCTGCACCAGCGCGACAACGAGCGCCTGCTCGGCACCCTGCGCCACCTGCGTGACATCGGCAACACGGTAATCGTGGTCGAGCACGACGAGGACGCCATCCGCATGGCTGACTACGTGGTCGATATCGGTCCGGGTGCCGGCGTGCACGGCGGGCAGATCGTCGCCGAAGGCACCGCCGAAGAAGTGATGGCCCACCCGGATTCGGTCACCGGCAAGTACCTGTCCGGTCGCACCAAGATCGTCGTGCCCGCCAAGCGCACACCGCGCGACAAGAAGCTGTCGCTGAAGATCAAAGGCGCCCGCGGCAACAACCTGCAGAACGTCAACCTGGATATCCCGATCGGTCTGCTTACCTGCGTGACCGGCGTATCGGGCTCCGGCAAGTCGACGCTGATCAACAACACCCTGTTCCCGCTCAGCGCCACTGCCCTGAATGGCGCCACCACCCTGGAAGCCGCCGCCCACGACAGCATCGACGGCCTGCAGCACCTGGACAAGGTGGTGGATATCGACCAGAGCCCCATCGGCCGTACGCCGCGCTCCAACCCGGCCACCTACACCGGGCTGTTCACACCGATCCGCGAACTGTTCGCCGGCGTGCCTGAGTCCCGCTCCCGCGGCTACGGCCCGGGCCGTTTCTCGTTCAACGTCAAGGGCGGCCGCTGTGAAGCGTGCCAGGGCGATGGCCTGATCAAGGTAGAGATGCACTTCCTGCCGGACATCTACGTGCCGTGTGACGTGTGCAAGAGCAAGCGTTACAACCGCGAGACCCTGGAGATCAAGTACAAGGGCAAGAGCATCACCGAGGTGCTCGACATGACCATCGAGGACGCCCGCGGCTTCTTCGATGCGGTACCGGCCCTGGCGCGCAAGCTGCAAACGCTGATGGACGTTGGCCTGTCGTACATCAAGCTGGGACAGTCGGCGACCACCCTGTCCGGTGGCGAGGCACAGCGGGTCAAGCTGTCGCGCGAGCTGTCCAAGCGCGATACCGGCAAGACCCTGTACATCCTCGACGAACCCACCACGGGCCTGCACTTCGCCGATATCCAGCAATTGCTGGACGTGCTGCACCGCCTGCGCGATCACGGCAACACCGTGGTGGTGATCGAACACAACCTGGACGTGATCAAGACCGCTGACTGGCTGGTCGACCTGGGCCCCGAAGGCGGCTCCAAGGGCGGCCAGATTATCGCGGTGGGTACGCCGGAGGAGGTTGCCGAGATGCCGCAATCGCATACCGGGCATTTCCTCAAGCCACTGCTGGAGCGCGATCGGGCCTGATCGCCCGCTCAGAAACGAAAAAGCCCCGCATCGCGGGGCTTTTTTCTGGAAGCCTGAGTTACATCTGGCTCTGCAGGTACTTCTCCAGCCCCAGCTTGCCGATCAGCTGCAGTTGGATCTCCAGCCAATAGGCGTGGTCTTCCTCGGTGTCCTTGAGCTGCAGCAGAAGAATATCGCGGGTCTGGTAGTCCTGATGCTTTTCACACAGTTCGATGCCCTTGCTCAGGGCCGCCCGCACGGCGTATTCCAACGCCAGGTCGAGCTTCAACGCCTCGGGCACGGTCTGACCGAAGACAAAGGTGTCCGGGACCATGTCCGGAACGCCTTCGAGGAAGATGATGCGCTTGAGCAACGCGTCGGCGTGCTGGGTTTCTTCTTCCATCTCGTGGTTGATGCGCTCGTACAGCTTGGCAAAACCCCAGTCTTCGTAGAGGCGCGAGTGGATGAAGTATTGGTCGCGCGCGGCCAGCTCCCCCTTGAGCAATTGCTTGAGGTAGTCGATGACTTCGATATGGCCTTTCATGCCTGGGATCCTTGCCTATGCCGTGGAATAGCGTGAATGCTCCGCGCCCTGCCCCGCCCGGTCAAGTAAAAAGCACAACACCTCCCGATGGGAGGCGTTGAGCAGAGGTACTCGGCGGATCGAAACCGTGGGCACGCTACCGACCATCGGCAGCGCGCCCCGGTATCGAATCAGGCGAGGTCGAAGCGGTCGAGGTTCATCACCTTGGTCCAGGCCGCAACGAAGTCGCGGATGAACTTGGCTTCGGCATCCGCCGAGGCGTAGACCTCAGCCACAGCCCGCAACTGCGAGTTGGAACCGAAGACCAGATCGGCCCGGGTGCCGGTCCACTTCACTTCTCCAGTGATGCGGTCACGTCCCTCGTACACATCCGAGTCCTCGGAGACCGCCTTCCAACCGGTGTTCATGTTGAGCAGGTTGATGAAGAAGTCATTCGTCAGGGTTTCCGGACGCTGGGTGAAAACGCCATGCTGCGAGCCGTCAGCATTGGTGCCGAGCATCCGCAGGCCGCCGACGAGCACGGTCAGCTCCGGCGCCGTCAACGTCAGCAACTGCGCCCGGTCGATCAGCAACTCCTCCGCCGACACTGAGTAACGGGCCTTGAGGAAGTTGCGGAAGCCATCGGCAACCGGTTCGAGCGGCGCGAAGGAATCCACATCGGTCTGCTCCTGCGAAGCATCCATACGACCTGGGGCGAACGGAACCGTGATGTCATGGCCCGCCTTCTTCGCCGCCTGTTCGATACCGGCACTACCGGCCAGGACGATCAGATCGGCAATGGACACCTTCTTGCCGCCACTCTGCGCCCCATTGAACGCTGCCTGGATACCCTCGAGTACCTGCAGCACCTTGGCCAACTGCTCGGGCTGATTGACTGCCCAATCCTTCTGCGGTGCCAGGCGAATGCGCGCACCGTTGGCGCCGCCCCGCATGTCAGACCCGCGGAAGGTGGAGGCCGATGCCCAGGCGGTCGAAACCAGCGCCGACACGGACAAGCCGGACGCCAGAATCTCGGCCTTGAGCGCCGCCGCATCCTGCTCATCGATCAGGACGTGATCGGCCTCGGGGATCGGGTCCTGCCAGATCAGCTCTTCAGCCGGCACTTCCGGGCCGAGGTAGCGGGCACGCGGCCCCATATCCCGGTGAGTCAGCTTGAACCAGGCACGCGCGAAGGCATCCGCGAACTGGTCAGGGTTTTCCATGAAGCGGCGGGAAATCTTCTCGTACGCCGGATCGAAACGCAGGGACAGATCTGTCGTCAGCATCGCGGGGGCGTTGCGCTTGTCGCGGTCATGGGCGTCCGGGACGGTGCCAGCGCCGGCGCCGTGTTTCGGCTGCCACTGGTGGGCACCGGCCGGGCTCTTGGTCAATTCCCACTCATAGCCGAACAGGTTCCAGAAGAAGTTGTTGCTCCACCTGGTCGGGGTCGACGTCCAGGTGACCTCAAGGCCACTGCCGATGGTATCGCCACCGATGCCGCTACCGAACGTGCTGCGCCAGCCCAGGCCTTGCTCTTCGATACCGGAGGCCTCCGGGTCGCTGCCTACCAGACCTGCATCACCGGCCCCGTGGGTTTTCCCGAAGGTGTGCCCCCCGGCGATCAGTGCAACGGTTTCTTCGTCGTCCATCGCCATGCGCGCGAAGGTATCGCGGATGTCCCGCGCCGCCGCGATCGGGTCGGGATTGCCATTCGGACCTTCCGGATTGACGTAGATCAGGCCCATTTGAACGGCAGCCAACGGGTTTTGGAGGTCACGCTCGCCGGAGTAACGCTTGTCCTCCAGCCAGACCTTTTCCTCACCCCAGTAGATGTCTTCCTCAGGCTCCCAGATATCCTGACGGCCGCCGGCGAACCCGAAAGTCTTGAAGCCCATGGATTCCAATGCGACGTTGCCGGTGAGGATCATCAGATCCGCCCAAGAGATCTTGCGGCCGTACTTCTGCTTGATCGGCCAGAGCAACCGACGGGCCTTGTCCAGGTTGACGTTGTCCGGCCAGCTGTTGAGCGGCGCGAAACGCTGGTTACCGGTACCGGCACCACCGCGGCCATCGCCAATACGGTAGGTGCCTGCACTGTGCCAGGCCATCCGCACGAACAGCGGCCCGTAGTGACCGAAGTCAGCCGGCCACCAAGGCTGCGAGTCGGTCATCAGTGCATGCAGGTCTTTCTTGAGCGCCTCGAGATCGAGACTGTTGAATGCGTCGGCGTAGTTGAAATCCTGGTCCATGGGATCGGACAGGGAAGAATGCTGATGCAGGGGTTTCAGATTCAGCTGGTTAGGCCACCAATCTCGGTTGGAGGTGCCACTGGAGCGTTTGGGCGCGCTGCCCGAGAAGGGGCATTTACTTTCGGTTGTCATATCTTTCTACCTTTAGTCATTTACATCCCATTGCCCGGGCTCAACTGCGCCGGACACCGACAAGCGCAATCAACAGCTACTGCTACGAACTCGCCGCTTTTTCAAAGGGCCAGTGAGCGCCATGAAGGAATGCTGCTTATCGTTAACCGGACCTTCGCGGTACGTCTCGACGGCTCTTTGGCTCATATTTTTCTCTCCTTATCAGCTGGAACCCGCCAGCTAGAGCCGGCGACCAAGAAAGAGTAGTTCTCGCGCCATGAGAGAACCAATACATTGAACGAAACGATCCGATAGCTTTTATCTTTCGAGAAAGGCAACGCCGAGCCAACAGAGGACGAACGTTTCGGGCGGAAATAAACGGAGATGGGAAGGCAATGGACGGGCCATCCGGCGGAGGCCTAAAAGAAAGGCGGCACTGCGAAAAGCAGAAACCCAGAAAGCAAAAAACCGGGCCTGGGCCCGGTTTTTCTTACAACCTACGACTTACTCAGCAGCTTCTACTGCGCCGCCGACCGGACGGTCGACCAGCTCAACATAAGCCATCGGAGCGTTGTCGCCAGCGCGGAAACCGCACTTGAGGATACGCAGGTAGCCGCCCTGACGGGTGGCGTAACGCTTGCCCAGGTCGTTGAACAGCTTGCCGACGATGGCTTTCGAACGAGTACGGTCGAAGGCCAGACGACGATTGGCAACGCTGTCTTCTTTAGCCAGAGTGATCAGCGGCTCAGCAACGCGACGCAGTTCTTTGGCTTTCGGCAGAGTAGTTTTGATCAGCTCGTGCTCGAACAGCGAAACCGCCATGTTCTGGAACATGGCCTTGCGGTGGGCGCTGGTGCGGCTGAGGTGACGGCCACTTTTACGATGACGCATGGTTCAATTCCTTACCAAACTTGTTCGTTCGGTGATGATGACGATCAGGCAGTGGCCTTATCGTCTTTCTTCAGACTTGCCGGCGGCCAGTTGTCGAGGCGCATACCGAGGGACAGACCACGAGAAGCCAGAACATCCTTGATTTCAGTCAGGGATTTCTTGCCCAGGTTCGGGGTTTTGAGCAGCTCTACTTCGGTGCGCTGAATCAGATCACCGATGTAGTAGATGTTCTCTGCCTTGAGGCAGTTGGCCGAACGTACGGTCAGTTCCAGGTCATCGACAGGACGCAGCAGGATCGGATCGATCTCGTCTTCCTGCTCGACCACAACCGGCTCGCTGTCACCCTTGAGGTCGACGAACGCGGCCAGCTGCTGCTGCAGGATGGTCGCGGCACGACGGATGGCCTCTTCAGGGTCCAGGGTACCGTTGGTTTCCAGGTCGATAACCAGTTTGTCCAGGTTGGTGCGCTGCTCGACACGGGCGTTTTCCACCACGTAAGCAACCCGACGCACAGGGCTGAACGAAGCATCCAGCTGCAAGCGACCAATGCTGCGGCTTTCATCTTCGTCGCTCTGACGAGCGTCAGCCGGCTCATAGCCGCGACCACGAGCTACAACGAGCTTCATGTTCAGCGAGCCATTGGCGGCCAGGTTGGCGATGACGTGGTCGCCATTGACGATTTCGACATCGTGATCCAGCTGAATATCGGCAGCGGTAACTACGCCCGGGCCCTTCTTAGCCAGAGTCAGGGTCACTTCGTCACGGCCGTGCAGTTTGATAGCCAGACCTTTCAGGTTGAGCAGGATCTCGATTACATCTTCCTGCACACCTTCGATCGCGGAGTACTCATGGAGTACGCCGTCGATCTCGGCCTCGACTACTGCACAGCCAGGCATGGAGGACAACAGGATGCGACGCAGCGCGTTGCCCAGGGTATGGCCGAAACCACGCTCGAGAGGCTCGAGGGTGATCTTGGCGCGGGTCGGACTGACCTCCTGCACATCGATGTGACGGGGGGTCAGGAACTCATTTACCGAAATCTGCATGGATGCACCTATTTTCTAGCCCTTACTTGGAGTAGAGCTCGACAATCAGGCTTTCGTTGATGTCAGCGGAGAGATCACCGCGAGCCGGGACGCTTTTGAACACGCCAGACTTCTTCTCGGTATCTACATCTACCCATTCAACGCGGCCACGCTGGGCACACAGCTCGAGAGCTTGAACGATGCGCAGCTGATTCTTCGATTTCTCACGAACTGCAACGACGTCGCCAGCTTTAACCTGGTAGGACGGGACGTTTACAGTCTTACCGTTCACGCTGATCGCTTTGTGCGAAACCAGCTGACGGGATTCAGCGCGGGTAGCACCAAAGCCCATGCGGTAAACAACGTTATCCAGACGGCATTCGAGCAGTTGCAGCAGGTTCTCACCAGTAGCGCCTTTCTTGCCGGCAGCTTCTTTGTAATAACCGCTGAATTGACGCTCGAGTACGCCATAGATACGACGAACTTTTTGCTTCTCACGCAGCTGAGTGCCGTAGTCGGACTGACGGCTACGGCGCTGACCGTGGATACCTGGGGCTGCTTCGATGTTGCACTTCGATTCCAGAGCGCGAACGCCGCTTTTCAGGAAAAGATCAGTGCCTTCACGACGAGACAGTTTGCATTTGGGACCAATGTAACGAGCCATTTCTCACTGTCTCCTGATTACACGCGACGCTTCTTCGAAGGACGGCACCCGTTATGCGGGATAGGCGTCACATCGGTGATGCTGGCGATCTTGTAACCGCAGCCGTTCAAAGCACGGACAGCGGACTCACGACCCGGGCCTGGACCCTTGACGTTTACGTCGAGGTTCTTCAGACCGTACTCCAGCGCAGCTTGACCAGCACGCTCAGCAGCCACCTGGGCAGCGAACGGGGTACTTTTGCGCGAACCACGGAAACCCGAACCACCGGAGGTAGCCCAGGACAGGGCGTTGCCCTGGCGGTCAGTGATGGTCACGATAGTGTTGTTGAAGGACGCGTGGATGTGGGCGATGCCATCAACCACCGTCTTTTTGACTTTCTTACGAGTACGAGCAGCAGGTTTTGCCATGACTAAATTCCTGTCGATTCGCGAATGCGATTACTTGCGGATCGGCTTACGCGGGCCCTTACGGGTGCGAGCGTTGGTCTTGGTGCGCTGACCGCGAACCGGCAGACCCTTACGATGACGCAGGCCGCGGTAGCAACCCAGATCCATCAAGCGCTTGATCTTCATATTCACTTCACGACGCAGATCGCCTTCGGTATTCACCTTGGCAACTTCGCCACGCAGCTGTTCGATCTGCTCGTCAGTCAGATCCTTGATTTTCGCAGCCGGGTTTACACCGGTAGCGGCACAGATTTTCTGTGCAGTGGTGCGACCAACACCATAGATGTAGGTCAGCGAGATAACAGTGTGCTTGTTATCCGGAATGTTAACGCCTGCAATACGGGCCATTCAGTGGAACTCCAATTGACAGCTACCTACGCCCCGGAAGCCAAGAAATAGGGCGCGAGATATTAACGCTGTAAAAACAAATAATCAACCCGGCAGCGCACTAGCTGCCGGGCTTATCACGCGTGGTTCACACTCAGCCTTGGCGCTGCTTGTGACGCGGCTCTGCGCTGCAGATCACCCGCACGATGCCGTCGCGACGAATAATCTTGCAGTTACGGCACAGCTTTTTCACCGATGCACGAACTTTCATTACCAACTCCTCGAACCTTACGGGTGGATCAGCGGAGCATGCCGCTGCCATAGCCCTTCAGGTTGGCTTTCTTCATCAGGGAATCGTACTGGTGAGACACGAGGTGCGATTGCACTTGGGACATGAAGTCCATGACAACCACGACCACGATCAGCAACGAGGTCCCGCCAAGGTAGAACGGAACGTTGGCCGCAACCACCAGGAACTGGGGCAGCAGGCACACGGCCGTCATGTACAGAGCACCGAACATGGTCAAGCGGGTCAGAACGCCATCGATATAGCGCGCAGACTGCTCGCCCGGACGGATGCCCGGAATAAAGGCACCGGACTTCTTCAGGTTTTCCGCTACGTCTTTCGGGTTGAACATCAGCGCCGTGTAGAAGAAGCAGAAGAAAATGATCCCTGCACTAAACAGCAGAATGTTCAACGGCTGACCAGGAGCGATAGCCTGCGAAATGTCCTGCAGCCAGCCCAAACCCTCGGACTGACCGAACCAGGCACCCAGCGAGGCCGGGAACAGCAGAAGGCTGCTGGCGAAAATGGCCGGGATTACGCCCGCCATGTTCACCTTCAACGGCAGGTGGCTGGTCTGCGCAGCGAAGACCTTGCGGCCCTGCTGACGCTTGGCGTAGTGCACCGCAATGCGACGCTGACCACGCTCGATGAACACCACGAAACCGATGATCGCTACTGCCAGCAGGCCGATGGCGATCAGAGCGAAGATGTTGATATCGCCCTGACGAGCAGACTCGAAAGACTGCCCGATCGCCGACGGCAGACCGGCCACGATGCCTGCAAAGATCAGCATCGAGATACCGTTGCCGACACCGCGCTCGGTGATCTGTTCGCCCAGCCACATCATGAACATCGCGCCCGCCACAAAAGTGGTAACCGCCACGAAATGGAAGCCGAAATCGACCGAGAACGCCACGCCCTGACTAGCCAGGCCAACGGACATGCCGATGGCCTGAACGAACGCCAGGACGAGAGTGCCGTAGCGGGTGTACTGGCTGATCTTGCGACGGCCAGCTTCACCTTCCTTCTTCAACTGCTCCAGCTGCGGGCTGACAGCGGTCATGAGCTGCATGATGATCGATGCCGAGATGTACGGCATGATCCCCAGTGCAAAGATGCTCATGCGCTCCAGCGCACCACCGGAAAACATGTTGAACAAGCTAAGAATGGTCCCCTCATTCTGTCGAAACAGTTCCGCCAGACGATCCGGGTTTATGCCTGGAACTGGGATATGCGCACCGATCCGATAGACGATAATCGCCATGAACAGGAAGCGCAGACGAGCCCAGAGCTCGGATAACCCGCCGTTGCTGAGCGCTGAGAGAGCACCTTGCTTAGCCATTTATTCCTCGAACTTACCGCCAGCTGCTTCGATAGCCGCGCGCGCACCTTTGGTGGCGGCGATACCTTTAAGGGTGACCGCGCGAGTAATCTCACCGGACAGCATGACTTTCACACGCTGTACGTTTTGATTAATCAGGTTGGCATCCTTCAGCGCCTGCAGAGTAACTACGTCGCCTTCGATCTTGTTCAGCTCGGAAGTACGCACTTCTGCGCGATCCATAGCCTTCAGGGATACGAAACCGAACTTGGGCAGACGGCGGTGCAGAGGCTGCTGGCCGCCTTCGAAACCCGGAGCGATGGTGCCACCGGAGCGGGAGGTCTGACCCTTGTGGCCGCGGCCACCGGTCTTGCCCAAACCGCTACCGATACCACGGCCCGGACGGTGCTTCTCGCGACGGGAACCCGGCGCAGGACTCAAATCGTTCAGGTACATGGATTAACCCTCCACGCGCAGCAGGTAGTAAGCCTTGTTGATCATGCCGCGATTTTCCGGAGTATCCAGAACTTCAACGGTGTGATTGATGCGACGCAGGCCAAGACCCTTGACGCAGGCTTTATGATTGGCCAGACGGCCGTTGGTGCTCTTGATCAGAGTCACTTTGACGGTATTAGCCATGGTTAGAGAATCTCCTCGACGCTCTTGCCACGCTTGGCCGCAACGGAATCCGGAGACTGCATAGCCTTCAGACCTTTGAAAGTGGCATGAACCACGTTCACAGGGTTGGTCGAGCCGTAGCACTTGGCCAGAACGTTCTGCACACCAGCCACTTCCAGCACGGCACGCATGGCGCCACCAGCGATGATGCCGGTACCTTCAGAAGCAGGCTGCATGTACACCTTGGAAGCGCCATGGGCGGACTTCATTGCGTACTGCAGAGTGGTGCCGTTCAGATCCACCTGGATCATGTTGCGACGAGCAGCTTCCATCGCTTTCTGGATGGCAGCAGGCACTTCACGGGATTTGCCACGGCCGAAACCGACGCGACCCTTACCATCACCTACCACGGTCAACGCGGTGAAAGTGAAGATACGGCCACCCTTAACGGTCTTGGCAACGCGGTTAACCTGTACCAGCTTCTCGATATAGCCTTCGTCGCGCTTTTGGTCGTTATTTGCCATAACTTAGAACTCCAGCCCGCCTTCACGAGCAGCATCAGCCAGCGCCTTGACGCGGCCGTGGTACTTGAAGCCAGAACGGTCGAATGCCACCTGAGTCACACCAGCGGCTTTCGCACGCTCGGCAACCAGCGCACCAACCTTCTTGGCCGCGTCGACGTTGCCGGTGGCGCCATCACGCAGTGCTTTGTCCAAGGTAGAGGCGCTGGCCAGAACCTTGCTGCCGTCGGCCGAGATGACCTGGGCGTAGATGTGCTGCGAAGAGCGATACACGCACAGACGCACGGCTTCGAGCTCGTGCATTTTCAGGCGTGCCTTGCGAGCGCGACGCAGACGAGTAAGTTTTTTGTCGGTCATTTCTCAGCCCCTTACTTCTTCTTGGCTTCTTTACGACGGACAACTTCATCCGCGTAACGAACGCCTTTGCCCTTGTAAGGCTCAGGACGACGGAAGTCACGGATCTCCGCAGCCACCTGACCCACCAGTTGCTTGTCGATACCCTTGATCAGGATCTCGGTCTGGTTCGGGGTTTCGGCCACGACGCCTGCCGGCAGTTCGTAGTCGATCGGGTGAGAGAAGCCCAGCGCGAGGTTCAGCACCTGACCTTTTGCCTGGGCCTTGTAGCCCACGCCGACCAGTTGCAGCTTGCGCTCGAAGCCTTGGCTGACACCGATAACCATGTTGTTAACCAGGGCGCGAGTAGTACCGGCCATGGCGCGGTTCTGCTGGTCGCCATTACGGGCGGCGAAACGCAGTTCGCTACCTTCTTGGATAACTTCTACGGACGAATGAACGTTCAGTTCCAGGGTGCCCTTGGCGCCCTTGACCGAAAGCTGCTGACCGGCGAGCTTGATCTCGACACCGGCAGGCAGCACAACGGGGTTCTTAGCAACGCGAGACATGCTTATCCCCCCTTAGAACACGGTGCAGAGCACTTCGCCGCCGACACCGGCAGCGCGCGCAGCGCGATCCGTCATCACACCTTTGTTGGTGGAGACGATGGAAACACCGAGACCGCCGCGAACCTTCGGCAGGTCATCGACGGATTTGTACTGACGAAGGCCAGGACGGCTCACGCGCTTGACTTCCTCGATGACCGGACGGCCTTCGAAGTACTTCAGCTCGATGGACAGTTGTGGCTTGGCTTCACCATTGACTTCATAACCCGCAATGTAACCTTCGTCTTTCAGAACTTTGGCTACAGCCACCTTCAGAGTGGAGGATGGCATGCTTACGACGGACTTTTCAGCCATCTGGGCATTACGGATACGAGTTAGCATGTCCGCTAACGGGTCCTGCATACTCATGGGCTAGACGCTCCTGATACAAAAAGAATTAGCCTTGCGGCTAAAGAGTCACCAAAACACCGGACGCATTGAAGCCGGGCTCAGGCGAGCCGGACATTCTAGAGACTGCTCAAAAATGAATCAAGCCCCAAAGGGGCTTGATTCACATAAAGACAAAGCCGGCACTAGGCCGGCTTCGTTTTTACCAGCTGGCTTTCACCAGACCTGGTACGTCACCACGCATCGCCGCTTCACGCAGCTTGATACGCGACAGACCGAACTTGCGGAAGACACCGTGCGGGCGGCCGGTGATACGGCAGCGGTTGCGCAGGCGCGAGGCGCTTGCATCACGGGGTTGCTTCTGCAGAGCGACCTGGGCTTCCCAACGCGCTTCCGGACTGGTGTTCGGATTGACGATGGTAGCTTTCAGCTCGGCACGCTTTTTGGCGTACTTGGCTACCGTTTGCTGACGCTTCAGCTCACGGTTTTTCATGCTCGTCTTGGCCATGTTCCTACTCCAATCAGTTGCGGAACGGGAATTTGAAAGCGCGCAGCAGAGCGCGGCCTTCGTCATCCGTACGGGCAGTGGTGGTCAGGGTGATGTCCAGGCCACGCAGCGCATCGATCTTGTCGTAATCGATTTCCGGGAAGATGATCTGCTCTTTCACGCCCATGCTGTAGTTGCCACGACCGTCGAAGGACTTGGCATTCAGGCCGCGGAAGTCACGCACGCGCGGCAGGGAAATGGACAGCAGACGATCCAGGAACTCGTACATACGCTCGCGACGCAGAGTAACCTTGACGCCAATCGGCCAGCCCTCACGAACCTTGAAGCCTGCAATCGACTTACGGGCATGAGTCACAACGACTTTCTGACCGGTGATCTTTTCCAGGTCGGCAACAGCGTTTTCGATGACTTTCTTGTCGCCGATCGCTTCGCCCAGGCCCATGTTCAGGGTGATCTTGGTGATACGCGGAACTTCCATCACGTTGGCGAGCTTAAGTTCTTCCTTAAGCTTCGGCGCGATTTCTTTCCGATAAATCTCTTTTAGTCGTGCCATGGTCTTCTACCTAGCAGTGTTCAAGCATCAACCGCTTTTTGGGTCGACTTGAAGACACGAATTTTT
>JBLZZJ010000068.1:0-124231 GCA_050282285.1 Pseudomonas sp.
GTCGGCTCCACGCCGATCGCCGAATACATCTACGCCGAAGGCACCAAGCGCGGCAAGCGCGTGCAGGCCCTGGGCGGCGCCAAGAACCACGCCGTGCTGATGCCCGACGCCGACCTCGACAACGCCGTCAGCGCGCTGATGGGCGCAGCCTACGGCTCCTGCGGCGAGCGCTGCATGGCCATCTCCGTGGCCGTGTGCGTGGGCGACCAGATCGCCGACGCCCTGGTGCAGAAACTCATCCCGCAGATCAAAGGCCTGAAGATCGGCGCCGGCACCTCCTGCGGCCTCGACATGGGCCCGCTGGTCACCGCCGCCGCCCGCGACAAGGTTGTCGGCTACATCGACGACGGTGCGGCCGCTGGTGCACAACTGGTGGTGGACGGGCGCGGCTACCGCGTGAGCGGTAACGAAGACGGCTACTTTGTCGGCGGCACCCTGTTCGACCGCGTGACCCCCGAGATGCGCATCTATCAGGAAGAAATCTTCGGCCCTGTGCTGTGCATCGTGCGCGTCGGCAGCCTGGAAGACGCCATGCAACTGATCAACGACCACGAATACGGCAACGGCACCTGCATCTTCACCCGCGACGGCGAAGCGGCCCGCCTGTTCTGCGACGAAATCGAAGTCGGCATGGTCGGCGTCAACGTCCCCCTCCCGGTGCCGGTGGCCTATCACAGCTTTGGCGGCTGGAAACGCTCCCTGTTCGGCGACCTCCACGCCTACGGCCCGGACGGCGTCCGCTTCTACACCCGCAAAAAAGCCATCACCCAACGCTGGCCACAACGCGCCAGCCACGAGGCCGCGCAGTTTGCGTTTCCGAGTAATGGGTGAGTTTGGGGTAAGGCGCTAAATAAAAAAGCCGGTCGAGAGACCGGCTTTTTTGTTTGAACCGTAGCCTAGGGTTGAGCGAAGCGATACCCGGGACGATTGCATGATGGGTATCGCCGAGCTCAACCCATCCTACGGGACTACAGCCTGATAGGCGCTGGCTTGTTCGGAGCTTCCTGAGCGAAGATTATCGTCATTTCTGCAAGTCCCTATCAGAAATCAAAAGTAGCTACGTGCTTTGAGGTGGTTGAGTAAACACCAGCATCTTTATAAGCAATCAAAGATTCTTTCAGGGCGGTTAAAATTTTATCTCTATATGCCTTCATGTTATCTGGAATGTCTTCCCGTAATAATTTATGGTGAGACCAGCCCTCCTCTCCGCGCACGCCCCCTCCAGTCCTCTCCAAGCGGAACACCAGCACTTCCCCTCCCCAATAAAGCGTAAAATCTTTTTCTCGCGCAAATTCTTCTCGACCAGATGCAACCAAACGAAGATAAACATCCCTGCCCCGATCAACAGTCCAAGAGGGCGACTCCTCCGGCTTTAAAAATCGACGATTTATTTCTTCAATTCCATACTTCTTTATGTCGTCATCCGAAATGTACTCATTCACGAACATCACAATCCCCAAAAATAAATAACTTTAGTCCCTAGCCTGGATTGAGCGAAGCGATACCCGGGGGGCGCTTGATGGGTATAGCTGCGCTCAACCCGCCCTACCTTCCCGCTCTTTCGCCAATCTGTATTTCATCCTCCCCACCACCTGTCCAATCTCTCGGCAACAAACCCGCTTCCACATAACGATGGAACGACGACCATGGCCAATCGACCACGCGCTCTACGTGCCCGTGTTTGCGCGGATTGTGGTGGATGTAATTGATATGCCGAGCGAAGTCCGCATCGTCCCGAATGCGGTGCTCCCAATAGCGACGCTGCCATATCCCGCGTTCGCCTCTTCCTTGTCGGCTCGTGGAAACCGCTTCCCCAAGCGGGAGCCCACGAGAAAAGCCGCTTTTGATCAAACGCCAGCGCACGGCGAAGTCGGCATCACCCGGCGGCAGGGTACAAACCGCATGCAAATGCTCTGGCAGGATCACGATGGCCTCGATACGCCATGGGTGAAGGCGCATGACATGCGTAAAGCTGGAGCGCAGAAGACCAATGTGCTCAGTCAGCAAGCTGCTCTGACGGTTCGCCAGATTGAGCGTAAAAAACCAAGTCGCGCCCGGCGTCCTGTCGCGGCGATAAAGAACCATATGGCTGCAATCCTTTGCAGAAAAACCTGATCGTAGCCTGGGTCGGGCCGCGCAGGTCGAGCGGAGCGATACCCGGGTGATCGGATGATGGGTATCGCTGCGCTCAACCCATCCTACGGGCTGAGCCTACCCAGCCTTTATATTCTTTACATACAGCGCTTCCCCACCTGATGTGCTGACACTGCGCATTTTCAGTTCAAACCGGGTTGGATTCCCTTTAATCAAATCGCTCAGTTTTTTGAAACCATAAAGCCGCGCATCAAACGCCGGCCGCAGTTTGCTGATATTTGAACCCAGCAAGCCGAGTTGGACCCAGCCGTCTTCATCTTCAATGTCCTCAATCACCTTGGCGATGAAGTCCACGGGCACCTTCTGTTTCTTCGGTGCAGCGATTGGTTTTGGCGGTTCTGGAGTGGTTTCGCCGTTGCTGGACGATTTCGGTTTGTCGCCGTTAACAATCGGCTCTGGCGCTGCTTCTTGAGCATCGGCGCGCAGGATTTCTGTGTAGATGAATTTGTCGCAGGCAGCGACGAAAGGCTTAGGCGTCTTTTCTTCTCCGAAGCCGTAAACAGTCAGGCCTTCTTCGCGGATGCGAGCTGCGAGTCGAGTGAAGTCGCTGTCGCTGGATACTAGACAAAAGCCATCGAACCGCCGTGTGTAGAGCAGGTCCATGGCATCAATGATCAGCGAGCTGTCGGTAGCGTTCTTGCCCGTGGTGTAGGCGAACTGCTGAATAGGCTGGATCGAATGGTGCAGCAGCACGTTCTTCCAGCCTCCGAGTCGAGTGTTCGTCCAGTCGCCATAGATGCGCTTGACGCTGGCGACGCCGAACTTGGCGATCTCTTCGAAGAGGCCTTCGACGATGGCGGCCGAGGCGTTGTCGGCGTCGATCAGGACTGCAAGGTGGTGTTGCTGGCGTGGTAGATGGGCTTTGCTGGCCATGGATCATCCTTGAGAACGTGTGCCAGAACATACTCCGGGTGACCGCTGAACGCTATCGGTAAGAAGCCTGCACGGTGCGTGCTGAGACTGCTGCCTATGGCCCCAGCCCGTAGCCTGGGTTGAGCGAAGCGATACCCGGGTGATCGCGTGATGGGTATCGCTGCGCTCAACCCATCCTACGAAGTCAATGCCTCAACCAAACCAACGCCGTGTCGCCGGCGACTCCTGGCGGGGTCTGAAGGTGGGCAGTCGGTAGCCTGGGTTGAGCGAAGCGATACCTTGGACAATTGCATGATGGGTATCGCTGTGCTCAACCCATCCTACGAAGTCAGTTACCTCAACCAAACCAACGCCGTGGCCCCGACGGCTCCTGCCAGGGGCTGAAGGTGGGCAGTTGCTGCAGGGGCACCCAGAGTTCGCCTTGCCAGTCGAGCAGGGCGACGCGGCTGTTGTGCCAGGCCATCAGGACGCGGCGGGGTGGGTTGCCGTGCAGGTGGTGTTGGTCGTGCAGGGTGGGGATGACGTCGTGGCTGAACCAGCGGGCGATGGCCTGGTGTTCCGGGTGGGGGAAGCGGTACAGGGCTTTGTAGAGGCCTGCCTGATTGATGGCGTGCACCGTTTCTTCGCGGCCGGTGCGGTAGGCGAGGCGCAGGGTTTTGAGCTGGTCGGCGTCCATGCGCTGGCACAGGCGTTCGGCGTGGCGCTGGCTGAGCAGGCGGCCGACATCGGCGGCGACGAACCAGGGTTGTCGATCGATCAGTACGGCGCGCAGTTGGTTGTGGTGACGCTGGAAAACGATGGGGGTGAATGCTTCCTGCATGAGTGAGGCTCCAAGTTTGGGCTGAGAGCTGCCTCATTCGCTGTCAATCGAATGGAGGCAGACCGCGCAGGGTTGACAGACCGGAACTTGGAACCGGCAGACCACTAGGGTCTCCCCACGCGATCTGCCATAGAGCGTTGCAGTGTGAAACTGCATGCACGGTGGGGCCTGCAAAAAACGTACGCCGTTTTCGCATGCACCAGATGGCACTTCGCGCCTAGTTACCGAGCTGTCAAACCCGGCCACGGGTTTGACCGTGGCCTGCGCAGAATAGGGAGCGGGTCGGGCGATGGCAAGGTGGGTGAGTTCTCGGTGTGCCGGTCGCGGCTGAAGCCCCTCCCACAAGAATCAGCTGATCGCACCCATGCTCCGCGTGGGCGCGTAGTCCAGGAGGCTCTGCGTCCGCAGCGGTTGGCTGGTTGAGCGAGGTGGGCAGGCCGGTTGCAGTGGGTGACGCGGAGCGTCACGGGATGCATGCCCACGCGGAGCGTGGGAACGATCACAGGTGGTGTTTGCCAGCTCCATTCAGTACATGAAAACCCAGCTCATGGTCGCTTGCTTCTCCTGTAGGAGGCGCCTTGGCGGCGAGCTTTTGAGGGCGTCGTGGCTAAAGCCCCTCCCACGATTGTAGGTGGGGCGCAGATGGTGGGTTAACCACGGGTCGTGGGAGGCGCTTCAGCGGCGAGTTTTGCTGCCCGTGCAGCTGCGGTGCTCACTGCGCCGGGTGTGCGTTTTGCTCGCCCGTTTCAGCGCTCGCCGGCAGCAATTCCTTGTAGGCCTGATCCAGCCCGAAGTCTTTGAGCTTGGGGTGTTCGTCGATGTACTTCCAGACCTCGTCGGCGGTCTTCAGCTGTGTGTGGCCGTAGGCTTCGTCGAGGATCTTGAGGGTGGCGGCGACCAGGGTGTTCTTGCAGTACTGGCGGATGATGGGCGAGGCCTCGTATTGCTGGAGCTGGAACTGGGCGACGATCCACAGCACCGGGCGCCACCAGTCGTAGGCGAAGTCGCAGTGCTTGATGACGGTGCCGGACGACTCACGCTGGGCGAGCATGGCGAAGAAGTTGAGCATGTTGTCGAGCATCAGCCGGTCGTCGCGGTCAGCGTGGCCGAGTGCTTCGTCGTTGAGGTCATTTTTCTTGGCATCCAGCGAGCGAACCGTGGCCATGCTGGATTCGGGGAGGCGTTGTTGCTCGACCACGAACAGGCGACTGGCGAGGAATTCGGCATAGGCGCGGTCTTTCACGGCGGTCAGCAGCACCAGGTAGGCGCCGTTCTTGACCTGCTGAAACTCAGGGCTGGTGAAGGTCTGGAACATCTCGAAGATCGAGCGCTCGACGGCCTCACGGCGGGCGATACGTGCTTCGTCGGCCTGGAAGAACAGGGTGACGATCACGCCGCCGAATGCCAGGGCGGTGAACAGCACGTTGAGGCCGTTGTACACCGGTTCGAACGGGTCGCTGAAGGTGTCGCGCGGCAGCAGTTGCGCCAGCGGGTAGGCCGCCGCCCACACAGCAAAAATGGCGATCATCACGATCAGTGCTGCGTATTTTCCGGACAGTCTCACGCGCGTTCTCTCCCTGAAGGTCGGTATGGCATCGAGCCACCAGCGCGCAACCTACGCAACAGCGCGGGCGGTAACAAGCCCTTGTGGTGACTGATAGCGGGTGGGGATGGCTGAGGAGGCGTGCGTGGCGGGGTTTTTTAAAGAAGGTGGTGGGTGAACCGTTGAGCCTGATTGCACCATTCGTCACGTTGCGGGGGTGGTTGGTGCGTGATCGGGTGCTGGCCGTTGAAGCCCCTTGAGGCGCAGATCGCCGAGCTCGCGGGCACGCTGTTGTAGGAGCGGGCTTGCCCGCGAGCTTTTGTGGGGGGCGCGGAGCGCGGGAACGGTCAGCCGCTCACGCCATACCGCGCATGACTCTGCCGAGCCGTGGTCAGATTTCTTCGCTGTAGGTGGTAACGGTCAGATAGAAGTTTCGAATTTTCGGCCAGTTCTCCCGCGTGCTGACCACTGTTTCTTCCGAGTACATCCGAATGTTGTAGTAGGGCGCTGACGCGCTTTCCTGATAGGGAATCGCAGCCGGTAGCTCCCACATGCAGCAGTTGCGTACCAGGCCGCCGGCCAATCCGAAACGCTCGTGAAGAAACGCTTCGGCCGCTGCCGCGTCGGCCCCATCAATCTGGTAAATGGCGACAACGGGAACGCCATGGTTCTGTGTCTGCACCTCGCAGCGCTCGTACTGGATGAACACAGGGGGCGTACTGATTGCTTGCAGCATGTTCTGGCACCGAGGGGCGGCTGTTGCGCAGCCTGTCAGGAATAGCAAGACAACTGTAAGCAGGTACCCAAGTGGTTTGTGCATGCCTACGACTCGACGATGAGAGTACCGATGAATTTTCCCTGGCTGTGGGGAATGCGTTTGTTGATCAGGTAATCGTACAGCGCGTTCCACTTCAATAGCTCATAGACGGTCACGCAGCCCTCTGACAAATGGCCAATGTGTATGTATCGGCTGCTATTGTCCTCGCTGCCTTCCAGTGCAATGGGGAACCACACATCCGTACAGCGTATTTGCCCAGAGTGCGCCATCCGATAGCCTTCTGTAGAAATATTCGCGTGTGAGTAGTCGGGGGCCATGATGCGATGTAGGCCAGCAGGAATAGGCGTGTACTCGCGCCTCCATACGCTGTTGAGCGTTGCGCGGGCCTCCAGGCCATTGAATCTGATGCCTGCCCATTGGTGTTTTTGAGTGTCTCTTCTGATCGGCGAGTACTCATTTGACGGTAGGCCATCGTAGGTGGCAACTATGGTGGCGGCTGATGACGGTCCGTTTCCTGACAGGTAGCGGGCTGCGTTCTCGTCTCGGAGGCTTGCCTCCATTCCTACGTAGCTCCCATTGCCGTCGGCGATACGAAAGAATGTTCTTCCGCCCCTGCTTCCGAGCATGAGTACTTTGGTGAACTCACAGAGGGAGACAATTCGGCCGCTAGGCTCAAGCCTGACCGCAAGCCAGCCCGTCTCGTCTGGCCGTCTGGTGTATTGGGTCGTGATGGAGACCGTGTGGCGGGTGTCGTTTTCTGAAGAAGTGGTGCCTCTGGCGTCTATCAATGTCGGCCGGGTCATATCGTTGCCCTCCATCAATCACGGTCATCAGGTTCGATGTGGAGCATTTCGGCTTTTTCGGTGTGTATCCGCCGGGATAATCCAGCTGAATCGGTCGTTCCGCGAAAGACCCTTCCCGAGGCTGTGGTGATCTTGTAGTTGAAGCCTGCGACAGGCTCGCCTTCAGCATCCAGCAGTTCGAACTGTTCGTTGAAACGGCCCGGGATTGGAGGCACTACGGGGATGTCGGCGATAACCACGTTTGTACCGATTAGCACTGTTGCCGATCCGCCGGCCACGTGATCGCCGTGGCTGCCTGTTGAGCCCACTGTCGCGACGGGTTTGCCATTGATGAGCACGTTGCTTACGAGATTGCCGGTTAGAAGGCTACCGCAGGCCACCCTGTCGCCTTGGCGAGCCGCGGGCAGATTATCGAGCAGCACGTTGGGTGAGCCACTGCTAATCGGGGTGATACCGTGGCCCGGAAGTGGGCAGGTTGTGGGGTCGGTGACGCGTGCGGCGGGTTTTCCAGTCATGGTCGCGGTCCTTGCGAAGTGTTTATGACGCAGAGGCAGTGTCCTTGGCCATCGCTGCCTGCGTTCAATAGCAATATCAAGAGGCACGCAGGAAAGCGTATCAGTGTGGTCTGAATTCGGTGCCAGCTGCTTACGTTTGGGGAGAGGGGGCGTGGGCTCGTGTGGGTGACGCTCTGCGTCACGGGAGGCATTCCCACGCGGAGCGTGGGAATGCTCATTGCTCATGCCTGGTCTAGTTGATCGCACCCATGCTCTGCGTGGGCGCGTAGCCCCGGATGCTCTGCGTTCGCAGCGGTGTTCGAGGCAGGCGATATCGCGGGAATCCGTCGCGGCTGAAGCCCCTCCCACGGCTAACCGGTAACCGGCTAACTACGTTGGCGGCTGGCAGCGCCCGTAGGAGGCGCTTCAGCGGCGAGCGTTTCGGATCGGGCTGCGATCAGGCCAGATGAGCCGCAGGGCATTAGCGCCTGGTCGGCCGGCAGGTCAGTTCGGCATAGGGTTTGTCGGGGGAGTATTCGCCGGGGACGCGTTCGATCACCTGGCTGTTGGGGGCGACGGTGAATACCGGACTGTCGGTGCTGGTGCGGTCTTTGGCGTCGACATGGAATTCGCAGGTCGCGGCCTCCGAGGTCTGGTTGAGGACTTTGACAGCCCTCACACCAACCAGCTGTTGCACGGTGTTGGTATCACGTGGTGGTACGCCCAGCGGCTCGATGACGATGTTCAGGCCGTTCAGGTGCGAGACGATGTCAACCTTGTCGGCCTGGGCCATTGCCAGGGGTGCACAGAGCGCGAGGGCGCAGGCAAGGAATGATGTTCTCATTGGGGGCCTCCTTTCTTCGTCGAGTGGTATTAGAAGGCCGAAGCGGCTGAGAGTTCGATGAAGCTGGTAACCGCCGACCCGGACACAGTACAGAAACGTCCTACAAGGTCCGGGGTGCACGTCGTACGCTTTCGTGCCTATAGTGCTGAAAGGTTTCGCAATGGACGGTCGATACACCTATGGGGATAGGGGTAGGGGAACAGCCTGGCGGGGGCTCTGGGCGGCGTGTTTGGCGCTGCCTGGTCGTGGTGTTGGGGGCACTGGTGCTGCTGGCGAGCAGCGGGTGCGCGCGGCACCAGAGCAACGCGTCCTTCATCAGCAATGTCAGTTCGGTAAAACCTACCGAGCTGTTCCAGACTCCGTCCGATCGCCTGGCCACCCTGGCCATGCGCAACAACCTCAATGCCTTGTACCGACTGATGGACAAGCTCTATCTGCGCAACCCACGCGAGTGGCGCAAGACCGGGCTGGACAGTCGCACCAGTGCTGCCCGTGCGGTGCAGCAGGCCATCGAGTCGGGCACGCCGCTGGCCCATCTGGGCGGGCGTGAGGATGTCGCTGCGCTGAGTTACGCCCTCGGGCCTGATTTTGAGGGCGATCGGGTCGGCGCGTTCATTTTCGCCATCGGCAGCATGCTGGTGACCGCCCACGGCGGGCGCACCGAGTTCTACCTCACGGATATGATCGACCCGCAGTTCGTGCACAACGCGGCGCGCAATATCGAGAAGGCCACGTGGATGCTCGCCAGCCGCCAGGGCATCGATGGCAAGCCGCTGCTGCTGTCCAACGAGATCACCGCCGAGGCACGCAACCTGAGTTTTGCCGTGGAGTTCGGCAAGATCGTCGCGCGCCTCGACCTGCTGACCAATGTGCTGGACGAGCGTTATCGACGCATTGGCGTGAGCTATGCCCAGGGCCTTTTGTTCATCAACTTCCTGCCGGTGCAGTGAGGCGAGAGAAAGAATCCTCCGGGCGAGTGTCACATTCTGCGAGGCTGAATCGTCCTGCTGTTGAACCTGTCCCCGAGGAGCGCCCGATGAACGAGCCGTTCGTGCTGGATCTGCCCACCTACCTTGCGCGTCTCGGCTACCGCTCGGCGCCGCCCCCGACCCTGGAAACGCTGCGTGAATTGCAGCAGCGTCACTGTGCGGAGTTTGTCTTCGAGACGCTGTCGACCTTGCTGCACGTACCGATCTCGGTCGAGGCGTCGGACGTGCAGGACAAGCTGCTGAAACAGGGGCGCGGTGGGTACTGTTTCGAACTCAACGGGCAGTTTCTGCGGCTGCTGCAAGCGCTTGGCTATGACGCACGCGGGCTGACCGGGCGCGTGGTGATGAACCAGACGCAAGGGCCGCTGCCTGCCCGCACCCACATGCTGGTGCTGGTGACACTGGACGGTGCGCGCTACATCACTGATGTCGGCTTCGGCGGCATGGTGCCCACCGGCCCGTTGCTGCTGGATAGCGAGGCCGAGCAGGCCACGCCCCACGAGCTCTATCGACTGAGCCTGGTGGATGGTAGCTACACCTTGTCGGCCAAGGTGGGGGATGAGTGGCGGGCGATGTACCTGTTCGACATGCAGCCGCCCGCCGAGATCGATTACGTGGTGGGCAACTGGTACGTGTGCACCCATCCGGATTCGCCGTTCCTCGGCCAGTTGCTGGTCGCTCGAACGGGCGACCGCCAGCGCACCACCTTACACAACGGCAGCTTCGCCACCCACCACGTGGGCGAACGGAGCCAGCGCGTGCAGTTGCGTGATGTGGATGAGGTGCTGGCGGTGCTGCATGAGGTGTTCGGCATTCGCGTGCCGCAGCACCCGGACCTGCACGCGGCGATCGAGCGGGTCATGCTCGAGGGCCGTGGGTGACGCGGAGCGTCACGGGAGGCATTCCCACGCAGAGCGTGGGAACGATCAAACGGTCGTGAGGCCACAGTCTTGTGGGAGGCGCTTCAGCGGCGAGCTGTTGAGGGGGCGTTGCGGCTAAAGTCCCTCCCACGTTGACTCCTGCGCGGTAGTGAGCAGGCACAAAAAAGCCCGGCCTGGTGCCGGGCTTTTTTTCGAGGCGAAGACGTCAGACTTTGCGCACGAACTCGGACTTGAGCTTCATGGCGCCGATGCCGTCGATCTTGCAGTCGATGTCGTGGTCGCCGTCGACCAGGCGGATGCCCTTGACCTTGGTACCGACCTTGACCACCAGGGACGAGCCCTTGACCTTGAGGTCCTTGATCACGGTGATGGTGTCGCCGTCCTGCAGCACGTTGCCAACCGAATCCTTGATGACTTTCTCGCTGTCGCCCGCGGCGTCGGCGCTGTCAGTGGCGGACCATTCGTGGGCGCACTCCGGGCAGACGAGCTGGGTGCCGTCTTCGTAGGTGTATTCGGAGCTGCATTTGGGGCAGGGTGGCAGGGTGCTCACGGCGAGTCCTCGGTCTGGAAAAGCCGCATAGTGTATAGGGTTTTGTTCAGCGGGTGGCCGGCGGCGTGGGTTGTGGCCACTCCAGACTGCCTGAATCGACGAAGCGAGTGGTACCGAACAGGCCGTTCGCCAGCTTGCCGCGCACCACATAGGGCAGGTCATCGCCCGGCTGATAACCCGCTACGCCCCAGGCCTGGCGCATGGCCGAGTAGGCGGAGATGCTCACCGGCACGCGAATCACCGCTTCGCCGAAGCGCGGCACCTGGCCGCTCTGGTCGCTGACGCCACTGGCCAGCGGCTGGGAGTTGATTTCCAGCTGCAGGGCCACGCCGTTGTAATCGATGGCGCTGTCGTTGGGGTTCTGCACCCGCAGCTTGACCGCGAAACGCATTTCCAACCCTTCACCGGGCAGCGGTTCCAGGCCGACCAGGTCGATGTGCAGCGGGTCGCGGCCGCTCAGCGTGCTGCACCCGACCAGCGCACTGGTGAGCAGGCAGAACAACAGGATGCGCAGGGCATGGGGCATGGCGGGCTTCCGTTCGGGGCAATGGCTTCAGGATAGAAGACCACACTGTGCCGATTTAGCTCCGCTGGCGGCTGCCCAGCACCAGGGCGATGCCGCCGAGCACGGCCACCGAGCTGATGATCAGGCGCAGGGTCAGCGGTTCGCTGAGCAACAGGCTGCCGGCCAGGGCGGTGATGATCGGCACGCTGAGTTGCACCGTGGCGGCCTGGAAGGCCTTCAGCCCGCGCAGGGCTGTGTACCAGATGGCGTAGCCGGCGCCTGAGGTCAGGGCGCCGGAGAGCAGGGCGTAGACCAAGCCTGGGCCGTCCCAGCCGAGGCTGCCCAGCAGCACCGCGCTGGTAACGAGCGCAAAGGGAATGGCCCGCAGGAAATTGCCGGCGGTGGCGGCCAGTGGGTCCGTCACGCCACGGCCGAGCAGCGAGTAGGCACCCCAGGCCGCGCCGGACAGAAGCATCAGCAGGGCAGCTGAGAGCGAGGGTGCGCTGGCCCCCGGTAGCAGCAGAACCAGCAGGCCGGCAAAGGCCATCAGCAGTCCCGCGCTGCCGGGCAGGCCCAGGCGCTCGCCCCGATAGAACCCCCACAGCAGCATGCTGATCTGCACGGCGCCGAATAGCAGCAGGGCACCGGCTCCGGCATCGAGGTTGAGGTAGGCGAAGGAGAAGGCCGCTGCGTAGACGAACAGCGACAGCGCACCGAACCAGCTGCCGCTGACGGCACCGCTGCCAGGGCGCAGGCGCAACAGCAGCCACAGGGTCAGGGCGCCGGAGACGATGCGCAGGGCGGTGAAGGTGGCAGGGTCGATCTCGGTGTCTTTCAGGGCCAGGCGGCAGAGCAGCGAATTACCGGCGAAGGCCAGCATGGCCAGGGCGGTCAGCAGCAGGGTGCGGCGGTTCATCGGCCATCCTTGTGTGAGGTCTGGCGGAGAGAGAGGCGGCTATCTAAGCGCAGGGGCGAGGGCGTGGCTATTGGCGGAAAGTTGCAGGCGGGGCAGCACCTCGGCCGGCGATGACCGAGGTGCGGGCGCGAATCAGAAGTGCGCTTTGACCAGCAGGCTGGCGGTGCTCTGGTCGGTGCCACCCAGGACGTCGTCGCCCAGGAAGCTGTTGTTGTCGATACCGTACTTGTCGCTCCAGTAGTCGTATTCGAAACCGACGTAGAGCTGCTTCTCGCCCCAGTTCATGGCCTTGCCCAGGTCGTATTTGACCTGCGGCACGAAGTGCACGTTGGCGTGGTAGCTGTCGTCGTTGTCAACGACCCAGTCGAGGAACCCATCGATCAGGATGTCGGAGTTGCCCACCGCAATGGTGTAGCTCCACACCGGGGTGATCTGCCACACGTTCTTGCCGTCGCGGCTGCCGTCCGGGGTGCGCAGGTAGGTGTTGAGCTGGAAGTAGTCGAAGCCTGGAATGGCCAGGTCGAAGCCCGGGCCGATCAGGTAGGCGTCGACGTCGTCTTCGCCGAATTCGTAGGTCATGGCCAGCAGCACGTCGGTCACTGGGCCGAACTGCAGTGGGGTGTCGAACAGCTTGCCGAAGCTCAGGCGCGGCGAGAGTTCGCCGTAGAAGGTGTGGCCGTCGCCTGCGCCGTTGGTGGCGTCGGTGTTGTACTTGATGGTGTCGACGAAGAAGAACAGGTCACCGAAGCTCCAGCCACTGGCGTGCTCGAGGGTGATGGTCTGCTGGATCTCCGGGTCGATCTTGAAGTCATGGCCGTAGAGGTAGCTGACGCTGTTGTTCTGCCACTGCAGCAGTTCGCCGGCAGCGGCCTGGCCGCCTGCCAGAAGCCCACCGGCCAGCATCAGGGAGGAAAGGGTACGGTTCATGTGTGCTCCTGGGGTTTGTGGTGTTCTGGACCTGTCTGTGCGCAGGCTTGGTGAAACGGTGCAACAGCGGCGCCACATGCCGCATGGGCGCGCGCGGAGCGGCGTTATACAGGGAAATACGCGCTGTTGGTGGTTTTTTGCCCGCGTTGCATCGTCGCAGGGGCGCGTGGCGTGCGCGCTTTTCGGTCGTGGCGACGGCCTGTCGAGCGTGGCGCACCGACAGAGGGCGCGCCGCTGAGGGTTCAGGCGTGCTGCAGGGCGGGGCTGTGGCGCAGCATGTCGAACAGGGCCTCCACCAGGGATTCGGCCTGGGCGGCCAGGGCGAAACCGCTGGGGACCAGCAACCAGTTGGCCTGCAGGCCCTCCATGTAGGCATGCAGGCACACGGCGGCCTGCTCGCAGTTCAGGCGCGGCGGCAGCTGGCCCTTGCTCACCGCATTGCGCAGGGCCTTGGCGATCCGCTGGTCGCACTCAAGGCTCAGAGTTTGCATGCGCTGGCGCAGGTCGCCTAGTTCATCGCTGTATTCGCATTTGTGCTGGAGGATTTCGCTGATCCGCCGGCTCTGGGGATCGTCCTCGGTGCGCTTGAGGGCCTTGATCAGCAGCTCGCGCATGCGCCCCAGCGGATCGGGCTCGTCTTCGCTTTCACTGGCCCGGGCGAGTTCTTCCAGCGGCAGGTGCAGGCGTTCGAGCATTGCCTGAAACATATCCACCTTATTCTCGAAGTGCCAATAGATGGCGCCACGGCTCACGCCAGCCGCCGCGGCGATGTCCGCCAGGGAGCTGCGCGAGACGCCTTTTTCATAGAACACGTGCTCGGCCGCATCGAGGATGTGCGCGCGTGTTTCTTCGGCTTCTTCTTTGGTTCGTCTGACCATATACAGGGCCACCTCCGAGGGTGTGGATCGCATCGCGACCAGGCGCCAGCCCGGACACATTCTTTGACGAACATGCAGGATTGGGCATTTACAAACATTCTCGAACGTAAGTATATTCGTTAGCAGACTAAACAATCCACCATGGTTCCTGGCCGTGGTCATGCCCGCCCGGGCAAACGTATTGAAATGAGGTTCACTCAGATGCAGAAGAAGCCTGCCTTCGTTGCAATGGCGGCGGCCATTGCCGTGGCCATGCTCACCCTCACCGGTTGCGAGGAAAAGGCTGCCGCGCCAGCCCAACAGATTGCGGAAGTCGGCGTGGTAGAGCTGCAGGCGCAGCCTTACACCCTGACCACCGAGCTGCCGGGCCGTACCACGGCCTTCCGCATCGCCGAAGTGCGCCCGCAGGTCGATGGCATCATCCAGAAGCGTCTGTTCACCGAAGGTTCCGAGGTCAAGGCTGGCCAGCAGCTGTACCAGATCGATCAGTCGGTCTACCTGGCCAACTACAAGAGCGCCCAGGCCACCCTGGCGTCGGCCAAGTCGCTGGCCGAGCGCTACAAGGATCTGGTCGCCGACCAGGCCGTGAGCAAGCAGGCCTATGACGAAGCCCAGGCCGCCCGCCTGCAGGCCGAGGCTGCGCTGGAACAGGCAAGTATCAACCTGCGTTACACCAAGGTGCTGGCGCCGATCGCCGGCCGCGTGGGTCGTTCTTCGGTCAGCGAAGGCGCCCTGGTCAACAACGGCCAGGCCAACCAGATGGCGACCATCCAGCAGCTCGACCCGATCTACGTCGACGTCACCCAGGCGACCAAAGACCTGCTGCGTCTGCGCCGTGACCTGGCCAGTGGCAAGTTGCAGAAGGCCGGCGACAACGCGGCCAAGGTCAAGCTGACCCTGGAAGACGGCAGTGAGTACGGCCACGAAGGCACCCTGGAGTTCTCCGAAGTGTCGGTGGACGAAAGCACTGGCTCGGTCGTCGTCCGTGCAGTGTTCCCCAACCCGGATCAGCTGCTGCTGCCCGGCATGTTCGTGCACGCCCGACTCAGCTCCGGCATGAACGACAAGGCCATCCTGGCGCCGCAACAGGGCGTGACCCGCAACCAGCGTGGCGAGCCGACGGCTCTGGTGGTTGGCGCGGACAACAAGGTCGAGCTGCGTGTGCTGAAAGCCGAGCGCACCGCCGGCAATACCTGGCTGATCGACGAAGGCCTGAGCGAAGGCGACCGCCTGATCACCGAAGGTCTGCAGTTCGTCCAGCCTGGCGCTGAAGTCAAAGCGGTACCGGCAGGCAACGTCAAAGCCAGTCAGTCGGCGCAGAACGCCGAACAAGACAACGGCCAGGGCTAACGGAGAATCGCTGAATGTCCAAATTCTTTATCGACCGGCCGATCTTCGCCTGGGTGATCGCCCTGGTGATCATGCTGGCCGGCGGCCTGTCCATCCTCAAGTTGCCGATCAACCAGTACCCGAGCATCGCGCCACCGGCCGTGGCCATCCAGGTCAGCTACCCGGGCGCCTCGGCGCAGACCGTGCAGGACACCGTGGTGCAGGTCATCGAGCAGCAGCTCAATGGCCTGGACGGCCTGCGCTATGTCAGCTCGTCGAGCAACTCCGACGGCAGCATGGAAATCATCGTGACCTTCGAACAGGGGGTCAATCCGGACATCGCCCAGGTCCAGGTGCAGAACAAGCTGCAGCTGGCCACCCCGATGTTGCCGCAGGAAGTGCAGCAGCAGGGCATCCGCGTCACCAAGTCGGTGCGCAACTTCCTGCTGGTCATCGGCGTCGTTTCCAAGAACGGCAGCATGACCCGCGAGGACCTGTCCAACTACATCGTTTCCAACCTGCAGGACCCGATCTCGCGGACCAAGGGTGTGGGCGACTTCCAGGTGTTCGGTGCGCAGTACGCCATGCGTATCTGGCTCGACCCGGCCAAGCTCAACAGCTTCCAGCTGACTCCGGTCGACGTGCGCGGCGCCATCCAGGCGCAGAACGTGCAGATTTCCTCCGGCCAATTCGGCGGCCTGCCGGCGGCACCGGGCAATCAGCTCAACGCCACCATCATCGGCAAGACCCGGCTGCAGACACCGGAAGAGTTCAGCAACATCCTGCTCAAGGTCGAGCGTGACGGTTCCCAGGTTCGCCTGAGCGACGTCGCCAAGGTCGAGCTGGGGGGCGAGAACTACGCCATCAACGCCCAGTTCAACGGCCTGCCGGCCTCCGGTCTGGCGATTCGTCTGGCCACCGGCGCCAACGCCCTGGACACCGCCAAGGCGGTGCGTGAAACCATCGCCAACATGGAGCCGTTCTTCCCGGCCGGTATGGAAGTGGTCTTCCCGTACGACACCACACCCGTGATCTCGTCCTCCATCGAAGGGGTTGTCATGACCCTGTTCGAGGCGATCGTGCTGGTGTTCCTGGTGATGTTCCTGTTCCTGCAGAACCTGCGCGCCACCATCATTCCCACCCTGGCGGTGCCGGTGGTACTGCTCGGTACGTTCGGGGTACTGGCGGCGTTCGGCTTCTCGATCAACACCCTGACGATGTTCGCCATGGTCCTGGCCATCGGCCTGCTGGTGGACGACGCCATCGTGGTGGTGGAGAACGTGGAGCGGGTGATGCGTGAGGACGGCCTGTCGCCCAAGGAGGCGACCCGCAAGTCCATGGGCCAGATCCAGGGCGCCCTGGTCGGTATCGGCCTGGTGCTGTCGGCGGTATTCCTGCCGATGGCCTTCTTCGGTGGCTCCACCGGGGTGATCTACAAACAGTTCTCCATCACCATCGTTTCGGCCATGGTGCTGTCGGTGCTGGTGGCGCTGATCTTCACGCCGGCGCTGTGCGCCACGTTGCTCAAGCCGATCGACGGCGACCACCACGAGGCCAAGACCGGCTTCTTCGGCTGGTTCAACCGCACCTTCGACCGTGGCAACAACGCCTACCAGCGCGGCGTGGCCGGCATGCTCAAGCGCAAGGTGCCGTACCTGCTTCTGTACCTGGTGATCGTCGGCATCATGGTCTGGATGTTCAGCCGTATCCCCACGGCCTTCCTGCCCGAAGAAGACCAGGGCGTACTGTTCGCCCAGGTCCAGACCCCGGCAGGCTCCAGTGCCGAGCGGACCCAGGCCGTGGTCGACGAGATGCGCCAGTACCTGCTCGACGATGAAGGCGAGGCGGTGCAATCGGTGTTCACCGTGACCGGCTTCAACTTCGCCGGCCGTGGCCAGAGCTCCGGCATGGCGTTCATCATGCTCAAGCCCTGGGGCGATCGTCCTGGCGCCGAGAATGGCGTGGCCGCGCTGGCGCAACGTGCGCAGCAACACTTCTTCAGCTTCCGTGATGCGATGGTGTTCGCCTTCGCCCCGCCGGCGGTGATGGAGATGGGTAACGCCACCGGCTTCAACCTGTTCCTGCAGGACCAGGCCGGGGTTGGTCATCAGGTGCTCAACGAGGCGCGCGACAAGTTCGTGCAACTGGCCAACGCCCACCCGGTGCTGGACAGCGTGCGGGCCAACGGCCTGCGCGATGAGCCGCAGTACCAGCTGCTGATCGATGACGAGCGCGCCCGCGCCCTGGGCCTGTCGCTAGCCGACATCAACAGCACGCTGTCGATCTCCTGGGGTGCCAGCTACGTCAACGACTTCATCGACCGCGGTCGGGTGAAGAAGGTTTACCTGCAAGGCTCGCCCGAGTCGCGCATGGGGCCGGAAGACCTGAAGAAGTGGTACATCCGCAACGATGCCGGGCAGATGGTGCCGTTCAGTGCCTTCGCCAGCGGCGAGTGGACCTATGGCCCGCCCAAGCTGTCGCGCTACAACGGTGTGTCGGCGGCGGAGATCCTCGGTGCCCCGGCCCCTGGCTACAGCACCGGCGACGCCATGGCCGCCGTCGAGGAAATCGCTGCGCAGCTGCCTGAAGGGGTGGGCTACGCCTGGACCGGGTTGTCCTACGAGGAACGCCTGGCCGGTTCGCAGACCCTGGCGTTGTTCGTGATCTCCGGGATTGTGGTGTTCCTCTGCCTGGCGGCCCTTTACGAGAGCTGGTCGATTCCGTTCGCGGTGATGCTGGTGGTGCCGCTGGGGATCATCGGTGCGCTGTTGTTCACCGAACTGCGCGGGCTGTCCAACGACGTGTTCTTCAAAGTCGGCCTGCTCACGACGATCGGGTTGTCGGCGCGTAACGCGATTCTCATCGTGGAGTTCGCCAGGGCCCAGTACGCCCAGGGCATGAGCCTGGCGGACGCGGCGCTGGAAGCCTGCCGCATGCGTCTGCGGCCGATCGTCATGACCTCGCTGGCGTTCATCCTCGGCGTACTGCCGCTGGCCATCGCCAGTGGTGCCGGTGCGGGCAGCAAGCACGCCATCGGCACCGGGGTGATCGGCGGCATGCTCAGCGCGTTGCTGCTGGCGATCTTCTGGATTCCGCTGTTTTACGTACTGGTCTGCTCGCTGTTCGAGAAAAAGAGAACCGAGCCGGCCGGTGAAACCGAGAAGGAGGTACTGCCGTGAAGCAGTCCCTGTTGACCCTGGCCGTGGCCGCCGTTGTGCTCAGCGGCTGCAGCATGATCCCCGACTACCAGCGCCCCGATGCGCCGGTAGCCGGCGCCTGGCCGCAAGGCGAGGCCTACACCGGCAACGACGCCGCCGCGCAGACCGGGACGGCCGCCGCCGACCTGGGCTGGCGCGAATTCTTCCGCGACCCGGCCCTGCAGCAACTGGTCGACGTGGCGTTGCAGAACAACCGCGACCTGCGTGTCGCGGCGCTGAACATCGATGCCTTCCGCGCTCAGTACCGGATTCAGCGTTCCGAGCTGTTCCCGACCATTTCCGCTGGCGGTAGCGGGACGCGTCAGCGTCTGCCGGGCGACCTGTCGCAGACCGGCTCGTCCACCACCACCGGCCAGTACAGCGCGACCGTAGGCGCCAGTGCCTGGGAGATTGATTTCTTCGGTCGCCTGCGCAGCCTCAACGAGCAGACCCTGCAGCAGTACTTCGCCAGCGAAGAGGCCCGCCGCAGCGTGCAGATCAGCCTGGTGGCCAACGTGGCCACTGCGTACCTGACGCTGCAGGCCGACGAGTCTCTGCTCAAGCTGACCCGCGAAACCCTTGATACCTACGAGAAGAGCTACGAGCTGACCCAGCGCAGCTTCGACGTCGGCGTGACCGATGCGCTGTCGCTGAGCCAGGCGCGTACCGCGGTGCAAAGCGCCCAGGTCAGCCTGGCGCAGTACACCCGTCTGGTAGCCCAGGACCGCAATGCCCTGGCTCTGCTGCTCGGTACTGGCATACCGGCGCAATTGCCGGCCGGTGAAGTGCTCGACCAGGATGTGCTGGCCGAAGTGCCTGCGGGTCTGCCGTCCGACCTGCTGCAGCGCCGTCCGGACGTACTCCAGGCCGAGCACCAGCTTCGCGCAGCCAATGCCAGCATTGGCGCGGCCCGTGCAGCGTTCTTTCCGAATATCAGCCTGACCGCCAACGCCGGCACTGCCAGCAGCCAGCTCTCGGGCCTGTTCGATGGAGGCTCCGGCACCTGGCTGTTCCAGCCGCAGATCAACCTGCCGATCTTCACGGCCGGCCGTCTGCGCGCCAACCTCGACTACGCCGAAGTGCAGAAGAACATCGAGGTTGCCCAGTACGAGCAAGCCATCCAGGTGGCCTTCCAGGAAGTGGCGGACGGCCTGGCTGCTCGCACCACCTACGAAGACCAGTTGGAGGCCCAGCGCCGTCTGGTGCAGACCAGCGAGGACTACTACCGCCTGGCCGAGCGCCGTTTCCGCACCGGTGTGGACAGCTACCTGACCCTGCTCGACGCCCAGCGTCAGCTGTTCAGCGCGCGTCAGCAACTGATCGGTGATCGCCTCAATCAGCTGACCAGCGAGGTCAACCTGTACAAGGCCATGGGTGGCGGCTGGAACGAGCAGACTGCCCCTGCGACACCGCCGGGTTGACGTGAGTCGAACCGCTGGATGAAAAAAGGCCCGTCATGTGACGGGCCTTTTTTATTGGGGATTGGTCAGGGCGGGTGGCCCCTTCCGGCACCCACCGGGTAAGTGGGTACGGCACCTGAGTGCGAGGAATGAAAACCCGGTACCGGGCGGGTAGCCCCCGTTGGCGGTGTACCGAGTGTGACCGGTAGCCGCCCAGGAGGGCGGTGTCGGTCGTGCCAGGCGCTCGGGCAAGAGCGCCTGGCGGGTGCGGTCAGCCGATGGTCATCAGGCTGGCGTTGCCGCCAGCGGCCGCGGTGTTGACGCTCAGGGCGTGCTCGATCAGCAGGCGTTCCAGCGGGATGTCGGTCTCGCCCTTGTTCAGGCCGTGTACACCGACGATCGCCCCAGGACGCTTGGCGGCCAGTTGGCACACCGCACGCAGCTGGTCAGAGTCACCGTGGTGCAAGATGGCGTCGAAGGCCGTCTCGCTGGTGCCCCAGTCGGTGACCCACTGAATGCGCGCCTGCACATCCTTGGGCAGCGCCTTGAACAGCTCGCGGGCCACGTGCTGCTCCTGCCACAGCGCCTGGCTGCCAACGGCGAGAACGGCGGCCAGTTGGGTCAGCAGGTCACGGCGATCGTCCGCCAGGCACAGCACGTGCTCGCGCGGCAGCAGGGTGTAGCTGTTGCGCTCGCCGGTCGGGCCATCCAGCATCTGGGTGATGCCGCTGCGGGACTGGGCACCGTACTGCGCGCTCAGTTCGGCCAGGGCCGGTTCGTGCTGGGTCAGCCACTCGTTCAGCGCCTGGAAGGCGTTCTGCTGCGGTGCCGGGCGCTGGGCTTCGGCTTCCGGGCTTTCCTTGCTCAGTTGCTTGGCCAGTGCATCCTGTGGGCGGGTGGAGAGCAGGCGGTACATGTACAGCGGGCCGCCGGCTTTCGGGCCGGTGCCCGACAGGCCTTCGCCGCCGAACGGCTGCACGCCGACCACGGCGCCGACCATGTTGCGGTTGACGTAGAGGTTGCCGACCTTGGCGCTGCTCACCACCTGGGCGATGGTCTCGTCGATGCGGGTGTGCACGCCGAGGGTCAGGCCGTAGCCGCTGGCGTTGATCTGCTCCAGCAGGTTGCCGAGGTCGGCGCGCTGGTAGCGCACCACGTGCAGCACCGGGCCGAAGATTTCGCGTTGCAGCTCGTCGAAGCTGTCCAGTTCGATCAGGGTCGGCATCACGTAGGTGCCGCGCTTGATGTCCTCGCCATTTGCGCGGGCGCTCTGGAATACCTTGCGGCCTTTCTCGCGCATGGTCTGGATGTGCTGTTCGATGCCGGCCTTGGCCTCGGCGTCGATCACTGGACCGATATCGGTGCTCAGGCGCTCCGGGTTGCCCAGGCTGTATTCGGCCATGGCGCCCTTGAGCATGGTGATCACGCGGTCGGCCACGTCTTCCTGCACGCACAGTACGCGCAGTGCCGAGCAGCGCTGACCGGCGCTGTCGAAGGCCGAGGAAATCACGTCGACCACCACCTGCTCGGTAAGGGCCGAGGAGTCGACGATCATGGTGTTGAGGCCGCCGGTTTCCGCGATCAGCGGAATGGTGCGGCCCTGGGCGTCCAGGCGCCCGGCGATGTTGCGCTGGATGATGCCGGCCACTTCGGTGGAGCCGGTGAACATCACGCCACGTACGCGCTCGTCGGCGATCAGGCGGGCGCCGACGGTTTCGCCACGGCCCGGCAGCAGTTGCACGGCACCGCCCGGCACGCCGGCTTCGAGCAGGATGCGCACGGCCTGGGCGGCGATCAGCGGGGTCTGCTCAGCCGGTTTGGCCAGCACGGTGTTGCCGGCAGCCAGTGCAGCGGCGACCTGGCCACTGAAGATCGCCAGCGGGAAGTTCCACGGGCTGATGCACACCACCGGGCCCAGTGGGCGGTGGGTGTCGTTGGCGAAGTGGTTGCGTGCCTGGGCGGCGTAGTAACGCAGGAAGTCCACCGCTTCGCGCACTTCCGAGATGGCGTTGGCAAAGCTCTTGCCCGCTTCACGTACCAGCAGCCCCATGAGCTGCTGCATTTCCGCTTCCATCTGGTCGGCGGCACGGTCGAGCACGGCGGCGCGCTCGGTGGCGACGGTGGACTGCCAGATCTGCCCGCTGGACAGGGCGCAGAGGATCGCGCTCTTGATGTCCGCTTCGCTGGCTTCACTGACGTGGCCGACGATGTCGCGGTGATCGGCCGGGTTCTTCAGTGCTTCGGTTGCGCCTGGTGCCGGGGTGTCGCAACCGAGGATCGGCTGGGCCACGTAGGCGGTATTGGTGCTGGTGAGCAGGGCGGAAGACAGCGAACCCAGGCGGTGTTCGTTGGCCAGGTCGATACCTTCGGAATTGAGGCGGGCGTCGCCGTACAGCGCGCGCGGCAGGGCGATGCGCGGGTGTGGCAGGCCGACGGCGCCTTCCTGGGCGGCCATCTGCTCGATCTGCAGCACCGGGTCGAGGACCAGGTCCTTGATCGAAATGCTGTGGTCGGCGATGCGGTTGACGAACGAGGTGTTGGCACCGTTTTCCAGCAGGCGACGCACCAGGTAGGCCAGCAGGGTTTCATGGCTGCCGACCGGTGCGTAGATCCGGCACGGGCGGTTCAGCTTGCCATCGGCGACCTTGCCCACCACTTGCTCGTACAGCGGCTCACCCATGCCGTGCAGGCACTGGAACTCGTACTGGCCGGGGTAGTAGTTCTGCCCGGCCAGGTGGTAGATGGCCGACAGGCTGTGGGCGTTGTGCGTGGCGAATTGCGGGTAGATGGCTTCCGGTACGGCCAGCAGTTTGCGCGCGCAGGCGATGTAGGACACATCGGTGTACGGCTTGCGGGTGTAGACCGGGTAGCCTTCCAGGCCGTTGACCTGGGCCAGCTTGATCTCGCTGTCCCAGTAGGCGCCTTTCACCAGGCGGATCATCAGGCGGTGACGGCTGCGTTTGGCCAGGTCGATGACGTAGTCGATCACGTACGGGCAGCGCTTCTGGTAGGCCTGGATGACGAAGCCGATACCGTTCCAGCCGGCCAGCGACGGGTCGAAGCACAGGCGCTCGAGCAGGTCCAGGGACAGCTCCAGGCGGTCGGCTTCCTCGGCATCGATGTTCAGGCCGATGTCGTACTGCTTGGCCATCTGGGTCAGGCCCAGGAGGATCGGGTACAGCTCGTCCATCACGCGGTCGTACTGGGCGCGGCTGTAGCGCGGGTGCAGGGCCGACAGTTTGATCGAGATGCCCGGGCCTTCGTAGATGCCACGGCCGTGGGAGGCCTTGCCGATGGCGTGGATGGCCTGCTCGTAGGACGCCAGGTAACGCTTGGCGTCTTCGTCGGTCAGCGCGGCTTCACCGAGCATGTCGTAGGAATAGCGGAAGCCCTTGCTCTCCATGGAGGTGGCATTGGCCAGTGCTTCGGCGATGGTTTCGCCGGTGACGAACTGCTCGCCCATCAGGCGCATGGACATGTCCACGCCCTTGCGGATCAGCGGCTCGCCGCCTTTGCCGATCAGGCGGTTGAGCGAGGTGGCAAGGCCGGCTTCGTTGTGCGTCGATACCAGCTTGCCGGTGATCAGCAGGCCCCAGGAGGCCGCGTTGACGAACATCGACGGGCTCTGGCCCAGGTGCTGGCTCCAGTTGCCGTTGCTGATCTTGTCGCGGATCAGGGCGTCGCGGGTGGCCTTGTCCGGGATGCGCAGCAGCGCTTCGGCCAGGCACATCAGCGCCACGCCTTCCTGAGACGACAGGGAGAATTCCTGCAGCAGGCCTTGCACCAGGCCCTGGCGGCCGCCGGCGCTCTTCTGGTTGCGCAGCTTCTCGGCAATGCTCATGGCCAGCTTGGTGCTGGCTTCGGCCTTGTCCTTGGGCAGGCGGGCCTGCTCCAGCAGCATCGGCACGGCGTCGGTTTCCGGACGGCGATAGGCCGAGGTGATGGCGGCGCGCAGCACCGATTGCGGCAGGATGCTTTCGGCGAAATCGAGGAAGACCTGCAGGCCCTGTTCGCTCAAGGCATCTACCGACTCTTCACCAGCGGCAGCAGCGAGACCGGACATCTCCGGCGGAGTCAGACCGCCCTCGACCTGCTCCAGGTAATTGAAGATCGCTTGCTTGATCAGCCAGTGCGGGGTGCGATCGAGCGACTGCGCGGCCTGCTTGAGGCGTTCACGGGTTGCGTCGTCGAGCTTTACGCCAAGAGTAGTAGTGGCCATGAGGGGGTCCTGTTATCTGGGGGTGCCGCAGAAAATTGGCGAGAGAGTAAACCTGTCGGTAGGTGGGTGCAACTAGGTGCAACCCTGTGAGTATCGATTCATGCCGGCCTCTCGATGAACGGTTTCCATCTGCGCTGTGCTTCCTGTATTCACGATCAGGATTCCGCGGGGCTGATTGCGCAGAAGGCATGGCTGGCCTGGTTTTGAGTAATTTTCCATACGCCCGTTTGGTTGGTTGCACCTTTTCGATTCGTGTCGGTGTTCGAGGTGCAACCAATGAGGGTGCAAGCGTCCACTGTAATGGCCTGGTTATGGTAGACCGGCATTGCCTGCCACCGTTGCACCTTCCTGAGGCACACGGAGACCTCATCGTTAAACCTGATACTTTCTTTATGGCACAGCTCCCGTATTGCTGCCCGGCAACTTTTCCAATAAACAATCCCCATCCGGAGAGAGAGTCGTGGGCGTAACCCCGAGTTGTCCTGTTTTCATTCGACAACGAGCGCAATTACGACGTGGCGTGGTGCGTGTTTATAGGCGTCACACTGTCCCGCATGATTGAACGACCACCTACACGCGTTAATCCCTGTCTCCATCTAGCCATCACGATGTTCTATCCCGAAGGTTTTTCGAGGGTGGACTCGTGCGCGTTAATGCGTGCTTTATTAATCAGTTGGAGTAACTCCGAGTGACAGAATACTGGCTATGTAGTGGCACTTTGCGTGGTGATAAACGATCGCCCTTAGTTGAGCCTCGAAATTCTCCGCGCGTTACCGATAGAGATAAAAAATCAAGATAAGGTTAGTGATCATGGGTCTGAGTTACATCGCTGATTCCTCAGCCAGGAAATACAAGAGAGCTGTGATGGGCGCGTTTACTTTTTCCCCGGCACGTCCTGCCAACGCCTCGGCTTTCGATGGGAAATCGACGGGTGGCAGATCGCGAGACCACGACCTTCGGGAGCGTGTCCGCGAGGAAGAGCGCAGAGCGATAGCGCGCGAGTTGCACGACGAGTTGGGACAGCACATGACTGCGCTGCGCCTGGGGCTGTCGCTGTTGAAGATGCAATTCGGGCAGGACAATCCGCGGCTTGAATGTCAGGTCGAGCGCCTGGTTTCCCTGACTGACAGCGCCATCCATTCGGTGCGCACGCTGGCCACCAGCATGCATGCCTCGCTGCTCACCACCGGGTTGCAGCCTGCCCTGGAAGAACTCCGCGATACCTTCATGCAGCAGTCCGGTGTCAGTTGCCAGCTGCATTGCCCCCGTGATCTGTCGGGGATCGACATGGCCCGCACCGCCGCGATCTTTCGCATTGTCCAAGAGTCGCTGACCAATGCGGCGCGCCACGCTGCCGCGACACGTGTCACTGTCACGCTCAAGGCCCTGGATGGCGACTACATCCTGGAAGTGTTCGATAACGGCGTCGGTTTCGATCTGAAAGCCGTCGAGCGTGGCTCCCTCGGCCTGACCGGCATGCGCGAGCGCAGCCTGACGCTGGGCGGCCCGGTGGTCATCTTCAGTCATCCCGGCCAGGGCACCACCGTGCAAGCTTTCATTCCTCGACATAAGCCGGATTTCGAGGGGTATGCATGATTCGGGTTCTTCTGGCCGATGACCATGCGCTGATGCGTGAGGGGCTGAAACTGTTGTTTGCGTTGAACGACGATATCGAGGTGGTGGCAGAAGCCGAAAACGGCTCGCGCGTGCTGGAGCAGTTGCGGTGTCAGACGGTCGATCTGGTGTTGCTCGATATCAGCATGCCCGGGGTCTGCGGTGAGGACCTGGTCGGACGCATCCATGGCCGTTACCCGCAGTTGCCGGTACTGGCGCTGACCATGCACAACGAGCCCCAGGTCGCGCTGCGCGTACTGCGCGCCGGAGCCAAGGGCTACCTGACCAAGGATCAGGACCCGGTGGTGCTGCTGTCGGCCGTGCGCAAGGTGGCAGCGGGTGCGCGGTACATCGACCCGCAACTGGTCGAGCAGATCGCCCTGTCCTGGTCGGAGCCTTATCAGCGTTCCGGGCTCAACAACCTCACCGACCGGGAGTTCCAGGTCATGCGCATGCTGGCCAAAGGGCTCAGCGTCAACCAGATCGCCGACCAGTTGGTCATCAGCAACAAGACGGTCAGCACCCACAAGGTGCGGTTGATGGAGAAGATGGGGTTCGTCAACAACGCCGATATCGTCAAGTTCGCCCTCGACCAGTCGCTGATCTGAGTAGGGATATCCCTACGGATCGTCAGAAAGTCCTGCCTTTCATAATCAGACAATCCTGATGTCACAGTGATATCAGTTGCGCGCATCCTTCAATTGCCCGACGGAGCGGGCATGCAGTACAGCGTCTTCCGCCACCACTCGAGTCTTCCTGAGGTGTTCCGCTCCGCTCTCTACGAAACTCGACAATGGCCGGAGCGTGCCCGTGACATCGAATCCCCCTGTGCGCGGCTATGCCGGCCTGCCGCCCCTTGTCCTGATTCTCCTTGTAGCCCTGATTGCCATTGGCGCGATGGCCTACGGGTACCTGAGTGCCTGGCCTGCAATCGGCCTGCTGCTGATCGCCGCCGTGCTGGCCATGGTCTGGATGGTGAACATCCAACAGCAGCTGGCCACGCCGCCGGTCGATCCGGGCAGCGCAGCCGTTGCCCCCGAGGGCGCCGCCTGGGACGGCCTGGCAGACGTCTGCAGTGGCGTGCTGCCGATCTGGTCCCAGCATATCGAAGCCGCCCGAGGCCATTCCGAGGAGTCGATCAGCGCGCTGAGCAACCGCTTCGCGCACCTGGCCGGCCGCATTCAGACCAGTATCAGCAGTGCCCAGGGCCGTGAGTCGAGCAACCGACTGGTCGCGCTTCTGGCGACCAGCGAACGCGAGCTCGATTCCATCATCGTGGCGCTGCGGGAGGCGCTGGCCAGCAAGGAAGTGCTGCTCAAGGAAGTCACCCGGCTGTCCGGCTTTACCGAGCACCTGAGGGCCATGGCCCAGGACGTCGCCAGCATCGCCAAACAGACCAATCTGCTGGCCCTCAACGCGGCCATCGAGGCGGCGCGGGCCGGCCACAGCGGCCGTGGTTTTGCCGTGGTAGCCGACGAGGTGCGCAAGCTGTCGAGCCTGTCCGGCGAGACCGGGCAGAAGATCGGCGAAACCGTCGAGACGGTGAACTCGGCGATCGAGAAGACCCTGGCAGTTTCCCAGGAATACGCCAAGAAGGACGCCAGCACCCTGGCCAGCGCCAGCCAGGTGATCAAGCAGGTGGTGACCCATTTCCACCAGAGCGCCGGCAGCATCGTCAGCAACAGCGAAGTGATCCGCAGCCAGAGCGAAGCGGTGGGCTACGAGATTGCCGAAGTGCTGGTCGCCCTGCAGTTCCAGGACCGCGTCAGCCAGATGCTCAGCCACGTGCGCAATGATCTCGACAAGCTCGGTCATGACCTTGGCGAGCGCACCACACAGCTGGCGCACGGCCGGGCCCTGGCGCCCTTTGACGCAGACGCCTGGCTCGAGGCCCTGGCCAGCACCTACACCATGCCCGAGCAGCACGCGATCCACCGCGGCAAGGGCGCCACCGTTTCCAGCGAACCTGAAATCACTTTCTTCTGAGGAGCTCACCCATGGGCAAGACCGTTCTTATCGTCGACGACTCGGCGTCCATTCGCCAGGTGGTCGGCATCACTCTGCGCGGCGCCGGCTACGACGTGGTCGAGGGCGTCGATGGCAAGGACGCACTGGGCAAGCTGGACGGGCGCAAGGTGCACCTGATCATCAGCGACGTGAACATGCCGAACATGGACGGCATCGCCTTCGTCAAGGCGGTCAAGCAGATGCCGGCCTACAAGTTCACCCCGGTGATCATGCTGACCACCGAAGCCGGCGATGCCAAGAAGCAGGAAGGTCAGGCCGCAGGCGCCAAGGCCTGGGTGGTCAAGCCTTTCCAGCCGGCGCAGATGCTTACCGCCGTCTCCAAACTGATTCTGCCTTGACCCACCCCGAGGATCAGCCATGAGCACGCTTCCGGCCGAAGGTCAGTACCGCATCATCCCCCTGGAGGGGCCGCTGACCATCTACACGGCCGCCGACAGCAAGGCGCTATTGATGCGCCCCCTGGAGCCCGAGGCGGACGTCGAGTTCGACCTTGCTGCCATCGACGAGATGGATTGCGCCGGGCTGCAGCTGCTGATTCTCGCCAAGCAGGAGGCGCGCCGCGTGGGCTGCAACCTGCAACTGGTCAACCACAGCCGGGCCGTGATCGAGGCGTTCGAGATCAGTGGACTGGCGGGCTTCTTTGGCGACCCGATCCTGATCAAACCGAGTCAGGTATAGGAGCACTGCGATGAATATGGATGAAGTGCTCAAGACGTTTATCGCGGAGAGCCAGGAGCTGCTGCAGCAGATGGAGCAGGCATTGCTGCACATCGAGCAGTCGCCGGATGACCCGGACACGATCAATGCGATCTTCCGTGCGGCCCACACCATCAAGGGCTCGGCCGGGCTGTTCGGCTTCGACCTGATCGTCAGTTTCACCCACATTGCCGAAAGTGTGCTGGACCGGGTGCGCAGCAACGAGCTGCGCTTCGACGCCGAGTTGAGCGCGCTGTTCCTGGAGGTCGGCGATTACCTGGGCGGCGTGATCGCCCACCTGGATGCCGGCGAAAACCTCGACGACATGGACGAGGAGAGCCACGAGCAGAACGCAAGCCTGAGTGCTCGTTTGAGCCGATACCTGGGCCAGGACGAGCCTTGGAACCAGGTGCCGAGCCACGCCCTGGAACGGATCGAGCGCAGCGAAACTATGGGCCTGGGCGCCGAGCACTGGCACCTGTCATTGCGCTTCGGCCCCGACACCCTGCGCAACGGCATGGACCCCCTGGCGTTCTTCCGTTACCTGGGCACCTTCGGCCAGATCATCAGCATCGTGCCGCTGATCGACCGCGTGCCGCCGGCCGCCGAGATGGACCCGGAGACCTGCTACCTGGGCTTCGAAATCGCCTTCGCCAGCAGCGCCGACAAGGCCACCATCGAGGGCGCCTTCGAGTTCGTCCGTGAAGAGAGCCTGATTCGCATCCTGCCGCCGCACGCCAGGTCGGAGCAGTACCTGACGCTGATCCAGGAATTGCCGGAAGAGGACATGCGCCTGGGGGAAATCCTCATGCGCTGCGGCACCCTCACCGCCGCCGAGCTGCAGGAAGTCCTGCATGCCCAGGTCAGCGGCCAGGAGCGCGCCGAGCAGCGGCCGATCGGCCAGGTGCTGCTCGACGAGAGCATCGTGCAGGCGCCGGTGATCGCTGCTGCCCTGCAGAAGCAGAAGCAGGTCAAGGACATCCGCAGCAACGAAAACAACCTGATCCGCGTCGATGCCGGCAAGCTGGACCAACTGATCAACCTGGTCGGCGAGCTGATCATCGCCGGGGCCGGCGCCAGCATGGCGGCCCAGCGCAGCGGGCAGACCGCGATGCTCGAAGCCACTGAGGTCATCTCGCGGCTGGTGGAAGAAGTACGCGACTCGGCCCTGACCCTGCGCATGGTGCAGATCGGCGCCACGTTCAGCCGCTTCCAGCGTGTGGTCCGCGATGTATCCAAGGAGCTGGGCAAGGACATCAGCCTGCAGATCAGTGGCGGTGAGACCGAGCTGGACAAGACCGTGGTGGAAAAGATCGGCGACCCTCTGACCCACCTGGTGCGCAACGCCATGGACCACGGCATCGAGCCGGCGGCCACGCGCCTGGCCCAGGGCAAGCCCGAGCAGGGCAGCGTGCGTCTGAACGCCTACCACGAGGCCAGTAGCATCGTCATCGAAGTGTCGGACGACGGTGGCGGACTCAACCCGCAGAAGATCCTCGACAAGGCGCGTTCGCGCGGTCTGGTCGGCGAGGGCCAGAGCCTGAGCGACAAGGAGATCTTCAACCTGATCTTCGAACCGGGGTTCTCCACCGCCGAGCAGGTCAGCAACCTGTCCGGTCGCGGCGTCGGCATGGACGTGGTGAAACGCAACATCACCGCCCTGCGCGGTTCCGTGGAGCTGGACAGCGAGCTGGGTGTTGGCACCTGCGTGCGCATTCGCCTGCCGCTGACCCTGGCCATCATCGACGGCTTCCTGATCGGTGTCGGCAAGGCGGGCTACGTGGTGCCGCTGGACATGGTGGAAGAGTGCATCGAGATGAGCCAGAGCGAAACCATCGCCAATGCCGGTCGCGAGTACATCGACCTGCGCGGCGACGTATTGCCTTTCATCCGCCTGCGCGACCTGTTCCAGGAAGGCGGCGAGCCGCCGCGCCGCGAAAGCGTGGTGGTGGTGAGTTATGCCGGCGTGCGCGCCGGGCTGGTGGTCGATCAGTTGCTCGGCGAGTTCCAGACGGTGATCAAGCCGCTGGGCAAGCTGTTCGGCAACACCCGCACCATCGGTGGTTTCACGATTCTCGGCAGCGGCGCGGTGGCCCTGATTCTCGATGTGCCGAGCCTGCTCGGCCAACTGGCCCGGCGCCATGACGAGAAACAGGTCGCCCAGACCCTGCAACCGGCCTGACCGGCATCATTTTTCAAGGAGCTGACCATGGGTAGCCTGGTTCTGGCCGAACACAGCGACGCAACGGTGCATGCCGGGAGCGAGCAATACCTGACCTTCCTGCTCGACGGGCGCACCTACGCCCTGGGCAGCCTGTGCGTGCGGGAAATCATCGAGTACGGACAGTTGACCCAAGTGCCGATGGTGTCGCCAGCGATTCGTGGGGTGATCAACCTGCGTGGCGCGGTGGTGCCGGTGATCGACCTCAACGTGCGCTTCGGTCGGGCGCCGACCGACGTCAACCGGCGCACCTGCATCATTATCCTCGAGATCGCTGATGGCGAGGACCGCCACGTGCTGGGTGTCACGGTCGATGCCGTGAGCGAGGTGCTCGACGTGCCAGCGGAATCCATTCGCCCGGCGCCGGCCTTCGGCAGCCACATTCGTACCGATTTCATCCGCGGAATGGTCAGGCAGGGTGACGAATTCGTCGTCCTGCTGATCGTCGAGCAAACCCTTTCCATCCAGGAATTGTCGGGCGCGGTTGCACCCCATCCGACGCCAAACACTCCGGCACTCGCCGCACCTTGACCAGAAAACCTGAAACGGAGCATTTGCACATGTTCAAAGATTTACGTGTGGCCACCAAGTTGGGGCTCGGATTCGGTGTGGTGATTGCCATGCTGGTGATGGTGATCCTGATCGGCATCTTCAACATGAGTTCGATCAACGACGCCAGCGACCTGATCGTCGATGACCGTTACCCGAAAGTCCAGGCAGCCACCAGCATCAGCCAGCTGTCCATGGACAACGGGCGCATGGTTCGCAACATACTGTTGGTCAACAGCGACGAAGACCGTCGCCGCAGCTGGGAGACCTTGCAGAAGAACTTGGCAGGGATGAGCGAGCTGTTCAACCAGCTGGACAAGACGGTCCTCGTCGGCCGCGGCCGCGAAATGCTGAACGCCGTAGGCACTGCCGATGGCGCGCTGCGCACCCATTTCGACACCTTCTACCAACTGCAGGCGCAGGACCCGGATCAGGCGCAGCGCTACCTGTTCACTACCCTGGCCCCGGCCAACGACGCCTACGCCGACGAGCTGCAGAAGTTGGTGGACTACCAGGTCGAGCAGATGCAGATCAGCTCCGCCCAGGCCACCGAGGACTACAACAGCGCCCGTCAGTTGGTGATCATCATCGGCATCGTGTCCGTGCTGGTTGCTATTGGCATGGGCTGGCTGATCACCCGCAGCCTGCTGCGCCAGCTGGGCGGCGAGCCGTCCTATGCCGCCGACATCGTCACCCGTGTGGCTGGCGGCGACCTGACCGTTGACGTGCAGGTCAAGCCGGGCGATACCGCCAGCATGCTGGCCTCGATCAAGTCGATGGTCGACAAGCTGGTGCAGATCATCAGCGAGGTGCGCAGCTCCGCCGATTCGCTGTCCAGCGCCTCCGAGGAAATCTCCGCCACGGCCCAGAGCATGAGCCAGGCAGCGTCCGAACAGGCCGCGTCGGTGGAAGAAACCTCGGCGTCCATGGAGCAGATGTCCGCCTCCATCGCGCAGAACACCGAGAACGCCAAGGTCACCGATGGCATGGCCAGCAAAGCCTCCCGCGAGGCCGGTGAGGGTGGCCAGGCGGTGAAGGAAACCGTGTCGGCCATGAAGGTGATCGCCGAGAAGATCGGTATCGTCGACGACATCGCCTACCAGACCAACCTGCTGGCGCTGAACGCCGCCATCGAAGCGGCCCGTGCCGGCGAGCACGGCAAAGGCTTCGCCGTGGTAGCCGCCGAGGTGCGCAAGCTGGCTGAACGCAGCCAGGTCGCCGCCCAGGAAATCGGTGAAGTGGCCAAGGGCAGCGTGTCGCTGGCCGAGCGTGCCGGCAACCTGCTGGACGAGATCGTACCGTCGATCGCCAAGACCTCGGACCTGGTGCAGGAAATCTCCGCCGCCTCCGAAGAGCAGACCTCCGGCGTGGGCCAGATCAGCACGGCGATGAACCAGCTGAGCCAGATCACCCAGCAGAGCGCGTCGTCCTCCGAAGAGCTGGCCGCCACCGCCGAAGAAATGAGCGGCCAGGCCGAGCAACTGCAGACGTTGATGGAGTTCTTCCGCCTCAACGACAGCGGTCGCGGCGCCGCTCAGCGCAAGGCTCGCCCGCAGTCCGCAGCGACCCAGAAAACGGTACGCCAGGAGCGCCCGGAGAGCAGCGACGACTACGGTAACTTCTCGGGTTTGCCGGCCGGTTTCGTCCGCTTCCAGGAGTAAGGTCATGGCCGCGCGCAGTGACAGTGGGGCGACGCATGACGTCGCCGCCTCCAACCAGTACCTGACGTTCACCCTGGGCCACGAGCTGTTCGCGCTGGGCATCCTGTGCGTGCGCGAAATCATCGAGTACGGCCGGCTCACGCCCGTGCCGATGATGCCGGCCAGCATTCTTGGGGTCATCAACCTGCGCGGCGCGGTGGTGCCGGTAGTCGACCTGCGGGTGCGCTTCGGTGACAGCGCGACCCTCATCGGCCAGCGCACCTGCATCGTGATTCTGGAGGTCAGCCAGCCGGGGACCACCCGGGTCATCGGCGTGGTGGTGGATGCGGTGAATGCGGTCCTGGATATTCCCGAGCAGGACATCGAACCCGTGCCCAGTCTGGGCGCGCGGATTCGAACCGACTTCATCCAGGGCATGGGCAAGGTCGACGAGCGCCTGGTGGTTCTGCTGGATGTCGGCAAGGTGCTGTCCGTCGAGGACATGGCGCTTCTGGAGCGCGCTTACCAGGCCGATACGGCCCAGCCAGCGGGTAGTGAGTAACGACCATGCAAGCCACGACCCTCAGCGATAACGAGTTCGAGCAGTTCCGCCGCATGATTCACGAGATCGCCGGCATCAGTTTGTCCGAAGCCAAGAAGCCGCTGGTCGCCGGACGCCTCAACAAGCGCCTGCGCGAGTACGGCATGCACAGCTACGGCGATTACTTCCAGCTGCTGCTCAAGGACAAGCGCGAGCTGCAGAACTCGGTGGACCTGCTGACCACCAACGAGACCTACTTTTTTCGCGAGCCGAAACACTTCGAGTTTCTCCGTGAGCGACTCGCCCAGGAACTGCGCGCGGTGCCGCATCCGCTGCGGGTCTGGTGCGGCGCCTGTTCGAGCGGCGAGGAGCCCTACACCCTGGCCATGGTGCTGGCCGAGGGGCTGGGTGATCGACGCTGGGAGGTGCTGGCCTCGGACATCAGCCTGCGTATTCTCGACGAGGCCCGCAGCGCGACTTACACCCTGGCGGAGGCGGAAAACATTCCCTCGGCGCTGTTGCGCAAGCATTGCCTCAAGGGCGTGGGGGCGAACAGTGGCCGCTTCATGGTCGATCCGGCGCTGGGCAAGCGTGTGCAATTTCGCCAGATCAACCTGAACGTACCATTGCCTGACGTCGGCATGTTCGATGTGATATTCCTGCGTAACGTCATGATCTATTTCGACATGGACACCAAGCGCCAGGTGGTTCAGCGCATGCTTGGCCATCTGCGTCCCGGCGGCTATTTCATCATCAGTCATTCCGAGAGCCTCAACGGTGTGACCGATGCGCTGAAACTGGTCAAACCCTCGATCTACCGCAAGCCGCATGACTAAGCCCGACGGCATCATCGAAATCTTTCTGCAGCCGGGCGAGTACTATTTCGGCGACCGCTCCACCCGCATCCGCACCTTGCTCGGCTCCTGTGTGTCGATGGTGTTCTGGCACCCGAAAGCCTTGCTGGGGGGGATGTGTCATTTCCTCCTGCCCTCGCGCAAACGCCCCATCCTGGCGCTCGACGGGCGCTATGGCGACGAAGCGCTGGAGCTGGTCCTGCGCGAGATAAAAGCCACCAAGACCCGACCCGAGGACTACCGCATCGGGATTTTCGGCGGCGGTGACATGTTCCCGCAGATTGCCGGCAAGTCCCAGATCGGCCAGCAGAACGTCGAGGCGGCGAAACGTCTGATCAAGGCCCATGGTCTGATCTGTCATGGCGCCCATGCGGGGGGCGTCGGTCACCGCAACCTGATTCTCGATGTCTGGAGTGGTCGTATCGCGCTCAAGCATCCGCCGCACATCGGCTCGGATACCCCATTGCCAGGAGACCGCCGTCCATGAAACGCATCAAGGTCATGATCATCGACGACTCGGCGGTCGTTCGCCAGGTACTGACCGCCACCCTCAGCGAAGACCCGGGCATCGAAGTGATCGGCACCGCCGCCGACCCGGTGTTCGCCCTCGACAAGATGCAGCGCCAGTGGCCGGACGTCATCGTGCTCGACGTGGAAATGCCACGCATGGACGGCATCACCTTTCTCAAGAAACTGATGGCCGAGCGCCCGACCCCGGTGGTGATCTGCTCGACGCTCACCGAGAAGGGCGCGACCACCACCATGCAGGCCCTGGCCGCCGGTGCTGTGAGCACCGTGACCAAGCCCCAGGTCAACCTGCGCAAGTTCCTCATCGACGCCACGGACAACCTGGTCAATGCGGTGAAAGCGGCGGCCCGCGCCAATCTCAAGCGCATGCCTGCGCCCTCCACTGCCGTGGCGCAACCCAAGCTCAGCGCAGACGTCATCCTGCCCGCCGGCCAGGCCATGGCCCGCACCACGGAAACGGTGGTCGGCATCGGCACCTCCACCGGTGGCACCCAGGCGCTGGAGTACGTGCTCACTGCGTTGCCTCGGGTGTGCCCAGGGATCGTCATCGTTCAGCACATGCCGGAGCATTTCACCGCAGCGTTTGCCGAGCGCCTGAACGGCCTGTGCAAGATCGAAGTGCGCGAAGCGCGCCACGGTGACCGCGTCATGCCCGGACGCGCCCTGATCGCGCCGGGCGGGCGGCACATGCTGCTCAAGCGCAGCGGTGCGCAGTACCTGGTGGAAATCATTGACGGCCCGCCCGTCAGCCGGCACCGGCCGTCGGTGGACGTGCTGTTCCGCTCCATCGCGCGTTCAGCCGGCAGCAATGCCCTGGGCGTGATCATGACCGGCATGGGCGACGATGGCGCCCGGGGCCTCAAGGAAATGCTGGAAGTGGGGGCTCGCACCCTGGGGCAGGATGAAAACAGCTGCGTGGTCTACGGCATGCCCAAGGAAGCGTTCAAGATCGGTGCGGTGGAGCGTGAGATTTCCCTGCAGAAAATCCCCGAGGCGATCCTGGCCGCCGGCATCGGACGCGGCTAGGCCGCTCAGAAGGCGCTGGACAGGTCGTTGGCCGCCGGCTGTACGGTGGCGTGCTCCAGCCCGCGCAGGCGGCGCCAAGTCTGGGGTGTTACGCCGGTTTCGCGGCGGAAGGTGCGGCTGAAGTGCGATTGGTCGCAGAAACCGTGGGTGTGGGCGATTTCGGTCAGTGACACGCTGCTGTCGAGCATTGCCTGGCGGGCCGATTCGATGCGGCGCTGGGCGATGAACACCAGGGGCGTGACCCCGAAGGCCTGTTTGAAGGCATGGGAAAAGTGGCTGACGCTCAGCCCCAGGGCGGCAGCCAGTTGTGTGGTGCGAATCGTGGTGCCCAGGTGATCGTCGATGAAGGCGCTGATGCGCTTGCGTTGCCAGCCGGTCAGGCCGCCGTGGCTTCGCGGCGGGCTGTGTTGGTCCTGCCGGAGAAGTACCAGGGCCTGCATCAGGCTTTCGCAGGCGGACGTCTGGTCGATCTGCAGGTTGGCCTGGGCGTCATTGAGCAGGCGCAGTACACAGCTCACGGTGTCACTGGAAAGGCGTTCGTCATGCAAGGCATCGAGCATGGATGTCCTCCCCTGTGATCGTTTTATCGGTCAGGGCCATGATGCGGGCAGGGCACGCCGGGGCAAAGCCGACAAAGGGGGGGCGTTACCCCCCTCGAAAGTGGGGGTCAGATGCTGATGATGCCGCGCTGGATGCCCAGGGTGACGGCGTGGGTGCGGTTGTTGGCGCCCAGTTTGTCCATGATGTTTTTCAGATGACCCTTGATGGTGTCTTCGGAAATCAGCAGCTCGCTGGCGATTTCCTTGTTCGGCTTGCCCATGGCCACCCGTTGCAGCACCTGGATCTCCCGGGGGCTGAGGGCGTCCTGGCTGAGGTGGTCGGCCAGCTCGGTGGCGATCTCCGCCGGGATATGCCGTTTGCCCGCCGCGATGGTGCGGATGGCGTCCAGCAGTTCCTTGCGCAGGCTGCTCTTGAGCAGGTAGGCCATGGCGCCGGCCTTGATCGCATGCAGCGCGCGGACATCACCGCGGTAGGTGGTGAGGATGGCGATGCGTGCGGCGGGGAATTCGGCGCGGATGGCGTTGATCGCCTCGATGCCGTCCATGTCGGGCATCTGCAGGTCCATCAGGGTCACGTCGGGTTGCAGGCTGCGGTACAGGTACAGCGCTTCGCGGCCGTTGGTGGCTTCGCCGACCAGGAAAATATCGGGCTGGCCTTCGAGCACGGCAGCAATGCCTTCGCGTAGCAGCGGGTGGTCGTCCACGACCAGGACACGGATGATGTCGGGCACCGGTTGCACGGTCAGCTCCTCGGTTTGTTCAGGGTGCGCAGCCAGCGTTGCAGCCAGCCGGGCTGGGAGCGGTAGGCGGTCTGCGCCGGCACGCTGAGGTGAATTTCAGTGCCGTTGCCGACGCCGCTGTGGATCAGCAGCCGGCCACCTATCTTTTCGGCGCGCTCGAGCATACCGCACATGCCCCAGTGGTCCGGGCGCGAGTATGGCGGCAGGTAGTCGAGCTGAATGCCCTGGCCATCATCCTCGATGGTCAGCTCGAACGCCGTCCGGTTGTAGGCGATGGTCACGCTGATGCGGCTGGCCGTTGCGTGGCGCAGGGCGTTGATCATGGCTTCGCGGCCGATGCGGTAGCTTTCCTCGCGCACGATGGGATGCAGTGGCAGCGCGGTGCCTTCGCTGTTCAGGCTGAAGGCGGTGGTGCCGTCCTGTTCGAGCTCGCTGGCCAGCACCGCGAATGCATCGATCAGGGCCGGTTCCACGTGGTTCAGACGGCGCAGATCCTTGACCCGGTCCCTGCCTTCGGCGAGCACTTCGTCGGCGCGGTCCAGTGCGCGCTCCATGCGTATCCGCGCCGGGTGCTGTTCGTCGATCAATTGCGTGGCTGCCTGGAAGCTCAGCATCAGCCCCTGCACGCCCTGCAGCAGTGTGTCGTGCAGTTCGCGGGCGATGCGCTCACGTTCTTCGTGACGAGCCTCCAGGCGCGCCCGCAGGTTGGCCGCCACCCGGCGCATGTTGAGCAGGTGCAGGGCCCAGAGCACACCTGCCAGGGCCACCACGCAAAGCAGGATGAACAGCGGCTTCTGGTAGAACAGCGGCTGGACGCTGAAGGTCAGCTGGGCCTCCTGGTCACTGCTGACCCCAGCCTGGTCGGAGGCGATGACCCGGAAGCGGTAGGTGCCCGGGCCGAGGCCGGAATAGACGGCGCTGCGGTTGGTGTCCAGCGGGTGCCAGGTGCTGTCGACGCCGTCCAGGCGGTAGCTGAAGTTCAGGTCTTCCTGGGCGGACAGGCTGAGTGCCGAGTAGCTGATCTCGATCCGCCGGGATTCGGGGTCCAGGGTGGGTGGCGGGTCGATGGGCAGGTTCCGCCCGTCCACGTTGAGCCCGTCGATCAGGATGAGTGGCGTACCGCCCAGCGGTTCGATGGCTGCCGGGTCGATCCACACCACGCCCTGGCTGGTGGTGAACCACAGGCGCCCGTCGGCACTGCGCACCGCGCTTGGCAGCGGCATGACCTGGAAGGGGTCGTTGGCCAGGCCGCGCTGCAGCTCGTAGCTGCGGTAGCGCATGGCGTGCTCGGGGTTGGCGATGGCCCGTTCCAGTTCGCTGGCGGCGATCTGGAAGATGCCGGCCTTGCTCTGCAGCCACAGGTCGTCGCCGGGTGCCTGGGGCCAGGCGGGCGGTGCGGCTAGCAGGGCATAGATGTTGTCGAACAGGCCGTTGTCCGGCACGCGCAGCCCGTGGAAACGCTCGCCGTCGAAGTAGGCCAACCCCCGCTGCCCGGCGACCCAGGTACGGTTCGGCTGGTGCAGCAGGGCGGTGACATGGCCGATGCTCAGGCCATCGGCCTCGCCCCACTGACGCTCGCCGCTGGCATCGCGGGTGACGATCAGGTTGTCGCGGTAGCCGAACCACAGGCGGCCCTGCGGGTCGGTGCTGGCGGTGACCGGCATTACCTGGCTCGGTGCGAGGGTGGGCGAGGGGTGCAACGACCACTGCCCGTCGCGCAGGACGAACAGCCCGGTGCGGTTGATCGAGACCCACAGCGCGCCCTGCTGATCGAGGGTCATGGCGCGCACGGCCGAGTCGAGGTCGGCGGTGGTCGGCAAGGCGGCGATGTACTCGACCTGTTGGCCACGGGCCCGCCAGATGCCGTTACTACCAGCCATCCACACAGCGCCCTGGGCGTCGCTGAAGGCGCTGCTGATCGGCGCCGGTATATCCACGTTCTGCACGCCCTCGGCATCCAGGCGCACGGCCCCGCGATTGCTGGCGCCGGCCCACAGGCTGCCATCGGCGCTGGCGGCCAGGGCCAGGTTGCGGGCGTCGCCTGGCAGGTCGGCAACGGTCATCCGGTGTGGGCGAAAACGGTCGAGGCCGGCGCTGCTGCCGACCCAGATGCTGCCCTCGCGGTCTTCCAGCAGGGGGCGGGTGCTGTCGGCGCTGAGGCCGTTATGGGTGGTAAAGGCCTCTGCGCTGCTCAGGTCGAGGGGCCCCACAGCCGATGTGGGCTGCAACCGCAGCAGACCCTGGTTGATGGTGCTCACCCACAGTGCGCCGTGGCGGTCGAACAGCAGCTGTTTGGCCCCGGCGATGGCGTGGCGCTGCGCGAGCGGTATGCCGGCCATCTGCTGCAGGCGATGGAGCACGCCGCCCTCGCGTTCGACCAGCCAGATCGCGCCATCCGGCGCCTGGGTGATCTGGTTGATCCAGCCCACGGCGATGCCGGCGTCCTGGAAGTGCTGGGCGCCTTTCGGCAGGTAGAACAGGCGGTCTTCGCTGGCGACCCACAGCGTGCCGGCGCGGTCGACGAACACGGCCCGGGCGTTGTGCCCGGGGAATTGCCAATCCTGCGATACGTGCTGCCAACTCTGGCCGTCGAAGCGTGCCAGACCGTCGTGGGCGGCGACCCAGAGTGCGCCCGTGCGGTCCCTGGCCAGGCCGTAGACCACGCCTTCGGGCAGGCCCTGGCCGGCGGGGTAGGTCAGCAGGGTCGTCGGGGTGATCAGGTGCACGCCGCCCTTGCGCAGACCGACCCAGAGGCCCTTTTCGTCGGTGTACAGGGTCGAGACGATGCCCAGGGGCTGGCCATCCGGCGCCTGGTAGCGGGTGAAACGCAGGCCGTCGAAGCGGTACAGGGAGTCCTGGGTGCCGAGCCACAGGTAACCGTCCGATGTCTGGGCCAGGGCGCTGACCTGGCGGGGGCCGTTGTCGGCGACTGTCCAACGGCGGTGCTCCAGGTCGCTCAGGCGGTCTTGCGCCGCGAGGCCGGCCTGGCTCGCCAGGATCAGCAGCAGGCCCAGCAGCAGAGCCTGCAAGCGGCCGGCCGGCCCCCGTCGTGCGCCGGACGGGTGGCGAGCGCCGGGGTGTAGCGCGTGAGCACTCGATGTGGACATGGTCGAGAACACCAGGGAAATCAGTAGCGACCGAGGTGCTTATGCGCCCACTCGATCGTGTAGTCCGCTATTACCTCCCAACCGGGCTCATTGATCAACCAGTGGCTGTGACCGGCGAAGCATTTGACGCTGGTGATGGCAATCGAGCGCCGATAGCGGCGGTAGGTGGCGGCGACCTGGCGCGGGGGCACGGAGCGGTCGTTGGCGGCGCTGACCAATAGCAGCGGTGCGCGGCAGTCGTTGCCGAAATTGATGTGGGTGCCGATGCCGAGGGCGGCCTCGAAGAACACGCGACCAGGCGCGGGCACGACCTGCTGTTCGTACAGGTCGTCGGCGTCGGAGCGGCTCAGGGTGCGACCCGCGCCGCTGGCGAAGTCGTCCCGGTGCAGGTGCAGCACGCGCTTCCAACTGCCCCAGGCCAGGCGCAGCGGCACTGCGTCGTACAGCACGCCGAGGTGTGGCAGCAGTCGGCCAGGCGGAACGGCTGCGAGGGCTATGCCGGCACAGCCCAGGCCGCGGTCCAGCAGCAGTTGCACGATCAGGCCGCCGAGGGAGTGGCCGATCAGAAGGGGCGGGCGTGGCAGGCGTCGGATGAGTTGTGCGTAATGCTCGACGATCTCGGCGATGCCCAGCTGCGGCAACCCGGCGGACGGGTCGCGGCGCAACTGGCGCGGGTTGTCGTCTCGCATCGGCCAGGGCGGCGCGATGCAGGTGTAGCCGCAGGCGCTGTAGCGGCGCCGGAAATTATTCCAGGCGTCGGCAGACAGCCATTCGCCTTGAATGAAGACCACCGTTACGTTCATCCCTGAACTCCTGGGAAAACGCCCGTGCGCAGGATGTCTTGCACGCGGGCGTTGTTCGGCGCCCTAGCTGTGAGGCTTGGCGGGCGTCAGGTAGTGGCGGATATGCACCTCGATGCCGGCCTGCTGGAACTGCCTGGCCGCCGCCTCGATGCGTTGCTCGGCCACCGTCACCCGGCCATGGTGGCGCAGGTGTTCGAGCCAGGACTCATCGAAGAAGAACTCCAGCCAGCGCTGCGGGTCCTGGCTGTCCTGCACCAGCCCCCAGGAGAAGGCACCGTTGCGGCCGCGCATGCGCCGCACTTCCTGCATGGCCTGCTGGAACCCGGCGGCCTGGGCGGGATCGATGCGGTACTCCAGGGTGACCATCACCGGACCGCGTTCCTGGTTCTGATCCTGGTCGTCGGCCAGCACCGGTGCCGGCCAGTGCAGGGACGGCGCCAAGTCTTCGGCCTCGGTCACCGGCAGCTGGAAACGCAGGGTGAGCACGATGCCCAGCAGCAGCAAACCGCCTGCGACCAGCAGGGCCATGCTGATCGACAGGTGACTGGCGACGAAGCCCCACAGGGTGCCGCCGGCGGCCATGGTGCCGAAGAACACCAGGATGTACACCGCCAGTGCCCGTGCCCGGACCCAGTTGGGCACCGAGGTCTGGGCGGCCATCTGCAGGGTCGACAGCACGGCGATCCAGGCCGCGCCGCTGAGCATCATCACCGGTATCAGGGCATACAGGTTGCGCAGCCCGGCCAGGCCGACCAGCACCAGGGCATACAGCAGGCTGGCGCCCGCCACCAGATGATCGGGCTTGACCGCCTCGCGGATGCGCGGCAGGAGCGTGGCGCCAAGCACCGCACCGACACCGACGCTGCCGAGCAGCAGGCCGAAGTCACTGGCGCTGCCGTTCAGCTCGCCGCGCACGATCAGCGGCAGCAGCGACATGCCGGCGCTGGCGCCGACGAAGAACGCCGCCGTCCGCACCAGCACCGCCTGCAGCGGCCGTGAGCTGCGGCTGTAACGCCAGCCGGCGCGCACCGCGCCCAATAGCCGTTCGGCGGGGAACATGGCAGGGGTCTGCTCGCGTTTCCAGCTGTACAGCACCGCCATCACCGCGAAGAACGACAGGGCATTCAGGGCGAAGGTGGCCCAGGGGCCGGCGAGGCTGACCAGTACCCCGGCGATCGCCGGGCCGATGGCCCGGGCGATGTTGATGCCGAGGCTGGACAGGGCGATGGCCGAGCCGAGGTCGCGCTTGTCGACCAGCTCCGGCGTCAGCGCCGACCAGGCCGGCATCATCAGCGCGGTGCCGACGCCCATGCCCAGGGTGAGCAGGAGCAGCAGGCTGACGGTCATCATGCCGTTGAGCGTGAGCAGTGCCAGCGCCATGGCCACCACTGCCATCCACACCTGGACCTTGAGCAGGTAGCGGCGCTTGTCGACGATGTCGGCCATGGCGCCTGCGGGCAGGGCCAGGAAGAACATCGGCGCAGAGCCGGCTACCTGCACCAGGGCCACGTGCATCGGGCTGGCGGACAGGGTGGTCATCAACCAGCCGGCGCCCACCTCGTGCATCCAGGTGCCGATGTTGGAGGCGATGCTGGCCAGCCACAGCCAAAGGAAGGTGCGATGGCGCAGTGCGCTCCACGGGGAGCGCTTTTCTAGGGTCGCGTCCATGATCAGAAGGCGAAGCAGGAGCAGCCGAAGGCGCCCCAGAACCCTTGGTAATCATTGATCGGCACCGACGAGCGGCGCACCTTGTCGTGGCTGTGCGAATGCACTGCGCACGGGCCGGAGCACTGGTGCACCTGGGCCACCAGGGGCGAACCGGGGCGCCAGTGACCGGGCACCTTGGCCACCGGCGACCAGTCCGGGGTGACCGGCAGGGCGGGCGGCGACAGCTTATCGAACTCCGCCGCGCCATAGACCACCTTGCCATCGACGACGGTCAGCACCGACTCGATCCACTTGATCGCTTCTTCCTCGACGCTGAAGAAGTCCGCCGAGAGAGCGCTGAGGTCGGCCAGTTGCCCGACCTTGATCTGGCCTTTCTTGCCCTGCTCCGAAGAGAACCAGGCGCTGCCGTGGGTGAACAGTTGCAGGGCGGTGTCGCGGGACAGGCCGTTGGGATACAGCTCCAGGCCGCCCACGGTCTTGCCGCTGACCAGCCAGTACAGTGAGGTCCAGGGGTTGTAGCTGGAGACGCGGGTGGCGTCGGTGCCTGCGCCGACCGGCACGCCCTCGGCCAGCATGCGCTGGATCGGCGGGGTCTGCTCGGCGGCCTTGCTGCCGTAGCGGTCGACGAAGTATTCACCCTGGAACGCCATGCGGTCCTGGATGGCGATACCGCCGTTCAGGGCGCGCACGCGCTCGATGTTTTTCGGGCTGATGGTTTCGGCGTGGTCGAAGAACCACGGCAGGCCATTGAACGGAATGTCGCGGTTGACCTTCTCGAACACGTCGAGCATGCGCGAGATGGACTCGTCGTAGGTGGCGTGCAGGCGGAACGGCCAGCGCTGTTCCACCAGGTGGCGGACCACCGGCTCCAGGTCCTGCTCCATGGTCGGGGCGAGGTCCGGGCGCGGTTCGAGGAAGTCTTCGAAGTCGGCGGCGGAGAACACCAGCATTTCCCCGGCACCGTTGTGGCGGAAGAAGTCGGTGCCGTCGCCCGGCTTGACCATGCTGCTCCAGTTCTTGAAGTCGGTCAGCTCTTCCTTGGGCTTCTGGGTGAACAGGTTGTAGGCGATGCGGATGGTCAACTGATCCTGCTTGGCCAGCTCGCGCACCACTTCGTAGTCGTCCGGGTAGTTCTGGAAACCACCGCCGGCATCGATGGCGCTGGTCACGCCAAGGCGGTTGAGCTCGCGCATGAACTGGCGCGTCGAGTTGACCTGGTACTCCAGCGGCAGGGTCGGGCCCTTGGCCAGGGTCGAGTAGAGGATCATCGCGTTGGGCTTGGCCACCAGCATGCCGGTCGGCTCGCCGTTGGCATCGCGCTGGATTTCACCGCCCGGCGGGTTCGGCGTGTCGCGGGTGTAGCCGACCACACGCAGGGCTGCGCGGTTGAGCAGGGCGCGGTCGTAGAGGTGCAGGAGGAATACCGGGGTGTCCGGTGCGGCCTTGTTGATCTCGTCCAGCGTCGGCAGGCGGCGCTCGGCGAACTGGAATTCGTTCCAGCCGCCCACCACCCGGACCCACTGTGGTGCGGGGGTGCGATCGGCCTGGTCCTTGAGCATGCGCAGGGCGTCTGCCAGGGATGGCACGCCTTCCCAGCGCAGCTCCAGGTTGTAGTTCAGGCCGCCACGGATCAGGTGCAGGTGCGAGTCGTTGAGGCCGGGGATCACGGTGCGGCGCTGCAGGTCGATGACCCGGGTCGCATCGGTGCGCATGGCCATGGCTTCGGCATCGCTACCCACGGCAACGAATTTCCCGTCCTTGATGGCGACGGCGGTGGCATGGGGCTTTTCGCGGTCGACCGTGTGCAGACGGCCGTTGAACAGAATCAGATCGGCGCTCATGCGGGCTCCAGAGGTAGTGGCGGAAGCGGTACCGGCGCTGCCGGCGAATGGGAGGGCGGACCAGAGTGCGCCCGCTGCACCCACCACCGTGCTGGCGGCGAGGAAGTGACGGCGGCTGTTGTCCGAAGGGTCTTTACTCATGGCAATTCTCCATGGAATCAGGGGTTTAGCCAACGGGAAAAGAGGCGCGTGGCCAGTGGCATGAACAGGTACACCACCAGCAGCACGATGCTCAGGGTGATGAGGACGTTGCTGGCCACGTAGCCGCCGAACGCGGGCAGGGCGGCAAACAACGGTTGCCACAGCAATGGCACCAGCAGGCTCAGGGGCAGAATCACCAGGAAGGTGACGCAGGCCTGTTTCCAGCGCGGCGGCTGTGGCTGGTCGGCGGGTGGTACGAACCAGAACTCGTGGGCCTGGCTGACTTCGACCTGTTCGCCATCGGCAAGCAGGGGTTTGACCTCGGCGACCAGTTCCTGGCGGTCGGTGGAATCCAGCCAGGCTTGCAGGTGCAGGGTGCAGGAGAAGCGCAGCACGCAGGTGAAGAGGGCCAGGCCCTCGTGGCGGCTGCGGATAACGTCGATGCCCATGTGGCCGACGTAACGATTGGCGGTGGCGATGATGCGCCGCAGCCAGGCTTCGTAATCGTGTTCGCTGCCGGGTTTCACGCGGTGGCGAACGACCAGCGTAGCGATCTCGTTGGTGTTGTCCGTGCCCATGGGGAATCCAGGTCGGGAAATGAAAAGGCAGTGCCGACGCCCCGGCTGCATGGCCGGGGCGTCGTGTTCAGGCTGCGTCAGACAGGGGCGGCCACCGGCGCCAGGGTCGGACCGTGCTCAACACGCTCAGGCGCCTTGTGCACCATGGTGTAGCAGTAGTCGACGCCCATGCCGTAGGCGCCGGAATGCTCCTTCACCAGGGCCATGACGGCGTCGTAGGTGTCGCGGTTCTTCCAGTCACGCTGCCATTCCAGCAGGACTTGCTGCCAGGTCACCGGCACCACGCCAGCCTGGATCATGCGCTGCATGGAGTAGTCGTGGGCGGCCTGGGTGGTGCCACCGGAGGCGTCGGCGACCATGTAGATCTCGTAGCCGGCATCGTGCATGGCGGACAGGGCGAAGGTGGTGTTGCAGACCTCGGTCCACAGGCCGGATACGACGATCTTGTTGCGGCCGTTCTTCTTCAGCGCGTCACGGACTTTCTGGTCGTCCCAGGAGTTCATCGAGGTGCGCTCGAGCAGCGGCGCGTCAGGGAAAACTGCCAGCAGCTCGGGGTAGGTGTGGCCGGAGAAGCTTTCGGTCTCGACGGTGGTGATGATGGTCGGAATGTTGAAGATCTTGGCCGCCTTGGCCAGGCCTACGGTGTTGTTCTTCAGGGTTTGACGGTCGATGCTCTGCACGCCGAAGGCCATTTGCGGCTGCTGGTCGATGAAGATCACCTGGCAGTTATGGGGCGTGAGTACCTGGAGTTTTGGGTCGGCCATTTGGGTCACCTGTGGTGGTTGTACCGGGAGGGACGCGCCGCAGGCGGCGCGATGGAAGATGGGCTGCCCCGTTCGGGACATGGGCTGACTATTCCAGACGGTCGTCGGCGGGTATTGGATCAGCGTGTGGTTTTGGGATGGTCGTCTGGTCGTGCGCTGAAACCTGCTGGAACGACTGGCAACGAGCCCGGCGCTGGGCGCGGCCGTATACTGCGGCGCGGAACAGGAGTAGGTTCATGCTGACAATCGATATCGGGCCATTGGCGCTCGCCGTGCACCACGTGCTGCTGCTCGGCAGCCTGCTGTTGGCCACGCTGACCGGCTGGTGGGTCGGACGGCGCAGCCAGACCAATCCGGAACAGCAGGTCTTCGGCCTGTTGATCGTGGCGCTGCTGGTGGCCCGTGTCGCGTTCGTGGTGGGGTACTTCGAGCACTACCAGGACGCGCCCTGGCGCATGCTGGATATCCGCGATGGCGGCTTTATCGCCTGGCCGGGCGTGGTGGCCGCTTCGTTGCTCGGCGCGTGGCAGGCGTGGCGGCATCGCCATTCGCGCAAGGCCCTGGGCCTGGCGCTGCTGGTCGGGGTGCTGAGCTGGGGCGGCGGCACGCTGGTGCTGCAGGCCTTCGAACGGGGCACCCGCCTGCCGGAAATCGCCCTGCAGGACAGCCAGGGCGCCACGGTGGCGCTGCAGGATTACCGGGGCAAGCCGCTGGTCATCAACCTCTGGGCCACCTGGTGCCCGCCCTGCCGGCGCGAGATGCCGGTGCTGGCCGAGGCGCAGCGCAGCGAAAGCGGGGTGACCTTCCTGTTCGTCAACCAGGGCGAGGGGCTGGGTGATGTGCAGCGCTTTCTCGACGGTCAGTCGCTGGGCCTGCAGAACGTGTTGCTGGACATCAACGGCCAACTCGGCCGGCAGGTCGGTTCCCGGGCGTTGCCGACCACCCTGTTCTACGACGCCGAAGGGCGCCAGCTCGGCAGCCACCTGGGCGAGCTGTCCAGCGCCAGCCTGGCGCGTGCGCTGGAAGTACTGAAAACCCCGGCGCCCTGAGCGCGCTATTGCCGGCGGGGGCGCGATCACGCATCGTCAGGGGCACTGACTGCACCCACGCCGTCCCGGCGCCGTGCCCAACGAGAGAGAACCTGATGGACAGCCCTATCGCCCCCGTCGACCTCGCCAAGGCTTACCGCCTGCTCAACCACGGCCCCACGGTGCTGGTATCGGCCCACCACGACGGTGTGGACAACGTGATGGCGGCCGCCTGGGCCTGTGCCCTGGATTTCATGCCGCCGAAGCTGACCGTGGTGCTGGACAAAATGACCCGCACCCGCGCGCTGGTCGAAGGCAGTGGTTACTTCGCCATCCAGATTCCAACGGCGGCCCAGGTGCGCATGACCCACCAGGTGGGGCACCGCAGCCTGGTCGATGAGCCGGACAAACTGGCCAGGGCCGGCGTGGAACTGTTTCGCGTTGAAGGCCATGACCTGCCGCTGGTGGCCGGTTGCGCGGGGTGGCTGGTCTGTCGGTTGATCCCCGAACCGCACAACCAGGACACCTACGACCTGTTCATCGGCGAGGTAATTGGCGCCTGGTCCGACACCCGGGTGTTCCGCGATGGTCACTGGCATTTCGAAGACGCCGACCCGGCGCTGCGCAGCCTGCACTATGTGGCTGGCGGGCATTTCTATGCGATCGGCGATGCGCTGACGGTCGAGTGACCCGGACGTGGCAGCCTGGCCGCCATGGGCCAGGCCGGTTGCGGTGTGTCAGGCGTAGCAGCGTTCCAGGTGTTCGGTGAAACGGTTGAACGCGGCAATGGCGGCGGCTTCGGCCTGACGCTCCTGCTCGGGGTCCAGTTCCAGTTGGTCCAGCGCGGCGACGAATTCCTTCCAGCCCTGGGCGCGTCCGCCTTCCGGCTCGCCGAGGTGGCGGGCGCCGAAGGTTTCGTCCAGGCCCAGCGATGGCATGCGCTTGAGCAGGAACGCCGCACCGAGTTTCGAACCCTCCGAGACGAACAACCAGCCGAGGGCCGCACCGATGCCGTGCTCTTGCCCGCGAATGGTTTCGTCGGTCTGCGGCAGCGGCTTCTGCAGGTCGAGCAGATCGAGGCGAGCCTGCTCTACCCGGCAGCGCTTGGGCAGGTCGGCGACCACGGCCTGCAGGGCCGGGTCCTGGTAGAGGCGCTCCAGGTCGTACTGGAACAGGTACTGGGCGGCGACAAAGCGGGCGAAGCGCTCGCGGCTGGAGAACGGGTCCTGGGCCTTGACCACACTGTCCAGGCGGCTGTGCGGCTCGTGGGTCAGCTGGTTGAGGCGTTGCGAACGCAGGTGATGGCTCAGTTGGGGTTGGGATGCAGACATGGGGTTCGCCCTGTGGTTGTGCGCCTGTTCGAGGGAGCAGGCTTTGAAGTAATGACGTTCGAGTCGCGCCAACTCAGTAAAGAAATCAGCCCGCGCTGACGAAGTAGCCGGCCAGGGCATCGAGGTCGTCGGCCTTGAGCAACCCGGCGAGGTAGCGCAGCTGCAACCAGGCGCGCAGGTAGCCGTAGCGTGCTTCGGCCAGGTCGCGGCGGGCGCCGTGCAGTTGCTGCTCGGCGTTGAGCACGTCGAGGTTGACCCGCTCGCCACCGGTGATGCTGCGTTGCGTGGCTTCGATCAAGGTGCTGGCCGATTCCACGGCCAGCTCGTAGGCGCGCATCTTCGCTTCGCTGCTGGCGCACAGGTTGAACTGGCGGCGCAGCTGGTTGAGCGTGTCGGTGGTGCTGGCGTCCAGTTCATAGCCAATGCGTTCGCGCTCGGCCACGGCCTGGCGGGTGGCGGCCGACACGCTGCCGCCGGCGAACAGCGGCAGGCTGATCTGGATGCCGATGCTGTTGGTGTCGTACTGCTGGTTGTAGGTGCTTTCCGAGCCGGAGCTGCTGCGCCCTGTGCTGGCGTAGGCGCTGAGCGTCGGCAAATGCCCCGCGCGGCTGCGGGTGACGGCATGGCCCGCCGCATCCAGGGCATGCCGGGAGGCGGCCAGGTCGGGGTTGTTGGCCAGGGCCAGGTCACGCCAGTTCTCGAAGCGCGCGGGTTGCAGGGGCTGGACCTGAAACGCCGTGTTCAAGGGCGTCAGGTCCTGGATGGCGAGCGGTTCACCGACCATGGCCTGCAGGCCGCGCAGGGCTGCGTCGAGGCTGTCCGATGCCTCGATTTCCTGGGCCCGCGCCAGATCCAGGCGGGCGCGGGTTTCCAGCAGGTCGGTACGGGTGCCTTCGCCGCCGTCGAACAGGCGCTGGTTCAGTTGCAGTTGCTCGGCGTAGGCGCGCCGCTGGGCACGCACCAGTTCGATCTGGTCACCGGCGAACAGGGCTTCGCTGTAGGCGCTGAACAGCCGCACCAGCAGTTCCTGGCTGCGCCCGCGCAGGCGTTCGTCGGCCAGCAGCGCCTGGGCTTCACCATGCCGGTACTGGGCCCAGGCGGCGTAATCGAACAGGGGCTGTTGCAGGCTCAGGGTGGAGGAGTAACTGCGGTAGTCGCGCTGGCTGACGACGTCACCGATGGGCGTGGACTGGGTCACCTCGGAGTCGTTGCGGCCGTTGTTGTAGCTGTAGGACAGCGTCGGCAGCAGGCCGGCGCGGCCCAGGGCCTTGGCCTCCACGCCGGCATCGCGTTCGGCGAGGGCGGCGTGGAAGGTCGGGTCGTTGCGCAGGGCCAGGGCATAGGCATCGCGCAGGTCGAGGGCGACGGCGTGGGGGGCGCTCATCAGCAACGCCAGCAGGAACAGACAGCGCATCACTCCTCCGCCATGGCCAGGTGCAGGCGATCAGTGATCGGCTTGAACAGGTAGTTGAGCAGCGAGCGTTCGCCGGTGCGCACGAAGGCTTCGACCGGCATGCCGGGGCGGATGTCCAGGCCGGCGAGCTGCTGGGCGCCGGCCTCGCTGACGCGGATGCGCACTTGGTAATAGGGCTCCTGGGTCTGTTCGTCGAGCAGGCGGTCGGCGGACACCATGGCCAGTTCCCCGGCGACGCGGGGCGTGCTGTTCTGGTTGAACGCGGCGAACAGCAACTCCACGGGCAGACCGGGTTGCAGGCGGTCGACCAACTGCACCGGTGCCCGGGCGTCGATCAGCAGCGGGACGCCATGGGGCACCACTTCCATCAGTTGCTGGCCGGGGGAGATAACCCCGCCCTGGGTGAACACCGCCAGCCCGACCAGGGTGCCGGCCGCTGGAGCGCGGACCTCGGTATGGGCCAGTTCGTACTCGGCGTTTTCCAGGCGGCTGGCCAATTCGCCGATGCGCAGGCGGGTTTCCACCAGTTGCTGGCGCACGTCGCGCTGGTATTCCTCGGCCAGTTGCCGCTCGCGCCATTGCAGCTCCTGCACCTGGCGCTGGGCGCGGGCGATGGCGCCGATGTCCTCGGCGATGCTGCCGTTGACCTGGGCCAGCAGGCGCTCGTTCTCCAGCAGGCGGTTGCGCGGGATGTAGCCGTCCCGGGCCAGGTCGCGCAGGCTGGTCAGCTGCTCGCTGAGGGCGCTGCGCTGTTCTTCCTTGAAGGACCGGGAGGCCTGCAGGCTGCCCAGGGTGGCGCGGGTGCCGGCGATGTTCTCGCGCACGCCGGACTGTTCGGCGCGCCAGGCCTCACGGCGGCTGCTGAGCAATTGCTGGTGCAGGCTCAGGCTGGCGGCGGTGGCGCTGTCGGCCGAGGCGGCAAGGGTGCCGGGGAGTTCCAGGTGTTCGACGCCGTCGCGTTCGGCTTGCAGGCGCGCCTCGCCGATGCTGGCATCGAGGTACTGCTGGCGCAGCGCATCACGCTCGGCGCGCACCCGGGTCGAGTCGAGCGTGAGCAGGACCTGGCGGGCGGTCACCTCATCGCCATCGCGCACCAGGATGCGTTCGACCACGCCGCCGGTAGGGTGCTGCACGGCCTGGCGGTTGCCGGCGACCACCACGTTGCCGCTGACGGCGACGCCTTTGTCCAGGGGGGCCAGTGCCGCCCAGGCGAGAAAACCGCCAAAGCCGGCGACCACCAGCCAGCGGCCCAGGCGGGCCGGCTGGTGCTCGTCCATGGTCAGGACATCGGCCAGAGGCGGCGGTGAGGCAAGGGGTGCGTTCATGGTGATCTCGATGTCAGTTCTGGGCCGAATCCATTCGGTAGTTCAGGCTGAAGCCGGGTGTCGACACGGCCGGTCGGCGAGCAGTGGGCAGTGGGGTGGCAGCTGGTGTTGCTGCGGGTGCGGGTGTGCCGGGCGCGGCCCGTTGCAGCTCCTGCAGCACCCGGGCGGCCGGGCCGAAGGCCTGCATCTGGCCGCCGCGCAGCACCAGCAGCTTGTCCACGCCACTGAGCAGGCTCGGTTTGTGGGTGATCAGCACCAGGGTCCGGCGCTGGCTGCGCAGGTGGGCCACGGCTTCCAGCAACGCGCGTTCGCCGTCTTCATCGAGGTTGGAATTGGGTTCGTCGAGCACCACCAGTGCCGGCAGGCGGTACAGCGCGCGCGCCAGGCCGATGCGCTGGCGCTGGCCACCGGAGAGCCCAGCGCCACCTTCGCCCAGGCGGGTGTCGTAACCCTGGGGCAGACGCAGGATCAGCTCGTGCACGCCGGCCAGGCGCGCGGCCTCCACCACCTGCTCGGCGTCGGGTTCGGCGAAGCGGGCGATGTTCTCGGCGATGGTGCCGGCGAACAGCTGCACGTCCTGGGGCAGGTAGCCGATGTGGTCGCCGAGTTCGGTGCGCTCCCACTGGGCCAGATCGACACCATCCAGGCGTACCTTGCCGGTGGCCGGTGTAGCGGCGCCCACCAGCAGGCGGGCCAGGGTGGATTTGCCGGAGCCGGAGGCGCCGATGATGCCCAGCGAATCACCGACCTCCAGGCTCAGACCGATGTTGGCCAGGCACGGACGGCGGCTGCCGGGTGTGAGGGCGGACAGCTGCTCCACCTCCAGCGCGCCACGGGGCGCCGGCAGGGCCATGCCGGGCGTGCGGGCTGGCTGGGTCTGCAGCAGTTCGCGCAGGCGCTGCCAGGCATCGCGCGCTGAACTCCACTGGCGCCACACGGCGATCACCTGGTCGATGGGGGCGAGCACGCGGGCCATGAGAATCGAGCCGGCGATCATCATGCCGGGGGTGATCAGTTGTTCCAGCGCCAGCCAGGCGCCGAGGCCGAGAATCAGCGACTGCAAGGCCAGACGGATGCCCTTCGACCAGGCACTGACTGCGGCCATGCGCTCACTGGCCAGGCCCTGCAGACCGAGAAAGCCCCGGTGCTGTTCCAGCCAGCGCTGACGCACGCGACCCAGCATGCCCATGGAGTCGATGGCCTCGGCATTGCGCAGGTTGGCGGCCGCCTGCTGGCTGGCCAGGGCAGACAGTTGCCCGGCCTGGGTCAGCGGCTCATGGCTCAGGCGCTCGTTGAGCCAGGCCAGGGCGGTGAGCAGCAGGGCGCCGACCAGGGCCATCAGGCCGAGCCAGGGGCTGAACAGGAAGATCACCGCCAGGTACACGGGAAACCACGGTGCGTCGAAGAAGGCGAACAGCGCCTGGCCGGTGGCGAACTGGCGCAGGGTGTTGAGGTCGTTCAGCGATTGCGTCGGGGGCGCCGCCGGGTTGTTGCGGCTGGCGGCGAAGGCGGCGTCGAACACCCGCTGGTTGAGGGTCATGTCCATGCGCGCACCGAGGCGGATCACCACCAGGCTGCGTACCCAGTCCAACAGTCCCATGAAGGCGAACAGGCCCACGGCCATGAGGCTGAGCATCAGCAGGGTCATCTCGTTGCCCGAGGCCAGTACGCGGTCGTAGATCTGCAGCATGTACAGCGCCGGCACCAGCATCAGCAGGTTGGTAACGGCAGTGAACAGGCCGACGTTGACCAGCGCCGGGCGGCACGCGGCCAGCACCTGCAGCAGTTCGTCACGGGAGGTGGGTTTCTTCATGGACAGCCCCAGGGGCGCCGCCGGCGGGTTGACGTCCACCGGGGCACCCCACAGAATTTGGGACCCGCCGCAACCTGGGCCCTGCAAGACACGGGTGGCGGCGGGTAGTAGCGCAGCGAATGGAGGAGTGATCTTCCATTCGCTTTTTCTTTTGTGGTGATCAGGCCGCCAGGGCCAGCTCATCCACCGGCTGCTGGATACCAACGGCTTCGGCCGGTGCCACGTTCAGCGGGCCGGCTGCCAGGGCAGCGGCGACCACGTCGAAGGTGTCGTCGGTGTCGACGCCGTAGCCGCTCAGCAGGCTGTTGAGGGCGCCTTCCAGCGCCGACGGGTTGCCGCCCATCAGGTTGTAGATGATCTGATGGACGTCGCCGGCATGGCCTTCGCTGAGGGCACTGGTGATACCCAGGCCGCCGAAGCTAACTTCTTCGTAGCCGGATTCGAACGCGAAGCCCGAACCGGTTGCTTCCAGGCGCGAGCCCAGGGACAGTTCGTTCAGGTTGCCGTACAGGGTGTGTGCCGGGCTGCTGAACAGGCTGTAGTTCAGGCTGCCTTCGGCGAGGAAACCGGCATCGCTGTTCGGGCTGGTCAGGGCGTACTGAGTGCCGCTGAGCGAACCCGGGTAGAAACCACCGGTGTTCACGCCTTCCTGGACCTGACCTTCACGGTGATCGGCGTCACCGAAGTAACCGGCCCAGTCGGCCAGGTAGTCGCTGATGGTCCAGCTGGAGTAGGTGGTGCTGTAACTGATGGAAAGGCTCATCGCATGTCTCCGATTCAAGTTGCAGAGTGATCCGCCGTGCAGCCCGGGGCCGGCACGACGGTTTTGCCCGAAGAGGGCAAACCGTTTACAGATTCAAAAGGTGTATTCGACGGTGCCTTGCACCGTGCGTCCGCGGCCGAGGCTGAAGGCCAGTACATCGCCCAGTGGCACCAGGTAGGCGCGGTCGGTGACGTTGTCCACGGCCATGCGCAGGGTCAGGGCGTCGGTGGCCTGGTAGCTGCCGAACAGGTCGTAGACGGTGTAGGGCTTCCAGTCGGCGGGGTAGGTCATGTCGGCGGCGCCGGAGTCGCCGTGGGACAGCGAGTAGCCTTCGCTGTAGCGCACGCGCACGCCCATATCCAGCTTGCGGTCCAGCACGCGGGTGCCGAGGGTCAGGCTGCCGCGGTCCATCGGCATGTGCTCGGCGCTGCCCATGATGCCGCCGCAGGAGGTCAGGCTATTGGCTGTCGGGTTCGGTGCCATGCTGGTGATCGGCTGTCGCGGCCCGGCGGATACAGGCCTCGTTACGCCGCCGAGCCAGGCGTCGCGCTTGCAGAAGTCGTTGTTGCCGATCATGTGGGTGTAGGCGAGGTTGGCGTAGGCGCCGCCGGTGTCGTAATCAAGGCTGTATTCCACGCCGCGAAAACGGGTGGTTTCCAGGTTGTTGACGTAGGCGGAGGTGCCTAAGGTGCCCATGCTGCTGTAGCCCGGCCGCATCAGGCCGGAGCTCATGTACATGAAGTCTTCGATGCGGGTGTCGAAGTAGGCGACCTTGATGCCCAGGCGGTCTTCGTCGAAGAACAGGTTCTGCTTCAACACGTTGAAACCCACTTCCCAGCTTTTCGAACGCTCCGGTTCGATGAACGGGTTGGGGTGCATGGTCGATGAACCGCTGGCATGGGGGCGGCCGGTGATCAGGGTTTCGGTGACTGCTGGTGGGCGCCAGCCCTTGCCGTATGTGGCGAACAGTTGCAGCCAGTCGACGCCGGGCTTGATCGCGATGCCGAAGGTCGGCGAGAACCGGCCTTCCTCGCGGTCCACCTCGTAGAGCAGGGGGACGGTGGTTTGCCGGGTGGTGCCGAGGATGAAGGTGCTGATGTTCATGCCGGTTTCGCCGCGCAGCCGGTAACGGTCGTAGCGCAGGCCGGCATTGAGGGTCAGCCAGTCGTCGTAGGCGAAATCCAGCCCGGTGAACAGGCTGGCCATGGTGCGCTTGCCTTCGGGGGTCATGCCTTCGGCGAAGGGAAAGTCCACCGCCGAACCGGCGGCGACCGCCTGGTTGGATTCCGGGCTGACCTTGTCGTGGAACAGTTCCAGGCCGTAGTTGGCCCGGGTGGTCAGGGCCTCGCCAAACTGGAAGGTCGAGGTGTTCTGCGCCTGCAGGCCGTAGGTGCGGGTCTGGTAGGTGATCTCGTAGGCCGGGGTGGTGCGGCGTGCGTAGGTGCTCTGGTCGTTCTGGTTGTCGACCACGTAGAGCTTGGCCTGGAAGTCCACCAGCGGGTTGTCCGGGGTGTAGCGGTAGTCCAGGGCGTAGTTCTGCGACACCACGTTGCTGCTGCCGAGGGCATCCCAGAGCTCGTTGTTCTCGACGTTCATGATGTTGGTGTCGGTGTAGGCCACCTGGGTGCGCAGGTAGCTCAGCTGCAGGCGCTGGTCGTTCGGCAGGTTCAGCCCCAGCTTGGCCAGGCGCGAACGCATGGTGGAGCCGGAGTGGGAGACCGGGGAGTTCTTGATCCGGTCTGCAATGGTGGGGTTGGCCCTTGAGCCGGTGCGCAGTTCGCCGATGTCGCCGTGGGTGCCTGGGTCGTAATCGCCCAGGTGACGCTCACTGGCGGCCACCAGGATGTCGCCGATCTCGTTGCCCAGGGCAAAGGCGCTGCTGCCGATGAAGTCGGTGCCGTTGGCATAGCCGCCGAGGCCGGTGGTGGCGCGAATCCGGCCACCGAATTCCTTGCCTTCGTGGATGAAGTCGCGTGCGTCCAGGGTGCGGAAGTCGGCCACCCCGCCAATCACCCCGGCACCGCCCATGCCCGAGGTCGCGCCTTTCTCGATGGTCACGCCACCAAGCAGTTCGGGGTCGATGTACATGGTGCCGTTGCGTTGCTGGTGGCCGCTCTGCTGGTAGTTCTGGCGCATGCCGTCCACCGACATGTTGACCCGGCCGAAGTCCTGGATGCCGCGGATGTTCACCGAGACGCCCGGGTCCTGCTGGCTGACGGCGGTGTAGACGCCGGCGGTTTCTTCGAGCATGTCGGCAACGTGGCGCGGCGGGTTGCGATTGATCTGTTCGCGGTTGATCACCGCCACCGAACGCGGTGTGTCGTAGACCCAGTCGCTGGCGGCCAGGCCGCGCACGTGGGTGGCCGACAGCTCCATGACATCGCCTTCGGCATGGCGCACGAGGCTGACCTGGCGGGGGGAGATGAACTGGTAGGACACCGGCATGCCGCTCAGCAGCCGCTGCAAGGCCTGGTCGGAGGCGTAGCGGCCCTGCACCGGGTTGCTGCGCAGGCCGGCGAACAGCGCCGCGTCGAAGATCACCTGTACCCCGGATTGCTCGGCAAAGGACAGCACGGCGCGGTCCAGCTCCTGGGCCGGAATGTCGAAGGCCACCAGCGTCTGTTGGCTGGGTGCGGTTTCCGGCTGCTCGGTCGCGGCCTGCAATGTTCCGCTGCAGGCCAGTACCCAGCTCCCCCCCAAGGCGAGCAGCGAACGACGGAATCGCATGCCGGGCCCTTTTTTAACGTTCATCCGTTTTTCCCTTACTGCTGTGTTGTTTTTCTTGGCGAATGAAAATCACTCTCATAAACAAGACGTGCAGGCCGAGAGAAGTCAGTAATGTTTTTTCGAGTTTTTTTGCAGAAAGGCCTGCAGCCCACGCGTGGCGGGCTGTCGGGCTCAATAGAGAACGGTGAGGCCGGGCAGGTCGAGGCGCTCGGCGCGCATTTCCCTGGCCAGGGTGGCGACGGCGTCATCCAGCATATCGAGCCGGAATACGCCGCTGACTTCCCGCTTCGCCAGCGCCGTGTCGGTGATCAGGATGCGGGTCGAGCGGTAGCGGCCCAGTTGCTCGGCGACCTGGCCTAGGGGCGCGCGCTCGAAGACCAGCACGCCGCGCCGCCAGCTGTCGGCACGTCGCAGGTCGAGGTTGGCAATCGGCTGAACGCCGCTCTCCGGGGTGTAGCGCGCACTATGGCCTTCGTGCAGGGTGCGGGTGCGCACGCCGCTGGTCGGCAGGTTGTCGAGGGTAACCGCGACGCTGTGTTCCAGCACGCCGACCCAGGCTTGTCGGCTGTCGGTGCGGCCGACCAGGAATTGCGTGCCCAGCGCCGTGGTGGTACCGCCGGCGCTGTCGACCACGAAAGGACGTTTCTCGTCGCGGCCCATGGGTGCGACGGTGAAATAGGCTTCGCCCGAGAGCAGCCGCACGCGCCGCTCCGTGTCGCTGTAGACGATGTCGATGGCGCTGCGGGTATTGAGTTCGACGAGGCTGCCGTCGGGCAGCGGGACCTTGAGGATTTCGCCACGCGCCGTGGCATGGTCGGCCACCAGCGGCAACCACAGCTGTTGCGGCTCGCCGCCCAGCATCAGCGCCACCAGCAGCACGGCAGCGGCGCTGGCTGCCCAGCGTGCGATGCGGCGCGGGCGACGGGCGTGCTGGCGCGGCGATGATGTGGTGGCGTGGCCGCGTTGCGCGGGCATGCTGCCCAATTTGCCGAGCGCCTTCCAGGTGTTCTGGGCGAACGCCAGTTCCTGGGCGTGCCGCTCGTCCGCGCCCAGCCAGCGCTGCAGCTCTTCGCGCTGCTCGGCACCCATCGCGCCTGCGCTCAGGCGCACCGCCCACTGCGCTGCCTCCTGGCGTATTTCCTGGTCCCGACGTTCCTGGCTGATCACGTGGTGGTCTCGTTTCTCTTTTATAAGACTGATGACGCTTGGGAAGCGATAACTCGGTAAACCATTCGTCACCCTTCTCTCAGGCGCTGCATGACATGGGCCAGCGCCTTGGCGAGGTGCTTCTGTACCGAACTGTCGGAAATCTCCAGCTGCCGCGCCACTTCGGCGTGGGTCAGCCCTTCGATGCGGTTGAGGCGAAAGATTTCCCGGGTACGTGGCGGCAATTCAGCCACAGCTTCGCGCAGCTGTCGAAGGTGCTGCGCGGCGGCTGCCTGTTCTTCGAGCGACGGAGCGTCTTCGACAATGTCGTGCAGCGCTTCGTGGGGTACGAGGTCGGTCCGGCGCCGCTGGTTCTGCCGGGAATGATCGACCATCAGGTTGCGTGCGGTGCGGTAAAGATATGCCGGAATGTTCTCGATCGGCTCCTTGCCGCGCTGTTCGGCCAGCCGCAGGAAACTCTCCTGGACCAGGTCGGCGGCGAGATGAGGGTCTCGAACCTTGCGCGTCAGCAGACGATGGAGAGCCGCCGAGTGTTTGGCGAAAAGGCTCTTGAGATCAGGCTCCACACGAGATTCCTGGCTCACTGGGAAGGAGCCGCATCTTACCTAAGGGAGAATACATTTCAAATGGGAATAACTATCAACAGTCGCCAGTGGTCAGCTAGGTGTGGGTAGCGAAGCCGCTCCGAGCGGCGGCTGCGGCCTGCGGCGCAGATGATTGCGTGGGTCGCTGGAAGGGGCTGAAGCCGTGCGCCATCAGCCCTGGGCGACGCGGTTGCGGCCTTGTTTCTTGGCCTGGTACAGGGCTGCGTCGGCACGCTGCATCAGATTTTCCGGCAGGTCGTCCTGCTCCGGGATCAGGGCCGCGACACCGATGCTCAGTGTGACATGACCGATGGGCGAGGCCGCGTGGGGCATCGCCAGACCCTGCACGGCCAGCACCACCTTGCGTGCCATTTCCTGGGCGCCGATGTCATCGGTCATGGGCGCCAGGAACACGAACTCCTCTCCGCCGTAGCGCGCCACCAGGTCGCTGGAGCGGCCCAGGGTGGTCGACAGGGTGTGGGCGATCCGCTGCAGGCAGACGTCGCCCGCCTGATGGCCGTAGTGGTCGTTGTAGTGCTTGAACCAGTCCACATCCATGATACCCAGTGCCAGGGAGTGCCCCAGGCGCTGGGCGCGGCTCCATTCCTGGGCCAGTGCATGGTCGAAGTGCCGGCGGTTGGCGATGCCGCTCAGGGCGTCGGTCAGGCTCAGGGTTTCCAGCTTGCGGTTGAGCAGTTGCAGTTCGTCGGTGCGCTGTGCCACCCGCTGCTCCAGCTCGCGCTCGGAGTTCTTGAGACTGTCGACCAGCGCCTGTTGTGCCTGCAGCAGTTCTTCCTGGACCCGGGCCTTGTCCCGGCGCATCACGTTGTAGCGGTCGGCCAGAGCGAAGGCCAGCAGGATCATTTCCAGGGCCGAGCCCAGCTGGATTCCGTCCACGGTGAACACGTTGGTGGGCATCACGCCCATGGCCCGCAGGGTGGTCATGGCGCCGCCCAGCATCAGCAGGGCGAAGGCGCCGAGGAAGAAGTAGGCGCTGCGCTGGCCCTTGTACGCGCAGGCCAACCCCACGCCGATGATCAGCAGCGCCGTGGCCAGGTTCAGCAGGATCGCCAGGCGGCCGAACACTGGCAGCGCCAGGGCATAGATCACCGGCGTCAGCAGGTAGAGGACGACCAGGCCGAGCAGCAGTCGGTCCACCCGTGGCAGCAGCCGGTCGGTCTGCAGCATGCGCCGCATGAACAGCAGCATGGCCGCCAGCGACAGTGATACGCCCGAGTAATAGGCGACGTTGGAATCCAGGTAGATGCCACCCCAGATGAATTCGGGCGCCAGCCCGTTCTTGATCGCGAGAGTGGTCGAGATGCACACGGCGAACAGCACGTAGAGCAGGTACACGCGGTCGCGCAGGGCCACGAACAGCATCAGGTTGAACAGGATCATCGCGGCGGCGATGCCGAAGTACCAGGCCTTGCCCACGTAGTCGTCGCGCTCGTAGGCATGGAAGGCCGCCGGCTCCCAGAGCTGCAGCGGGATCAGCAGGCCGACGCTGGACTCCATGCGCAGGTACAGCACCTGTTCGGACTGGGCAGCGAGTGTCAGCGGAAACACGAAATTGCGATTGGGGTACACTCGGGTCGAGGCCGGTGTGTCGCAGCCGGTGACGATGGTGCGGTAGGTGCCGATGGCGTCCGGAAGGTACGCCTGGATGTGAGAAATACGCGGGTTCTCGACCACCAGCATGCGTTGCAGCGGGGCATCGCTCGAATTGCGCAGGGTCAGGCGCAGCCAATAGGCCGAGCGGGTGAAGCCCAGCCCCAGCGCACTGCCGGGTGGCTGGTCGCCCTTGAAGCGCGCGGCCAGCTCGGGGGACTGCACATCGTTCAGGGTCAGGTTGCGCTGCGGGTCTTCCAGCAGGGCAACGTGGGTGGTCAGCGACAGGGGGGCGGCGGCCACGGTTGCCACGTCAACGGGCTGCTCCAAGGCCTGGGCGGGGAGCGCCAGCACGGTCAGGCTCAGCAGGAACCAGAGGATCAGGCGCTGACACAGGCGTTGGGCATGCATGCTACGAACTACCAGATGGTCCGGGGGGCTTGCGGGCGACGCCGGTCGGCGTTGCGCAAGGCCGCGAGAGTTTACAAGAGGCCGGTACGGGCCGCCAAAGAATCGCTTGTCAGGCATGACCCCTCCTGTCCGGCGCGGGATCGCTGCCGTCGACGTGCAGGCATACGTCGTATTGGCTGAACTTTCCGCACCGAAACGCAGTAGGAACTCTTGAGGGTGGGCGATTCCGCGTGCCACCTGTCTTTAAGGAGCACACCATGAACATGCTGCGTTTCCCAGCCATCGTGCTGGGCACCCTGTTATCCGTCGGCCTGTATGCCCAGGCGTCGAACGATGACGCCCATGGCGAGCACGACGTTGCCCCCGGCATCTCCGAAAGCGCGCAGGAAGAAGCCCAGGAAGGGCAGCGTGACAAGGCTGCCAAGCGCCACAGCGATCGCCAGGGGCGGGAGCCCACTGATGGGCAGTCGAACACCCTCGATGGCGACGATACGCCGGAGGGTGAACCCGGCGATTCCGCCGATCCCACCAACCCGGGTGGTTCTGGTGGCGATGGCCGGACCGACCCAGGCATCCTCAATTAACGCCGCCCGTCGCTGGCCGGCAGGGTAGCCCGCCAGCGGAATGGCACGGCATCATGCCCGTACCCGGGCCGGGTTGCCGACCACGGTCGCACCCGCCGGCACGTCGCGGGTGACGACACTGCCCGCGCCGACCAGCGCGTTGTCGCCAATGCTCACGCCCGGCAGGATCAGCGCGCCACCCCCAATCCAGACATTGGCCCCGATGGACACCGGCCGGCCGTACTCCAGCATTTTCGCGCGCAGCGCCGGCTCGCGCGGGTGGCCGGCGGTGAGGATCTGCACGCCAGGCCCGATCTGGGTGCCAGCACCGATCCGCACGGCACAGACGTCGAGGATGACGCAGTTGAAATTCATGAACACCCCGGCGCCGAGGTGGATGTTGTAGCCGTAGTCGCAGTGAAAGGGCGGCCGGATGTAGACGTCCGCTCCCACCTCGCCAAACAGCTCGCTCAGCAGGCGCTGCCGCTCGGACGCTGGTGCGGCGCCAGTGGCGTTGTAGCGCGCCATCCACTCGGCGGCGCGCTGGGCGTCCGCCTGCAGTTCCGGGCAACTGGCGACATAGAGTTCGCCGGCCAGCATGAGTTCTTTCTGAGAGCGCTGCGTCATGGTCTGCCCCATCGGATTCGGTCGAAGGTTGGACCGGCGAATCGCCGTTTCGTGTCAGGTAAAAACGCCCCTGGCAGCCGAAACGGGCAGGGGCGCGGTGAGGCACTCAGGCCTCTGCGGCCGTGGCCTCAGGGCGCTGCCACGGTCAGCGGGGTGTGGTCGATGTCCAGCTTGTAGAACGTCGCCGCGCCGGCCTCGGTTTCATAGCCGGAGTTGTCCTGGGTGTAGACCCCCGCCTTGAAGTACAGCGGTTTGGCCGCCCAGGCCGAATCCATCTTGGCCGTCCATTTAGTGCCGTTGACGTTCACGGTCAGGGTGCCCTTGGCGTTCAGCACGATGCTGTAGGTGAAGCGCTGGTCCAGCGCCACGCCGCTGAGCACGTTGTGTACCTGGGTCTCGCTGTCCGGGGTCAGGCGCACCTTGGCCACCAGGTTGCCGGTACGGGTCTTTTCCTTGTACTGGTACTCGAGCTTGAGCAGCGGCGCGGTGCTCTTGTGCGCATGAATCTGGCCAATCACCACCTTGCCGGTGGAAGGCACCTGGCTGACCTTCAGCGCCGCCCGCAGGTAATGGTCCGCACCGGGGTAGGTCCAGTTGTGCAGGGTGCCGTCGGCGAAGGTTTCGCGCAGCTCGGAGCGGGGGTACGACGCGCTCTGGGTGGTGGTGCCGTTGACGGGCGCCCAGAAGAACACGGTGCCGCCGATGTTCTGGAAGTAATGGTCCTGGTAGCCGCCCACCAACAGGGGCGTTTCAATGGTTGCAGCAGGTACGCCAACGGGGACGGACAGGTTCCAGGTAGCAAGGTCGATCATTGACTAACACCTCAGAAGAGAGCGTTCAGTCGGGGGCAATACATGTCCACGAGGGGGTAGGTCGTACCTGGCATCCGGACTGTTGCACACGAACTAAAAGAGAAGGAATCACGTTCTTGTCCGAAGGCTGCAGCCATCTCGCGGAGCGCTTTATACGGTCAGCGGCGGGCTTTGTTAATGACCGATCGTCACCTTAATGACGTCAAAAAAAAGGCGAAAAGTGGCTGTGATATTGAAATGAAATCATTTTTTTGGGGTGACAGCGGAACGACGAAAACGCCTCGTCCATAATCGACGCCAGCCCCGTGCTAGAGGGGCGCGTCAGTTTTTTGGAAGCGCAGCGCCGGAAAACGGAATGTCACGGAAAGGTCATGCGACGAACGGTAGGGGTTTTCTCGGGTTTTCCAGGACGGAAAAGAGCGCGACGCCTCTGCAATGGGAGTCAGAGGCAATTGCGCCTGCGCTTGGCCGAGTGGCGCAGGTGTGATGGTCAGGCGCTTATGCTGCGATCCTGTTCCAGGTTCTGCCAGAGCTGGCGCGCATCGTAGGGCGCGCGGACTTTCATGTCGTTGTCGAAGTAGCAGTACAGATCGCGGGGTATCGAGCGGGGGTGATGCTTGGCGTCGATCAGGTGAGCGTCTCTGGGTTGCTTGCCGGCCGTCCAGGCTTCGATGCGTGCCTGCCACCGCCGCAGCGCCTCGGGTGAATAGCCGCTGCTGTAGAGCTCGGCGTCACCGTGCAGGCGCAAGTAGAGAAAGTCGGCGGTGACATCCTCGACGTAGGGCCATTTGCCGGCCGTGTCTGCCACCACCAGGGCGATGTTGTGCTGGCGCAACAGCTCGACGAAGGCGGGGCTGCGAAAGCTGTCGTTGCGGATTTCCACGGCATGGCGCAGTGCCTTGTCGGCTGCCGCGTCCAGGTAGCCGCTCACGTGCAGGCGGGCGTCGGCCCGGCGGGCCAGGTGGCGCGCCTGGTCTGTATCGGCAGGCAGCTGCGCGACGAAGTCGCCGAACTGTTTTTCATCGAAGCGAAAGCTCGGCGGAAACTGCCAGAGCACGGGCCCCAGTTTCTCTTTCAGGGTCAGGGGGCCGGAGGCGAAGAAATTCGCCAATGGCTGGCCGATGTCGTTGAGCCGACGCACGTGGGTAATGAAACGCGGTGCCTTGACGCTGAAGACGAAATCTTCCGGCGTTTCGGCGTACCAGGCGGCATAGCGCTGCGGGGTTTGCAGGCCGTAGAAGGAACCGTTGATCTCGATGCTGTTCACCTCCCGCGAGGCGAACTCCAGCTCTTTGCGCTGGACCAGGCCCTTGGGGTAGAAATCGCCGCGCCACGGCGCATAGCGCCACCCTGAAATACCAACCCGGATGTCACTCATGGCGATGCTCCTGCCCCGTTCGAGAAGGGCTTGCGGTGGCGCGCCAGCCGGGCGTTTCGTCGCGGCTGGCGCAGGGTGCTCATTCGCGTGTTCCCGGGTCCGTTCCGCCGTCGGTCGGACCCCCGGGGCTGGAGTGCTCGGGGGAGTCGTCACGGTCGCCGTCGTTGGTCATGTTGCCGTCGCGCGTGTTGACCGGGCGGCCGTCCAGGGTCTCGACCTCGCCGTCGGCGTTGCGGCGCGTCTCGACCTCCTCCTGCGGTCCCGGGTTGCCGGACGGGCTGGAAATCGAGCCCCGGCCATCACCGGGTGTGCCGGCCGGTGGCTGGGCGTGGGCGGTAAGCGGCAGAGACAGGGCGGCGCATAGCAGCAGCGGAAGGGATAGGTGATTCATGTGATTGCTCCTGGGCAATAGCCAGTGGATGACGCGTGGTTGGGAGATTCAGCCTTCGACGTCCATGAAGCCCGCGGCCTGGGTACGCCAGAGTCGCGAGAACGTGCCGTCTTGCAGGCACAGCTGCTGCGGCGGGCCGTCTTCGATGATCCGGCCGTTTTCCAGGACCAGCACCCGGTCGAAGCTGGCGAGGGTGGACAGGCGATGGGCGACCGCCAGCACCGTTCGGCCCTGCATGAGGTCGCCCAGGGCGGTCTGGATCTCTGCTTCGGAATGGGTGTCGAGGGCCGATGTGGCTTCGTCGAGGACCAGAATCGGTGCGTCCTTGAGGAAGGCCCGGGCAATGCCCAGGCGCTGCCGCTGGCCACCGGACAGCATCACGCCGCGCTCGCCCACCTGGGTGTCGTAACCCTCTGGCAACTGCCGGACAAAGTCGTCGCAGAAGGCGTGGCGCGCGGCGGCGATCACGTCTTCGTCGCTGGCGTGGGGGCGGCCGTAGCGGATGTTCTCGCGGATGCTGCGGTTGAACAGGGCAGTCTCCTGCGGCACCACGGCCATGCGCGCGCGCAGGCTGTCCTGGCTGACTTCGCTGATGTCCTGGCCGTCGATCATGATGCAGCCTCGCTGTACGTCGTCGAGGCGCTGGATCAGGCTGATCAGGGTCGACTTGCCGGCCCCCGACGCGCCAACGATGCCGACCTTCTGCCCGACCGGAATGTGCAGGTCGAAGTGCTCGAACACCGTGCGTCCGTCCGGGTAGGCGAAGCACACGTTGCGGAACTCGATGTCACCGCGAAACAGCGCCAGTTGCGGCTCGGGATCGTCCAGCCCGTGGGGCTGCACGATGATTTTCAGGGTGTCGTCGATGGCGCCGATCTGCTGGGTGGTGTCCACCAGGGCCAGCGCCAGGTCACGGGAGCCGTGCAGGATGCGAAAGGTCAGGGCGCTGACCATGACCACGTCGCCGGCGGTGACGGTGCCCGCCAGCCACAGCTGGATCGCCCAGATCAGCATGCCGCCGGCCATCAGCGACAGGCAGATGTCGTGGATCACCCGCGCTTTTTCCAGGTACATCCAGCTGCGCCGCTGGGCCCGTGCCTCCAGGCCAATTTCCTCGGCCAGGCGCTGGCTTTCGCGGTCCCGGGCGGAAAACGCCTTGATCGTCCAGACGTTGGAGACCACGTCCACCAGCTCGCCGCCGACCCGTGCCGCCTGGGCGGCGAAACGCTGGTGCTTGGCGCGGCCACGGATGCCGAATGAAATGATCAGTGCGCCGACCACCAGGACGAAGCCGATCAGGGCCCAGGCCATGTGCGTGTGCACGGTGAACAGCACGATCACGGCGCCAAGGAAATCCACGCAGGGCGGCATGATCTTCCAGGCCAGACCGCCATAAATGGCACCGGCCGCCTGGCCGGTGGCGGAGATGCGGTTGCCCAGGGCGCCGGCGTAGTGCTGGGCGAAGTAGCGCATGGGATGACCGGTCAGGTGCCGGAACAGGTCGACCCGGATGTCCACGCAACTGGCGACCACCGTGCGGCAGCCCAGCCAGCCACCGAGGCGCCAGAAGACGTTTTCTACCACGATCAGGCCGATGAAGAGGCCCAGCGGAAACCACACGGCCGCGTGCTGGCGGTCCTGGGTGGCCATCGCATCGACCAGCAGCTTCATGCCGTACTGCACGGCCACCGCGCAGCTGCCAGCGCCAACGATCAGCAGGAACATGCCACCGAAATGCCAGGGCCGCCGCCGGACGTAGCGGGCGAGAAACGCCACCGGCTTGCCCGGCAAGGCCGTGTGCATGTTCACGCCTGCCGGGCCAGTTGCTCGGCCAGCGCCGCGAACAGCGATTGCTGGTGGCGCAGCTCTGCGGCCAGCGGCGCGAACACGGGGCGCTGGCCGCTGGCGTCGGCGAAACCGAAGAGGCCGGCTTCGCAATGGCGGTCGTCCGTCCAGCCGGGGTAGTCGAGGATCGGGTACAGGCAGATGCCTTCCAGGGGCAGGCCACGTTGCAGGGCCAGGCGAACCTGTTCGCCGATGTAGCGCAGCCAGTCGGGGCGACGTTCGCCCTCGGCGCCAGTCTCGGCCACCAGCATCGGTCGGTGGTAACGCTGGTAGACCTCCGTGAGGATGCCGCTGAACGGCCGGTACAGCGGGTCGCCGCGCCACAGCGTGCCGCCGCCGAGGAACCACTGATTATTGTCGTAGTAGTTCACCCCGAGGATATCCAGGTACTCGGGCTTGCCGCCAAGGCCCGGCCACTGCAGGCCTGCCAGCATGTCCCAGGCCTGGAACTGGGAGAGGCGGTAGCGCTCGGCTTCCTCCTGTTCGCTCGCCCGGCTACTGCGCGGCACCACATGGATGACCGGGTCGACCTGCACGAAGCGGGCGCGGGGATCGACCGTGCGGATCGCGTCGATGGCGGCGATGCTGGCTCGCACCAGCTGGTGCTTGAGTTCGTCGCCACGGCCCGTGCCTAGTGGCGCGAAGTAGGCGACCTCGCCGCCGGCCCAGGCCCAGAACGACATTTCGTTGAGGGGCGAGTAGAACGGTATACGGTCGCTTTCCTCCCGCACGATGCGCGCCGTGGCCGCCGCAAAGCGGGCGAAGCGCTCGACGAACTGTGGGCGCCAGATGTCGATGTCGTCAGGCCAGCCGTAATGGCACAGGTCCCAGATCACCTGGGTACCCGTCTGCTCGGCGGCGCGCAGTTGCGGAAGGAACCCGGACCAGTCGTAGTGGCCGGGCGTGGTTTCGATCAGGTGCCAGCGCAGGCCATCGCGGGCGCTGCGCAGCCCCTGTTGCTGCAGCGCGGTGTAGTCTTCGCTCGCCCAGCGATGGTGGGCGGTGCCCTTGATCAGGTCGAGGCGCCGGCCATCCTGCCGACGATGGGTCGAACACTCGAAACCGCCCATGAAGAAACTGTCGAACAGCGAGGGTGCATGCATCGTCGATCCTCACTGCGCCGGGCTGGCCAGGCTGTCGCCCTGAGCGGCCGGCAGCGGCACGACAGCCTCCTGCTGCGCCTCTTCGATGCGCTGGTACACCGCCAGCGCCTGCCCCACCACCTGGTCCATGTTGTAGTACTTGTAGGTGCCCAGGCGGCCGACGAAGGTAACGCCCGGCGTGGCGTCCGCCAGGTGCTGGTAACGCTTGTACAGCGCGGCATTCTCGGGGCGCGGGATCGGGTAGTAGGGATCGCCCTCGGCGGATGGGTATTCGTAGGTGATGCTGGTCGTCGGGTGCTGCTGGCCGGTGATGTGCTTGTACTCGCTGATGCGGGTGTAGGGCACGGCTTCGTCCGGGTAGTTGACCGTGCCGACGGCCTGGAACTGTTCCTGGTCCAGGCGCTTGTGTTCGAACCGGAGCGAGCGGTACGGCAGCTTGCCGAAGCGGAAGTCGAAGTATTCGTCGATCGGCCCACAATAGATCAGGTGCTCGTGGTCGACCGTGTCGCGGACCTCGCGGTAATCGGTATCGAGCATGAGCGTGATGTTCGGATGGTCGAGCATGCGCTCGAACATTCGCGTGTAACCGTGCAGGGGGATCTGCTGGAAACTGTCGGTGAAGTAGCGGTCGTCGGTGTTGGTGCGGGTGGGAATCCGCGAGGTGACCGACTTGTCCAGCTGTGACGGGTCCAGACCCCATTGCTTGCGTGTGTAGCCGCGGAAAAATTTCTCGTACAGCTCGCTGCCGATCTGGTTGATCACCACGTCTTCGCTGGTGCGGATGGTTTCCACATGTTCGGCGCGGCTGGCCAGGTAGTGCTCGGCCTCTTCGTCGGTGCTCAGTTCGAGGCCGTACAGGGCGTTGAGGGTGGTGCGGTTGATCGGGATCGGCACCTGCTGCTCGTCCACCACGGCAAGCACCCGGTGCTCGTAGGGCCGCCACTGGGTGAAGCGTGACAGGTAGTCGACGATGCGCTGGGCGTTGGTGTGGAAGATGTGCGGGCCGTAGCGGTGGATCAGCACGCCGGACTCGTCATGGTGATCGTAGGCGTTGCCGCCGATGTGCGGGCGGCGGTCGATCAGCAATACCCGTTTGCCCAGCCCGGCCGCCAGGCGCTCGGCAAGCACGCTGCCGGCGAAGCCTGCGCCGACGATCAGGTAATCGAAACCTCGTTCGCCTTCCAGGCGGTTGTTGGCGTTCAGCGTAGGCATTCGATCTGCTCCTTCATCTGTGCCTGGGTCTGGTCCCAGGACATATCGCCCAGCACCCGGTCGGCGTGTTCGAGAAATGCCGCTCGGTCTGCGACCAGCTCAAGGGCTTTTTCGCAGGCGACGACGAATTTCTCCGGGGTGTCGGCGATCAGCACCACACCGCTCTTGCCGTAGCTGCGCACCACGTCGGTGATGGGGGTGGAGACCACCGGGCAGCCGCCGGCGAGGTATTCAGGGGTCTTGGTCGGGCTGATGAAACGGGTCGATTCGTTCAGCGCGAAGGGCATCAGCGCCACGTTCCATCCGGCGAGGTATTGCGGCAGCTCGTCGTAGGTCTTGCCGCCGAGGAAGTGAACGTTCGGTCGCTGGGGCAGGGCGGCCGGGTCGATCTTCACCACCGGCCCGATCATCACGAACTGCCAATCCGGGCGCAGCGTGGCGACCTGGTCGAGCAGCGCGGTATCGAAGCGTTCGTCGATCACGCCGTAGAAGCCGAAGCGCGGTCGATCGATGCCAGCCTGGTCGGGAGGGTTGTTCTGGAAGCCGCGCGCGGTGGCGAAGTGGGCGGTATCCACGCTGCTCGGGCATGCATGGACATTGCCATGCAGCTCGCGCTTGACCTCCCACAGGCTGTGCCCGCCGGTGAACACCAGGTCGGCGCGCTCGAGCAGCTCGCGCTCGCGCTCGAGCAGTTCGGGTGGCGCGCCGTTGAATGCCGAGAGCTCGTCCATGCAGTCGTAGATGGTGAGCCTGGGCTGCAGGTGACGGGTGAACGCCAGGCTCATGGGCGTGTAGTACCAGAGCAGCAGGTCCTCGACCTCAAGCCGGCCGAGGTAGGTATCGAGCAGGGCGCGCAGGGCATCTTCGGTGCGTTCGGCGTTGAGACCCTCCGGCAGGCGCGGCACCAGGATCTGCACGCCTTCTTCGTCGGGGCGGATTTCCAGCCACGGTTCGGCTTCGTCGGTCGGCACGGGCTCTTCGAAGAACAGGACGTTGTATTCCCGTGCGAAGCGCGACATCAGGTGTTGCGGGCGCTGGTAGACGAAGCTCCAGCGCAGGTGCGACAGGCACAGCAGGGTCGGGATCAGGGGATCGAACACCACGGCGGCGTCGGATGCATCGGGCTGTGAAGAGGATTTTCCGATTGGCTGCTGAAAGGGGCCTGCCCAACTCATGTTCCGTCTCCCTAGGTGGCAGGCGCAGCACAACGTGCGACGCGCCTGCATCGTCGATTCGAGCAAAGAGGTGATACGAGCAGTGGAGGACGGCCGGGGCGGGCAGTTCAACAAATCGGCTGAGCTGCCGTCTGCGGGTGCGTTCATCGTTCTCCTTGAACTCCGCACGATACGGCCCCGTCGGTATTTGGGATCGCGCCCCTAAACCGCGGCGAAGGTTCCTCCATCGGCAAGCGCATGGCCGGTCCCTTCAAGCCCTTGTCTCGCTGGAGGTCATATGATTCTGGTCACGGGAGGAGCCGGTTACATCGGTTCCCACACGGTGCTTTCGCTGTTGCAAGCCGGCCACGATGTGCTGGTTCTGGATAACCTGTGCAACAGCTCCCGGGCCTCGCTCGAACGGGTGGCGCAGATCGCCGGTCGCGCCGCCTGGTTCGTCGAGGGCGACATCCGTGACCGTACGCTGCTTGATGAACTGTTCCAGCAGTGGCCCATCACCGCCGTCATGCACTTCGCCGGGCTCAAAGCGGTGGGCGAGAGCGTGCAGGACCCGCTGCGCTACTACGAAACCAACGTCGCGGGCAGCATCACCTTGTGCCAGGCCATGGCGGACGCGGGGATATTCGAACTGGTGTTCAGCTCGTCGGCCACCGTCTACGGCGAAGCGGTCAACGCACCGATCAGCGAACGTTGCACCACGGGCATTCCGACCAACCCCTACGGCCAGTCGAAGCTGATGGCGGAGAACGTGTTCAAGGCGCTGGCCGACTCAGACGGCCGCTGGTCCATCGCCCTGTTGCGTTACTTCAACCCCATCGGTGCTCACCCGTCGGGCCTGATCGGTGAAGACCCCGACGGCATCCCCAACAACCTACTGCCCTACATGCTGCACGTGGCCATCGGCCGTCGCCCCTACTTGCGCGTGTATGGCGATGACTACCCCACGCGGGACGGCAGCGGGGTGCGCGATTACATCCATGTCATGGACCTGGCCGAAGGGCACCTGTGCGCCCTGGGCCGCCTCGCCCAGACGCAAGGGGTGTCGGTCTGGAACCTGGGCACCGGTCGGGGCTACTCGGTGCTGGAAATGCTCCGAGCGTTCGAGGGGGTGAGCGGCCGAGCGCTGCCGTTTCGCATCGCCGCGCGGCGCTCCGGGGATATCGCCGAGTGCTGGGCCGACCCGATGAAGGCCGAGCTGGAACTGGGGTGGGTCGCCCGGCGTGGTCTGCGCGTGATGCTGGAAGACGCCTGGCGCTGGCAGCGCCTGAACCCGCACGGCTATCGGACCATCCCCGAAGCGGATGCCACGGCCCAGGCGCTGCCTGACCAGCCAGATGTCATGGATGCCGCCCGAGCCGAGGCCCTGGCGCTGCGACCTGCTGCCAACGTCGTGCGCTGAGACGGCCGGCGCCCGGGGCATCGCGTCGCTGCTCACACGCGACCTGAACGATTTGCCGGTGTCGGTCTCAGAAAAATCATGGATGCACCAAGACATCCGACTGACCGAGGTTGCCCATGAGCATGACCAGTACCGAAGGCTTCGAACGCCAGGCGATAGCCCTGACCCTGAACGGCGCGCCCTACCGGGTCGAGGTCCATCCGTGGATCACTACCCTCGACCTGCTGCGTGAGCGGCTCGACCTGATTGGCACCAAGAAAGGCTGCGACCACGGTCAGTGCGGCGCGTGCACGGTGCTGCTCGACGGTCGCCGGGTGAACGCCTGTCTGCTGCTGGCGGTGATGCTCGATGGCCACGAACTCACCACCATCGAAGGGCTAGGCGACGGCGAGGACCTGCACCCCATGCAGCGTGCGTTCATTCGCCACGATGCCTTCCAGTGTGGTTACTGCACGCCGGGGCAGATCTGCTCGGCGGTGGGGCTGGCCGGCGAAGGGCGGGTGGCGGGTACTGCCGACATTCGTGAGCGCATGAGCGGCAACCTGTGCCGCTGCGGGGCCTACAGCAACATCCTGGCGGCCATCGAGGATGCGTTGCCCGAGTGCGACGCCGGAGAGCGGCCATGACGCCCTTCGCCTACAGCAAACCCCGGCAGGTCGAGGAAGCCCTGCGCCTGGCGGGGCCGGACAGCCTGTTCATTGCCGGCGGCACCAACCTGGTTGACCTGATGAAGGAAAACCTGGTGCGCCCGCAGAGGCTGATCGACATCAACGCGCTGCCCCTGCGCGATGTCCAGAAGACAGCGGAGGGCGGGCTGCGCATCGGGGCGCTGGTGAGCAATGCCGACCTGGCCTGGCACCCCGAGATCGAGCAGCGCTATCCGCTGCTGAGCCAGGCGCTGCTGTCCGGCGCATCGCCCCAGTTGCGCAACATGGCCAGCGCCGGCGGCAACCTGCTGCAGCGCACTCGCTGCCACTACTTCTATGACAGCCAGACGCCGTGCAACAAGCGCGAGCCCGGCAGCGGTTGCCCGGCGCGTGACGGGCTCAATCGCAACCACGCACTATTCGGTGCCAGCGAGCACTGTGTGGCGGTGCATCCTTCCGACTTCTGCGTGGCCCTGGCGGCTCTCGATGCGCAGGTGATCGTGGCGGGCTCCCTAGGCGAGCGGCGTGTGGCATTCGTCGATTTCCACCGCCTGCCCGGGGATACACCGCAGCGCGACACCCAGCTTGAAGACGGTGAGCTGATCCTGGCCATCGAGTTGCCGGCCGAGGGCTTCGCCGCACATAGCGCCTACCTCAAGGTGCGCGACCGAGCGTCGTTCGCCTTCGCCCTGGTGTCGGTGGCCGCGGCGGTGGCGCTCGATGCCGATGGGCGTATCCAGGCCGCACGCCTGGCCGTGGGCGGCGTGGCGCACAAGCCGTGGCGACGACCCGAGGTCGAGGCGGCGCTGGTCGGCCAGGCGCCGGACGAAACGAGTTTTCGCGTCGCTGCCGAGCGCATGCTGCAAGGCGCGCAGCCGCTGCAACACAACGCGTTCAAGGTCGAGCTGCTGCGCCGCGCCATCGTTCGCGCCCTGACCACTGCTGCCAAGGGGACGCCCGCATGACGACGCACTCCATCGGCCAGCCGCTCGACCGTGTCGACGGCGTGGCCAAGGTCACCGGCCAGGCGCGTTACGCGGCTGAATATCCCGCCGATGGCCTGCTGCACGGCAGCGTGGTTTGCAGTGCCATTGCCCGGGGCCGTATCCGTGCCATCGATGCCTCGTCGGCCCTGGCATTGCCTGGCGTGACACTGGTGCTGACCCACGAAAACCGTCCGCCCATGGCCTGCGAAGACGAAAGCTACGAGGACGAAGACGCGGCGGACGGTTCGCCATTCCGCCCGCTGTTCAATGCGCGGGTGCGCTACAGCGGTCAGCCGGTGGCGCTGGTGCTGGCCGACAGCCTGGAGCTGGCGCGGCATGCGGCGTCCCTGGTGCGGGTGGACTATGAGGTCGACGACCACGCCACGGACCTGAGCGAGGCACTGGTTCGTGCCCACCCGGCGCCGGCCGATCTGCCCAAGCCCCGGGGAGACGCCGACGCGGCCATCGCTGCCGCCGAGGTACAGCTGGCGCTGGAGTACGAGTTGCCCAGCGAGTACCACAATCCGATGGAGCCCCACGCCTCGACGGTGATCTACCAGCCCGACGGCCGCTTGCTGGTGCATGAAAAGACCCAGGGGCCGCAGAACAGCCAGCAATACCTGTGCAACGTGCTCAAGCTCGAGCCGTCACGGGTGCGGGTGTTGTCGGCGTTCGTCGGCGGCGCTTTCGGTTCTGGCCTGCGTCCGCAGTACCAGCTGCCGCTGGCGGCCATGGCGGCGCTGGTGCTCAAGCGGTCGGTGCGGGTGGTGTTGAGCCGTCAGCAGATGTTCACCTTCGGCTACCGGCCGCGCACTGTGCAGCGCCTGCGCCTGGGCGCCTCGAACGACGGCAGGCTTCAGGGTCTGACCCACGAGGCCATCGGGCAGACGTCGCGTTTCGAAGACTTCACCGAACAGGTGGTCACCTGGTCCGGCATGCTCTATCACTGCGACCACCTGCGCCTGGACTACAAACTGGTGCCGCTGGATGTCTACACCCCGCTGGACATGCGCGCGCCTGGCGCGGCCACCGGGCTGTTCGCCCTGGAGTCGGCGATGGACGAACTGGCCTGCGCCACCGGCACTGACCCGCTGCAGGTGCGGTTGCTCAACTACAGCGACACAGACCAGAACAAGGGCAAGCCCTATTCCAGCAAGGAGCTGCGCGCCTGCTACCAGCAGGGCGCCGAGGCCTTCGGCTGGAGCCGGCGCAGCGCGCAACCACGCAGCATGCGCGACGGCGAGCAACTTATCGGCTGGGGCATGGCGACCGGCGTCTGGGAAGCCATGCAGATGCCGGCCAGCGCGCGGGCCAGCCTGAGTGCCGACGGTCGCCTGATCGTGGCCAGCGCCACCTGCGACATCGGCCCGGGTACCGCCACCGCCATGACCCAGATCGCCGCCGACACCCTGGGCCTGGACCCGGCACAGGTGGTGTTCAAACTGGGTGATTCCGCACTGCCGACCGCGCCGCTGCAGGGCGGCTCGTTTACCGTGTCATCGGTGGGCAGCGCTGTGCGCGAGGCCTGCCTGGCCTTGGCTGAACGCCTGTGCGAAGCCGCCCGGCAGCTGCCCGATGCCCCGTTCACCGATGCCAGCCAATTGCGCTGTATCGGTGGGCGTGTCCAGCAGGGCGACGACAGCAGCCTCGCTGTCGACTGGCAAGCACTGCTGGCGCGCCACGGCAGCCTGGAGACGCAGGTCGAGGCCAGGCCGGGTAAGCAGCGTGAGCCATTTGCCAGCGCCACCCACTCGGCGGTCTTCGTCGAGGTGCAGGTGGACGAGGCTCTGGGCAGCATCCGCGTCACCCGGGTGGTCAGCGCCATCGCCGCCGGCCGCGTGATCAACCCGAAAACCGCCCGCAGCCAGATACTCGGCGGCGTGGTCTGGGGCCTCGGCATGGCCTTGCAGGAAGAAGCCAGGATCGACCACCGACTTGGCCGCGTGATGAACCACAACCTCGCCGAATACCATGTACCGGTCCACGCCGATGCCGGCGATATCGAAGTGATTTTCGTCGAAGAGGATGACCAGGCAGTAAACGCCCTGGGTTCCAAGGGGGTCGGCGAAATCGGCATCGTCGGCGTCGCCGCCGCGGTGGCCAATGCTGTCTACCACGCCACCGGGAAGCGTATTCGTCGGTTGCCGATCACGCTGGACAAGGTGGTGTGAAGGCGGTTGGATAATACTGGTGTGATCTTTTGGGCGTTGTTCGCAGATGTTGCCCGATGATCGGTCTCGCTGTTCTTTGCGTGAGTCGGCTGTCCGACGTGCTGGCGAGGTGATAGTGTCGCGTTCTTCAGGGATCGACGGGTATCGGCACGGTGAAAAATCTCATTGCAGGTGGTGCGTTCTTTTTTTGCGGTCTGGCGGTCGCGGGTGACAGCGGCGCCTGGTCAGGCCCTTATGTGGGCCTGTTCGCGGCGGATACCCGGTTGGTGGTGCAGTCCGACGCCACGGCCCAGCGCGGTCCCCTGGGGGTCGGGTTCGGGGTGACAGAGATATCGGATGCGATGGTCGGCTCGATGACCTACACCGATACCGCGCGGGCGCATCGTGTGAAGCCCGGGGTCTATGCGGGCTACCTGTGGAACCAGGGCGCCCTGGTCTACGGTATCGAGGCAGACCTGCAGGATGGGGCCAAATCGCGTTCCTCAGGCCTCAACACAACGCAGCTGGAGCGCTTCCCCGCTAACCAGCAGCAATATGAATACGATCAGGCGTTCAACCTGCATTACCTGGCCACACTTCGTGGGCGCTTCGGCTATGCGCAGGACAACTGGCTGCTTTATCTCACGGCGGGTGTCGCCCACGCCAAGTTGTCGACCGAGCTCAATTCGTATGCGCCGCTGCTGGGACCGACGGCACCGCCACCTGCTTTCCTCTCCTCGACGACCAGCAGCTCGGCAAATCGCACCGGTTGGGTCGCGGGCCTGGGGGGCGAGTTCGCCGTCGCGCCGCAATTGCGTATCCGCGCCGAGTACCTCTATTACGACCTGGGCGACACCCAGGTGGATTCGCACAGTCGGGTCTTGTACAACACCGGCGCTCTTTTTTCGTCCGCCAACGGCCGGGTCAAGAGCGAGTGGACCAGCTCGTCGGCGCGCATCGGCCTGACGTACACCTTTTGAGGTGAGAGTGCCCAGCACCAAAAAGCCCGCAGTTAGCGGGCTTTTTGGTTTCTGTTCAACAGTCGGCTCACCGCGCCGCATGGGCAGCGCCCCCGTTCAGCCAGGCGGCCTGCGGGCGCAAGAGGCTCGACTCAACGAGTCTAGGCAGGCTGTTTTTCGTCCATCAGTGAGTACTGTGCTCCGCCGCCCGGAAGGCTCAGCAGAATGCCCTCGTACTGCGGCGCATTCGGTTCAAGCACGATGGCCGGGCGGTTGGTCGCATTCTGCCGTTCATGTTTATCGGACTGGAAGCGGGCAAGCGCAATGCGGCATAGCCGCTCAAGCTCGCTGGGCTCGGCCGTGCTCGGCTGGGGCGGGTAATAGACCGCCTGGAGGATGTCATTGAAGAAAATGTTGATGGCAACCACCTGCTGCCCGTGCCAGAGCACGTCTACATGCAGTGAGTCATCGTTCATGTACAGCGGTGCTTCAAAGCTGGCACGGTTGACCAGGCCCATGGCGAATTTCCTTATTGCGAGCGCGCACGGAAACGATGTCCGACTCAGCGGCTCAGCGAATGGAATCCACGATCCTGATTAGGCTTCAGCGAAGCTGTGGTTAGTCGTGCTGGAACGTAACGACCTGGGCTTGGCGGGAGGTGGGGATAAGCGGCCATGGATCAGCCACGTATTGTCATTTCTACGCCCTTTATTTTTGGGCGTCCAGCACCGAATTTGCGGGATTTGGCGACTGGGGCACGGATTTTTCAGCCGGCAGGGAAGGCGCTTTCGATTTGCAAACGCCAGAAAGCAAAAGCCCCTGAATCATCCGGGATGATCAGGGGCTCTAGTTCGCGTGTTTGGTGGAGCCGGGGGGATTTGAACCTGGTTGTAGCGCTGGTTGTTGATTACCTTCGTTGGTCAACGCTGGCTGTGCTGGGCTTCCGAATTAGGCCACTCTGGTCAGTGTCGGCCTTCTATAGCCTGTGATTTCGACACTTTTCTATTCCTGATCTAGCATCAAGATTGCTTACCGCCAGAGACAGGGAGTATCCAATATGCGTTGCACGGACGTCCGGCTTTTTTTCCCTTTATTGGTTCTTGCAGCATCGCCTGGCGCTGCTGTTGGTGCTCCGGTTGTCCAAGGTATTGGTACATCGAAATGTGAATATTTGACGCCAGAAGATTTTACTACCAGCGCTTCGGTTGGCCAGTGGGTGCTTGGCTACTACTCTGGCGCTCTGAATATGAATATTGGGTTTGCTCTATCGCAGGGCATGCCTGATGAAGTTACACAGAAAGCGGCAGACTTTGACGTCCCTACTGTACTTGAGTCGGTTAGAGCATTCTGTGTGAGTAATCCCAGTATAAGACTTTATCAAGCAGCTAGCGGAATTGTTACTATGGTCTTGGAGTGAGATGATTTGCGAAGTTGTTGATGTCTATTGGGCCTAGTGGCATCCGAAAAGCTCGGACTCTATCCATTCCTCTGTTGGAATGAATTCTTTCTCTATGTAAGTTATTAATATTTTAGAAAGTATTACTCTGATATTTAGAATGTGCTCTAGTGCCTGGGTATCAGTTAGCTTGCCACCGTGTACCGCCTTTGAGCGGATTCCGTACAGTTTCTTTACTTTGTCATATGCACTCTTGCGCTTCGGGCCTGCCTCTTCAGTCACAGTGGCAATATAGATGGCTAGTCGAAAGCTGATCTCGCTGTGTATGTTAAATAGTGCTTCAATCCCAGACCAAAGCATTGCTACCATCATTCGTGTATTACTCTGATGCTGATGTGTCGTAAGCGCATCAACGGCTAATCTAAAGCTTGCATTCTCTAGTAGACTTGCGTAGCCGGTTATGTGGCTGCCCATCCAGTCTAAATGTGCTTTTTCTACAGTTCTTGGATCGCCTATAGAGTGGGCTCTGGGTACATCTTCCAGAAGTGTGACTGCGCAGGCTGAGTCATCTAGGCCTGCAATGCTTGACCACGAATAGTTAGCGGTTACGGGTACTAAAAAATCTGCATTAGATTTAATTCTTAATAGGCCAATAGCCCACCAAGCCATGTTAAAAGCGGCTTGGCCATCTTCTGAGATTACAACAAGCTCGTAATCTATCTTGCGGGAGTAACGAGCTACCGGGCTTAATAGCTCTTTTCTTATGAGCGCACGTGCTAGGTCAATCTCTCCCGGCGGTTCTATTACAGGCTCCAAGTAAATGGTCTCGGGAATTACGCAATATCCTTCCTGAATACTGCTTTTGAAGTCTATTAGGCCAAAGTGCCACGCATTCTCCCTACGTGACTTAAGTCGCTCCTTTGCTCGCTTTTGCTTATCAATAAAATAATTGGCGAGGCTTCTTAAGTCTTCGTGGTTTTTCATTAACTTCCCTGCCTGTTGCTGCGGGCATACCAGCGCCTAGCTACTTCCTGGGTAATCGCTATCCCGCGTTCGGGCTGGTCAAGTTTCGGTTGGCCTCGTCGTAATCAGGGCTGGTCTGCCCTTTGTCTGGCATCACGTCACCTGTCATGAGCCACCAGCGGTAACTCGGGTAGAGCTTGCCGAGCTGCTCGATCTCTTCTGCGCTGATCCTTGCTTTCCCGCGCTTGATGCTCTGCCACCTCACGTATTCCTTGCTGTTCACCTCAGCAAGGTCTTTGAGGCTGGTCATTTCTAGTAATTTAAGGGCTCTATCAAGCATCTCGGAACGATTACCAAAGACGATTTATGGACTATTGCCATAATTTGATTGTTTATGGATACTTTCCATATGGATTAAATCCATATTTAAGTCTTCTAATGACCAACATAGTGCAGCAAAGGCCATCACGATGGAAGGAACCAACCTCACGCTGAAAGACCTGCCAGTCCAGCCGGCTCCGCCCGTAATGCCATGGCGCGAGTTCGCCGACTGGATACGGATGAGCCAAAGCCACGACATCGTTTGGGGCTGGATTCGCCACGGCTACATCCCCTCCCACAAGGTCGGCAAACACGTCGTCGTCAACGTCGCGCTGCTGACTAGCCAACTTCTCGAACAGGAATGGACGCTATGACTAACCCGAACTCGAAACAGGGCAACGTGGTTGCGATCGGTGCCGCCATCGAAGACTTGTGCAGCATAGTCACCTTCGCCGCGGCTAGCGGTATTCCGGTAGGTGAAGTCGTTGAGTGGGTGGAGAACGGAACTATTCCCAGCGTCACCTATGCCGACTTCCGCCTGGTCAATGTGGCCAAGCTCCGCGCCGATCTGCTGAACGGTAAGAAGGAATTCAAAGAGGGGGACTACGACCATGCATAGCGAATGCAATGTCGTGACGCCATCTCTGGCACCGGACTACATGGGCAAGCTCGTCCTCATGGAACTGGTTTGGCCGGATGATCCCGATCCGCTCTGGTGTCTCTTCCACGTCGTCGGCTTCGTGCTCCCAGTGGAAGGGGTGTATCCGCATGGGTACTTTCTGATTTTGTCGCCTACTGGTGACATGACTTACCCGGAGGAAATCTTCTTCTCCAACATTCGCACTATCAGTGCGATGCGGCACCGCGAACGGCATGGTTCCGGCAACGTACCGGGCCGCATGACCCTGACCCATTCGAACGGGTCCAGGGCCGCGCTCCCGGCTCGTCGGAACAGCTCTACCGTTCTGTCGAACGGAATCACGGCGCAGCGCACCTTTGACCCTGGGCAATCATGAAAATCCGCGACTACTACGCGGCAAAAGGCATGGATGAAGACATGCTCTTTAAGCACATCAAAGGCATCCTTGAAGAATGTCATGTTTGTTGGGGACGTGCCGTTTAATGGCTATAGAGCAACAGCCGGGCGGGCGCTGGAAAGTGGATGTAGAGCCGATCAAGGGCAAGCGCTTCCGTAAGACCTTCAAGACCAAGGGGGGGGCAACGGTTTGAGGCAGCGTGCCGTGCCAGGGTCGTGGACAACCCAAGCTGGTGACCCAAGCCCACTGATGCCCGTCGGCTCACTGCCCTGATTGGCTCATGGTTTGATCTGCACGAACATTCGCTAAAGGATGGTTTGCGCCGTCGCTCCAAGCTGGATCTGGTCGCCAAGCGCCTGGGCAATCCACCTGAAGCCAAGCTAGATCCGCAGACCTATGCCCATGATCGACGGATCAGGCTAGGGCACGTCACCCAGCCCCTAAACAATGAGCTGGGTTCTCTGCGTTCAACTGCGCGGACTGGGTGTCATCACCTACGCCAATCCCGCTACCGAAAGGCCTAGCCGCCAATGGCCTCCGGCATACATGGTCATGGCCAAACTGGAGTGACCGAGGATCTTCTGCAGGGTCAGGATGTTGCCGCCGCTCTGGATGAAGTGACTGGCGAAGGTTATGCGCGCTTGGTGCCGGATCACCTTCGTGATGCTCTCGCTCTCGGACCATTAGCAACTTATGGCCATTGAATTGCCATCACTGCGTGCGCTGTGCATTATTGGACTCGGATGCCATGCAAGGAGAGTTACATGCAGTATGCGCTTTGTGGGATAGACAACCGGGTTTGGGAGGCTGCAGATTTTTCGAGGCTGCCGAGTGCGCAGCTATCTCAGTATCGTGACAGCCTCACTTGTGTTGAGTGCAGTGCTCTGGCTTGGTTTCGTCGCGCAAGTACTCATGGCCATCCTGCACATTTTTGTGCACACCATGAGTCCACCTGCCAGCTAAAAGCCGAATATGTAGCTGTTGATAATGATCAAGGTGATGGAACCGAGGTCGTTGACCAGATTCAAAGCAGTGGCGATATCATTGTTAATCTCTCCGATGAGCAAGGTGGGGAGATTGATGTTGTTGAGAGGCCTCCGGTTCCTGTCGGGCCTGAGGGGGAGGGCGGCAGGACTCACCAAGTTCGCGGTCGTGATTTTCTCTCCAATCAGCAATTCTCTCTGAGGAGAGTCCTTCATCGTTTGGTGCAAAGTCCGGACTTTCGGCGCTCTACATCCAACATTAGCTTCTTCCGTCCAGACGGGCGTCAGCTTATTCAGGGGCAGGTCAGGAACGTTACGAGAGCTTTTAGTGAAATCACAAACGAGGATGATGGCGCCGCCAAATTTTTCTGGGGTCCTATTACCAGCGCCCGTCGGACTGACGACGGAAAAATCTGGCTCAACTCATCACCTCAGTACCAGTCGGTGAGTGTTGTGATTTTCGATGATATAGCTGATGAGTTTCTGGAGGCTTTTGGCGTTGATGATCTCGATGATCTGGCGGGGGCTCACGTTTTGGTATCAGGTCGCTGCGCTTTCAGCGGTCAGCGTGGCATAAAGCCGATCATCTGGTGTGGCGCTCTTTACCAGATCGTTATTAGGCGTTACCGCGCGGCGAATCTAACCGTCGCTGGATGAGCTCGACACTTTCTCGACACCCAAAGAAAAACCCCTGACTTTCGCTAGGAAAATCAGGGGCTTGTTTGGTGGAGCCGGGGGGATTTGAACCCCCGTCCGCCAGTTCTCCGCTGTCGGTTCTACATGCTTAGCCGTGTCTACTGAGTTAACCCTTGGCCGCCCGACGGGCAGGGTGCTTTGGGCGAGTTGTGTAAGTTTTAGTCGCTTCGTCCACAACGTACTAGGCGACGATCCTGTTCTATCTGACAATCACTTCGGGTTTACAGGCATCCCCTGGTGATTGCTGGAGCCGAAGCTACCAGAAGTGCGACTAGGCTGCTTACGCAGCTAGTTGAGCACCGTAATTGTCATCATTGGCAATTATAGAGTTTTGCAACAGTGGATTTACGAGTTCTGTTACCAACTCGGCATGCCCCTCGAGTTTCGCTACCGGCGTCGAATCCTAATCGGCCCCAAACCTGTTGGTACAGGTTCAGACGCGCAGTGTACGGCAAAGGTTCCGTAGCGTCGACCCGCAAACACCGTACGGACGCTCCCCGCAGACTACGGCTATGATTGCCGGACTGAGCTGTCATGTCTTTGGGATGAGACCTTGCCTATGCCGCCCCGTGCGACGCGTCACCCTTTGCGCCAGTGGATCTGGCGTGTGTTTGTGCAGAGTGCCCTGATACCGCTGATTCTGGTCGAGTCGGTGTTGATCGCGGTCTATCTGCTGAGCAATGAGGCTATTCGCGACGCGCAGATCGGCCATCTGCAGCAGGGGGCCCTGGAGGACCTGTCGGCGGCGGTGGCGCGCGAGGTGCAGGTGATCGACAGCCGGCTCGGGGCTGTGGAATCCCAGGCGTACATTTTTCGTGATGGGGCTGTTCAGGCGTTGCTCAACGAGGGCTTCGAGCCCGATGCGCTGGAAGTGGGTCGGCACCGGATGACGGACACGGGCGTCTTCTACAGCCACAGCGATGACGGGCGGGCGGCCTCGTTCTACGCCAATAGCACGCCTGCGGCTCAGCAGGATCACGCCAAGGCCTTGCGCCTGTCGCAGCTCGACCCGCTGATGCGTTCGATCCGTTCCGCCAACCCGCTGGTTGCCGCGACCTATATCAACACCTGGGACAGCTATAACCGGATCTACCCGTTTTTCCTCACGCCCCAGCAGTATCCCCATGACATGGTGATACCCGACTTCAATTTCTATTACCTGGCCGACGCCACCCACAACCCTGAGCGCAAGGTGATGTGGACGGATGTGTACCTCGATCCGGCCGGCCTGGGCTGGATGATGTCGGCGGTCGCGCCGGTCTATCGGGGAGACTTTCTCGAAGGTGTGGTGGGGCTGGATATCACGGTAGGGCAGATGCTCGCCGAGATCGGTGAGCTGGATGTGCCCTGGCAGGGTTACGCCATGCTGGTGAGTCGCGACAACAACATCATGGCCTTGCCGCAGGATGGTGAAGCCGATTTCGGGCTGCGTGAGCTGACTCAGTATTCCTATGCGGAGGCGGTGCATCGGGAGGTGCTCAAGCCTGAGGATTTCAACCTGAGCAAGCGCCCGGACATGCAGCCGCTGCTCGATGCCATGGCGGCGGGCGGCCACAATGTGCAGGAGGTTCTGCTGGGTGGGCGCAAGCAATTGGTTGCCTGGAGCGAAATCCCGCAGACGGGCTGGCGCTTGCTGCTGGTGGTCGATGAAGAAAATATTTTCAGCGAGACCAACCGCTTGGCCGAGCGCTACCTGCAGATCGGCTATTTGCTGATCGCCGGGCTGGGGTTGTTCTACCTGCTGTTCTTCGCCTGGATGTGGGTACGTTCCCGGCGCCTGAGTAATGAGCTGGTGCTGCCGATCACCGGGATCATCGGGATGATGCGCCGGCTTGGCCTGGGGGACTTCCACCCCAGTGCGCCGTCCACCCAGATCGACGAGCTGGCATTCATGGCGCAGGCCGTGCAGCAAACGGGTGAGCAACTGCAGGCCAGTGAGGTGAAGCGCCATGAAGCCCAGCGGTTGCTCGAAGTGGTGCTTGAGAGCACTACGGAAAGCCTCTGGGAGGTGGACACGACGAGCATGACCATCAAGCTCAGTGAGCGCTTCGTCAAACGTTATGGCCTGGCCAACGAATGCATGAGTTTCAGTGAATTCAATCAGCGTGTGCACCCGGATGACCTCGAGCGGATTCGTCATCTGCGTCAACTGTTTGCTGCCAGCGGCGAAGACCGTTTCGAAAGCGAGTACCGCTACGCCAACGCCCGGGGCGAGTATGCCTGGCTGCTCAGTCGCGGGCGGGTGCTGGAACGCGACAGCGATGGACGGGCGCTTCGTGTGGCCGGCACGCACGTCGATATCACACGGCTCAAGCAGGTCCAGGAGAAGCTGCGCCACGCCAGTCTGGAGGCCCAGGAAGCCAGCCAGGCGAAGAGCCGTTTTCTGTCGAGCATGAGCCATGAGTTGAGGACGCCGCTCAATGCCATCTACGGGTTCGGGCAGTTGATCGAGATGGAGGCCCAGGACAAGCCGGGCTCGCAGCAGGAGGCCGACTACGCGCGGGAAATCGTCAACGCCAGTCGCCACCTGACGTCGCTGGTCGATGACATCCTGGACCTGTCGAGTATCGAGAGTCGCCGCCAGCAGTTGCAGTTGGAGGCCGTCGAGATCGGCGCGCTGCTCAATGGCTGTGCCGAGCTGGTGCAGCCGGAAGTGCAGCAGCGGCGTTTGCAATTGCAGGTGGTCGCCGCGATGGATGCCGGCCTGTATGTGCAGGCCGATATGCGTCGGCTGCGCCAGGTCATCCTCAATCTGCTGTCGAATGCGATCAAGTACAACAGCCCCCATGGCCTGATCAGCATGGGCTACGAGGTTCGCCCGGCTTGCGTGCGGCTCTGGGTCGAGGATACCGGTCCGGGTCTGACGGCCGCTCAGCAGGTGCAGTTGTTCCAGCCATTCCAGCGCCTTGGCCGCGAGAACTCCAGCATCCCGGGGACCGGCATCGGCCTGGTCCTGTGCCGCGAGCTGGCCACGCTGATGGGCGGCGACATGGGCTTCCAGAGCGCGGTGGACAGAGGCAGTCGTTTCTGGATCGATCTGCCGGGGGCGGCAGCTCCGCCACCGAAGAAGCCGGACGATGCCCCCGGCCATCTCGAAGAGCCGCTGAAACTCGCCGATGTGCTCTGTGTGGAAGATCACCCTGCATGTACCAAGGTGGTTCAGGAGGCATTACGCGAGTTCGCCTCGGTGCGCGGTGCGGGCTCTGTCCAGCGGGCGTTGTCCGAACTGGCGCAGAGCACGCCGACGCTGGTGCTGCTCGATCTGGATCTGCCGGATGGCAATGGTTTGCAGGTGCTGGACGCGATGCGCGCGGACGTGCGGTTGCAGGCCGTGCCGGTGATGGTCATCAGTGCGTCGGTGGATGAGGCCGGATTTGCCGAGGCGCGCCGCCGCGGTGCGCAGGCTTGCCTGGCCAAACCTATCGATCTGATTCAGGTGCGGCGCCTGGCCCTGACCTTGCTCGGCCAGGGCCTGTAGCGCGAAGGGGCTACTCGCTGGCGTCCAGCAACTGCTGGGCTTCGCTGAGTGCCTTGACGGATTCGCTATGGTTGCCGGCCTTGTGCAACGCTTCGCCTTCGGCGCGGAGTTTCTGCACCTGGGCCAGGACGGTGGGGTCGCTGGGTGGATTGCTTTTCAGTTGGGCATCGATCTTGGCCATGTCCGCAGGGCAATGCATGGCCCAGAGGCTGGTGCTGAGTAAGAGCGTGCTCAGAAAAACGGCAAGACGTCGCATGGCGTATCTCCTCCAGGGTGGAGCTTCTACTGTAGGAGAGCCGCTGGGGAAAGGTAAGAAAGCGATGGACGGTCAACGGGTGCGAACAAGGTCGCCAGGGTGGCGACCTAGTCGGGTGTCATGAAATCGGCTGTGGACGGTTAGCCGTTTTCGTCCGGCGCGTCGAGCAGGGTCTGCGCCTTGGTGGCGAGCGTGGCGCAGGTTTCCAGATCGCCTGCGCTCTGTGCTTGTTGCGCGTCTTTGTGGAGCTGCTCCACCTGTGTCTTGACCGACTCTGCAGTGGTGGTGTCGACAGCCATGCTGTCGCTCAGCTTCTGCAGGTTGATGGTGCACAGGTCGTCGGCAAAAGCGGGTGTTGCTGATACGGCTACTGCCGCAGTGAACAACAGGGCGGTGAGTTTCATTTGATAGTCCTCTCATCATGAACGATTGTCCCGGTTGCTCGCATCGCAGGGAGCGGCGTAGCCGAGAGTGGTATCGACCCCGTCCATTCGGGCTCATGAAAAGTGACCGCCCCATGCCGACCAGAGTTCAGTCGTATTTTTTCCGCTTCGCTGGGGATGTATTCGCAAGCGCTCTGCCTCGGGCAAAAAAAGGCCCCGAACCAGTCGGGGCCAGGAGGCATGTAACGAGCGGCTAGAGCACGCGTGGGCGCGAGACGCGATCTACCAGATAGACGAGTCCGTGATAGTCGATGCCGGCGTGATGGCTGAGGCCGATTTCACAAGTACGGCTGGTGGAGATGCCTTCGTCGCAGTGCTGCACGGCGTCTTTCAGGCTACGCAACGAGTGGGCGTTGAGCTCCGGCGTGGTGAAACCCTTGTCGCCGGCGAATCCACAGCAGTGGATACCTTCCGGAATGATCACTTCGCGGGTGCAGCGGCTGACGATATCGATCAGCCCTTGCGACTCACCCAGGTGCTGGGTGCTGCAGGTGACGTGTACCGCCACGGGCGTTGCCTGTGGCTGAATTTCCAGGCGATCGAGCAACTGCTCGCGGATGAACCGCACGGGGTCGAACAGGTTGAGCCGGCTGTCGAGACCGTCCTGCAACAAGCGCAGGGTGCAGGGGCTGGTGTCGCAGTAGATCGGGTCCAGCCCGCCGCGGCTAGCCTTGAGCAAGGCATCGATCAGCTCCTGGCGCTTGCTGTCGGCCTGTTCGGCGTAGCCTTTGGAGGCGAACGGCTGGCCGCAGCACAGGCTGTCCTGTCCGGCGGGAAATACCACTTGGAAACCGGCTTTTTCCAGCAGTCCGCGGGTCTTGTCGATCAAGGGTACCTGTTCGCTGTCGCTGAACGATGGCCCCATCGCCCGGGATACGCAGGCTGCCAGATAAACCACGCGCGGCCTGGCGTCGTTGACCGGTGCGTTGAACCGGATAGGGTGCGCGGCCTGGGGTGTGGCGGGCGTCCACTGCGGCAGGCGATTGCCGGATGCCTTGTGCAGGGTTGCCGAGGTTTTTTCCAGCAGGGGGGCACCGAGCAGGCGGCGTGCACTATCAGCGGCACGCAGGGTCAGGCGTGCGCCCTGCAGGGCGCCGGCAAAATGTCCGGCCAGCCAGGTGGCGCTGGTGGTGTGATTGGCCGTGCGGGCGCGCAGCTTGCGCACCAGATCGCCGGTATTGATGCCCACCGGGCAGCGCTGGGCGCACAGGCCCGTGGCGGCGCAGGTGTCGATGCCCTGGTACTGGAAGTCCTGCTCCAGGGCGCGGGTGTTCTGGCCAGCACGTTGGCGCGCCTTGATATCGCGCCAGATAACGATGCGCTGACGCGGGCTCAGGGTCAGCCCTTTGGACGGGCACACCGGCTCGCAGAAACCGCATTCGATGCACTTGTCGACTATCTCGTCGGCGGCCGGCAACGGCTTCAAGTGCTTGAGGTGAATCTGCGGGTCGTGGGAAAGAATCACGTCCGGGTTGAGGATGCCCTGCGGGTCGAGCAGGCGCTTGATCTCCCACATCAACTGGTGGGCGTCGTAGCCCCATTCCAGTTCGACGAAGGGCGCCATGTTGCGCCCGGTGCCGTGCTCGGCCTTGAGCGAGCCGCCAAACTCGACGGCAACCAGGTGCGCCACGTCCTGCATGAAGGCGTCGTAGCGGCTGACCTGCTCCGGCGTGTCGAAGCCCTGAGTGAAGACGAAGTGCAGGTTGCCTTCCAGCGCATGGCCGAAAATGATGGCCTCGTCGTAACCGTGTTTGTCGAACAGGGCGAGCAGGCGGTTGACGCCCTCGGCGAGCTGTTCGACCGGGAAGGTGACGTCCTCGATGATGACCGTGGTGCCGGTCTGGCGCACGGCGCCGACGGCGGGGAAGGTGTCCTTGCGGATCTTCCATAGCTGGTTGTAGACCACCGGGTCTTCGCTGAAGTCGACCTGCTTTTCCAGCGGGAAGTGGGCAATGGAAGCCATGATCTGCATGAGCTGTTCGTGGAGCAGACTCTGGCTGGCGGCACGGGACTCGATCAGCAGGGCGCAGGCGGTCGGCGACAGGTCCTTGACCCAGGTCGGCATGCCCGGTTTGGCCTCTACCGAGCGCAGGCTGCGGCGGTCCAGCAACTCCACGGCCGACACCGGCTGGCTTTTCAGTACGGTAACTGCCCGGCAGCAGTTTTCCACGTCCGGGAAGACCAGCAGCGCGCTGGCCTTGTGCGGGTGGTCGGGCACGGTGTCGTAGGTCACTGCGCTGATGAAGCCCAGGATGCCCTCGGAGCCGACCATCAAGTGGCTGAGAATATCCAGGGGCTGATCGAAATCGATCAGGGCGTTGAGGGAAAGCCCTGTGGTGTTTTTCAACCGGTACTTGTGGCGGATTCTGGCGGCCAGGGCACTGTTGGCGCGGGTTTTTCGAGCCAGTTCGGCCAGCGTGTCGAGCAAGGTGGCGTGGGTGGCCTCGAAGGCTTTCACGCTGGCGCCGTCTTCGGTGTCCAGCACGCTGCCGTCTGCCAGCACCAGGCGAATGCCGGCCAGGGTGTGGTAGGTGTTCTGGGCGGTGCCGCAGCACATGCCGCTGGCGTTGTTGGCGACGATGCCGCCGATCTTGCAGGCATTGATCGATGCCGGGTCCGGCCCGATCTTGCGCTGGAAGGGCAGCAGCACCGCATTCGCTTGGGCGCCGATGACGCCAGGTTGCAGGCGGATCTGTGCACCGTTGTCACGAATTTCCCGGCCGTTCCAGTTATCACCCAATACGATCAATACCGAGTCGCTCAGCGCCTGGCCCGAGAGGCTGGTACCGGCGGCGCGGAAGGTCACGGGCACCTGGTACAGGCTCGCGTGCTTCAGCAAGGCAACCACCTCCGCCTCGGATTCGACACGGACCACCAGCTTGGGGATCAGGCGATAGAAGCTGGCGTCGGTGCCGAAGGCGAGCGTCGACAACGGGTCGTCGAACAGGCGTTCAGCGGGAATCAGGCGTTGCACTTCGGCGAGGAAGGCGGCGGGCAGGCTCATGGGCGCTCCGGATTGTTCTGAGTACAGTGACACGGCCTGCAGCACCACACCGGAAGTTCCGGTGTGGCCTTCCTGCGGCTTAACGGCCCAGTTCACGAACCAGCGAGTCGCTGGTGATTTCGCTGATGGACTTGGCGCCGGTGAGCACCATGGCGACGCGCATTTCCTTCTCGATCAGGTCGAGCAGGTTGCTGACGCCGGCTCCGCCAGCCACGGCCAGGGCGTAGATGAACGCGCGACCGAGCAACACGGTGTCGGCGCCGAGGGCGATCATGCGCACCACGTCCAGCCCGGTGCGAATGCCGGAGTCTGCGAGGATCTTCAGGTCGCCTTTGACTGCGTCGGCAATAGCCGGCAAGGCCCGGGCGCTGGACAGCACGCCATCGAGCTGGCGGCCGCCGTGGTTGGACACGACGATGCCGTCAGCGCCAAAGGTGACTGCGTCCTTGGCGTCCTGGGCATCGAGGATGCCTTTGATCACCATCGGGCCGTCCCAGAATTCGCGGATCCACTCCAGGTCCTTCCAGGAGATCGACGGGTCGAAGTTGGCACCCAGCCAGCCAATGTAGTCGGCCAGGCCCGTGGGGTTGCCCCGGTAGGCGGAAATGTTGCCCAGGTCGTGGGGGCGGCCGCAGACGCCAACATCCCAGGCCCAGGCTGGGTGGGTCATGGCTTGCAGCATGCGGCGCGTCGGGCCGTTGGCACCGCTCATGCCCGAGTGGGCGTCGCGGTAACGGGCGCCGGGGACGGGCATGTCGACGGTGAACACCAGCGTGGTGACGCCGGCGGCCTTGGCGCGCTCCAGGGCGTTCTTCATGAAGCCGCGGTCTTTCAGCACATACAGCTGGAACCACATCGGACGGTCGATGGCAGGCGCCACCTCTTCGATCGGGCACACCGATACCGTCGACAGGGTGAACGGAATACCTTTGGCGGCAGCCGCCTTGGCAGCCTGCACTTCGCCACGTCGCGCATACATGCCGCACAGGCCGACGGGGGCCAATGCTACCGGCATGGACAGCGTTTCATTGAACAGCCGGGTTTCCAGGCTCAGTTCCGACATGTTCTTGAGTACGCGCTGGCGCAGGGCTATGTCGGCCAGGTCCGCAACGTTGCGCCTGAGGGTGTGTTCACCGTAGGCACCACCGTCGAGGTAGTGGAACAGGAACGGCGGCAGCTTGCGTTGGGCGGCGTCGCGGTAGTCGGTTGATGCAGAAATGATCATGTGATTCACACCGGTTGAGGGCGCCGTGAAACACGGCGCCAGGTTAGGGTGTTGGGTGTCGCCAGGCTCCGCTTGCGCGGAGCCGACCCTCGTTTAATGCACCAGCATACCGGTAAGCCAGTACGCCTGGGCCATGGTGATCAGGCCGACGAAGGTGGCGAAGATCAGGCTGTGCTTGAGGGTGAAGCGGAACAGGTCGGATTCCTTGCCGACAATCCCCGTGGCCGCACAGGCCACCGCGATCGACTGTGGCGAAATCATCTTCCCGGTTACCCCACCGCTGGTGTTGGCAGCGACCAGCAGGGTGTCGTTGACCCCGATCTGGTGCGCGGTTGTGGCTTGCAGCGAACCGAACAGGGCGTTGGACGAGGTGTCCGAGCCTGTCAGAAACACGCCCAGCCAGCCGAGGAATGGCGAGAAGAACGGGAACAGCACGCCGGTGCCGGCCAGAACCAGTGCCATGGTGGTCGACATGCCCGAGAAGTTGGTCACGAAGGCGAATGCCAGCACCATGCCGATGGACAGGATTGGCCAGCGCAGTTCAAAGAACGTGTCTTTAAGAGTGGTAATACCACTTTTGACATCGATCTTCAGGACCAGCATCGAGAGCAGGGCGGAGAAGAAGATTGCGGTGCCGGTCGCCGAGATCGGGTCGAGCTTGAACACCGCCGGCATGGCCGTCGGGTTGGCAACGATCGGAGCGACTTTCATGACCAGTTGATCAAGGTGTGGAATGGCGAAGTACAGCACCCAGTTTTCCATGGAGCCGCCAGCGGCGAACAGGGCCTTGAAGGGTTTCAGCGTCCAGATGGTTACCAGGGCGGTCAGAATCAGGAACGGCGACCATGCCTTGACTATCTGGCCGAAGCTGTACGGCGATGGCGCGCTATGGCGCGAACCGCCAAAACCGCCCAGCGTGGCAGCGCCACCGGAAATCCCAACGACTTCTGCGTCTTCTGCGCGCTTGGGCTGCCAGACCTTGAGGAACAGGGTCAGGGAAATCAGGCTGACCAGGGCCGAGGTGATGTCAGGCAGTTCCGGGCCGATGTAGTTGGAGGTGAAGTACTGGGTGATCGCGAAGCTGACACCGGCTACCAGGGCGGCCGGCCAGGTTTCCTTGACGCCTTTCCAGCCATCCATCATCGCTACCAGCCAGAACGGCACGATGATCGACAGGATCGGCAGCTGGCGACCGGTCATTGCGCCGATCTTGAATGCGTCGATGCCAGTGACCTGGCCGGCGACGATGATCGGGATGCCCAGTGCGCCGAATGCCACCGGTGCGGTGTTGGCGATCAGGCACAGGCCGGCTGCGTAGAGCGGGTTGAAGCCGAGGCCGACGAGCAGTGCAGCGGTGATCGCCACTGGCGCGCCGAAGCCGGCGGCACCTTCGAGGAAGGCGCCGAAGGAGAAGCCGATCAACAGTACCTGCATGCGCTTGTCGTCGGTGATCGACAGCACCGAGCTGCGGATGACCTCGAACTGGCCGCTCTTGACGGTCAGCTTGTAGAGGAAAACCGCCGCTACGATGATCCAGGCGATCGGCCACAGGCCGTAGGCGAAGCCATAGCCGGCGGCTGCGAATGCCTTATCAGCCGGCATGTTGAACGCGAAGATGGCGATGATGATCGACAGCGTCAGGGTGATGGCACCGGCGACGTGTCCTTTCATGCGAAACACGGCAAGAGCGAGGAAGAAGAAAACGATCGGAATAATTGCCACCAGTGCTGACAGCCCTAGGCTGCCAAACGGGTCGTACAACTGTTGCCATGTTTGCATGTGGGGTGGCTCCCTGATTGTTGTTGATATGCCGGGGATTCAGATTCAGAACGTCGCGTGAGCAGGCAGCGAAAGAAATCTTGAATCTTTTCTTTTTGTCGCTTAAATTGGTAATACCAATTTACATTGTCGACGGCTCAGGGTAAGAGCTCCCTCATTGACCTGTCAATTTGTCGCGCTACGACTTTCGTCGAAGGGTCTCGGTGTGGGTGTCGCTTGTAGGGTGAGGGGCTGCTGGTTAGGCTGCCGGGCCTCGGTGCGCGGGAGGCCGTGCACAGGGTGGTCTGGTGGGTTCAGTGAGAGGTGGAGTGAGCAATGAGTTTTGGTCAGGTGCAGCAGCGCCGTTTGTCGGACGATATCGTCATGCAGCTGGAGGCGATGATCCTCGAGGGCAGCCTCAAGGCGGGTGAGCGCCTCCCGGCGGAGCGGGTGCTAGCCGAACAGTTCGGCGTGTCGCGGCCATCCCTGCGCGAGGCCATTCAGAAGCTGAGTGCCAAAGGCTTGCTGCTCAGCCGGCACGGTGGCGGCAATTACGTGGCCGAATCGCTGGGCTCCACCTTCAGTGATCCTTTGCTGCATCTGCTGGAAAGCAACCCAGAGGCGCAGCGCGATCTGCTGGAGTTCCGTCATACGCTGGAAGGTTCCTGCGCTTTCTATGCCGCGCAGCGTGCGACCGAGCTGGATCGTCAGCGCCTGGGCGAGGCATTCGCCGTGCTGCAGGATTGCTACAGTCGCAGTGACAAGGTGAGCCGTGCGGAGGAGGGGGCTGCCGATGCGCAGTTCCATCTGGCGATCGCCGAAGCAAGCCATAACGCCGTGCTGCTACACACCATTCGTGGTCTGTTCGACCTGCTCAAGCGCAACGTGCTGACCAACATTGGCGGTATGTACGCGCAGCGTGAAGAAACGCGGGACATGCTGATCAATCAGCACCGGGAGCTGTACCAGGCGATTATCGACGGCCGTGCCGAAGAAGCGCGACAGCTCTCGAATCAGCACATTGATTACGTGCAGGAAGTCTTGTCTGAAGTGCAGCAGGAAACGCGCCGCGTTGCGCGGGCCCAGCGTCGCCAGGGGTTGTAAGCCCGCGGGCGGTGGCTGTCGCACCCATGGGCGCGACAGCGGCAGGTACTACTCGTCCTTGCCTTTGCTGCGCATCGCGCGCTGGACTTCCCGGTCGGCGTCCCGCTCTTTCTCGGTATGGCGCTTGTCGAAGTCCTTCTTGCCCTTGGCCAGGGCAATCTCGCACTTCACCAGATGCGCCTTCCAATACAGGGACGTGGCCACGCAGGCGTAGCCTTTCTGCTGCACCGAGCCAAACAGCTTTTCCAGCTCGCGTTTATTCAGCAGCAGCTTGCGGGTGCGGGTTGGGTCGGCGATCACGTGCGTGCTGGCAGTTGTCAGTGGCGTGATGTGGCAGCCCATCAGCCAGGCTTCGCCGTCTTTCAGCAAGACATAGCTGTCGACCAGTTGAGCCTTGCCGGCGCGCAGACTTTTCACTTCCCAGCCGGCCAGGGCCAGGCCGGCCTCGAACCGATGCTCGATAAAGTAATCGTGCAGAGCTTTCTTGTTCTGCGCGATGTTGCCTTGTGGTTGTTTCTTTTGTTTAGCCATAGGGCGCGCATTATAGGGAGTTGCTCGCTCGCTGGCGACAGCCTGATGCTTGAGAGCCACTGGCTTATCCCGGAGAATGCGCGGCCGTTGTTGCAGCATGGCGACTGGCTCGCTGTTTGGCCGGTTGCGCCGAGGGCATGACTCGGCTCCGGGTCGGCTCCGGGCCTTTCCGTTAGCCGGGACGGTCTCCATCTGTTTCAATGGGCGAGAGGTAAATGCCATTTTTTTGCCAGCATCGACGATCGCGTCGATCATTGCTGTCGGGGAGTGGATTAATTGTTACGCAGGATGGAAATAGCCGGTTTATGAGTACGCATATCCAGCGTTCGGCCCTGTTGCCTTATCCGGCGCGGGCTCTGTATGACCTGGTCAATGATGTCGCGAGCTATCCGGAGTTCTTGCCCTGGTGTTCGGCTAGTGAGGTGATCGAGGCGAGCGATACGCACATGCGCGCGAGTCTGGCGGTCGCCAAGGGCGGGCTTAGTCAGCGTTTCGTTACACGCAATGTGCTCGTCCCGGGTCAGTCGATCGAGCTGAATCTGGAGGACGGGCCGTTCACGCAGTTGCATGGTCACTGGGTGTTCAAGTCGCTCGGCGACAAGGCCTGCAAAATCAGCCTGGACCTGACGTTCGATTACGCCGGGCCGCTGGTACGTGCCACCCTGGGGCCTCTGTTCAACCAGGCGGCCAATACCCTGGTGGATGCGTTTTGCCAGAGAGCCAAGCAGTTGTATGGGTAAGCGGATGATTGCGGTCGAAGTGGCCTACGCGCTCGCCGATCGACAGGTCCTTGTTCGCCTGGCCGTACCCTATGGCACGACTGTGCTTGGGGCGGTCGAGCAATCCGGTCTGGCCGCTTCTTTCCCAGGGCTGAGCATTGCGGATAGTCCACTGGGCATATTCGGCAAGTCAGTGGCAAAGCCGGCAGAGCGTGTTCTGGAAGACGGTGAGCGGGTGGAGATCTACCGACCGCTGATTGCTGACCCGAAAGAGGTGAGAAAGCAGCGGGCGGCAAAGGCGGCCCTGGCGCGGACTGGCGATTAACGAAAATTGAGTTGGCGCCAAAAGCAAAAAAGCCCGGCTAGGCCGGGCTTTTTTGTATGCGCAGGTTACTGCGGCGAGGTTTCCAGTGGTTCCGGGGTCGGGACTGGTACGGTCTCGACGCTGTCGACTTCCTGCTGGATCTGCTCGAGCAGCGAGCCGCGTGCTGGAGCTTCCTCGGTCTGAGGCTGCTGCGGAACGGCTTGTGGTGTGCCGTCTTCACCAAGGATCGCCTGGTCGCGGCTGACGCCTGGCATGAAGTCGCCCGCCAGGCCTACCAGTTGATCGTTGCCGTTGAACACAACGCTTACGCGTTCCTGCAGGCGCTGCCCGCCGCCTGGCTGGATGCTGTAGAGGTAGTCCCAGCGGCTGGCGTGGAAGGTGTCGGTCATCAGCGGGTTGCCCATGATAAACCTTACTTGGCTCCGGGTCATTCCGGGGCGCAACTGGTCTATCATGTCTTGCGTCACGACATTGCCCTGTTGAATGTCGATTTTATAAACCCCGGGGAATGAACAACCGGCGAGTGCGATGAGCCCCGTGAGGGTGAGGCTGGTCAGCAGGAGCTTGGTTTTTTGCATCGGTGGGCGACTTCCACTATCTTGGCTGGGCAACGTAAACCCGGATCATACCCGCAATAAAGGAAGCTGCGAAGCCGCTTCCGCGAGAAAGCAGACCATGGTTGAAAATAGCGAACTACGCAAAGCTGGCCTGAAAGTGACCCTGCCACGGGTCAAAATTCTGCAGATGCTCGACTCCGCCGAGCAGCGTCACATGAGTGCAGAAGATGTTTACAAGGCGCTGATGGAGGCGGGCGAAGACGTTGGCCTGGCCACCGTTTACCGCGTTCTGACTCAGTTCGAGGCCGCTGGCCTGGTGGTTCGCCACAACTTCGATGGCGGCCATGCTGTTTTCGAGCTGGCCGACAGCGGTCACCATGACCACATGGTCTGTGTCGACTCTGGTGAGGTCATCGAGTTCTTCGATGCCGAAATCGAAAAGCGTCAGAAGGAAATCGTTCGTGAGCACGGCTTTGAGCTGGTGGATCACAATCTCGTGCTTTACGTCCGTAAGAAGAAGTAAGGGCAGAGCGGTTTTATGAAAAAGGCGACCTTCGGGTCGCCTTTTTTCGTCAGGGCTCTTTATCAGGCTGCATCAGGCCTGGGCGCGGCTGACCATTTGTCGGGCGTGAGCGATGGATTCTTCCGTCAGGTCGACGCCGCCCAGCATGCGGGCAATTTCCTCGACCCGCTGGGCGCTATCCAGTTTGCTGACTGCCGTGCGAGTGGCGTCGTTGTCGCGCGCCTTGTGCACGAACAGGTGCTGATGGCCCTGTGCGGCAACCTGTGGCAGGTGCGTGACCGTGAGCACCTGGCCGCGTTCGCCGAGGCGGCGCAGGAGTTGCCCGACGACTTCGGCGGTCGGGCCGCCGATCCCGACATCGACTTCGTCGAAGACCAGGGTCGGCACTCGCGAGGTCTGTGCGGTGATGACCTGGATGGCGAGGCTGATACGCGACAGCTCCCCTCCAGACGCCACTTTGGCCAGGGCCTTGAGCGGCTGACCAGGGTTGGCGCTGACCTTGAATTCCAGGTGCTCAAGGCCGTGGCTGTGGGGTTCGGTCGTCTCGAGGGGGTGCAGTTCGATGCTGAAACGGCCGCCCGGCATGCCGAGGTTCTGCATTTCTTCTTCCACGGCGCCCGCCAGGCGGGTCGCGGCGGCATGGCGCAGGGTGCTGAGCTCGGCTGCTTTTTCCTGGTAGTGACGCTCGTAGGCGGCCAGCTCCTCGGCGAGGCGTTCGCTGGCCTGGTCGTCGGCGTTCAGGCTTTCCAGTTCCTCGAACAGCTGTTGTTGCAGGGCGCCCAGTTCGCTGGGGTGGATGCGGTGTTTGCGCGCCAGTGTATAGATGGTGTCCAGGCGTTCTTCCAGCAGTTGCTGGCGCTCCGGGTCTGCGTCGAAGTGGTCGAGGAAGCGATTGAGCTCGCCCATGGCTTCCTCGACCTGGATCTGTGCGCTGGCCAGCAGGTTGGTGGCTTCGCTCAGGGCGCCGGGCTGTGACTGGAAGCTGTTCAGGCGGTTGAGGCTGCTGGTCAGGGCTGACAACACATTGCCGCCGTCGCTCTCGCTGCACTGGTCGAGCACGGTGCGGCAGGCGCTGAGCAGGCTTTCGGCGTTGGTCAGGGTCTTGTGATCCAGCTCCAATTGCTCGAGTTCGTTTTCGCCCAGCGCCAGGTTGTCCAGTTCTTCCAGCTGGTAGCTCAGCAGTTGGTGGCGCGCGCGTTGCTCGTCGCTGGCGCTGGAGAGGCGCTCCAGTTCGTTGCGCGTCTGCTTCCAGCGTTGGGCGGCGAGTTGAACCTGACGGGCCAGTTCCTGGCTGCCGGCGTATTCGTCGAGCAGGCGGCGATGGGTGTCGGGCTTGAGCAGCGACTGGTGTTCATGCTGGCTGTGAATGTCGATCAGCAGCTCGCCGAGGGCCTTGAGGTCGCCCTGGGGGCAGGGGGCTCCGTTGATATAGCCACGCGAGCGGCCTTCTGCAGTGATCACCCGGCGCAGAATGCAGGGGCCGTCGTTATCCAGGTCGCGTTCGGCCAGCCAGGCGCGGGCTTCCGGAATGTCGTGCAGGTCGAAGCTGGCAAGAATATCCGCTTTGTCCGCGCCGGGACGGACCACGCCGCTGTCGGCCCGATCACCCAGGGTCAGGCCCAGGGCGTCGAGCATGATCGACTTGCCGGCGCCGGTTTCGCCGCTGATCACGCTCATCCCGCCATCCAGTTCGAGGTCGAGATGTTCAACGATGGCGTAGTTGTGTACGGACAGGTGCACCAGCATGGCGAAGCCTCCCAGGGGGTTGATATGGTTATTTATACAGTAGTTGTTTCTTTTCTGACAATCCACGTGAGGGCTTGAAGCGTGAGAATTTGTCCCCATATAGGCGGCAGACACGTGAGTTAAGGCTTACGTCGATTTTCAAGAGGAGATACGCATGGCTGACGAACAGACCCTGGATACGCAGATTCCCGATGAGCAGGCCGGGGATGACTTGACTGCTCGCGTGCAAACGCTGGAAGAGCAGTTGGCGGCTGCGCAGGATCAATCGCTGCGCATGGCGGCCGACCTGCAGAACGTGCGCCGTCGCGCCGAGCAGGATGTGGAGAAGGCGCATAAGTTCGCCCTTGAGAAGTTCGCCAACGACCTGCTGCCGGTGGTGGACAGCCTGGAGCGCGGTCTCGAGCTGTCGAGTCCGGACGACGAGGCGATCAAGGCGGTGCGTGATGGCATGGAGCTGACCCTCAAGCTGTTCCAGGACACGCTCAAGCGCTATCAGCTGGAAGCGATCGATCCGCATGGTGCGCCGTTCAACCCTGAGCACCACCAGGCGATGGCGATCCAGGAGAGCACCCATGTCGAGCCGAACAGCGTGCTCAAGGTGTTCCAGAAGGGCTACCTGCTCAACGGTCGCCTGCTGCGCCCTGCCATGGTCGTGGTCAGCAAGGCACCGAGCGAAGCGCCGCCGTCGATCGACGAGCAGGCTTGAAATTCGCTGCAAGGCCCCAATCTATTGAGTCAAGCGATTTAGTGCTACCGCACATGGCCAGGCGCCGTGGCGGATATATCCAAGTTTCGGGAGAGTGAATATGGGCAAAATCATCGGTATCGACCTGGGGACCACCAACTCCTGCGTCTCCATTCTTGAAAACGGTAACGTCAAGGTCATCGAGAACGCTGAAGGCGCGCGTACCACGCCGTCGATCATCGCGTACGCCAACGATGGCGAAATCCTGGTTGGCCAGTCGGCCAAGCGTCAGGCTGTGACCAACCCGCACAACACCCTGTATGCGGTGAAGCGTCTGATCGGTCGTCGTTTCGACGAAGACGTCGTGCAGAAAGACATCCAGATGGTCCCTTACAAGATCGTTAAGGCTGATAACAACGACGCCTGGGTGGAAGTGAATGGCCAGAAAATGGCTCCGCCGCAAATCTCGGCTGAAATCCTGAAGAAAATGAAGAAGACCGCCGAAGACTACCTCGGCGAGCCTGTGACCGAAGCGGTCATTACCGTTCCGGCCTACTTCAACGACAGCCAGCGTCAGGCGACCAAAGACGCCGGCCGCATCGCTGGTCTGGACGTCAAGCGCATCATCAACGAGCCGACTGCGGCTGCGCTGGCGTATGGCATGGACAAGGCCAAGGGCGATCACACCGTGATCGTTTATGACCTGGGCGGCGGCACCTTCGACGTGTCGGTGATCGAGATCGCTGAAGTCGACGGCGAGCACCAGTTCGAAGTGCTGGCCACCAATGGTGACACCTTCCTGGGTGGTGAAGACTTCGACATCCGCCTGATCGACTACCTCGTCGACGAGTTCAAGAAAGAAAGCGGCATGAACCTGAAAGGTGACCCGCTGGCCATGCAGCGCCTGAAAGAGGCTGCCGAGAAGGCCAAGATCGAGCTGTCCTCGAGCCAGCAGACCGACGTCAACCTGCCGTACATCACTGCAGACGCTACCGGTCCGAAGCACCTGAACGTGAAAATCTCCCGCGCCAAGCTGGAGTCGCTGGTCGAAGACCTGGTTCAGCGCACCATCGAGCCTTGCCGTATCGCGCTGAAAGACGCCGGTATCGATGTCGGTTCGATCAACGACGTGATCCTGGTCGGCGGTCAGACCCGCATGCCGCTGGTGCAGAAGCTGGTCACCGAGTTCTTCGGCAAAGAAGCGCGCAAGGACGTCAACCCGGACGAAGCTGTTGCCATGGGCGCTGCCATTCAGGGCGCGGTACTGGCCGGTGACGTCAAGGACGTCCTGCTGCTCGACGTTTCCCCGCTGACCCTGGGCATCGAAACCATGGGCGGTGTAATGACCGCACTGATCGAGAAGAACACCACCATCCCGACCAAGAAGTCGCAGGTGTTCTCGACGGCTGACGACAACCAGAACGCCGTGACCATTCACGTGCTGCAGGGTGAGCGCAAGCAGGCCACTCAGAACAAGTCCCTGGGCAAGTTCGACCTGGCTGAAATCCCGCCAGCACCGCGTGGCGTGCCGCAGATCGAAGTGACCTTCGATATCGATGCCAACGGTATCCTGCACGTGTCCGCCAAGGACAAGGCTACCGGCAAGACTCAGTCCATCGTGATCAAGGCCAACTCCGGTCTGTCCGAGGAAGAGATCCAGCAGATGGTGCGTGACGCCGAGGCCAATGCCGAGGAAGACCGCAAGTTCGAAGAGCTGGCGACTGCGCGCAACCAGGGTGACCAACTGGTGCATGCAACCCGCAAGATGCTGACCGAGGCGGGCGACAAGGCCACAGCGGACGAAAAAGCGGCCATCGAGAAGGCGCTGGGCGAGCTGGAAGTTGCGGTCAAAGGCGACGACAAGGCGGCTATCGAAGCCAAGATGAATGCCCTGTCCGAAGCGACCACGCCGCTGGCGCAGAAGATGTATGCCGAGCAGCCGCAGCCGGGTGCTGCCGCACCAGGTGCTGACGATGCCAAAGGCAATGCTGCCGATGACGTGGTCGACGCCGAGTTCGAGGAAGTGAAGGACAACAAGTAAGCACAAGCTTGCTGCCGCTCCAGCCGATCGTGGCGCGAGCTGCGATCGGATGATCCGCCACGCGGGAGCTTGCTCCCGCGTTGGCGTGTCTGGAGCAGACGATTTAAGGGTGTTGAAGACTTATGGCTAAACGTGACTATTACGAGGTGCTGGGCGTTGAGCGCGGCGCCAGCGAGGCCGAGCTGAAAAAGGCTTACCGGCGCCTGGCGATGAAGCATCACCCGGACCGTAATCCCGACGATAAAGCGTCGGAAGAACTGTTCAAAGAGGCCAATGAGGCCTACGAAGTGTTGTCGGATGCCAGCAAGCGTGCGGCGTACGACCAGTACGGGCATGCCGGCGTAGATCCGAGCATGGGTGGAGGCGGCGGTGGTGCTGGTTTCGGCGGCGCCAATTTCTCCGACATTTTCGGTGATGTGTTCAGTGACTTCTTCGGCGGCGGCCGCGGTGGCCAGCGGGGCGGCGCCCAGCGTGGCAGCGACCTGCGCTACACCCTGGAACTTGACCTGGAAGAGGCGGTGCGTGGCACTACGGTGACCATTCGCGTGCCGACCCTGGTCAACTGCAAGACCTGCGAAGGTTCGGGTGCGAAGAAAGGCACCAGCCCCGTCACCTGTACCACCTGTGGTGGTATCGGCCAGGTGCGCATGCAGCAGGGCTTTTTCTCGGTTCAGCAGACCTGCCCGCGTTGCCATGGCAACGGCAAGATGATTACCGATCCTTGTGGTTCCTGCCACGGCCATGGCCGTGTGGAAGAACACAAGACGCTGTCGGTCAAGGTGCCGGCGGGTGTCGATACCGGTGATCGCATTCGCCTGTCGGGTGAAGGCGAGGCGGGCGCCCATGGCGGCCCGGCTGGCGACCTGTATGTAGTGGTCAATGTGCGTGAGCACGCGATCTTCCAGCGCGATGGCAAGCACCTGTACTGCGAAGTGCCGATCAGCTTTGCCGATGCGGCGCTGGGTGGCGAGCTTGAAGTGCCGACCCTGGACGGGCGCGTCAAGCTGAAGATCCCTGAGGGCACCCAGACCGGCAAGCTGTTCCGCTTGCGCGGCAAGGGCGTGGCGCCGGTGCGTGGCGGCGGTGCGGGCGACCTGATGTGTCGCGTGGCTGTGGAGACGCCGGTCAATCTGGGGCGTCGTCAGCGCGAGTTGCTGGAAGAATTCCGTCAGTCACTGGCTGGCGACAGCTCGCATTCACCCAAGGCCAATGGCTGGTTCGAGGGTGTGAAGCGTTTCTTCGGCGATTTGTAAGTAATTGGCGGCTGGCGCGGTGATGCGTTGATATCGCCGCGCCTCCGCAAGCAGTGTGGAGCTGAAGCTATGCAACGTGTTGCAGTGATGGGCGCCGCGGGGCGCATGGGCAAAACGCTGATCGAGGCGGTGCATCAGGCTGACGGTGCTCGCCTGAGCGCGGCGGTCGATCGTCCGGACAGTAGCCTGGTTGGCGCTGATGCGGGTGAGCTGGCGGCACTGGGCAAGATCGATGTGCGCCTGTCGGGTGATCTGGCATCGGTGCTCGATCAGTTCGATGTATTGATCGACTTCACTCACCCGTCGGTGACCTTGAAGAACCTTGAGGTGTGCCGTCAGGCCGGCAAGGCGATGGTGATCGGCACGACCGGCTTTTCTCCAGAGGAAAAGCAGCTGCTGGTCGAGGCTGGCAAGCAAATCCCGATCGTTTTTGCCGCGAATTTCAGCGTCGGGGTCAATCTCTGCCTGAAGCTGCTCGACACGGCTGCGCGGGTGCTGGGTGATGATGTCGATATCGAGATCGTCGAAGCGCACCACCGGCACAAGGTCGACGCGCCTTCCGGCACCGCTCTGCGCATGGGTGAGGTAGTGGCCAATGCCCTGGGTCGCGACCTGCAGAAAGTGGCCGTTTACGGTCGCGAAGGTCAGACGGGCGCGCGTGAGCGGGAAACCATCGGCTTCGCCACTGTGCGGGCCGGGGATGTGGTCGGTGACCACACTGTGCTATTCGCCGCTGATGGCGAGCGCGTGGAAATCACCCACAAGGCGTCCAGTCGTATGACCTTTGCCAAAGGTGCCGTTCGGGCTGCTTTGTGGCTGCAGGCGGGCAAGCCGGGCCTGTTCGATATGCAGGATGTGCTCGGGCTCAACTGAGCTGTTTGTCCGAAAAAGGCGGTTCGCCCCCGCCTTGATTGAATCTTGCGGTGGACCAAAAAGGCACTTTCCTGTAAGCTTCCCGCTTTAGTGTGTCCACTAAAAGTTACGCAGAATGAATCAGATAAAAAAGCGGGGTGACGGTCGATACGTCATCCCGCTTTTTTACAATCTGCGTTTGCTTCAAGCTTTGATTTTCGGAGGTTTTCTTGAGTAAGCCAGCCCTTAAACCTGCCATTCTGGCTCTTGCTGATGGCAGCATTTTTCGCGGCGAGGCCATCGGTGCCGATGGCCAGACTATTGGAGAGGTGGTTTTCAACACCGCCATGACCGGCTATCAGGAAATCCTTACCGATCCTTCCTATGCCCAACAGATCGTCACCCTGACCTATCCCCATATCGGCAACACCGGCACTACGCCGGAAGATGCCGAGTCCGATCGCGTCTGGGCCGCCGGCCTGATCATCCGTGACCTGCCGCTGCTGGCCAGCAACTGGCGTAACAAGCAGTCGCTGCCGGACTACCTGAAAGAAAATGGCACCGTGGCGATTGCCGGGATCGATACCCGCCGCCTGACCCGCATCCTGCGTGAAAAGGGTTCGCAGAACGGCTGCATTCTGGTTGGCGACGATGCCACCGAAGAGAAAGCGCTGGAATTGGCGCGCAGCTTCCCGGGCCTCAAAGGCATGGACCTGGCCAAGGTGGTCAGCTGCACCGAGCGTTACGAGTGGCGCTCCAGCGTCTGGAACCTGCAAGACGACAGCCACCCGGAAATTCCGGCCAGTGAGCTGCCTTATCATGTGGTCGCCTACGATTACGGCGTGAAGCTGAACATCCTGCGCATGCTGGTCGAGCGTGGTTGCCGCCTGACCGTGGTGCCGGCGCAAACCCCTGCAAGCGATGTGCTGGCACTGAGCCCGGACGGCGTGTTCCTGTCCAACGGTCCCGGTGATCCCGAGCCTTGCGACTATGCGATCCAGGCGATCAAGGACGTGCTGGAGACCGACATCCCGGTATTCGGTATCTGCCTCGGCCACCAACTGCTGGCACTGGCCTCCGGCGCCAAGACCCTGAAGATGGGCCATGGCCACCACGGTGCCAACCACCCGGTGCAGGATCTGGATTCCGGCGTGGTGATGATCACCAGCCAGAACCACGGTTTCGCCGTGGATGAAACCAGCCTGCCGAGCAACGTGCGCGCTATTCACAAGTCACTGTTCGACGGCACCCTGCAGGGTATCGAGCGTACCGACAAAGAAGCCTTCAGCTTCCAGGGACACCCTGAGGCGAGCCCGGGCCCGCATGACGTCGCACCGCTGTTCGACCGTTTTATCGAAGCCATGGCCAAGCGACAGTAAACGAGTCGTCTGGAGAGTGTAGCGAGCGCGGTCTGGGCAAGGCGCCCGGAACGCAACGACGAGACAGTACAGGTAGTACGGCGAGGAAGTGAGTACCGCGCAACGCAGTCCAGGCGGCGCGCAGTAACGCTCAAGATGACTCGCCGACTGACCCAAGGATTCGAGTAGAGAACATGCCAAAACGTACAGACATCAAAAGCATCCTGATCCTCGGCGCTGGCCCGATCGTCATCGGCCAGGCCTGCGAGTTCGACTATTCCGGCGCCCAGGCCTGCAAGGCTCTGAAGGAAGAGGGTTTCCGCGTCATCCTGGTGAACTCCAACCCCGCCACCATCATGACCGACCCGGCGATGGCCGATGCGACCTACATCGAGCCGATCAAGTGGTCCACCGTGGCCAAGATCATCGAGAAGGAGCGTCCTGACGCGCTGCTGCCGACCATGGGTGGCCAGACCGCGCTGAACTGCGCGCTGGACCTGGAAAAACACGGCATTCTGGAAAAATTCGGCGTGGAAATGATCGGCGCCAATGCCGACACCATCGACAAGGCCGAAGACCGTTCGCGCTTCGACAAGGCGATGAAAGACATCGGCCTGGCCTGCCCGGTTTCCGGTATCGCCCACAGCATGGAAGACGCCTACGGCGTGCTCGAGAAGGTTGGCTTCCCGTGCATCATCCGCCCGTCCTTCACCATGGGTGGCACCGGTGGCGGCATCGCCTACAACCGCGAAGAGTTCGAAGAAATCTGCGCCCGCGGCCTGGACTTGTCGCCGACCAGCGAGCTGCTGATCGACGAGTCGCTGATCGGCTGGAAGGAATACGAGATGGAGGTGGTCCGCGACAAGAAGGACAACTGCATCATCGTCTGCGCCATCGAGAACTTCGATCCGATGGGTGTGCACACAGGTGACTCCATCACCGTTGCGCCGGCCCAGACCCTGACGGACAAGGAATACCAGATCCTGCGTAACGCCTCGCTGGCGGTACTGCGCGAGATCGGCGTGGAAACTGGCGGCTCCAACGTGCAGTTCGGCATTTGTCCGAACACCGGCCGCATGGTCGTCATCGAGATGAACCCGCGCGTGTCGCGTTCCTCGGCGCTGGCCTCCAAGGCCACCGGCTTCCCGATCGCCAAGATCGCCGCCAAGCTGGCTGTCGGCTACACCCTGGACGAGCTGTCCAACGACATCACCGGCGGCCGCACCCCGGCCTCGTTCGAGCCGGCCATCGACTATGTCGTGACCAAGATCCCGCGTTTCGCCTTCGAGAAATTCCCCAAGGCCGACGCTCGCCTGACTACCCAGATGAAATCTGTCGGTGAAGTCATGGCCATCGGTCGTACCTTCCAGGAGTCCATGCAGAAAGCCCTGCGCGGTCTGGAAGTCGGCGTGTCCGGCTTCGATCCGATGCTGGACCTGACCGACCCGGAAAGCGAGAGCACTCTCAAGCGCGAGCTGATCGTGCCGGGTGCCGACCGCATCTGGTACGTGGCTGATGCCTTCCGCGCCGGCAAGACCGTCGAGGAAGTCTTCGAGCTGACCCGTATCGATGAGTGGTTCCTGGTTCAGATCGAAGACCTGGTCAAGGACGAGGAGCACATCAAGACCCTCGGCCTGTCCAGCATCGACCGCGACGTGATGTACAAGCTCAAGCGCAAAGGCTTCTCCGATGCGCGCCTGGCCAAACTGCTCGGCGTCACCGAGAAGAACCTGCGCAGCCATCGTCACAAGCTGAAAGTGCTGCCGGTGTTCAAGCGCGTCGATACCTGCGCCGCCGAATTCGCCACCGACACCGCCTACATGTATTCGACCTATGAGGAAGAGTGCGAGGCCAACCCGTCGGGCCGCGACAAGATCATGATCCTCGGTGGCGGCCCGAACCGTATCGGTCAGGGTATCGAGTTCGATTACTGCTGCGTTCACGCGGCACTGGCGATGCGCGAAGACGGGTACGAGACCATCATGGTCAACTGCAACCCGGAAACCGTATCGACCGACTATGACACCTCCGATCGCCTGTACTTCGAGCCAGTGACCCTGGAGGACGTGCTGGAAATCGTCCGCGTCGAGCAGCCGAAGGGCGTGATCGTGCAGTACGGCGGCCAGACTCCGCTGAAGCTTGCCCGTGCCCTGGAAGAGGCCGGCGTGCCGATCATCGGTACCTCGCCTGACGCCATCGACCGCGCCGAAGACCGTGAGCGCTTCCAGCAGATGGTCGAACGCCTCAACCTGCGTCAGCCGCCAAACGCGACTGCGCGCAGCGAAGAAGAGGCCCTGGCCGCTTCCAAGGTCATCGGTTATCCGCTGGTCGTGCGCCCGTCCTATGTACTGGGCGGCCGTGCGATGGAAATCGTCTACCAGGAAGAAGAGCTCAAGCGCTACATGCGTGAAGCGGTGAAAGTATCCAACGACAGCCCGGTGCTGCTGGACCACTTCCTCAACTGCGCCATCGAGGTCGACATCGACGCGGTGTGTGACGGCGAGACCGTTGTAATCGGCGCGATCATGCAGCACATCGAGCAGGCCGGCGTTCACTCCGGTGACTCCGCGTGTTCGCTGCCGCCGTACTCGCTGCCCAAGCACATCCAGGACGAGATCCGCGAGCAGGTCAAGAAGATGGCCCTGGAGCTGGGCGTCGTCGGTCTGATGAACGTGCAGATGGCCGTACAAGGCGAAGATATCTTCGTCATCGAGGTCAACCCGCGCGCCTCCCGTACCGTGCCGTTCGTTTCCAAGTGCGTCGGTGTCTCGCTGGCCAAGGTCGCTGCGCGCGTCATGGCAGGCAAGACCCTCGCCGAGGCTGGCTACACCGCAGAAATCATCCCGCCGTACTTCAGCGTCAAGGAAGCGGTGTTCCCGTTCGCCAAGTTCCCTGGCGTCGACCCGATCCTCGGCCCAGAAATGAAGTCCACGGGTGAAGTGATGGGCGTGGGCGACAGCTTCGCCGAGGCGTTTGCCAAGGCTCAGCTGGGCGCCAGCGAGATCCTGCCGAATAGCGGTTGTGCGTTCATCAGCGTGCGTGACGATGACAAACCGCACGTGGCTGAAGTTGCCCGTGATCTGATCGGCCTCGGCTTCGAAGTGGTCGCTACGGCCGGTACCGCCAAGCTGATCGAAGCAGCTGGGCTGCCTGTACGTCGCGTCAACAAGGTGACCGAAGGGCGTCCGCATGTTGTCGATATGATCAAGAATGACGAAGTCACGCTGATCATCAATACCACCGAGGGGCGTCAGTCGATTGCTGACTCCTACTCGATCCGTCGTAACGCCCTGCAGCACAAGATCTGCTGCACCACCACGCTTGCGGGTGGCCAGGCGATCTGTGAGGCGCTCAAGTTCGGTCCCGAGAAGACCGTGCGCCGCTTGCAGGATCTCCATGCAGGAATCAACGCATGACTAAATACCCAATGACCGTCCAGGGCGCTCGCGCCCTGGAAGAAGAACTGGCTCATCTGACCAAGGTGGTGCGTCCGAAGCTCAGCCAGGACATCGGCACCGCCCGCGAGCTGGGTGACCTCAAGGAAAATGCCGAGTATCACGCTGCGCGTGAGCAGCAGGGCATGGTCGAGGCGCGTATTCGCGATATCGAAGGCCGTCTGCAGAACTCTGTGGTCATCGATGTCGCGACCATTGCCCACACCGGCAAGGTGATCTTCGGTACCACCGTGGAAATCGCCAACGTCGAGACTGACGAGAGTGTGACCTATCAGATCGTTGGCGAGGATGAGGCCGACATCAAGCAGAGCAAGATCTCGGTCGGTTCGCCCATCGCCCGTGCCCTGGTTGGCAAGCAAGAGGGTGATGTGGTGTCGGTGAGAACCCCAAGCGGCCTGGTCGAGTACGAGATTGTCGAAGTTCGCCACATCTAGCTCCGTGCGTTTCAATGCATGGACAGCCGGCTGGCTGCTGACTCAGGCATTCTGGGTTGGCGGTCTCTGGCTGCTGAAGTTCGTTGTATTGCCGGCGTTGTCGAGGCTGGGGCTGGCGCCGCTGCTGGTGGACTACATTTCCGCCAGTGTCGCGCCGTTGCTGGTTGGGTTGGCGGCGTGCTGCGCAGCCTTTCAGGTTCTGGTGCTCGTGCGTGCAGAGGGCCTGGCCAGTCTCTGGCGCGACCTGCGTGGGCAGCTTTTGCTGTTGACGCTGATGATGGCGGGAAGTTACCTGGTCGCGCTCCAGTGGTGGCCTGATGCCGGTCGCTGGATGCTTTTCAATTATCTGGTGATGGCGTTCTGCGGGTTGATGCTGGTTCTGCAGCCTGTGCCTGTGCGGCACAGATAAAACGTCACATGCCGATGGCTGGCGCCGTCGGCATGTGTGTCGCGACTCAGGCCTGGTAGCGGCTGATGTTCGACAGGTTTTTGTTCGGCTTGGGGTTTTTGCGGTAGATCAGCGCCATTTTGCCGATGACCTGCACCAGTTCACCCCGGCCGGCTTTGCACAATTCGTTGATGGCGGCGAGACGATCCTCGCGCTCGACGATGCGCAATTGCACCTTGATCAGTTCATGATCGTTCAGCGCGCGCTCCAGTTCGGCCAGTACGCCTTCGGTCAAACCGTTATCCGCCACGATCAATACCGGTTTCAGGTGGTGGCCGATAGATTTGTATTGTTTCTTCTGCTCTTGAGTGAGCGGCATAATCTGACCCCTGCGTCTGGTCTGGTAAAAACGGCGGCTAGTTTACCCGAGCGCCCCCGGACCCGCCCAATTATTCATGCTTTGTCATTCGAGGTACCGCGTGGCCCGTTCCAAGACTAGCCAGCGTTGGCTGAAAGAACATTTCGACGACCCCTATGTGAAGATGGCGCAGCGGGATGGTTATCGCTCCCGCGCCAGCTACAAGCTGCTGGAAATCCAGGAAAAGGATCGAATCCTGCGCCCGGGCATGACGGTGGTCGACCTGGGGGCTGCGCCAGGCGGCTGGTCGCAGGTCACCAGCCGGGTGATCGGCGACAAGGGCACCCTGATCGCTTCGGACATCCTGGAAATGGACAGCATCCCTGATGTGAACTTCATCCAGGGTGATTTCACCGACGATGCCGTGTTCGCTCGCATCCTCGAAGCGATCGGAGAAAATCCGGTAGACCTTGTGATTTCCGATATGGCCCCCAATATGAGTGGTGTACGCGAGTCCGATCAGCCGCGCGCCATGTATTTGTGCGAGCTGGCGCTTGATCTGTCGGCTCGGGTGCTGCGCCCAGGTGGAGATTTTCTGATCAAGATCTTCCAGGGCGAGGGCTTCGACCAGTATCACAAGCAGGTGCGCCAGACGTTCGAGAAGGTGCAGATGCGCAAGCCCCTGTCTTCACGGGGCCGTTCCCGCGAGCAGTACATGCTGGCGCGGGGTTTTCGGGGCGTTTGACCGATCGTGCAACCAAGGGCTGGCTTGCCAGTCCAAGCGCATTGATGCATTTGGTTATGACGGCCTGGGTGGCGTCAAATAAAGGGTTACAGACAGCGTCTGCCAGGTGCGGGCGTTGTGTAGTAAGTTAGATCGGTACATAACTGGTCGTCATGCGAAGCACGCTTCGACACGGGGCCTGCTTCAGAGGGTAGCTAATTGAACGACATGGCAAAGAATCTGATCCTGTGGCTGATCATCGCCGCTGTCCTTGTGACGGTGATGAACAACTTCTCGAGCCCGAGTGAGTCGACCAAGCTCAACTATTCGGAGTTCATTCAGCAGGTTCAGGACGGCGGCGTCAAACGTGTGACCGTCGACGGTTACATCATCAGCGGTGTGCGCGGCGATGGTTCGTCGTTCGAAACCGTTCGCCCGGCTATCCAGGACAACGGTCTGATCAAGGACCTGATGGACAACAACGTCGAGATCGTTGGCAAACAGCCTGAGCAGCAGAGCATCTGGACTCAGTTGCTGGTCGCCAGCTTCCCGATCCTGGTGATCATCGCGGTGTTCATGTTCTTCATGCGCCAGATGCAGGGCGGTGCCGGTGGCAAGGGCGGGCCGATGAGCTTCGGCAAGTCCAAGGCGCGCCTGCTGTCCGAAGACCAGGTCAAGACTACCTTCGCCGACGTCGCGGGCTGCGACGAAGCCAAGGAAGAAGTCAGTGAGCTGGTCGAGTTCCTGCGCGATCCCGGCAAGTTCCAGCGCCTGGGCGGACGTATCCCGCGCGGCGTGCTGATGGTCGGTTCGCCAGGTACCGGTAAAACCCTGCTGGCGAAGGCCGTTGCAGGTGAAGCCAAGGTGCCGTTCTTCACCATTTCGGGTTCCGACTTCGTTGAGATGTTCGTGGGTGTCGGCGCCAGCCGTGTCCGTGACATGTTCGACCAGGCCAAGAAACACGCACCTTGCATCATCTTTATCGACGAGATCGATGCGGTAGGCCGTCATCGTGGCGCCGGTATGGGTGGCGGTCACGACGAGCGCGAGCAGACCCTCAACCAGTTGCTGGTCGAGATGGATGGCTTCGAAATGAACGATGGCATCATCGTCATCGCCGCAACCAACCGTCCGGACGTGCTTGACCCCGCGCTGCTGCGCCCGGGCCGCTTCGACCGTCAGGTCGTGGTGGGGCTGCCGGATATCCGCGGTCGTGAGCAGATTCTCAAGGTTCACATGCGCAAAGTGCCGATGGGCGAAAACGTTGCGCCAGCAGTAATTGCTCGTGGTACGCCTGGTTTCTCCGGTGCCGACCTGGCCAACCTGGTCAACGAGGCCTCGCTGTTTGCTGCGCGTGCTGGCAAGCGCCTGGTGGAAATGAAGGAATTCGAGCTGGCGAAAGACAAGATCATGATGGGCGCCGAGCGCAAAACCATGGTCATGTCGGACAAGGAAAAGCTCAACACCGCATTCCACGAGGCAGGTCATGCCATCGTTGGGCGTCTCGTGCCTGAGCATGATCCGGTTTACAAAGTCTCGATCATTCCGCGTGGCCGCGCCCTGGGTGTGACCATGTTCCTGCCGGAAGAAGACCGTTACAGCCTGAGCAAGCGCGCGCTGACCAGTCAGATCTGCTCGCTGTTCGGTGGTCGTATCGCCGAGGAGATGACCCTGGGGTTCGACGGCGTTACCACGGGTGCGTCCAACGACATCATGCGTGCTACTCAACTGGCGCGAAACATGGTTACCAAGTGGGGCCTGTCGGAGAAGCTGGGTCCGCTGATGTATGCGGAAGAGGAAGGCGAAGTTTTCCTGGGTCGCAGCATGGGCAGCCAGCACAGCAACGTGTCTGCTGACACAGCCAAGCTGATCGACCTGGAAGTGCGCAGCATCATCGACCACTGCTACGACACCGCCAAGCGTCTGCTGGTGGAAAATCGCGACAAGCTCGACGCCATGGCGGAGGCGCTGATGAAGTACGAAACGATCGATGCCGATCAGATCGACGACATCATGAATGGTCGTACACCGCGCGAGCCGCGTGACTGGAGTGGTGGTGGCAACGATGCAGGTACTCCGGTGGCGAAGGTCGACGAGACCGACGTTCCCGAGAAGCCAATTGGTGGCCCTGCCGCCGAGCACTAAGGGCAAAAATGTCTGCCGCGCAAACCCTGAGCCGGCTGCCTTGTGGCAGCCGGCTTCTTGATTTAACCCGTCCTCAAGTGATGGGTATCCTCAATGTCACTCCTGACTCCTTTTCCGATGGTGGGCGCTACAATCAGCGTGATTCCGCGCTTCGGCATGCCGAGGCGATGTGCCGTGCAGGCGCTACGCTGATTGATGTCGGTGGCGAGTCCACGCGGCCTGGTGCGCGTGAGGTGTCTCCCACCGAAGAGCTCGAGCGTGTGGCGCCTGTCGTAGAGGCCATCGCTGCAGAGTTGGACGTGATCATCTCCGTGGACACCTCTACGCCGTCGGTCATGCGGGAAACTGCCCGGCTTGGCGCGGGGTTGATCAACGATGTGCGTTCGCTGCAACGTGATGGAGCCTTGGATGCGGCTGCTGACACCGGTTTGCCTGTCTGCTTGATGCATATGCGCGGTGAGCCGACGACGATGCAGAACAACCCGGTTTATGCCGATATAGTGGCGGAGGTCCGGGCGTTTCTGGCTGAGCGTATGGCGGCGTGTGCGGCGGCGGGTATTGCTGCCGAGCGGGTAATTCTTGATCCGGGCTTTGGTTTCGCCAAGACGCTGGAGCACAATCTCAGCCTGTTCAAACGCCTCGAGGCGTTACACGATTTTGGAAGGCCGCTGCTGGTCGGCGTTTCGCGCAAGAGCATGATTGGTAAGGTGCTTGGCCATGAAGTCGGGGAGCGGCTATATGGCAGCCTGGGGCTGGCAGCACTGGCTGCGTCCAAGGGCGCACATATCCTGCGGGTTCATGATGTGGCAGAAACAGTCGACGTAGTGCGCATGATCGCCGCGGTAGAAGCGGCAGAGTAAACGAGAAGGAAGTGTCGGCTATGGGCAGAAAATATTTTGGTACCGACGGGATTCGCGGGCGTGTCGGCGAGTTTCCCATCACCCCGGACTTCATGCTCAAGCTTGGTTGGGCGGCTGGCATGGCGTTCCGCAAGCAGGGTAAGTGCCGCATCCTGATCGGCAAGGACACGCGCATCTCCGGGTACATGTTCGAATCGGCGCTGGAAGCCGGTCTCTCGGCCGCCGGTGCTGACGTCATGCTGCTCGGGCCTATGCCCACGCCGGCGATCGCCTACCTGACGCGTACGTTCCACGCCGAGGCGGGCATCGTTATCAGTGCATCGCACAACCCGCATCACGACAATGGCATCAAGTTTTTCTCGGGGCAGGGCACCAAGCTGCCGGACGAGATTGAAATGATGATCGAGGAGCTGCTCGACACGCCCATGACCGTGGTCGAGTCCAGTCAGCTTGGCAAGGTTTCGCGCATCAATGATGCGGCAGGCCGTTACATCGAGTTCTGCAAGAGCAGTGTGCCGTCCAGTACCAGCTTTGCAGGGCTGAAGATTGTCGTCGACTGTGCCCATGGTGCGGCGTACAAGGTCGCCCCCAGCGTATTCCGCGAGCTTGGGGCTCAGGTTTCCGTGCTCTCGGCTCAACCGAATGGCCTGAATATCAACGATGCCTGCGGCTCGACCCACGTCGAAGCGCTGCAGGCTGAAGTCGTTGCTCAGCAGGCGGATCTTGGTATCGCCTTTGACGGGGATGCTGACCGTGTGTTGATGGTTGATCACACCGGCGCGCTGGTGGATGGGGATGAATTGTTGTTCATCATTGCCCGTGACCTGCAGGAGCGTGGCAAATTGCAGGGTGGGGTGGTCGGCACCCTGATGAGCAACCTCGGTCTGGAGCTGGGGTTGGCCGAGCTGGGAATTCCGTTCGTGCGGGCCAAGGTTGGTGATCGCTATGTGATTGCCGAATTGCTGGCGCGCAACTGGCAGCTTGGTGGCGAGAACTCCGGTCACCTGGTGTGCTTCCAGCACACCACTACGGGTGATGCGATCATTGCGGCGCTACAGGTATTGCTGGCGCTGCGCCGTCGCGGGCAAAGCCTGGCGCAGACCCGTCAGAGTATGCGCAAGTGTCCACAGGTCCTGATCAATGTGCGTTTTGCCGGCGGCTCGGACCCCCTCGAACACCCGTCCGTGCAGGAGGCCAGTGCGCGCGTTACCGAGCAAATGGCTGGCCGAGGACGGGTTCTGCTGCGCAAGTCTGGCACCGAGCCGTTGGTGCGTGTCATGGTGGAAGGCGACGATGAGGGGCAGGTTCTCAGCTATGCCAATGAATTGGCTAAGGTTGTTGCTGATGTATGTGCTTGATTCGGCTTGCCATGCCTGAATCGGTTGGGTAACATCTGCGCCCTCTTTGACCGACGAGGTAAAGCATGCGTCGCCCCTTGGTTGCTGGTAACTGGAAAATGCACGGTACCCGCGCCAGCGTCGCAGAGCTGACCAGAGGTCTTCGCCAGCAGGCTTTGCCGGCTGACGTTGAAGTTGCGGTCTTTCCCGCGCTGCTGCATGTATCTGACGTTCTTGATGAGCTGTCGGAAAGTGCGGTGATGGTCGGGGCGCAGAATTGTGCGGTCGAACCAGGGCAGGGTGCGCTGACCGGCGAAGTGGCAGCAAGTCAGCTGCATGACGCAGGTTGCAAGCTTGTTCTGGTTGGGCACTCCGAGCGGCGTTCTCTGCTGTCGGAGAGTGATGAGGTGGTTGTGCGCAAGTTCGCCGCTGCCCAGTCCTGTGAGCTGTTGCCGGTGCTGTGTGTGGGTGAAACGCTCGCGCAGCGAGAGGCTGGTGAGACGCTTGCGGTTGTTGGGCGTCAGTTGGCTTGTGTGATCGATTCGCTGGGTATCGATGTGTTTCGCCAGGCGGTTGTGGCTTATGAGCCGGTCTGGGCAATTGGTACTGGATTGACGGCCTCTCCGGAGCAGGCGCAGCAGGTTCATGCTGCGATCCGTGCTCAGTTGTCGGCTGCAGATGCTGATGTGGCAAGTGGTGTACGAATTCTATACGGCGGCAGCGTAAAGGCCGCCAATGCAGCCGAGTTGTTCGGCATGCCGGATATCGATGGGGGGCTTGTGGGTGGAGCCTCTCTGAATGCGGATGAGTTCGGTGCGATCTGTCGCGCCGCAGGAAACTGAAAAATGCTCGAAACACTGGTAGTGGTTCTTCATCTGTTGGGCGCAATTGGTGTTGTCGTGCTGGTTTTGTTGCAGCAGGGCAAGGGTGCCGATGCGGGTGCTTCTTTTGGTTCGGGTGCTTCCGCTACCGTATTCGGTAGTCAAGGTTCCTCTACCTTTTTGAGTAGCACTACTGCTATACTCGCCGCCGGTTTTTTCATTACTAGCTTGGGCTTAGCGTTCTTTGCTAATGAAAAGGCTGATGCGCTGGGTAACGTTGGTCTGCCGGATCCGGCAGTGATGGAAACTCAGCAACAAAAACCGGCCGTTGAAGATGTGCCGGTGCTCGAAGGGCAACAACAAGCGCCTGCAGCTGATCCTGCTGACGTACCTCAAGCTCCAGAGCAGTAACAGGTAACAGGTAGCACGCAACAAACGATTTTGCCGAGGTGGTGGAATTGGTAGACACGCTACCTTGAGGTGGTAGTGGCCATAGGCTGTAGGGGTTCGAGTCCCCTCCTCGGTACCAATTTACAAGCAAGCCCGCTCCATGCGGGCTTTCTTGTTGCTGGAGCTTCGGTTGACCCTGAAGGGGGTTCAGCCGTATACTTCGGCCCCAGCTTTGACGCGGGGTGGAGCAGTCTGGTAGCTCGTCGGGCTCATAACCCGAAGGTCGTTGGTTCAAATCCAGCCCCCGCAACCAGTAGTCGCGGAGCCCCTTTCTCAGGGGCTTTTTGCTAGCTGGTAGACAGATTTGCCGACCCTGCGAAAGGGCGGTTCATGGGATGGGCGTTTCGCCCATTTTTTATTTGCACAGCATGCGCGAGGGGTTCAGGTGTCGAGCAAGCTAGAACAGTTGCAGGCCTTGTTGGCCCCGATAGTCGAGGCGCTCGGCTATCAATGCTGGGGCGTCGAGTTCCTGTCGCAGGGTCGTCATTCCCTGCTGCGAGTTTATATCGATCATGCCGATGGCGTTCTCATTGAAGATTGCGAGAAGGTCAGCCGGCAGATCAGTGGCGTCCTCGACGTAGAGGACCCGATCAGTGCGGAGTACACCCTGGAGGTGTCTTCGCCGGGTATGGATCGGCCGCTGTTCACCTTGGAACAGTTCGCCAGCCATGCCGGAGAGCAGGTAAAGATCAAGTTGCGCTCGCCTTTCGAAGGGCGTCGCAACTTTCAAGGTCTCCTCCGCGGTGTGGAGGAAGAGGACGTGGTCGTGCAGGTGGATAACCACGAGTTCCTGTTGCCGATCGATTTGATCGACAAGGCCAATATCATCCCCCGATTTGATTGAGACGCGGATCCCGCGGGGTACGCGGATTGCGTGGATCCAAATGGATTGCGAAAGGCGAGGCGTACGATGAGCAAAGAAGTACTGCTGGTTGTTGAGTCGGTATCCAATGAAAAGGGTGTACCGGCCGGTGTGATTTTCGAAGCGCTGGAGCTGGCTCTGGCCACTGCAACGAAGAAGCGTTTCGAGGACGAGGTCGATCTGCGCGTGTCGATCAACCGCGTCACGGGCAATTATGAAACCTTCCGGCGCTGGACGATTGTCGAAGACGCCGATTTTGAAGATCCGGCCTACCAGTTGACTGTCGATATGCCGCAGGCGATGGAAGCCAAGGCCAAGCTCGGTGATGTTCTGGAAGAGAAGATCGATTCCATCGAGTTCGGTCGTATCGCCGCGCAGACCGCCAAGCAGGTCATCGTGCAGAAGGTCCGTGAAGCCGAACGCGCCCAAGTGGTCGAGGCTTACCGTGAGCGTCTGGGCGAGATCATCTCCGGTACGGTGAAGAAGGTTACCCGCGACAACGTGATCGTTGACCTGGGCAACAACGCCGAAGCCTTGCTGGCTCGCGAAGACATCATCTCCCGCGAAACTTTCCGTGTTGGTGCCCGTGTTCGTGCGCTGCTCAAGGAAATTCGCACCGAGAACCGCGGCCCGCAGCTGATCCTGTCGCGTACCGCGCCGGAAATGCTGATCGAGCTGTTCCGTATCGAAGTGCCGGAAATCGCCGAAGAGCTGATCGAAGTCATGGCCGCCTCCCGTGATCCGGGCTCGCGCGCCAAGATCGCTGTCCGCTCCAAGGACAAGCGTATCGACCCGCAAGGCGCGTGCATCGGCATGCGTGGTTCGCGTGTCCAGGCCGTATCCGGTGAGCTGGTTGGCGAGCGCGTTGACATCGTGCTGTGGGACGACAATCCCGCGCAGTTCGTGATCAACGCCATGTCGCCTGCAGAGGTTGCAGCGATCATCGTTGACGAAGATGCCCATGCCATGGACATCGCCGTTGGCGAAGACAACCTGGCTCAGGCCATCGGCCGCGGTGGCCAGAACGTGCGACTGGCCAGCCAGCTGACCGGCTGGACGCTGAACGTCATGACCGAAGCGGACATTCAGGCCAAGCAGCAAGCCGAGACCGGCGACATCCTGCAGCGCTTCATCGACGAGCTGGAAGTCGACGAAGAACTGGCCCAGGTACTGGTCGAGGAAGGCTTTACCAGCCTGGAAGAAATCGCCTATGTACCGATGGAAGAGATGCTCAGCATCGACGGTTTCGATGAAGACATCGTCAATGAGCTGCGTTCGCGGGCAAAAGATCGCCTGCTGACCAAGGCCATCGCTACTGAAGAAAAACTGGCAGACGCCCACCCGGCCGATGACCTGCTCTCTCTCGAGGGTATGGACAAAGGCCTGGCGCAAGAACTGGCAGTACGCGGTGTGGTTACCCGCGAAGACCTGGCCGAGCAGTCGATCGACGACCTGCTCGACATCGACGGCATCGACGAAGAGCGTGCCGGCAAGCTGATCATGGCCGCCCGAGCCCACTGGTTCGAGTAAGTTTTACGGCCTGAGGAGAGAAGTGCATGACGCAAGTCACGGTGAAAGAACTGGCCCAAGTGGTCGACACACCGGTAGAGCGCCTGCTGCAGCAGATGCGTGAGGCGGGTTTGCCGCACAGCAGTGCCGAGCAAGTTGTCACCGACAATGAGAAGCAAGCCCTGCTTGCTCATCTCAAGAGCAGTCACGGCGAAAAAGTCGAAGAGCCGCGCAAGATCACCTTGCAGCGCAAGACGACCAGCACCCTGCGTGTAGCCGGAAGCAAAACCATCAGCGTTGAAGTGCGCAAGAAGAAAACCTTCGTCAAGCGCAGCAACGAAGAGATCGAGGCCGAGAAGCAGCGCGAGCTCGAAGAGCAACGCGCCGCTGCAGAAGCCGCACGTCTGAAAGCCGAGGAAGAGGCCAAGCGCCGCTCGGAAGAGGAGGCCAAGATCCAGGCCAGCGCGCCGGCAGCGGCAGAAGTGCCGGCTGCACCGGTTGCTGCGCCTGTTGTCGACCTGCCTGTGGCAGCGCCAGCAGTGGACGAGCGCAAGAAAGATGAACCGCGTCGCCCGGACAAGGCACGCAACGACGATGCCGATCGCCGTGGTGGTGATCGCAAGACCACCCAGCACCGCCCGACCGTCAAGGAAAAGGCGCCTGCTCCGCGTGTGGCCCCGCGTACCACCGACGAAGAAAGCGATGGCTTCCGTCGTGGTGGCCGTGGCAAGTCGAAGCTGAAGAAGCGCAACGCTCATGGCTTCCAGAGCCCGACTGGCCCGATCGTGCGCGAAGTGAAGATCGGCGAGACCATCACCGTGGGCGATCTCGCCCAGCAGATGTCGGTCAAGGCTGCTGAAATCATCAAGTTCATGTTCAAGCTGGGTACCCCGGCGACCATCAACCAGGTACTGGATCAGGAAACTGCCCAACTGGTTGCTGAGGAGCTGGGTCACAAAGTGATCCTGGTCAGCGATACCGCGCTTGAGGACTCCCTGGCCGAGTCCCTGAAGTTCGAAGGTGAAGCCTTCGCTCGTGCGCCGGTGGTGACCGTCATGGGTCACGTTGACCATGGTAAGACCTCGCTGCTCGACTATATCCGTCGTGCCAAGGTGGCCTCCGGCGAAGCCGGTGGTATCACTCAGCACATCGGTGCCTACCACGTGGAAACCGACCGCGGCATGGTCACCTTCCTCGATACCCCGGGTCACGCCGCGTTTACCGCGATGCGTGCCCGTGGTGCCAAGGCTACCGATATCGTGATCCTGGTCGTTGCGGCGGACGACGGCGTGATGCCGCAGACCATCGAAGCGGTCCAGCATGCTGTTGCTGCTGGCGTGCCGTTGGTCGTTGCAGTGAACAAGATCGACAAGCCAGGTGCTGACCTCGATCGCATCCGTAGCGAACTGTCGGTGCACGGCGTGACGTCGGAAGAATGGGGCGGTGACACGCCGTTCGTACCTGTTTCGGCGAAAGTCGGTACCGGTGTGGACGAGCTGCTGGAAGCCGTTCTGCTGCAGGCCGAAGTTCTGGAACTGAAAGCCACCCCGTCGGCTCCTGGCCGCGGTGTTGTGGTCGAGTCCCGTCTGGACAAGGGCCGTGGCCCGGTTGCCACCGTGCTGGTTCAGGACGGTACGCTGCGCCAGGGCGACATGGTGCTGGTCGGCGTCAACTTCGGCCGCGTGCGTGCCATGCTTGACGAGAACGGCAAGCCGATCAAGGAAGCAGGTCCTTCCATCCCGGTCGAGATTCTCGGTCTGGACGGTACGCCGGATGCCGGTGACGACATGACGGTAGTGGCCGACGAGAAGAAGGCCCGCGAAGTTGCCCTGTTCCGTCAAGGCAAGTTCCGTGAAGTCAAACTGGCCCGTGCCCACGCTGGCAAGCTGGAAAACATCTTCGAAAACATGGGTCAGGAAGAGAAGAAGACGCTCAACATCGTCCTCAAATCCGACGTCCGTGGTTCGTGGGAAGCATTGCAGGGCTCGCTTGGCGCCCTGGGTAACGACGAAGTGCAAGTGCGCGTCGTCGGTGGCGGTGTCGGTGGTATCACCGAGTCCGACGCCAACCTGGCGCTGGCGTCCAACGCCGTGCTGTTCGGCTTCAACGTGCGTGCCGATGCCGGTGCTCGCAAGATCGTCGAGGCCGAGGGCCTGGACATGCGTTATTACAACGTGATCTACGACATCATCGAAGACGTCAAGAAAGCCCTGACCGGCATGCTCGGCAGCGATGTTCGCGAGAACATCCTGGGTATCGCCGAAGTGCGTGATGTGTTCCGCTCGCCGAAGTTCGGCGCGGTCGCTGGCTGCATGGTGGTCGAAGGTGTCGTGCACCGTAACCGTCCGATTCGCGTACTGCGCGAAGACGTGGTGATCTTCGAAGGCGAACTGGAATCCCTGCGCCGCTTCAAGGACGACATGTCCGAGGTGCGTGCCGGCATGGAATGCGGTATCGGCGTGAAGAGCTACAACGACGTCAAGGTCGGCGACAAGATCGAAGTGTTCGAGAAAGTCCAGGTGGCTCGCAGCCTGTAATCGCGAGTCGCAACACGCAACGCCCGGCCCCGCTTCTGCGCGGCCGGGCGTTTGCCGCTTTTAGGTCCGACGCTTTCGCGAGCGTCGTGACGAGTGAAGGTAGTAGATATGGCCAAAGAATATAGCCGTGCCCAGCGCATCGGCGACCAGATGCAGCGAGAGCTCGCGCAACTGATCCGTCTGGAAATCAAAGACCCGCGTCTCGGTGGTCTGGTGACCGTTACTGCGGTCGATGTCAGCCGCGACGCCAGCCATGCACGGGTTTTTGTCACCATCATGGGTGCCGAAGCGGAAGAGGGCGTTGACCCTATCGCGCAGAGCCTCAAGGTGCTCAACGATGCCAGCGGCTTCCTGCGTATGCAGCTTGGCAAGGCAATGAAGCTGCGCAGCGTGCCGAACCTGCGGTTCCATTACGACGAGAGCGTTCAGCGTGGCGCCCATCTGTCGGCGTTGATCGAGCGTGCCGTGACCGAAGACCGTCAGCACGGCGATGCCGAGCCAGAGGCCAAGGAGTAACACGCGTGGCCCAGGTGAAACGTATTCGTCGCAAGGTCGATGGCATCATCCTGCTCGACAAGCCTCATGGCTTCAGCTCCAACGCCGCCTTGCAGAAGGTGCGCTGGTTGCTCAATGCCGAGAAGGCCGGGCATACCGGCAGCCTCGACCCACTGGCCACCGGCGTGCTGCCGCTGTGCTTTGGTGAGGCGACCAAGTTCTCCCAGTACCTGCTCGATGCCGACAAAGGCTATGAGACCGTGATGCAGCTGGGTGTCACGACCACCACGGCCGATGCCGAGGGCGAGGTGCTCGAGCGTCGCCCGGTGACCGTTGGTCGCGCCGATATCGAGGCACTGCTGCCGCGTTTTCGCGGGCAAATCAGTCAGATACCGCCGATGTACTCGGCACTCAAGCGTGACGGCCAGCCGCTTTACAAGCTGGCACGTGCAGGGGAAGTAGTGGAGCGCGAAGCGCGTTCTGTTACTATTGCGCGCTTGGAATTGCTGGCCTGTGAAGGCGAGCAGGCGCGTCTGGCAGTCGATTGCAGCAAAGGTACCTATATCCGGACCCTGGTGGAGGATATCGGTCAGCTTCTCGGTTGTGGCGCGCACGTTGCGGAATTGCGTAGAACCAAAGCCGGTCCGTTCGCCCTGGCGCAGACGGTCACGCTGGAGGAGCTTGAACAGGCACACGCCGAGGGTGGCAACGAAGCGCTCGATCGCTTCCTGCTACCGGTAGACAGTGGGCTTGAAGATTGGCCTCAGGTGCAGTTTTCCGAACACAGTTCGTTCTACTGGCTGCAAGGGCAGCCAGTGCGTAGCCCGGAAGGTCCAGCGTTTGGCATGGTCCGGGTACAGGATCACACCGGTCGCTTCATCGGTATCGGTGAAGTGAGCGATGACGGGCGCATTGCGCCGCGTCGTTTGATTCGGTCGGTATGACCGTAGCGGGCTGCCGGACACCCTGGTGTTCGATGGCCTGTACCGAGGGTGGCTGTTAATAGGCACGGTCATTCCTCATCTTAAAAACACGGGAAGCGATTCCCGGCCTATTGGAACGGTTGCTTCGGCAGCGGTTTCCTAACTGAGAGGATGCCCACATGGCACTCAGCGTTGAAGAAAAAGCCCAGATCGTTAACGACTACAAGCAAGCTGAAGGCGACACCGGTAGCCCGGAAGTGCAAGTTGCACTGCTGTCCGCCAACATCAACAAGCTGCAAGGCCACTTCAAGGCCAACGGTAAAGACCACCACTCGCGTCGTGGCCTGATCCGTATGGTTAACCAGCGTCGTAAGCTGCTGGATTACCTGAAGGGCAAGGACACCAGTCGTTACAGCGCCCTGATCGGTCGCCTGGGTCTGCGTCGCTAAGCAATGCTTGCGCGTAGCTGAATGCCGAAGCTGGAAGTGGGGCCTGCCCCCGCTTCCAGCTTTTGCGTTTCTGTACCGCGCATTTTGGACGGAACCGGGTCCGATTCCCGTAGCCGCCCGCGAATTCTGCAAGACAACGATTTCCCCAAGGGCAACAAAGAGAAGGAAAACACCGTGAACCCGGTAATCAAGAAGTTCCAGTTCGGTCAATCGACCGTTACCCTCGAGACAGGCCGTATCGCCCGTCAAGCCTCCGGCGCAGTGCTGGTCACCGTTGATGACGACGTGGCCGTACTGGTTGCCGTCACCGGCGCCAAAACTGCCGACCCAAGCAAAGGCTTTTTCCCGCTGTCCGTGCACTACCAGGAAAAAACCTACGCTGCCGGCAAGATCCCTGGCGGTTTCTTCAAGCGTGAAGCGCGTCCTTCCGAGAAAGAGACCCTGACTTCGCGCCTGATCGACCGTCCGATCCGTCCGCTGTTCCCGGAAGGCTTCCAGAACGAAGTGCAGGTCATCTGCACCGTGATCTCCACCAGCAAGAAGACCGATCCGGACATCGCTGCGATGATCGGTACCTCGGCTGCTCTGGCTATCTCCGGCATCCCGTTCAACGGCCCGATCGGTGCCGCGCGCGTTGCCTTCCACCCGGAAACCGGCTATCTGCTGAACCCGACCTACGAGCAACTCAAGGCTTCCAGCCTGGACATGGTCGTAGCCGGTACCAAAGACGCCGTGCTGATGGTTGAGTCGGAAGCCAAAGAGCTGACCGAAGACCAGATGCTGGGCGCCGTTCTGTTTGCCCACGACGAGTTCCAGACTGTTATCCAGGCTGTAACCGAGCTGGCCGCCGAAGCCGCCAAGCCGACCTGGGACTGGCAGCCGAAAGCCGAGAACACTGCACTGCTGAGCGCTATCCGTAGCGAGTTCGGCGAGGCAATCTCCCAGGCTTACACCATCACCATCAAGCAGGACCGCTACGCGCGTCTGGGCGAGCTGAAAGACCAGGTCGTTGCCAAGTTCTCCGGCGAAGAAGGTCAGCCTTCCGCTGGTGAAGTCAAAGAAGCCTTCGGCGAAATCGAATACCGCACCGTGCGCGAGAACATCGTCAACGGCAAGCCGCGTATCGATGGCCGTGACACCCGTACCGTGCGTGGCCTGAACATCGAAGTCGGTGTTCTGGACAAGACCCACGGTTCGGCGCTGTTCACCCGTGGCGAAACCCAGGCCCTGGTTGTTGCGACCCTCGGTACCGCCCGTGACGCGCAACTGTTGGACACTCTGGAAGGCGAGCGCAAAGACCCCTTCATGCTGCACTACAACTTCCCGCCGTACTCGGTGGGCGAGTGTGGTCGCATGGGCGCTACCGGTCGCCGCGAAATCGGTCACGGCCGTCTGGCCCGCCGTTCGGTTCAGGCCATGCTGCCAGCCGCTGACGTGTTCCCGTACACCATCCGCGTTGTGTCGGAAATCACCGAGTCCAACGGTTCGTCCTCGATGGCTTCCGTGTGCGGTGCCTCCCTGGCACTGATGGACGCTGGTGTGCCGATGAAGGCGCCGGTTGCCGGTATCGCCATGGGTCTGGTCAAGGAAGGCGAGAAATTCGCTGTTCTGACCGACATCCTGGGTGACGAAGACCACCTGGGCGACATGGACTTCAAGGTTGCCGGTACCGCTCAAGGCGTTACCGCACTGCAGATGGACATCAAGATCCAGGGCATCACCGAAGAAATCATGGAAATCGCCCTGGGCCAGGCCCTGGAAGCGCGCCTGAATATCCTCGGTCAGATGAACCAGGTCATCGCCCAGTCCCGTAGCGAGCTGTCGGCCAACGCACCGACCATGATCGCCATGAAGATCGACCAGGACAAAATCCGCGACGTCATCGGCAAGGGTGGTGCAACCATCCGTGGTATCTGCGAAGAAACCAAGGCCTCGATCGATATCGAAGACGACGGTTCGATCAAGATCTTCGGCGAAACCAAGGAAGCTGCCGAGGCCGCGCGTCAGCGCGTTCTGGGTATCACCGCGGAAGCCGAAATCGGCAAGATCTACGTCGGCAAGGTTGAGCGCATCGTCGACTTCGGTGCCTTCGTCAACATCCTGCCGGGCAAAGACGGTCTGGTGCACATCTCCATGCTCAGCGATGCGCGCGTAGAGAAAGTCACCGACATTCTGAAAGAAGGTCAGGAAGTCGAAGTGCTGGTACTGGACGTGGACAACCGCGGCCGTATCAAACTGTCGATCAAAGACGTGGCAGCTGCCAAAGCGTCGGGCGTTTAATCGTCTACACGCGTCACGTTGAGAGAGAGGGCCCCTTGCGGGCCCTCTTTTTTTGCCCGGACAATAGCGCCCGGTGCTCATACCTCTTCATCAGGAAGCCTGCGCTCATGGACAAGATCCTCTGCCGCTATCACCCGGCGCAACCCGCCACCTGGGAGTGTCCGTCGTGTCAGCGCGGTTACGGTGACTGCTGTATTCCACTGAACGCCGATGCGCCTGATGACGCGCCCCGTTGCCCGCTGTGTGTCGGGCAATTGCAATTCCTCGGCGCGGCGAATACCGCGCAGCCGTTCTGGGAGCGTATCCCCAGCTTCTTCACTTATGCCCTGCAGGGCGGGCCACTGGCGTTCGCCGGCATCCTGGCGCTGGCGGGCCTGTTCATGCCACGCATGATCATCCTCTGGATCATCCTGTTCAGCGTGGCCACCAAGTATTTCCACAGCGTGATCGAAGCCAGCAGCCAGGCCGTGCGAGAGGCGCCCAGCCTGGCGAGTGCATTTACCAGCGAAGGCCTCAGCCTGTTCTTCAAGCAGCTGGCAGTATTCGGGATAGCCTTCGCCGCGCTCTGGCTGGCGGCAGACTTCAACAGCGAGGCGATCTTCTGGGCGGTCAACATCGGCCTGCTGCTGGTCATGCCCGCCAGCATCATCCGCCTGGCGCTGGACAAGGAGCTGGGCGCGGCGCTCAGTCCCGACCAGGTTGGCCAGGTCATCACCGCCATGGGCTGGCGCTACCTGATTCTCTGCGGCTTCCTGTTCATCCTCTGGCAGTCGCCGGGCTGGGTGACCTACATGCTGTCCAGCGGTTTGCCGCGGGTGGTGTTGTTGCCGATCGCCACGTTCCTGTTCGCGTATTTCGGCGTGGTCATGTGCGCCATGATGGGCTACGCGGTGTTCCAGTATCAGGGGCCGTTGGGCTACGTGATTGCCGATGACACCGGCCAGGAGGCTTATCCGGCGCCGGAGTTCCTGCGGCGCCGCGCCCTGGCGGAGGCCGAGATTCGCCTCAAGGAAGGCCAGAGTGCCCAGGCCCTGGAAACGCTGACGGTGGCGCTGGAACGCGACGCCAATGACCTCAAGCTCAATGAGCGCTTTCACCAGTTGCTCTATGGGCTCAACGCCCGCGAGCGCTGCCTGCGCCATCTGGACCACTACCTGCCACTGGCGACGCGCCTCAACCCTGCACTGGCGGCCCAGGCGTTGCTCAATGCCCGGCAGATCAAGGCGGATTACCTGCCGGACGACCCGCTGGTCTGCGAGCGCCTGGCTGACGCGCTGCTGCAGCGTCACAAGACCCGCGAAGGCCTCAGCCTGCTGCGCAACCTGCATCAGCGTTTTCCGGATTACCCGCACCTCCCCAGGGCCTACCTGCTGGCGGCACGCGGTTTCGCCGAGGGGCTGGGCCAAGTGGAGACGGCACAGAAGCTGCTGACCTTCATTCGCGCCCGTTACCCCCAGTCGCCCCTGCTGAACGAGGTGGGCGCGCTGGAAAATACCCTGAGCAAACTGGCCGAGCGTGGATGATCGCCGT
>JBLZZJ010000068.1:124272-204062 GCA_050282285.1 Pseudomonas sp.
GAGCGAAACGGCGAGAGCATGCAGCCTGCACGAAAAGCGAGAAAATGACTTTTATTTAAGTCATTGAAAAATATAATAAAAATAATGTTTTCAGGGTTGGCACAGCACTTGCGATGTTACTGGGGAGACTGCAGCCTGGAACGGCATGCAGATTGTCTGGAACGTACAGGAGTCGATACCCATGAAACAGCCAATCAACAAGTTCGCCTTTGCCGCTGTCGCCGCCACTGCCCTGAGCCTGTCGGTAGCCGGTACCGCGTTTGCCGATACCCGTGATGCCGTGGCGCCAACCATGCTGGCCGCCAACACCATGGATAAAGCAGAGGAAGCGGTATCCGATACCTGGATCACCAGCAAAGTGAAGTCCACCTTCATCGCTGACGACAGCCTGAGTGGCCTGGACATCAAGGTCGAGACCAACAAAGGTGTGGTCGCTCTGTCCGGTGTCGTAGCCAGCGAAGCTGAGCGCGACTTGGCCATTGCCAAAGCCAAGGAAATCAAAGGCGTTACCGCTGTATCCGCTGACGGCCTGAAAGCCGCCGACTGACCCGAGGTATCCGGGGCCGGAGTGCCCCGGGTGTTTCTCCCACCACTCGAGGAGGATACGCACATGAATGCCGATATCATCAAAGGTAAGTGGAAGCAGCTCAATGGACGCATCAAGGAACGTTGGGGCAACCTGACCGATGACGACCTGGATGTCGCCGAAGGACACAGCGAGTACCTCGCTGGCCGCCTGCAGGAACGCTACGGCTGGACCAAGGAAAAGGCCCAACAGGAACTTCGCGACTTCAGCGACAAGCTGTAACCGCCAGCTCCCCGGAAGCCCCGCTTATGCGGGGCTTTTGCGTTTCTAGCGCAGGTGCTGGCGCAGCAGACTCAGTTGAGCCGTTTGCTCCGCGTCGGGATAGTGGCCATTGAGGAACTGGCCGAGTTCGGCGATGCCTCGCACATCCTGCTGGCGGCTGAGTTGCTTGGCCAGCTGCAAGGTGAGGGCCGGTAGCGTACCGGGCCGCTGCCCGCTGTCGCGCAGACGTTTCCAGGCGCCCAGAGCCAGGGCGCCCTCGCCGGCGCGCAGCAGGTGTGTCAGCAAGTGCAGCTGGATAGCCGGGTGGTGCAGCAGGCGTTGCCCCGGATCAGCACTGTCGGTTGCCAGACGTGTGAGCAGTGCGCGGTTGGCGGGGGTGTCCGGCAGGCTGAATACTTGCTTCAGCACGGCGCTGAGCAGCGGTTTGTCCCGCCGGGTGACGGCCAACGGGTAGAGGCGCTCCAGCAACGGCAGCTGCTGTGGGTAGCGGCCCAGCATATCCAGGCCGCGGCTGGTGGCCTGGTCCAGGGAAAAGGCACCAATCAATTGATCCAACCCCTGCAACTCGCGTTTGAAGGGGGCCAGCGGATCTTCCTTGTTGAGATAGGCTTCGTCGACTTTCAGTGTGCCGATGGCTTTGGGTAGCCAGGTGGCCGCAAACCCGGCAATCAGCCCGCCCAGGTGGGCGTAGTAGTTGACGTTGTCGTCGGCCAGCAGCACACCGTAAAGCTCCTTGCCCGCCCACACCGGAAGAATCCACAGGGCCGGAGCACGGAAGTAGCCGAACAGCGGGCCGAGCCAGTAGAAGAAGTTGATGCGCCGCAGGCCGTAGACCCCGAGGTACATGCCCATCAGCCCGGAAATAGCCCCGGAGGCGCCCACGCCGGTGGTCCAGCCCGGGTCCATTACCCACCACAGCAGGTGTGAGGCGACGCCGCTCAGCAGGTACAAACCGAGGTACAGCAAGCGCCCCAGCGCGATCTCCAGGGCAAAGCCGAAGATGAACAGGAACACCATGTTGCCCAGCAGGTGACCGAAGTCGCCATGCAGGAACATGGCGCCGAGCAACCCTTCGACGGTGAAACGCTTGGGGATGAAGCCAAAGCGCATGCTGCTGATCTGATCGCGTGCGACCTCAGCTTTCTGGCGCGCCGCCTGCCACGCGGCATCGGCCAGGTAGTCAGGGTTGTGGTGCAGGCGGTTCTCGAACTCCAGGTCATACAGCACCAGGCGCGCGAGGTCGCTGCGGCGCATGGCTTCGATCTGGCGTTGCACGTCGGCATCCAGTTCCCGGCGCTCGACAAAGGCCGGGATGAACAGCGCACGTTCACGGTTGAGCAAGCCGCCGTCCAGGTAGGTCTGAATGGCTTCCTGCTCGCGCTCGGCGTCGCCGCCCTGATAGCCGAAATAGACCAGTACGTTGAGCAGGATCAGCAGCAGGGTAACGATTGGCGGTTTTTTCCAATCGAGCGGGTGTTCAGCGGGAATGATCAGCATGTCGTGCGCCTGTTGTCAGGCACACGTGAGGTCGTGGGGGCGTGGTGCATCGGTGGCTTCCTTGTCCAGCCTGGTCAGAACGCGCTGACCCTATCACTGCGGCAGGGTGGCTGTCAGCGGCCGCGTTTGCTGGTGATGCGAACCAGGCGGTTACCTTCGAAGCGCAGGAAGTGATACATGCCGTTGCGCGGGCCGTAGCTCCACTCCTCGACTTCGACTTCATTGTGAAAGCCGTAGTAATCGACCACCTCGCGGTAGCCAAGGAAATCCTGGCTGATGGGCTGGCCGCACTTGGCAAGAACTTCGCGGGTATCGTCGCCATGGCTGATCAGTGCACTGCCGCAACGCAGGGTCGAGGCCTGGGCCGTGGCGGCCAGCAGCATCAGCAGGGCGAGGGAAAAGGCTTTCACGGGCGGTTCATCCGGGAGGGCGATGTCTCAGGCTACCGCGCGCGAACGGGCTTGTCAGCGGTTGCGGCGACGTTCGATGCGAGTCAGGCGGTTGCCCTCGAACGTGAGGATGCTCAGCATGCCGCTGGTGGGGCCATAGACCCATTCCTCGACCTTGTACTCGCGCCGTTCATAGCTGCCCAGGGTGTAGCCCACCAGGTCGCGATACTCCGGCGTGCCGCACTTCTTCTCGACCTCGAAGGCGCGATCGCCCACGCTGACCAACTGGCTGCCACAGCGCAGGGTGTCGGCCTGGGCGAGACCGGTGCAGCACAGGGCGAGGAGCAGGCAGGCAATACGCATCGGTGACTCCGGTTCATTCACTGTCGAGGTGCAGCGGGGTGGCGACCTTGCCGTCTTCCTGGGCTTCGCCCAGGCTGGCATCCAGCAGGTAGACGCGCTCGGCGGCCAGGCCGCCACGGTCGACCAGGTAGGCCTTGATGCTGGCCGCCCGGGCCTGACCCAACTGGCGTTGCAGCAACTGGCTCTGGGCCCAGGAGTCTACGACAGCGGTGCGCAGTTGCGCAGTCCGCTCTTCGTCATCCAGTTCGCTCCACTGCGCCGGCGGCTGTTGCTTGAGGCGGGCGCGGTATATGCCTTCGAGCAGGGCAGGCTTTTCGTCGTCGGGCACCTGCAGCTGGCTGGCTTCCGCCGGAACCGTATCGCCCCGACGCTGGAGGATCTTGTAGAAGGTGGTCTGGTACTCCCGCTCCAGGCGCTGTTCGCCCAACGGCGGCCCATCGCTGCTCAGGGCGCTCATGCCTTCGACTTCCAGGCGCAGCGCTGGGCGCTCGCCGAGGGCCTTGGCCAGGGTATCGAGAATGGCCTGCGCATCGGCATCGAGCTCGGCGCTGCCGGCGGCGAAGGGTACGTTGCTGAGGTCCATGTCGCTGCCGCCGCTGACCAGGCCGCCGATGAACTTGAACGGCGCCTGGGCTGCGCGAAGTACCAGGTTGCGCAGGGTCTGCCAGACGATCGGCATCACGCTGAATTGCGGGTTGTTCAGGTCGCCCTGCACCGGCAGTTCGAGGGCGATCTTGCCTTCGGTGTCCTTGAGCAGGGCCACCGCCAGGCGTATCGGCAGGTCGACGGCATTCGGGCTGTCGACCTTCTCGCCCAGCTGCAGCTGTTCGACCACCACCTTGTTGTCGGCATTGAGCTGGCCATTGTTGATGCGGTAATGCAGGTCGAGATTGAGCCGGCCCTTGCGGATGCGGTAACCGGCAAATTTGCCCGAATAGGGGGTCAGGGTGGTCAGCTCGACCTGTTTGAACTGGGTCGCGATGTCCAGGCTTTCCAGCGGGTTGAATGGGTTGAGGCTGCCCTTGATGCTGACCGGGGCGTAACGGTCGACCTTGCCCGCGACATTCACGGTAGCCGGTTTCGGCGCGCGGTTGTCGAGGGTGCCGATCTGGCCGTTGAGCTGCTGGATAGCCGTGGCGAAGTTGGGCGTCAGGCTGAAGTCGGCGAAGTTCGCCGAGCCATCGCGGATATCGACACCGCCGATGCGAATGCCCAGCGGCTTGCCGGCAGGCTCTGCCGGTTCGTTGGAAGCCGGCTGGGCGATGACCAGCTCGCTGGCGTTGGTGCTCAGGTCTTCGTTGATGATGAAGCGCGCATAGGGCTGCTCCAGGCGCACCTTGTCGATGCTGAGGCTGTCGCCATGGGTGTAGTTCAACCCGTCGAGGTTGAGCTGTTTCCAGCGCACGAAGTCCCGTTCCTTGATGGTGTCCAGGGTGTGCAGCTGGTTGACCGTGGCATTGCCCTTGACGCTGAACGCCAGCGGCTCGGTGCTGGTCAGGTCTACGTCCAGCGTGCTGCCCAGCAGGCCGCTGCGCAGCTCGATACGCACGAAGGGACTGAGGTAGGCCTGGGCCACGCGCAGGTCGATGTTTTCGGTGACCACGTTCAGGCGAGCGGTGGTGGGGGTCAGTTGCACCTGACCTTCCGCCTGCAGCTTGCCCTGTTTGCCCACGCCGGTATCCAGCTTGAGGGTGAAGGGCGACGTGCCGAGGCTGTCGAAATCCTGCAGGTCGAGGTTCAGAGGCCCGACATCGATTTCGACATCCTGCTCCGGTGCGCGGTCTGCCAGGTAAACGCGGTAGTCGCGCAGCTGCACGTCACGCAGCAGCACCTGCCAGGGTTTGGCAGCCGGTTGCTCGTTGCTGTCTGTGCTCGGTGCACTGGGTGGTGCATCGGCTTCGGTTGCGGCCTGAGTGTCAGCGGTTGGGGCGGAAACAGGAGCAGGAGCAGAGGTCGGAGCCGGCTCGGCGGCTTGGCCGGCGAAGAGTTTTTGCCAGTCCAGCTGGCCGTCGGCTTCGCGGGCTGCCCAGGTTTCCAGTTGCCGGCTGCGGATCTTGCCGACTACTACCTGTTGCTTGGCCAGGTCGAGGCTGGTCTCGCTGACCTCCAGGCTGGCGAGCTTGGCCAGAGGGCGGCCATCGGGCGCGTTGATGGCAAATGGCGCGACCTTGATCCGGGTGTTGTCCAGGCGCAGCTCGGTGCCTTTGGACAGGTCCAGCTCATAGGTGGTGGCGAGGTCGACGACGCCTGCTTCCAGAACCAGTGGCACGGCATCGCGCACGTAGGGCCAGAAGCTCTTCATTTGTCCGTCGCTGATCGTCAGTTCACCGCTGGAGCGGATCGGCACCAGGCTGATGCTGCCAGTCCAGTCGATGCGCCCGCCGTTGGGGCCGGTGGCGACCAGGGTCATGTCGGCGTTGTCGTCCGGGAGCGTGCTGAGGTTATGCAGTTCGAAGCTGAGGTCGTCGTAGAGCAGCTCCATGGGCTCGCTCGGCCGCAGGTCCTGGAAATGCAGGTTGCCGCCGCTCAGCTGGATGCGGTCGATGCGCAGCGGAAACGGGTCGCCTGCTGGCTCTTCGGCGACGGGCTCCGGGCTTGGCGGCAGGTTGAACAGTTGGGTCAGGTTGAGGGTGCCGTCTTTGGCGAACCGCACTTCGGTGTGCGGCTTGTCCAGCTCGACATCGGCCAGATGCAGGGCGCCGCTCCACAGGCTGTCGAGCTGCAGGTTGGTGTGCAGCCGCTCGAAGGCCACCTGCTGGGCATCCGGCTCGCCGATGCGCAAGCCCCAGAGGGTCAGTTCCAGGGTGAAGGGATTGAACTGCAGGCGGTGCAGGGAGGCTGGCTGGGTGGCGTACTGCGCCAGTTGCTGGTTGGCGATGCGCAGGCCGACACCGGGCAGAATCAGGAAGCCCAGCAAGCTGTACAGGGCAACGGCGATCAGCAGAGCACCGGCGGTACGTTTCAATCCTTTGGACATGGCGAGGCGTCATCTTTCCCGACGAGAAGTGCCTTGGAGTATGGCATGCGCGGGCAGTTCCGCCGTATGGGCGCGGTTCATGTTTTCCATGCCCGTCTGGCTGCCCGATTCCTCTGACCGGGCTAGAACTGCAGGATCAGCGTCTTCAGCGGCGGCTTGCCATCCAGGGAGGGGAAGTCTGCAGCCGGTGGCAGCACCTGCCAGTCACGCACCGGGCGACCGAGTTTGCTGGCGCAGCGCAGAACCTGTTCGCGCCAGTCGTCGAATTCGACTTTCGCCAGGTTGTTGCAGCAGATCAGCACGCCGTCTTCGGCGGTGGTCAGGATCGCCGGCTTGAGCAGACTCTGGTAATCGCGCAGCAGGTCGACCGTGCCGAAAGCGCTCTTGGCCCAGGCCGGCGGGTCGAGCAGCACCAGGTCGAACTGGCGTTGCTCCAGACGCGGGTAGCTTGGCAGCTTGTGGCCCCGGCGCTGGGCGATCGGCAGGCCGGCCCACTGGCGGATCGCCGGGAAGTAATCCGACTGGATGAACTGCATCGGCGGCAGTTCGGGATTGAGGGCGCCGTTCTCGCGACCGACCGCCAGGTTGCCTTCGGCGAAGTCCAGGTTCACCACCTCACGGGCGCCACCGGCGGCTGCGCTCAAACCGACGCCACAGGTGTAGGCGAACAGGTTGAGGACCCGCTTGCCGGCACTGTGTGCCTTGACCCAGCCCCGGGCATTGCGCAGGTCGAGGAACAGCAGCGGATCCTGCCCGGCGTGGCGGCCGCGTACCCGGTAGGCCAGGCCCCATTCGTGGCCGATCAGGTCTTCCAGTGCCTTGTCCTCGGCGGTGTACACCGGGTCGCGGCGGTCGATGCGCGAATTGCCCTGGGAGCGGTCGTTGTAGACCAGCAGGCTGTCGAAGGCGAGATGCTCGTTGATGGTCTGCTGCAGCGCGAGCAGGGCGTCTCGTTCCAGGGTGACATGGAAGCTTTGTACCAGCAGCTGCGGGCCGTAGCGGTCGACGGTCAGCCCACCGGCGCCCTCCTGGCTGCCATGGAACAGGCGGTAGCAATCGGTGCCTTGCTGGTGCAGATCGGCAAGCAGTGGCTGGCGAGCGTCAAGGGCGGCGCGCAGCGCCTGGTCGAGAGAAGGCATGCGCAGCGACTCGGGAAAAGGAGGGCGCGCAGTTTATCAAGAAAAATGCCGGCTCCCAGGAACCGGCATTCACTTATATCGACGCAGATGATCAGGAGCGCTCGTTGTTAGCAGGTGGGGTGGGGGACGTTTCACCCATCCACCCTGGTGGCTTCTGGTGGATGAAAAGAGCGTCATCCACCCTACGGGGTGGCGCTCAGCCTCACGTGCGTTCGATGGCCAGCGCCACGCCCTGGCCGCCACCGATGCACAGCGTCGCCAGGCCCTTGCGGGCATCGCGCTTGATCATCTCGTGCAGCAGGGTCACCAGTACCCGGCAGCCGGAGGCGCCAATCGGGTGGCCAAGGGCGATGGCACCGCCGTTGACGTTGACCTTGGCTGCGTCCCAGCCCAGTTCCTTGCCGACCGACAGGGCCTGGGCGGCGAAGGCTTCGTTGGCTTCGATCAGGTCGAGGTCGCCAAGGGCCCAGCCGGCCTTGTCCAGGCAGCGGCGGGTGGCGCTGACCGGGCCGATGCCCATGATCGCCGGGTCGACGCCGGCATTGGCGTAGCCGGCGATACGCGCCAGCACCGGCAGGCCGAGGGCCTTGGCCTTCTCGGCGCTCATCAGCAGCACCGCGGCGGCGCCGTCGTTGAGGCTGGAGGCGTTGCCGGCGGTAACGCTGCCGTCTTTCTTGAACGCCGGCTTCAGCTTGCCCAGGGAGTCGGCGGTGGTGCCGGCGCGGGGCTGCTCGTCGGTAGCAAAGGCCACCGGGTCGCCCTTGCGCTGCGGAATCAGAATTGGCGTGATTTCGTCGGCGAAGCGACCGGCTTCGATGGCGGCTACGGCCTTCTGTTGGGAGGCGGCGGCAAAGGCGTCCTGGTCTTCACGGCTGATGCCGTACTTATCCACCAGGTTCTCGGCGGTGATGCCCATGTGGTAGTCGTTGAAGGCATCCCACAGGCCGTCGGTGATCATGGTGTCGACCAGCTTGGCGTGGCCCATGCGCAGGCCGGTGCGGGCGCCGGGCATCACATAGGGGGCCAGGCTCATGTTCTCCATGCCGCCGGCGATGATCACCTGGGCGTCGCCACAGCGAATCGCCTGGGCGCCCAGGTGCAGGGCTTTGAGGCCGGACCCGCAGACCTTGTTCAGGGTCATGGCCGGAACGGCGTTGGGCAGGCCGGCGAGGATCGAAGCCTGGCGCGCGGTGTTCTGCCCGGCACCGGCGGTGAGTACATGGCCGAGGATCACCTCGTCGACCTGGGCGCCGTCGAGGCCGGTCTGTTCGAGCAGGCGGCGAATCACCGCGGCCCCCAGCTCCTGAGCCGGGATGGTGGCCAGCGAGCCCTGGAAACTGCCGATGGCGGTGCGGGTTGCGGCAACGATGACGACGTCTTGCATGAACCGATCCTCGAATGGCGAACGCGGCGGGCCGCGGAAGAGGGTTATGGTGGCACAGGCCCTTTGCCGATCACCAGCACGCGAACTGACCGGTCATCCCTGGACGGGCAGGCCCATGCGCTGGCGCGCACGGTGTACCGCTCCGCTGCGTACCGCCCAGCGCAGGGTGGGTGCGAGGCTGTGCACGGCCGCGCGGATCGCCTGGCTGCGTGCTGTACCGATGCGCTGATCGAGCATCTGCTGCGCCCAGTCCGGCAGCAGGTCGATACCCGCCTGCATCATCAGCTTGCCCACCGGCACGGCAATGGCGCTGGGGGCCGGCGCATCGAGCAGAATGCGCAGGATTTCGTGGGAACGCTCGTCACAGCGTAACTCGGGACGGACACGCTGCAGGTACGCGCTCATCTCCTGGCGCGAGCGCGGGACATCGCGGGCGCCCAGGCGCTCGGCAATCAACGCGACTTCGCGGTAATAGCGATCCTGGTCGGCCTCGCTCAGGTGCGGGTTGAGGTAACGCAGGTGCGCCTGCAGAAAGCTGTGCACCTCGGCCACATGCACCCAGGTCAGCAGCTCCGGGTCGCTGGCGGCGTAGGGGCGGCCGTCGGGCGCGGTGCCCACCACCTGCAGGTGGATGGTGCGCACCTTGTCGATCAGCCAGTCAGCGTCGGCCCTGGCGCCGAAGGTGGTGCCGGAGATGAACTGGCCGGTGCGGCGCAGGCGGCCGATCAGATCGTCGCGGAAGTTGGAGTGGTCCCATACGCCAGCGAGGGCCAGGGGGTGCAGGGCCTGCAACAGCAAGGCGCTGATGCCGCCGATCATCATGCTCGTAAAGTCGCCGTGGACGCGCCAGCAGACGGCGTCGGGGCCAAACAGGCCGGGATCGCCCGTGGGCTGGGTGAAGTCGATCTGGCCGAGGGCGATGCCGCTGAGGCTGAGCACCTGGCGCTCGATACGCTGGCGAAGGAATTCCATGCAGGACCCGGTGTGATCGGTGGGCGGACAGTCTACGCCTGCCCGCCACCGCCACTACAGGGCACCTCTAAAAACTACCTAGTTGTCATCGCAGCGTTAAAAACAGGCTGGATTGCCAGCCCAGTCAAAATGCTCATTTACGCGTCGTAACTCCGCTTTTTCGCCTGTTTTTGCCTCGCGCTGACTGCCTCGCCTACGTTTTTAGAGGTGCCCTATACGCGCCTAGCGATTCAGGCGCCGGTCGACCAGGTTGTCGACCACGGACGGGTCAGCCAGGGTCGAGGTGTCGCCCAGGCTGTCCAGCTCGTTGCAGGCGATCTTGCGCAGGATGCGCCGCATGATCTTGCCCGAACGGGTCTTGGGCAGGCCCGGTGCCCATTGCAGCAGGTCCGGCTTGGCGAAGCTGCCGATCTCCTTGCTCACCAGGGCGAGCAGCTCCTTGGCCAGGGCGTCGCTGGGCTCCACGCCATTCATCAGGGTCACGAAGGCGTAGATGCCCTGGCCCTTGAGGTCGTGGGGGCAGCCGACCACCGCTGCTTCGGCGACCGCGTCGTGCAGCACCAGGGCGCTCTCCACCTCGGCGGTGCCGATGCGGTGCCCGGACACGTTGATCACGTCGTCCACCCGCCCGGTGATCCAGTAGTAGCCGTCCTCGTCCCGGCGCGCGCCGTCACCGCTGAAGTAGTAGCCGGGGTAGGCGGAGAAGTAGGTGTCGATCATCCGCTGGTGATCGCCGAAGATGCTGCGGATCTGGCTGGGCCAACTGGCCTTGATCGCCAGCACGCCAGCCCCGGCCCCGTCGATCTCCTTGCCCTGTTCGTCCAGCAGCACCGGCTGCACGCCAAAGAACGGGCGGGTCGCCGAGCCCGGCTTGAGCGCCGTGGCGCCCGGCAGCGGGGTGATCATGATGGCGCCGGTCTCGGTCTGCCACCAGGTGTCGACGATGGGGCAGCGCTGGTCGCCCACCACGTGGAAGTACCATTCCCACGCCTCGGGGTTGATCGGCTCGCCCACACTGCCGAGCAGGCGCAGGCTGCTGCGCGAGGTGCTTTTCACCGGGCCCTCGCCTTCACGCATGAGGGCGCGGATGGCGGTGGGGGCGGTGTAGAAGATATTCACCTGGTGCTTGTCGATCACTTCCCAGAAGCGCGAGGTGCTGGGGTAGTTCGGCACGCCCTCGAAGATCAGGCTGGTGGCGCCGTTGGCCAGCGGGCCATAGACGATGTAGCTGTGGCCGGTGACCCAGCCCACGTCGGCGGTGCACCAGTAGATGTCACCGTCGTGGTAGTCGAACACGTACTTGTGGGTCATCGCGGCCTGCAGCAGGTAGCCGCCGGTGGTGTGCAGCACGCCCTTGGGTTTGCCGGTGGAGCCTGAGGTGTACAGGATGAACAGCGGGTCTTCGGCGTCCATCGGTTCCGGCGGGCAGTCGGCGCTGGCCGTGTGCAGGGCCTCGTGGTACCAGATGTCGCGGCCCTGGGTCCATTCGATCTCGCCCTGGGTGCGCTCGATGACGATTACCGTGGAGACGTTCGGGCAGCTTTTCAGGGCCTTGTCGACGTTGGCCTTGAGCGGAATGTACTTGCCACCGCGTACGCCTTCGTCAGCGGTGATCACGGTGCGGCAGTCGGCGTCGAGAATACGGTCGCGCAGCGAGTCGGGGGAGAAACCGCCGAACACCACCGAGTGCACGGCACCGATGCGGGTGCAGGCGAGCATCGCGTAGGCCGCCTCGGGCACCATCGGCATGTAGATGCAGACCCGGTCGCCTTTCTGCACGCCGCGGTCCTTCAGCACGTTGGCCAGGCGGCAGACGTTGTGGTGCAGCTTCTTGTAGGTGATGTTTGCCGATTCGCTGGGGTTGTCACCTTCCCAGATCAGCGCGATCTGCTCGCCGCGCTCGGCCAGGTGGCGGTCGATGCAGTTGTAGCTGACATTCAGCTGGCCGCCCTTGAACCAGGTCGCATGGCCTTTGCGCATGTCGACGTGGTGAACGCTGTTCCAGGGTTTGAACCAGTCGAGAAACGCCTTGGCCTGCTCGGCCCAGAAGGTTTCCGGCTGTTCGACGGATTGTCGGTAGAGACGCTCGTAGTCGTCGTCATTGAGGTGCGCGCGCTGGCGCACGGCGTCGTTCACGGGGTGACCGGTGATCTCGAACATGGCGGGGTCCTTTATTCTTGTGTATCCGCAGTCCGAACAAGGGTAGCACTCTCGTTCCGGCGTGGGTTCAGGTTATGGACGTGCGTGTTCGAGGGTCCGCGCCCCAGAAACGAACAACCCGGCCTGAGCCGGGTTGTGGGTGTCGCCAGGAGCGCTATCAGCCGCGGTGACGACCACGGAAGAAGTCCACCAGCCCTTGGGTCGAGGCGTCCTCTGCCGGTTGCTCGTTGTCACCGATCAGGCGTTGGTACACACCCTTGCCCAGCTCCTTGCCCAGCTCCACGCCCCATTGGTCGAAGGCGTTGATGCCCCAGATGGCGCTCTGCACGAAGACCTTGTGCTCATACAGCGCAACCAGCGCACCCAGGCGACGGGGGCTGATGCGCTCCAGCACCAGCGTGTTGCTGGGGCGGTTGCCGGGAATCACCTTGTGTGGCGCCAGGCGCTGCACTTCGTCTTCGGGAACGCCTTTGCTGCGCAGTTCGGACTGCGCCTCCTCCAGGGTTTTGCCCAGCATCAGTGCCTGGCTCTGCGACAGGCAGTTGGCATACAGCCACTGGTGGTGGTCGGCCACCGGGTTGTAGCTGACCACCGGGACGATGAAGTCGGCCGGGATCAATTGCGTGCCCTGGTGCAGCAACTGGTGGTAGGCGTGCTGGCCGTTACAGCCCACGCCGCCCCAGATCACCGGGCCGGTGGCGCACGGTACGGGGCTGCCGTCCTGCCTCACGCTCTTGCCGTTGGACTCCATGTCCAGCTGCTGCAAGTGCTTGGTGATGTTACGCAGGTAATGATCGTACGGCAGGATCGCCTGGCTCTGGGCGCCCCAGAAGTTGCCGTACCAGATGCCGAGCAGGGCCATCAGCACCGGCATGTTGCGGTCGAACGGCGCGCTCTGGAAATGCTGGTCCATGCTGTAGGCGCCGGACAGCAGCTCCTTGAAGTTGGACATGCCGACCGACATGGCAATCGGCAGGCCGATGGCCGACCACAGCGAATAGCGGCCGCCGACCCAGTCCCACATCGGGAAAATGTTTTCTTCGCGGATACCGAAGGCGACTGCCGCCTGGGTGTTGCTGGAGACCGCGATGAAGTGGCGGTACAGCTCGGCTTCCGATCCCCCCTGGGCCAGGTACCAGTTACGGGCGGCCTGGGCATTCTTCAGGGTTTCCAGGGTGCCGAAGGACTTGCTGGAGACGATGAAGAGCGTGGTTTCCGCCCGCAGCTTGGCCGACAGCTCGTGGAACTCGCTGCCGTCGATATTGGCCAGGTAGTGGCAGCGAACGCCGCGCTGGGCGAACGGCAGCAGGGCTTCGGACACCAGTTGCGGGCCGAGGAACGAGCCGCCGATGCCGATGTTCACCACGTCGATGATGGGCTTTTCGGTGTAACCGCGCCACAAGCCGTCGTGGATGCGCCCGACCAGCTCGGTCATCTGGTGCAGCACGCGCTGCACTTCGGGCATCACATCGACGTTGTCCACCAGTACCTTGTCGCCGATCGGGCGGCGCAGCGCGGTGTGCAGCGCCGGGCGGGCCTCGGAGGCGTTGATCGGCTCACCGGCGAACAGGGCCTTGATCGACTGTTCGAGGCCGGCTTCCTGGGCCAGTTGCACCAGCAGGTCGCGGGTTTCGAGCGACATCAGGTTCTTCGAGTAGTCGAGGAACAGGCCACAACTGCTCAGCGACAGGTGATTGAAGCGTTTGGCGTCTGCGTTGAACGCATCGCGCATATTGAAATTCTGCAAGCTGTCGCGATGTGACTGCAGCGCCTGCCAGGCGGGCAGTGCGGTGACATCGAGCGGGTGCTGGTAGTGCGCCATGTAAGGTGGCTTCCTCTGCTTGAGCGGACTTGGGGTTATACGTGGACACTAAAAAGCCCGGGGTTATCCGGGCTTTTTAGTGTAACTGGCGGTGACGGGGGGCACGCAACTGGCGCGCGCCGGGAGATGGACGGTGTTTCGGGTCCATTTCCCGATGTTGTCATTGCGGCGTGGCGTCCAGATCCAGGCTCAGGTTGTCGATGAGACGCGTGCTGCCGATGAAGGCTGCCACCAGAATCACCAGGTGGCGATCGTCTGCCGTCGCCGGGCGCAGGCTGTTGGCTTCGCGGATCTCCAGGTAGTCCGGGCGGAAACCGGCGGCGACCTGTTGCTCCTGGGCACGTGTGATCAGGCTGGCGTAGTCACGCTCGCCATCGGCAATTGCCGTGGCGATCTGCTGCAGGCCTTGATAGAGCGTCGGTGCCAGGGCGCGTTGCTCATCGCTGAGGTAGCCATTGCGCGAGGACAGGGCCAACCCGTCTTCGGCGCGTACGGTCGGCTCGCCGATGATCTGGATCGGCATGTTCAGGTCACGCACCAGGGTGCGGATCACGGCCAGTTGCTGGAAGTCCTTCTGGCCAAAGATCGCCAGGTCCGGCTGGACCATGTTGAACAGCTTGGTGACCACGGTGGACACCCCGTCGAAATGACCGGGACGGCTGGCGCCGCACAGGCCTTCAGACACGCCAGGTACGCTGACCAGGGTCTGGCCCTGCATGCCCTGCGGGTACATCTCGTCGACGTCTGGAGTGAACAGCAGGTGGCAGCCGGCATCGACCAGTTTTTCCTGGTCGGCGATCAGGGTGCGCGGGTACGTGGCGAGGTCTTCATTGGGGCCGAACTGCAGCGGATTGACGAAGATACTGGCGACCACGAAATCGGCCCGCTGGGAGGCCTTCTCCACCAGTGCCGCATGCCCGGCGTGCAGGTTGCCCATGGTCGGAACCAGGGCGATCTGCTTGCCTTCGGCACGGGCCTGGGCCACGGCGGCGCGCAACTCGCGCACGGTTTTTACCGTATTCATGCACTGAACCCGTGTTCGGCGGCTGGGAAGCTCTGGTCCTTGACGGCCTTGACGTAGGCGCTCAGCGCATTCTGGATGCTGCTCTGGCCAGCCATGAAGTTCTTCACGAACTTGGGCGCGCGGCCGGTGAGCGACAGGCCGAGCATGTCGTGCAGCACCAGGACCTGGCCGTCGGTGCCGTTACCGGCCCCGATCCCGATGACCGGAACCTTCACTGACTGGCTGATTTCGGTCGCCAGTTCGCTGGGAACACATTCGAGCAGCAGCATCGCTGCACCCGCCTGCTCCAGCGCCATGGCATCGGCGCGCAGTTGGCGGGCCTGTGCGTCGCCGCGGCCCTGCACTTTATAGCCACCGAAGACGTTCACCGCCTGCGGGGTCAGGCCCAGGTGGGCGCAGACCGGAATGCCGCGCTCGGCCAGCTGGCGAATGGGTTCGGCCAGCCAGGCGGCGCCTTCCAGCTTCACCATGTGCGCGCCGGCCTGCATCAGGGCGGCGCTGTTGGCGAAGGTCTGCTCGAGGGTGGCGTAGGCCATGAACGGCAGGTCGGCGAGGATCAGGGCGCCCTGATTGCCGCGTTTGACGCTGGCAACGTGGTAGGCCATGTCGCGGGTGCTGACCGGCAGGGTACTGTCGTTCCCCTGCAAGACCATTCCGAGGGAGTCGCCCACCAGCAGCACCTCGACCCCGGCTTGGCAAGCGGCCTGGGCGAAGGTGGCATCGTAGGCCGTCAGCATGGCGATCTTTTCGCCGCCTTGCTTGAGGCTTTGCAGGGTGGTCAGGGTTACATCAGGCATGAAAGTCGTCCTCACTCAGGCGTCCAACAAGCAGGTGGACTGCTTCAATCTGGCCTGCATTGGCCTCGATTTGCACCGGTACGGCGCAACGGGACGCCTATAGTCCTGATGGCACGGTACGAAGTCAATTGCGGGTGTTACCGGGCTGTTACTGGCGTTACCACCGGGGAACACTGCCCCTAGAGGCGTTCGAGGCCCTGGAATGGGCAGTCCGCGAGCAGGTCCGCGAGCACGCGGCCATCGGGCAGGCGCAGTGTCGGCGCCAGCTCGGCAAGGGGGTAGAGCACGAAGGCGCGGGCCTGCATGTGGTAATGCGGGACTTTCAGGCGCGGCTCATCGAGAAGACGCTCACCGAACAGCAGGATATCCAGGTCGAGGGTGCGTGGCCCCCAGCGTTCGGCCTTGCGCACGCGGCCCTGGTTCTGCTCGATGGCTTGCAGGGCATCCAGCAGCTCCAGCGGTTGCAGTTCCGTATCCAGGGCGGCGACCGCGTTGACGTAGCGCGGCTGGTCGGCAGGGCCGAGGGGATCGCTGGCATAGAACGAGGAGGTGGCTGCCAGCTGGGTCTGCGGCAGCGCTGCCAGGGCCGCCAAAGCGGCCTGCAGTTGTTCGAGCGGCTCGGCGAGGTTACTGCCGAGACCGATGTACACCCGTTCCATCATTCGCCGGCTGGCTTGGCTGCGCCGTCGGCACTGCGCTTGCGGCGCGGGCCGCTGCGACGACGCTTGCGCGGCGCTGCACCGCTGTCGTCCTTGCTGCTGAGGTCGCGAATCATGCTGCGGCGCTCGCTGTCGCTGCAGTCCTGATACTCGGTCCACCAGTCGCCGAGGCCGTCGGTCTCTTCGCCCGCGCTTTCGCGCAGCAGCAGGAAGTCGTAACCGGCACGGAAACGCGGGTTTTCCAGCAGCAGGTCGGCGCGTTTACCGCTGCGGCGTGGCAGGCGCTCCTGCATGTCCCAGATTTCGCGGATCGGCAGGGTGAAGCGCTTGGGCACGGCGATGCGCTGGCATTGTTCGCTGATCAGCTCATGCGCCGCTTCCTGCATGGCGGGAATCGGCGGCATGCCACGGTCCTGCAGCTTTATCACCCGGACCGGCAGGGCGGGCCAGAGCAGGGCGGCGAACAGGAACGCCGGGGTCACTGTCTTGCCTTCGTGAATGCGCTGGTCGGTGTTGGCCAGCGCATTGCGGATCAGGTTGTCGGTGTATTCCGGGTTCTGCTTCAGCGCTGCAGCACTGGCCGGGAACAGCTGCCCGAACAGGCCGTAGTCCACCAGCAGTTCATAGGTGTACACCGCGTAACCGGCGAGGAACAGCTTCAGCACCTCGTCGAACAGGCGTGCGGCGGGGATTTCCCGGAGCATGGGTGCCAGTTTGTAGATCGGCGCGGCGCTGTGTTTTTCGATATCGAAATCCAGCTTGGCGGCGAAGCGCACGGCCCGCAGCATGCGTACCGGATCTTCCTGGTAACGCTGGGTCGGATCGCCGATCAGGCGCACCAGGTGGTTGCGGATGTCGTGCACGCCATTCGCGTAATCGAGGATGCGCTCGGTGCCGGGGTCGTAGTACAGCGCATTGATGGTGAAATCGCGGCGCTGGGCGTCGTCTTCCAGGCTGCCATAGACGTTGTCACGCAGGATTCGACCGCTTTCGTTGCGGGAAGCCTGGTTGCTGTCTTCTTCCTCGTCACCCTCGGGGTGATTGGCGCGGAAGGTCGCGACTTCGATGATTTCACGGCCGAAATGCACGTGAACCAGCTTGAAGCGACGGCCGATGACCCGCGCATTGCGGAACTGGGCGCGCACCTGCTCGGGCGTGGCGCTAGTCGCGACGTCGAAATCCTTGGGATCGATATCCAGCAGCAGGTCGCGTACGCAACCGCCGACCAGGTAGGCCTGGTAGCCCGCGCTCTGCAGGCGCTCGACCACGCTGATGGCGTAGCGGCTGATTTCCGAGCGCTTGATCGGGTGTTGATTGTTGCTCAGCACCTCAGGCGTGCTGTGCGATTGCCGGCGCAAGGGAGAACGGAAAGACTTGAACAGCTTTTTCAGCATGGGATGCACTGTTTGACGAAATGACCGGCCAGAATAAATGAAGGCCGCAGGAATGGCGCGGATTCTAGCATTGTGTCGGGGGATGGTGTAGGACGAGGAGGGCAGGACGGCAAACCAGTGTGCCGGAAGCTACTGGGGGAGCCGAAGCTCCCCCCCAAGTAGGTGCGTGCTTTGTTTTTATTATTATGTCGGGCTTGTTGTTTTTGTTCAGTTACCCGTTCCATGAAGTCAGAGACCTTAGGAAAAACTCCCAATTCGGGAGTGAATGGCAAACGGATTGCTTTGGATGCTGACGCTGCAGTGACCATTCCATGATCCAACCAGTTCAGGAGCTGCCTCGGGGCAGTTTTATTGTTCTCGGCCTGGTAGTGGGGCGAACCCCAAATGCAATTCCTCTCCAAAAGAATCAGTTAGCTGCGCCTCCCGCCATTTTGTTTTTATTGTGCTGGAGTCGATACGTGTAATTTTTATTGTAGTGGGCATTGCTTGTTATTGTTGTTGTGCCAGAGATAAAGCAGAAGCCGTGCCAGTTTTTGCGATTCCTTGTAAATCAAGGGTTTGCGGGTTTTCAGTGGTGGCCCGTGAGGTGTGGGAGGCCTGGATTTCGTTACCGTAAGACCCGGTGTTTGTTACGAGGTGTTTGGCCGGTAACAACCTGGGGAACCCTTGCGGTGGTGATGTGTCACCGTGACCCGCGCGTCGCGCTGTGACTGTGGTGCGACCTGCCTGGCTGCGATTGCAACCGGCAGGCCCCGTTGCCCGCGGACCTGGCCTGAAATGGCTCTAGTCGGCGGTTGCACCTGATTTACGGCGCGGAATACCCAGGCGCTGACGGCGTTCCCACAGGCATTTGCGGCTGATACCCAGCTTGCGAGCCAGCTCCGTTTCGGTCATGTGATCCTGGTGCTCGAGGACGAAGTGCTGGAAGTAGTCTTCCAGGGACAGGTCTTCGGTCGGCTCGTGGCTGGCGGTGCCGTTGGCGCCCTGGGGCGGCAGGCCGATGAAGTCGTTGTCATCCTCCAGGTCATCCAGCTCGATATCGATGCCCAGCAGCTCGGCAGAAATGGCCGTGCCCTCGCAGAGGATGACCGCCCGCTCGATGGCGTTCTCCAGCTCGCGCACGTTGCCCGGCCAGGGGTAGTGACGAATGGCCTGTTCGGCATCGGAGGCGAAGTGCAGGTCGGTGCGGCCCATGCGGGTGCACTGGCGCAGCAGGAAGGCCCGGGCGATCTCGATCACGTCGCTGCCGCGCTCGCGCAGGGCCGGCAGTTTCAGGGCGATCACGTGCAGGCGGTAATAAAGGTCTTCGCGGAACTGGCCGGTCTTGGCCAGGGTTTTCAGGTCGCGGTGAGTCGCGGCGATCAGGCGCACATCGACTTTCTGCGACTGCACCGAGCCGACCCGGCGGATCTCGCCTTCTTGCAGCACGCGCAGCAGGCGGGCCTGGGCTTCCAGCGGCAGCTCGCCGATCTCATCGAGGAACAGGGTACCGCCGTCCGCCGCTTCCACCAGCCCGGCGCGGCCGGCGCTGGCGCCGGTGAAGGCGCCCTTTTCGTGGCCGAACAATTCGGATTCGATCAGGGTTTCCGGAATGGCCGCGCAGTTGACCGAAATCAGCGGCGCCTTGGCGCGCCGGGACAAGTTGTGCAGGGCGCGGGCGACCAGCTCCTTGCCGGTCCCGGATTCGCCCTGGACCAGCACGTTGGAATCAGTAGGCGCGACCTTGCGGATCTTGCTGTACAGCTCCTGCATGGCCGCGCAGGAGCCGATGATGCCGATTTCGCCGTTGCTGTTGTCCGGGCCCTTTTCGCTCTGCCGCGAACCACCGTTGGCGGCTGCAGGCGTGCTTGGCGCGCTGCGGGCTTCCTGGCGGTCACGCAGGATGCGCGATACGGCCTGGAGCATCTCGTCGTGGTCGAAGGGTTTGGCGATGTAGTCGACGGCGCCCATTTTCATGGAATCGACCGCTGAGCGTAGGCTGGCGTAGCTGGTCATGATCAGCACGGGCGCGCCCTGGGCGAGCTTGATCAGTTCAGTGCCGGGTGCGCCGGGCAGGCGCAGGTCGCTGACGATCAGGTCGAAGCTGGGAATGCTGAAACGTTCCTGGGCTTCCTGTACCGAGCCAGCTTCGCTGACCTGGTACTGGTTGCGCTCAAGCAGGCGGCGCAAGGCAGATCGGATAATGGTTTCGTCTTCGACGATCAAAATATGAGGCATTAATCGAATCTCTCGACGGTCACTGAAACTGTGACAACGTGCCGGCGCATAAAGGAGATCGTGCGAACAACGGCAGTGGCCACAGGCTCACGGGTAGCTGGTCAGGTCGCTATGGACGTCGCCTCGACATGCCGCGGTAAGGTCACCCGGATCCGGGTGCCGCGTTGAAGCTCGGGGTCAGCCGGGCTGTCGATTGTTATCTGTCCATAATGCTCTTCCACGATGGAATAGACCAGTGCAAGGCCGAGTCCGGTTCCTTTGCCCGGGTCCTTGGTGGTGAAGAACGGCTCGAACAGCCGGTCCATGATGGCCTTGGGAATGCCGCTGCCTTCGTCCTCGACGATCAGATCGACGGTGTGTTCCGACGCTTCTGTGCGCACCCGGATCGCCGCACCGGGCGGTGAGGCGTCGCGGGCGTTGGACAGCAGGTTGATCAACACCTGCGCCAGACGCTGTGGGTCGCCTTCGGCCCAGTGGTCGGAATCGCACAGGTTGAAGAATTCCACCTCGACACTGCGCCGGTTCAGCGCCAGCAGACCAATGGCTTCCTGGGCGACCTGGGCCAGGCACACCGGCTCGTCGTCCTGCTGGCGGCTGCCGGAGTGGGCGAAGCTCATCAGCGACTGCACGATGCGCGACACGCGCTTGGTCTGTTCGAGGATCTGCCCGCTGATTTCCGTCAGTTCCGCATCGCCCTCGCGCTCTTCGCGCAGGTTCTGCGCCAGGCAGGCGATACCGGTGATCGGGTTGCCGATCTCGTGCGCCACGCCGGCGGCCAGGCGGCCGATGCTGGCCAGGCGTTCGGAGTGCACCAGCTTGTCTTCCAGCGACTGGGTTTCGGTGAGGTCTTCGACCAGCAGTACCAGGCCACTGTTACCGGGGGCCAGCGGTTCGTCGATCGCCGCCTTGTGCAGGTTGAGGAAGCGCTCCTCGCCGTCGAGGGCCAGGCGCTGCTTGTGCAAGTGTTCGTCCGGCAGTTCGATGAAGCGTTCGAGCAGGCCGCGCCAGGGTTCGCTGAGGGTCGACAGTCGGGAACCGACCACGCGCTGCGCGGGGATGTCGGTCAGCTCCTCCATGGCCTTGTTCCACATAAGGATTTCCTGATCCTTGGCCAGGGAGCAGACGCCCATCGGCAATTCCTGCAGGGTCTGGCGGTGGTAGCGGCGCAGGGCGTCGAGTTCGGCGGCCAGGCCGGTGAGGCGCGAGTGGTAATCCTCGAGGCGGCTTTCGATGAAGTGGATGTCCTCGGTGACATAACCCTCGGTGCCCGATTTGTAGGGCAGGAAGGTTTCCACGATGTCCTGGGCGACGCTGGGGCCCATCAGGCCGGACAGGTTGGCCTCGATGCGGTCGCGCAGGCGGCGCAGGGCGTAGGGGCGGCCTTCGTCGAATGGCAGGTGCAGATCGCGCAGGGCCTGCTCGACCTCGCGCTGGGCGGTCTTGGCGCCCAGGGGCTTGGCCAACTGGGTCGCGAACTCCTGGGGCGACATGGCCAGCAGCTCGCGGCGCTGCGGGCGGCGCACGTTGTCCACGGCGCAGGCTTCGGCGGCGCTCTTTTCCTCGTCGCTGGCCTCGGTGAACAGCGACACCAGGGTGAACACCAGCACGTTGGCCGCCAGCGAGCCGATGGCCGCCAGGTGCCAGCTGCTGTCATCGAGCACATAAATGACGTTGAACAGCGGCAGGTACAGCCCCTGCAAGTTGCCCAGCATCGGCAGCAGCATGCTCACCACCCACACGCCGATACCGGCGAGCAGGCCGGCGATGAAGCCGCGACGGTTGGCAGTGGGCCAATACAGCACCGAGAGCACACCTGGCAGGAACTGCAGGGTGGCAACGAAGGCGACGATGCCCAGGTTGGCCAGGTCCTGCTCGGCGCCAAGCACCAGGTAGAAACCGTAGCCAGCCATGATGATGGCCACGATCAGGGCGCGGCGCGTCCATTTCAGCCAGCGGTAGATGTTGCCTTCGGCCGGCGGTTGATAGAGCGGTAGCACCACGTGGTTGAGCACCATGCCCGACAGCGCCAGGGTGGTGACGATGATCAGGCCGCTGGAGGCCGACAGCCCGCCGATGTAAGCCAGTAGCGCCAGGGACTGGCTGTTTACCGCGATACCGAGGCCAAGGGTGAAGTATTCCGGGTTGGTGGTGGCGCCCAGTTTCAGGCCGGCCCAGAGGATCAGCGGCACCGCCAGGCTCATCAGCAGCAGGAACAGCGGCAGGCCCCAGCTGGCGCTGACCATGGCGCGCGGATTGAGGTTCTCGGTAAAGGTCATGTGGTACATGTGCGGCATGACGATGGCCGAGGCGAAGAACACCAGCAGCAGGGTGCGCCACGGGCCTTCCTGCAAGGGGGTATGCAGGCTGGTCAGCGCCGCCTGGTTCTGCACCAGCCAGTACTCCAGGTCGCTGGGGCCGTCGAAGACTCCGTACAGCGCATACAGGCCGATAGCGCCCAGGGCGGTCAGCTTGACGATCGATTCGAAGGCGATGGCGAACACCAGGCCTTCGTGTTTCTCGCGGGTGGCAATGTGCCGGGCGCCGAACAGGATGGTGAACAGAATAATCAGCCCGCAGAACGCCAGGGCCACCTGCTCCTGTACCGGCTCGCGGGTAAGGATGCCGATGGAGTCGGCCACGGCCTGGATCTGCAGGGCCAGCAGCGGTAACACACCGACCACCATGAACACTGTGCTCAGAGCGCCGGCCCAGGTGCTGCGGAAACGGAACGCGAACAGGTCGGCCAGGGATGACAGCTGGTAGGTGCGGGTGATGCGCAGGATCGGGTAGAGCAGCACCGGCGCCAGCAGGAAGGCGCCCGAGACCCCGAGGTAACTGGCCAGGAAGCCATAGCCGTACTGGTAGGCCAGGCCCACGGTGCCATAGAAGGCCCAGGCACTGGCGTAGACGCCGAGCGACAGGGTGTAGGTCAGCGGGTGGCGGATGATCCAGCGGGGAATCAGGCCGTGTTCGCTGACCCAGGCCACCCCGAACAGCACCAGCAGGTAGGCGGCGCTGATCAGGATCAGCTGGCTAAGGGTAAAGCTCGTCAGCATTGCGTCGGCTCTGCGAATAAGAGGTGAAGGGCGGCTGCCGGTGGCGCATCAGAGTTCATCGGCATCGCGCTGGCTCTGCAGGATGAACGTCACCACGATCAGGATCAGCCACAGCAGATACGGGCGGTACCAGGCCCCGTTGGGGTCGATCCACCAGTCCATGATGGCCGGGGAGAACAGGTAGATCCCCACCACCAGGATCAGAACCAATCGATAGATATACATGCCGCATCTCTTCACGTGAGTGGCGCGATGGTAACGGAAAGCGGGGTTCCCTGCGTAGGGCGCCGGGTGCTGACGAATGGCGGAAAGGAGGCTTGGCTGGCTCACTAATTGGGACTATAGTTCCAGATAAATAACAATAATCCCGGAGACTCCCATGCGTGCCATGTTGCCCTCGCTTGTCGCCACCACCGTGCTGCTGGCCGGTTGCAGTGAAGAACCCACCCCGGTGGCCAATCAGGATTTTCAGAAAGACCTGCAGACGCAGCTGATCAAGGCCAAGGCCGGCACGGTCATCGAGATCCCTGCCGGGACCTACCAGCTCGACCGCAGCCTCAGCCTGAAAGTCAGCGGCGTGACCATCCGCGGCGCCGGGATGGACAAGACCATCCTCAATTTCAAAGGCCAGAAGTCCGGCGCAGAAGGCTTGCTGGTGGATGCCTCGGATTTCACCATCGAAGACATCGCCCTGGAAGACACCAAGGGTGACGCGCTGAAAGTCGTCGGCGGCAAGAACATCATCATCCGGCGGGTGCGCACCGAATGGACCAACGGTCCGGCCACCGAGAACGGCGCTTACGGCATCTACCCGGTGCAGACCGAAAACACCCTGGTCGATGGCGTGGTGGCCATCGGTGCGTCGGATGCCGGCATCTATGTGGGCCAGTCGCGCAACGTGGTGGTGCGTAACAGCCGCGCCGAACGCAACGTGGCCGGCATCGAAATCGAGAACACCGTCGACGCCGACGTCTACGACAACGTCGCCACCGGTAACACGGGGGGCATCCTGGTCTTCAACATGCCCAACCTGCCGCAGGCTGGACGGGTAACACGGGTCTACCGCAACAAGGTCGAGGGTAACAACCACCGCAACTTCGGTCACAAGGGCACCCCGGTGGCCAGCGTGCCGGCCGGTTCGGGCGTGGTGATCAACTCCAACGACGACGTCGAGATCTTCGATAACGATATCGGCGAGCACAAGACTGCCAACGTCATCATCAGCAGCTACTTCAGTACCGGTTACACCGACCTGTCCACGGCGGAGAGCTTCGATCCCTATCCCGAAGGCATCTATATCCATGGCAACCGTTTCGGCCCGGCCGGCGACAGCCCGGACCACCTGGAACTGAAGGCCCTGAAGATCACCCAGTTCGGTCTCAACGGGCGCCTGCCGGACATCCTCTGGGACGGCTACGTGAACACCAAGCTGCTGGTCGACGGCAAGCTGCCGGCCGACCGCGCCATCTGCATCGATAACGGTGAAGCGCAGATGATCAACGTCGACGGGCCGAACAACTACGCCAACATCAGCATGGACATGGCCAACCACCGCTGCACCCTGCCGCGTCTGCCGACCGTGGAATTGCAGGCGGGTCTGGACGAGGCGGGCGAGGGCGCATGAGGCTAGCGTGGGGAGGCATCATCGCGTTGCTGCTCGTCGGGTGCGGGCAGCAGGCTGCGCCGTTGTATCTGCCGGAGGGTGATGCCTACCCGCAGACGCTCGGCGAGTGGGGCATGCTGCAGCAGGTCGACGGCTACCTGCAGCCGGTGGCCGATGTGCTGCCCTACGACCTCAATACGCCGTTGTTCAGCGACCATGCGCACAAGTTCCGCACCGTCTGGATGCCGGCCGGTTCTGCGGCGCAGTACGGTGAGGCGGCCTTCGATTACCCTGTGGGCACCGTGCTGAGCAAGACCTTCTATTACACCCGGGATGAGCAGGGCCGGCTGCTGCTGGACCAGAACGACGTGCGCGACCCGCAGCACGGCCTGGCCCTGAAGCAGGTGCGCCTGGTGGAAACGCGCATTCTGGTACGGCAGAAGGATGGCTGGGTGGCGTTGCCCTATGTCTGGGACGACAAGCAGCAGGAGGCGCAGCTGGAGTGGGCGGGCGCGAGTTTCGATCTCGAGCTGCATGACGGAGCCGGCAAGACGGTCGCGGTCGACTACCAGGTGCCGGATGCCAACCAGTGTGCCGGTTGCCACGAGGAGCGCGCCGGGCAGGGTGTGACGCCGCTGGGGCCGAAAGCACGCCACCTGAACAAGACCTTCACCTACGCCGACGGCGAGCACAACCAGCTGGCGTACTGGCAGCGCCTGGGGCACCTGAAAGGCGTGCCGGAGAACCTGGCCGGCGTACCGCAGAATGCCCATTGGCTGCAGCCGCGCGAAGGCGAAAGCCTTGAGCATCAGGCGCGCAGCTACCTGGACGTCAACTGCGCGCACTGCCACAACGCTCAGGGGCCGGCACGCACCTCCGGGTTGCTGCTCGATACCGCCACGCCGGTGGGGATTCCCTATGGCCTGTGCAAGCAGCCGGTCGCGGCGGGCAAGGGCTCCGGCGATCGCCTGGTGGATATCTACCCTGGCCAGCCGGACGAGTCGGTCATGATGTTCCGCATGGAAAGCACCGACCCGAGCATCATGATGCCCGAGCTGGGTCGCTCCACCGTCCACCAGCAGGGCGTCGAGGTGCTGCGCCGCTGGATTGCCGGCCTGGAGGGCGACTGCTAGCCGGTTTGTCATGACCGTCAGGCAGCCTGGCTCGGGGCTGTCTGGGTGGGTGGGCCATTTTCGTGCGCGCCGACAGGGGTGGGGCAGTGTCGGCCCCGTTCTGGTGCGGACGGTCTGGCGGGGCGCGTCTGTGGCGCCGGGCTCAGGCCGGACGAGGCTGGCATAAGTCTTGCGCGGCTCCGGTATCGCCCAGGTTCGCAGGAGGCCGCCGTGTCGATTCACATCGCCTTGCACCACGTCACCCATTACCGTTATGACCGCGCCGTGAATCTCGGCCCCCAGGTCATTCGCCTGCGACCCGCCCCCCACAGCCGTACCCGTGTATTGTCCTATGCCCTGACCGTCGAGCCGGGCGAGCATTTCATCAACTGGCAGCAGGACCCCCAGGGCAACTACCTGGCGCGCTTTGTCTTCCCGGAAAAGACCCGCGAGCTGAAGGTCGAGGTCGATCTGGTCGCCGAAATGGCGGTATTCAACCCCTTCGATTTCTTCCTGGAGCCCTACGCCGAAACCATCCCCTTCGCCTACACCGAGGGCGAGCAGCGGGAGCTGGCGCCCTACCTGGTCACGCTGCCGGCCACGCCGCTGTTTGCCAAGTACCTGGCGAGCATCGAGCGTACGCCGCTGCCGAGCGTCGATTTCCTGGTGGCGCTGAACCAGCGTCTGTCTACCGATATCCGTTACCTGATCCGCATGGAGCCGGGTGTGCAGACCCCCGAGGAATCGCTGGTCAACGCCTCTGGCTCCTGCCGCGATTCGGCCTGGCTGCTGGTGCAGTTGCTGCGTCACCTGGGCCTGGCCGCGCGGTTCGTGTCCGGCTACCTGATCCAGCTCGCCGCCGACGTCAAAGCCCTGGACGGCCCGTCCGGCACCGAGGTGGATTTCACTGACCTGCACGCCTGGTGCGAGGTGTACCTGCCGGGCGGCGGCTGGATCGGCCTTGACCCCACCAGCGGCCTGTTCGCTGGCGAGGGCCACATTCCCCTGGCGTGCAGCCCCGAACCGTCATCGGCGGCGCCGATCAGCGGCGGGGTCGACGAAAGCGAGTGCGAATTTTCCCACCACATGCACGTCCAGCGTATCTGGGAGGCGCCCCGCGTTACCAAGCCCTACAGCGAGTCGCAGTGGCAGGCGATCGATACGCTCGGCCAGCAGATCGATGCCGATCTGGCTCGCCAGGACGTGCGCCTGACCATGGGCGGCGAGCCGACCTTCGTCGCCCTCGACTACCCGGACGACGAGGAGTGGAGCACCGCCGCCCTCGGCCCGAACAAGCGGCGCCTGGCCGCCGACCTGTTCCATCGCCTGCGCGCGCACTACGCCCCCCACGCCCTGGTGCATTTCGGCCAGGGCAAGTGGTACCCGGGCGAGCAATTGCCGCGCTGGTCGTTGAGCTGCTTCTGGCGCCATGACGGCGAGCCGATCTGGCAGGACGCCGCGTTGTACGCCGATGAGCGCCGCGACTACGGCGTGGATGCGCCGCTGGCCGAACGCTTCCTGACGCACCTGGCCGAGCGCCTGGGTGTCAGCGCCGAGCACCGTTTCCCGGCGTACGAAGACTATCTGTACTACCTGTGGCGCGAGCGCCGACTGCCGAGCAACGTCAGCCCGGATGACCCACGCCTGGCCGATCCGCTGGAGCGCGAACGCCTGCGCAAGGTGTTCGATCAGGGGCTGGACAAGGTGGTGGGCTACGTCCTGCCTCTGGCTCGCAGTGTGAGCCAGCAGGGCTGGCGCAGCGGGCCCTGGTTCTTGCGTGATGAGCACTGCCGCCTGCTCCCCGGGGATTCGCCCCTGGGCTACCGCCTGCCCCTGGATTCGCTGCCGTGGGTCAGCCAGGGCGATTACCCCTATGTAAACCCGGCCGATCCGTCCCAGGTGTTTGCGCCCTTGCCCGCTGCCCGGCAGATCGCTGCCCGGCAGATCCAGCCGCAGATCCGCGGTGTCTGGCAGGGGGCCGGCAATGCACCGGCCAAGCGCCCGCAGCCCGGGCGTTCGGCAGGCGACGTGGTGCGCACGGCACTGTGTGCCGAGCCCCGTGACGGGCGCCTGTACCTGTTCATGCCGCCGCTGAGCCAGCTGGAGGATTACCTGGCGCTGGTGGCGGCCATCGAGGCGACGGCTGCCGAATTGAAATGCCCGGTCATCCTCGAAGGCTACGAGCCGCCCCAGGACCCGCGCCTGCAGGTGTTCCGTGTGACCCCGGACCCGGGCGTGATCGAGGTGAACATTCACCCGGCGGCCAGTTGGGAAGAACTGGCCGAGCGCACCACCTTCCTCTACGAGGCCGCGCGCCAGTCGCGCCTGACCAGCGAGAAGTTCATGGTCGATGGACGCCACACCGGGACCGGCGGTGGCAACCACTTCGTGCTGGGCGGCAAGACGCCGGCGGACTCGCCTTTCCTGCGCCGGCCGGACCTGCTGCGCAGCCTGATCAGCTACTGGCACAACCACCCGTCGCTGTCGTACCTGTTCTCCGGGCTGTTCATCGGCCCGACCTCCCAGGCGCCACGCGTAGATGAGGCGCGCAACGATGCCCTCTACGAGCTGGAAATCGCGTTCGCCCAGATGCCGGAACCGGGCCGCGACTGCCCGCCCTGGCTGGTGGATCGCCTGTTGCGCAACCTGCTGGTGGATGTCACTGGTAACACCCACCGTGCCGAGTTCTGCATCGACAAGCTGTACGCCCCCGACTCTGCATCCGGTCGGTTGGGCCTGCTGGAATTGCGCGCCTTTGAAATGCCGCCCCATGCGCAGATGAGCCTGGCCCAGCAGGTGTTGTTGCGGGCCCTGGTGGCGCGCTTCTGGAACGAGCCTTACACCCCGGCCCGGCTGGTGCGCTGGGGCACCGAGCTGCATGACCGTTTCCTGCTGCCGCATTTCATCGAGCAGGACTTCGCCGATGTGCTGCAGGAGCTGGGCGCTTACGGTTACCGCCTGCGCAGCGAGTGGTTCGCTCCGCACTTCGAATTCCGCTTTCCCAAGGCCGGGGACTTTGCCGTCAAAGGTATCGAGCTGGAGCTGCGTCAGGCCCTGGAGCCCTGGCACGTGCTGGGTGAGGAGGGCGCCGTCGGCGGCACGGTGCGTTACGTCGATTCATCGCTGGAGCGCATGCAGGTCAAGGTGGCCGGCATGGCGCCCGACCGCTATGTGCTGACCTGCAACGGCGTCCCGGTGCCGCTGCGCCCCAGCGGCAAGGTCGGAGAGTTCGTCGGGGCCGTGCGTTATCGCGCCTGGCAACCGGCGTCCTGCCTGCAACCGACCATTGGCGTGCACGCGCCGCTGGTGTTCGACCTGATCGATACCTGGATGAGCCGCTCCCTGGGTGGGTGCCAGTACCACGTGACGCACCCGGGCGGCCGCAACTACGAGAGTTTGCCGGTCAACGCCTATGAGGCGGAGAGTCGGCGGCTGGCGCGTTTCTTCCGTCTCGGCCATAGTCCAGGCAAGCGGCCGAATCTGGTTCCCCACAACAATAATGAATTGCCAATGACCCTGGATTTGCGACGCGGCTGAGCGCCGTCCCGCCGATCTCCCCGCCGGCATGACCTGATCGTGCCAGCGGCGGTTTGATTCCAATAGATGCCTGCCGAGTGCGACATGCCTGACCTGCTTGCCAACTACCCGCAGACCGATGCGGCCTACCACGAACTGCTCGATGGAAAACGGCAGGTGCGGCCGCACTGGCGCAAGCTGTTCGAGCATCTGCAGCGCAGCAGTCCGGCGCAGTTGCAGCAGCGGCAGGCAATGCTGAACCGGCAGATCCAGGAAAACGGCGTCACCTACAACGTCTATGCCGACCCCGACGGTGCCGACCGCCCCTGGGAGCTGGACCTGCTGCCGAATCTGATCCCGGCCGATGAGTGGCAGCAGATCGCCACCGGCGTGGCCCAGCGCGCCAGCCTGCTCAATCGGGTGCTGGCCGATCTGTACGGGCCGCAGGAGTTGGTCTCTGAGGGCCTGTTGCCGGCGGAGCTGGTGTTCGGCCACAACAATTTTCTCTGGCCATGCCAGGGCGTCGAGCCGCCGGGTGGCACCTACCTGCACCTGTACGCGGTGGACCTGGCGCGGGCGCCGGATGGCCGCTGGTGGGTCACGGCGGATCGCACCCAGGCGCCGTCGGGTGCCGGCTATGCGCTGGAAAACCGGCAGATCGTGTCCCGGGCCTTTCCCGAGCTGTACCGCGATTTGCGCGTGCAGCACCTGGCCGGCTACTTCCGCACCTTGCAGGACACGCTGGCCCGCCAGGCGCCGGCGGACGGGGAAACGCCGCTGGTGGTGCTGCTGACGCCGGGGCGTTTCAACGAAAGCTATTTCGAGCACCTGTACCTGGCGCGGCAGCTCGGTTACCCGCTGGTCGAGGGCAGCGACCTGACCGTGCGCGATGCCACCGTCTACCTCAAGACCCTGGCCGGTCTGCGCCGGGTGCATGCGGTGCTGCGCCGGTTGGACGACGACTTCTGCGATCCGCTGGAGCTGCGCACCGATTCGGCCCTGGGCGTGCCCGGCCTGCTGGACGCGGTGCGTCAGGGGCGGGTGCTGGTGGCCAATGCCCTGGGCAGCGGTGTGCTGGAGTCACCGGGGTTGCCGGGGTTTCTGCCGGCGATCAGCGAGCATCTGCTGGGCGAGCCACTGCTGCTACCCAGTATCGGCAGTTGGTGGTGCGGCGAACCGCCAGTGCTGGAAGAGGCACTGGAGCGGCTGGATGAGCTGCTGGTGCGCCCCAGTTTCCCCTCCCAGAGTTTCACCCCGGTGTTCGGCCGTGACCTGGACGCTGCCCAGCGCCAGGCTCTTGCCGAGCGTCTGCGTGCGCGGCCCTACGCCTATGTCGCCCAGGCCCAGGCGCAACTGTCACAAGCCCCGGTGTGGCACGGCGCGGCGGGGCAGCTGCAACCCCGGGCCATCGGCATGCGGGTGTTCGCCGTGGCCAGTGTCGACGGCTACCGGGTGATGCCCGGCGGCCTGACCCGGGTCGCCGCCCATGCCGACGCCGAAGTGGTGTCCATGCAGCGCGGCGGCGCCAGCAAGGACACCTGGGTGCTGGGCGAGCGGCATGCCGGGCACGAGCCGTGGCAATGGCCGCGCCCACTCGGGGTGGCCGACCTGGTGCGCAGCGACCCGTACCTGCCTTCGCGGGTGGTGGAAAACCTGTTCTGGTTCGGTCGCTACAGCTCGCGCTGTGAAGACAGTGCGCGCCTGCTGCGCATCATGCTGGCGCGCTACGTGGACGATGACGACGATCCCCAGGCCATGCAGACCGCATTGAGCCTGGGCGAAAGCCTGGGTCTGGTGCCCGGTGACGAGGGCGAATCGCTGGAAGCGCGCCTGCTGGAGGCGCTTCTTGGCAGCGAATGGCCGGCCAGCCTGCGCGGCAACCTGCAGCGCCTGCAATGGACCGCCGGCAGCGTACGCGGCAAGCTGTCCCAGGCCAACTGGCAGGCGTTGCTGCAGCTGCAGCGCGAGGCCCAGCACCTGGATGACAAACCGCTGGATTTCGGCGACCTGCTGGATTACCTGGACGGGCTGATGATCTCCCTGGCGGCGCTGTCCGGCTTCGCCCTCGATGACATGACCCGCGACGACGGTTGGCGCTTCCTCATGGTCGGCCGCTGCATCGAGCGCCTGCAGTTCCTCGCCGACAGCATCGCCGGTTTCCTGCGCAGTGGCGCGGCCGATGACCAGTCGGCGCTGGAGTGGCTGCTGGAACTGGGCAACAGCAGCATCACCTACCGCACGCGTTACCTTGCTTCGGCGCAGCTGATTCCGGTGCTGGACCTGTTGCTGCTCGACGAGCAGAACCCCCACGCCGTGCTGTTCCAGTTGCGCATGCTGTTGCGCTCCCTGGAACGCCTCGACGAGCGCTTCGAACTGCCGGCCGATTTCCAGCTGGAACGCCTGGAGCAGCAGCTGGCGGCGTTGAACCTGGGTAGCCTGGAAAACCCGCTGTTCGGGGCCGGCAGCATACGGGCGGTGCTCGATGGTTTGTCAGAGTTGCTGGGCAGCATCGCCACGGCGGCCGGCGAGGTTTCGGATCACCTGGGGCTGCGTTTCTTCGTCCATGTCGATGCCAGCCAGCGGACCCAGTCGTCATGAGCAGTGCCTACTACCAGATCCTCCACGACACGCACTACCGTTACTCGGCGCCGGTGTCCCTGGCCCGGCAGCTGGCGCACCTGTGGCCCCGGGCCTGTGCCTGGCAGGTCTGCCATGCGCAGGCGCTGGAGGTGACCCCTCAACCCTGCCAGCGGCGTGACTCGCTGGATGTGTTCGGCAATCCGCTCACGGCCCTGGCCTTCGAGCGCCCGCACGACGCCCTGACTGTCAGTGCCCGGCTGCGCCTGGAAGTCCTGGCCCGGCCCGGCCACGACCTGGCGGGCTCGCCGCCCTGGGAGCAGACGCGCGATGCGCTGGTCTACAGCGGCCAGGCGCTGACGGCCGAGCAGTTGGAAGCCGCGCGCTACCGCTTCGAGTCGCCCTATGTGCGGCTCAAGCAGGCGTTCGCCGAATATGGCGCCGACTGCTTCACGCCCGGCAGGCCATTGCTGCTGGCGGTGGCGGCGCTGATGCGCAAGATCTTCGAGGAATTCACCTTCGATGCCGTCGCCACCCAGGTGGCTACGCCGTTGCTGAAAGTGCTGGAAACGCGCCGTGGCGTCTGCCAGGACTTTGCCCACCTGATGCTGGCCTGCTTGCGTTCACGGGGCCTGGCGGCGCGCTATGTCAGCGGCTACCTGCTGACCCAGCCGCCGCCCGGGCAACCACGCCTGATCGGTGCGGACGCCTCCCATGCCTGGCTGTCGGTGTATTGCCCACGTCAGGGGTGGGTGGATTTCGACCCGACCAACAACATGCTGCCGGCCCTGGAGCACATCACCCTTGCCTGGGGCCGGGATTTCGCCGATGTGTCGCCGTTGCGCGGGGTGATTCTCGGCGGCGGCAGCCATGACCCGGACGTGCAGGTCACGGTGCTGCCCGTGGCCGCCGCGGAGATGGCGGCGGGCTTCTAGTCCAGGGGGGCTGGAATGTCGTCTCAGGCGGGCTTTCTGACGGTTTTCCACAGGCGCGTGGCCAGGCTGACCAGCACCAGCGCGATGGCACCGGCGACGATACCGGCCAGGGCGTTGAGCAGGGTCGGCAGCAACGCCGCGAGAATCCCGCTGCTGGCAGCGAGTTGCGCGGTCAGTTGTTCGATGCCGTGGTGTACCACTGGAATGCCGTGGGTGAGGATGCCGCCGCCGACCATGAACATCGCCGCCGTGCCGAGGATCGACAGGGTTTTCATCAGGTACGGCGCGGTCAGCAGGATGCCGCGACCGATGGCGCGTTGCAGACGAGTGCCCAGGCTCTCGCCGGTGCGCTGGTTGAGGTACAGGCCGGCGTCGTCGAGTTTGACGATGGCGGCCACCAGCCCATAGACACCCACGGTCATCAGGATCGCGATCCCGCACAGCACGGCCACTTGCTTGCCGAACGTGGCAGCGGCCACGGTGCCCAGGGTAATGGCGATGATTTCAGCGGAGAGAATGAAGTCGGTGCGGATCGCGCCGCTGATCTTTTCCTTCTCGAACGCCACCAGGTCTACTTCCGGATCCGCAACGGCTTCGAGCCGCTGGCCTTGCTGGGCCTGGGTTTCGGCCTTGCTGTGGAGGAATTTGTGCGCCAGCTTTTCGAAGCCTTCGTAGCAGAGGAAGGCGCCGCCGAACATCAGCAGCGGTGTCACTGCCCACGGCGCGAACGCACTGATCAGCAGGGCTGCCGGCACCAGGATCAGTTTGTTCTTCATCGACCCCTTGGCCACTGCCCATACCACCGGCAGCTCGCGCTCGGCCCGTACCCCTGACACCTGCTGGGCGTTGAGCGCCAGGTCGTCACCGAGTACCCCGGCGGTCTTCTTCGCCGCGACTTTGGTCATGACCGCCACGTCATCGAGTACTGCGGCAATGTCATCGAGCAGGGTTAGAAGACTAGCGCCGGCCATGCGAGGGTTCCTTCTCTTGGAGCGTCGGTGATGGGGGATTGGACACGCCCGACGGGCGAATCACGCAGGTTATACGTGATGCGCTCGTCGGCAGCTACTGGCGGCGAGGGGAATGGCGGGAGCCGGCTTATTGCGGCTGGCGATCGACCCATTTGGGGGCGACGCTGGGTTGCCACTGGCGCAGGGTCTGCAGCAGCTCGTCCGGTGTTTCGCTGAGCTGCAGCATGCCGCGGTGCTCGGCGCGCACGAAGCGTTCCTGAACCAGGTGATCGAGGAAATCACCCAGCTTGCTGTAGAAACCATTGACGTCCAGCAGGCCCAGCGGCTTGCTGTGGTAGCCGAGCTGGCCCCAGGTCCAGACTTCGAACAGTTCTTCCAGCGTGCCGAGGCCACCGGGCAGGGCGATGAAGGCGTCGCTGAGCTCTGCCATGCGCGCCTTGCGCGTGTGCATGGTGTCCACCACCTCCAGGCGGGTCAGGCCGGTGTGGCCGATTTCCGCGCGTTCCAGGCTCTGCGGGATCACCCCGATAACCTCACCGCCAGCGGCCATGGCGGCGTCGGCCACCACGCCCATCAGACCGACCGCGCCACCGCCATAGACCACGCGCAGGCCCTGCTCGGCCAGGTGGCGGCCAAGGGCTTCTGCCGCATGCCGATAGATCGGCTGGGCGCCGGGGCTGGCGCCGCAGAATACGCAGATCGAACGCAGGGTCATGGTTGTCTCCTCGGGCAGAAAAGCGGCCAAGGGTAGCGGGTTGCGCGGCATCAACCAAGCGTGGGGCGCTAGCCGACGTCGTGTCCGCTGGCGCCACTGGCGTAGGCGGCGAGCAAGCTGCGTAACAGGTCATTGAGGTGCATGAGGTTCATCTCCCGGAACAGGGGATCGACGATATGCCCGGGGGCTCGATCGGGGCTCGTTGATTGTCTCGATGGGCGTGATAGAGCCTTTGCCGCGGCGGTGCACAGTTGTCCACAAAGGCTGTGGACAGTTTTGTGGGTAAGGTGGTGGTACTGCGTTGCAAGCGCGATAAACCGCTGCTTTCAGCGATTTGTGTGTTTTTTGATCGGTGGAATTTTTATAGATAAAACAGTTGCTTATCCACGTTTTTCGAGGTTGGGGAACGGTATGGCGAGTTGTCCACGATCGTTGTGGGTAGAACTGTTGATAAGTTTTGTATGGCTTGCTGGAGGCCACGTCGCGCAAGGGTTTGCGGGTGTTGTACGTTTTTTGTACAGGCTGTGTGTGATGCGTGGCGGTGGTTGAAAGTCAAGAAATAATCGAGTTATTTCAACGGGTTGTGGTTGCTCGCTGAACGGCCGTGGATAACTTATCCCGCCAATCTGTGGGCAGCTCTGTGGATAAGCTGCGCATGGCTGTGCCCACGCCTTGTTTGGCGTGGGTTCGGCGCCGCCGTCGATTTTTTGAGCAGGCGGATCAATCGCTTAGGGCGCTGATGCGCGTCGAGCGGCCAAGCAGTTGCAGGGCGCGGTCCGGGTAGTCGGTGATCAGCGCCTGGGCACCCTGGTCCAGCAGGCGGCGCATGTCCGGTTGTTCGTTGATCGTCCACAGCTGCACGCTCAGGCCGCGCGCCTGGGCGGTGCGCATCAGGCTCTCGCTGGCGACCTTGATGCCGCTGTGGCGCTCGGGAATCTGCAGGGCCTGGTAGGAGGGTGACAGCACGCTGCCCAGGCCGACCAGGTTGAGCGCGACCAGCAACCGCACCGAGCCGGGGCCGGCAGAGGTGGCGACTGCCGGACACTGTTCGCGGAACAGTTGCAGGCTGCGCTCGTAGAAGCTGCCGACGATCACGCGGTCGGTCTGCTCGTTGGCGGTCAGTGCTTCGCACAGGCGCGCTTCCATGCCGACGTCAGGCACTTTGATTTCGATGACCTTGGGAATGGCGGGCAAGCGTTCCAGCACCTCGTCGAAGGTCGGAATACGCACGCCCTGATTGCGGTACGGGTAGCTCTGGCCACCGTCGGCCGTCCAGTGGTAGCCGGCGTCCAGCGCCTGCAGGTGTTCCAGGCTTAGCGCCGCCACCGGGCCCTGGCCGTTGGTGGTGCGCTCCAGGGTGCCGTCATGGATCACCACCAGCTCGCCGTCGGCCGACAGGTGCAGATCCAGTTCCAGCATGTCCACGCCCAGGGCGGCGGCCCGCTCGAAGGCGAACAGGCTGTTCTCCGGCCACAACCCCTTGCCGCCGCGATGCGCGATGACCAGGGGCTGGTCGCCCAGGGCGCTGAGCACCTTGGGTTGCACGGCGGACTGGCTGGTTTGCGACAACACCAGCAGCGCAATGGCGATCAGCAGCAGCGGTACGAGCAGGAAGCGAGCGGCACGGAGCATGGCAAATCCCTATGAGCACGGTATGCAGCAGATACCCGGACTATGACAAACGAAGGGAGGTGCGGCGAGAGTCGAATCGCGACAGCGAGGGCGACCTATGGGGACAGGTTCACATCTGCGCCAATGCGCGCCCGGTGCCGGGGTGCGCAGGGGGAATACAGAGCGTGCGGGTGGGGCGCCTCAGGACGCCAAATGGCCCAGGCCTTGCCAGTGCTTGGCCGCGATGAAGATGAAGCGCAGCTGCTCGATCATCTTCGCTTCCGGGGTCAGGTGGGCTGGCAGCGCCTGGGCGGGCGGATCGATCAGTTCCGGCAGGGTGGCGAACACGGTTTTCACCACCAGGTCGGCGATCACGCCATGGGCCTGGGGCGCCAGGTGCTGCAGCTTGGGCATCAGCGCCAGGTCGGCTACCAGGTCGGCGGTAATGCCCTCACGCAGGGTGGCCAGGGCCTGACGCACAGGCTGTGAGCCGCCGTACTGCTCCCGGGCCAGGAACAGAAACTGCGAGCGGTTAGCCGCCACCGCTTCGATGAAGATGCGCACCGACGCATCGATGATGCCGCCCAGCTCGAATTCGTTATGGCGCACCACGCGGATGGTGCTGCGGAAGGTCTCGCCCACTTCGGCGACCAGCGCCAGGCCAAGCTCGTCCATGTCCTGAAAGTGCCGGTAGAAACCGGTCGGCACGATGCCCGCGCTGCGCGTCACCTCGCGCAGGCTCAGGCTGCCGAAGCCGCGACCGCTGTCCATCAGGGTCCGGGCGGCGTCCATGAGGGCGTGGCGGGTTTGCAGTTTCTGTTCGGCGCGGGGCTGCATGCGGTGTGGCTTCCATGGATTTGCGTCGCACTCTAACAAATGCACTTCGCAGCCGTCGAACCGCACTCATTCAGTGAACAAGTGTTGACTGAATGAGTGTGTCTCTGGCAATTTAGTGAACGATTGTTCACTGGAATATCTGTTCATGGCCCTGATCCCCTTTGCCTGGGTGCGCTCCCGCTTGTCCTGGCTCGCCACGTTGCGGGCGCTGGTTGCGCGGCGCTGGCTACGTGAAAGCGAGGTCGACGGGTTGCTGGCGGTGCTGCACCCGGCTTTGCGCCTGAATCGGGTGTTTGCCCGGGTCGAGGACCGGCGCTGGGTGGCCGATGACATGCTGGCGCTGACCCTGCGCCCCAACGGCAACTGGCGTGGCGCACGCCCGGGCCAGCATGTGCAGGTTTATCTGGAGCATCAGGGTGTGCGGCTCTCGCGCAGCTACAGCCTGACGCAGGTCCATGCCGACGGCCGTCTGGAAATCGCCATCAAGCGTCAGCCAGGCGGACGGGTCTCGCCACGGCTGCTCGACTGGCTGGAAGTGGGGCAGGTACTGGAGCTGGGGCCGGCGTTCGGAGAGCTGCACTGGCAGGCGGACAGCACCGGCGTTCTGCTGCTGGCGGCGGGGAGCGGGCTCACGCCGTTGCTGGGATTGCTGCGCGACGCGTTGGCTCGGGGTTTTCATGCGCCGGTCACGTTGCTGCATTACGTCCGTGAGCAGGGGCAGCGCGCCTTCGTCGCGGAGCTGCAGACGCTGCAGGCTCAGCACCGCAACCTGACCGTGCGCTGGGCAGTGACGGGCGACCCCGCCAGCGAACCGAGCGGGCGTTTTCAGGATGCACATGTGGGCGAGATCGATGCCGTGGCCTCCTTTCAGGTCCTGGCGTGCGGCCCGGCAGGTTTCGTCGAGCGGGTGCGGGATTGGCAGCAGCGCGTTGCCGGGCCGCAGGGAGCCTTCCAGGGTGAGGCGTTTACCCCGCCGGCGCGCGATGCATCCAGCGCGTCCGGACCCGTGCAACTGGGGTTTGCCCGCAGCCAGCTCAGCGTCGCAGGCGACAGCCGGCTCAGCCTGCTGGAGCTGGCCGAGGCCCAGGGGCTGCGCCCGGCCCACGGGTGCCGCCAGGGCATCTGTGCCAGCTGTACCTGCCTGCTGTTGTCCGGGGAAGTGCGTGACCTGCGCAGTGGTGAGCTGTTCAGCGAGCCCGGCCAGCCTATTCGGCTGTGCATCAGCGCACCGTACCGCGATGTGCTCATCGACCTTTAAGACTTACCCGCTCCGGCCTATTGCCGGAAGCCGAGGACTGTATGCGTAACGACCGTGAATTGAGCCCCGAACAACTCGCCGCGTTCGGCGCGGAGCTGGACGCCCTGCGGCAACGAACCCTGGCCGACCTGGGTGAGGCAGATGCGCGCTATATCCGTCGTATTCGCGCGGCGGTGCGGGCCTGCTGCTGGACCGGACGCGCGCTGCTGATGCTCGGCTGGTTCCCGCCGACCTGGCTGCTCGGCAGCGCCCTGTTGGGGCTGGGCAAGATCCTCGAGAACATGGAGCTCGGGCACAACGTCATGCATGGTCAGTACGACTGGATGAACGACCCCGAGCTGACCGGCCGCGGTTACGAATGGGACATCGCCGGGCCCAGTGATTTCTGGCGGCACACCCATAACCATATCCATCACACCTACACCAATGTGCTGGGCATGGACGATGACGTCGGCTATGGCGTGGTGCGGCTGTTTCCCGAGCAGCGCTGGCGGCCGTTCTACCGTTGGCAGCCGCTGTGGGTGACCTTGCAGGCCGTGCTGTTCCAGTATTCGGTGGCAGTCCAGCACCTGCGTCTGGACAAACTCTACAAGGGCAAGATCAGTTGGGCCGAGGTGAAGCCGCTGCTCAGGCAGTTCAACGCCAAGCTGCTGCGCCAGTCGTTCAAGGACTACCTGTTCTTCCCGTTGCTGGCGCTGCTGTTCGGCGCCAGCGGCCTGGCCGTGCTGCTGGGCAATGCCCTGGCCAATCTGATTCGCAACCTGTGGACGTTCACCGTGATTTTCTGCGGGCATTTCACCGAGCAGGCGGCCGTGTTCTCCCCGCAAAGCATCGAGGGCGAGAGTCGGGGTCATTGGTACCTGCGGCAGTTGCGTGGTTCCAGCAACCTGTCCGGCGGGCCGTTGCTGCACATCCTCACCGGTAACCTCAGCCACCAGATCGAGCACCACCTGTTCCCGGACCTGCCGGCGCGCCGCTACGCCGCCATGGCGGTGGAGGTGCGGGAAATCGCCGAGCGTTACGGGCAGGTCTACAACTGTGGGCGCCTGAGCACGCAGTTCACCACGGTACTCAGGCGCATCTGGGTTTACCGGTTGCCGAACGCAGAGCCGGCATCGGCCTGACTGTCATGCGCTAGGAGCGGCGTTCGCGCTCGTTGCTTTCCATCGTCTTGCAGGTCATGAAACCCTTGCCGTCGACCCGCGCCGCAGAGTTGAAGCTCACGTAGTAGGGCTGCTGGTGTCCGTCGCGGTTGAGGATGTAGTCATGGCAGGTGCCAGGCTGCACGGTGCGCTGCGTTTCGCTGGAGGGTGGTCCGCCGATTTCCAGCACCTGCTGTTTGCTCATGTCGGTATCGACCTGTTGCACCAGCGGTTCATTGCGGTAAGTCAGGTAGTCGGCGGGGTTTTCCAGCGTTCCGGCACAACCTGCCAGAGTGACGATGCTCAGGATGCCGATGATGCGAATCTTCATGCTGCTCTCCTTACTCGTTTCGGGATGGCGCGCGTGGTGACTGCTCGGTCGTATTCGAGCGGGCGCCCCGGTATGCTGGCGGCCCCTCGACCACGGCCCTCCGTCTGGAGCGCCGCGATATGTGTTGCGCGTTAATGGAGCCACAGCAGATATGGTAGCTGTTCAGGCGATTTTGCCGATCTTTGGTTTGATTGTGTTGGGCTTCCTGCTGGGGGTGCGCCAGTGGCTGACCGTCGAATCGGCAGCCGGGCTGGCGGCGATCACCTTCAAGCTGTTCATGCCCACGCTGCTGTTCGCCGGTATCGCCAAGGCGCAGCTGGCCGATGGTCTGTCGCCCGTGCTGCTGCTCGCCTACTTCCTGCCGGTGGTGGTGGTGTTCACGCTGGTGAACCTGATCGCGCACCGCAGAGCGGGCACTGCCACGGCCTCGGGGTTGGCGGCGGCGTTCTCGAACAATGTGCTGGTGGGGATTCCCCTGGTGACCACCCTGATGGGGCCGTCGGGGCTGGTGTACGTGTTCGCCATCCTGGTGTTTCACAGCATCACGCTGTTCTCCCTGCAAAGCGTGTATGCGGCATTCGGCGGGCACGACAAGGTCGATGCCCGCTCGCTGCTGAAGAACCTGGCGAACCCGATGATCATCGGTCTGTTGCTGGGGGCAATGCTCAACGTCTCGGGACTCGAAGTGCCGGCGACGCTGTGGCGGATGGTCGAGTGGCTGGCGCAGGCGGCGTTGCCGTGTGCCCTGATCGTGCTGGGGGCGAGCCTGTCGCGCTATCGTCTGCGTCCCAGCACCCTGGTGGTGGGGCTGACGGTGGCCAAGCTGGTGGTGTTTCCGGCGATGGTGTGGTGGCTCAGCGGCCACTTGCCGGGTCTCAACGATGCGGCGCGCACCGTACTGGTGGTGCTGGCAGCGTGTCCGAGCGGGGTGAATATCCTGCCATTTGCCAAGACGCCTGAAGACATCCGCAGCGTCAGTTCGGCGGTGTTTCTCTCTACCGTACTGGCGGCGCTGACACTGCCGCTGTGGATGCTTGTGCTGGGCTGATCATTCAGCCGATACGCTGGGCGAGGGTACGCTCGAAACCACCTTCGGCGACGCGAATACGCTGCTGGCCAGGGGTACGCTCTGCGCCACCTTCGGCAACACGGATGCGCTGCTGACCCGGAGTATGTTCGGAACCACCTTCGGCGACGCGAATGCGTTGCTGGCCCGGAGTACGCTCGGAACCGCCTTCGGAAACACGGATACGGCGATCGATCTGACCGGGGACGGCGTCGTTTTCAGCGGTGCGCAGGCGTTGTTCGATAGTGCGCTCTGCACCACCTTCGGCTACATGGCGATCCTGCGGCAGAACGTCTTCCTGGCTGTCTTTGACTTCGCCAAGGATCGGCATCGGACCCTGGCTTGGCAGTGCGAAGGCGTTGGCGGTGAACAAGCCGAGTAACAAGCTGATTGCGATTGTCTGTTTCATGATGGGGTTCTCCTGAGAGATTGCTAGTGGGTATGGGAGGCAATGGTAGGGACTTGACCGCGAATAAGAAGTTGACTGGCTCGATAGTATCCATCGATGTCGGTAATGGTTGATTTTGGCGCTCTAGGGCGGTGCTTTCAGCGATTCATGGTCTAGGCTTCAAGGCGCCGTTCGCGGTGTTCTACGCGAGATGAAAACCGCCTCGGCGGTGTGCGAATTGCTTCAATGGGCATGCGCGTCGGAGTTTTTTGCAGGACCTGACGCATCGATTGGCTGCGTTTCGAACACGGAAGATTTGCCATGTCGACGACTGCTGGACCGCGTTATCCCCTGGTGCTGGTGCCGGGCCTTCTCGGGTTCGTTCGCCTGCTCGGCTACCCCTATTGGTACGGCATCGTGTCGGCCTTGCGCCGGCAGGGCGCCGCCGTCTTTCCGGTGCTGGTGTCATCGGTCAATTCCACGGAAGTGCGCGGCGAGCAACTGCTGGCCCACATCGCCCGCATTCGCGAGCAGAGCGGCGCCGACAAGGTGCACCTGATCGGCCACAGTCAGGGCGCACTGACGGCCCGTTATGCGGCGGCGCTGCGGCCGGAATGGGTGGCTTCGGTCACGTCGGTGGCCGGCCCCAACCACGGCTCGGAGCTGGCGGACTACCTGGCCCGCCGGGCACCCCATGGCAGCTTGCGCGAGCGCCTGTTGTCGGCGCTGTTGCGCGGTGTGGCGCGGTGCATGGCCTGGCTGGAAACCGGCGACAAAGGCCCGGCCTTGCCGGTAGATGTCGCTGCGGCCCAGCAGTCACTGACGGGCGAGGGCGTGGCCGCCTTCAACGGGCGTTATCCACAGGGCCTGCCGGAGACCTGGGGCGGGCAGGGTGCCGCGGAGGTCAATGGCGTGCGCTACTACTCCTGGTCCGGCACCTTGCAGCCGGGCATCACCAATCGCGGGGCCAATCGGCTGGACGGCCCCCATGTGGCCTGTCGCCTGTTCTCCAAGACCTTTCGCCGTGAAGCCGGGCAGTGCGACGGCATGGTCGGACGCTACAGCTCGCACCTCGGCACGGTGATCGGCGACGACTATCCGCTCGACCATTTCGACATCATCAACCAGACCTTCGGCCTGGTCGGCAAGGGCGCCAGGCCGGTCGAGCTGTTTGTCGAACATGCCCGGCGCCTGCGCGAGGCCGGCCTGTAGATTCCGTCTTAGGAGCGATGCCCGACTCGCTGGCGAATCCGTACCATTGCCGCCACGGTTCGCCAACCACAAGGACACGACCATGAGACACCTCGCCAGGGCCCTGCGGACCACCGTGCTGGTTCTGCTGTTGGGCATCGCCGGGTTCATCGCCCTCAACTGGGCGCCCGACCGTCCCGTGGAGGAACTGGCCGAGCGCTGGGCGCCTGCGCCGTCGCAATTCGTCACGGTCGATGGCATGCAGGTGCACCTGCGTGACGAGGGCCGCCGTGACGACCCGGTGCCGCTGCTGTTGCTGCACGGCACCTCGGCCAGCCTGCATACCTGGGAAGGCTGGGTCGCTGCGTTGAAGGCCGAACGCCGGGTCATCAGCCTGGACCTGCCCGGCTTCGGCCTGACCGGCCCCTTCCCCGATGGCGACTATCGCCTCGAGCACTACAGCCGCTTTCTGAATGACATGCTTAAGCAACTGCAGGTGCAGCGCGTGGTGATCGCCGGTAACAGCTTCGGCGGCCAGTTGGCCTGGCGCTTCGCCCTCGACCAGCCGCAACGGGTCGAACGGCTGGTGCTGGTGGACGCGGCGGGCTATCCGCGCAATGCGACCTCGGTGCCTATCGGCTTCCGCCTGGCGCAGGTGCCGGGGCTGGCGCCGCTGATGGCCAACCTGCTGCCGCGTTCGATGATCGAGTCCAGTGTGCGCAACGTCTATGGCGACCCGGACAAGGTGAACGAGGCGCTGGTCGATCGCTACTATGACCTGACCCGGCGCGAAGGTAATCGACAGGCGCTGCGCCAGCGCTTCGTCCAGGCCCCCTCCGGTGAGCAGCACGAACGCATCGCCGAGTTGAAGGTGCCGACGCTGATCCTCTGGGGCGGTCGCGATCGCCTGATCCCGCCCGACAACGGCGAGCGCTTCCAGCGTGATATCGCCGGCAGCCGATTGGTGCTGTTCGATGATCTGGGGCACGTGCCGCAGGAAGAAGACCCGTTGCGCACCGTCGCGGCACTGCGGCAGTTTCTGGCCAACTGATGCTGGTCATTCGCTGGAGACGCGTTCGTTGAGGGGGCGTGGAGTCGTCAGGATTCCAGTTCGATAAAAGTGCGCAAGTTTTTGCGCATTTGCCTTTATTTGGTGCTTTTAGCCACATAAATAACGATTTTCTGTTGCGGCATTTGCGTGGCCTGGCGCAGAGTTTTCCCTGTCACAGCGACCGATAGGGAGATTGGAATGTCTGGAAAACCAGCTGCTCGCCTTAGCGATCCCACCGCGTGCCCACTGCCGGGACATGGAACCAACCCGATTACGGCCGGCTCGCCCAACGTGTTTTTCGACAGCTTGCCGGCAGCCCGCCAGGGCGACTCCACGGCCTGTGGTTCCGCCCTGGTGGCGAATGTGGTTCCCACCGTATTGATCAATGGCATGCCCGCTACCGTTCTGGGCACCCAGGGTAGCCATGGCAACGTAGTGGTTGGCGGGTCGGGTACTGTGCTCATCGGCAATTCCGGTGGCGCATCGGTATCGCCGGTAGCTGCCCTCATCACGCCCAAGCTGTGCCTGCCGTGCCTGCTGGCCGCCGCCAAACGCAACCAGACCTTCGTGCCGCTGGAAAGCTTGGGAGGTGGCCGATGACCCAGCCGCTCCAACGCTTTTCACTGACCCCCAGCGACCCGGCGCTCACCCTCTACGGGCTGGTCGATGGCGCCCGTTACCTGACCCTGGACAAGCGGCTGGAAAATGCCAGCGATGCCTTCCGCTTCCAGTGGCTGTTGGCTGACAGCGAACTGGATGGCATCCGCCATGGTGGTCCGGCGTTGGTCGAATTTCCCCAGGCCGCGCTGCCCCACGATTTTCTCAGCTGGCTCACCGAGCGTGACCGACGCGACCCCATTGTGTCCTGGCTGTGGAGCAGCGAGTCGTTCACCACGCTCGCCGCGCACTACAAGCAACTGCTGTTCACCCGCCTGCCCGATGGCCGGCGCTCGCTGTTTCGTTATTACAACCCGACGGTCCGGCGCAGCCTGGACCTGGTCCTGACCGGCGAGCAGCAGGCGGCGCTGATGCAGCCGGTGCGCGAGTGGCTGGTCTGGCAGCCGTTGCAGGGCAGCTACCTGAGCTACACCGGGAAGTCGCAGGAGGCGGCGCATGCTTGAGTTGAGCGAAGAGCAGTTGCTGCAACTGGAAGAGATTCGCCAGGACGAAATCATCGAACGCCTGCTGTTGGAAATCCGCACGGAAAACCCGACCTGGCTCGAACAGAAGGGTATGTGGCCGGCCATGCAGATGCTCCGCGACCTGCGCGAAGAAGCCCGAGCGCTGGGTATCCGCGATCCGGACGTTACCGAGCGCTTCATGCGCCACGGCCTGGCCTACACCGACTTCTACAAACAGCCGGCATTCATCGACTTCATGAAGCGCCCGGTCGAAGACAGCCCCGAACAGCGTTTTCAGGATTACGAACGCATCGTCGAATTCAACAGCATGATGCGGGACTGGAAGGCCTACGAGGCCACGCAGGAGGCACGATGAGCGGATTGTTGCAGGCGGGGCCCGTGGTGACCGGCCCGCTGGGTGGGGTTCGTGTCGGACCCCGTATCGGCCCCCGGGGCCCGTTCGACGCGCCAGCACCGCTCCCGGGGCCGCGTTTTCCCACCCCGGCGCCTCGTCCAGGGCCGCGCCCGGCACCGCCTCGGGCTCCAGAGCCGGCCGCACCACCCGCACCGCGCCCGGTCACCCGACCGGCACCCCAGGCGGTACCCCGCCCGCGGACGGTCCCGCGCACCCGCGAGGCAGAGCGCGACTGCACCAGTGGTGACAAAGACTGCGTGGAGTGCCCGCCGGAACAAGGATCGATGGCCGCTGCCAACGCGGGCAAGGGCCACAGCATGTCCGATTTGTCAGCCCAGTATCAGCAGTGGGTCACCAACTTCCCGTTCCCCTATGAGTGGCTGTGGAGTGCGACCTGGTGGGATGGTTTTGACGAGCCGCGCTGTACGTTGCTGGAGGCCAAGGCCAATTACGCGTTCATGTTCATTCCGTTGGTGGGCATACCGCGTCCCTGGGCCAACGTCGAAAAGGAGCTGATCGTTCCGGCGGTAAACCATGCCAGGAAAGCTCAGCCAGCCCCGCCGGTTTCAGTCGAATGGCACTTCCTGCAGCGGGTCGTGTACGAGTATTGCGCTGAACAGTACGCCGAGCTTGGCTTGACCAACCTCAAGGCGTTCTGGAACCCGATGCCCGGTCACTCGGAGCACGACGACTACCAGCAGCAACGAGACGAAGAAAAGCGCCTGATGGAAGAGGATATGAAGAATAATCCCGAGCGTTGGGCTTGAGTTGGAGAAAAGAATGGCCGTTCCATTCAGGAAGTTTTCGTTTGTATTGCGCTTCGATCAATCTCGGATCGTAGAAGTGCCACACAGTGTTCAGCTGGAGCGCCTGAGCGCTTTTCTGCTGGGGTTGGGAGAGATCCACCCGCTGTTGAAGAACTGGTACCGCCAGGGCGGTTCGAAGAGCGAGGCGCTCAGCAAACCTGTGGTTGGCGATGTGCAGCAGTTGCAAAGTGAAGCGCAGGACAACCTCGATGCCGAGGTTCCGAACTGGCTCAGGGTATCGCTGTGGAATGGGCAGGATGATCCCTTTGCGGGCGGCCTGGCACTGCATTACAGCGCCCATGACCAGGGCACCATGTCGTGCATGCGTTTCGAGGATGGTGGAGCGTTGATCGCGGCCTTCGACGATGTCCGGCAGGTGGTGTTGCGCATCCTGCAATTGGCTGTGAGCCTGTGGCCCGAAATCGATTGGGCGGTGTTCGCGCCCAAAGAGCATTACTTGCGCAGCAAGGTCTTCAAGGATCGTCAGACCATCGGTTGGATCGGCTTCTGCCCCGAGCCGCTCAAGGCTGAGGATTACCCCGAGGCGGACGAGCTGATCGAGCTGCCGGAGCGCGGTACGCTGGTTGTCAGTTGTCCGGCGGTGATGAATGAGCAGTCTTCGGCAGATGTGCAGCGGGTGGGCAGCCTCGATATCCGGTTGCTGGACAAGGGCCTTCTGCCCTTTTTCGTTTCCTGACAGACGCGTGCCGGTAGCCCAGCACTACCGGCTCCCGTATTCCATCCCGGTGCACCCCAATGGGCGATAAATTTGTCGGATTCGAGCTGTTCTTCCGGTTCGACGCCGTGCGCATCGCGGCAGTGTCCAGGCAGGAGCAACTGCAGCGCAGCTTGCGTTTTTTCGAGCGTATGGCAGCAGCGAGCCCGCTGCTTGCCAACTGGTATCGCGGCGGTAACTCGATTGCTGATGGGTTGCGTTTCAATGTGATGGAGAACCCGCAGCACCTCCACGACGAAGCGGATCAGTGGGCCGATCCGGAAGATCCACAGCGGGTGAAGTACGTGCTGTGGAATGGCGAGCCGGACATCCTCAAAGGCGGGCTTTCGCTGTCGTACGACGCCATGACCAACCACGTGTCGTCAGGCATGCGTATCGAGGACATTGGCGGTTTGCTCCGGGTGCTGCCAGACCCGACGGCGACCATCAGGGCGGTGATGCTGGCGGCAGTGGAACTGTGGCCGGAAATCACCTGGGCGGTGGCCGTGCCCCAGGACCACTACCTGTTCCGTCGCGTATTCAAGGATCGGCAGAGCATCGGCTGGATCGGCTTCTGTCCGCACAGCCTGACCGCCGACGACCTGCCGGATGCCGAGACCGTGGTCGAGATCCCGCAGCGCGGGACGCTGGTGGTGACCTGCCCCGGGGTGATGAACGATCAGGATCGTACCCACGTGCGGCGCGTCGGTAACACCGATACCCGGTTGCTGGAACGGGGCTATCTGCCGTTGTTCGCGGGGTAACGGAGACGGCGCCGCCTGCTCAGAGCCGTGCGCCCGGAGCGTCTCAAAGCCGTTCGACCAGCGCCCTGGCGGTGGCCTCGGAAGAAGCCGGGTTCTGTCCGGTGATCAGCAGCCCGTCGATTTCTACATGGCTTTGCCAGTCGTCGGCGCTGGTGTAGTGGCCGCCATTGGCGGTGAGCATGTCTTCCACCAGGAACGGCACCACGTCGGTCAGTTTGGCGGCGGCTTCTTCGCTGTTGCTGAAGCCGGTGACCCGCTTGCCGCTGACGATGGGTTTGCCATCGTTGCCCTTGGGATGGCGCAGCACGGCGGGTGCATGACAGACCGCGGCCACTGGCTTGCCCTGTTCCAGGAAGCGTTCGATCAGGGCGATGGACAGTGTGTCCTCGGCCAAGTCCCAGAGCGGCCCATGGCCGCCCGGGTAGAACAGGGCGTCATAATCCTCGGGATTGACTTCGCTCAGGGGCACGGTGGTGGAGAGCGCCCGCTGGGTTGCCGAATCGCCGTTGAACCGGCGAGTGGCATCGGTCTGGGCGTCTTCGGCACCGCTCTTGGGGTCCATGGGCGGTTGCCCGCCCAAGGGCGACGCCAGGGTCATGAGCGCACCGGCGTCCTTGAAGACGTAGTAGGGCGCGGCGAATTCCTCCAGCCAGAAACCGGTCTTGTGCCCGGTATCGCCCAGCTGTTCGTGGGATGTGAGCACCATCAGGATATTCATGGGTTCCTCCTGGCTTGGCCGTGCGGCCAATGAATGATCGGTGGTGACAGGGTAGTGACCGCCATCCGGAGCGATAATTCGACCTGTCTGCCGCGCCATCCGGCGTGCAGCGTGGCATGGCAACTCGCCATAAGCCGGGCGTGCTCTTCTGCGCAGTGCCGACTAAGCTGACTGACACGACTCATGAGGATGCCGAGGAAGCGCACGCTCCTGGCGGAGGCTGGATACTGTGGACCAGGCACGAGCGAACACTCCCAACACCTGTCTTTTGGGCTTGCTGGCCTTCGCGCTGAGCCTGTTCAGCAGCACGCTGTCGGCGACCGGGCTGCGTGCCGACATGGTGGACCAGACCGGTCAGCCACTGGCCAATGCGGTCCTGACGTTGCGTGGCCCGCTGGGGGCCGAGGGCGCTTCCAGCGGTGCGGTCATGGACCAGAAGGCCCAGCAATTCGTGCCCAATGTCCTGGCCGTGCGCACCGGCACCGCAGTGTCGTTCCCCAACAGCGATGACATTCGCCATCACGTGTATTCCTTCTCAGTGGCCAAGCGTTTCGAGCTGCGCCTGTACCAGGGCACGCCGAGCGAGCCGGTGGTGTTCGACAAACCCGGCCTGGTGGTCCTGGGCTGCAACATTCATGACTGGATGGTGGGGTACGTGTATGTCACGGACGACCCGTGGTTTGCCGTGAGTGACGAGCAGGGGCGGATCAGATTCGAGGGACTGCCCGCCGGCCGTTATGCCGTGAGTCTGTGGCACCCCAATGTACCCGGCATGCTGCCGCAGGTCGGCGCGGAGCTGCAGGTGGGCGGTGAAGTCGGCACGCAGCGCTACGAGCTGGCGTTGCAGACCCCGGCGGCCCCCACGCCGAGCGGCCCACCCCCCAGCAGCTTCGGCGACGCCTTCAGGAAAGCCACACGCGATGCTGCGCAGTAGTTTCCAGGCGCGGATCGCCAGTGTCCTGACGCTCCTGCTGCTGGTGGTCGTGGGGTCGCTGTACATTGCCGTGCAGGCGGCGACCGGTGTGGCGGTACAGGCCCAGGCCAGTGAGCAACTGGAGGTCGGCACCCAGGTCTTCGAGCAACTGCTCGATCTGCGTGGGCGGCAACTGCACGACGCGGTGCAGGTGCTGGCCGCCGATTTCGGTTTCAAGGACGCGGTGGCCAGCGGCGATGCGGCGACGATCCAGTCGGCCATGGCCAACCATGGGGCGCGGATCAACGCCAGCGTGGTGATGATGCTGGACCTAGATGGCAACCTGATGGTCTCCACCGACAGCCGGATCGATGAGTTCAGTGCCGCCAGCCTGGGCGTGCAGGCGATGCAGCGACAAAGCGAAGGCGTCCATACGTTTCTCATGCCGCTGGCGGACAAGATCTACCTGCTGGTGCAGTCGGTCATCAGTGCGCCGTTGCCCATTGCGCGGGTGATGATGGGTTTCGAGGTGGACGAGCGCTTTGCCCGGGAGCTGCACGAGCTCACTCACCTGGAGCTGACCCTGGTGGCGCGCCAGGACGGCTTGCCGGACGTGTGGATCAGCACGCTGCCACCGTCGAGCCACGACGCCATGCGCCAGGACCTCGGCGTGCGCGACCAGGAAGGCGTGCTGGAGCTCGGAAAGGCACTGTATCTGGGGCAACACCTGCTGCTGGCCAGCGGTCCGAATTTCCAGGTGCAGGCGCTGCTGCACCGCTCCCTGGCCCAGGCCCAGCAGGCATTCGTGCCGCTGGAGCGGCACATTCTGCTGATCGCCCTGGCGGCCCTGGTGGCATCGCTAGTGGGGGCGCTGCTGCTGGCGCGCAGTATTTCCCAGCCAGTGCGGCAATTGGCGGAAGGGGCCGCCCGGGTGGGCCAGGGCAATTACCAGGTGTCCCTGGAACTGGCGCGGGGCGATGAGCTGGGGCAGTTGTCCCGTGCGCTGCAGGCCATGCAGCAGGGCATTGCCGAGCGCGAACAGCAGTTGGCGCACAACGCCCTGCATGACCCGCTGACCGGCCTGCCCAACCGTTCCCTGGCGTTGGAACGGTTGGGCAGCGCGATCACCGCGCGGCGGCCCACGGCGCTGCTGTACCTGGGCATCGGTAATTTTCGCTCGGTCAATGAGAACTGCGGGCCGGGTGGTGGTGACCTGGCGCTGCAGCAGCTCAGCCGTCGTCTGCAGGTCATCCTGAGGCCGGGCGACAGCCTGGCGCGGATCATCGGCGACGAATTTCTCCTGCTCCTGGAAAACACCGACAGTGACAGTGCGGTGGCGATTGCCGACAAGGTGCAGCAGATGCTGATCAAGCCGCTGCGCGTCGGCACGCTGGATATCGCCCTCGACTGTCGCATCGGCATCGCCGCCTACCCCGACGACGGTGACCTGCCGGAGGACCTGCTGCGCCGGGCCGGCATCGCCATGCAGGACGCCGCGCAGATGCCGGGGCGCCTGCAGGTCTACCAGCGAGGCCGGGATGACGTCCACCTGCGCCAGGTTCGGCTGATCCGTGACCTGCGGCGGGCCGCCAGCAACGGCGAGCTGCTGCTGCACTACCAGCCCAAGCTGGACATCGCGGCGGGCACGATTCGTCAGGCCGAGGCGCTGCTGCGCTGGCAGCACCCGCAACTGGGGATGATCTCGCCCGGGGAGTTCATACCCCTGGCCGAGCGCACCGGCAGCATCCAGCAGCTGACGGCCTGGGTCATCGAGGAGTGCGTGCGCCAGTCCCAGGAGTGGGCGCGGCGCGGCCTGCTGATCCAGCTGTCGCTGAACATCTCCACGGCAGACCTGGTGGATACCGAGCTGCCGGGGCGGGTGCGCCAGTTGCTGCGCCACTACCAGGTGCCGGCGGAGCAACTGGTGTTCGAAATCACCGAGAGCGGCATGATGCTCGACCCCGAGGCGGCCCTGCAGGTGCTGCACGGCCTGCGCGAGTGCGGCATCAGCCTGTCGGTGGATGACTTCGGCACCGGCTATTCGTCATTGGCGCAGCTCAAGCGCATGCCAGTACAGGAGTTGAAGATCGACCAGTCTTTCATTCGGGAGCTGAACGACCTCAGCGAGGATTCCGTCATCGTGCGTTCGACCATCGAAATGAGCCACAGCCTGGGTCTGAAGGTGGTGGCCGAGGGGGTCGAGCTCGAGAGCAGCCTGCGCCTGCTGCGGCGCTGGCGTTGCGACACCGCCCAGGGCTACCTGATCAGCCGTCCGATGTCTGCGGCGGCGTTCGAGGCCTGGGTGGCACAACCCCTGACACCTTCCCTCTCGATGGTGCATTGAGCCTATGCGATCAATCTCTTGTTTCAGTGCGGTCCTGCTTCTCCTGCTGCCGGTGTTGGCCTGGGCCAATGAAGGGCGATTGCTTGCCACCGGCGGCGCCTCCAGCATCGAGGGGGCAGCTGGCGGTGGCATCACACCCTGGGCGGTGCTGTCCGGTTACGGCGAGCGGGGCGAGTGGGGAGCCGATGTGTTCGCCACCCGGGTGGAGACGGGCGACTACCGTCTGGATGTGGCCGGCGTGGCGGCGTCGTTCGATAACCGCGTGGAGCTGTCCTATGCCCGCCAGCGTCTCGACCTGGGCAATCTGGCGCGCAACCTGAGCCTGCCGGAAAACAGCCTGAGCCAGGACATCTTCGGGCTCAAGGTGCGATTGTTCGGCGACCTGATCTACGACCGCTTGCCGCAGGTGTCACTGGGGCTGCAGCACAAACGGCAGAAGGATTTCCTCATCCCCAGCCTGGTCGGCGCCGAGCGCAGCGAAGACACCGAGGGCTATGTGACCGCCAGTCGCCTGATCCTCGGCGGCGCCTTCGGTTACAACCTGCTGATCAATGGCGGTCTGCGCTACAGCCGGGCCAATGAACTGGGGCTGCTCGGTTTCGGCGGCGACCGCCGGGATCGCCATTCGGTACTCAAGGAAGGCTCGATAGCGGTGCTGTTCGACCGCGACTGGGCGGTGGGTATCGAATACCGGGTGAAGCCCGACAACCTGGGGTTCGCGGGCGAGAGTGACTGGGCGGACCTGTTCATCGGTTACTTCCCCAACAAGCACCTGGCGGTGGTGCTGGCCTACGCACGGCTGGGGGAAATCGCCACCCTGGACAACCAGGACGGAGTCTATCTGTCCGTGCAAGGGAGCTTCTGAGCATGCGCCTGATCGCCGTTGTCCTGGCCCTGACCCTCGCGGCCTGTGCCCAGCAGCCGCCAAAGGACGACAGTTTGTACCGGGCCCTGGGGGAGCAGGCCGGGATCACCCGGATTGTCGAAGGGATGCTGCTGAACATCGCACGGGACGAGCGCATCGTCCGGCATTTCGAAAAGATCGATATCGTGCGACTGCGCGACAAACTGGTGGAGCAGTTCTGCGTGGAGGCGGGTGGGCCGTGCACCTACACCGGCGACAGCATGGAGGAAAGCCACAAGGGCCAGCGTCTGACGCCCAGTGACTTCAACGCACTGGTGGAAAACCTGCAGGACGCCATGGACGCCGAGCGCGTCCCGGTGCCCGCGCAGAACCGCCTGCTCGCGCGCTTGGCGCCCATGCGCGCGCAAGTCATCGATCGCTAGCGGATCAGCCTTCTTCCTGAGCGGCCTTCAGGGCTTCGTAGGCTGGAGCGGCATAGATACCGATTTCCACGGCCAGGGCCAGTACGCGCTCCAGGTCGCTGCGGTAGACCAGCACTGCCTGCAGCTCGTCATCCAGCGGCTCGCTGAAGTCGACCAGTACATAACCGCCGGTTTCCGGGCTGAGGCTGCCGAGTTGCACCTGGATGCGGTTCAGGGCCTTGAGGGGCTCGACCTTCACCAGTTGCTTGGGCTTTAGAACAAAACTCACCTGGGGGCCGAAGGAGTCGACTATCTGCTGGAACAGGGCGTCATAGGAGTCGGCCTGGAACAGCACGGTATCCGGCAGGCTGCCGACCACAACCCACTCGCCCAGAGGAATGGGAAAGCTGTCGTCGTAGTTGATGTCCGGGTTGGCGGTCAGGAAGGCCTGCGGGTCGGCATAGGCCTGGGCGGCCTCGTCGGCGATCCGGGCGATGTCTTCCGGCAGCATGCAGCCCGAGCTTATTTTGCTGATCAATTCGTCGAGCTGGGCTTGCATGGGCGTGATCCTGTAGAGGTGGGCAATGGCGCGAAGGATAAAGGCCCGTACGCGGCTTGTCGCCTGACAATTGAGCCGCGCGGTGCGGGGCGTTACAGGCTTGCTTCGGCCAGGGTCGCGCTGCGCGGGATCTGCGTGGCATCCCAGTGCGCCGTGGCCCAGGCCAGGAGTTCGGCGGGGCGGGCACCGTCGAGGTCTGCTGGAACCGGCTGGCCCAGCGCCCGCAGGGCACGCACCAGCAGCGGCGCAGCCTGATCGGCGGGCAGCGGTGGGGAGCGGTAGGACTTGCCGAGCTTGTTGCCATCCGGCTGGATGATCAACGGCACGTGCAGGTAGCGCGGTTGGGGCAGGCCCAGCAACTCCTGCAGGTAGAGTTGGCGCGGTGTGGAGTCGAGCAGGTCGGCACCGCGCACGATGTCGGTGATGCCTTGCCAGGCATCGTCCAGGACCACGGCCAACTGGTAGGCGTAAAAGCCGTCGCGGCGCTGGATGATGAAGTCGCCTACTTCGCGCCCCAGGTGCTGCTGGTAGTCGCCCTGCACGCGGTCGATGAAGCCGTAGACCAGTTCTGGCACCCGGATGCGAATGGCGGCGTCGTCGGCAGGGTGGCCAGCATTACGGCACAAACCGGGGTAGATGCCCTGGTAGCCTTCGAGCTGCCTGCGCGAGCAGGTGCAGGCGTAGGCCAGGCCCTGGCTGAACAGGCGGTCGACCACGGCCTGGTACTCGGCGTGGCGGTCGCTCTGGCGCACGAGCTCGCCGTCCCATTCGAAACCGTAGCTTTCCAGGGTCTGCAGGATGGCGCTCTGGGCGCCGGGGACTTCCCGTGGTGGGTCGAGGTCTTCCATGCGCAACAGCCAGCGACCACCCACGGCGCGAGCGTCGAGGTAGGACGCCAGGGCAGCGACCAGGGAGCCGAAATGCAGGTAGCCGCTTGGTGTCGGGGCGAAGCGGCCAATGTAGGCGGGCGCGTTCATGGGGGAGGGCAGAACCAGGTGCGGGGAGGGCAGAAACAACACGGGGCGCCTTAGCGCCCCGTTGTCAGATCAGGAACCGATCTGCTTTTCCTTGATTTCCGCCAGCGTCTTGCAATCGATGCACAAGGTCGCTGTCGGGCGGGCTTCCAGTCGGCGGATGCCGATCTCGACGCCGCAGGAGTCGCACCAGCCGTAGTCGTTGTCTTCGATCAGCTGCAGGGTTTCGTCGATCTTCTTGATCAGCTTGCGCTCGCGATCACGGGCGCGCAGTTCGAGGCTGAATTCCTCTTCCTGGCTGGCACGATCGGCCGGGTCCGGGAAGTTGGCCGCTTCGTCCTGCATGTGGTGCACGGTACGATCGACTTCCTGCATCAGCTCAAGTTTCCACTTGTTGAGGATGCCGGTGAAGTGGGCGCGCATCTCATCGCTCATGTACTCCTCGCCCTTACGCTCTTGGTAAGGTTCGAAGCCGCGAATCAGTTGACTGCTCTTTGCTTTTGCTTTGGTGGGCATGGATGACCGCCTCTCACTCTCTCTAGTCCACTGCGCAGGATAATATCCATTGCCATTAACAAAACGGCCCTGCGACTGCAAGCCGGCGAACTTACCAGATCAACTCAAGCCGCGCCACTCCCGGTTGTCGAGGTTGCTGCCGTTTCGGCAGTGGCTTGGTTAGAATCCGCGCCTCCACTTTCAACAAGGCAGCTCCATGGCACAGTCCTACAGTGCGCGCAGCCGCGCCATCGAACCGTTTCACGTCATGGCATTGCTCGCCCGGGCCAACCAGTTGCAGGCCGATGGGTTCGATGTCATCCACCTCGAAATTGGCGAGCCGGACTTCACCACTGCCGCGCCAATCGTCGCTGCAGGCCAGGCCGCATTGGCGGCTGGCCATACCCGCTATACCGCTGCCCGTGGGCTGCCGGCCCTGCGTGAAGCGATTGCCGGCTTCTACGCGCAGCGCTATCGATTGAGCATAGACCCCGATAGGATTCTGATTACGCCGGGTGGTTCAGGTGCTTTGTTGCTGGCCGCCAGCCTGTTGGTCGACCCGGGCAAGCACTGGCTGCTGGCCGATCCCGGTTACCCCTGCAACCGCCACTTTCTGCGGCTGGTCGAAGGTGCCGCACAGCTGGTGCCGGTCGGCCCTGAGGTGCGCTATCAACTGACCCCTGATCTGGTGGACCGGTATTGGGATCAGGACAGCGTGGGCGCGCTGGTGGCGTCTCCGGCCAACCCGACCGGTACGCTGCTGGGCCGCGATGAGCTGGCGGGCCTGTCCCAGGCGCTCAAGGCGCGCGGTGGTCACCTGGTGGTCGATGAGATCTATCACGGCCTGACCTACGGTGTGGACGCGGCCAGCGTGCTGGAAGTGGATGACGATGCGTTCGTGCTCAACAGCTTTTCCAAGTATTTCGGCATGACCGGCTGGCGCCTGGGCTGGCTGGTGGCCCCGCCGGGAGCGGTGGCCGATCTGGAGAAACTGGCGCAGAACCTCTACATCAGCGCGCCGAGTATGGCTCAGCATGCGGCCTTGGCCTGTTTCGAGGCGCCGACCCTGGAAATTCTCGAGACGCGCCGGCATGCCTTCCAGGCGCGGCGGGACTTTCTCCTGCCGGCGCTACGGGAGCTGGGCTTCAAGATCGCCGTCGAGCCGGAAGGCGCCTTCTATCTATATGCGGACATCAGCGCCTTCGGTGGCGACGCGTTCGCCTTCTGCCAGCACTTTCTTGAAACCGAGCATGTCGCGTTCACGCCGGGGCTGGATTTCGGCCGCTACCAGGCAACCCAGCACGTGCGCTTCGCCTACACCCAGGATTTGCCGCGCCTGCAGGAAGCGGTCGAGCGGATCGCCCGTGGTTTGAAGACCTGGAGGCCGGATGCGCTTTGATCCGCCGCTTGAGCAAGGCGTCCTGCTGCGTCGCTACAAGCGCTTCCTGGCCGATATCGAAACGGCGTCCGGCGAGCAATTGACCATCCACTGCCCGAACACCGGCTCGATGCTCAACTGCATGAGCGAAGGCGCGCGGGTGTGGTTCAGCCGCTCCAGCGACCCCAAGCGCAAGCTGCCGGGTACCTGGGAGGTGGGGGAAACACCCCACGGGCGGCTCGCTGTCATCAACACAGGACGCGCCAACGCACTGGTGGAGGAAGCCCTGCGGGCGGGAGTGATCACGGAGCTCGCCGGGTTCACCGCCCTCAAGCGTGAAGTGCCCTACGGCCAGGAGCGCAGTCGGGTGGATTTCTGCCTGGAGTACCCGGCGGGCACGGCGTTTGTCGAAGTGAAAAGCGTCACCCTGGGTTTCGCCGACAGCCCGGTGGCGGCGTTCCCGGACGCCCGCACCGAACGCGGCGCCAAGCACCTGCGTGAGCTGGCCAGCCTGGCGCGGGCGGGTGTTCGTGCCGTGCAGCTGTATTGCGTGAACCTGAGTGGCGTCGAGGCGGTGCGGCCGGCGGTTGAAATCGACCCGCTGTATGGCGCCGCTCTGAAGGAAGCCGTCAGCGCTGGGGTCGAGGTGTTGGCCTATGGGGCAGAGGTGAGTGCTGAAGAAGTGCGCCTGGTAAGGCGGCTCGAGGTGCAGCTGTAACCGTCGACGGCCCTACGGCGTAACCCAGATGCCGTCGGCGGTTTCCGTTGAGGGCAGGGCCGTGAGTGACTGCCCTGCACAAGGCCCGGCCACGCATTCGCCGGACTCGATCAGAAACAGAGCACCGTGGGTCGCGCACTGGATCAGGCTGGCGCTGGCGTCTAGAAACTGGTCTGCGTGCCACTCCAGGGGAATCCCCCGGTGCGGGCAGCGGTTGCGGTAGACGAACACCTGGCCGTCCTTGCGCACGGCAAACAGCTTGTCGCCATCGAGGACGAAGCCCCGGCTGCGGCCTTCGGCCAGCTCATCCGGTGCACATAGACGAATCATTGGTTTCTCCATGCCTGAGCCGCGGATTATCCCGCAGGGCATGGCGAAGCGATAGGAGGGCGCGTCCTTGCGCCAAGTGGAACTCAGAATTGCCAGGAAGCGGAGACGCGGAAGCTGCGGCCTGGCTCGCTGTAGTAGTCAACCGGTTGTGGAGTGGTGCGGCCGCCGGTGCTGGGCACGTTCAGCGCGTTCCAGTATTTCTTGTCGAACAGGTTGAACAGGCCGGCCTGCAGTTTGATGCCGTCCAGTGCCGCCGGTTGCCAGTAACCGGTCAGATCGACCACGCCGTAGCCGGGCGCCTCGAAGTCGCCGTCGTTTTCGACTTTGGTGCGTGCGCGTGCAGCGGTCAGGATCAGATCGGCTCCGTACTGCTGCTGGGTGTAGCTCAGGCCGAGGTTACCGGTCAGTGGCGCCACCGAGTTCAAGTGCTGTTTGGTTTGACGGTCCTTGCCGACTGCCCAGGCTATGGAGCTCCAGACTTTCCAGTCCGGGGTGAATTGCCAATGTGCTGTTCCTTCAGCGCCGTAGATACGGACCTTGCTGCGGTTTTCCATGACTTCAAAGAAAGTCGGGAATTCACCCGCCTCGAATCCGTAGTCTTCTTCATTCGCGGTAATGCTGTCGATGAAGTTCTTGTAGCGATTGTCGAAGAGGCTGAGCGAGCCCCCGAGACTATCGTCACCGAGGCGCGTACCTACCTCATAACCGGTGCTTTCTTCCGGCTTGAGGTTCGGGTTGCCCACGCGGGCATAGCCCATGCCGGCGTTGGTGAAGGTGGTGTACAGCTCGTTCACGTCAGGCGCCTTGAAGCCTTGCGCCCATTGAGCGTAGAAACTGGCCAACTCATGAGCCTGCCAGCTCAGTAGCAAGCTGCCAGACCATTTGGAGTCCTTGTTTTCGGTGAGCATCACGCTGTCGCCGCCGAGCACATAACCGCTGGTGTTGCTTTTGGGCTTGTATTCGTAACGGTCGTAGCGAAGGCCTGGAGTCAGCGTCAGGGTATCGCTGAGGCTGATATCGTCTTTCAGATACAGGGCATACAACGTGCCTGGCGTCTTGGGCATCTCGGCCTGGTTGGTGTGCAGGTTCATACAGGCGAAGTAGATCGCTGCGGGCGTGCTGCCTGGAACCGGCGGGAATGGCGGGATAAGCACGCTTGGGCAGGCATCGTAGCCGCCACTGTATTGCTCGGCTTCAACCCGGCTCCATTCGCCGCCCAGGGTGAGGTTGTGTTGACCGAGTTGCTTGCCCACGCTGCTGGTGATGCCGTATTGGGTCTTTTCGATTTCATTGCTGCGCCCGAATGGGCCTGCCAGCGCCCCTGTACGCGTAGCGTTGACCTCGTCTTCACGATTGAGCTTCTGCCAGTAGACGATGGTTTCGGCCCAATCGATTGCGCTGCTGTCGTCTTCAGTCCTGAACTGATGATCGAAAGACACGCGTTTGCGTTCGTTGGTCTCGGTGGTGTCGTACTGACGGGGGTAGTTGGCTGTGCCTTGGTTGATGCGGCTGTCGATGTCTTCTTCGCGCTCGAACATCTCGGCGGTCAAACCCACTCGGTGGCCACCCTGGAGGTTCTGCTGGAGCTTGAAAAGCAGGCTGTCCTGGTCCGTGTCACTGGGGTTGGCTTCAGTGCGGCGGGTTCCGAGCAGGCTGCTGTTACCCATGTTGTCCAGTTCATGCCCCTGGCGTCCGCCAACCTGCAGCAGCCAGGACGTGTCCTGCACGCGCCCGGCGAGAGCGGCATTCAGGCCCCAGCTTTCGTCGGCGCTGTCATAGTCGCTTTTGAGCAGACCTGCGAAATTCTCGTTCTCGCCCAACATGTCATCCGGGTTGAGCGTGCGCAGTTGCAGCGCGCCACCCAATGCGCCCGAGCCGACCTGGCTGGAATTGGCGCCACGGACCACGTCAATCGAGGACAGGCTTTGGAAGTCGATACTGTCGAGGCCGCCGGATACTTCGCGTACCGCGTCGTTCAGCCAAGGCATGCGAATGCCGTCGATGGTGGTCAGTACTCGGTCGCGATCCAGGCCACGAATATTGATGCTGTTGTTGGTGCGGTTGAAGCTGACGCCGGGCTCCGAGCGTCGACCAAGGTCGTCGAAGCTCCGGATCTGGCGACGCTCCAGCGTTTCAGCGTTAGTGCTGGTGGTCGTCGGAAGCGCTTCCTTGGCGGCCACGGCTGTTACCTCAAGGGCGGGCAGCTTGGCGGGTGTGTCTGCCAGAGCGAGGGACGGCGTGAGCAATAGCAAGGCGAGCCAGGGGCGCGGGGTAAACGGAGGGCGAGCGAACATGGGGACTACTCCAGGAACGTGCGTGGCAGTTCTTCGACTGTCTGGTTGGCAACGGCGCGAGAAGTTAACCAGAATGTGACGCGAGTGCAAATAATTCTCAGGTAGATTATTATTCGTTGGTTTGTTCGAGTGCCGATCAGCGCCTGAGTCGCTGACGGTGAGCCCCCTTAGTAATCCCGTGATGGAAAAGGATGTGCCCGATGACTATTGAAAAATCTGTTGCCCAGCCGGCGGCTGACCTCTACCAGGCCTGGCAAGCGCTGCGCGTTGAACAGCCACGTTTGCGTGCCCGCGATGCCGCCGAGCATCTGGCGGTGAGTGAAGGGGATTTGGTTGCCAGTCGTGTGGGGATCGATACCGTGCGCCTTCGCCCTGAGTGGGCAGCGCTTCTACCTGCGCTGGAGTCGCTGGGTTACATCATGGCGCTGACGCGCAACGAGCACTGCGTGCATGAGCGCAAGGGTCACTACCGCGATGTGACGGTGACCGGGAACGGCCAGATGGGCTTGGTGGTGTCGGCGGACATTGACCTGCGCCTGTTCCTGGGTGGTTGGGCCAGCGTGTTCGCCATCGAGGAAGAGACGGGCAAAGGCACTCAGCGCAGCCTGCAGGTGTTCGATCGCCAGGGCACTGCGGTGCACAAGGTGTTTCTCACCGACGACAGCCAGCTCGACGCCTGGGCGCCGCTGGTAGAGCGCTTCCGTGCCGAAGAGCAGGATAGCCAGCTCGATCTGCAGCCTCTGGCTACTCCGGAACCTGCCCGTAGCGACGACCAGATCGACGTGGCGGCGCTGCGTGAAGGTTGGTCCACTCTCAAGGACACCCACCATTTCTTCGCCCTGCTGAAAAAGCACGGCACCACCCGTACCCAGGCCCTGCGTCTGGCCGGGCGTGAGTGGGCCGAGCCGCTGCATGTGCGTGAGCTGCCGGTTTTGCTGGAGCAGGCTGGCGCCCGCGAGGTTCCGATCATGGTGTTCGTCGGCAACCGCCATTGCATCCAGATTCATACCGGCCTGGTGAAGAACCTGCGCTGGATGGACACCTGGTTCAACGTGCTTGATCCCGAGTTCAACCTGCACCTGAAAACTCCCGGTGTAACCGAGCTGTGGCGGGTTCGCAAGCCGAGCAGCGATGGCGTGATCACCAGTTGGGAAGCCTATGACGCAGACGGCGAAATCGTCGTGCAGCTGTTTGGTGCGCGCAAGCCGGGCGTGCCGGAGCTGGAACAATGGCGTGCCCTGGCGGAAGAGGCGGCTACGCTGCAAGGCTGAGTGACGCCGCGCTGCCCAGGTGGCAGCGCGGCAGTCTGGCACTCGTCACTTCATTTTTCTGGCCTGACGGCATCCTGTCCTCAGGCCTCTCGCATTTCGTTGGAGCCGAAACATGAAATATTGCAGTCCTGCACTCGCACTCGCACTGGCAGCGAGTCTGTTGTGCCTGGCCCAGTCGGTATCGGCTGATTCGTTGCCACAACGTTGGGTCAGTGCAGGGGGCTCGCTCAGTGAGTGGGTGGTCGAGTTGGGAGGCGAAAGCAAGCTGGTCGGTGTCGATACCACCAGCCTGAATCCCGCGTCGCTGCAGAAGCTGCCCAGCGTTGGTTACCAGCGCCAACTGGCCGCCGAGGGTGTTCTCACCCTGCGCCCGGATGTGCTGCTTGGCAGCGAGGAGATGGGGCCGCCGCCGGTATTGGCCCAGCTGCAGGCTGCTGGTGTTCGGGTGGAAACGCTGTCGGCCAAGGCTGACATACAGACCCTGGAAGAGAACCTGAAACGTATCGGTGCATTGCTGGGCGATTCGCCACGTGCTGACAAGGCCCTGGCGGACTATCGGCAGCGCCTGACCGTCCAGGCGGATTGGGTTGCGAAGGCCCAGCGCGACCAAGCCGCGCCAGGCGTCATGCTGCTGCTCGGGCATGCCGGTAATAGCCCGATGGCTGCCGGGCAGGACACGGCGGCTGCCTGGCTGATCGAGCATGCCGGCGGACGTAACCTGACCACGCACAATGGCTACAAGGCGCTGTCCACCGAGGCGTTGATGGCGCTGGATCCTGAAGTTGTGGTATTCGCGGATCGGCGTCTGGCAGGGGAGGAGGCGAAGCAGGCGCTGTTGAAGGGCAGCCCTGCATTGGCGGCAACCCGTGCGGCACGTGAAGGCCGTTTGATCGCGCTGGATCCAACCCTGCTGGTCGGTGGCCTGGGGCCGCGTATTCCGGCTGGGCTGGCAGCCTTGTCCGCAGCCTTTTATCCTGCCAGCCAACCGTTGGCCGCTGAAGCACAACCCACACCATGAACCCCGTCATTCAACCGCGCTCACTGTTCGTCGCACTGGGCCTGCTGCTCGCGCTCGCCCTCTGGTTGTCGCTTGCGCTAGGGCCAGTCAGCTTGCCGCTGGCGGACACTCTGCGCGCCTCGCTGCGTCTGCTCGGGTTTTCGCTAGGTGGCGACGAGTTGCTGCAGGCCGAACTGATTTTGGGGCAGATCCGCATGCCTCGGGCGTTGCTGGGCTTAGCGGTGGGTGCGGTGCTGGCGCTGTGTGGTGTGGCGATGCAGGGATTGTTCCGCAACCCGCTGGCTGACCCAGGCCTTGTCGGCGTTTCGAGTGGCGCTGCGCTGGGTGCGGCGGTGGCGATTGTCGGTGGCGCGGCCCTGGGTGGCATACCCGAAGCGTTTGCGCCTTATCTGCTGTCGCTGTGTGCCTTTGTCGGTGGCTTGGGCGTGACCGCGCTGGTGTACCGATTGGGGCGTCGCGATGGGCAGACCAGTGTGGCGACCATGTTGCTGGCCGGCATTGCCCTGACGGCTCTGGCGGGTGCGGTGATTGGTCTGTTCACCTACCTGGCGGACGATGCGACCCTGCGAACGCTCACGTTCTGGAACCTGGGTAGCCTCAACGGTGCCAGTTACGAACGACTCTGGCCGCTGCTGCTGGTGACGCTGGCGGTGGCGTTGTGGTTGCCGCGGCGCGCCAAGGCGCTGAACGCGTTGTTGTTGGGCGAGTCGGAAGCACGTCATCTGGGCTTTGCGGTCGAGCGGGTCAAGCGCGAGCTGGTTTTCTGCACGGCGCTGGGCGTGGGCGCGGCAGTTGCCGCCGCCGGCATGATCGGTTTCATCGGGTTGGTCGTGCCGCACCTGGTACGCCTGCTGGTGGGGCCTGATCACCGCGTGCTGCTGCCGGCATCGGCGCTGGCGGGGGCGAGTCTGCTGCTGTTTTCCGATCTCGTCGCACGTCTGGTGCTGGCCCCGGCGGAGTTGCCAATCGGTATCGTCACGGCGTTGATTGGCGCACCGTTCTTCCTTTATCTGTTGTTGCGGGGACGTGCCTGATGCTGTGCGCGGAAAATCTGATGGTGCAACGCGGAGCCAGCACAGTGTTGGCCGACGTCGATCTGGAGCTGCGCCCTGGTGAAGTGCTGGGCGTTCTGGGCCCCAATGGTGCTGGCAAAAGTACCTTGCTGGCGGCCTTGTGCGGGGAGCTCAGCCCGACCCAGGGCCAGGTTCGTCTGGATCAGCGTCAGCTGGCGGATTGGCCTGGCAGCGAGCGGGCACAGCGCCTGGCGGTATTGCCGCAGACATCCACACTGAACTTTGGCTTCCGAGTCGAAGAAGTCGTCGGCATGGGCCGCTTACCCCATGCCAGTGGCCGGGTGCGTGATGCGCAGATCATCCAGCAAGCCTTGGCGGCTGCCGATGCTGAGCACTTGATGGGGCGCAGCTACCTGGCACTTTCCGGCGGCGAGCGTCAGCGTGTGCACCTGGCGCGAGTCCTGGCGCAACTCTGGCCGGGCGGGGAGGGGCAGATTCTGTTGCTCGACGAGCCGACATCGATGCTCGATCCCTTGCATCAGCACACCACGCTGCAAGCTACGCGTGCCTTTGCTCAGGAAGGCGCGGCGGTGATGGTGATCCTGCATGACCTGAACCTGGCTGCCCGCTACTGTGATCGTCTTTTGCTGTTGGAGCGTGGGCGCCCACACGTCCTGGGAACGCCGGAGCAGGTGTTGCGCGCCGAGCCACTGCTGGCCGTCTTCGGTCTGGAAGTGCTGGTGCAGCAGCATCCCGAGCGCGGGCATCCGTTGATCGTTGCACGATAAGGAAACCACCATGCGTTTGCTGTTATGCGGGTTGTTCGTGTTGCTGGCTGGTTGCCAGGCCGTCCTGGCACCCTTGCCGGCATGGCAAAGTCCGGACGGGCGTGAGCATGCGGATATCGGGCAGATCATCGAGCTGCGCACGGGGCAGCGTCTGACGCCTGAGCAACTGGTGCATCGCCTGGCGCCTGCGCCTCGGGTTCTGCTGGGCGAGCGTCACGACAACTCTGATCACCATACCCTGCAGCTCTGGCTGTTGCGTTCACTGGCCAGTCAGCGCGAGCCAGGCAGCCTGCTGCTGGAGATGCTGACGCCCGGGCAACAGGCTGCTGCCGAAAGTGCGCAGAAGAGACTGGCAGCGGGAGAGCGTATCGATGATCTGCCGACGGTTCTGGCCTGGCAGAAGGGCTGGGACTGGTCCTGGTATGGCGCGATCATGCGCTATGCCTTGGCGCAGCCGGCTCCGGTGTTGGCGGCCAATCTCGATCGGTCGGAAATCATGAGCATTTACCAGAGCCCTTCGGCGTTGACGGGCGCGCTTTCCACTGCAGAGGCTGTACGTACGCCCTTGCTGGAGCAGATTCGCGAGTCCCACTGCGGCCTGTTACCTGAGAGTCAGATGTCGCCGATGCTGGCTGTGCAGCAGCAACGTGATCGGCGCATGGCCGAGGCGCTGCTGGCGGCTCCTGAGCCGGCTGTATTGCTGGCGGGGGCGTTCCATACGCGCCGTGACCTGGGAGTGCCCCTGCACCTGCGCGATCTGGGTGACGCCACGGGTGGGCAAGTGCTGATCTTCACCGAGGTGGGAGGAGAGTCTGTCACCGCTGACCAGGCGGATTTCGTCTGGTATACCCCCTCGACACCCGAGCAGGATCACTGCGCGAAACTGCGACGCTAGCCCCTTTCCCGATTCCGCGGCACGGTTATTCTCGGCGCTTTTCGCGTCGAGGAACCGTGCATGTCTGCTGCAAACGAATTGGTCGCCCGCTATTTCCATGCTCTCAACGAGCGTGACGTTCGCGCCTGCCTGGCCTTGCTCAGTGACGACGTTTGCCTGGATCTCAACCAGGGGCCGCGGGAGGAGGGGCGGCAAGCCTTTGCCGCGTATCTGGAACGCACGCAACGTTGCTACCGGGAGTCGTTCGAGAACCTTGTAATACTCGGAGAGCCGAGCGGGCGGCATGCGGCCTGTGAGTTCACCCTCAACGGTGAGTACCTGGCCACGGACGACGGGTTGCCCGATGCCTGTGGGCAGTCCTATCAATTGCAGGCAGTGACAGTCTTCGACATTCGTGATGGCCTGATCTGCCGCGTCAGCCAGCATTTCAACCTGCCGGAGTGGTTGGCGCAGGTCGACTACTGATCCTTGGCCTGCACTTTTCTGCAGGCAAAAAAAGACCCGGCAAAAGCCGGGTCAATAACCGTGATTAGCCTGATGAGGAGATAATCTGAAGAGTCCGACTGAAGGTCTCTAGAGCTTATCGACCGATCTCGCGATCAGTTGCGATAATAATAACAATTCTCATTTCAGTGTCAACATTCTTTTTTAACTGGATTCACGCGCTGGCGGTAAGTGCCTGGAGGTGAGCGAAAGCAGCCTGAGAGTGCGGTCAGTTCCGTCAAATGCAGATGGCATTCTTTCTGAAATTTTCAGGATTTGAAGGCAAGTGATCTGCTCGCCTGGGGAAGCTTTTCCTGCGGGCAAAAAAAGACCCGGCAAGAGCCGGGTCAATAACCGTGATTAGCCTGATGAGGAGATAATCTGAAGAGTCCGACTGAAGGTCTCTAGAGCTTATCGACTGATCTCGCGACCAGTTGCGATAATAATAACAATTCTCATTTCGGAGTCAACACTCTTTTCTCAATTATTTTCTGCCGTCTGTCGCGGGGCTTAAAAACAAAGAACCCGGCACATGGCCGGGTCCGTCTGAACGTAGAGTTCAGCTTATTCGGTCGTTTCAGGAAGGCGCAGCTGGGTGACTTCCTTGTTCAGCAGGTCGATACGGCGGGCCATGCTTTCGATCAGGCTGTGCGCGATCCGTGGATTGCTCTGCATCAGGCTGAGGAACTGCTCTTTGGGAATGACCATCACGGTGCAGGGTTCGCTGGCCAGGACCGTGGCACTGCGTTTCTCGCGGGTGAACACCGCCATGGCACCGAAGATCTCATCCTTCTGCACGTCGCCGACCTTGTGCCCGTCGACATAGGCCTCGGCGTGACCTTCGATAATGATGAAAACGTGATCGGCAGCGTCACCTTGATGGATCAGCTCTTCGCCGGCGGCGAAATGCTGAAAGCCGGTGGATGGACGAATTTCAGGCTGCTTAAGGCGGGCCAGTGCGTCGGACAGCAGGGCGGTGTGGCCGATCAGGTACTGGATGAACAGTTCCTGGCGATGCTCGCTGGCGTAGATGTGCTTGAACACTTCGGTGCGGGAGTAGGGCACCAGACTCAGCGGCTCCTCACTGCTGTAGCGGCAGCTGGGCAGGTCGATCCCCTGGCGCAGGCCAACGAGATCACCTTCCTGCAGATAGAACAGCGGACGTTCGTCGACAAGTGCATGCAGCAGGCCATTCTCGATAATGAACAGCTGGTTGCCCGGGAGCGCTTTGGACAGGTCGTCAACGCGCTCCAGCACCAGAGGCTCTCCACTGGGGGCCAGTCCCTCAAGCAGTTGCGTGGGGATGCTTTGCAGGCGGTTGATCAACTGATCGGCGTAAGCCGGTTGCTCCCCGAGTAAGTACATACGCGTAATTCCTTGAACTGGCTAAGCAGACGAACGTCCCTGAAACAATAGGCCTCGCCAGGCCTAAGGTAAATCTCTGTTTACAGAGGTTGTGAGCTATCTCTTGTTGTTGGGCACTACTGCGTCGAGTTGGCCATTCAATTGCGCCTTGTGGGCCGGCGGGAGTTCGCTCCAGTGAATGTCCAGCAATGCGCCTTCGATGGCATACAGCAGTACCTTCGACGCGCGAAATCCGCGCGCCCGCACTGCGCGATAGGCACTCACGGCACCGAGGCGCCGCAGGTCTTTGGCGCTGTGGATGCCTGCGGCGTGAAGCCATTGTGCGGATGTCTTGCCCAGGTTCTTAAGGTGTTGCAACTCGTCGTTCATCAAGCCTCCTTGCGTTGCTGCACGGCATGACCCTGACATCAGGCCGGATTCGGTATGCCTGCAAGGAAGTGTAGCGGCCATTTGATAATTCGTGGCTGATTGATATCAGCCCAGGATTTTCGCGGCTTGGGCTCGGTCAGGGCGACCCGCCCCTACTCTGATTCCAGTGCGGAATCGTAGGCCAGGCGCGCAAGTAGCCAAACAGAAATCCAGGCTTCATTGCGCGTGCGAGACGAGGTCGGGCATGTCGCGCCGCTCACCGCCCCACGATCCGATTGAGACTGTTCCTGGTCGGTCGTTGCGCTGTCGTATCGGCACGGGAGGCAATCAACTGGAACTGGGGCGCATTGCTTACGGTTATCGGGTGCGGTAGCGCAGTCGGGTGCCGAAGTTGACGGACATCAGGATTTCGTCGGCCGTCAGTTCTACCGGGAAGTAGGCGCCGGATATCTGCGCGTGGGCCAGGCTGGCGCCCTCCAGCTGCGCGTGGCGCAGGTCCAGGCCGCGCAAGTCGGTGCCGCGAAAATAGGCGTCGGTGAAATTGATGCGCTCGGCGTCGAGGGCGCGAAGGTCCAGGCCGCGGAAATCACCCCCGGAAAGGTCGACCTCGCCTTCTCCAGGTTTCTGCGTATTGAAGCCTTTGACATCGTCGTTGTGCAGCAGGCGGTAGAGCGGGGTGTCGAGCTGGCGCGGCTGGCTCATCGGGAACGTCCGGTGTGGTGTGTCCCCGCAGTATAGAGCGCATGGCGACTTATGCCCGCCATGCGCTCGAGGCTCTTGGTCTGCGGGCTTACAGGCCTGGCAGGCGCTGGCGAATACGCTCCACCAGGCTGTCGAGGCTGGCGCTGTCGTGGGTGTCGACGCGTTTGCTGTTCGCCTGCTCGTCCTCGTTCAGCGGTTCGCGCTTGGCCTGTTGGGCGGCAATCACGGCCAGGCTGGCGTCGGAAGGGTCCTGGTTCTGGGCTTGGCGCAGAGCCAGCCAACTGGCGATGACTTCGTCCGGCGCATGGCAGTCGAGAATCAGGAACGGCGCGCCAATGTTCTCGGCAACCTGCCAGGCGGCCTGACGCTGCTCTTGCTTGAGGTAGGTCGCGTCGAGCACGACCGGTTGGCCTGCTTGCAGGACCTCTTCGGCCAACTGATGCAGGCGTTGGTAAGTCGCGACGCTGGCATCCTCGTTGTAGATACCGCTATTCAGGTCATCCGGCTGGCCATCTTTCTGCTCACCGAACAGGCGTTTGCGTTCGACATCGGAGCGCAGGCGAATAGCGCCGAGGGCCTCCACCAGGCGCATGGCTACATGGCTTTTACCAACGGCAGACACACCGTGGGTGATCGCCAGGAAGGGCGACGGAATGGCGCTGTAGCTCTCAGCCAGGCTGGCGTAACCGCGGTACTGGCGCAGGATCACGGCGCGTTGCACGGCGTCTTGCTCCTGTCCCAGGCGGAACAGGTTGACCTTGGCGCGAACCAGCGCGCGGTGGGCCTTGTACAGGTTGAACAGCTTGAGAGACGCGTAGTCGCCGGTGTTTTCCAGCCAGGCGTTGGTGAAACGGCGTGCCAGGCATTTAAGGCCGCGGTCTTCGAGGTCCATGACCAGGAAGGCCGCATCCAGCGCAATGTCGATCAGGCGGAAGGGTTCGTTGAACTCGATGCAGTCGAACAGAACGGCTTGGCCTTCGAGCAGGGCGGCGTTGCCCAGGTGAATGTCTCCATGGCATTCGCGGATGAAGCCCTGGGTAGCGCGAGCTTCCAGTTCAGGCCAGAGGCGCTCCAGGCTGCTTTCTGCCCAGGCCTCCAGGGCATCCAGTTGCAGCAGGTCAGCTTTGTCGCTGAGCAGTGGGCGGATCTGTTCGAAGTTCTGGCGCAGAGGGGCGATGATCGCGGTCGGCGTGCAGAGCGGGTGATCCAGGGCGACCTTCGGTGTATTGAGGTGAAAGGTGGCGATCTGCGAGGCCAGGGAGTCGATGTGGGCCTCGTTCAACTCACCGCGGGCTTGCACTTCGCCGAGCAGTTGGCTCTGCGGGAACTGGCGCATTTTCAGGGCGTAGTCGATAGCCGGGCCGTCGCCATTGAGCTGAGGGGCTTCGGCGCTGCCGCTGATGGGTAGGACTTCCAGGTAAAGGTCGTCGGTGAGTCGCTGGTTGAGGCGCAGCTCCTCTTCGCAGAAGTGCTTGCGGTCAGCCAGTCCGGTGAAATCGAGGAAGCCGAAATTGACCGGCTTCTTGATCTTGTAGGCGTAGGGGCCGGTGAGCAAAACCCAGGAAATATGCGTCTCGATGACCTGGAAGCCTTCTACGGGGTGCGGGTAGAGGGCCGGGTTCTGCAGGGCGGAGATCAGGGCTTGGCTCACGGACTATCCTTGGCTTGTTGGCAGAGTTGGAAGCCCACCATTATGGCGCTTGTGCGCTGTCGTGCAAACCGCTGGGCTGCGCCTGCCTGCGCTTGGCAAAGTGCGTATAATGCCGCGCCATGACTCGTACTCGATCTCCCCGTTCTCGTTCCAAACGCCGCTCGCGTGGCCTCCGTCCCTGGCTTGGCTGGGCCGTAAAACTCGGCCTGGTTGGCCTTGTGGTGCTGGCCGGCGTAGCGGTTTACCTCGATGCCGTGGTGCAGGAGAAGTTCTCCGGCAAGCGCTGGACCGTGCCGGCCAAGGTCTATGCCAGGCCACTGGAGTTGTTCGTTGGTCAGAAACTGGCCAAGGATGACTTCCTCAAGGAGCTGGATGCACTCGGCTACCGCCGGGAAAGCGTGTCCAACGGTCCGGGCGCGGTTTCGGTATCCGGCAACAACATCGAGTTACACTCTCGCGGCTTCCAGTTCTATGAAAGCAGTGAGCCCTCTCAGCGGGTGCGGGTGCGCTTTTCTGGTGACTATGTTGCGGGCCTGAATCAGGCCAATGGCAGTGATCTGGCCGTTGCGCGGCTGGAGCCGATGCTGATCGGCGGTCTCTATCCGGCTCACCAGGAAGACCGCGTGCTGATCAAGCTGGAGCAGGTGCCTGCCTATCTGGTGGAAGCCCTGGTGGCGGTGGAGGATCGAGAGTTCTTCAACCATTTCGGTGTGTCGCCGAAGGGCATTGCCCGGGCCATGTGGATCAATGCCACGGCCGGTCAATTGCGTCAGGGCGGCAGTACGCTGACCCAGCAGCTGGTCAAGAACTTCTTCCTTACCAATGAGCGCAGCCTGACCCGCAAGGCCACCGAGGCCATGATGGCGGTGTTGCTGGAGCTGCATTACGACAAGAACGACATCCTCGAGGCGTACCTCAACGAGGTTTTCCTCGGTCAGGACGGCCAGCGCGCGGTGCACGGCTTTGGTCTGGCCAGCCAGTACTTCTTCAGCCAGCCGTTGTCCGAGCTGAAGCTTGATCAGGTTTCGCTGCTGGTCGGCATGGTCAAAGGGCCGACGTACTACAATCCGCGTCGCAACCCAGAGCGCGCCCTTGAGCGCCGCAACCTGGTGCTGGATGTACTGGCCGAGCAGGGCGTCGTAACACCCGAGGAAGCGGCTGCCGCCAAGGCCAAGCCACTGGGCGTGACGCAGCGTGGCAGCATGGCCAACAGCTCATTCCCAGCCTTCCTCGATCTGGTCAAACGACAGCTGCGCGAAGATTATCGCGAGGAAGACCTTACTGAAGAAGGGCTGCGCATCTTCACCAGCTTCGACCCGATTCTCCAGCTCAAGGCGGAATCGGCGCTGGCCGACTCGCTGAAGCGCCTGTCCGGACGCAAGGGTGTCGATCAGGTCGAGGCCAGCATGGTCGTGACCAACCCGGAAACCGGTGAAGTCCAGGCGCTCATCGGCAGTCGTCAGCCGCGGTTTGCCGGGTTCAACCGTGCCCTCGACGCCGTGCGGCCAATCGGTTCGCTGATCAAGCCGGCCATTTATCTGACCGCCCTAGAGCGTCCGAGCCAGTTCACCCTGACCAGTTGGCTGGAGGACGAACCGTTCTCCGTCAAAGGACAGGACGGCCAGGTCTGGAAGCCACAGAACTACGACCGCAAGGCCCATGGCACCATTTATCTGTACCAGGGACTGGCCAACTCCTACAACTTGTCGACGGCCAAGCTGGGCCTGGAACTGGGCGTGCCGAATGTGCTCAAAACACTTGAGCGCCTTGGTGTTCAGCACAATTGGCCTGCGTACCCCTCCATGCTGCTCGGTGCCGGCGGCCTGAGCCCGATGGCAGTGGCAGACATGTACCAGACGTTGGCCAATGGCGGTTTCAACACGCCAACGCGCGGGATTCGGAGTGTGTTGACTGCCGAGGGCGAGCCGCTCAAGCGCTACCCCTTCCAGATTCAGCAGCGTTTTGACGGTGGTGCCATCTACCTGTTGCAGAACGCCATGCAGCGCACGATGCGCGAGGGTACCGGTCGGTCGGTATACAGCCAGTTGCCCTCGTCACTCAATCTGGCGGGCAAGACGGGTACGAGTAACGATTCGCGCGACAGCTGGTTTGCGGGTTTCAGCCAGGATCTGCTGGCCGTGGTATGGCTGGGCCGTGATGACAACGGGCCGACACCATTGACCGGTGCGACCGGGGCGTTGCAGGTGTGGACGGACTTCATGCGCAAGGCTGATCCGCTGCCGCTGGATATGCCGATGCCGCAGAATGTGGTGCAGGCGTGGATCAACCCCGCGACTGGCCAGGGCTCGGACTCGAGCTGCCCGGGCGCCGTGCAGATGCCGTATATTCGTGGAAGCGAGCCAGCGCCTGGCGCGGCTTGTGGTATTCAGGCACCGGTTGATTCGGTGATGGATTGGGTTCGTGGCTGGTTGGAATAAGTGAAGAGGGTGTGACGTGACCAAGTGGGTGATTTCTGTTTTAGCCGCCTCTGTTCTCCTGGGTGGTTGCGCCAGCGTTCCGCGCGGCTCCATCCCGGTGGTCGACTCCGGCACCTCGGCAGCCGATCGACGCAACCAGGCTGCCGGCAATACCGGCTACAGCGCGCCGGCGGCACAGCCGCAGGCCATGCCGGAAGACTCCGGTGTGGTGGTGATGGTCCCTGGTGGTGGTAATTCGGCACCGATCCAGTCATTCCCGGCCGGTAATGCACCGAGCTCCGGTGGCATCACGTTCAACGAGCCGCTGGTCACCGGGCCGGCCACTAGCGCCCCGCCGACAACTGGTGGGTACGGTTCGCCCTCGGCGCCCTCGATGCCGAGCGGGATTCCGAGCTCCGGAGGCCTGGCCGCTGATGAACAGCTCGATGGGCCGGTCCTGGCCTTGCTGACCACCGCTCAACAGCAGCAGGGCGGCGGCGACCTCAATGGCGCGGCATCCAGCCTTGAACGAGCCCAGCGCATCGCTCCACGCGAGCCGCAGGTGCTCTACCGACTGGCCGAAGTTCGTCTGGCTCAGGGTGATGCAGCGCAGGCGGAGCAGTTCGCGCGGCGCGGTTTGAGCTATGCCAGCGGTCGCCCGACTCTGCAGGCCAGCCTGTGGAACCTGATCGCTCAGGCGCGTGAGCGTCAGGGTGATGCTGCCGGTGCGGCGCAGGCGCGTGAGCAGGCTCGGGTCAATCTCTGATGGATCCGCGCGCCTCTCAAGTGGCAGAACAGCTGTTGCTGATCGAGCGTGAGTTGCGCGTGCAGGGTTGGTGGGCCGACACGCCACCCAGCCCGCAGGCGCTGGCCAGTCAGGAACCCTTCTGCGTCGACAGCATGGGTTTCGAGGAATGGCTGCAGTGGATTTTCCTGCCGCGTATGAAAGTCATACTGGAAAGTGGCGCTGCTCTGCCAAGTGTTTCCGGTATTCAGCCAATGGCTGAGGAGGCGCTGGCCGAGCATGGCGCTCGTGCCCGTGGAGTGATTGTGCTGCTAGGGGCATTCGATCAGCTGATTGGCGGCGCAGCCTGAGGCTGCGCCTGACCGCGCTTACTTGCAGTTTTCGTTGATGGATTTCTTCGCTTCGTTGATTCGTTGCTCACGCTGCTCTTCATTCATGCGCTGCATCTCCCCGTCGATCTCAACTCGCACGCGGGGGTTGTTCTCAAGCTGTGCGAGATTGGTGCGAACGGTTTCACAGAATTTTTTCAGTTCGGCTTTCTGAGCAGCTACTTCCCGCTTCACTTTTTTATCAACGGCTGCTTGCTCAGGGTCGGCGGCGCTTTCAAGGTTCGGCGCTGCAGGCTTCTGCTCCGTCGGTCTTGGCGGCGGGGTCGCGGTGTTGACCGACGTTGCCTGCTGGCCCTGGGGTGGTTGTGAGCCGAAATGGGTAACACCCTGTTCATCCACCCATTTGTAGACCTGGCTGGCCATGGCTGATGCGCTCAGGGCGAGCAGCAGGCTACTGGTGATAATCATGCGGCGCATGCTGTTTCCTTATATGAGCTGCGAATCTGGTGGTTACTATAACCAAAACAATCGAATGTTCATCCTGCGCTACGTCACAGCAGAAGATTAGAGAATCCGTTAAGGATCACTTGACTTGCTCCTGTCGAATCCGAACAATCCGATTCTCGCTGTAGTGGAGTCCGCCGCAAGCAGGCTTTAGCTCAGTAGACATGAGGCGTTATCCGCGCCGACCTGTTACACCCGCAACGCGTTACCTCGCGCTGGGTGGGAAAACCCCACAACACATATGGGGCATTCCCAATACTTGCTCAGTAGTAGCTGACGTAGTCGGCGACCACCGTCGCTCATGCTCTGCTAGCAGTAAACCTATCTTAGGCCGTCTCAATAGGCGGTTTTCTGGCGTTTTAGAGGTGAACAACGTGGAGCTTTTATCCGGCGCTGAAATGGTCGTCCGCTTTTTGCGTGACGAAGGCGTTAAGAATATCTATGGGTACCCAGGCGGTGCCCTCCTGCACATCTACGATGCCCTGTTCAAAGAGCCGGAAGTGAACCACATCCTGGTTCGCCACGAGCAGGCAGCTACCCATATGGCAGACGGTTATGCCCGGGCGACCGGCAAGGCCGGCGTAGTCCTGGTGACCTCCGGGCCTGGCGCGACCAACGCAATCACCGGTATCGCCACGGCCTATATGGATTCCATCCCGATGGTCGTGCTGTCCGGCCAGGTGCCGAGCAACATGGTCGGTACCGATGCATTCCAGGAAACCGACATGATCGGTATCTCCCGGCCGATCGTGAAACACAGTTTCATGATCAAGCACGCTTCGGAAATCCCGGAAGTCCTGAAGAAAGCCTTCTACCTGGCGCAGTCTGGTCGCCCGGGCCCGGTTGTCGTGGACATTCCGAAGGACATGACCAATCCAGCCGAGAAGTTCGAGTACGTCTATCCGAAGAAGGTCAAGCTGCGCTCGTACAGCCCGGCATTGCGTGGCCATTCCGGCCAGATCCGCAAGGCGGCTGAAATGCTGCTGAGCGCCAAGCGCCCGATGGTGTATTCGGGTGGTGGGGTGATCATGGGCGGCGCTGCGGCCCCGCTGACCGAGCTGGCACAGATGCTCAACCTGCCAGTGACCAATACCTTGATGGGCCTGGGTGGCTACCCGGGTACTGACCGTCAGTTCCTCGGCATGCTGGGGATGCACGGCAGCTACACCGCCAACCTGGCTATGCACCACGCCGATGTGATCCTTGCGATCGGTGCTCGCTTCGACGACCGCGTGATCAACGGCCCGAGCAAGTTCTGCCCGAACGCCAAGATCATTCACATCGATATCGATCCGGCATCCATTTCCAAGACCATCAAGGCCGATGTTCCTATCGTTGGCCCGGTCGACAGTGTCCTGACCGAAATGGTCGCGATCCTCAAGGAAATCGGCGAGCACCTGAACAAGGAAGCGCTGGCCAGCTGGTGGAAGCAGATCGAAGAGTGGCGCGGCAGCCGTGGCATGTTCCCGTACGAGAAGGGCGACGGCAGCATCATCAAGCCGCAGACCGTGATCGAGACCCTGTCCGAAGTCACCAATGGCGATGCCTTTGTGACCTCCGACGTTGGTCAGCACCAGATGTTCGCCGCTCAGTACTACCGCTTCAACAAGCCCAATCGCTGGATCAACTCCGGCGGCCTGGGCACCATGGGCTTCGGGTTCCCGGCGGCCATGGGCGTGAAGCTGAGCTTCCCGGACGATGATGTCGCCTGCGTGACCGGCGAAGGCAGTATCCAGATGAACATCCAGGAACTGTCCACCTGCATGCAGTACGGTCTTCCAGTGAAGATCGTCAACCTGAACAACGGCGCCCTCGGCATGGTGCGTCAGTGGCAGGACATGATGTACAGCAGCCGCCACTCGCACTCCTACATGGAGTCGTTGCCGGACTTCGTCAAACTGGCCGAAGCCTATGGCCATGTCGGTATCCGCATCACTGAGCTGAAAGACCTCAAGTCGAAGATGGCCGAGGCTTTCGCAATGAAGGATCGCCTGGTGTTCCTCGATATCCAGGTCGACACCAGCGAGCACGTTTATCCGATGCAGATCAGAGACGGCTCGATGCGCGATATGTGGCTGAGCAAGACGGAGCGGACCTAACCATGCGACACATTATTTCCCTGCTGCTGGAAAACGAGCCCGGCGCATTGTCACGCGTGGTGGGTCTGTTCTCGCAACGCAACTACAACATCGAAAGCCTCACCGTAGCACCGACCGAAGACCCGACGCTGTCGCGTCTGACGCTGACCACGGTAGGGCAGGATGAAGTCATCGAGCAGATCACCAAGAACCTCAACAAGTTGGTCGAGGTGGTCAAGCTGGTCGATCTTTCGGAAAGCGCTCACATCGAGCGTGAGCTGATGCTGATGAAGGTCAAGGCTACCGGCGCCCAGCGCGCTGAAGTCAAACGCACCACCGACATTTTCCGTGGGCAGATCGTCGATGTGACCAGCAGCGTGTACACCATTCAACTGGCCGGCACGAGTGACAAGCTGGACAGCTTTATCCAGGCCATCGGCACGGCGTCGATCCTGGAAACCGTACGCAGTGGGGTCACCGGCATTGCCCGCGGTGACAAAGTGCTGAGTATCTGATCGCTGCAATTAAAAAACCCCGCCAGTGCGGGGTTTTTTTTGCCTGATTTACTGCTGGCGATTCCAGAACGCAGCGATCAGCGGGTCTTTGAGGCGCTTCTCCAGCGCAAACAACCCGATATCGTAGGCGGTCAGTGGCGGCTGAATGTCGTAGACGCGGATGCGTGCGTTCAGTGGGCTGTTGTCGAGTACGATCTGCGGGACCACGCCAATACCGAATCCCAGGCTCACCATGCTGACGATGGCTTCGTTGCCGCTCACCTGTGCGTAGATTCGCGGCTTGATGTTGTGGTTTTTCAGCCAGCGGTCAGTTCGGGTTCGGGCAAGGCCTTCTTCCGAAAGGATCATGGGTACGTCCTTCCAGCTGGCAGCGCCGGGGTACTTGAGTTGTTCTTCAGTCAACAGTTGAGGTGACTGAGGGCCAATAAAGCACAACTCGGAGCGAGCAATCGGTTGAAAGCCGACGCCGGCGGGCAGGCTGTCGGGGCGGGCGCCGATGGCCAGGTCTTCCAATCCTTCCTGCACTCGCTCCACCGCCTTCGCCGGGTCGCCGGTGTGCAGCTTCATTTCGATGCGCGGGTAGTTCTGCCGGAAGCTGCTCAAGATGTCATAGAGAAAGCTGTAGCTGGCTGTGACCGAGCAATACAGGGAGAGCTCCCCGTGGAGGATCAGCTGATCCTGCTTGAACGTCTGACGAATGGCTTGCCAGCCATTCATGACCTCGCTCGCGTACTCGCGGAACTGTTGCCCCTCGCGGGTCAGGCGGACCGAGCGGTTATCTCGCAGAAATAGCGGAGCGCCAAGTTCGTCTTCAAGTTGCTTGATGCTGCGGCTGAGGGCCGAAGGGCTGACGTGCTGCTCGCGACTGGTTTTGCCGAAGTGCAGGTTGTCGGCCAAAGAGAGAAAAAGCCTGAGTGCGTGGCTATCCATAACTATTTCAGATATCGGCATGTTGTGTTGCAAATATATCATTTTACGCAACGGAGAGGATCACTTAAGGTGCTTCTGTCGCGGTGCTTGCACCCCATTCCTTTCGATAGAAGAGCCAAGAACATGAAAGTTTATTACGACAAAGACTGTGACCTCTCGATCATCCAGGGCAAGAAAGTCGCCATCATCGGCTACGGCTCCCAGGGCCATGCCCAGGCTTGCAACCTGAAAGACTCGGGCGTTGACGTCACTGTCGGTCTGCGTAAGGGCTCGGCCACTGTCGCCAAAGCCGAAGCCCATGGCCTGAAAGTTACCGACGTGGCGTCGGCTGTTGCTGCTGCTGACCTGGTCATGATTCTGACCCCGGACGAGTTCCAGTCCCAGCTGTACAAGAACGAAATCGAACCGAACATCAAGAAGGGCGCCACCCTGGCCTTCTCTCACGGCTTCGCGATCCACTACAACCAGGTTGTTCCGCGCGCCGACCTCGACGTGATCATGATCGCGCCGAAGGCTCCGGGCCACACCGTGCGTACCGAGTTTGTGAAAGGCGGCGGTATCCCTGACCTGATCGCGGTTTACCAGGACGCTTCCGGCAACGCCAAGAACGTTGCTCTGTCCTACGCTTCGGGCGTTGGCGGCGGCCGTACCGGTATCATCGAAACCACCTTCAAGGACGAGACTGAAACCGACCTGTTCGGCGAGCAAGCCGTTCTGTGTGGCGGTACTGTCGAACTGGTCAAAGCCGGTTTCGAAACGCTGGTTGAAGCCGGTTACGCGCCGGAAATGGCCTACTTCGAGTGCCTGCACGAGCTGAAGCTGATCGTTGACCTCATGTACGAAGGCGGTATCGCCAACATGAACTACTCGATCTCCAACAACGCCGAATATGGCGAATACGTGACCGGTCCTGAGGTGATCAACGCCGAATCCCGTCAAGCCATGCGCAACGCACTGAAGCGCATCCAGGACGGCGAATACGCCAAGATGTTCATCAGCGAAGGCGCTACCAACTACCCGTCGATGACCGCCAAGCGTCGTAACAACGCTGCTCACGGTATCGAAATCATCGGCGAGCAGCTGCGCTCGATGATGCCGTGGATCGGTGCCAACAAGATCGTCGACAAGGCCAAGAACTAAGGTCTTCTGATGTTCTGAAAAAACGCGGCTTCGGCCGCGTTTTTTCATTTTGGCGTGAGGCTTCTGGTATAAAGCCTGATCGTTAGGTCAGGGCGTCGGGCGAACCTCGCTTGGTGCTACCTGTCGAAATTCTTCAAACCCGTTGCAAGGTGTAGTTATGAGCGAACGTCCAGAAGAGCCCAAATCGGCCCCCGACGCAGAGAGCCTGTTGCCTATTGATGAGCATGTCGAGGAAGGGCATGACGCGGACGGACGCAAGGTTCGCCACCGTGGCATCTACCTGCTGCCGAATCTGTTTACCACGGCCAATCTGTTCGCAGGCTTCTACGCCATCATCAATGCCATGAACGGCAACTTCTATGTGGCGGCCGCTGCTGTATTCGTTGCCATGGTGCTCGATGGCCTGGACGGGCGGGTGGCTCGCCTGACCAACACGCAGAGTGCGTTTGGCGCCGAGTACGACTCATTGTCCGACATGGTCGCGTTCGGTGTGGCGCCTGCGCTTCTGGCGTTCGAGTGGGCCCTGGGCAGTATGGGCAAGGTCGGCTGGATGGTGGCGTTCATCTATGTCGCAGGCGCGGCGCTACGCCTGGCCCGTTTCAACACGCAGATCGGCAGCACCGACAAGCGCTACTTCATTGGCCTGGCCAGCCCGGCTGCCGCTGGTGTGGTTGCGGGAACGGTGTGGGCATTCAGCGACTTTGGCATCAAGGGCTCGAACATGGCCTTTGTAGTGGCAATCCTTGTCGCCGCCGCTGGCATGCTGATGGTCAGCAATATCAAGTACAACAGCTTCAAGGATCTCGACCTGAAGGGCCGGGTGCCATTCGTGGCGATTCTTGCGGTAGTGCTGGTGTTCGCTGTTGTCTTCAGTGATCCGCCACGGATTCTGCTTATCATCTTCCTGGCGTATGCTGCATCGGGTCCTGTGCAATATTTGTTGCAGCTGCGCCGCCGCAAAAGCGTCGAGTGATGTAATTTCCTTCCGGCTCCGCGGTCTACAGGCGCATTCATTCCTGTACTGCGGAGCCGTCATGCTGATTCGAATCCCCCCTGCTTCGGCCTCCCATGAGTCTGAAGTCACTCCTGAATCCATCTACCTGTCGCGTCGTCGGCTGTTGTCTGCTGCCGGTGGTCTCGCGGCGCTCTCCATGCTTCCGGTGTCTGCCCATGCTGACGTCGCGCGCTACGCCGATGTTGAGCCGGCTGAGGCTCCAGAATGGTTTGCGCAGAAGCTCGAGCGTACGCGTTGGCAGGCAGTGACTTCTGGAGATGAAGCGCTCACGCCATTCAAAGACGCGACTCACTACAACAACTTTTATGAATTCGGACCTGACAAGGGCGATCCCGCACGCAATGCCGGCGCCATGAAGGTAGAGCCGTGGACTGTTGTGATTGATGGTGAGGTCAATAAGCCTGGCCGATACGGTATGGAAGACTTGATCAAGCCGCACCAACTGGAAGAGCGCATCTACCGCCTGCGATGCGTCGAGGCGTGGTCGATGGTCATCCCCTGGCTGGGTTTCCCTCTTGGGGAGTTGCTCAAGCAGGCTGATCCCAATAGTCAGGCCAGGTATGTCCGCTTCGAAACCCTGGTCGATCCTGAATGCATGCCGGGTCAGCGTTCGGGCTTCTCTCTGATCAAGTGGCCTTATATAGAGGGTTTGCGTTTGGATGAGGCGATGCATCCGCTGGCCATCATGGCCGTGGGCATGTACGGCCGTGTTCTGCCTGCGCAGAATGGAGCTCCGTTGCGTCTGGTCGTGCCCTGGAAGTACGGATTCAAAAGTATCAAGTCGATCGTGCGTATCAGTCTTGTGCGCGAAGCCCCGACCACGACGTGGAAAAATCTGGCTCCGGAAGAGTACGGGTTCTATGCCAACGTCAATCCTCAGGTTGATCACCCCCGCTGGACGCAGGCGCGTGAGCGTCGGTTGCCGAGCGGTCTCTTCAGCCCCAATGTGATGCCCACTCGGATGTTCAACGGCTACGACGAAGTGGCTGGCCTGTACGCAGGTCTCGATCTGCGGAAGAACTACTGATGCGTTATCGGCTCTGGCGGTGTGTGGTATTCGTGAGTGCGTTGGTTTTTCCGTTGTACTGGTTGTACCAGGCCTGGATCTTTGCACTGGGTGCTGATCCGGGAAAGGTCCTGGTAGAGCGCTTGGGGTTGGGTGCTTTGGTGCTGTTGCTATTGACGTTGGCCATGACCCCCATGCGGCAGATAACGGGGTGGGGCGGGTGGATTGCGATTCGGCGACAGCTTGGATTGTGGTGCTTCGCCTATGCGCTGCTGCATCTGTCTGCCTATGCCGTGTTCCTGGTTGGTCTGGATGCGGGGCAGTTGCTGATCGATCTTCGTGAGCGTCCCTACATTATTGTTGGCGCCACAGGTCTGGTCGGGTTGTTGATCTTGGCGCTCACGTCCAATCGCTACAGCATGCAGGCGCTGGGGCGGCGCTGGAAACAGCTGCATCGTCTGGTTTATCCGATTCTGGTCCTGGCCTTGCTGCACATGCTCTGGGTAGTACGAGCTGATCTGCAGGAGTGGGCGCTGTATGCCCTAGTGGGCGGCTTGCTGTTGCTGGCGCGTATTCCCTATATAGCGCAGCGCTTGGCGCAGCTCCCTGGTCTGCGTCGGCTTGTCATGACAAAAATACTTCAATAATCGGTTGACGCGAATTTTGGTGTGCCTATAATGCGCACCTCTTCCGGCGCAGGCATCTCGAATAACTCTTTGTAAATCAACGAGTTAGATTAAAAAGAGGGGTTGCAAAGCAGCGAAAGCTGTGTAGAATGCGCCGG
>JBLZZJ010000069.1:0-18364 GCA_050282285.1 Pseudomonas sp.
CGTCGCCTGCCCCGGCCATGCCGTGGCCAAGGGCGCCTTCATCCTGTTGTCGAGCGACTACCGCATTGGCGTGGACGGTCCGTTCAGCATCGGCCTGAATGAGGTGCAGATCGGCATGACCATGCACCACGTGGGCATCGAGCTGGCCCGCGACCGCCTGCGCAAGTCGGCTTTCCACCGTTCGGTGATCAATGGCGAGATGTTCGACCCGCAGAGCGCGGTGGATGCCGGTTTCCTGGACAAGGTGGTGCCGGCCGAGCAGCTGATGCCGACCGCCCTGGCCGTGGCGCAGCAGATGAAGAAGATCAACCCGAGCGCGCACAAGAACACCAAGCTGAAGGTGCGCAAGGCGCTGCTCGAAACGCTGGATGCTGCCATCGAGCTGGACAAGCAGCACGCCGTCTGACCGCCCTGCTGCCCCGTCTGGGGCAAGACGCAACACCAGAACGCCCGATGCCCTGCATCGGGCGTTTCTGTTTATGCACCCTTATATTGTAGGAGCGGGCTTGCCCGCGAGCTTTACCGGGAATCGGTATAGAACAGGCAACCAGAGTTCGCGGCTGAAGCCCCTCCTACGGGGTGTGGTGCCTCACGCGGTGATTGTGCTCCCGGGTGTCGCTTCGCTCGACCCAGGCTACGGGTCTATCAGGAGGAAATCGGGGGGATGACGGGACGCTGGGTCACGGTGCGGCCTAGCGCCGTCAAACGCCTGAAATGTCCCGACATTCTTTGACAAACGACGCTGATCGGCGGCGATTGCCGCCAAGAGTGCACACCCGTACACTGCGCGCCTTTTTGTCTATGACGGTCGTACCAGATGCTTTTCCTCTTGCGCATGTTGGCCATGGCAGTGCACTTCATCATTGCCGGTACTCTTGGCTTGCTGCTGGGCTTGTGCCGTCCTTTCAACCCGGATAACAGCCGGCTGTGTGCGCGTCTGTATTCGCTGCCCGGGCTGTGGCTGCTGCGGATCAACCTGAAAACCGATGCCAAGCCGCTGTTGGAACACGAGCGCAGCTGCGTGATCGTGGCCAACCACCAGTCCAACTACGACCTGTATGTGCTGGGTCGCGTGGTGCCTCGCCGTACCGTGAGCATCGGCAAGAAGAGCCTCAAGTGGGTGCCATTCTTCGGGCAGCTCTACTGGCTGGCGGGTAACGTGCTGATCGACCGTGGCAACGCCCAGCGCGCCAAGCAGGCGATGCTGACCACCACCGATACCTTGCGCAACAAGGACACCTCGATCTGGGTGTTCCCCGAGGGCACGCGCAACCCCAACCAGGAACTGCTGCCGTTCAAGAAAGGTGCATTCCAGATGGCCATCGCGGCGGGTGTGCCGATCATTCCGGTGTGCGTCAGCAGCTATGCCCGACGTATCCGCCTGAATCGCTGCAACAGCGGCAACGTGATGATCCGCTCGCTGCCGGCCATTCCCACCGCCGGGCTGACCCTGGACGACATGCCGCGTCTGATTGAGGAATGCCAGGCACAGATGCAGCAGTGCATCAATGCCATGGACCAGGAATTGGCCGAAGCCCACGGCGTGCCGTCCGCGGCCTGATTCAACCAGGTCGCGATCACCACGCCCCCAATGGCGGATCGGTGAAGCGTGATCCACCCTACCAACCGGTGCCACCTCCCTTGTAGGAGCGGGCTTGCCCGCGAGCTCTGCCGTACCACCGTAGGGTGGATGTCGCTCTTCACATCCGCCCTGCCATCACCACGCCCCCAAATAGCGGATCGGTAAAGCGCGATCCAACCCTACGAACCGGCACCCCATCCCTTGTAGGAGCGGGCTTGCCCGCGAGCTTTTCCTGAGGCTGCATCGGTTCGCGGCTGAAGCCGCTCCTACAGGTGGCGTATGGGTAGCGCCCGCACGGGCTGGCAATTACTCGGCGCATAGAGGACCGAAACAGCCGCGCCTCTGGAAGAACTCGCCGCTTGCAACGACACTCAGAGCTACAGGTGGCCGCTGCGCCATCGACCCGATCAGCAGAAGGAAACACCATGGGCCACGTCGTTGCTGCCGCTGTGTACACCCAGGGCAAGAAAGTCACCGATATTCAGCTGGACGAGGGCAAGGAGTGGTCGAAGAAGCCCGGGCATTTCGTCTGGATCGGCCTGCACGACCCAGGCACCGAGGAGCTGACCAAGCTGCAGCGCCAGTACGATCTGCACGAACTGGCGCTGGAGGATGCGCTGCAGCGCCACACCCGGCCCAAGCTGGAAACCTTCGGCGACGCCCTGTTCCTGGTGCTCTATTCACCACTGAAGGTCAAAGGCGAGCTGACCTTCGTCGAAACCCAGCTGTTTGCCGGCAATGGTTACATCATCAGCGCCCGCTACGGCGAATCGGCGTCCTACTCCCAGGTACGCCAGCGCTGCGAGGCGCGTCCGCTGCTGCTGGAGCACGGCGAGGATTTCGTGCTGTACGCCCTGCTCAGCTTCGTGATCGAGAACTACCGGCCGCTGATGGACGACTACTACGCGGTGCTGGAAGACGTGGAACAGGACGTGCTCAAACGCCCGCTGGCCCAGGCCGATGCCGAGCGCATCCAGGGCCTGCGTCGCGAGTTGCTGCGGTTGCGCCGCAATATCGGGCCGCTGGCGGAGATCTGCCAGGAGCTGCAACGCCTGGACTTCCCCTTCATTGACAAGAACATGCGGCCGTACTTCCGCGACGTGGCGATCCATGTCAACCGCCTGCTGGAAGACCTCACCGCCCTGCGCGAAATGGCTGATCACGCCATCGAGATCGGTCTGCTGCTGGAGTCGTCACGACAGAGCAACACCCAGCGCAAGTTCGCCGCCTGGGCGGCCATTCTCGCCTTCCCCACGGCAGTGGCCGGGATCTACGGAATGAACTTCCAGAACATGCCGGAGCTGACCTGGCAGTACGGTTACTTTGCCGTGCTGGGCATCATCACCACCGGCTGCGTAGGCCTGTACGCCAGCTTCAAGCACTACGGCTGGCTGTAGGCGAGTCACCCCGAGGGAACAGTCCCCTGTGGGAGGGGCTTCAGCCGCGACAACCACCGATAGCCCTGCATCCCTGAACCGCGCCCAATCCTGAAACAGCGACCACAAAAAAGCCCCGCATCGAGCGGGGCTTTTCATGTCGGCTATACGGCTCAGGCGGTTTCGCCGGAGCGGCCGTGGGCCACGAAGCGCATCATCCACTCGGCCACGGTGTGGCCCTGGTGATCGTGCTGCAGGCTGTCGACGCCCTGGCGGTAGATCGACTCGCCGATGTGCTGCTGGCGGATATCCAGCAATGCCCGGGAATAGTCGTGGATGAACTCCGGGTGGCCCTGGAAGCACAGCACCTGGTCGTCGATGCAGTAGGCAGCGATCGGGCAGAACGCGCTGGAGGCCAGCAGCGTGGCGTTCTCCGGTAGTTTGGTGACCTGGTCCTGGTGGCTGATCAGCAGCGTCAGGTCATCCAGCGCCGGGCTCATCCAGGCCGGTTTGTGCGCCATCTCGTACCGGTGGATACCGACGCCCCAGCCCTGGGTAGCGCGTTCGGTACTGCCGCCGAGCAGCAGCGCCAGCAACTGGTGGCCGAAGCACACGCCCAGCAGTTTGTCGCCACGGGCGTAGCGCTCCAGCAGGTAGGTCTTGAGCGTGGCGATCCAGGGGTCAGAGCCGAAGGAGTCGGCCTTGCTGCCGGTGACCAGGTAGGCGTCATAGCGTTCGCTGTCTGGCGGGTAATGCCCTTCCATGACGTTGTACACGACGAATTCGGCGGCGAGCGGCTGGTTGGCGAACAGGCGCTCGAACATACGGCCGTAGCCTTGATATTGGTCGACCAGTTCGGGACGGAGGATGTCTGTTTCCAGAATGCAGATCTGCAGCGGCATGGGGCGGTTACCTGAAACGCAGCGGTGATGGGTACGGTGAGCAGCCTGCCTTGCCCATCGCGGCAAGGCAAGAGGGTGATAACGCACCGGCGCCCGCAGCCGACCAGTTGCCGCGCCATGTATCAGCGCGCTCGATAGTCACCATAAGCTCCATTCACTTCTGTCGATACCAAAGCGCAGCGATTATCTGTCCATCGGGATGTACGTCCCCTCAGACAGAAGGATGTTCGCCATGAACCGTTTCGCCGCCGTAGCCAGCCTCATCGCCGCCTCCGCCTTCGCCAGCCGCGTACCGGCCGCCGACACCAACAAGGTCGCGGAAAAAACCCGGAAAGTGCCTGCCGGTCACTCTCACAAATAAGCCCGTGTGCTGCTGAAGGAGATACGCCATGAATGCCATCCGATCCATCGCCGACCAGAACGTGTATGGCGTTACCTATGCGTCGATTGACGACAGCGGCATCCACTTCGAATCCGAGCTGGCCATTCACCTGACCGATGGCACGCTGACCACCCTGAAGATGCCGACGCAGCTGAGCGAGCGCCAGGCAATCCAGAAGCTGGTGTGCGGCCGCCAGGCGTGCTGAACACCTGACACCCGGCCCGGGCGACCTGTTTTGAACGGGTAACCGCCGAGACATATATCGAATTAATAGATTTATTTATGTCGATTTATGCGTTTTTAAATCGATTAAATAGTCATCAAACTGGACTCAACCAACACGCAACCACCGGAGAACGGACATGCATCGCCTGACCATCAAGTACGCACGCAATGGCGCTCTGGCCGGCATCGGGCTGTACCTGATGATCGCCATTCCGCTGCTGACCCTGAGCATGAGTTACACGGCTCCGCAGCGACAGGCGATGAGCATGCCCAGCCCGGCCGTCCAGCACATCACCCAAGCCGCCATAGCCCTGCTGCAAAGCTGAGGACTCAAGGATCCACCCCAACCTTTTATTCGGTTAGAAGCGCCATGAAACTGCACAATCCCAACTTACTGATCGTGGCCGCACTGGCCGTCATGACCAACGGCTTCACCCTGCTCGGTCTGAACCACGGCTCCGCCGGCGCACTGGCCAGAACCCTCGAATGCAACTCGAACATGTCGCGCAGTATCGAAGTGGGCGAATCGCTCAAGAGACTGATCGGCTATCCGCCAGGCCATGACGGCCCGAACCTGTCCGGCCCCTTCCTGCTCGGCTGAAACGCTCGGCTGACGTGCTCGGCTGAACGAGTCAGCGAGCAGGCGCCGGACACGCCAGGTCGCCTTCCGGGCAACTGGCCAGGCGCTGCAACTCTTCGACGCGGGTCGCGGTCTTCGCCGCCAGGCAGCCAGAGAGCACCATCGAATACGCCGAACCACCCTGGGCTGCCGACGTCTCGAACGCGCAGGAACGATCACGAAACTCGATCCACGCCCGTTGCGCGGCCTTGAGCTGCTGCTTCTGCGTGGGTGACAGCCGTGCGCGGTACTCGCTGTAAACCTGATTCAGGCGCTTGTCCTGGGCGGCGTAACTCTCGGAAACACACTGGTTGAGGCTGGCCTGGCTGCCGGCCTGGGTGCAGTCCGCGGCCCAGGCCACGGGCATGACGAGGAGCGTGGCAAGCGCCAGCGTGAGGGGTACGGGTTGCATGAGGGTCTCCCTTTTCGTTGCAGCGCCGGGTGGGCGGCTACACTGCATAAGCGCCTGTGCGCGAAAGACACAGACCCTAAACAGGTAAAGGAGTTTACCCGATGACCAAGACTGCTCTATTTGCTGCCTGCCTGCTGGTAACCGGTACCGCCCTGGCCGATCGGCCCGGCGCTGACTGGATCAGCATCGAAGAAGCACTGGGCAAGGCCAAGGCCGCCGGCTACACCCAAATTCACAAGATCGAAGCAGACGACAACGGCTACTGGGAAGGCGAAGGCCTGAAACAGGACGCCAAGCTGCATGAATTCCGTATCGACGGAAAATCCGGGCAAGTCATCCGCGACCAGCTGGACGACTGATCCCGCCTGACGCTGTGCGGGCCCCGTGTGCCCGCATCAGCTCGAATAATCCAGCACGGTCCAGACCCGGCTCAGCCCTTCCCCGATGATGCAGCCCGCATCATCCAGCTGCTTGTTGTAGTGCAACGACATCAGGGTGGTCGCGCCATCGGCGGCGTCCTGCCGTTCGGTCAGCCACTGCACCCGCCCGCAATTGGGCGTCTCGATCACATAGCTCGCCGCCACGGCGGAATGCCGGCTCGGCAGCTTGATCACATCCACCACCCGCCCCGATTCCTCGACGCGCTTACCGTTGGACACCATCACGGCCCAGGCCTGGCCATTGTCGATGACCAGGTAGGTGCCATTGGCGCGGGGTTGTTCGATCTGCGGCTGGGCACAACCACCGAGCAGGGCCAACAGCACAATTGTCATGATCATCTGTTGCATTGCTACTTGCTCCTCTGCGGTCCGCCCGGTAAGCGGTTGCGTGGTCAGCCGACCGGTGTGTTTGAGTGAGTTGTCGTACGCGATGGGCTTACTATTATCGAATACTGTTTATTTGTACAGTATTTTTGGATTACCCTTATCCATGTCATCCGCCAGCCCGGAAACCTCATGGAATCGGGCCAATTCGCCGCCACTATCGGGAGCAACGCGATGCTGGACGTACTGCAACTGAAACACCGGATCAACCGCATGCCGCTGGAAAAGGTCCAGGCCATGGTCGAGGAACTGCATCTGGAAGGCATCGTCACCGAGGGCAAGACGCCCTTTTCGCGCATTCACTTCAACACCTGCTTCGCCGAGATCGAAGCGCTGCTGCAGCGCGCCGGCTACCACAAGCAACTGGATGTGGTCGGTTACCAGGGGCTGGCCTATGCCCTGTTCGACCCGGCCCGCTGGAACGCCGTGGAGGTGTTGCGCTGGCTCAAGGAGTTCGTCGAGGAAGCCCACGTTCAACCTGCACAACGGGTATGAGGCGAGCGCCCCGCGTGCAGAAAACCGAACCAAAAGCGTACAACCAGGCCACTGCGTGCACGCCATTGGCTCAAAACGCACCGTGAGCTGCGTTACCCGCTCACCCCGAGCGGCTCTTGCCTGACACACCCTGTTTTTGCGTAAACATCTGATTTGACTGGCCTCGTGCCGACCAGCCCTCGCTGCTGGCGGCGCGAAATGCGCCGACCTGCGCCCTCGCCCTGCCCTACCAGGCAACTCTGGCAAGCCCTTTGCAATATCCCTCCCAAGATTCCTGCGCAGCCCACCAACGGCGGTGAGCCGCGGATCACGGACAACGGCGTCCGTCAGACCTCCTTGATCCCCATCGGGATGGTCTGACGTGCGCCGTTTTTTATTTCAGCCGTTGATTCGGCCAGTAAAGGACAGCCCCATGACTGAACGTGATTCGAAGCACCCCAGCCGCCGTGATTTCCTGAAAACCTCCATCGCCATGGCCGGCGCCGTCGGCGGCGTCGCCGCCCTAGGCCTCAGCGCCCCGGCCAGCCTGCGCAGCGTGGCCTGGGCCGCCGGCTCGGACGCCCCGGAGAAAGCCGCCCTGAAAGTCGGCTTCATTCCCCTGACCGACTGCGCCTCGGTGGTGGTCGCCGCCACCCAGGGCTTCGGCGAGAAGTACGGGCTGACCATCACCCCGAGCAAGGAAGCCTCCTGGGCAGGCGTGCGCGACAAACTCAACACCGGCGAGCTGGATGCCGCCCACGTGCTGTACGGCATGATGTACGGCGCACAACTGGGCATCGCCGGGCCGCAGACCGACATGGCTGTGCTGATGGGCCTCAACCAGAATGGCCAGGCCATCACCCTCTCCAAGCAGTTGCGCGAAGCCGGCGTCACCAACGGCGCGCAACTGGCCGAACACGTGAAGAAAGGCGGCACACCGCTGACCTTCGCCCAGACCTTCCCCACCGGCACCCACGCCATGTGGCTGTACTACTGGCTGGCGAGCCTGGGCATCAACCCGCAGACCGACGTGAAGACCATCGTGGTGCCGCCACCGCAGATGGTCGCCAACATGCGCGTCGGCAACATGGACGGCTTCTGCGTGGGCGAGCCCTGGGGCGCCCGGGCGATTGCCGACAAGATCGGCTTCACCGCCGTCACCACCCAGCAGATCTGGCCGGACCATCCTGAGAAAGTGCTGGGCGCCACCCGCGCCTTCATCGAGCAGAACCCCAACGCCGCCCGCGCGCTGATCATGTCGATCCTCGAAGCCAGTGCCTTCATCGAGGCCAGCGACGAGAACCGCAAGAGCACCGCCAAGCTGATTTCCGGCAAGGCCTACGTCAACGCCCCGGTGAAGGTCATCGAGCCGCGCTTCCTCAGCCAATACGAGGACGGCCTGGGCAACAGCTGGAAGGACGACCACGCCATGGCCTTCCACAAGAAGGGCGACGTCAACTTCCCCTACCACTCCGACGGCATGTGGTTCATGACCCAGTTCCGCCGCTGGGGCCTGATCAAGGAAGACCCGAACTACGCCGCCGTCGCCGCCGGGGTCAACCAGGTCGACCTCTACAAGGAAGCCGCCAGCGCGTTGAACATCCCGGTGCCGGCCAGCTCGCTGCGCAGCAGCACCCTGATCGACGGCAGCGTCTGGAATGGCAGCGACCCGGCCGCCTACGCCCAATCCTTTGCGATAAAAGCCTGAGTCGGAGGTTGTGATGAACGCACCCCTGAAAACCCCATTGCTGGCGTCCAGCACGCCCAGCAAGAGCGCAGGCCTGGCACTGCCCGGCGCGTCGGGCATGAGAGCGATGGCCAAAGCGGTGATCCCGCCGCTGCTCGGCATCGCGCTGTTTATCGTCGTCTGGTCGCTGATCGCCACCAAGAGCGAGGGCCTGCCCGGCCCGCTGAGCACCTGGCTGGCGGCCCTGGAGCTGTTCGCCGATCCCTTCTATGACAATGGCCCCAACGACATGGGCATCGGCTGGAACATCCTGCACTCGCTGGGCCGTGTCGGCATCGGCTTCGGCCTGGCAGCACTGATCGGCATCCCCCTGGGGTTCGCCATCGGCCGCTTCGCCTTCCTGGCCGGCATGCTCTCGCCGATCATCAGCCTGCTGCGCCCGGTATCGCCCCTGGCCTGGCTGCCGATCGGCCTGCTGGTGTTCGAGGCCGCCGGCCCGGCGTCGATCTGGGTGATTTTCATCAGCTCGATCTGGCCGATCATCCTCAACACCGCCGCCGGCGTGGCCAGCGTGCCGCAGGATTACCTGAACGTGGCCCGCGTGCTCAAGCTCAGCGAATGGAAGGTGCTCACGCGCATCCTGTTCCCGGCCGTGCTGCCGCACCTGATGACCGGCATCCGCCTGGCCATCGGCGTGGCCTGGCTGGTGATCGTCGCCGCCGAAATGCTCACCGGCGGCACCGGCCTGGGCTTCTGGGTGTGGGACGAGTGGAACAACCTCAACGTCGAGCACATCCTGATCGCCATCATCATCGTCGGCCTGGTCGGCCTGGCCCTGGAGCAACTGCTGTTGCTGCTGGCCAAGCGCTTCGACTACGCCAGCTAAGGAGCCGGACCATGGACAAATTCGTAGAACTGACCCAGGTGTCCAAGCACTTCGACACCAAGAAAGGCCGCTTCCAGGCCCTGGCCGACGTCAACCTGAGCATCGCCCGGGGCGAGTTCGTCAGCCTGATCGGCCACTCCGGTTGCGGCAAATCCACGGTACTCAACCTGATCGCCGGGTTGCTCGACGCCAACGAGGGCGGCCTGATCTGCAACGGCCGGGAGATCGACGGCCCGGGTCCGGAACGCGCCGTGGTGTTCCAGAACCACAGTCTGCTGCCCTGGATGACCTGCTTCGGCAACGTGCACCTGGCCGTGGAGAAGGTCTTCGGTGACAAGGAAAACAAGGCCCAGCTCAAGGCCCGCACCGAGGCCGCCCTGCACATGGTTGGCCTGGACCATGCCATCCACAAGCACCCCAACGAGATCTCCGGCGGCATGAAACAGCGCGTGGGTATCGCCCGCGCCCTGGCCATGGAACCCAAGGTGCTGCTGATGGACGAGCCGTTCGGCGCCCTCGACGCCCTGACCCGCGCCCATTTGCAGGACGAGCTGCTGCGCATCGTCGGCGAAACCCAGAGCACGGTGGTGATGGTCACCCACGATGTCGACGAGGCGGTGCTGCTCTCGGACCGCATCGTGATGATGACCAACGGCCCGGCCGCGACGGTCGGCGATATCGTCCAGGTCGACCTGGCGCGCCCCCGTGATCGCCTGGCCCTGGCAAACGACGCGCAGTACCACGCCTACCGCACCGCGGTACTGGAGTTTCTCTACCAGCGCCAGCAGCGCCCAGCGGCATAACGCCAGCACTGGAGCGGTGACGGCAGTGATGTCGCAACCGCTCTAGCCCGCTGGTCAGCCCGATTGAACTTACGTCGTCGATGCCAAACGAACGAGGGCTTTTCGCCTCCCGCCCTCCGCCTCCAAGGACTCGCTCGTGCTCGACCTCACCACCTGGAACCTCTCGGTTCCCACCGACCCCGCCCCCACCACCATCACCACCGCGCGCCTGAACAACGGCTACAGCAGCCAGTATTTTCGTCGTCACAAGGATGGCAGCGTGACCTTCTGGGTTCCGGTTACCGGCTCCCAGACCGACGATGCCCGTTATCCGCGCAGCGAACTGCGCGAAACCCAGGCCGACGGCAGCCTGAGCAACTGGTACCACGCCAGCTCCGACAGCTACCTCAGCGCGGTGCTACGGGTCGAGCAGGTGCCGAGCAAGAACAAGATCGTCATCGCCCAGATCCACAGCAAGGACGAACCCGGCAGCACCAACGATCCACTGGCCAAGCTGCAATACCACTACCTGCGCGGTGTCGGCCGGCTGGAGCTGCTGCTGCGCAAGCGCCCGGGCGACGCCAAGGTGCAGAACATCCTGCTGGCCGAGAACATCCAGCTGGGCGAACGCTTCGGCTACGACCTGCGCATCACCCCCAGCGGCAGGCTCGGGGTCAGCGTCTCCAGCAGCCAGGACAAGGGCTCTCACTACCAGCAGCTCAGCGGCTACTGGAGCAAACAGCAGCTGTATTTCAAGGCGGGCGCCTACATTCAGGACAACTACGGGCCCAAGACCGAGGGCGGCCGGGTGACCTTCTATTGGCTGAACAGCGTGCACCGCTAATGGCCATACGCCACGTGGTTTAAGTTTGGCTTAAGGCATGTCCACTAGGGTGCGTGAACTCTTTCGCGCGTCCAAGGAAGCGAAGCATGCTGCCGCCCACCCCCTCCCGTCGTAATCACGCTCTGTTCTGGCTGTTCACCTGGGTGGCCACGGCCCTGCACCTCGGCCAGTCGTTCGACCTGCCGGCCAACGCCGGCCTGGCGCTCTACCAAGGGGTGCTGATCGGCAGCTACGCCCTGCTGTTCATCGCCCCGCTGTGGCTGCTGACGCGCCTGTGCATCCCGCTGCTGCCCGGTATCGTCACCGGCACCCTGCAGGTGCTGCTGGCCAGTGCCCTGCACCTGCTGATCTACGCCGACGGCCTGCTGTGGACGCTGTACGGCTTCCACCTCAATGGCTTCGTCTGGAACATCCTCACCACGCCGGGTGGCGTCGAAGCGCTGGGCTCGTCCGAGTCGAGCCAGCTCGGTTTCACCCTGATCGCCGTGGGCATCGTCGCCGGCCAGGCGGCGCTGCGGGTCGCGGCCTCGCTGGTCGGCCACTACGTGCCACGCCTGCCTGCGCCGCGCCTGCTGTGGGTGCTGCCGCTGTTTCTGCTGGCCACCGTCGGCGAACGCGTGAGCTACGGCGTCAGCCATTTCTATGGCTACAGCCCGCTGCTGGAAACCGCCCAACGCATGCCGCTCTATCAGCCGCTGACCATGCGCCGCTTTCTTGAGTACCAGGTCGGCCTGGAGCGCCCGCAGCGCCTGGAAGTGCAAAGCGCCGCCCTCGAAGGCCGACTGGCCTACCCGCAGTCACCGCTGCGCATCGACCCGCCGCAAAAGCCGCTGAACGTGGTCTGGCTGGTGGCCGAGTCCTGGCGGGCCGATGCCCTCAACCCACGGGTGATGCCGCAGACCAGTGCCTTCGCCGAACGCGCCACACGCTTCGACAATCATTTTTCCGGCGGCAACGGCACGCGCATCGGCATGTTCAGCCAGTTCTACGGGCTGCCGGCGAACCTGTGGTTCCCGGTGCTGGACGCCCGGGTCGGCAGCCCGCTGATCGATGTGCTGCAACAGCAGCAATACCAGATGAAGCTGTTCACCAGTGCCAAGTTCACCTACCCCGAGTTCGACAAGACCCTGTTCGTCAACGTCCCCCGGGAGCAGATGCAGTCCTACGACCAGGCCGAACCCTGGCAGCGCGACCGCAAGAACATCGACGACCTGCTGCAGTTCATCGACCAGCGCGCACCCGACCAGCCGTTCATGACCTTCATGTTCTTCGAGTCGCCCCACGCCAACTACACCTTCCCGCCGGAGTCGGTGATCGAGCCGGATTACCTGCCCGATTTCAGCTACGCCAGCATGAATCTGGAGCGCGACATCGGCGGCATCTACAAGCGCTACCAGAACGCCGTGCACCACCTCGACGGGCAGATCGCCCGCGTCACCCAACACCTGGAAGCCCAGGGCCTGCTGGACGAGACCCTGATCGTGATCACCGGCGACCATGGCGAAGAATTCATGGAGAAAGGCCGCTGGGGCCACAACTCGGCGTTCGTCGACGAGCAGCTCAAGGTGCCGCTGGTGCTGTGGATTCCAGGCCGCGACGCCCATCGCGAAACCCTCGCCACCAGCCATGTCGACCTGCTGCCCACGGTGCTGCCGCTGCTTGGCGTACGGAACCCGAGCCACGACTACAGCATCGGCCAGAGCCTGTTCGCCCCGACCGCCAACCGCCTGCTGATCGCCGGGGACTGGGATCGCCTGGCCTTCATCAGTGAACAGAGCAAGATCGTGCTGCCCTTCTCCAGCGGCACGTTCTCCGGCATGCACACCACCCGGGCCGATGACCGCCCCCTGCTCGACCCGGCCGCCGTATTGCAACGCAGCATGCCGCTGATCCGCAGCGAGCTGCAGAGCCTGCGCCGCTTTCTTGCCCATTGAGGCGGGGGGCGCCGCGGCACAGAGAAATTGCCCCATACCGACGGCGCCTGCGTAGAATCACGCCCGCCCTGCTCCCGGAGGAACCGTCATGGCACGCCTGAAACTCGAATTCCCGGACACCGCGTTCTGCTACAGCACCCACCTCACGGTGCGGGTGACCGATATCAACGCGTCCAACCACCTGGGCAACGATTCGATGATCTCGATGATTTCCGAGGCGCGGGCGCGCTTCATGCACGAATTCGGCATCGGCGAACACCAGGCGGAAGGCGCCAGCATCGGCATCATCGTCACCGACCTGGCCACCACCTACCGCGCCGAGGCCCACGCCCGCGACCAGTTGCTGTTCGAGGTCGGGGTGATGGACTTCAACCGCTACGGCGGCGACATCATTTTCCGCATCACCCGCCCGGCGGACGGCACCCTGGTGGCCATGGCCAAATCCGGCTTCGTGTTCTTCGACTACACCCAGCGCCAGGTCACCGAAATGCCCCCGACCTTCAGCGGCAAGTTCCCCGAAGTCAACTGGCTCCAGGCCTAGCGAAGCGGCACGCTCGATGCATCGAAAATCCTGCTTCGGGGCCTGGCTGGCGTGACAGGGCGGGAATCGTCTGCTACGCCTTAGGGCACAACAATAAAAGCAGGGGATCCACCATGTCCGTATTGCACAGCCACACCCGTCAGGCTGGATTGTTGACCAACCTTCTCGCCCTCGCCCTTCTCACGCTTCCAATCCCGACCCAGGCCGTCGACCGCAGCGAATCGACCGCTGCCGTAGCCAGCCTGCACTCCAGCGTCAGCACGGCTCGCCAGACCCGCTAGGCCCGCGTTACCCGCCTCCCACGCCAGGCGGGACAGGATCAACACCCGCTCTGCGCCCCATTTAGGCGCAGCGACTGGAGCGACTGCTCCGTTGTGCACCACCCCGCCTTAGCCCTACCGACCTTGAATGCCCACTGACCGGCCCTGCAGCGCCTTGGCTCAGCTCTTGCTTTGTCATCGCTACAGGTAGCCAACGGCGGCTACTCCACGAACGACAAAGACGTCGCGCCACCCTGCCTTCGGGCCAGCGGTGCCGCGGCGTTTTTTGCGTTTTCGCCCCACTGCCCGGGGCCGGCCAGTCGACTGTGATCCAGCGACGCGCCTGCAACTCTCTCAACCCAGCTGTGGCTCAGGCCGCAGGGCCAGGCGCCACAAGCGCCCGGCCTCCCCGGCGGGTTGCGGCCGCCGTGTCCACGACCAGGGCGCCGCGCTGCGCCGGGACCCTTTTTGCTGATGAGGTGCTCGATGAATACAAGTTTCTGGAAGTCCGGCCACACCCCGACGCTGTTCGCCGCCTTTCTCTATTTCGACCTGAGCTTCATGGTCTGGTACGTGCTCGGCCCGCTGGCCGTGCAGATCGCCACCGACCTGGGCCTGAGCGCGCAGCAGCGCGGCCTGATGGTCGCCACGCCGATCCTGGCGGGCGCCGTGCTGCGCCTGCTGATGGGCTTCCTGGCCGATCGCCTGTCACCCAAGAGCGCCGGCCTGATCGGCCAGGTGATCGTCATCTGCTCGCTGTTCGCTGCCTGGCAGATAGGCATCCGCACCTATGAACAGGCGCTGTTGCTCGGGGTGTTCCTCGGGTTCGCCGGGGCCGCCTTTGCCGTAGCCCTGCCCCTGGCTTCGCAGTGGTACCCGCCGGAGCACCAGGGCAAGGCCATGGGCATCGCCGGAGCCGGCAACTCCGGTACCGTGCTGGCGGCCATCTTCGCCCCTGGCCTGGCGGCGCTGTTCGGCTGGCAAAACGTGTTCGGCTGGGCGCTGATTCCCCTGTTGTTCGCCCTGCTGACCTTCGCCCTGCTGGCCAGGAATGCCCCGGAGCGCCCGAAACCCAAGGCCCTGGCCGATTACCTCAAGGCCCTGGGTGACCGCGACAGCTGGTGGTTCATGTTCTTCTACAGCGTGACCTTCGGCGGCTTCATCGGCCTGGCCAGCGCGTTGCCCGGCTACTTCAGCGACCAGTACGGCCTCAACCCGATCACCGCCGGTTACTACACCGCCGCCTGCGTCTGCGCCGGCAGCCTGATGCGCCCCCTGGGCGGCGCCCTGGCGGACCGCATTGGCGGCATCCGCTCGCTGCTGATGATGTACACCGTCTCTTCGCTGTGCATCGCCATCGTCGGTTTCAACCTGCCCAACGCCTATGCGGCCCTGGCGTTCTTCGTCGCGGCGATGCTCGGCCTCGGTGCTGGCAACGGCGCGGTGTTCCAGTTGGTGCCGCAGCGCTTTCGCAAGGAGATCGGCGTGATGACCGGGCTGATCGGCATGGCCGGCGGCATCGGCGGGTTCTTCCTGGCGGCGGGCCTGGGCGCGATCAAGCAGCACACCGGCGACTACCAGCTGGGCCTGTGGCTGTTCGCCAGCCTGGGCGTGCTGGCCTGGGTCGGCCTGTACGGCGTGAAACTGCGCTGGCGCACCACCTGGGGCAGCGCGGCGGTGACCGCGGCGCGGGTCTGATCGATGACCCTGCGCCTGAGCGTGGCCGAAGCCAGCGCCACCGGCCCCCGGGAAGAAAACCAGGACGCTATCCGTGTGGTCACCCCCACCCCGGCCCTGGCCGCGAGCAAGGGCTACCTGTTCGCCCTCGCTGACGGCGTCAGCCAGTGCCCCGACGGCGGCCTGGCGGCCCGGGCGACCCTGCAGGCGCTGGCCCTGGACTACTACGCCACGCCGGAAACCTGGGCCGTGGCACAGTCGCTGGACCGCCTGCTGGTGGCGCACAATCGCTGGCTGCAGGCCAATGGCGGCGGCCAGCCGCTGCTGACCACCCTCAGCGCCCTGGTCCTGCGCGGCCGGCGCTTTACCCTGGCGCATGTCGGCGATTGCCGGGCCTACCGCTGGCACCGGGGCGAGCTGGAGCGCATCAGCGAAGACCATGTCTGGGAACAACCGGGCATGCAGCACGTACTCAAGCGCGCCCTGGGCCTCGACCAACACCTGGTGGTGGATTACCTGGACGGCGAGCTGCGCGAGCACGAACGCTTCCTGCTGGTCAGCGACGGGGTCTGGGCCACCCTGGGCGACAACGCCATCCGCCACATCCTGCATGACGAACAGGACCTGAACGCTGCCTGCCAGGCCTTGGTTCGGGCCGCGCACCTGGCCGGCAGCCAGGACAACGCCAGCGCCTTGCTGCTGCAGGTCGACCAGTTGCCCGAAGGCGACCTGGCCGACACCCTGGCGCAGCTGGACCAGCGGCCTATCCCGCCCAAACTGCGGGACGGCCAGGCGTTCGAGGGTTGGCAGGTGGAGCAGTTGCTGGCGTCGTCGCGCCAATCGCTGGTGTACCGGGTGCGCGATGCCCAGGCCAACCGCTGGCTGCTGAAAACCCTGCCGCAGAGCCGCCTGGATGACCCGCAGGCCGGCCCGGCGCTGTTGCAAGAGGAATGGTTCCTGCGCCGGGTGGCCGGCCGCCACTTCGCCCAGGTGCATGCCGTGCCGCAGCGCCAGCACCTGTATTACGTGCAGCGCGAATACCCGGGCCAGACTCTGGACGAACACCTGCGCCTGAACGGCCCGATGAACCTCGCGGAGTGGCAGGACATCGCCCCGCGCCTGCTCAAGGCCCTGGGCCTGCTGCACCGGCGCAACATCCTGCACCGCGACATCAAGCCGGAGAACCTGCTGTGGGGCGACGACGGCGAGCTGCGCGTACTGGATTTCGGCCTGGCCTACTGCCCCGGCCTGTCCCGCGATGGCGACCATGACCTGCCCGGCACCCCCAGCTACATAGCCCCCGAGGCCTTCAGCGGCGCGACGCCGAGCACCGGACTGGACCTGTACGCCGCGGGTGTGACGCTGTATCACCTGTTGACCGGGCACTACCCCTACGGCGAGATCGAGGCCTTTCAGAAGCCGCGCTTCGCCAACCCGACACCGGCCAGCCGCTACCGCCCCGACCTGCCGGCCTGGCTCGACGAAACGCTGTCGCGGGCGGTCCATGCCGACCCGGCACAGCGCTTCGAGACCGCCGAGGAATGGTTGCTGGCCCTGGAACAGGGTGAGCGCCAGTCGCTCAACAGCCGCCCGCGCCCACTGCTGGAACGCGAGCCACTGAAGGTCTGGCGCGGGGTGGCGCTGTTCTCTCTGCTGCTCAATCTGGTGCTGCTGTTGGTGCTGGTCAGTTGAATACGCCGGTAACAGTGTCCCGGGTGTCGCTTCGCTCGACCCAGGCTACGGCGGCAGCAGCGCACCAAAGCGGCGCTTCAGGCATCGCAACGGTGCAGTGCCGTCTGCCATCAGGCGTCGGCGCAGGGCGTGAGGGCTGATAAACCGGGGCTGGAGCGACTTGGCACAGCCTCTGCATTGTTCTGAACACAACTTCATAAAGCGCAGCCGTCAACGAGGACGGCTGCACTTCCCGATAGAACGGGACTTGGACAAAGGCGTCCTCGCTAGGCAACTGGCGGGACGCCTTTTTTGTTTTTCCGTGATTTTTTTGCAGGAGATGGCCGGCATGAAAAAACTCAAGCTGGTAATGATCGGTAACGGCATGGCCGGGGTTCGCACCCTGGAAGAGCTGCTCAAGCTCACCCCCGACCTCTACGACATCACCGTGTTCGGTGCCGAGCCGCACCCGAACTACAACCGTATCCTGCTCTCGCCGGTGCTGGCCGGCGAACAGACCTTCGACGAGATCGTGCTCAACGACCTCAACTGGTACGCGGAAAACGACATCAAACTGCTGCTCGGGCGCAAGGTGGTCGAGATCGACCGCAAGAACCGCCGGGTGATCGCCGACGACGGCAGCGAGGCCGAGTACGACCGCCTGCTGATCGCCACCGGCTCCGTGCCGTTCATCCTGCCGATACCGGGCAAGGATCTCACCGGCGTGATCGGCTACCGCGACATCGCCGACACCCAGATGATGATGGACACCGCCAAGACCCATAAGCACGCGGTGGTCATCGGTGGCGGCCTGCTCGGCCTGGAGGCCGCCAACGGCCTGAAGCTGCGCGGCATGGACGTGACCGTGGTGCACATCGGCGACTGGCTGCTGGAGCGCCAGCTCGACCGCACCGCCGGTGAGCTGCTGCAGCGGTCCCTGGAAGACCGTGGCCTGAAGTTCCTGCTGCCCAAGCAGACTGCCGAGTTGCTGGACAACGGCGAAGGCCGGGTCTGTGCGGTGAAGTTCAAGGACGGTGACGTGATTCCCGCCGACCTGGTGGTGATGGCCGCCGGTATCCGCCCCAACAGCGAGCTGGCGGAAAAAGCCGGCATCGCCTGCAACCGCGGCATCCTGGTCAACGACACCCTGCAAACCTATGATCCGCGCGTCTATGCCATCGGCGAGTGCGCCAGCCACCGTGGCATCGCCTACGGCCTGGTGGCGCCGCTGTTCGACCAGGCCAAGGTCTGCGCCAACCACCTGGCCCAGCTCGGCTACTCGCGCT
>JBLZZJ010000070.1:0-26769 GCA_050282285.1 Pseudomonas sp.
TGTGAGAGTAGGTCATCGTCAAGCTTCTCTAAGAAACCCCAGATCTCGAAAGAGGTCTGGGGTTTCGTCTTTTTGGCAAGAAAAATGGGCGGGACGGGCGAGACCAACCTGCCTCGTTCGTATCTTGAAAGTGCATCGTTGATGCGCGTGCTTCTTCAGCCTGGTAAAGGCCACCGAACGCGGTTTCATCACTCTACCTGCACTTATCCAGCGGTCTACAGGGCGACACTTCCCGCCTGCGCGTCTTGGGGCCACACCGACAGTAGCGTTTGCCGCAAGCTGAGATGAGCCACCTGCAACCTGCGTAGTAGCTATTAAACGTGCGGAAATACCTCGTTAGAACGCAGGGGGCTGATGTCCCGTACCCCACGCAACCTTTACCTTTTCGGCTGCTCAAATATGCGGCTTCTGGTTTATTCGAATCGGGGCTCGACTAGAATAAGCGGATATTTTCGAGAGCACGCTCCATGCCTGATTCGGCTGCCATTACTCCGTTGTCGGAACTGCCTCTGGAGGCGCTCATTGCTTGCCACGAGTGCGACCTCTTGATGCGCAAGCCGCAACTTGTTGATCACGGCGAGCGTGTCGAGTGCCCACGGTGTGGCTATGAGTTGTATACCCACCGACACCAGGTGGTGCGCCGTAGCATGGCTTTGGTAATAGCAGCTCTGTTGCTTTATATACCGGCCAACTTTTTGCCGATCATGCAGCTCAGCCTATTGGGGCAGACAGCCAGCGATACCGTGTGGAGCGGTGTGTTGGGCCTCTATGACAGCGGCATGCAGGGCATCGCCGTGGTGGTCTTTCTGTGCAGCATGGCGGTACCGCTGTTCAAGCTGCTGTGTCAGTTCGCCGTGTTACTGAGCATCCGGCTGGACATTGGCCGCAGCTATGGCTTGCTCCTCTATCGGATTTACCACCACATGCGCGAATGGGGCATGCTCGAGGTGTACCTGATGGGCACCCTGGTGGCGTTGGTCAAGCTGATCGATATTGCGGATGTCAGCCTGGGCCTGGGATTGGCCTGCTTCATTGCCTTGCTGTTACTGCAGGTCTGGCTGGAGGTGACGATGTCGCCTCACCAGATCTGGGAAGCACTCTCCGGGGAGGATTTGCATGCGGGCGATTGATGCGGGTCTGCTGGTCTGCCATGAGTGCCACCAGCTCAATCGGCAAGAGAATGAGAGCGACGGACACCAGTACTGTTCTCGCTGCGGCGGCATGCTGCATGCCCGTCGGCCCAACAGCCTGGTGCGTACCTGGGCGCTGTTGATTACCGCGGCGATTCTTTATATCCCCGCGAATATGCTGCCGATCATGACGGTCAACTCGCTGGGCCAGGGGCAGTCCGATACCATCATGTCGGGTGTCATCGAGCTGGTTAACTACGGCATGCTGCCCATCGCCGCCGTGGTATTCGTCGCCAGTATCCTGGTGCCGACGTTCAAGCTGGTTGGCATTGCCTTGCTCCTGTATTCCGTCCAGCGCCACCAGCCTATGTCGGCGCGCCAGCGGATCCTGATGTACCGTTTCATCGAATGGATCGGACGCTGGTCGATGCTGGATATCTTCGTCATCGCGATCCTGGTGGCTGTCGTCAATTTTGGCAGCCTGGCGAGCATTGAGCCCGGAATGGGTGGCGCCGCCTTCGCCAGCGTCGTGATCCTCACCATGCTGGCCGCTTTGACCTTTGACCCTCGTTTGATTTGGGATAACACGGAGTCGGCTGACGACCATGAATGAGCTACCCCTGGCTAAAACCCGCCCTGCGTCCAACTGGTCGGCCATCTGGGTCTTGCCGCTGATCGCCCTGCTGATCGGCGGTTGGCTGGCATGGCGCGCCTACAGTGAGGCGGGAATCGAGATTCAGGTGATCTTCGAGAGTGGCGAGGGGATCCAGGCTGGAAAGACGGAAGTCATCTACAAGGGTATGTCGATCGGCAAGGTCGTTGCCCTGGCCCTGGATGAGTCCGGGGAGCGTCGTGGCGTGATCGCGACGATCGAGATGAAGCAGGAGGTCGAACCACACCTGCGTGAAAATACGCGCTTCTGGCTGGTCAAACCCAGCGTGAGCCTGGCCGGCATCACCGGGCTGGAGACGTTGGTCTCGGGCAATTACATCACTGCCAGTCCGGGTGATGGCGAACCGAGCCTGAAATTCAAGGCGTTACCCGAGGCGCCTCCGCTATCGGATGATCGACCTGGTTTGCACCTGGTATTGAAGGCCGAACGGCTGGGTTCTCTGGATCGTGACAGTCCGGTGTTCTACAAGCAGCTTCAGGTCGGCCGGGTAAAAAGCTACGCCTTGGCAAGCGATCAGAAGACCGTGGAAGTGAAGGTTTTCATCGAGCCCGCCTATAAAGACCTTGTGCGTAAACACACGCGTTTCTGGAACGCCAGCGGCATCACGGTCAGTGCAGACTTCTCCGGGTTCAAGCTGCGCAGTGAGTCACTGGCCAGCATCGTGGCCGGCGGTATCGCCTTTGCGACGCCAGAGCACCGCAAGGACAGCCCGCCGACCGATCCGAACATCCCGTTCAGGCTGTACGAGGATTTCGACGCGGCCCAGGCCGGTATCCGCGTGCAGGTCAAATTCCCCGATTTCGAAGGTCTCCAGGCGGGCCGTACGCCCGTCATGTACAACGGTATTCAAGCCGGTACGTTGAAGGACCTGAAGGTCAACGATGACCTTACCGGAGCCGTCGCCGAACTGGCGCTCGACCCGCGAACCGAGGATTACCTGGTTGATGGTACCCAGTTCTGGGTGGTCAAACCGTCGATCTCTTTGGCCGGTATCACCGGGCTGGAGGCACTGGTGAAGGGCAACTACATAGCCATACGCCCTGGCGAGAAAGGCGCTGCTGCCACGCGCGAGTTCGAAGCCCGATCCAAGGCGCCACCGCTGAACCTTGATGCACCAGGCTTGCACCTGGTGCTGTTCAGCGACACGCGCGGCTCGTTGGAGGTTGGCAGTCCGGTGCTCTATCGGCAGGTCAAGGTCGGTTCGGTGCAGAGCTTCCAGTTGTCACGGGACAACCAGCAGGTTGTGCTCGGCGTGCATATCGAGCCGGAGTACAGCCATCTGGTGAACAGCACTACACGTTTCTGGAATGCCAGTGGTGTCACGTTGAAAGGCGGTCTGTCCGGTGTCGAGGTGAAGAGCGAGTCCCTGCAGACGCTGCTGGCCGGTGGCATCACGTTCGAAACCCCCGACCTCAAGGCCGTTAGCTCCGGTAAGCGTGTTCAGCGTTTTGCCTTGTACGGCAGTCGTGACGACGCGATTCAGAGCGGAGAGCGGATTACCATCCAGCTGCCCAGCGGTGACGGCCTGAGCCCTGGCACGGCCATTCGCTACAAAGGTCTTGACGTGGGCAAGGTCGAAAGCATCGCGCTGACCGAGGACCTGCAGGCAGTCATCCTTAATGCGCGCGTCACCCAGGCGAGCAAGCAGATTGCCCGCGCTGGCACGCAATTCTGGGTGGTCAAGCCAGAGGTCAGCCTGAGCGGCGCTACCAACCTCGAGACGCTGGTTACCGGGCAATACCTGGAAGTGCTGCCGAGCAACAAGCAAGGTGCTGCCCAGAGCCATTTCACGGCGATTGCTGCGCCACCCAACGTCAGTGCCCGTGAAGAAGGGCTTCGCCTCGTGCTCAGTGCCGCGCGACGTGGATCGATCAAGCCCGGGGTGATCGTCAGTTATCGAGAAGTGCCGGTGGGCAAGGTCACCGATTTCGAGCTGGGGCCGACCTCGGACCGCGTATTGATCCACGTACTTATCGAGCCGCGCTACGCGCCGCTGGTTCGCAGCGGGAGCCGCTTCTGGAACGCCAGCGGTATTGGCGTGGATGCCGGCCTGTTCAGTGGTGTGAAAGTGCGTACCGAGTCTCTGGAGGCGGTGATCGGTGGTGGCATTGCCTTCGCCACGCCTAATAACCCGGAGATGGGTGGGCCGGCCCTGCCGCAGCAGACCTTCGCCTTGCATGACGATGTGAACGAGGAATGGCTGCGCTGGGCGCCGAAGATTGCGCTGGAGAAGTGATGAGGCCCGGTTTGCCGCCGGGCTTTATCACCAGGCGTATTCGATAGCGTTGCGTGGTGTGGCTCAGTGCCTCATCACTCCACCCATTGGCGGATGTAAAAAGCGACATCCGCCCCGCGTCTTTTCGATAGAGGTTCGCGGCTGTTACCGCTGGCTAGCGGGACAGCTTTTGTCGCGCCTGAAACGCTCGCGGCTAAAGCCCCTCCCACAATCCGAAAGGTGTGGGAGGGGCTTCAGCCGCGAATGAATACCCGATAGAACGGCGCGACCGCACCGGACCTCAGGCCGGCTCGGTCGCTTCTGCCTGCTGAGGCGCTTCCTGGCCCTTGGCACTTTCCCGCGGCTTGATGAATTTCCAGTCCGCTTCGTCGATGTAGATGCCGTTCGGGCCGCTGCCGCCTTCCAGGTCGATGGCCACGTGGGCGGAGACCTGAGGTTTTACCGACGCCAGGATCGGCACGAAGCCAAGTTGCAGGCTGGTTTCGATCAACGCCTGCTGGTTGCGTTCGTCGATGTCCGCCGCTTCGTCCAGGTAGTAAGGCAGGCGTACGCGCCCGGCCTGTTCGCGGTCCATCAGGTGCAGCAGCAGGTACATGTTGGTCAGCGCCTTGATGGTCATGGTCGTGCCGTTACTGGCTGCCCCATCGATGTCGGTGTGAATCACCGGCTGGCCATGCACCTTGGTGATTTCGAACGCCAGCTCGAACAGGTCCTTGAGCCCCAACTGGTTCTGGTTGGCGGCCACCAGGCGTGCCAGGTATTCCTTGGCTTCCTCATTCTTCGTGTCCTGGTCGCTGCTCTGCTGCAGATCGAACACCGACAGGGTTTCGCCTTCCTCGTACTGGCCGGCGCTGTGGATGATCTGGTCGATGTGCTTGAGCGCGTCCTTGTTCGGTGCCAGGACGATGCGGAAGCTTTCCAGGTTGGAGACCTGGCGCTTGTTGATCTCGCGGTTGAACAGCGCCAACTGGTGTTCCAGGTTGTCGTAGTCGCTGCGGATATTGCGCAGGGTACGGGCGATGTCGGTCACGGCGGCACGGCGGGCCTTGGCCAGCGTCAGGGCTTCGTCCTGGCGGTGGGCATAGGCATTCACCAGCAGGTGCAGACGGCGCTCGACGTCGTCTTCACTGTCGAACTTGGCCACGCCCTTGAGGCGCACCTGGGCGTAGAGCGCCTCGATCTGCCCGTCGACCCGTTGCAGGCCTTGCCAGGCGTCCTGGTAGTCGTTGAGCAGCGGCAGCAGGTTGTCCAGGCTGTCGTCCACAGGGTCCATGAACGGCGTGCCAAATGGCAGGTTGGCCGGCAACAGCTGGCGACGGCGCAGGGCGTCTTCCAGGGTACGTTCCTTGGCTTCCAGATCCGCCAGTTGGCGACCCACCAGTTGCAGCTTGGCGGACAGCTGCTGCACCCGCTCGGCGAAGGCATCGCTGGCCCGCTTGAGTTCGTCCTGGGCGGCCTCCAGCTGCGCCAGTTGTTCCAGCTTCAGCGGTTCTTCCACGGTCAGGGTCTGGCTGCGGCGGAAGTCTTCCAGCGCCTTCTGCGCGTCCAGCACGGCCTGGTACAGCTGCTCGGCCTGGGCCTTGCTCGCGGCCCGGTCGGCGGCGACCGCCTGCTGGGTCTTGAGCTGCTTGTACTCGCGGTCGAGGCGGTCCTTCTGGTCGCGCAGGGCGGCGCGGTCGGCCAGAGCCTGCAACGCGGGTGGTTCTATGTGCGACAGGTCGATGGTCAGGCCCGGGACCTGGAACTGCTCACCCTTGAAGCCATCCAGCACCGCTTCCAGGGATTTCACCCACGCCTCGCCGTCATCTAGCTGGATGCCTTTTTCGCCCAGCGGCAGGCTGAACAGCTGGCCGTTGAACAGGCGCATCAGGCGATCGACATCGGCCTGGGAGAACTCTTCGCGCAGGCGCGAGTAGCTGTTGTTGTCCGCATGCTCCAACTGTTGCTTGACCGACTTCAGGCGCTTTTCCAGGTCACGCAGACGCTCGTCGAGGTCTTCGCTGGAGAACTGCCGCGATTGGGCCAGCGCGCCTGCCAGTTCATCGTGGGCATCCTTGGCGGCCAGCAGTTGCGCTTCCAAGACCTTGACGTCGTCCACCAGTGCAAAGCGGTTCTTCAGCACCGACAGCTCGCCCAGCCAGCACTGGATCTCGCTGATCTCGCGTTCCATGCGCATCAGTTCCTGTGTGCCGCCGCGCTGTTCCTGCTGCAGGCCGTCCTGCTCGCCACGGTAGTGCTCGGCCTGGATCACCAGTTCTTCACGGCGCGCGCCCGAATAGTCCTGCCAGGCACCCAGCAGCGAGTCGAGCAGCGGCGAGAGGCGGTGCAGCTTGCCGCGCAGCTGTTCGCGCTGGGCCACGCCGCCGGACAAAGCCTCGATCAGCGGGCCGGCGGTGACCAGCGCCTGGTAGTCCTGCTCCATGCGGCGCACGTCGCGGAAGGCTTCTTCGGTGGCGGCGATGTAGTCCACGCTACCCGAGCGCAGGCTGTGCTCGAAGGCATCGAGGAACAGCTGTTTGAGCTTGGCGGCGGTGATCTCGCGCATGTGCAGCAGGTTGATGAACAGCGCGCGGAAGGTCTTCAGGCTCTGTTCGCTGGTGGAGCGCAGCGGGATCAGAGTCAGGTCCAGCGGGATCGACGTATGGCCGCCGACCAGCAGGCGACGCAGTTCGTCCGGCTTCAGCTCATAGGCCTTGATGCCTTCACGCTCCAGGTTGGCGAACAACTCGCGCTGGCGCAGGCAGGTGCCGTTCTTCTGGTAGTGGTCCAGGTCCAGGGTGCCCTGGTAGGCGAAGAACTGGTGACCGAAGCCGCCACCCGGGCCGCGTCCGGCCACGCCGATCACATGGGGGCCATGGGGCAGGGCGACTTCCACCAGTATGTAGCTGGTGTCGGTGGCGAAGTAGAACTTGCGCGACTGCTCCAGGCTGTACTTGCCGAAGCTCATGTCCGACATGCGCGCCAGGATCGGGAACTGCAGGGCGTTGATCGACGCCGACTTGCCCAGGTTGTTCGCGCCGTAGACCGACAGCGGGTTTTCCAGCGGGAACAGGCCCAGGCTGTAGCCTGCCGTGTTCAGCAGGGCAAAACGGCGGATACCGTAGCGTTCCTGGCTCATGCGTCCATCTCCTGGGCGTCGCGTTCTTCGGCCATGGCGCGGGCCAGGGCATCGTCTTCGGATTCTTCGACCTGGTCATCGCTGCCTTCGAGGACAATGATCGGCTCGCCGCTGTCGTCGTCGATCAGCACCGGCGCCGGCAGCGGCAGGTCGCTGCTGTAGAGGTTGGCCGCCAGGTCGCGGTCGTGTTGTACCGACAGGCACACGTCGAGGAAGCGGTGCATCGGCGGCAGGAAACGGTAGACCCCGTTGCTGTCCTCGGCGAAACCGAGCTGGGTCAGGCGGCGGATGATCTTGTCTTCCAGCTCTTCGTGGGTGGTGACTTCGGCCTGCAGGAACAGGTCGCGGTACTTGTCCAGCAGGGCGGGCAGCTCGTCACGGCCGATGCTGCCGCCGTCGAGCACCGACAGCGGGTCGCGCCCCTGGTCGGCCAGGTGCTCGACCAGAATGAAGGTGAACAGCGCCAGGCGCTGGGCCGTCTTGTTCACCTGGGCGCCCATCTGCTCGGGCACGAAGTAATAGAAGCCGCGCGGGTCGCACACCAGCTCAAAGCCCAGGGCCTTGAACAGCGCCCGGTACTGGTCCTGCATGCTGGACAGCTGGGCGTAGCACTCCGGCTCGCTGCGCGAGATGTGGTAGCCCTTGAACAGCTCGCGGAAGGCCGCTGAGAGCTGGGTCATTTCTTTCAGGTCGATATTCATACGGAATGCTCACAGGCAGTCGTAGGATGGGAAGCCGCAAAGCGTTTCCCACCGTTGTGAGGGGGCTGCAGGGTGGCCACGCGGAGCGTTGTCCACCCAACGCAAGGCTTAGGCATTCGGACGGCCCACCAATGCAAAGGAGCTGAGGCTCACCTCATGCTCCTTGGTCAGGTACTCGCGGCGCTCCAGGCGTTCGCGCTGGAAGCGGCCATCGCGCGACAGACGCGAGAACCAGTACAGCAATTCGTCGGTGGCGCCTTCCGGCTCCTGCTCCAGCAGCCAGACCATCAGGTCCGGCAGCGGCAGGGCCTGTTCGCAGCGTTCGATCATTTCCCGCGCGGTCTTCGGTGCCTTGGGCGTGCCGCCCTTGCGGTTGCCGCTGGCCTTGGGGAAGTGCGCCGGCTTGGCTTCGAAGCGCGCCAGCGCATAGACATACGCCTCGACCTGCGACGCGCTGCCGAGGAAGGTGCTCTGCGGACGGGTGAACAGCGGCATCGCGGCTTGTGGCACTGCATCCAGGCCCTTCTTGCGGATCACCGACAGGGCCAGCGCCGCGCCACGGGTCACGGCGTTGTGCCGGCGCGCTTCTTCACGCAGCGGCAGCAGCAGTTCGCGGGCCTTGCGCAGGGTCAACTGGGCGGTGGTCTGCATTTCCAGAATGCGCGCGTGGGTGCGCAGCAGCAGGTCGTCGTCGACCAGTTGGCCAAGGCGTTGCTGCTCGCCGAGCAGACGCAGCAGCACATGTTCGACGCGATAGACGCCTTGCTCGAAGGCGCCGTCAGCAGCTACCAGCTGGATCATCGGCTCGACATATTCGTCCCAGGTCGCCAGCACTTCGGCATAGCGCTGGCGGAGGGGAATCTGCCGGTCGCTGGTCTTGGCCCGTTCGGCCACGGCGACCAGCGCCTGCTCGTCGTTGCCGAGCTTTTTCAGGACATCGCGCACGCGCATGTCGAGCAGGCGCAGCTGGCGGGCCAGGTCGTTGCCGTCGCGGACTTCGAAGGCGTCCTGGATATAACCGGCCAGGCGTTCGAGGTGACGCAGGTACGCCTCGATCTCCAGGCACAGGCCCAGGCGATGCTCACGGCGCAGGTAGGCCAGGAAGTCATGGATCTGGGCGTTCAGCTCGAAGCGGTTCGGGCTCTTGGCCACCGGGACCAGGATATCCAGGCGGATCCACTGGTCGAGCAGGGCAGTAATGTCCACCGCGGTGCTGTCCGGCAGTTGCGCAGCCAGTTGGTTGCGCAGCTCGACCAGGCTCAGGGTGCCGGCATCGAAACGCTCGCAGAGCGGTTCGAGCAACGTCCAGTGTTCGGCAAGGGCGCGCAGTACGCGCTTGGGGTCGATCATCGAAGGGCCGGTCGCTCAATCTGGAAAAACGGCGATTGTACTGCATCGTTCGGCTCGCGACGGAGCCCGAGTCGATCAGAGGCCGTGCAAGTGACCTAATGCGGCAGTTTGCGACTGTCAGGGGGTGAGAGCTGAACGAAAAAGTGGCCGCAGGGCACTGTTCAAGTACCTGAATTCATTGGCATGTTTTCTGCGATAGGAATGGCAAACCCTGATGTGAGCCAGCCCATGTCCGCTACTTCTTCCGCGTATGTCGATGCCCGCTGGACCGAGTTGCAGGGGCAGCGCGACATGGCCTGGGATCTGGATGCGATCACCAACCGCCGTGAGGCGATCGCCTTCCTGCAGCGTTTCGAGAACCGCCTGTGCATCTATTCCGCTTATGTGGAAAAGCTCTACAGCAACTACAGCTTCGTGGTGCCGCAGGTCGACCACGGCGACATCACCATCCTGCCGGACGAACAGGCCTGGCACGACACCTTCCATGACATCCCGGCCCATGCGGTCGAGCCCACCGGCATTCATATCCTGCCGGGTGAAACCATGGGCCACGCCGGGCTCTACCTGAAGATCCCCGGCGCCAACCGCCTGGTCGCCTCCCAGGAGCTGCCGTTCCAGGATGGCCTCCGGTTGCTGATCGAGCGCTACCGGGCCAAGGGCGAGCACTTCCTGCCGGTGCTGATCAAGGGCGACCTGCGCGAATACGAGGCGCGCATGCCCTCGTTGCACTTGCACCGTATCGTCACCTCGCGCCTCGGCCACTGCTCGAAGCTCGCCATCCATGCCATTGAAGGCGCCATCGCCGACCATCTGCTCGGCCTGTTCCGTCAGGGCTGAGCGAGCTTCTATCGTTTTTCAGCATGTTTCGCCTGATTGCCTGCGTCCCGTTCGGGCGTGGCTTTGGGATGCGGCAGATGCGCATTGCCAAGGTCGAACATTGCAACCCGTGGCGTCGCCCGGGGCTCTGCCTGATGCGATTCCCGCCGCACGCACTGTCTGACAGCGTCATGCCGCTGTAATCCGCCACCGGCATGCTCGGCGCTGACTGATGGGCTCTCGTGCTGTTGGCGTGTCGTCGCCAAGGGACAACGAACGGACGAAATACCCCCCTCGCTCTTTCGATATGCGTCGGTTATCGGCACAATTCGCGTCCACTTTTTTCCGGGGGCCGAATCGAGCCCCTATCGGCCGACCTTCATGGGGTTCGAGATGATCAAAACGCCGTACTACCTCATCGACAAGCAGAAGCTGTTGGGCAACCTGGAAAAGATCGCCTACGTGCGCGAGCAATCCGGCGCCAAGGCGCTGCTGGCGCTCAAGTGCTTCGCCACGTGGTCGGTGTTCGACCTGATGCAGCAGTACATGGACGGCACCACCTCCAGCTCGCTGTACGAGCTCAAACTCGGCCGCCAGAAGTTCGCCGGCGAGACCCACGCCTACAGCGTGGCCTGGGCCGACGATGAAGTGGAAGAGATGGTCGCCAACTGCGACAAGATCATCTTCAACTCCATCGGCCAGCTGGAGCGTTTCGAAGCTGCGACCGAAGGCACCATCCGCGGCCTGCGCGTCAACCCGCAGGTAAGCAGTTCCGACTACCTGCTGGCCGACCCGGCGCGTCCGTTCAGCCGCCTCGGCGAGTGGGATCCGGAAAAGATCGAACAGGTGATCGGCAAGATCTCCGGCTTCATGTTCCACAACAATTGCGAGAACGGCAGCTTCGAGCTGTTCGACAAGATGCTCGCCATCATCGAAGAGCGCTTCGGCAACCTGCTGCAGCAGGTCGAGTGGGTCAGCCTGGGAGGCGGCATCCATTTCACCGGCGAGGGCTATCCGATCGATGCCTTCTGCGCACGCCTGAAAGCCTTCTCCGAGAAGTACGGCGTACAGATCTACCTGGAGCCGGGCGAAGCGGCTATCACCCTCAGCGCCTCGCTGGAAGTGACCGTGCTCGACACCCTGTACAACGGCAAGCACCTGGCAGTGGTCGACAGCTCCATCGAAGCGCACATGCTCGACCTGCTGATCTACCGCCTCAACGCCAAGATGGCGCCCAACGACGGCGAGCACACCTACATGGTGTGCGGCAAATCCTGCCTGGCCGGCGATATCTTCGGCGAGTACCAGTTCGACAAGCCGCTGCAGATCGGCGATCGCCTGTCGTTCATCGACGCGGCCGGTTACACCATGGTCAAGAAGAACTGGTTCAACGGCCTGAAAATGCCGTCCATCGTGGTCAAGCAGCTCGACGGCAGCGTCGAGGTGGTTCGCAACTTCGAGTTCGAAGACTACCTGTCCAGCTTGTCCTGACACTGTTGCGGTGGGCTGAAGCCCACCCTACCGCCACTCGTACCCCGTAGGGTGGGCTTCAGCCCACCGCATCAAACGCTTTCAACAACGCAGTACCCAGGAGGTGAAACAATTGAAGAAGAACGTCCTAATCATTGGTGCAGGAGGTGTCGCCAAGGTGGTGGCCCACAAGTGCGCGCAGCACAACGACGAACTCGGTCGTATTGCCATCGCGTCACGGAACATCTCCAAATGCCAGGCCATCATCGACAGCGTGAACGCCAAGGGCAGCCTCAAGCAGCCTGCTGAAATAAAGGCATTCGCCCTGAACGCCCTGGACGTGGAAGCGACCAAGGCACTGATCCGCGAGACCGAATCGCAGATCGTTATCAACGTGGGTTCCGCGTTCCTCAATATGTCGGTGCTGCGCGCCTGCATCGAGACCGGCGCCGCGTACCTCGACACCGCTATCCACGAAGAGCCGGGCAAGATCTGCGAGACCCCGCCGTGGTATGGCAACTACGAGTGGAAACACCTGGCCGAGTGCGAGGAGAAGGGCGTCACTGCCATCCTTGGCGTCGGTTTCGACCCGGGCGTGGTCAACGCCTATGCTGCCCTGGCGCAGCAACAGTACTTCGACACGATCGAGTCGATCGACATCCTCGACGTCAACGCCGGTTCCCACGGCAAGTACTTCGCCACCAATTTCGACCCGGAAATCAACTTCCGCGAATTCACCGGTCAGGTCTGGAGCTGGCAGAACAGCCAGTGGACCAGCAACACCATGTTCGAGGTCAAGCGCACCGACGACCTGCCGGTCGTGGGCGAGCAGAACCTCTACCTGACCGGCCACGACGAAGTGCACTCGCTGTCCAAGCACCTGAACGTACCCAATGTGCGGTTCTGGATGAGCTTCGGCGAGCACTACATCAACGTCTTCACCGTGCTGAAGAACCTCGGCCTGCTCTCCGAGCAACCGGTCAAGACCGCCGAAGGTCTTGAGGTGGTGCCACTCAAGGTGGTCAAGGCCGTGCTGCCCGATCCGTCTTCCCTGGCGCCCGGTTACAGCGGCAAGACCTGCATCGGCGACCTGGTCAAAGGCAGCAAGGATGGCCAGCCGCGCGAGCTGTTCATCTACAACGTGGCCGACCACAAGGAAGCCTTTGTGGAGACCGACAGCCAGGGCATCTCCTACACCGCTGGCGTACCACCGGTCGCCGCCGCCCTGCTGGTGGCCCGTGGCGAGTGGGATGCGCAGCGCATGGTCAACGTTGAGCAACTGCCGGCCGAACCGTTCCTCAAGCTCCTCGATGTGATGGGCCTGCCCACCCGCATCAAGGACGAGAACGGTGATCGTCCCTGGGATCAGGCGATCTGATCCACCCCGCAAGGCCCGCCATTCGGCGGGCCTTGTTCGTTCTGACTGTTTACTCCATCGCGGCTAAAGCCCCTCCCACCGTTCACCTGGTGCGTACACTCCTTGTGGGAGGCGCTTCAGCGGCGAGCTTTTCAGCCCCAGCGACCGGTACCCTCCCGCTTAATCCGACCACAGCGCTTCCCGCTCCGGCCATTTCACGCGACAATCCGCCTTTGTGCCGATTGCTCTGCCGAGCATTGGCAAACCCGAACCAGCCTTCCCATGGAGCGCGTGTGATCCCCGAACTCCGCCGTCGTGCCTACCTGGGCGCCATGCAGGTCGCCAACTGGCTGCCGCGTACCGTGCTGCCCTTCGCCGCGCCTTCGCGTCCGGAGTTGTTGGCACCGCCTGCGCCGGAGCCTGAAGCCGAGCCGGTTGCCGAACTGGCGGCTGTCGCCGCGCGTGAGGCTGTACCGGTGGCGGAACCGACCACCAGCGAGCGGCCGAAAATCGAAGTGCCCCGGCCATCCCTGGCGGCGCTGACGGCCAAGCCTCAGGTTGAAGCCGCTCCGGTTGAAGCCCCTGCCGCGCCACGCGAAGCGCCCGTCGCTCCACCACGTTTCTCCCTGCAACTGCTGCGCGCCGGTGCCTGCGTGCTGCTGGTCGAATTGCCGACCGGCGAGCCGCTGCAAAGCCGCGATCCGGCCTACCTGCTGCTCAAGGACCTGCTGCGTGCTGCCGGCCTGCCCGACAGCCCGCAACTGATCGGCGAGCCGGTGCGCTGGCCGCTGCTGGTGCGCGGCAACATGGACCAGGGCCCGCAAGCGGCGCTGGAGTTCCTGCAGAGCTTCATCGCCGCCCGCCTGGAAGAACAGGAGCCCTGCGCCTGCCTGTGGCTGGTCGGCCTGCCGGCCATTCGCTTTGCCGGGGATGCCGACGCCGAGGCCTACAACCGAGAGTTGCAGGTCGAAGACCTGGGCGCTGCCTGGGCCGTTCCTGGCCTGGAACTGTTGATGGACGAGCCCGAGCGCAAGGCCGAACTGTGGCAAGCCATGCGCCGGGTACGGCAGCGCTGGAGCACGCCGGCGTGAGCAGGCCGTTTTACTGCTTACAGGCATCTGCGTTTCCAGCCCACCCCGCCGAGCTATCTGACGAGTTTCCCCGAATGAGTGATGCGATTTCCTTCCGCCCCATGACCGAGGCGGATATCGAGACCGTGCTTAAAGTCGAGTACGCCGCGTTCAGCCACCCGTGGACGCGCGGCATCTTCCTCGACAGCATCAAGTCCTACGACTGCTGGATAATGTTCGAGGGCAGCCAGCAAGTTGGCCACGGCGTGATCAACGTGATCATCGACGAGGCGCACCTGCTCAACATCACCGTCAAGCCGGAAAGCCAGGGCCGCGGCCTCGGCTTGCGCCTGCTGGAGCGCCTGATGCAGCGCGCCATGGAGCTCAAGGCCGGCGAATGCTTCCTCGAAGTACGGGCCAGCAACCAGAGCGCCTATCGCCTTTACGAGCGCTACGGCTTCAACGAAATCGGCCGTCGTCGCGATTACTACCCGGCTGCCGGTGGCCGGGAAGATGCCCTGGTCATGGCCTGTACCCTGATCGACTGATCCGCTGAAACGCCCGCGGCAGAGCGTCGTTCTGCCCGCTGCCACCCGACACGCGCTGACGCCGTGTCGGGTTTGCTGAGCCTGCCCGACCAACGCCCGGAAATCCCCTACCTGACGGGCAGCATTGCCTGACATCATCGGCTACAGTGCTCGACGTCATTCGCCGCTGCTGCCCGCACCGCCTTGTCGCATACTGCGCGGCCAACGGCCCTCAGAGGTCGCTCTGCCCACTGCCCAAGGATGTGCCATGCGTGTGTTACGCCCTCTGCTTGCGGTTGCCTGCCTGCTCGTCGCGTCCGAGGCCTTCAGCGCTGATCGCGAATTCACCATCCTGCACACCAACGACTGGCAATCGCGCCTGCTCGGCTTCGGCCCCAACAACGAATACACCCCGGCCACCGTCAATGACGACGACACGGTGGGTGGTGTCGCGCGCCTCGCCACCTTGCTCAAGGCCCGTCGCGAGGCGGCGGGGGAGCGGCCGGTGCTGGTGCTCGATGGCGGTGATTTCAGCATGGGCACGCTGTTCCACACCGTCACCCGCGAGATCGGTGGCGAGCTGCGGCTGCTTACCGAACTGGGCTACGACGCCGCGACCCTGGGCAACCACGAATTCGACTTCCGCCCGGCCGGGCTCGCCGCCATGATCAGTGCGGCCTACCGCGCCAAGGGCGACGACCTGCTGCCGCTGCTGTCGAGCAACATCCAGTTCGATCCCGCGCGCAAGGAAGACGACAGCCTGCAGGCCCATGCCGATGTCGGGCGCATCCGCCCCTACACCGTGATCGAGCGCGGTGGCATCCGCTTCGGCCTGTTCGGCCTGCTGGGCAACAACGCCGTGGCGGTCAGCCCGATGATCAAACCGGTGACCTTCGCCGACCCGCTGGCCACGGCCAGGGACATGGTGCAGATCCTGCGCGAGAAGGAAGAGGTCGATGTGGTCATCCTGCTCTCGCACATGGGCGTCAGCCAGCAGGCCGACGGTTCGTGGCGTGGCGAAGAGGTCGAGCTGGTGGAGAAGGTGCCCGGCATCGACATCGTCGTCGGCGGTCATTCCCACAGCGCGTTGCCGCAGCCGGTGCTGGTGAACGGCCGCACGCCGGTGATGCAGGCCGGATCAGAAATCCAGTACCTGGGTGAGCTGCGCATGCGCATCGACGAGACCGGCAAGCCCCAGGTGGTCGACTACCAACTGCACCCCCTGAACGACCAGACCCCCGGCGACGAGGCGATCATCGCCCGGGTCGAGGATTTCAAGAACGTGGTCAGCGAACGCATGCTGGCGCCCAAGGGCTATCGCTTCGACCAACCGCTGGCCAAGGTCGACCGCACCCTGACCCGCGCCTTCGACGACCCGATTCTCGGCAATCTGGTCACTGATGCCCTGCGCCACGCCACCGGCAGCGACCTGTCGTTTACCGGCAACGGCACCATCCGCGACAACATGATCAAGGGCCGCCACGGCATCCAGGATGTTTCCGACCTGTTCCGCATCGCCCCGCTGGGCATCGGCGAGTTCGACCAGGCGCCGGGCTACCCGCTGATCAAGGTCTACGTCACTGGCCAGGAAGTGAAGAATCTGCTCGAAGTGCTGCTGCTCGCCTACCAGATGCGCGACAGCAAGAGTTATTACCCGCGGGTATCCGGCCTGCGCTTCAGCTACAACCCGTTTCGCGTGCCCTTCGACCGGGTCAGCCGCATCGATATCGGCGATGCCGTGCGCGGCTACCTGCCCCTCGACCTCAAGGACGACCGGCTCTACAGCATTGGCGCCACCAGCTACGTGGGCAGCTTCACCTGGCTGGTCTCCGACCTCACCAGGGGCATCCTCACTGTGCAGCCCAAGGATGCAGAGGGCCGGCCCATCACGGAGATAAAGGCCGCGATCATCGATACCGACCCCGAGCGGCCCGGTGTCCAGGAATACAAGGAGTGGCAGGGCCTGCTCGACTATATTCGTAGCCTGCCGGATACAGATGGCGACGGTCTTGCCGATATACCCACGACGGGCGCCGCCACCGAGCAAAGAATGCTGCGTGAGCCAAGCCTGCATCCCGCCGAGTTGTATCGATACGCGGGAACGTTGCAGTGGGGGGTGAGCCTGGTGTTGGCCGCCGGTCTGCTGCTGATTGCCTGGTTGCTTCGCCGCCTCGTGCGTCAGCGGAGAACTCGATAAGGACGGAGCGATGTGCGACACCCTGGTACTGCGCAGTAACGGCCATACCTGGTTTGCCAAGAACAGTGACCGCGAGGCCGCCGAGCCTCAGCGCCTGGTCCGCATTCCGGCTGTGCGCGGCGACCGCGTGCCCACGGTGCTTGCCACCTACCTGCAGATTCCCCAGGTTTCCGAGCGTTTTGAGCTGATCCTCAGCCAGCCAAGCTGGACATGGGGCGGCGAGATGGGCGTGAACGAGCGGGGCGTGGCCATCGGCAACGAGGCCGTGTTTACCCGCCTGGCCTTGAAAAAGGGCGACGCGCTGCTCGGCATTGACCTGGTTCGTCTGGGGCTGGAGCGCGGCGCCACCGCCCGCGAAGCCCTGGATGTAATCACCGAGCACCTGCAGGCGTTCGGCCAGGGCGGGCCGTCCGGCTACCGCAACAAGGGGTTCCGCCACGACAACAGCTTCCTGATTGCCGACCCCGATGAAGCCTGGGTGCTGGAAACCGCTGGGCATCTGTGGGCCGCCAAGCGGGTCGAACGCTGGGCCATTTCCAATGCCCTGACCCTGGGCCACGAATTCGACCTGCACAGCCCCCATCTGCATGACCAGGCTCAGCGCCTGGAATGTTGGGACGGCAAGGGCGACTTCCATTTCGCTCGGGCCTTCGACACCCGCCTGTTGCCCTGGATCGGTGGTGCCCACTGCCGGCAGAGCCACAACCAGCACGTGCTGGAAAGCTGCATCGGGCAGGCCGATTTCGCCACACTGAGCGCCATTCTGCGTGACCATGGCAGCGTCGGTGACAACTTCGACCTGCACAACAACCGCCAGGTGTGCATGCATGCGGGGCGCTTCTGGCGGCCCCTGCAGACCACCGCCAGCCTGATCGCCTACCTGCGGCCGGGCGACCCGCTGATTGCCGGCACCGGCACCTCGGCCCCCTGCATGAGCCTGTTCCAGCCGTTGAGCTTCGACGAAGAGGCGGGCGCCGCCGTGCTCGGTGACCCCCTCGGTGCCATCGAAGACAGCCTCTGGTGGCGCTTTGAGCCGATACACCGGCGTAGCCTGGTGGACGCCGATTTCCGTCGCGCCCTGCGTGCCAGCCGCGATCAGCTGGAGCCGGAATTGCTGCACGCCTTCGACACGCTCATCCCGGATTGGACCCATATGGCCAGTCAGGCCGCCGACTGGCACCGCCACTGGCAGGCCGAGGCGCCGCGTGCCGATGTGCAACTCGGGCGCTGGTGGCAACGCAGCGGGCAGCTGTGATCGCGGCGTAAAGAACCTTGTCAAAGGCGGCAAGCGCTACGTATGGTGCGCAACGGCATTTTTCGGAGCGAACCGCATGAGCGACCTACAACACCTGTTCGACAACAATGCGCGCTGGGCCGAAGCGATCAAGGAAGAAGACCCCGACTTCTTCGCCAAGCTGGCCAAGCAGCAAGTGCCCGAATACCTGTGGATCGGCTGCTCCGACGCCCGCGTTCCCGCCAACGAAATCGTCGGCCTGCTGCCCGGTGACCTGTTCGTCCACCGCAATGTGGCCAACGTGGTGCTGCACACCGACCTCAACTGCCTGTCGGTCATCCAGTACGCGGTCGACGTGCTCAAGGTCAAACACATCCTGGTCACCGGCCACTACGGCTGCGGCGGCGTTCGCGCCTCCATGCAGGACACCCAGTTCGGTCTCATCGACGGCTGGCTGCGCTCCATCCGCGACCTCTACTACGAACACCGCGAGCACCTGGCGCAGTTGCCCAGCGAAGAGCAGCGGGTCGATCGTCTGTGCGAGCTCAACGTCATCCAGCAGGTGGCCAACGTCAGCCACACCACCATCGTGCAGAACGCCTGGCACCGTGGCCAGGCGCTGTCGGTGCACGGTTGCATCTACGGCATCCAGGATGGTCGCTGGAAAAACCTCAACGTCACCGTCAGCGGCCTGGAACAGCTGCCGCCGCAGTACCGCTTGCGCCCTCTGGAGCAACGCTAAGGATTCTGGATGTCTGATCGCTCCCGCCAACTGGCCATCGCCGGCGTCCTGTTGGCTGTACTCTGCTGGGCCGGTAATGCCCTGGTAGCCCGTGCCTTTGCCGGGGAAATCCCGCCGTTCGCCCTGGCGTTCTGGCGCTGGAGCACAGCCCTGGTGATCGTGCTGCCCTTCGTCGTCAAGCCGCTGTGGCACCACCGCCGCGACCTGCTGCACGCCGGCTGGCGCCTGCCGGTGATCGCCGGTATTGGCATCGCCGGCTACAACACCCTGCTGTACAGCGCCGCGCAAACCACCGCGGCCATCAACATCACTCTGGTCAACACCTGCATCCCGCTGATGACCTTCATCTGCGCCGGCCTGCTGCTCGGTGAGTGGCCGGCCCGCCGCGCCTGGTGGGGCATGGGCGTGGCCGTGCTGGGGCTGCTGGTGCTGATCAGCCAGGGGCAGTGGAGCACCCTGGCCAGCCTGTCGTTCAACCAGGGCGACATGATCATGCTGCTCGCCGTTACCGACTGGGCCCTGTACACCGTGCTGCTGCGCCGCTGGTCCCGTTACCTCACGCCCATTCCGCCGCTGGCGATGCTGGGCATCTTCATGATCCTCGGCGTGCCGCTGATCCTGCCGCTGTACCTCTACGAGCTGGCCACCGGGGCGCACATGGCGCTGATCCCCGCCAACTTCGCCGCCATCGGTTACACCGCCATCTTCGCCTCGCTGGTGGCCTACCTCGGCTGGAACCACGCCGTGAAAGTCCTCGGCGCCGCCAAGGCGTCCATGGCCAACTACCTGATGCCGGTCTTCACCGCCATCCTCGGCTGGCTGCTGCTGGGCGAAGGCCTGCAGGTGTTCCACTGGGTGGGCGGGGCGATGATCTTCTGCGGGCTGATCCTGGCGACGCGGCCGGGCAGGGCCTGAGTGGCTGAGGTTGCCGCAGCACGCACCACAGTACAGATCAATTGTCAGCATCTCGCCGGCCTTGGTCGTCTCTTCGGAGTCTTATAAGGCGCTTTTCAGGGTGCTTTTTGTAGTGCTAGTCTGTGCTGGCTAACCCGTGTTCGCACAGAAAACCTTACGAAGAAAAGTCCTTAACCAAGACAGCTAGGCCCATAGCCAGTGTAGGGAGCCAAAGTCAGTGAAGTTGGCGGCTCGGCCCGTAGATATAGCTCAGGCACATATAGATAACGCGAATAGCGAGAACAAGTGGATATGGCGATGACATACGCGGTACTGGCTGACATTGCAGCGTCAGTAACAGACCTTAAAAAAGACCCAATGGGCACTATCCGTGAAGGCGGCGGTGAAACCGTTGTGATCCTCAATCGAAACGAGCCCGCTTTCTATGCGGTGCCTCCGGCTCGTTACGAAGCCATGCTGGAATTAATTGATGATTTGCGACTGGCTGAGATCGTGCGTGAGCGGCGTGGTGGACCGACTGTCCGAGTAGAGATTGATGACCTCATCGCAGAAGCCGGCGGAGCCGACTAAGTACGCCTTGGATTTCAACGTACAGGCGCAGAAGGAGTGGAAAAAGCTGGATAGCACCATCCAGCTGCAGTTCGCTAGAAAGCTCAAGGAGCGCCTCGGTAACCCTAGAGTCGAAGCCGACAAACTCAGAGATATGCCCAACTGCTACAAGATCAAATTGCGATCCCTCGGCTACCGACTGGTTTATGAGGTGATCGAGCGACGCTTGGTTGTGACGGTAATCGCTGTTGGCAAGAGAGAACGAGGCAAGGCGTATCAACGCTCGTCTGATCGCCTCAAGTAAGTACACCCCTCTAGGAGCTTCATGGCCATGGAACTGCCCCATTTCCGCTATTACAAGGACCCCATCGCCTCTGGGGTCATCAAGCCAAGCGATGCCGTTTGCCTGTGCTGTGAGCGTGCTCGCGGGCATATCTATGTCGGCCCGGTGTATTCGGTGGAGGACCTGAGCGAGCGCCTCTGCCCCTGGTGCATCGCGGATGGACGCGCGGCCGAGCGATTCCAAGCGTCGTTCATCAGCTATCACGCGTTGGACGAAGCCGGGGTTGCACCGTCTGCCATCGAGGAAATCGACCGGCGTACCCCAGGTTACTTCACATGGCAGGAGGCGACCTGGCTCGCTCATTGTGATGATGCCTGCGCGTTTTACGGTGATGCATCCGAGGAGGATGTACGCGACGCGAGCGTCGCCACACGTCAGCAATGGATGCAGGACTATGAGCTGGCGGAGAAAGACTGGGAGTGGGCGACCAAGGGCTACAAGCCGGCAGGCGACTCGGCGTTCTACAAGTTCGTTTGCGTGCACTGCCAGCAGGTTGTCCTGGCGTGGGACCTGAGCTAGGCACCGACTTGTCCCCAGCTACGGCCACGGCGGTTAACGCTGTAAAGCGCGCGTCAGGCACGGTTTCCCATCAGGGCTTCTGGCAGACTGAGCCCGCCATCCCAGCAGGAACACGGACGACCCCGCGATGCGTGCAGACAGCTTCGAACTCTACCTGGCCGTCGCCATGGCCCTGATGGTGCTGGCTATCTGTTTCGCCGGGTTGCTGCGCTTCTCCATTCGCCACGACGTGACGCTATCCAGCCTGTTGTTGCGTCGGGGCCGAGGGGCCAACAGCACCGTCACCACCCTCGATGCGAGCTATCTGCTGCCGTGGGTTTCCCTGCCCGCTTCCAGCCCGCTCAGCGGCGCGCCGTTCACGCTGTTCTGGTGTGCCCGCCTCTCGGCATGGGGCGCTGTGGCGGCGGTGATGGTGGGCTTGGTGGTCAGCGTGGCGAGGTAGGGCCTGGGCTGAAAGAACGTACAACAGGTGTGAGGGAGAAACACATGCACAAGGGATTGGCTCACCGGCTGCGGATGACGCCCCATGGATGACCTGCTTGGCCTGTTGCTGCGGGGCATCGGCTATGTGCTGGCCGAGATCCTCTTCCGGGTCGTCTTCTATTTCATCGGCTGGCCTTTCGTCAAAGCCGCCACCCTCGGGCGCTATCCCCGCAAGTTCTGGCCGGGCACCACCCATCAGGAAACCTACGTGTGCGTCGTCGGGCTCGCCGTGCTGGTGTTCGGCGGGCTGATCATCCTGGCGGTGGTGACCTCCACGCCGTAGCGCTGGCCTGTGGACAAAGGGCGAATTGCCAGACGCCCAGTAACCGCTATCGTGCAAGGACATAGGGATATCGAGGTGAACCATGAAGAAGCTGCTGTTGATCGTCGCCATAGGCTTTGCTGTATGGCAGTACTACCTGAAACCCGCCGACAGCCCGGTGATCACCAACATCGCCAGCGATGGCAGCACCCTGACCACGCCAGTTATCAGCCAGCCGTTTACCAAGCCCGTCGCCCAGCCCTTCACGACCCCCACCGCACGTGCGCAGGCCGCCTACCGCTGTGACGGCCGCACCCATTGCTCGCAAATGCGCTCCTGTGAGGAAGCCACATACTTTCTGCGTAATTGCCCCGGCACCAAGATGGATGGCAACAATGACGGCGTGCCCTGCGAGCGGCAGTGGTGCAAATGGTAAGGCCTTAAAGGGGCGAGCAACGGATCAACTGGAACCTTGCGTGGCTCGCGGCCTCAGTTGTTAGGCACATGCATGCCGCTGGCGCCCATCCGTCATGGCGCCCAACACGCAGGAGACCCCGATGACCACCGCCACCCCCTTTCTGATGTTCGAAGGCCATGCGCAGGACGCCATGAACCTCTACGTCACCACCTTCCCGCACTCCGAAATCGAACACGTCGAACGCTACACCCAAGGCGAACCCGGGCCGGAAGGCACGGTAAAGGTCGCCGCGTTCTCCCTCTGCGGCCAACGCTTCATGTGCTCCGACAGCCCCGCCAAACACAACTTCACCTTCACCCCGGCCAACTCCATCTTCATCGACTGCGACACCGCCGAAGAACTGGAACAGGTCTTCAACCTGCTGTCCGAAGACGGCCAGGTCCTTATGCCGCTGGACAACTACGGCTTCAGCCAGCGCTTTGGCTGGGTCAATGACCGGTTTGGTGTGTCGTGGCAGTTGAATTTGCCGAAGGGGTGAGGGGCGGAGGGAAGGCAACGCGCTCAGGGGGCTGCATCGAGCAACAGGCAGCGCTTCGCCTAACTCAGTATCTTCCAGGCCACGAGCGCCACAAGGGGTGAAAGCAGCACCACGCCGCCTATCACCTCGGCAAAGCCAGACTGGTATCCCGATTCGCCCGTAAACCGGCCTGCCGAAAGAGCCCGGAGAATCTTCTTTCCGATCCAGTGCGCGATGAAGTCTAAGAGTTCCAATTCGTGTCTTCCCTGGCTGTCTTTTGACTGGTCGCTACACAGTCTAGGCATTGACCGTGCTTGCTGTTATGTCGACGAATATAAAGGGGGCGGCGTTTTGGCCTAGCTCGTTCAGAGGGATGTTTATGGGGTAGTTAGAAGGGCCTCGCCATTCAGCGACTTCGGCGGAGGAAAGGGGGCTGGGACGCTGGTAGGACACCCTGGAAACAAAAAAGGGCTTACCTCTGTAAACCCCTGTTTTGTTTGGTGGCTACGTAGGGACTTGAACCCCGGACCCCAGCATTATGAATCACTAGAGCTATGCCCGGTTGCACCCGAATGGCCCATAAAGAGGTGCTTTCTGCTCGACGGATTACTGGCTGATACATGTCCTTTCATAAAAAATCCCGATTGTGGTCACCCGTCGGGGGCCTTGAGTTTTGCTTTTTCAATGATGGCGAATTAGCATCGAGGAGATAAACCGCATAGGGATGAGCGATGACCGTTTTTGTAGCGGGTGTCCATGGAGTAGGTAAGAGCTATCTGTGTCAGCAGTATGCCCTGGAATATGGCGTTCTTCACGAAAGCGCTAGCGGGCTGATCCGGCAAGAGCTATCCCAGGCTCAATGGTCTGCTGATAAAAAGGTTCAGAATGTTGACGCTAACCAGCAGGCATTACGGTCTGCAGTCAATCGTATTAATGATCAAGGCCGGTCTTTGCTTCTTGACGGTCATTTCGTTTTGATCGGTTCTGGCTCGAAATTGATATGTCTTGACTCGTCCGTGTTTGATGGGCTCAGTCTGACTGGTGTCATCCTCATTGAGGCCGCTCCTGAGCTGATTTCATCCAGGCTAGTAGAACGAGACGCCCAGAAAAGTGCTGTTGATGTACGCACCTTTATGGATGCAGAGAACGCTCAGGCACAGTCAGTCTGTCGGTCTCTCGGTATTGCCCTCAAAATTTTATTCAGCCCCACACATGAAGAGTTCTCAAGTGTGGTGTCTGACTTTTTTAAGAAGTAGATGGAGATTTTGTAAATGGAACTTGAGCTTAAGAAGTTTAGCGATGTTAATCTGCAAGATGTTTTCTTTGATTCATTGAAAGAGGCCTATCAAGAATTTAGTGATTGGTTTCATCGTAAGGCCGATGACTCTGCTTATGTTTTTGAAAAAGATGATGGTTCGGTTCAAGGGTTTCTTTATCTTAAGGTTGAGTTTGATTCCGTCCTCGATATTGAGCCGCCTCTGCCGCCGGGACGAAAACTAAAAGTCGGAACCATGAAGGTAAATCCCCATGGCACAAAAATGGGCGAGCGGTTCATAAAGAAAATTATTGATCACGCAATTCGGGAGCAGACAGAGCAAGTCTATGTGACAGTGTTCGCTCATCATGAGTCACTAATTGACTTGTTTCGGCGCTATGGGTTTGAGCAAATTGGAACCAAAACAACAGATAATGGCGTGGAACTTGTGCTCGCTAAGCATATCCATGCCCCCTATTTGGACATGTATAAAAGTTATCCTCTTGTAAAGCTTGCGGGCAATAGAGCGTTCATGCTTTCACTTTACCCAGAATGGCATACTCGACTGCTCCCCGACTCAATCCTTCGTAATGAACAAAACGATATTGTTCAGGACATATCTTCGGCTAATAGTATTCATAAAGTATATCTGACGAAGATGGCTGGAGTGGACTCGCTTCGTAAAGGCGATTTACTCGTTATTTATCGGACTTCGGATGGGCAAGGTCCTGCTCACTTTCGCTCTGTTGCAACATCGGTAGGTGTTGTTGAGGAGTATCGAAATATCAATAGTTTTTCTTCTAAGGAAGAGTTTTTTAGGTATTGCCGTCCATATAGCGTTTTTGAAACTCATGAGCTTGAACGATTCTGGCGCACTAAAAGCTATCCTTTTGTCTTTAAGTTTATGTATAATCTAGCTTTTAGTCGCAAGGTCACCCGCGCTGTTATGATTGAGGAGCTTGGGCTCCCTGGAATTGAACAGTACTGGGGATTTTTTCAGATTTCCCATGGTCAATTGAAGGCTATTGCGAATAAGGGGATGGTTGATGAAAGTCTTATTATCGATTAAGCCAGAGTATGCGGAAAAAATTCTGACGGGTAAAAAACGTTATGAGTTCAGGAAATCTATATTCAAAAATTCGTCTGTGAAAACGGTTGTTATTTACGCAACAATGCCTGTTGGTAAAGTTGTTGGCGAATTTGACTTCGATGAAGTGCTCTCTGACTCGCCGCAGGCTATTTGGGCTGAAACCAGCAAATACTCAGGTATAACTAAGAAATTTTTCAACTCTTACTTTGACGGGCGTGATAAGGCGCACGCGATAAAGGTTCGCTCTGTTCGGCGCTACGATGTTCCTGTCTCATTGAGAGAGTTTGTTCCTAGCGGAGCTGCTCCTCAGTCCTTCCGGTATCTCGATGATGGGGCCACACAGCCTGAGCTGTCGTTCTGATCAAGATCAAGAAAAGGGGCCGTTGCCGTGGCCCTTTTACGAACTATCAATGAATCGCGGCTTGATCTTTGCTAAGTATCATAAATTCAAGATATTAACTTGGCGATCATTCATCGGTTAGTTCGTTGTCAGGCATGCCATTAATAACTTGGTCAGCCTTATTTATTCTTTCTCGGATGTCCTTACTTTTTTATTTTTCAGTGCTTTCTGCACAATCTCGTATTGCGAATAACCATTCACGTCTTGAGAAAGTATTCTTAGTCATAGGCTTTTCACTATTTTTTTGTGATTTGCAGAAAAGGGGACAGATTTATTTTTTGTCATACTCTGGACTCGCCTGCTGAATCTCCAGCATTACCTCTCCCGTGATCAGCCACCACCGGTACCGCGGAAACACCCGCCCGAGTATCTCGATTTCATCCGCGCCGATTCGTGCTTTGCCGCGCTTGATGTTTTGCCAGCGCACGTAGGCGGTGGAGCCGTTCTGGGCCAGTTCTTTAAGGCTTGCGAGCTCCAGAAGCTGTAGCCCTCTATCAGAAATCCCTTCGCTCATCGAAAAACCGTAAATGTCCTATGTACATTTGTGGCTAAGCTGTTATTGTGTACCTGGTACATTTTTAACGGCACAGCATGTGCTGGATTATAGGGGCGCTTTGCTTGCGCAGTCTCTACGGATAATTGTGGGGGGAGGCGCGCGCCATCTTCTCGATCTGCCCAGTGCCAGGAGCGGTATCTAATCTGACTCAGGAGGCCTTATGGATGATGCCTTTTCCCCTCTCGTATTGATGCGCCATCACTACCCGCTGCGCGGGGTGATGATCGACAACCAGCCCTGGGTCTGTGCCCGCGAGTTTGCATTGTTGATTGGCCATCGCCACCCGGAGCGTATCTGCCGGCTGATGGATGCCGATCAGGTGCGCACCGTGCCGCTCCGGTCAGCCAGCGGCCAGGTGGAGGTCGTGGAGGTGATCAGCGAGTCGGGTCTTTACCGGGTGCTGTGCCGCTTCACGCACCCGGAGAACCGCAACCTGCGGCGCTGGCTCAGCCATGTGGCGATGCCCACGCTGCGTGATACGCAAGGCGGGGTAGGGGACAAGCCTCGGCGCACGCTGATGGCCTGGGAAAAGCAGCAGATCAACCTGTTGGATTGGCAGGGCGAGCTGTGGATACCGCTCAGTGAACTGCCGAGCTTCCATGGCCCTGTCCAGCATGAGGATAACAAGCGTCGGTCATTGCTGAGCCGCTGGTGGCGGCGTGAGTCACGGGTTTGATAGGCGGGCGCTTTTTCATGCGTCGGGCCAACTGCCCTATATTCTGCGCCACACCTTCGACCGATCACCTAGCGTCGGCTTTGCGCTTATCCCCGGTGGCTCAGAGCCGCCATTCTCCTACGCGCCTTTGACTATCTGGTCATGGGGGTTTAGATTAACGCTTAA
>JBLZZJ010000071.1:0-23855 GCA_050282285.1 Pseudomonas sp.
AAAAGCGGTCATTGAGCATCAGCAAAAGCCGGAACGATTCAGGTAGGCTTCAAGCACCGAATTAAGGAGTCACCATGCGTATTACCCGAGACTTACGCGCAAACGAAATCCTCAGACTTGAGCATCTCTTGGAGGGTTTAAACTATTCGGTCTGGGTTAACACTTACGGGCCCTTCGACCTTAATAGAACACTCGAAGAGCAACTAGCTCACTCCACTGGTAACGAAGTGATCATTGGCGGACAGTCGTGCGTGACCGCGAGCGAGGCACGCAGCGAGGTTACTGAGCAACTGCTGCACGTCGGGGATGGCGGTTACGGCCCACTGGAGTTGGATGCAAAGCGCTCCGAAATCCTGAATCTTCTTGAAGATCTGTTCATGCATGTGCACCTCGACCAAGCAAACACCATAACATCATTTTGGCTAACCAAAGGCCACCCGGCATACCCAGTGTTCTGGGATTTCGCTTTCGATATTCAGAATGGCGGGAAAAGATGGATTTTAATGGGTAGTAGCAGTGATTAGGCAGGCAGAGCTTTGCTTGCGACTTGGCTACGTCCACTGCCTTGACAGCTACAGATCGATTTCGGCCGATTACGGAGGGGCCGCTTCTGGCCGGATGATCGAGGCGAGCCCAAAAGCGGACGTATTAATTAGCGATCAGGTTGGTATCTACAAATCGGTAAGTGAACTCTATTGGGTCAGCAGTCAATCCCTTCTGCTGCATGTGTTCGGAATAAGAATCCCACGCGGTGTTGAGATGGCTGGGAAGCTCTTCTGGAAGATCCATCTGCTCGGCGACCATTTCAAACCACGTTCCATGGGTAGCATAGGTTTCACGTAGTTTTGGCTCCAGTTGAGCCAAGGCGTTCAATTGCTCTGGCTCAATTCTGCCGATGGATTTTAAAACGTAGCAATCCAATAGCTTAAGAAATGGTTTGCCTTCGTAGCGATCCATAACTGCATCCTTAGGTAAAAAGGGGACAGATTTATTTTTCATGAACCAATTTTGTGCTCCGACAAATAAATGAGCACCCTTTCTTATGAACTGTTTATCGTCCTCTCAACAGGCGCAGTGTATCGATACAATCCGTTTCCTGTTCTCGCAAACACCACTCAGAGGGGCTGACGTGGTGCCTTCCAGAAGAGGATGTGCAGATTGCCCAGTTGCGCCCCCCTACGAGCCCGGCTACCGGCGTAGTTGGTGCTCGAGATAACCCAGGACGCTGTCTACAGCTTCCTGCTCGGCAGCGTCGAGATGATGGGGCGACTCCTGTATCCAGCCCTCCATGATTCCGCGAATCATGGCGGGAATCGTCCTTGAAATCCTCATCGGATCGACGCCTTTCACGGCGTCGCCCCAATGAACAAGGCCGCACCTGAACATTTGGCTCCCCTGCATCAGGTAGTCCGCCTTGACCTCCGGGATAGGCAACAGCATCTCCTGTTGACTGAGTATCCAGGCCGCCTGGCCGTTTCCGCGCAGGTGTTTAATCCTCCCGCTAATCATCAAGCGAACGGCTTCATCGAGACCATGTCCAGAGGCCGCGCGCATAGCCGCACTGATGTTGGCGAACATTTCGCGTTTTTGCAGGCGTATCAGTGCCAGCAGCACGGCCTCTTTGTTCGGGAAGTATTGGTAGAAGGTGCCAATACTGGCGCCAGCGCGATCGGCAATCGCATTCGTATTGAAATTCTCCAGCCCCGTTGTTGAGAGAAGCTGAGTACCGCTCTGCAGGATGGCGTCATAGGTAGCCTGCGCTCGGGCTTGAACAGGCAATTTGCGGGGGTCCAGGGGACTGACGGGATGCAAATGGCGGCTCCATGGAATGCGAGTAAACAGGAGGCACTCGACAAAATAGGCTTGTCAGGTCGCGGCGCAACGTATGCCCCGCCATTCTCGAAGGAGACGATTTGCCATGCCGATCATGATAAACGAACTGCTGCTGAGCCCCGTATTCGAGGTGATCGCTCGTACGATTCTGACCTCATTTTTCTGGATCGCAGGGCTCTTCGGCGTTTTCAATTTCAAGATGATGGTACAGACGATTCAGGCCCATCGGCTTCCAGCTCCGGCGTTGATCGTCGTATTGATGGTTGTGACAGAACTGGTTGGATCAGCGCTTCTGATTACGAATGTTGCCAACCTGGGATGGCTTGGAGCCGGAGCCTTGGGGGTATTTACGCTGCTATCGATCCCTCTGGGCCATGCATTCTGGAAACTTCAGCCGCCCAAGAAGATGGAGGAATTCCAGATCGCGCTCGAACACGTAGGGATGATTGGCGGCCTGATGTGCGCCGCCGCTCTAACCGTTTGAAGGGGCAACCTCAGTCATTCGTAGGCCCAGCTTTCTCTGGTTGGGAGGCGATCCCACCCGTCAGATCCAGAGGGCAGCCAAGCTGTCCTTCATTTCCCAAAGTTCGAGTGAGAACTGCGTGCCTGGCGGGATGCGCACTCAATGACGACTAAGTCATCTAAACGCCCCCTCAAAGCCTCACCGCACTCAACTGCAGCCACAACGAAAATACCCCCAGCACCCACCAGAACACGGCGAACAGCCAGGGCGAGCGGAGCGAGAACAGCAGGGATTTGTGGTAGGTGTCCTTGCTCGACTCGTGCTCGCTGAACAGCGGGGAGTCGTCGTAGGCGTGGCCGAATTTGGGTTCGCTGCGCAGCAAATGCTCCTGCTTGAAGTGCCAGTGGCCGATGATGTGCGCCGAGGCCTTGATGCCCGGCCAGGCATGCAGCGAGCTGACGATGCCCAACAGCGCCAGCAGCACCGGCACCACCAGGGTGAAGAGGTCGCCCCACTCGGCATTGGTGTTGGCCATGGACGAGGCGAAGGCGATGACCAGGAACGACTGCGCCGACAGGTAGGCGTTGGTGCGGTTGGCCAGGAGGCTGGTTTCGTACTGGATTTCCCGCCGGTAGAAATCCAGCCGCTCCTTCGGGGTGCCGAACATCAGAGAGTTCGAGACGTCGCTGGGCTCTGGGGCGGGGTTTTCGGGGGAGATGATTCTGGGCACGTTCGGCTACCGCTTCGATGGGCATCCCTGGTCACGACACACTGGGTGCAGCGTCCTGCCCCACCTGCTGGTGGGACTGGGCCGGGCAAGCATCGGTTCAGACTCTTTGCGGCTTCGCCAGGCCCAGTCTGCCTTGCAGGCGAAACGCGCCGCACAGCCCGGCAACCTGAACCGCCGCTCAAACCGGGCATGGCGCGTGGCAATCAATCGTGCAGTTGCTTAGGCTATGCGCCCTGCCCACGGGGCAGCGCCACGCCCTTGCCTCACTCATTTCCAGGAAGGAAACCCATGTCCGCCAACCCCTACCAGGCCCCTGAAGCCGACCTTGCACGCCCTGAACCTCACATCGAGGTGCCGGCCAAGATTGCCAGGAAGATCAAGCACTGCTGGGTAGCCGGGATCATCTCCTCCTCCGCCACGCTGTTCATGATCGCCAGGGTGCTGAGCAGCGGCGCGACATCCGCTCACGGCATCGATGAATGGGCTCTGATCGACGTGGCGATCATGCTGGGGCTGTGTATTGGCGTGTACAAGAAGAGCCGTACGTGCGCGATCCTGATGGTGCTTTTCTACATCATCGGCAAGCTGTCGATGCTCGCCGACGGCGCCTCGCTGATCGCGCTGCCCGTTTCGCTGGTGTTCCTGTGGTTCTTCTTCCAGGGAGTGGTCGGGACGTTTCAGTTTCACCGCTGGAAGCGCGAGGCCAACGCGGCCTCTGCTTCGAACATCCCATAAAACCTGGAGACGGATGCCCCACTCCCTGCCGTCCATGGACAGCTGAACACCACGCTCAAGCGTGGGTATCAACGTTCTCGCCAGCGGCAGGTGCGGATGATGATGCGGAGTAACTGGACGTCGACGCTGCGGGAGCAGGTGCAGCCTCAGCAGTATCGCCAGCGTCCGCCTGGGCATCGGCATTTGCAGGTGTACCGCTCGGCGTGGCGCCCGTTTCGGCAGAGGCTGCAATCTCTTCGCCTGCCTCTCGAATGGCCTGTGCGTCCTCGCTCGCGGCCTCGAGGATCTTCTCTTTCTCTTCCTGCTCGGCCCGGAGCTCGGCAATCTCCACGAGGTTCCTGTTGGACTGCTCCAGGGGCTTGAGCATTTTCTGTTTGGCCGATTCGGACATCGACGTGTCGTTGCGGATTTCCATCATCTTCACGGCGGTATTCAACATCGCGCTCAACTGGTCCGTATTCATGCCCGGCTTCGCTGTGCCGGACGCGCCCGTGCGCTTGATCGCCGAGAACGCCGCCGGTTCGCTGCGCGCCGTGCCGTCCTGGGCAGGGGCTGTCGTGGGCTTGGTCGCGTCGGTCTTGGTGACCGCTGGCATGGGAGGTAGGGAAGGGATTTTCATCGTTGTCTCCTGGGATCACCGATGTATCAAATTACTATCGGTTCAAGTGTCGAAAGCTTGACCAAGCCCCTTCTATACCCGCGCCCAAAAGGCCTGTTGAGCCGAGCGTGGAAGTGCTTGCGTGGTAAACGCCAACGTCGACTCGCACAGAACGAGGGACGGTTTATCTGATGCGCCACAACGCTTCAGAAAAGTTGCGTGACCTAGGCGGGAAAGCCCTACGTCAACGCTACGGACAACACAAAACTGCACACGCTGAATGATGAGGAGCATCGTTTGTGGTCCACTACGCCCTCGGTATCAGCACCGCTTTAACCGCAAACTCCCAACGCATCACCGCCTACGTTTCCAGGAAGGAAAACCATGTCCGCCAACCCCTACCAAGCCCCTCAAGCCAACCTCGAGCGCCCGGAGCATCTGGCCGAGGTTCCGGTTCACATCGCCAGGAAGATCAGACGCTGCTGGATCGTCGGGATCCTTGCGTCGATGGCCACAGTGATCGGGCTCATCGGGACGCGGACCGGCAGCTTCACCACCTTCGCCGTCGATGAATGGGCGCTGATCAACGTGGCGATCATGCTGGCCCTGAGTTTCGGCGTGTTCAAAAAGAGCCGGACCTGCGCGATTCTCATGGTGGCCTTCTATGCCTATGGCAAGTGGGCTCTGCTGGACGTGGGCTTCCCGCTGTCCGCGATGCCGCTTGCCCTGGTGTTCATGTGGTTCTTCATCCAGGGAGTAGTGGGGACCTTTCAGTTTCATCGCTGGAAGCGCAAGAACCAGCTGGCGCACTAGCTACAACGCCTCGGAAGCCTGCAGGGCGTGCACGTCCCGCCCTCTCTCGATCGGCTCCCTTCTTTCCACCAGATGCACCAGCCAGAGCCGCGCTGCCCGGGCGGCCTTGATGGCGCTGGCGGCGGCAGCATCTGCGATCATGCCTTCGTCACCCACCCAGTCGCCGGCCAGGAATACGCCTGGCGCATCGGCCACGCTGACGCCGGGGCGCGGCAGATCCCAGCGCGGCAAACCGTTGGAGACCGGCATGCCACGCAGGGCCTGCCGCGATACTTCCAGCTCGCGCCAGCCGGGCATGGCCAGGTCGGCGACGGCTTCCAGTTCGGCGACCACATCGGTGGCGGGCATATCGTCCACCGGCAGGTATTTCGCGATATGCACCAGCGCACCGCCGACGGGAGCTAGTCGGGCCGAGCCAGAATGCACGGAGAGGTAATCGGGCGTGTCGATGCCCAGGGCGAAATCATGGGCCTGAGACGGGAAGCGCCGTAGCGCGAGGTCGAGAGTACTGGCCCGCACCGGGCGCACCTGGGCTGCCGCCTCTGTCAGGGATGCAACGCCCGGCGCCAGGGCTGCGGCTTCATGCGGGGCAATGGCCAGGATCACCGCGTCTGGGGTGATCGATTCGCCGCCGTGCATCACCAGTTGTGGGCCGCAGTCGCTGCTCAGTACCTGGCTGACCCGCGACTTCACCCGCAGATCGGCACCCGCCGCCCGTGCTGCATCGGCCAGGCCGTTCACCAGGCTGATCCAGCCGCCGTCGATATACAGCGTGCCGCCGGTGGCGAGGCGAATCTGTTCCAGCATGGCCCGCGCCGAGACCTCCGCCGAACCGTTGGCGTAGCTCGACAGCCGCCCCACCGCCTCGACCACAGCGTGAACCCTGGGCGGAAGGCCTTGCTCATCCAGCCAGTGCGCAAAGGAGCCGTCGCCGGTGGCGCCACCCATGATGGCTTTGAAGACGCGGAGGTAGCTGAGTTTTTCGCGAAAGCCGAACAGCGAGGTAGTGAGGATCGAAACCAGCGTGGTCGGCAGATCGTGCAGCTGCCCATCCACGATGGCCTTGCGCGAGCCCGACAGCGAGCGGCCACCGGAATAGGCAATGCCGAAACGGTCGAGCTCCCGCTTGAAGGCACCCTTGCAGTACAGCGCGTGGGGCCCGCGGTTGAACAGGAAGCCATCGACCTCCCGCGTGCGAGCGCGGCCGCCGAACTCCCCGGCCGCCTCGTGCACGACAACCTGCACGCCAGCGCGTGACAGCTCCATCGCCGCCAGCAGCCCGGCTATCCCACCGCCTACGATGTGGACCGTTTTTTTCGTCATGTGCTTGCTGCCTTGAGTGGGTCTCAGATCACGCACGAATCGGCTTCCAGGCCGTTACGCCAGCGCCGCCGCGTCGATGGTTTCAAGCAGGGTTTCCCTGGCGGCCGCGAGCTGCGCGTCGTCGAGAAAGACGGTGGCCTGCAAGGGCAGGAAGTGCAGGGTTTTCAATCCCACGCACCCCAGCGCTGCGGTCATGTAGGGCGTGAGGAAATCCGGCTGGCTGGCACGCTCGCCGGTGAATACGCCCCCCGAGGCGACGGCGATGTACACCGGTCGGTCTTTCAGCAGCCCGACTTTCCCCTTCGCCGTCGGGGTAAAACTGCGGCCGACGCGCAGGATCTGATCGATCCACGCCTTGAGCACCGAGGGGACCGTGAAGTTGTTCATCGGTGTGCCAATAACCAGGATGTCAGCGGCTTCCAGCTCCTGAATCAACTGCTCCGACAGTTGCACGGCTTCGCTCAATTGCTCGGCCGACAACGCGCCGGGGCAGGACAACGCCATCGCGTAATCCGCCTCTGCATGGGGGATGGGGTCTCGCCCCAGGTGGCGGTAGGTCACGCGCGCCGCAGGGCTGGCCAGGCGCAGCCGTTCGACGACCGCAGCCGAGAGCAGGCAGCTCTGGGAGGCAGCCCGTGGGCTGCAATCGATGTGCAGAATATTCATGCAGTGTCCTTGCGTACGTTCATGGGCCGAGGGCACGTCCTGCGTCAGGCAGAACAGTGCCGCGGCGCGTTACTGCCGCATGCCGATGGCAAGGCGGTTGAATGCACTCATCAGGGCGATGGCGAATGTCAGGTCGGAGATTTCGACCTCACTGAAATGCGCCTTGAGTGGCTCGAAGTCGCTGTCCGGGGCGTGGGTCTGGTCCACGTGGGTCAGTGCCTCCGTCCAGGCCAGGGCGGCACGTTCACGCGGGGTGAAATGCTCGCCCACACGCCAGCCGGCCAGGCTGTCCAGTTTCGCGTTCGGCACGCCGTCGCTGCGCAAGGCCTTGGCGTGCATTTCCAGGCAGAAGGAGCAGCCATTGATCTGCGACATGCGCAGCCAGACCAGCTCGATCAGCTGCTTGCCGAGGCTGCTCTTTTCCAGGGCTTTCTTGGTGGCGCCAAAGCCTTGGTAAGCCTCGGGGGACAGGCTCCAGTAAGGTAAACGAAGGGTTGTCATGAATGGTTTCCTGCAAAGTGAACAAAGTGGTCAGAGCCCGGGCACGGGCGGCTTACAGCCGTTGGCAGAAGTGCATGCCCCGCGCCAGCAGCCCCTGGCGGTAATAGAACCGCTGCCCCATGGCGTTATCCAGGGCGGTGTCGAGCACGAAGTAGGCACATCCCTGGCTGCGTGCTTCCTCGCGCAACGCCTCGATCAGCTTGCCGCCCAGGCCAACGCTGCGCGCGTCGGCGGTGGTCACCAGGTCATCGACGTAGAGAAAGCGGCCATACATCAGGTTTTCCTGCAGGCGATACCCCGCCAGCCCCTTGACCTGGTCGCCCTCCCAGATGGCCAGCAGGCGGTAGTTCTCGGCGGCTTGGCGCCGGGCTTGTGCGGTAAACGAGACGGCATCGATCAGGTGTGGGCGCAGTTCGCGCATGACACTGAAACTGGCCGCGTAATCCTCGTCGCTGTCGATATGGTCGATACGAAAATCATTCATGTGGATACCTCTGCGCTGATGCCGGTAAATTAGGCGAGCCTTGACCTAGCGGACAGGGGCAATAATTGAACAGATCACTGGGACAGTTTCATGGACCTGCAGCACCTGACACCCTCTCGGGAACACGACGCACCGATCTACCTGCAGCTGTACCGTCGCTACCGGGAGGCGATTGCCGCCGGCAAACTGCGGCCGGGCGATCGGGTGCCGTCAGTGCGCAGCCTCGCCAGCGAGCTGAACCTGGCACGCGGCACGGTCGAGGTGGCCTACCAGATGCTGGTCAGCGAAGGGTATTTCATGACCCGTGGCACCTCGGGCACGGTCATCTCGCCGAACCTGGGCAGCCTGGCGAAGCCAGACCCCGGCACGCAGCAGGCTCCTGATGTCTCGCCGTCGCCCATCCTGACGCTCAGGGGCAGCGAGGCCCTGCCCTTCCAGCTCGGCCTGCCGGCGCTGGATGCGTTTCCGCGCAAAGCCTGGGTGCGCCTGACCGGGCGCCGCCTGCGCACGCTGGAGACCGTGGCGATGACCTATCCGGACGATGCGGGCTATGAGCCATTGCGGCGAGCCATCGCCACCTACCTGGGCCTCTCGCGGGGCATCGTCTGTTCGCACGAGCAGGTGTTCGTCACCGCTGGCTACCGGGGCGCGCTGGAGATGGTGTGCCGGGCGCTGCTGCAACCGGGCGACCTGGGCTGGTACGAAGAGCCTGGGTACCTACTGGCGCGGCATTTCCTCGAGCACGCCGGCATGCGCCTGGAGCCGGTGCCCGTCGACGAACACGGGTTGAACGTGGCGCAGGGGCAACAGCAGGCCGCCGACGCCCGCTTCGCAGTGGTCACGCCCACGCACCAGAGCCCGACCGGCGTCGCTCTGTCGCTGCCCCGGCGGCTGGAACTGCTGGACTGGGCGAGCCGGAGCAACGCCTGGATCATCGAAGACGACTACGACAGCGAATTCCGCTATCACGGCCGCCCGCTGCCCGCGCTGAAAAGCCTGGATCGCGACGGCCGGGTGCTCTACGCCGGCACCTTCAGCAAAGTGCTGTTCCCCGGTTTGCGGCTGGCATATCTGGTGGTGCCGGCGGCCCAGGTCGACACCTTCCGAATGGCCGCGACCCAGTACCCCAGCGCCGGCTCCAACGTGTCCCAGGCCATGGTGGCCGACTTCATGGAACACGGGCACTTCGCCCGGCACCTGCGCAAGATGCGCCCGATATACGCCGAGCGGCGCCAGCACCTGGTGAACGCACTGAACAGGGTCATGGGAGACCGCCTGTACGTCCAGCCCCAGGCCGGCGGCATCCACATCCTGGCCCACCTCACTACCCGGCAGAACGACAAAGCGCTGGTCACTGCGGCCTGGGCCAACGGACTGGCCATCCACGCCCTCAGCAACTGGCGAATCCGCCCGTCCGACCAGGGCGGCCTGCTGATGGGCTTCGCCAACTTCAAGAGCGCCGAAGACGCGGAGGCCTCGGTGCGCGAGCTGGCGAGGGTGATGGCAGAGCACTAGTTCCACAGCAGCGGGTTGTCACCGGGCGCTTCAGCCCTCCAATGCAGGCGTGCTGCAAACCGATCGATTCGCTGACCCAACGGTCTCACCAATAAGTGAATCGCTCAGGGAGCAGTGGATGATCGCCTTCGATTGGCAACGCATGTTGTTGGATGATTTCCCCGTTCTGTTCCTGGGAGAGGTCGCGTTCCGCGCCCTTTTTGCGTTCGTTATCGTGTTCCTGTTTCTCAAGGTCAGCGGCCGCCGTGGCATTCGCCAATTGTCGCTGTTCGAGCTGGTGATGATCCTTACGCTGGGCTCGGCAGCGGGCGATGTGTCGTTCTACGACGATGTTCCGTTGCTGCCGGTGGCGATGGTATTCGCGACGCTGCTGTTGCTTTACCGCGTGACAGTCATCTTGATGAGCCATAGCGAACGGCTTTCGAACTGGATGGAAGGCAAGCCGGTGACAATCATCAAGGATGGGCTGTACGAGCTGACAAGCCTGGACCGTCTGAATATTTCGTCCGATGAATTTTTCATGGAGCTGCGCCAGCAGGGCGTCGAGCACCTCGGTCAGGTCCGCCTCGGCATCCTCGAAACGGACGGCGATGTCAGCCTCTTTTTCTACCCGCCCGAGGAAACACAGCCCGGACTTTCAGTGCTGCCGCCCGAGCACCGGGCGGTGTACGAGCGCGTGCCAGCGAGCGATGTCTATGCCTGTGTTCGTTGCGGGAACACGCAGTTAGTGGAAAGCCAGCAGCCAACCCGATGCACGCGCTGCGAGCACGGCAGTTGGTCGCCTGCCTTGGCGCATCAGCGGTCGCGCTGATACCAACTGGCGTTCCACCGGACGCATGCACTCACACCGTCAAAATGCCTCCACCTACTCGCCCTGTCTGACCATCCACCGCACCACATTCAGCAGCGGCACGCGGTGATGGTGGGTGGTGCCCCAGGTGAAGCGGTCGTCGCGGTACAACTCGACGTAACGGCACAGCACCAGGTGCTGCCCATCGTCGGTCAGGCGCAGATCAAGCTCGCGGCAGTGCAGTGAGGCCTGGTCCGGGGTTCGCAGGCGACGGTGCAGGGTCAGCCCGAGGTCATTGCTCATCGGCAACGCCCTCCCCGCACTCCCACGGCGCCTGCAATTCGCGGCCCAGTTTGCCTTCGGCCACGAAGTTCAGGCGTTGCAGGGCGACCACGTCGCGCAAGGCGGTGTAGTAGTCGGGCCGGGTACGGAGCTCGTCAGTAAGGGGCAATTGCTCTGCGCGACCATCGACGATACCGCCCACGGTGTTGACGGTTTTCAGGGTGTCGACGGTGTCGCTGCTGCCACCGAACGGATCGACCGCAAAGGCCAGCACGCGGCCGGTGGCGTCACGCAGGTTGGCGGTGCCGAACAGCGGCAGTTCGACGATCGGGCCATTCGCAATGTTCCAGACGCCGAAGGTCTGGCCGAAGTCGGCCGTGTGCCGCTCGATGCCCAGCCGCCCGGACACGTCGACCAGGCCGACCACGCCCACCGTGGTGTTGATCAGAAAACGCCCCAGTGTGTTGGCCGAACGCCGGGCATTGCCCTGCAGCAGGTCGTTGATGAACACCTTGGGCTCGCCGAAGTTGGCGACGAAGTTGTGCACCCCAGCCTGCACGGCCCCCGGCAGGTGGCGATAGCCGCGGGCCACCGGCGCGATGGCGTAGTCATCCACGGTGCGGTTGAAAGCGAAGATGCCGCGGTTGACGGACTCCGCCGGATCATGGGGGCTGTAGGCCGAGCGCTCGCACTGGCTCGGCGGAGTGCTGGAACAGGCGCTGGTCAGGGCAACGGCCAGCACGACGAAGGCGGATCGAAGCAGCGGGGTCGAACGGAGCACGGTAACGGGCATGCAGGCGGTCTCGGCGAGTGAAGGTGGCGATGATCCTGCCTGCGCTTTTTTGCCTGAATTTGTCCGCTTCGCGACACGCCGGTCGCTTTGTTGCCGGATTGAAATATATGACGTCGCCCGGTGAATGGTTTTAGATATTGCCCTCTGTGTTCCTGATGGCGCGTGCCCTGTGAGCAATCTGCTGCTTGTGGACGATGACCTCGAAGTTCTCGCCCTGCTGAAAAAATTCCTCGAGCAACACGGCTATTGCGTGGCGGTGGCGACCGACGGCCCGACACTGTGGCAGGCCATCGAGCGCCAGGTGCCGGACCTGATCATCTTGGATGTCATGCTGCCCGGCGAAAGCGGTCTGGTGCTGTGCCAGCGCCTGCGCGCCGAGCACGCCGTGGCGGTGATCATGCTGACAGCCATGGGCGAGCTGAGCGACCGCGTGGTCGGCCTGGAGCTGGGTGCCGATGACTACCTGACCAAACCCTTCGACGCCCGCGAACTGCTGGCCCGGGTGCGGGCGGTGCTGCGGCGTACCGGCGAGACACGCAGTGTGCTGAACGACAAGCCGCGCCCGGTGCTGGAGTTCGCCGACTGGCAACTGGATGTCACCCGGCGCGAGCTGCGCTCCCCGGAGCAGGTGATGATTCCGCTGTCGAGCAGCGAATTCGAGCTGTTGCTGGTGTTGGCCGAGCACCCGCAGCGCGTACTGACCCGCCAGCAGTTGCTGGACATGGCCCGGGGCGAAGCCTGTGATGCCTTCGACCGCAGTGTCGATGTGCAGGTCAGCCGGCTGCGACGCAAGCTGGACACCGACGCCCTGCGCCCACCGATGATCCGCACCATCCGCAATGGCGGTTACCTGTTCACCCCGCTCGTGCGGGTGAAACGATGAGCCTGTGGCGCAGCGTGCGCTCGCGTGTGCAGTTGCCGCGCGACACGGTGGCCCGCTGGATCGCTCTGACCACCATGGCGGCGATGGCCACCGCCCTGGTGCTGAACGGGGTGTTCAACGCGCTGGCGGGTGTGTGGGCGCGGCCGCCGCTGATGGAAACCGGGCTGATGGAAAAGCTGGCCGCCGTCACCCGCATCATCGAATCCGTCGAGTCCGAACGCCGCGCTGCTATCGCCGCCGCCGTCAGCGATGACGAACTCACCGTGCAATGGCTGAGAAACCGTGAAGACGCCGACCTGCCCCAGCTCGACGACGCCGAATTCAATACCGGCTCCGGGCTGCTGCGGCAGTTGCTGCACAACCCCGCCGCCCCCATCGAGGGCTACCAGCCCAGCGACTGGCCCCAGGACCAGGATGGCGAACGCTATGCTCTGCTGATCGGCCTGCCCGACGAATCCTGGGTGATGTTCTCCATGGAAACACGCAGCTGGGGCCTGAATGAACTGCCGCGCAGCCTGATCGTTCTCGCCCTGGTGGTGCTGTCGACCATCATCGTGGCCCTGGTTGCCACTCGCCGCCTGGCCAGCCCGCTGGAGCGCTTCGCCCAGGGCGCGCGGCGCTTCGGCAAGGACTTCGGCGCCCCGCCGATTCCCGTGGAAGGGCCCCAGGAAATCCGCCAGGCGATCCTCGCGTTCAACGCCATGCAGGCGCAGTTGCAGCACTTCATCAATGACCGCACGCAAATGCTCGCGGCCATTTCCCATGACCTGCGCGCGCCCCTGACCCGCATGCGCCTGCGCGGCGAGTTCATCGAGGACGCCGAGCAGCAGTCGCGGTTGTTCCGCGATGTGGACGAAATGCAGGCCATGGTCAATTCCGCCCTGGAGTTCTTCCGCGACGATGCCCGGCTGGAACCGGCCACCGCCTTCGACCTCGCGGAGCTGCTGCACACCGTCGTCGACGACTTCAAGGACGCCGGCACCGACGTGGCGCTGAACGTAACCGGCCGCGTGGTTTATACGGGCCGTCCCATCGGCATCAAGCGGATGCTGGTCAACCTGGTGGACAACGCGATCAAGTACGGGCGCGAACCGGCCCTCGAACTCTCGAGCGGGCCAGAGCGCGTGGTGATCCGCGTGACGGATCGCGGCCCGGGCATCGCGCCCGAGCATCACGAGGCGGTGTTCGCCCCGTTCTTCCGCGTCGAAGGCTCACGCAACAAGAACACCGGGGGCGTCGGCCTCGGGCTCTCGGCCGCCAGGGCGACGGTACTGGAGCACGGCGGCACGCTGACGCTCAGGAACCGCCAGGGTGGCGGCCTGGCGGTCACGGTAAGCCTGCCATTCGCTTGAGCGAGGCGCCTGCCCCCTCACCATGAATATTCTGTAACCGGGCTTCAGAAACCCCCGAGCACGCCGACTATTCGATATGGCCGTCCACTAACCAGCGAGTCTCCCCGTCATGTTCAACAAACAGCTGAAGAAGGAACTGGAAGCACTGCGGGAAGAGTATTCCAAGAATCAGCAGATCAAGGAGTCGATCTACGAGGAAATGCTGGTGCTGGAACTGGACGCACGGGCCAGATCCTGTTCGCCAACGACAATTTCATCAAGGAAATGCTCTACCGCCGCGAGGACCTGATCGGTCGCTCGGTGGAGAACTTCATCCCCGACTCGTTCCGCCGTGAAGCCAACTACACCAAGCTCAAGACCGCCCTGACCCGCGGTGAGCACGTCAGCGGCGCCTACCGCATGCTGCGCGCCGATGGCGAGGAAGCCTGGCTGCGTTCAATCTGGCAGCCGCTGAAGAACAGCAAGGGCCAGGTCACGGGCTTCACCCTGTGCGCCAACGACCTGACCCGCACCATCGAGACCTCCAAGGAGCACGAGGGCCTGATCAACGCCCTGCTGCGCTCCACCGCCGTCATCGAGTTCAACCTCAAGGGCGAGGTGCTGACCGCCAACGACCGCTTCCTGCAGGGCATGGGCTATCGCCTGGAGCAGATCAAGGGCAAGCACCACAGCATGTTCTGCGAGCCGGAGGAGTACAACTCGGCCGAGTACCGTGAATTCTGGGCGCAGCTCAACCGTGGCGAATTCGTCGCCCACCGCTTCAAGCGCATCGACGCCCATGGCCGCGTGGTCTGGCTCGAAGCCTCCTACAACCCGGTGCATGACGCCCACGACAAGCTGTACAAGGTGGTGAAATTCGCCACGGTGATCACCGACCAGGTGGAACGCGAGGAGGAAGTCGCCGCAGCGGCCAGCATCGCCTACGGCACCTCGCAACAGACCGACGCCACGGCCAAGAAAGGCGCGGCAGTGGTCAGCGAAACCGTGGCGGTGATGCGCCGCATCAGCGAGCAGGTGCAGGAAGCGGCGCATGGTATCGAGGCGCTGGACAAGCAATCGCAGCTGATCAGCTCGATCATCAAGACCATCAGCGGCATCGCCGGCCAGACCAACCTGCTGGCCCTCAACGCGGCCATCGAGGCGGCGCGCGCCGGCGAACAGGGCCGTGGGTTTGCGGTGGTGGCCGATGAGGTCCGGCAACTGGCCGGACGCACCAGCCAGGCGGCGGAAGAAATCGTCGAAGTGGTGCAGAAGAACCAGAGCCTGGCACAGACCGCCGTGGACAGCATGGCCAGCAGCCGCGAACACGCGGAACAGGGCCTGCACCTGGCCAACGAAGCCGGCGCGGTGATCGTCGAGATCCAGGACGGTGCCCAGCGTGTGGTCAGCGCCGTCGGCCAGTTCGCCAACCAGTTGAAGACCTGATCGACCGGGCGCGCCATTCGGCAGCGCCCTTTCCCCGCGCACTGTCTCCCTTCCCCAACCGCTGAGCCTTGCTCGGCGTCGTTCCGTTGCGGCTGAAATGGCCTCTCTTTTATCACATCAACAATGTTGACCTGATAAGCACGGCCCGTATAGGTTAGCCACATCCGGTGCACGCAGCACCGCTGCCTTGCGAGGTTCACATGCCTGATCGCCACGCACTGATCGACGTCGTGGAGGCCGCCTACACGGCCTTCGCCACCCGCGATTCAGACAATCTCCTGCGCATCTGCGGTACCGACTGCCACTGGCAGGCGCCGGGGCTGCCAGCCTACATGCCATGGGCCGGCGCGCATCGGGGCCATGCCGGGGTACTGGAGTTCGTCGGGCTGCTGGACCAGCACCTGGAGTTCCTCACTTTCGAAAAGCAATCGCTGGTCGTCGATGCCGAGCAAGGCCAGGTCGTGGCGCTTGGTGTGGCGCACTGCAAGTCCAAAGCCACCGGACGCCGCTACGTCAATCACTGGGCTCATCTGTTCACGCTGCGCGACGGGCTGATCACCGATTTCCGCGAATACCCCGACACCGCGGCCCAACTGGCCGCCATCCACCCCGCCCTGCAGGGCGCCGCTTCGCCAGAGGAGATTGCCCATGACTGAACCTGAAATCTCCGGCCTGCAGGCCCTGCGCGCCCTGATCCGTGGCGAGCTGCCGTCGCCCTCCATCGGTCAGACCATGGGCCTGAGCGCGGTGGCCGTGGAGCCGGGGCGCATCACCCTGGAGGCACGGCCTGACGGGCGCCACCTCAACCCGGCAGGGGCGGTGCACGGCGGTTTCGCCGCCACCTGCCTGGACGGCGCTGCGGCCCTGGCGCTGTTCTCGACACTGGAAACCAGCACCGCCCATTCCACCGTGGACCTCAACGTGAAATACGTGCGCCCGCTCACTGCTGGCGAGACCTACCGGGTCGAGGGCTGGGTGGTGGAACGCACGCGCAGCCTGGCGATCTGCGACGCGCAGGTGGTGGACGCCGCCGGCAAGCTGTTCGCCAAGGCCACCACCACCTTCGTCATCCGGAGCTAGCGATGAAAGAGCTGATCGTGCGCGGTCCCGGGCAATTGGCCTGGGTCGAGGCGCCCTCGCCGACCCTGTCTGGCCCACGCAGCGCCCTGGTACGCCCCATCGCGTCGGCCTCCTGCGACCTCGACCGGCGCCTGATCGCCGGTGTCACGCCATTCAAGCCACCCTTCGCCCTGGGTCACGAATGCGTGGCCGAAGTGCTGGAGGTGGGCAACGAGGTAACCAGCGTTCGCCGTGGCGACCTGGTGTCGGTGCCCTGGAAGATCGCCTGCGGCGACTGCCGCCAATGCCGCGCCGGACGCGCCACCGCCTGCACCTCGGTGCCGCGCCACGCGGCCTATGGTGTGCCGGCAGGCGGCCACTGGGGCGGGCTGTTCTCGGAGGTGGTGCATGTGCCCTTCGCGGACGCCATGCTGGTGCCATTGCCGCCAGGCTTGAACCCACTCGCGGTGGCCAGCGCCAGCGACAACCTGACCGATGCCTGGGTCGCCGCGAGCCGTCCGATTGCCACGCGTGACGAAGCCCGTGTGCTGGTGGTCGGCGGTACGGAAAGCCTCGGCGTGCTGGCGGTGCAGATGGCGGTCGCCGCCGGTGCCGCCAGCGTCGACTACCTGGACGACAACGACTACCGCCGCGACCTGGCGCTGCGCAGCGGTGCCCAGGTCGACCTGGAGGCGAGTCTCGACGAGCGCTACGACGTGGTGATTTCCGCCACGCGGGACCCGCACGCCCTGCACCGTGGGCTGCTGGCCCTGGCACCTGGCGGGCACTGTTCGTGCATCGGCATCATGTTCGACGACCCGAAGATCCCGCTGTTCGGCATGTACCTGCGCGACGTCACCCTGTCGGTAGGCGCGTGCAACGTGCGGCCGCACATCCCCACGGTGTTCGACCTGGTGGGCAGCGGGCGCTGCGACCCGTTGATGGTGAGCCCGAGCGTGGTGTCTTGCGAAGAGGCGACTGAGGCGCTGGTGCAGCCGCTGGCCAAGTGCATCGTGGTGCGTGAGCGCATCACATGAGGGGGTCAGTTCAGGCGTTCGGCCAGGCTGCGCATCACCTGCATCCAGGCGTCCTGCCCGGCACCGTCGGTGCCGGCAAACGCCTCGCGCAGGGCCTGGCGTTCCAGTTCGGTGGCGGTTTGCTCCAATGCCTGGCCTTCCTCGGTGAGCGCCAGCAGCTTGAAGCGATGGCGCTCCGGCTGGCGCGTGCAACTGACCAGCCCCCGCTCGAACAGATGGGTCAGCGGTCGGTGCGCCGCCTGTTTGCTCACGCCCAGGGTGGTCGCCAGGTCGCCGACGTTGATCTCGTCGGCCCGGGCAATGACATACAGAATGCGGTGATGAACCCGAGACAGCCCCTGGGTTTCGAGGAAACGGTCCGCGTCGACCGTCAGCCCGCGAAAGCCGAAGTGCAACAACTCCAGGCAATGATCGAGCGGATCCAGCGACGCCATGCGCACGGACGCCGTGTTGATCTTCTTGTCTATGACCATGCTGCACCTACCCGACCGGACTGCGGCAAAGCCTAAGCCCTTCCCCCTTCCCGGAACAACCCGGATAACCCCTGCCACGAGTCGAAACCATGCAACTCATCAGTGCCCCCGCTTCCCCCTTCGCCCGCAAGGTCCGTGTACTGGCCAGCGAAACCGGCCTGCTGCCACAGATCGAACTGATCGACACCGCCGTGTTGCCGGTGACCCTCAATGAGCGGGTCAACGCCCTCAACCCGCTGGGCAAGATCCCGGTGCTGCTGATCGATGACGGCGACGCGCTGTTCGACAGCCGGGTGATCTGCGAATACCTCGATACCCTGCACGACCAGGCGCCGCTGTTCCCGACCGACCCCGCCACACGCTGGCGCACCCTGCGCCTGGCAGCCCTGGCGGACGGCCTGATGGACGCTGCGATCCTGCTGCGCTACGAACAGGCCGTACGCCCGGCCGACCGGCAGTGGGACGACTGGATCAACGGTCAACTGGGCAAGGTGCGCCGCACCCTGCTAGCCCTGGAAACCCAGGCCGCCGAGCTGCAAGGCCCGCTGACCATCGCGCAGATCGCGGTGGCCTGCGCCCTGGGTTACCTGGACTTCCGTTTCGACAGCCTGCAATGGCGACAAGGCGCGCCCGAGCTGACGACATTCCAGGCCGTGTTCGCCGAGCGCGAATCGATGCGCAGCACCACGCCCGCGTAACCGGCGCAAAAAAAGCCAGCCAACCGCAGCCAGCAAAAGGCCGCGCCGGACGTACACGACCGACTGATCAGATGTTGGAAAGATGGGCTGTTGGGGGGCGGGCGAGAGCATGGCTGTCATCTGACAGCCGCGCTCTACCCGCGCCGAGTCAGAGCTCGGACTTCAGGCTCTCGAAGGCGTCGTGCAGGTAGTTGGCCACCGGCTTGCGCTGGCCGGTCTGCTCTCGCCAGGCCTGGAGCGCGACCCGCATCGCGCCCACCGACACCATCGCCACCATCCGCAAGGCGGAGCGGCGCTCGGGTTGCCGCCATATCTCGCACAGCGCACCGGCCAGCGCCAGCTCCTGCTTGATGTAGTACGTCTGCTTGCGCGCGAGCAGCGATTCGCTCGACAGCATGAGGTTGTCGATGGCGACCATCTGCTCGGTGGTATGGCGCGCGATGTGTTTCACCATGACGTCGCGCACGGCATCGAGTGGCTTCACGTCAGGCGAGGTTTCCAGCAGGTCGGCGATCAGCCTGGCCATATCGCCATCCAGACCGAACAGGATGATGTCGTCCTTCGATTTGAAGTACGAAAAGAACGTGCGCCGCGAGATACCCGCTTCCGCGGCGATAGCATCGAGCGTGGTGCCGTGGTAGCCGTTGGCGAGAAACAGCCGCAGGGCTGATTCGGCGATGCGCTGACGCGTTTCACGACGCTTGCGTTCCCGCAGGCCTTCCATGGACGCAGCGTCCGCAAGGGGGAGAGTGTTGGGCATACCAAAGGGCCTATCTTGCGTGTGCATGGAGCACGCTTAAAAACTGCACTTGGTGCAAAAATTAACCTGTCTAGAGTAACGACCTTTCCCGGGCAAGGCAAAACGCGTGGCCGCCCGGAGAGCCCTTCTGAACGGCGTTACACGACTGCGGCACTGCCCCGCTGAAAACGCGGGAAGGCGATCCTCGCAAAGAGGCGGCTGAGTCGAGCGCAGCCCTGGAAGCGCTGCAGCCTTTGCAGGGGCTGGATATCACCCCATGAATCGGTCGACTCCAGCAACGATTTGGCACATTTGGCCCCGTTGACCGAATGCACTCAGTGCAACTATAAAAGCACTAAGTGCAATTAAAAACGCACTCAGTGCTTTTATTTGCAGCACCTCTCCCTATCCCTGCAGAGCCCTCATCATGCTTAAGTGGACCGCTTCCGATATCCCTTCCCAATCCGGCCGTTCGGCAGTTGTCACCGGAACCGGTGGCATTGGTTTCCAGAACGCCCTGGCGCTGGCCCGTGCAGGCGCCTACGTGATCATCGCCGGCCGCAACCCAGCCAAAGGGAAGGCAGCGGTCGATGAAATTCGCCAGAGCGCGCCCGACGCCCAGGTACGGTTCGAACTGCTGGACCTGGCCAGCCTCGATTCCATCAAGGCATTCGCTGAACGGTTGCAGCAGGCGCAAGCCAGCCTCGACCTGTTGATCAACAACGCCGCCGTGATGGCCACTCCTCAACGCCAGGTGACCTACGACGGCCTCGAGCTGCAACTGGGGACCAACTACCTGGGGCACTTCGCCCTGACCGCACGGCTGTTGCCGATGCTGCGCAAGGGCCACAAGCCGCGCGTCGTCACCCTCTCCAGCGTGGCGGCGCGTAGCGGGGCCCTGCACTTCGATGACCTGCAGTCGGAGCGCGCCTACAAACCAATGGTTGCCTACGGCCAATCGAAGCTGGCCTGCCTGATGTTCGCCCTCGAGCTGCAACGGCGCAGCGAAGCCGCCGGCTGGGGCATCCAGAGCCTCGCTGCCCACCCGGGCATTTCCCGCACCGAGCTGATCCCCAATGGCGCCGGCGCCAGCAGCGCTGCCGGGGTAGCCCGTCGCCTGATGTGGTTCCTGTTCCAGCCGGCGGCACAAGGGGCACTGCCTACGCTCTTTGCCGCGACCTCGCCGCTGGCCCAAGGCGGTGCGTATTACGGCCCACACAGACTCAGTGAAACACGGGGGTATCCGACCGTGGCCAAGGTGCCTCAGCAGGCACTGAACACCCACAGCGCAGCGCGGCTCTGGAGCGAATCGGAACGGCTGACCGGCCTGGTCTTGCGCGCGAATACAGCGACCGGCGGCCTCGTCATCGCCACTGAAAAATAAACCCCCTTGATCCTTCCACCGGTCCCTTTACGCCATGAATGAACTGCAACCCGACCCGTCCTCCCCAGCCTCGACGCCGCTGACCATCAGCCGCCGTCAGGTGAATGCCCTGTTGCTGTTGGCAGCGGTGGCCGGCCCCCATGCGATCGCCAACGCGCAGCCCAGCGAGTCCCCTTCGCTGGTGACTGATTTCGACTGGTTCGATCACGCACGCTCGCGCCCGGTGCCCGCCCGCTTGTATTGGCCCGCAGGTGCAACGGCTGACGCGTCAGTGCCGCTGGTGGTGTTCTCCCATGGCATCGGCGGCTCGCGGCAAGGTTACAGTTACCTCGGCCGGCACTGGTCGGCCCATGGTATCGCCAGCCTGCACGTCCAGCATGTGGGCAGCGATTCGGCCCTGTGGCGGGGCAATCCGTTCGGCGTGGTGGCCCGCCTGCAGGCTGCGGCCCAGGAGGCGGAGGCCATCGCGCGAGCTGGCGATGTGCACTTCGCGCTCGACCGGATGCTCTCGGACGAAACCGGCAGCCTGGGTGCCGCCGTGAACCGCCAGCGCCTCATCGCAGCGGGCCACTCCTACGGCGCGAACACCACGCTACTGACAGTCGGCGCGCAAGTCGTGCGCAACGGCCAGACCATCAGTTGCCTAGACTCGCGCTTCTGCGCTGCCGTGGTCATTTCCGCGCCGCCCTTCTATGGCGAAACCGACCTGGCGGCAGTGCTGAGCCAGGTGTCGGTGCCCACCGTGCACGTGACGGCGACCGAAGATGTGATCAACATTCCGGGCTACCACTCCGGCGTGGAAGATCGACTGGCCATATTCGATGCGATCGCCCACCCGAACAAAATGCTGGCCGTGTTCCACGGCGGCTCGCACAGCATGTTCACCGACCGCGCGTTCACCGGCGGCACACGGCTCAACCCCAAGGTGAAGAGGGCCACCGCCGAGCTGGCCCTGGCGTTCTTCGACCTGATTTTCGACGGTGACGCAGCCACCCTGACCCAATGGCGAACCGCCTGGCAGCCCCTGCTTGCACGGGCACCCGAGACCGCACCACGCATCAGGATGCCCCGCGTCAGCGTGACGCCGACCCGAGTCGTCTGAACGGGCGGCATGCGCCTGTACAGCGCCACGCCACCGCCTGCTGATCCCCGCCCCGCTGCCAAAGGCACCTTTGCGCCCCGGCGCAGTCTGCATCTAGGTCCGCCGCTGCGGGTCCTGCGCGCCAGTGCGCAGGACACACCACTTAGATGCTGGCCTCAGCTGTGCCGTCGAGCGCTGGTCCATGATTGAGGGATCACCATGCCAGGCCATTGCTACCGCCCCCTGCTGCTCGCCAGCGCCCTGACCGTTCCGCTGGTTGCCAGCGCCCTGGAACTGAACGTCACCACTTTCGCCGACGAAGACGACGGCGAATGCACCCAGACCCATTGCTCCCTGCGCGAAGCCATCTCGGCCGCCAACGCGGCGCAGGAAGACACCCTGATCCGCCTGCAGAGCGGGGAATACCTGCTGGAATTGGCCGGCCCGCCCCCCGGGCAGAACTGGCCCGAGGACGAAAACGACAACGTCCTCGGCGACCTGGATGTCCATGGCCGGGTCAGTGTGATTGGCCGGGGCATGCAGGCAACCCGCCTGGACGGGCGGAGCCTGGACCGCCTGTTTCACGTGCACCCCGGCGCACAGCTGAAGCTGAGGGACCTGACCCTCACCCGCGGCTTCCAGATCTACGACGGCGGTGCACTGCTCAACCAGGGCCATACGCACCTGCACCAAGTGGCGTTCGTGGAGAACGAGGGGATCGTCTACATGCCCTACCCGGCCGAGCGCGCCGGCAACGGGGGTGCCGTCGCCAACTTCGGCACCCTGGAGGTGCACCGCTCGCAGTTCCGGGACAATAGCCTTCGAAGCGAAGAAGCCCTGGACGCGGGCAAGGGTGGCGCACTCTATAACGAAGGCACGCTGCTGGTCCGCGACAGCCTGTTCATCGGCAACATGGCCTTCGACTACCACGAACGGGGCATGGGCGGCGCGCTCTACAACCAGGGCACGGCCGACATCGCCCGCACCACCTTCCAGAACAACCGGGTACTGCGCAGTGGCGTCGGGGGTGCCATCCACAATGCCGGGCAGATGCGCCTGGCCAATAGCACCCTCACGGGCAACCAGAGCGACGAACGCGCCGCCTTCGACAACGGGCACCCGTGGGACCAGCAGCTGTCGGTGAACGCACGTGCCGAGCTGATTCACGTCACCATCGCCGGCAACGACGGCTGGGGGGTGAATAACCGCGGCACCCTGGTGCTGCGCAACAGCATCGTTTCCGGCAACTACTCCAACGAATTCCAGGCCCTGCGCAACTGCCACAACCTGCCAGGCGCCGTGGATTTCCAGGCCCGGGGCCTGCTGCTGGGCACCGATGGCGGCAACTGCATCGCCGACAACTACATCGACGACGCCACCACCTTCACCCACCACCTGTTCCCCCTGCAGGACAACAACGGCCACCCGGTACACCCGCTGCGCCGCACCAGCGCCGCCATCGACACCGGCGCCGGCAACTGCGCCAGCCACGACCAGCGCGGCCTCGACCGCCCCCGGGACGGCAACGGCGACGGCCTCGCCAACTGCGACCTGGGGGCCTTCGAGCGCGCCTATCCCTGACCGACCGTGGCCGGTCCTGACGCGGAGCCGGCCACGGCCGCGGGCTCAGCCCAGGGGCTTCTCGAAGAACACCCGCCGGAAGCCATCCACCTCGCGCCGCCCCACTTCCCGGTACCCCAGCCGTGGGTAGATCGCCAGGTTGTCGGTCATCTTTTCGTTGGTGTACAGGTGCACGGCGCACAGGCCCTGCCGCCGCGCCGCGTCCTCGCAGTGCCGGATCAGCGCCTTGCCGATCCCCAGCCCGGCGGCCTCCGGCTGCACGGCAACGCTGTCGAGCTGCATGTGATCCGCTGACGGGTAAAAGACGATGAACCCCACCACCTCACCGCCCGCCGCCACATACACCTGCACCTGCCCCGCCTCGATCAACGCCGCAAAATCCGCCGCCATCGGGGCCGGCGGCCTGCCAATGGCCGCGACATACCGGCCATAGGCCCGCTGCGCACAAGCACGTATGGCCGTCAGGTCGGTGGCGTTCGCTTGTCTGATCATGGGGCTCCGGGCGCTGCTCATTGGGCTGACAAGAATACCGTTGGGCATGGGGCAAAGGCTGTTTTTGATTGAAGGTGGGTGGTCTGAGGGTGGCCGGAAGCTGCCACTCGCGAAGGGCCGCAATC